>CBIHLF010000033.1:0-65803 GCA_966210435.1 uncultured Pseudomonas sp. | reverse complement strand
ACCCAGGCTACGCCCTTGAGGAATGCGGTACCGTACCTCGGGTCGAGCGAAGCGACATCCGGGAAACTGCCCTGGGTATCGCTTCGCTCAACCCAGGCTACGAATCACTTAACGATCACAGGACAATCCATGGCGTCCAAGGTCATCCTCGTCATACTCGACGGCCTCAACTACCACGTCGCCCGGCATGCGCTCGGCCATCTGCAGGCTTACTGCGGCGCCGAACGCGCGGGCTTGTACAAGCTCGAATGCGAGCTACCGTCGCTGTCCCGCCCGCTGTACGAATGCATCCTCACCGGCGTCGCACCGATCGACAGCGGTGTGGTGCATAACCAGGTGGTGCGCCTGTCCAACCAGCGCAGCATTTTCCACTATGCCCGCGACGCCGGCCTCGGCACCGCCGCGGCGGCTTATCACTGGATCAGCGAGCTGTATAACCGTGCGCCTTTCGTTGCGGCCCGCGACCGTCATACCTTTGATCCCGAGCTGCCGATCCAGCATGGGCACTTTTATTATGCCGACCACTATCCCGACTCCCACCTGTTCGCCGACGCGGAAAGCCTGCGCCTGCGCCACAGTCCGAATTTCCTGCTGGTACACCCGATGAACATCGATGACGCCGGCCACAAGCACGGCCTCGACAGTGCGCAGTATCGCAACAGCGCGCGCGGTGCCGATGTGCTGCTCGCCGACTACCTGCAAGGCTGGCTGGATGCCGGCTACCAGGTGCTGGTGACCGCCGACCATGGCATGAACAACGACCGCTCGCACAACGGCCTGCTGCAAGAGGAACGCGAAGTACCGCTGTTCGTGCTCGGCTCAGCCTTTAGCCTCAGCAGCGATGCCCAACCGAAACAGACCGAGCTGTGCGGCACCATCTGCGAGCTGCTTGGCGTGGCCCACGACAAACCCATCTGTAGAGAGTTACTGAAATGAGCGCGCCACTCGAACAGAGCGCCAAACTACCCGGCGAGGCGCAGCCCATCGCCGTGCCGCGCGCGCGCCTGTCGCCGCAGCTCAAGGGCAAATGGCTGGCGACGCTGTGCCTGCTGCCGTTCGCGATTTTCTTTATCGTCTTTCAGATCGCGCCGCTGGTCTGGGTGGCGATCAATAGCCTGAACAGCGCCGAGGGTTGGGGCCTGGCCAATTTCGCCAAGATATTCGGCTCCAAGTTCTACCTGCAGGCAATCAAGCACAGCCTGCAGATCGCCTTCTGGTCGAGCCTGTTCGGCATGACCATCGCCATCCTCGGCAGCTATTCGCTGCATCAGGTCGATTCCAAGCTGCGCGACTTCGTCATGGCCTTCTCCAACATGACCAGCAACTTCGCCGGGGTGCCGCTGGCCTTCGCCTTTATCATCCTGCTCGGTTTCAACGGCGCACTGACCCTGCTGTTGATCAAGATCGGCCTGATTGAGAGCTTCAACCTCTACTCAAAGAACGGCCTGATCGTGCTCTACACCTACTTTCAGATCCCCCTCGGCGTGCTGCTGCTCTACCCGGCCTTCGATGCCCTGCGCGAGGATTGGCGCGAATCCGCCGCACTGCTTGGCGCCAATACCTGGGACTTCTGGCGGCATATCGGCCTGCCAGTGCTGACCCCGGCGCTGCTCGGCACCTTCGTCATTCTCCTGGCCAACGCCCTCGGCGCCTACGCCACCGTGTACTACCTGACCACCGGCAACTTCAACGTGATGCCGATCCGCATCGCCGGCCTGGTTTCCGGCGATATTTCCCTCGACCCGAACCTGGCCAGCGCCCTGGCGATGATCCTGGTCGGCCTGATGGCGGTGATCACCGTGGCCCATCAACTGTTGCTGAAGAGGAACCGTCATGTCGCGCGCTGACGCCATACCGGCGGCGCTGTACCACCGCATCGTGGTCTGGCTGCTGTTTCTGATTTTGCTGACGCCGCTGGCCGGCACCCTGCTCTATTCGCTGTCGACCAGTTGGTCGGCGACCATCCTGCCGGACGGCCTGACCTTCAAGTGGTATCTGGCGTTGTGGAGCGATCAACGCTTTCTCGATGCCTTCGGTCAGTCGCTGCTGGTGTGTTTCGGCGCCCTGGCGCTGTCGGTGGTCCTGATCCTGCCGCTGCTGTTCGTGGTGCACTACCACTTCCCCAAGCTCGACGGGCTGATGAATATCCTGATTCTGCTGCCGTTCGCCGTGCCGCCGGTGGTGTCCTCGGTGGGCCTGCTGCAACTCTACGGTTCCGGGCCGCTGGCGATGACCGGCACGCCGTGGATTCTGATCGGTTGCTACTTCACCATCGCCCTGCCCTTCATGTACCGCGCGATCACCAACAACCTGCAGGCGATCAACCTGCCGGACCTGATGGACGCCGCCCACCTGCTCGGCGCCAGCACCTGGAAAGCGGCGTTTCTGGTGGTGCTGCCGAACCTGCGCAAGGGCCTGATGGTCTCGCTGTTCCTCTCCTTCAGCTTCCTGTTCGGTGAGTTCGTGTTCGCCAACATGCTGGTCGGCACCCGCTACGAGACGCTGCAGGTCTACCTCAACAACATGAAAAACAGCAGCGGCCACTTCAACAGCGCCCTGGTGATCTCCTATTTCTTCTTCGTGCTGGTCTTCACCTGGGCCGCCAACCGCCTGAACAAGGACAAGTCATGAGTTATCTGAGCATTCGCGGGCTGCACAAAAGCTACGGCGACACCTCGATCTTCAGCGATATCCACTGCGAAATCGGCAAGGGTGAATTCATCACCTTGCTCGGCCCTTCGGGCTGCGGCAAATCCACCCTGCTGCGCTGCATCGCCGGCCTTACCGAAGTGGGCGGCGGGCAGATCCTCCTGGATGGCGACGACCTGGTGCCGCAAGCGCCGCAGAAACGCGGCATCGGCATGGTGTTCCAGAGCTACGCGCTGTTCCCCAATATGACCGTGCAGCAGAACGTCGCCTTCGGCCTGCGCATGCAGAAGGTCGCCAAGGACGAGAGCGCCGAGCGCGTGCGCGAGGCTCTGGCGATGGTCGAACTCGGCGACTTCGCCACGCGCTACCCGCACCAGCTGTCGGGCGGCCAATGCCAGCGCGTGGCCCTGGCCCGCTCTCTGGTCACCCGCCCGCGCCTGTTGCTGCTCGACGAACCGCTGTCGGCGCTGGACGCACGGATTCGCAAACACCTGCGCGAGCAGATCCGCGCGATTCAGCAGGAGCTCGGCCTGACCACCATTTTCGTCACCCATGACCAGGAGGAAGCCCTGGTCATGTCCGACCGGATCTTTTTGATGAATGCCGGCAAGATCGTCCAGAGCGGCGATGCGGAAACCCTCTACACCGCACCGGTCGATGCCTTCGCCGCCGGTTTTATCGGCAACTACAACCTGCTTGAAGCCGACGCCGCCAGCCGCCTGCTCGGCCGCCCTATCGGCAGCCGCATCGCCATTCGCCCCGAGGCCATCCGGCTTGGCGGCGAAGGCGGCATCGAAGGGCAGATCCGCAGCCATAGCCTGCTCGGCAACGTCATCCGCTACCGGGTCGAGGCCCGTGGCGTGGAGTTACTGGTCGATGTGCTCAATCGCACGGCGAGCGACATGCACGGCAGCGGCCAGCGCATCGCGCTGAGCATCGACGCCGACGCGATCCGGGAGGTGGCGTAATGGCCCTGGCGATTTTCGATCTGGACGAAACCCTGATCCATGGCGACTGCGCCAGCCTGTGGAGCAGCGAGATGGCCAAGCTCGGCTGGGTCGACGGCGAAAGCTTTCTCCAGCGCGACCGCGAGTTGATGGCGCTCTACGCCGAGGGCAAGTTGGCCATGGAGGACTATATGGCCTTCAGCCTCTCGCCATTGGTGGGCCGTAGCGCCGAAGAAGTCGCCTTCGTCGTCGAGCCCTATGTCGAGGATGTGATCGAGCCGTTGTTCTACAGCGATGCCACCCGCTGCCTGGCCACCCACCGCGCCGCTGGCGACCGCATTCTGGTCATCTCCGCCTCCGCGCACTTTCTGGTCAGCGCCATCGCCGCGCGCCTGAACGTCGAAGACGTGCTGGCCATCGACATCGAAGAGCAACACGGCACTTACAGCGGCCGTACCCGGGGCGTGCTGACCTACCGCGAAGGCAAGGTCACGCGCCTGCAGGCCTGGCTTGAAGAACAGGGCGAAAGCCTGGATGGCGCCTACTTCTATTCCGACTCGCGCAACGACCTGCCGCTGCTGCAACTGGTCAGCCAACCCTACGCCGTCAACCCGGACCCGGTATTACGCCGGCACGCCGAACAGGCCGGCTGGCCGATTCTCGACTGGAAGTGATCTATTAGCTTTTGGTAGCCCGAATAAGCCTTTGGCGCAATCCGGGAGCGGCGGTGCATGCGCAGGCTTTTCCCGGATTGCGCCTGGGCTTATCCGGGCTACGGGATTGCAGGTTCCCGTAGATTCGGATGCGGCGAGAGCAGCTTTATTGCTGCTGCTCGTCCATAACCGTCACTTCACCAGCCGTTTGGCACAAATACTGGCAACTTGCTCAACTTTTGCCCTTGCCAGACGCCGACAAAGCTCGGCATCCTTGAGCGCATAACAACTACAGAATCCGCTATGGCGATGCTAACCCGGCGAGTGCTTACGCGCCTGCGCAATGACTTCCAGCTGTCCATCATCACCTTGATGGGGCTGATCGGTGTCATGGGCATTTCGCCCTATGCGATTTACCGGCTGCTGGAGGGCAACTTTCTGGTTGGCCTGGCCGACTGCGTGATCGTACTTTCGACCCTGATTGCGGTGGTATACGCCTGGCGCAGCGGCAATACGGAAAAGTCCGGCCTCTACCTCTCCATCGTCTTTACCCTGGGCTCAACCCTGGTGGCAATCAACCTCGGGGTCAATGGGGTGTTCTGGCTGTACCCGCTGATCCTCTTCAACTTCTTTATGGTCACGCCGGGCAAGGCCGTGCTCGCAACCGCCCTGGTACTGCTGACGTTGGTCGGCTATGCCCTGCTGGTGCCGGGTTCGGTATTCGAGAGCAGCTACCAGATGGTCTCATTTCTGGTCACCAGTTCGGTGGCCGGCCTGCTGACCTTTATCTTCGCCTACCGCACCCGCCACCAGCGCGATCAATTGCAGACTCTGGCGATCCGCGACCCACTGACCGGCGCTCGCAACCGCCGGGCAATGAACGAGGAGTTACGGATCGCCATGGCGTTGCATCGCCGGCATGGCAGCAATTTCGGCATTCTGGTGATGGACCTGGACCATTTCAAACGGATCAACGATACCTTCGGCCACCAGGCGGGCGATCAGGTGTTGATGAAGTGCGTCGAGCTGATCAAGCAATCCTCGCGCAAGGAAGACCGCTTGTTCCGCTTCGGCGGCGAGGAGTTCCTGCTACTTCTGCCTAACACCGACCGATCCGGCCTGATGGCCGCAGCGCAGCACGTTCAGCAACAGGCGGCACGGCATTTGATCGGCCCCGGCGGCCCGGTGACCATGTCGATCGGCGGCGCCATTCTGCGAAGCGGCGAGAATTGGGAGAGTTGGTTGCAACGCGCCGATAAGTGCCTGTATCAGGCCAAATCAGCCGGGCGCAACTGCACCATCATCGAAGCGCCCCAGCAACAACCCGGCGACATGGCCGTCACCCCACCCTGACCCGGGCGGGGTCCCTGTCCCGGTTTATCCAGTCGGCAGATCGCTGGCCGCAGGCCCTGTAACAAATCGGCGAGTGCCCAGTCTATTCAGCAGATAGCTCACCTGGAGTCGCTATGAAACGACGTAACTTCATCCGGGGCCTGGCCCTGCTTCCCGCCCTGCCGCTACTCGGCAGCTATGCCCCTTCGAGCCTCGCCGCGGCCGTGAGCCAGGCGCTGGACTTTACCCCACTGGACAAACCGCACAGTGCCTGGCGCGAACTGCTGTCGCCGGACGCCTATGCGGTGCTGTTCGAAGAAGACACCGAACGCGCGGGCAGCAGCCCCCTGAATCACGAAAAACGCAGTGGAACCTACGTCTGCGCCGCCTGCTACCTGCCGCTGTTCGACAGCCAGAACAAGTATGAAAGCGGCACTGGCTGGCCCAGCTTCACCCAGCCAATTGAGGGCCATGTCGGCCTCAAGAGCGACCGCAAGCTGTTTTTCCCACGCACCGAATACCATTGCGCCCGCTGTGGCGGGCATCAGGGGCATATGTTCGACGACGGCCCGAAACCACGCGGTGAACGCTGGTGCAACAATGGGTTGGCGCTGCGCTTTGTCGTCGCGGGCGAAAGCCTGCCGCAATTGAGGAGTTGAACATGCGCTTGTCATCATTCACCCGGGTGCCGGCCATCGCCGCCACGCTGATACTCAGCTCGCTGCTGGTAGCCTGCGGGCAGACCTCCGCGCAAGCGTCGAAAACCGCGACCGAGGAAATGCCGGCAAACACCGCCGTGGCGGTATTCGCCGGCGGCTGCTTCTGGTGCACCGAATCGGATTTCGACAAGGTGCCCGGCGTGGTCGCGACTACCTCCGGCTATATTGGCGGCACCGTCGACAACCCCAGCTACCAGCAGGTATCGGCTGGCGGCACGGGCCATGTCGAAGCTGTGCAGGTGCGTTACGACACCAGTAAAACCAGCTACGCCAAATTGCTCGAAGCCTACTGGCCAACCATCGACCCCATCACCGTCAACTCGCAGTTCTGTGATCATGGCTCGCAGTACCGCAGTGCAATCTTCTACGCCAATGCCGAAGAACAGGCCCTGGCCGAAGCTTCGAAAGCCGCGCTGCAGACCTCTGGCCGGTTCAAGCAGGATATCGCCACCGAAATCCTGCCGATGACCACCTTCTACCCGGCCGAGGAGTATCACCAGAACTACTATCAGCGTAACCCCGTGCGCTACACCTACTACCGCAGTGGCTGCGGTCGCGACGCACGGCTGGAGCAACTCTGGGGCAAAAAACACTGATCGCCCGCGGTATCGACCGGCCAGGTGCCGGTTGATACCGCGACGTCCGAACTCTAGATGGCCCCAAGGGCACGGTGACGCCAAGCAACGCCCTGATTGATTGCTCATCCAGCCCGACCTCATCAGCACTGCGCAGCACGCCAACCAGGCAGATGCCCCACCGCAGGCCTTTCCGAAACAACCGCTGCAACCCCTGGTTCGCGCCCACAGGTGGGCGTTGCTGCGATCGATGAGCAGCCCTGGGCGAGCGCTCCAGCATTTCCCCCACAGCCAACGCCACGCCATACATGAGCTTCGCAGCTGGACGCTCCGAATCTTTTCGGCTGCCCCGTAGCACAGTGAGCGGCCAGCCCTGCGCGCTGCATTTGCTGCGCGAGCGCGCCGCCAAAAAGACATCGCAGCATGCAACAGATAATGGGGACATAGCGCAAAAAAAAAACCGCGGCCGGGGCCGCGGTTTTTTATGTAACGCGCCTCAGCCTCAGGCCTTGTTGCGCAACTTCTCCGGATTGATCAGGAAGCGCGCCAGGGCCGGCAGCAGCCAGATCGCGCCGATCATGTTCCAGAGGAACATGAAGGTCAGCATCAAGCCCATATCGGCCTGGAACTTGATCGCCGAGAAGATCCAGGTCGCCACACCGATGGCCAGGCAAACCCCGGTGAACAGCACGGCCTTACCGGTCGACTTGAGCGTCTCGTAGTACGCCTCCTGCAGCGAAAGTCCCTGGCGCAAGTAGGTTTCCAGACGACTGTAGATATAGATGCCGTAGTCGACACCGATACCCACGCCCAAGGCGATCACCGGCAAAGTCGCGACCTTCACGCCGATACCCATGAACGCCATCAGCGCGTTGCCCAGCACCGAAGTCAGCACCAGCGGCAGGATCACGCACAGGGTCGCGGCCAGGGAACGGAACGTCAGCAGGCACATGATGCTCACCGCGGCATAGACCGCTATCAGCATGGTGTCTTCGGACGCCGCGATCACCTCGTTGGTCGCGGCTTCGATGCCGGCGTTACCCGCTGCGAGCAGGAACTGCAGGTCGTCGTTGCTGTGTTCCTTGGCGAACGCCTCGGCGACCGCAACGGTACGCTCCAGGGTTTCCGCCTTGTGATCATTGAGGAACACCAGCACCGGTGCCAGCGAGCAGTCGCTGTTGTAAAGGCCATCGGCACGGGCGATCGAATTGTTCAACACGTCCTTGTTGCGCGACAGGGTTTCCCATTTCAGGTTGCCCTCGTTCATCCCCTTGATCACCTGCTTGGACACGGTGACCATGGAAATCGCCGACTGTACGCCTTCGGTGTTCTGCATCTTCCACATCAGCTCGTCCATGGCCGAGAGCGTCTGGTAGGTCGAGCAACCTTCCACTGCAGTCTTGACCATGATCACCAGTACGTCGGAGCTGGTGGAGTAGTTATGGATGACGAAGTCGTTATCCAGGTTGTAGCGCGAATCCGGATGCAGTTCCGGAGCCCCCTGATCGAGGTCGCCGATCTTCAGGTTCTGCCCGTACCAGATCCCGCCGCCGAGCGCCCCCAGAGCGATCACCACGGAAATCGGCGCCACCATCGGGTGGGCAAAATTGGAAATCTTACGCCAGAACGGATGCTCCTTGACGGCCTCCTCCCGGCTGATCTTCACCGCCTTGCTGCTGATGCCGATGTAGGAAATGATCACCGGCAACAGAATCAGGTTGGTCAGGATGATCACCGCCACACCCATGGATGCGCCGATGGCCAGTTCGCGGATTACGCCGATATCGATCAGCAGCAAGGTCACGAAACCCACGGCGTCCGACAGCAGCGCCACCAAGCCGGGGATGAACAGTTGGCGAAACGCCATGCGCGCCGCTGACAAGGCGTCGGTCGCCTCACCCGAGGCCATGGCGATGCCGTTGATCTTCTGCACCCCGTGGGAAATACCGATGGCGAATACCAGGAACGGCACCAGCATCGAATAGGGGTCCAGACCGAAGCCCAGGGTGTGCAGCAAACCGAGCTGCCAGACCACCGCAATCAGCGTGGCGATCAATACCGCGACCGTGCTCTTGATGCAGTGGGTGAACCACAGCAACAAGACGAAGGTGATACCGATGGCCACGGCGAAGAACAGCGCCACACCGATCAGGCCATCGATCAGATCGCCGACCTTCTTGGCGAAACCGATGATGTGAATTTTCACATTGGGGTTTTGCGCCTGGTATTTCTCGCGAATCTTCTCTTCGAGTTCATGGGAGAACTTCTGGTAGTTCAGCGGCACCTGCTTGCCCTGATCCTCGGGGTCGGGATAGGACTCGAGCAAGGGCAGATCGATAATGCTCGATTTGAAGTTGTTGGCCACCAGGCGACCGACCTGCCCGGACTTGAGGATGTTGCTGCGCAGATCCTCAAGGCTGTCGGGCGATCCATCGTAGGTCTGCGGGATGACTTCACCGCCGGAGAAACCTTCCTCGGTCACTTCGGTCCAGCGAACGCTCGGGCTCCACAGGGATTTCAGTCCTGAACGATCGACACCGGGAATGTAGAACACCTCGTCATGAATCTGCCGCAGCGTCTCCATGTAGTCTTTGCTGAAGATGTCGCCGTCGACCGCTTCAACCGAGATACGCACGGTATTGGCCAGGTTGGACAGATCGTCGCGGTGATCCATCATGTTCTGGATATAGGGATGCCCCAGCGGAATCATCTTCTCGAAGCTGGTTTGCGGGCGCACCTGGGACGCTTGGTAGAACAGAAAGATGCTGATCAGCAGGCACAGCAGGATGACCGCCGGGCGATTATTGAAGATCAACCGCTCAAGGAAAGACGCAGGTTGTTGTTGATGCTTACTCATGCAAACTCTCCCGGCTTATTATGGTTGGCCCAGCTCGGCGCCAGTTGGCGAAGCGACATGCACGCCGCCCTGCCCCACCAGAATCAGGTTGCCATTATCCAGTGCAGCGACGCCGGCCAGCGATAGCCGATCCCTGCGATTGATCAAGTCGAACGTACGGCCGCCGTCGGTGCTTTTCAGCACGCTGCCGCCGTGACCGACCACAACTATCGAACCGTCCTGCAACAAGTTGCCGTCCGCCAGACCGAACTCCAGCGGGCCGTTATTAGGGGTATTCAGCTCGATCCGCTCCCAGGTGTCGCCGAAATCGCTGGAGCGGAACAAGTGACCGCGCAGCCCGTAGACCAGCAGGGTTCCTGCTTCATGGGTACCCAGCGCCCCGAACAGCGAGCCCTCGTAAGGTCCCTTGACCGCTTCCCAGGTCTGGCCCCAATCGGCCGAACGGAACATGCCACCCAGTTCGCCGACGATGAACAAGCCGGCGTCTTTCACCGCAACTATGGCATTGAGGTGATAGCCCTCGTCGCTGTTCAGACGATCGCCGATGTCTTCCCAGTTCTTGCCACCATCGCTGGTCATCAGCAGCGCCCCGTAGGCGCCTACGACAAAACCGGTATCGCGGTCCTTGAACCAGACGTCGAGAAATGGCGAGCCTTCTTCGCGCTCGACATCCTTGAACTGGGTGACCCACGTCTTCCCGCCATCCTGGGTGGCAAGAATCTGCGCGTCGTGACCAACGGCCCAGCCGTAGGTGTCGTCGACGAAGAATACCGCGGTGAGTAATTGCTTGGTCGGCACCTTGGCTTGCGCCCAGGTGGCGGCGTTGTCATCGGAATAAAGGATATGGCCACGGTCACCGACGCTCACCAGGCGTTTGCCGGCATGGGCCACATCGAGCAACAGAGTGTGCTGCGCCAGGTCGGACGGGACGGAATAGCCGGCTGCGGCTGAGGCTTCGGCGTTGGCTTGCGCACAGGCAGGAACAGCGGCAAAACTCATAACGGACAATAGACCGCACAAAGAAAGCGCTCTAGCTAACGGCGATTGAACGCGGAACACCGGTGCGCAGAGCAAACCTGCGGCAAGACCGGCTTGGGTGCGCCGCAAAACGGGCTCACTCATATACCTTCCCCCTTATTGTTATAGGTGGTACTGCCTGTTAGCAGACCTCCTATGCTATCGAGCTTTCAAAAGGCCTGACAATCAGCGAGCGGTTATGTTTTGTTAAAACCAACCCGCATGACCGGCATTCCTGACGCATAAAAAAGCGAAAAGGACGCATCAACTGTAGCGGTCTTTCGAGCAGACCACCCAACGATCGAAGCGCATCGACCGATGCGTCGGCAACGTCCGCCGCTCACTCGAACCTGCATGATCAAGGATCACCCGCCGATTTGCCGGAACCCGCCTGCAATGGGTGATAGCGCCGCTGCAAGAGGCCAAAACCGGCGCATCTGATACGCTCCGAACAGCACGACGCTAGCGCTCCAGCTAAAGTCATACGCTAGATATCGCACTGCAACCATGGTGCCAATTCAAACGAGCGTATAAAAAAATTACACAAGGCAAACCAATAACTTCACGCCACTTTATGACTGCTCATTCAGCAAGCGGATTATTTGGTAATAAGTGGAAAGCGCTTGTTTTATGCAGCACTTCAGCGACGTATCGCCAGCGCCAAACAGCAGGCAAGCAGTGCGCTACACGGCAACAATGGGTAGCGTCAAGCCGCACGCGGAAATCTTAAGTATGTAATTAATCGAGCGTTGCGCCGGATTTTTTGCCCAGTAACAGAATAGTGCTACCGATCCCCATGACCGGTAACACTTCCAGATCTCCACCTTGGCCCTTATCGGCCAAGGGTTACTCTCGCCTGATGCTAAACCAGGCTTTTGCTGACCACTTCGTAGACATCGCTGGACAACTCACCGGACGCCAGAATGCGCTCAAGCTCAGCCCTCATCAGCGCCTGGCGGGCGCTGTCGTATTTACGCCAGCGGGTAAGCGGCGACAGTAAGCGCGAGGCGATTTGCGGATTCAAAGCGTTGAGCACGATCACCTGATCGGCGAGGAAGCGGTAACCGCTGCCGTCGGCCTGGTGGAAACCCACGGGATTCTGCCCGGCGAACGCGCCGATCAGCGCACGGACCTTGTTCGGGTTCTTCAGGGTGAAGGCCGGATGCTGCATCAGTTGCTGGACACGCCCCAGCGCACCGGGCAGCGCGTTGGCGGCCTGCACGCTGAACCACTGATCCATCACCAGCGGGTTGTCCTTGAAGTAGTCGGCGAAGCTCGCCAGCGCCTTGGCCTTTTCCTCTTCGAACGACGAATTGACCAGCACCGCCAACGCGGTGAGGCGCTCGGTCATGTTGTCGCACACCTCGAACTGCTCCAGGCAGGCCGCCAGGACTTCCGGCTTGCCGCTGAGCATCAGGTAGGACAAGGCGATGTTCTGCAGACTGCGGCGGGCGAAATGTGCCGCCTCGGCGACGTAGGCGCTATCGCGGGAAACCTGCCGATTGGCCTGGTAACGCTGCCAGAGCGGCTCGAACAGCGCCTCGGCCAACTGTTGCCGAGCGAACTCGCGCGCCGCATGGATCGCCTCGACATCCGCCACCTCGCTAATCTCGGTCAGGTAGCCTTCGCCCGGCAGGGACAGCATTTCGGCGACCATCGCCTGATCCAACGTCGGGTTTTCCAGCACGCTGCGCAGTGCGGTCACCAAGCGCTGGTCCAGCACCAGCGCTTCGCCCCGTTGATGCTGGCCGATCAGCTCCTGCAGCACCTGCACGGCGAGCTGCTGGCCGGCCTCCCAACGATTGAAGCCATCGTCATCGTGCTGCATGAGGAACATCAGTTGGTCGCGGCTGTAAGGGAAACTCAATTTGACCGGCGCGGAGAAGCCTCGCAGCAATGAAGGCAGGGGCCGTTCCTCGACATCGACGAAGGTCAGCAGCTGTTCGGCCTCGGTAATCGAGAACACGCGCGACGCCTCGCCTGCGCTCGCCTCACCCTGCAGTCGCAGGGGTAATGCCTGCCCCTGAGCACCCAACAAGCCCAAGGCCACGGGGATCACGAAGGGCAGCTTTTCGCTCTGCCCTGGCGTGGCGGGGCAGCTCTGCTTGAACGTCAGGCGATAGGTTTTCGCGGCCGCGTCGTAGTCTTCGCTAACCGCCAGACGCGGCGTACCGGCCTGGCTGTACCAGCGTTTGAACTGGCTCAGGTCGATGGCATTGGCGTCTTCCATGGCCTTGATGAAGTCGTCGCAGGTCACCGCCTGGCCGTCATGACGCTGGAAGTACAGATCACTGCCTTTACGGAAGCCGTCGACGCCGACCAGGGTATGGATCATGCGCACCACTTCCGCGCCCTTCTCGTAAACGGTCAGGGTGTAGAAGTTGGAGATCTCGATAAAGGCCTCCGGGCGCACCGAGTGGGCCATCGGGCCGGCGTCCTCGGCGAACTGATGGGTGCGCAGGTAGGCCGCGTCTTCGATGCGCTTGACCGTGCGCGAATGCATGTCGGCGCTGAACTCGGAATCGCGGAATACAGTGAAGCCTTCTTTGAGCGACAGCTGGAACCAGTCGCGGCAGGTGACCCGATTGCCCGACCAGTTATGGAAGTACTCGTGAGCGACCACCGCTTCGACGCGCTGGTGGGCGGCATCGGTGGCAGTCTCGGCCTTGGCCAGCACGCAGCTGGAATTGAAGATGTTCAGGCCCTTGTTTTCCATGGCGCCCATATTGAAGTCGTTGACCGCAACGATCATGAAGATATCCAGGTCGTACTCGCGGCCGTACACCTCTTCATCCCAACGCATCGACTTTTTCAGGCTGTCCATGGCGTGCTGGCATTTGTCGATATTTTCCGGCTCGACATAAATGCGCAGCGCGACATCGCGTTGGCTCATGGTGGTGAAGCTGTCTTCCACGCACCAGAGGTCGCCGGCCACCAGGGCGAACAGGTAAGCCGGTTTCATGAACGGATCTTGCCAGGTCGCCCAGTGACGGCCACCTTCCTCGCTTCCGCTGGCGATCGGATTGCCATTGGAAAGCAGTACCGGGTAGCTGTGCTGCTCGGCGCTGAGGGTGGTGGTGAATTTGCTCATCACATCCGGGCGGTCGAGGTAGTAGGTGATCTTGCGGAAACCCTCGGCCTCGCACTGGGTACAGAACATGCCGCCGGACTTATACAGCCCTTCCAGCGCGGTGTTGCTTTCCGGATGAATGCGCACGCTGCTGTCGATCACGAAGCTGGTGCTGTCGGGTTGCAGCGTCAGGTGGCTGTCGCTCAGCTGGTAATCGCCGGGCGCCAGTTCGCGGTCGTTCAGCGCCAGGGACAGCAACTCGAGCTGCTGGCCGTCCAGTTGCAAAGGCGGCAGTCCCTCGCCAGCCGCCGGATTGCGGCGCATCACCAGTTGCGCATGCACCAGGGTGTGGTCCTCGAACAACTCGAACGTCAGGTGCGTCTCATCGATCAGATAATCCGGCGCCTGGTAATCCTTCAGGTAAATCATCTTCGGTTGTTCGGTGCGCATGGCTTGTGGCCCTTTATCTACAGCGCCTTGGCGCCGGGTTGGCGAATAGGGATGGTCAGAGGGCCAGTTGGTGAACGGCCAGCTGATAAGAAGTGTACTTGCGGATATTGATCACGCCGGTGTCGAACATCAGGTACTGGCCCTTGATGCCGAGCAACGTGCCTTCGGCCAGCGGATTCTTGTCCAGGTTGAAACTGTTGATTTTGGCTGGATAGGCCTCGATCGGGTAGGCGATATCGACCACGCTCTGATCGGGCAACGGCTGCACCGCCTGGATGCCGAAACGCTGCTGCAGGTCAGTCAGGCCGGTATCGCAGGCGGCCATTATCCGGTCGCGGATGGCCAGCAAATCCACCGGTTGCGCATGCCCCTTGAGCAAGGCGCGCCAGTTGGTTTTATCGGCGACCTGGCTGCGCAGCAGGTCTTCGACAAAGCCTGATTGCTGGCGGGTGGCCACGCGAAAAATCGGCAGGGCCTGGGTTGCGCCCTGGTCGATCCAGCGCGTGGGAATCTGGCTGGCGCGAGTGATGCCGACCTTCACGCCCGAGGAATTGGCCAGATAGACAATATGGTCGGTCATGCAGAATTGCTCGCCCCAACTCGGTTCGCGGCAGGTACCGGCATCGTAGTGGCAGCGCTCGGGGCTCATGATGCAGACATCGCACTGGGCCAGTTTCTGCATGCAGGGGTAGCAATAGCCCTGGCTGAAGCTGCTCTTGGTCTTGCGTCCGCAGTGGCTGCAATGGATCGCACCGAGGTACTCCAGGCGCAGGGTCTTGCCGATCAACGGATTGACCGCGACCTGCTCCTCGCCCAGGCGAAAACTGTATTGCACCGGCGCATCCAGCTGCACCGCCATTTTGCTCAGGGCACCACGGGCCAACTCGATCATCAGTGCAGGGTATCCGAGGTCTTGAACAACAGATCGGGCGTTGCTGCGGGATGGGATTCGCACTGCTGCTCCATATAGCCGATGCGCTCTTCCTCCGGCAGGTTCTGCGCTTCCCAGGCGATCAGTGCCTGCAGCGTCAACTCCTTCTGCTCCCGGGTCAGCTTGCGGCCGTCGGGCCATTTGCCGATCTCCACCGCCAGCTTGAGGCTCTGATAAATCTCCGGGGTGATATTGTCGATAGCATCGGCAAAGGACGTCATAGTGGCTCCGAATGGATAACTGCAAATGAATAGCGGCGAAGGCGAAGCGCCAGTTTACCGATGCCGACGCGCGAGCGCACCGCCCAGTGCGCCGGTCAGGCAGCCAATGAGCAAGCCGCCGAGATGCGCGGCGTTGGCAATGGCGGCGAACTCCAGCAATTCGAAGATCCCGGTCATGCAGATCAATAGCCAGGCCAGCATCATCACCAGCACCCCGGGCGGTAGACGGTAGATGGGGTTCGGCGCCAGAAGCTGATACAGCCAGCAATGCCCGAGCAAACCATAGAGCACGCCGGACAAACCGCCGAACAGCGACGGGCCGGCATACAGATATTGGGCGATATTCGCCGCCAGACCGAACAACAGCGTCAGGCCCAGCAACGCCACACGCCCCTGTCGGGTTTCGATACGCCGACCCAACTCCCAGTACCAGAGACTGTTCATCGCCAGGTGCAGCCAGCCGAAGTGCAGCAGCATCGGAGTCAGCAAGCGCCACCACTGGCCGCTGGCAAGGGTCTGACTGAACTCGGCGAAATACAGGTGCCGGCCCTGAACCTGAAAGTCGACGAAACTCAACCATCTGATCGCCGCAAAATTATCGCCAACCAGGGTCAAGGCGGCGACCAGGAAGGTCAGCCCCAGGATCGTTGTGGTCATCGCGTGCGCGCGCAGTTGCACGGCCAGGCCTGACGCCGGTGTACCCGCTTCGTCTGGCGGCCGCTGCCCGGCGAGCGGCTCGACATCGCCCTGAGGGAAACGCGCATACAACTCGCGCACCTGCTCGGCCAGCGCCTCGCCTGGCACCCAGAGCACCTGTTCGCCCCCCTCTTCCGCGACACGGTGCGGCACTTGAGCACGCTGCAACAGGCGGATGAAACCACGCAGATCGACCTGTTCTGGCAAACGCAATGCAGCGACCAGGCTCATCGGGGTGCCTCCAGTCGATCGACATCGACCCAAACGAACTTCTTCGCATCGAGCCGGGTTTCCTGGTCCAGTCGGTAAGCCACCAGCTTGCCGTTGAGCACCGCGCTATAGTCCAGGCACGCCAGGTTGGGGCGTATCGGCGCCGGTTTGCCGCTGCGCCAGTAATGGCCAACGAACAACAAGGGCTGGTCGGCGCCGTAGCTGAGCAGCTGGCTTTTTTGCAGCTCACTCAGCGGCGTTTGTGCGGCGAGCTCCGGCAAGGCATCGGGCTGGAAGACAATATCGCCGTAGGTTTGCGGGTCTTCCTCCCAGAACTTGGTACGGAAATGCGCACGGGTAAAGCCATCGTCGCTGGTCAGGGTCATACCGTGCGGTAGACGCATATCGGTGCCGCGCAACAGGCGGTCGAGCACGGTATTGGCGAAACTGCCGGGCACCGCCGAGGCCTGGAGAAAATGCTGATCGACGCAGCCATCGGGAAATTGCGCGCGCAACGACTCGATCAGTTCGGCATCCCAGCAGGCGTGCACGACGCGAAAATAGCCGGCATCGATGAACAGCGGCAGCTGATAGAACCAGTCGAGAAAACTGCGCCACTCCTCCTGGTAGTCGGCGAACTGGTCGAGGGTTTCCTTGTTCAGACGGGCATGCCTGGGGCTGTGTTCACGCACGAACTGACGCCCGCTGCCAGGTGGCGCCGGGGTGCTCCAGCCGAGCGCGTTGAACTCATGGTTGCCCATGATGCACAGCGCCTGACCGGCATCGACCATATCGCGCACCCGATGCAGCGCATCGCGGATACGCGGGCCGCGGTCGACCAGATCGCCGAGAAAAATCGCCATGCGCCGGGGGTGGCGCCAGATGCCGCCCTGCAAACGGTAGCCGAGGGTGGTCAGCAAGTGTTCCAGGGCATCGGTACAGCCATGGACATCGCCGATCAGGTCATAGCCACGCGCGGAGTCCAGGTACATTCAGTCGCCCCCACCGAGCCGGCTGCCCCATCCCAGTTTGGTCCGACAGACCTCATAGTAGTTATGGTCCAGCGGGTGGATCAGACACAGTTTCTGCGGCTTCTTGCTGATGGTGATGGTGTCGCCGGGCGCGCAAGTGAAGTGGTTCTGGCCGTCGCAGGAAACCTGCGGATAGATTTGCATATCCTGGGACACGACAATCTTCAGTTCGCTATTGCCATCCACCACGATCGGGCGGCTGGAAAGGGTGTGCGGGTACATCGGCACTATCACCATGGCATCCAGTTTGGGGTGCATGATCGGCCCGCCGGCCGACAGAGCATAGGCGGTCGAACCGGTCGGGGTAGCGACGATCAGGCCGTCGGCCTTCTGACTGCAGACGAACTGCCCGTCGATAAACAGCTCGAACTCGATCATTCGCGTCGACTTACCGGGGTGCAGCACCACATCGTTGAGCGCATCGCCCTGACCGATTGCTTCACCGTGACGACGCACCTCGGCCTCGAGCAGAAAACGGTTCTCGGTCAGGTAGTTGCCTTCGAGTACCTCGGAGACTTTGAGTTCCAGCTCGTCGGGTCGAATGTCGGTGAGAAAGCCCAGGCTGCCGCGGTTGATCCCGAGCACCGGAACCTTGTGGCGCGCCAGGGCGCGAGCGGCGCCAAGCATGCTGCCATCACCGCCGACGACGATCACCAGGTCGCAGACTTCGCCGAGGATTTTCCGCGACGAGGTCTGCAGGCCGTGGCCAGGCAGCACTTCGGCGATGGTTTCTTCAAGAATCACATGCAGGTGGCGGCTGATCAGGAATTTCTTCAGGCGCCGAATGGTGTCGAGCACCTGGGTACTGCCCAATCGACCGATGATTCCGATATTGCGAAACTGCTCCATGGTGTTCCCGCCAGCTCTGGGTCAATAGGCCTGGATTATGGGCGAAAGCCTGCGGCAGCCGCAAACTTGACGCTTTCCAGCGGGGAACCAGGCCGGACTAAACGGCGCCTGTACTGCGGATTTATAGCAGCGCCGGCCAGGGGTTGGCGCTATGCTCGCGACATGATGCCCCTGAGCCTACTTGCCGACCTTATCCATCAATTGCGCCATGCGGCGGTGCGCGATCTGGCCTGGGTGCTGATTTCACCACCTCTGCTCAGCAACCCTCCGCGCCCGCAACGCCATCCGCTCAGCGCCAGCCCGTGGATGCGCTCGCCGGACTTGCTGGCGGATTGGCTGTTGACCCTCGACCGCGATGCCAGCAGCCTGGAGCATTGGCTGGCGCAAAGCTCGGTGCGCCGCCTTGGTCTGTATTATGAGCGCCTCTGGCAATTCGCCCTGCACGCGGCACCCGGAGTCGAGGTCCTGGCCGCCAACCTGCCGATCCGCGATGGCGGGCATACGCTCGGCGAACTCGATCTACTGCTGCGCGACGAACAAGGCGTGCACCACCTGGAGTTGGCGATCAAGCTCTATCTCGGCCCGGAGCGGGCCGGTGGCGAGCTGCTTTCGCACTGGCTGGGCCCCGGTAGCCACGACCGGCTGGATATCAAACTCGACCACCTCAGCCATCACCAATTGCCCTTGTCCACCCGCGCCGAAGCGCAGGCAACGCTCGCGCAACGCAACATTCACCAAACGCAGGCTGCGCTTTGGCTCGGCGGCTATCTGTTCTATCCCTGGGGCAACCCGTGCGTGGCCCCGCAAGGCGCCAACCCTGAGCACCTGCGCGGGCGCTGGCTGCATCGGCGCGACTGGGCTGACTTCGCGGCACAAGGCGCTGCGGGCCGTTGGCAACCGCTTCCACGTCAGGCCTGGCTGTCACCGGCGCGCATCGAATCTTCCGCGCTATGGCCGACGGAACATTTCCAGCACTGGCTGGACACACTGCCCCCTCAGGCCAACGCCCAGTTGCTGGTTCGATTGCTGGAGGACTCGGCGGGAGATTGGCGGGAGGCGGAGCGGGTGTTTCTGGTCAGCGACCAATGGCCGGAGCAAGGGGCCGACGGGCAAGCGGCAGCGCCGGGATTGCCGCTGGAGCAGTAGAAAGTCCAACAACCCCATAGTGCTGATAGGCGCAGCGCAATCCGGATGGGGAGATCGCGGATTGAGCCATGGCCTATCCGGGCTACAAGGTGTGCTTTTGTAGAGCTGGCGCGCGCGCGGGTTAGCGACTGCGCTCGATCCGTCCACCGGAACGCACCAGATAGCCTGGACCGCTCTCGCAGAGCAGACCATCGCGCTGCACCGCCGGCAAGGCATCCAGGCCGTCACGCAGGGAATAGCCATCGAAACCCAATTGCGAGAGCAGGAATACCGCGCTGGCGCTGCGCTTGCCGCTGTCGCAATAACACAGATAGGTGCGTTCCTTGTCCAACAGCCGCGCCTTCAGCCGCAGCAACTGCAACGGCATATTCAGCGCCTCCCGGGCATGCGCGCGCTCGTACTCCTCCTGCAGCCGTACATCCAGCCACTGCGCGCCGGCGCTGAGCAGGCGGGCGGCTTCGCCGAGCGACACCTCGTTGACCACCGGCGCCTTGAGCAGGGAAAAGAAATCCTGGCGATCCAGGCGCAACACCACACCATCCTCGAGCAGGGTAACGGTGGCGTTGCGTGGACGATCAGCGAGCAAGGCCTCCTCGCCGAAACAGGCGCCCACCTCCAGCTCGGCCAGCACCTGGTGACCACTCTCCGCACTACGGAATACTTCAGCGCGACCGCTTTTCAGGAAATAGCAACAATCGCCGAAGTCGCCTTCCTGCAGCACAGTGCTGCCGGCCGGCAGTTCGATACGCTGCAATCGGCTCAGCATCGCACGCACATTGGAGGGCGGCACCTTGGCGAACAACGGGTTTTCCAAAAGCCGCTCCAGCCACTCCACCTCTTCATGGTTATTGCCGAGCTCCAGCAACAGGTCCTGATAGGCCAAACGCCAGGTCAACAAGCGGTTGAGAGTCGCGGTATCGATCGACAGCACGCTGGCATCGCTCAGCGCACGGACTTCATGCAGACGCGGCAGGCTCGGCGACAACGGATGGCAACTCGCCTCGCTGCCGGCACTCAGACGCTGTTGCTGACCATCGGCCCCTTGCAGCAACACTTCGCCGGCCAACAGGTAATAGGTCAGACGCGCCTGGTCGCCCTGGCGGAACAGCAGCTGCCCGGCCAATAGCGGATGCGGCCTCAACTGGCTACGCAATTCGCGCCACTGTTGCTCCGACAACACATTCAGCGGAGTCAGGCTGCGCAGCTGCTCAGGGTTCAGGGGTTCGTTCATTGAAATATCCAGGCTCCGCTGGTCATGATTCAGTGTAGTCCGGCGCCGGCAGGGCTCGCGGACTTGTCGGCATCAGGCGCGATATAGCCGCCTGGCGCCCTTGCAACCCGCCGGTATGCAGGAAAACCAAACGGCAACCACTGGCAAAGTAACCGGCCTCCACCTGCTGGCGCAATGCTATTAGTGCTTTTGCGCCGTAAACCGGTTCCAGCGGCACCTGCGCGACAGCCTCACTGTGCTCAAGAAATTTCAGCAATTCTCCGTCCACCGCGGCAAAGCCTCCCCGGCACGCCTCGACCAAGCGATAGCCCTCATCAGCTCGGCCCGCTTCGCGCAGAATCCCCCGCACCTGCTCAGCCACGCCATGATCGGCAGGCACCGCCATGGCGCCATGCACCGGATGCTCACCGGCCTCGCCGATCACCAGACCGGCCAGCGTGGTCCCTGTCCCGGCTGCCAACCAGAGCCCCTGATAATCCGACCAGCCCAGCACGGGCAGCTGTTCGCGGATCTGCGCGACCAGCGGCGCGCAACCCAGCGCCCCCGGCAAGCCACCACCGCCTTCGGGTACCGCGTGCAGTTCTGGATAGCGCTCGTGCCAGGGCTGCCAGAAGTCCGGCAAATGCCGTGCGCGATAGCCGCCGTAGCCCAACCAATGCAGCTGCATACCGAAACGCTGAAGATCGCGCACCGTGGCGGTATCCTGCGGCGTGCCGCGCAGCAGACCGACTGTGGGGAAGCCGAACCTCCGTCCGGCAGCGGCCAATGCATGCAAATGGTTCGAGTGCGCGCCGCCCAGGCTGATCAGCCCCTGCGCACCGGTGGCAGCTGCCGCCTGAAGATGGGGCGCGAGCTTGAACCATTTGTTGCCACTGATCAGCGGATCGATGAGATCAAGGCGCAATATCGCCAGTTCGACCCCGGCCTGTCTGGCCCACTCCAGGCGCAATGGTTCAAGCGGCGCCCTGGGCGCCCAATCGATAACGGATAATGGCAAGGCTTAGCTGACTGTACGCAAACGGCTGCTGGCTTTGTGCCGGGCGCAGCAATTGGACTCGCCGAGAACGAATCGGCTGGGGGTATCGACCCGGTCGATCGGGATCGAGCAACGTTCGCCATTGGGGAGCCTGGCCTCACAGGATGGCTGCTGATAGTGGCCCAGCCACTGGCTGTATTGCGCCTCGGAGACGAAGCATTTGGCCGCGACATAGGCCATGGGATTGTCCTGATAACGCGCAATATCCTGCAGGGCGATGGTCAGATGGCCCGCCCCCGGGTGATAAACCACGAACACCACACCCAGCCTGGATAGCCGCTCGAGAATCTGCTCGCCGCTCTGCCCGGCCTGTTCGTCGTGCTCGCGTTTGAGACGCTCGATCTCGCGCTGCAACTGACCATCCTGCTCCTTGCTGTAGGCCAGTTCGACATCGCGGATAGCGATCTGCTCTTTGTACTCGACCACCGCCGCAGCGATCTTCGCCTTCATCTCGGCTTCGAGCTGGGAGCGCAATACATCGCCCTTGTTGCGCCCATGGTGCTCCAGGGCACGCAATTGCTCGGTCATTTCCTCGCGCGACGCCTGGAAGCTCGCGGCCTGAGCGGCCAATTGCTCCTTGAGGCTGGCATTCAGCGCCTCCTGCTGTTGCAGCGCCTGGTGCAGCCCGTGAATCTGCGCCTGCAGGTTCTTGCTCTGCTGATCGTTGGCTAGTTTGAGTTTGGCCAGCTCTTCCTCATGGGCCTGGGTCACGCTGGCAATGCGCAAACGCTGCTGCTTGATCAGTTGCGCGGCTTTCTGGCGCTGATCACGGTCGAGCTTTTCCGTGGCAATGTCGGCGATTTCCTGCGCGGCATCCGGCGCATACCATTTGTCTTCGGAAGCCATGTGCAGGCGCTCGGGCGCGACGGCCTGCGTGCTGTCGTCATCGATCAGCAGCCCCAGAGAATTGCGTTTGACGGCATCGCGCAGCAAGGTCAGGTCGTTCTTGCCCGGCGCCAGGTTCGGATCCCACAGGTGCATCTGATGCCAGGACACCGGGCATTGGCTGCGGCACGCCAGGCGGATCGGTCCGGCGCCAAGATCGGGGCCTCGGCCCGCACGCTCGGCAAGGTGCTGCAATGGGATGTTCCAACCCGCATCAGGCGCGCCCCGCTCGTCGAAGTCCAGGTAGAAGAACACCAGGGATTTGATCAGCAGACGCGGGTTGATCAGGACATAGGCGACGCGCAATTGCTGATCGGCAAATTCAGGCAAATTGACGACCCCGTCGAGCAAAGCCTCGAATTCGGGAAGCAGCATTTCTTTGCAGATGCCGCCCTGCTCATTAAAGAACATAACGGCTTCGACCATCTGCGCTTTGTTCTGCATGCTCATCGGCTTCTCTTTCCAGGCCAAAAAGCGGTCTAGACCGCTCGACGACTCGCCCCCGGATCAACTCGGAAGCACTCGCTGTTTCAGGCTCATCGCCCGCATGTAAGCAAGTCTAGGGGAAAAACCAAAGCCAGCAATGTGACTGGGTTGGCAGTCACCCTGCCGCACGGGTCGCAGAGACCCGTGACAGGATGAAAACTGTGACGCAATAGCATATTGGCCGCCGCGCGACACCGAGAGGCCAGCAGGCGCCTAGGCCTTTAGCGCACTCAGATAAGGCGCCAGGCGCCTGCCCATCTCATCGCCGAGGGCTTGCAGACCACTCATTGGCCGCACCATGACCTCGAACTCGACGATTTTGCCGTCTTCGTCGAAGCGGATCAGGTCGATCCCCTTGAGTTCGCGCTGGCCGACCCTTGCGCTGAACTCCAGGACCACGCTCAGGCCGTCGGGTGTGGCCAGTTCCCGGTGATAGGCAAAGCCCTCGAATACCTGACTCACAGTATTGAGAATCATCGATACCACCGGCGCGCCCGCATACGGCTTGAAGGCCATCGGCGAGCGGAACACCGCCTGCGGGTGCAGCAACTGCTGCAGTGTATGCAGATCGTTACTGGCGATCAGTTCATGCCACTGCGCAAGCGTAGCGGCGGCCTTGGATTGCAGGGGTAGCGAAGACATAGCGGCGCACCTTGGTTGTTATATGGCCTGTCCGTTGTCGCCGATCAGAGCGCGGCCGCGAGGCGCGAGCCCTGATCGATCGCCCGTTTCGCATCCAGTTCGGCGGCAACATCTGCGCCACCGATCAGGTGCACCGTCTGCCCGGCGGCGAGCAACTCGTCCTGCAACTCGCGCAGCGGATCCTGGCCGGCGCAGACAACCACCGTATCCACCGGCAGCACTTGCGGCTCGCCTTCGCCAATGCGGATATGCAAGCCCTGGTCGTCGACCTTCAGGTACTCGACGCTGTTGAGCATTTGCACGTTCTTGTTCTTCAGCCCGGTGCGATGAATCCAGCCGGTGGTTTTACCCAGACCGTCGCCGACCTTGGACTTCTTGCGCTGTAGCAGGAATACCTGACGCGCTGGCGCATGTGGCTCGGCCTTGATCCCGGCGACACCGCCGCGGGCTTGCAGGTCGCTATCGATGCCCCACTCGCGCCAGAACGCCTGGCGATCGAGACTGGTGGCCTGGCCCTGATGGGTAATGAATTCGGACACGTCGAAACCGATGCCGCCGGCGCCAATCACCGCGACCTGCTGCCCGACCGGCTTGCGCTGCAGGATGGCGTCCAGGTAGCTGATCACCTTGGTGTTGTCGATACCGGGAATCGCCGGCGTGCGCGGGGCAATACCGGTGGCCAGGATGATTTCGTCAAAACCACCCGCGGCCAGTTCGGCAGCGGACACCCGGGTATTCAAACGCAGATCGACGCCAGTGGTTTCCAGCTTGCGCTTGAAGTAGCGCAGGGTTTCGAAAAACTCCTCCTTGCCCGGTACCCGCTTGGCCACGTTGAATTGGCCACCGATTTCGCCGGCCGCATCGAACAGCGTCACGCTGTGGCCACGCTCGGCCGCCACGGTAGCGGCGGACAGGCCGGCAGGGCCGGCACCGACCACGGCGATCTTCTTCACAGCGGTGGTCGGAATGTAGTTGAGTTCGGTTTCGTGGCAGGCACGCGGGTTGACCAGGCAGCTGGTCAGCTTGCCGCCAAAGGTGTGATCCAGACAGGCCTGATTGCAGCCGATGCAGGTATTGATCTCGTCGCTACGGCCTTCGGCGGCCTTGTTGACGAATTCCGGGTCGGCGAGGAACGGCCGGGCCATGGAGACCATGTCGGCGTCGCCTTCGGCCAGCACCTGCTCGGCCACTTCCGGAGTATTGATGCGGTTGGTGGTGATCAGCGGAATGCTTACCTCGCCACGCAGCTTGGCGGTTACCTTGGTGAAGGCCGCTCGCGGCACCTTGGTGGCAATGGTCGGAATACGCGCCTCGTGCCAGCCGATGCCGGTGTTGATGATGGTCGCGCCGGCCTGTTCGATGGCCTTGGCCAACAGCACGATCTCGTCCCAGGTGCTGCCGCCTTCGACCAAGTCGAGCATTGACAGGCGATAGATGATGATGAAATTCGGGCCCACGGCCTCACGCACGCGGCGGACGATTTCCACCGGCAGGCGCATGCGGTTTTCGTAGCTGCCACCCCAACGGTCGGTACGGTGGTTGGTATGAGCGACCAGGAACTGGTTGATGAAGTAGCCTTCCGAACCCATGATCTCGACGCCGTCGTACTCGGCCTGCTGGGCCAGCACGGAGCAGTTGATGAAGTCCTGGATCTGCTTCTCGATACCCTCTTCGTCCAACTCCTTGGGCTTGAACGGGTTGATCGGCGCCTGGATCGCGCTCGGCGCGACGGACTTGGGGCTGTAGGCATAACGACCGGCATGGAGGATCTGCATGCAGATCTTGCCGCCCGCTTCGTGCACCGCCTGGGTGACGATCTTGTGCTTTTCAGCCTCGTCCACGGTGGTCAGCTTGGCCGCGCCGGAATACACGCCGCCCTCATCGTTCGGGCCGATACCGCCGGTGACCATCAAACCGACGCCGCCACGGGCACGCTCGGCAAAATACGCCGCCATGCGCTCGAAACCGTTGGGCTTTTCTTCCAGGCCGGTGTGCATGGAGCCCATCAGCGTGCGGTTCTTCAAGGTGGTGAAACCGAGATCCAGCGGGGCCAGCAGGTGAGGGTATTGGGTGGCAGTCATGGGGCTCTCCACATCGAACAGGGGGACTTCACGGGAATGCCGAGGCCTCGATAGAGCCGCGGTCGCTATGCCCAAGACGATAGAGAGCGGAGCAGCACCTCTCAATGACTTAAAATGACAACTTATTGATCCTAATTAACAGCATGACTTGGCAAGACAACGGGACCACCCTACTCTGAGTGGCAACTTCCGCGCGCGTACAGACCATGAAAACCACACGGGTTCGCCTGGGCGATCTGTCTCTGGGCTTTCTGCATAGCCTTGCCGACGCCATGCGCCAACTGGGGCAGGATCCACAGCCATTGCTCGAGCGCTATGGCTTCGACACTGCGCGCCTGAGTCAGGCCAAGGCGCGGTTGTCGATCCCGCGCTATATGCGCATGGGCCACGCCGCCATCCAGCAGACCGGCGAAGCGGGTATCGGTTTGCTCATGGGTCAACTGAGCCGCCTGAGCCAGGTGGGCCTGGCGGGCGTCACGGCCGCCCAGGCACCGACGGTGCGCGAAGCCGCGCGCACCCTGATTCGCTTCGAGCCGCTCTACGCTTCCAACTATCGCGGCCACTCCAGCCTACATGAAGATGCGCGCGGCGCCTGGCTGCGGTTTTATTCGATCAGCCCCTACAACGATTACAACCGCTTCGTGATCGATTCGGTGCTCTCCAGCTGGACCCACCAACTCAGCCGTCTCGCCGGTCAACGGCTGCCGGTGGAAAAGGTGCAGATCGAATTTCCGCCGCCCGCGTACAACGAGCAGTACGCCGCACTTTTCGATTGCCCGGTGGAGTTTGCCGCGGCGCACAATCAGCTGCGCCTGAGCACGGCAATCCTCAACCTGCGTAACCCCGAGCATTGCCCCGGCACCTGGC
The DNA here is from genome assembly GCA_966210435.1 of uncultured Pseudomonas sp. Taxonomy (GTDB): domain Bacteria; phylum Pseudomonadota; class Gammaproteobacteria; order Pseudomonadales; family Pseudomonadaceae; genus Aquipseudomonas. The sequence continues at coordinate 39,222 of CBIHLF010000033.1, read as the reverse complement.
AGCAGCTGCTGAATATCTGCGAGCAAGAGTTGGAACAACTGACCCGCACTCGTAACCTGCGCGAACGCGTCGCTCAGCTACTGGGGCCGCTGCTGCATGGCCGCGAACCGGACCTGACGGAGGTCGCCGCGCGCCTGCAGTTGCCGACCTGGACCCTGCGGCGCAAGCTCGCCGAGGAAGGCACGCAGTTTCGCACCATCCTCAATGAAACCCGTCGAGACCTGGCCATGGCCTATATCCGCGATACCGAACTGGCATTCGGCGAGATCGCCTACCTGCTCGGCTTCGCCTCGGCCGAAGCCTTCCAGCGCGCCTTCAAACGCTGGAATCAGCAGACGCCGGGAGAATTTCGCCGCGACCAGCGCAAAGCCGACTGAGACCGCGGCAGGCTGCCGGCTTCACAACTCGGTAGCGTCTTCATCCCACTGTGCAATGTCCGGCTCAGCCGCGTGGGACTCGAGCAGTTCTTCCTGATAGTCATCCATCGCAATACCTCCCACTTGATTCTTTGGTGATCGCTCAATGTTTTTCGCTTTTCCCCTAAGCGGATAAACAAGGAACATGCCAATCAAGCTAGAGCAGGCAGATGAACGCAAGATGACAGTTTGTCGCGCGCAATAAAAAACCCTCAGATATCGCTATCTGAGGGTTTCGTATATGGCGCAGCGGACGGGACTCGAACCCGCGACCCCCGGCGTGACAGGCCGGTATTCTAACCGACTGAACTACCGCTGCGTGTCGGTGGGCTTACGCCCGATACAACTCTTGCTTACTCTGGAAGGGCCGCCAATGCTTGGCTTCTCTACCTCACACCGGGCGAACCCGATATGGAAAATATGGCGCAGCGGACGGGACTCGAACCCGCGACCCCCGGCGTGACAGGCCGGTATTCTAACCGACTGAACTACCGCTGCGCGTCGGCCGGACTTGCGTCCGAAATCTTTATTGCAAAATCCGCAAAGAGTGGTGGGTGATGACGGGATCGAACCGCCGACCCTCTGCTTGTAAGGCAGATGCTCTCCCAGCTGAGCTAATCACCCATCGCTTTGCGAGGCGCGCAATCTACTGTGGGGGCTAACCTAAGTCAATACTTTCCTTAAGTTTTTTCGCGCAAAGCGGTTTTCCCCGAGAGCCCAAACGACGCCAACCAGCGCCCAGGGGCGGTGCAACGACAAACCGTCAGGATGCATTTAGGTGCGTTATCGCCCGGCTGCCGCCCCTCTATCCGCGAGCGCTGCAGCGGAGACATCATTGAGGGCTTATAGCGCTACCCGCAACGTCAGACGTGCGGCCACCCGGTTCTCTTCACCTCGATCCAGGCCGGCCTCGGCGATCTGCACGCCCTGCTCTTCCAGCACGGCGAACCAGCGCAGCAATTGCGCGAAAGGTGCGGGTTGCAGGCTAACCTGCACCGAACCGTCGCCATCACTGTCCATTCGCTCGACCGCCAGCCCCTGCTCGGTGGCACTGGCCGTCACCAGCCCCTGCAGCCGCGCAGGGTCGAGTTCGACCCGTGGCTTGCTGGCCAGGTTGCGCGCCAAGGGCTCCTTCGCCTGCAGGTAGGTGTACAGGGTACGTTGCTGCTCGAATGCGCTGCGCGCGGCGGCCAATCTTTGCTGGGCCGGCTGCCAGAGCGCCAGATAGAGAACCACCAGCAGCAGAAAGCCGGCCAACAGCGCCAGTGACAAACGATCACGCGATGGCAGGCCTTGCCAACGCTGGAGTAACCGCGACTGTTCGATTTGCGCCGAGAACGGATTGGTCAGGGCTTGCAGACGACTCATATTCATCCTCCAATCACCAGGCGTGCGCTGACGCCCGTCTCTTCCCGGGTGGCAGACCCCATCTGCACCGCCAGGCCGTTTTCCTGCAGGCGCTCGCGCAGGCGCTCCAACTCGGCGAAACCTGGCGCCTGCACCTGCATGGCCAGGTCGCCGCGAATATCGCTGAAGTCCAGCTGTTCGATCCGTACCGGCGCACCTTCGGCAGTCAGCGCCTGATTGACTTCAGCGAGCATTCCGAGCAGACGCCCCTGGCCACTGCTACCGCCGGCCGCCAGGTGCTGATCGAATTGCGCACGCAGATTGATCAACTTGCTGTCCTCGGGGAACAGCTCGCGGTACAGCGCTTCGCTGGACTGGGCATAGCGGTCGGCCTGGCGCTGCAAATGCCAGCCTTGCGCCAGGTTGAAGCCCCACTGCAACAACAGCCACAACCCGACCACACCCAGCAGCGGACGCCAACGTTGCCAGTCGCCGCCGCCTTCGCTGACCGCAAATTCGCCCTGGGCCAGGTTATTGCGAACCTCCCGCTGGGCCAGCCAGTGATAGGCATCGGCTAGTTCCAGACTGTCGTCGACGGGCTGCAGGGCCGGCTGTTGCCGCCCCGGGTAGGCCATATGCGGATGTGCGCAGATATCCGCCAGGGCCGGCCACTCCTCGCCGCCCAGCGCCATGCGCGCGACGCCGGCGCCGCCGAGCAGCCAGCGCGGGCCCAACTGCAGAAGTTGCGTACCTTCGGCGGGCAGCAGATCGGCATCCACGGCGATCCTTTGCGGCGGCGCCTCGCACAGCGCCAGCCAGCTCTCCAGCCAGCTGCGGCGCACGGCAAATACCCGATGCCGGCCGTCCTCCAGTTGCTCGCCCAGGGCCAGGTGCAATTGCTCGACATCCTCTGCGAGCAATTCCTCCACCGCGAACGGCAGCGCCTGACGCAGCCAGCGGGCTTTTTGCGTCGGCAGATTCACGGCACAGGCGGTAACCGCCTCGACCGGCAGCACCAGCGTCCAGGGCCCGCTCAGGCCAGCCAGCGCCTCGGCAAAGGTGACCTGTTCACTGCGCTCGGCCTGCACCCGACGCACCGGAAGATCGGTGCGAACCTGCGAACAGGCCTCAGGTGGAAGAAATACATGGATCTGACTCATGGTTCGACTTCCTTGGCGGGCGTCAGCGGCACGCCGCTGTACCCCAAATCACGGGCTAGGACATACACCTTGCCATCATTGAAACGCTGCAAGGTGCTGCGTAATACCTGACGGCGATCACCCACACTGACCTCGCTGATCACCTGAAAATACTGACTGCCGACGGCCAGTCCCTGGGCTTGCACGCTCAAGCCCGGCAATTGCGCGAGAAAACTCGCCACATCGGCATAGCCCTGCTTACCCCGATTGGCCACCAGGGTTTCCGCCGTGCTCTGCGGCAAGCCATCGGCCAGACTCGCCAGCACCCTGGCGCTGGCGGTGTTGACGTTGAGCGTGGCATCGGCCGGCAAGGCACTGACGAAAGGCAACAGCCGCTGGTAATCGGTCTCGGTCATTTCCAGCAACAGGCGCAATTCCGACACATCCGCGATCAAGTGATTGGCCGTGCGATAGGCCGGCTGTATCAATAGATACTGGTTGTCCTCGGCGCCATAGGCACCGCTCGGTTCCTGGTCGGCGTCCAGCCAGTCGATCAACCGCTCGGCATAAGGCGCGTCGATCTGCAGCCCGAGCAGCAGACGGCGAAACTGTGCCAGCGCCGCCTCGTTCGGCTCGCCCTGGCGCAGCAGGCTGTTGAGATTGAAACGTCCGCTGGGGTCTTCGATGCTCACCCGCAGCTCGCCACCCTCATCCAGCGCGAAGGGTGCCCGCGGCCGTGCCCAGGGCTCGGCCAGATGATCGACCGGCGCGCGCGGATCGCCCTGACGCAAATCCTCGCGCAATACGGCTTTGGCCAGGGTCTCCCCACCCAGCGCGTATTGCCAGGCCTGACGCACGTGCAATTGATTGGCACTGCTACGAATCGATAGCTGCTGGCGCGCGATGATCCCGGCGCAGACCACCGTCACCACCGCGACCACCAGCATCACGGTGATCAACGCCATACCGCGCTGGGCCTTCATTCGGACGGCTCCTCGCTCACCCGGTCGACGGACTGCTCGTCTTCACTCGGGACGTCACCGGGCGTCTGTAGCTGCTCGCTACGCTTGGGAATCACATCCGGCAAGCGCAACACGCGGCGCAACTCGCCATAACGACGATGCTCGAGCACCAACTCGACCGCGCGCGGCAGCGCATCCTGCTGCTGCTCGGAGCGCTGGTCGGTCGGAGGCCAACTGGTCCGCCATTCGCCCTGGCCATCCAGATAGCGCAGCTGCATGCTCGTCACCCCATCGAGCACCTGCTGAATCTGCGGCTGACTGTCCTGGGATTGGTCGAGCACCTTCCAATAGCGACGCTGCCATTGCTCGCCGCTCAACTGCCAGCGCACCCGCTGCAGGGTTGCCCGCGGCTGCCCGAGCGGGTTGCGCCATCCCGCTCGCGTCAACTCGATAGCGGCACCATCGACATCCTCGCCGAGCAGCGCCGCGCGCGGCTCGCCGAACGGATCGCGAGCCGGCCGCGGGCTTACCTGAAGAATGTCGCGCTCGAACGCCGCCATGCCGCGGACCAGTTCGCGCAACTGCTGCTCGTGTGCACGGGTGCTGGCATCCGTATTCAAGACACTGTCGAGCATGCGGTAGGTGGCCAGCCCCAGCAGGGCGAAGATCGCGATGGCGATCAACAATTCGAGCAGGGTGAAACCGCCCATGCGCCCAGGCCGCGTCGCTCTCATTGCGCCGCTCCGAGAAAGCCACTGAGGCTGACCACCGCTCGCTCGCGCAAATCGCCGCTGAGCCCGCGTTCCTGACGGGGCGCGACCCACAGCGTGACCCGGCGCATGCTTGGCTCGCTGGTCGCCTGTATTTCGCTCTGCCACTGCCAGCGCCGACCGGCGAAGTCCAGCTCGCCCTTATCCCGGCCGTCGCTCGGTGGCGTTTCGCTCAACTGCAGTTCGGTCAGGCGGTTATCGGCAATCCACATGGCCAGGGTCTTGTCTTCCAGCCGCGCGGCGGTTTGCAGGCTGCGCCCGCTGGCGGTCAGTACGCTGGCGGCGACCAGGGCGAAGATTGCCAGCGCGACCAGCACTTCGAGCAGAGTAAAGCCATGGGAGCGCTTCATCCGGTTTTACCCCGCCGCGGTTCCAGCTCGACCTTGGGTAAGCGAAAGCCATCGCTGGACAGGTGCAAGCCGATGCCATCCTTGCGCCGCTCGCTCAAGCGCAGGCGAAACGGACTGAGTTCGCCGCTGGACAGCAGCAGCAACTGCGGGGGCGGCACCGCGCCGCCAGCCTTCTCACCCGCCGGCTTTGGCAACTGCAGAGCCTCGCCTTCCAGCTCCACGCTCAACTCGGCCCATGCCGGCAACTGATGGGGCTTGCCCTCAAGCGCACTCCAACGCGCCGACTGCGGGTCGTAAACCAGAACCTGGTAGGTGTCGTCAGTCAGATACAGGCCGTATTCGCGGTTATCCAGCACCGCCTCCTCCGCGAGTACACCAATCAGGCCGGCGAGGCGCTCGGCTTCGTTGCGCAACTCGCGCGAAGGCCCCGCAATACCCACGCTGAGCGTTGCCAAACCGATCAGGCAGCCAAGTATCACCAGCACCACGAGCAGTTCGATCAGGGTAAAACCGCGGGGCTGGCGCATCGTCGCTTACAGGTCCCAGTTACCGATATCGGCATCCTGATCGCTGCCGCCTTCCTTACCGTCGGCGCCCAGCGAATAGAGGTCGAACTGGCCCTTGGTACCCGGTGCCAGGTACTGATAGACGTTGCCCCAAGGGTCGACCGGCAGGCGCTTGAGGTAGCCGTCCTTGTTCCAGTTCTTCGGCTGCGGGTTGCCGGAGGGTTTTTTCACCAACGCCTCCAGCCCCTGCTGGGTGCTGGGATAGCTGTGGTTGTCCAGCTTGTACATATCCAGTGCGGCGGACACCGCCTTGATATCGCCCTTGGCCACGGTGATCTTGGCCTGATCCGGCCGGCTCATCACCTGCGGTACCACCAGGGCGGCGAGAATGCCGAGAATGACCACCACCACCATGATTTCGATCAGCGTGAAACCGGCTTGACGCTTGCCGGCCTGGCGCAATGCGCCCCGTGACGATGCCGCGCTTTTCAAAGACTCACTATTCACCTAATTACCCCACCAACTGATTGAGAGACAGAATCGGTAGCAGAATGGCCAGCACGATGACCAATACCACTGCGCCCATAAATACCAACATGAATGGCTCGAACAGCCCCACCAGCAGCGATACCTGGGCGCTCAGGTCGTTCTCCTGATTGCGCGCGGTACGTGCGAGCATCTGATCCAGCTCACCGGAACGCTCGCCGCTGGCGATCATGTGCATCATCATCGGCGGGAACTGGCCGCTGGCCTCCAGCGCCCGGGTCAGGCTGCCGCCTTCGCGGACCTTCTGTGCGGCGATCACCACCTCGGCGCGGATCACCCGGTTGACGATGACTTCGGCGCCGATGCCCAGGGCCTCGACCAGGGGCACGCCACTCTGGGTCAGAATCGCCAGGGTCGAGGCGAAACGTGCGCAGTCGGTGGCGCGAATCAGCTTGCCGATCAGCGGCACGCGCAACCAGAAACGATGCCAGCGCAATTTCACCGCGTCCTCGCGCAACGCCCAGCGCAAGGCAAAAAAACCAACTACTGCGAGCACAACCGCCAACCAACCCCAGTTCTTCACCCATTCACTCAGGGCAATCAGGCCGCGGGTCAGCGCCGGCAGGGTTTGTCCGGAATCGACGAACACCCGCACGATATCCGGCACCACGTAGCCGAGCAGAAAGCCGACGATCAACAGCGAGGCGCACATCAGGATCATCGGGTAAAGCAAGGCCAACTGAATCTTCTGCCGCGATTGCTGGCGCTGCTCTGTGTAATCGGCCAATTGCTCCAGCACCGGCCCCAGATGGCCGGCATGCTCGCCCGCCGCCACCGTGGCGCGATACAGCTCGGGGAAAGCCGCGGGGAATTCCTTGAGGCTGCTGGCCAGGTCATGGCCTTCAAGCACCCGCGCACGCACCGCCAGTAGCATGCCCTGGATGCGCGGCGTGCCGGCCTGGGCGGCAGCTGCGCGCAACGCCTCCTCGATCGGTAGCGCGGCTTGCACCAGGGTCGCCAACTGCCGCGTTAACAGCGCCAGGTCGCGCGCCGAAAGCCCGCGGGCAAAGCTGAAATGCCCACTGCCTCCGGTGTTCTCGCGGGTGCGCGTGGCTTTGACATCCAGCGGCGCCATTTGCCGCTCGCGCAGAATCTGCCGCACCTGACGCGCGCTATCGGCTTCCAGTACGCCTTTCTGCTGACGGCCGTTGCCGTCGAGGGCGAGGTATTCGAAGGCGGCCAACGCTATTCCTCCCGCGTCACGCGCAATACTTCCTCGACCGTGGTCGCCCCTTCCAGCACCTTGCGTCGGCCGTCCTCGCGGATGCTCGGGCCGAGGGTGCGGGCGTGGCGGGTCATGTCCTGCTCGGACGCGGCGTTGTGGATCAGGGTGCGCAGGTGGTCGTCGAACACCACCAGTTCGTAGATGCCGGTACGGCCGCGGTAACCCTGGTGATGGCAATCGTTGCAACCGCGAGCGTGATACAGGGTCGGCGGCTGTGCGAAGGGGACGCCAAGCAATTTGCACTCGGCCTCATCGGCCTCATAGGCCTCTTTGCAATGCGGGCAGAGCACACGGATCAGGCGCTGGGCGAGGACGCCGAGCAAGGATGACGACAGCAGAAACGGTTCGATGCCCATGTCCACCAAACGGGTGATGGCGCCAATGGCGCTGTTGGTGTGCAAGGTGGAGAGCACCAGGTGGCCGGTCAAGGAGGCCTGCACGGCGATTTCGGCGGTTTCCTTGTCGCGAATTTCACCGACCATCACCACGTCCGGATCCTGACGCAGAATCGCGCGCAAGCCGCGGGCGAAAGTCATGTCGACCTTGGGATTGACCTGGGTCTGGCCGATGCCTTCGAGGTGGTATTCGATCGGATCCTCAACGGTGAGAATATTCCGGGTACGGTCATTCAAGCTGACCAGGCTGGCGTACAGCGTAGTGGTCTTACCGGACCCGGTAGGACCGGTGACCAGCAGGATACCGTGGGGCTTGCGCACGGTCTCCTCCATCACCTGACGGTCCCGTGCGCTCATGCCCAGATGCTGCAGATTCAGGCGCCCGGCCTGCTTGTCGAGCAAGCGCAACACCACCCGTTCGCCGTTCGCCGAAGGCAGTGTGGACACCCGGATATCCACCTCGCGGCCGCCAACCTTGAGGGAAATCCGGCCATCCTGGGGGATGCGCTTCTCGGCGATGTCCAGGCGCGCCATGACCTTGATCCGCGACACCAGCAGCGCAGCCAGTTCGCGCTTCGGCTCGAGCACCTCGCGCAACACACCATCCACCCGGAAACGCACGACCAAACGCTTTTCGAAGGTTTCCAGGTGAATGTCCGATGCATCCTCCTTGATCGCCTCGCCGAGAATGGCATTGATCAAGCGGATGATCGGTGCGTCGTCCTCCTGCTCGAGCAGGTCTTCGGTCTCCGGCACCTGCTCGGCCAACGCCGCCAGGTCCAGGCTGCCACCCAAGCCCTCGGCCAGTTGCATGGCCCCCGACTCGTGTTGATAGGCCTTACCCAGCGCCTGCTCGAAGGCCTCGGCGCTCAAGCTGCGCAACGGCAACTGACGGCCGACAAAACGCTGCGCCTCGGCCAAGGCGACCAGTTCTACCTGCGGGCGATGAGCCAGGCATGGCGGAACCGCGTCGATCAGCAGCACCACCCCGTGACGTTTGGCGAAACTGAACGGCAAGCGCCGCAAGCTAGCAGGTGCGGCCAGCACCGCATCCAGTTCAACGTGTTCGGTGGAGGAAGACATAAGCGGGGTCCAAACGAAAGGGGCAAGCCTAGAAAGCGGTAGACATACTAACCGCGAAAGAGTTTTTAAGCGCAGCCACCCGTATGGGTCAACTGGCTTTTCGGGCGGTTGCTCGCAGAACCGCAGTGAATGTTAGAGTTGCCAGCGCTGACGATCCAGGCGATCGCGGCCAGCCGCATGACCTGCCGGCATGTCCGTCGCGCATCCAGCGACAAGAACATGCTTGCCGAGCAATTCGATGACCGGCAAGTCAGTTTCAGCCGCGCGTGTTTACGCTTGCCGGCAGACGCTGGCGAGAAGAATAAAGAATCGTCGGTAGAACACCGCTGCCCCTGTCGCCCGCTTTACCGGAGATGCCTGCCCATGCAGCTTTCGCCATGCGGCGCCCTCCTCCCGGCAGATACTCGGCCGCTCGGCATACGACCGGATATCAGGCCATCCCGACGACCATCGAACCGATACAAACGACTGCAATCAAATGCGCGCCGGGCGACCAACTCGCCGAATTAAGTTCCGATGACGCGACGTGTCACCCATACAGGGGCTGTCAAATACGCACCAACTGTCTATGATCAGCTCGCGATTTACGCTACAGAACAATAATTTCGGAGTGAAACCTTGCCCCTTTTGGCAACTCAACGCTGGTTGCAAACGCATACCACCAGCCTGATCGCGATCGTATTGATTTTGCTAATGAGCGTCAGCCTGGCCTGGCAAACCGCCGGCTGGCTGCGCTTGCTGCGCGCGCCGGCACAACTCGAAGGCCAGAATGTGGAGCTGCAGCCCAGTGTCGCCTCTCGGCAGAACCTCGATCAGTTATTCGGCAGCAGCCGACAAACCGATGACGGCCCAGTGCCTGCCACCCAATTGAGCCTGACCCTGCTGGGCAGCTTCGTGAATGCCGACCCCGAGCGCTCCAGCGCCATCATCCGCCGCGAAGGCAGCGAACCGCAGCGTTATGCAATCGATAGCGAAGTTTCCAATGGCGTTCATCTTGCGGCGGTCTATCCGGATCATGTCGAACTGCTGCGCAATGGCAAAAGAGAGAGCCTGACCTTCCCGCAACGCCAGAGCGGCGACAGCCAGTCGGTCTACAGCCATGCCGATGACGGGCAAAGTTCGGTCGACGAACTGAACCAGATGGAAGCCGACAACCTCGCGCAACTTCGTGAGCGAATGGATGCCCTGCGAGAACAAATGGAAGCCTCCGGCAGCATGCCGCCAGAGGACGAGCCCACCGACCAGCTTGATCAGACTATGGAAAGCGACTGACCCATGTTCCCGAAACTTTCTAGCCTCACCTTTGCCCTGCTCGCTGCCGGCTTCGTCGCCGCGCCGCTGCCGTTGAGCGCAGCGATCACGGCGGCAACGCCCGACAGCAGTCAGCAAGAAGAAACCTGGACGATCAACCTGAAAGGCGCCGATATCCGCGAATTCATTGACCAGGTGGCGCAGATAAGCGGGGAAACCTTCGTCGTCGACCCGCGCGTGAAGGGACAGGTCAGCGTGGTGTCGAACACCCCGTTGTCGCTGAGCGAGGTCTACCAGTTGTTCCTCTCGGTGATGGCCACCCATGGCTTCAGCGTAATCACCCAGGACGGTCAGGCGCGTATCGTGCCCAACGCCGAAGCCAAGGCCGACGCCAGCAAAGGTGGCCGCAGCGGCCCGGACAGCCTGGAAACCCGCCTGATTCAGGTGCAGCATGGCTCCGCCACCGAACTGATCCCCCTGCTGCGCCCGCTGGTGCCGCAATACGGCCATCTGGCAGCGGTGACCTCGGCTAACGCGATCATCATCAGCGACCGTGCCGCCAATATCGAACGTATCGAAGACCTGCTGCACCAGCTCGACCAGAAAAACCAGAATGACTACAGCGTGATCAACCTTCAGCATGCCTGGGTGATGGATACCGCCGAAGCCCTGAAGAACGCCATGGAGCGAGGTCAGGCCAAGGGCACATCGAGTACCCAGGTGATAGCCGACGCGCGCACAAATCGCTTGATCGTGCTGGGTCCGCCGGCGGCCCGAGCGAAAATGGTGGCCCTGGCAAAATCCCTGGACACGCCGACCAGCCGCTCGGCGAACACCCGGGTGATTCGCCTCCGGCACAACGATGCCAAGGCGCTGGCCGATACCCTCAACGAAATTTCCGAAGGGTTGAAAGCCAAGGAAGGCGGTGAAGCCACGAGCGCGCCGCCACAGAACATCCTGATCCGCGCCGACGAGAGCCTCAATGCCCTGGTGCTCCTGGCGCCGCCGGACATGATAACCACCCTGGAGGATATCGTTCGCCAGCTCGACGTGCCGCGCGCGCAGGTGATGGTCGAGGCCGCGATCGTCGAGGTGTCGGGCGATGTCAGCGATGCGCTCGGCGTGCAATGGGCGGTCGATGCGCGGGGCGACCGCGGCGGCCTCGGCGGGGTGAATTTCGCCAATACCGGACTCTCGGTCGGCACAGTGTTACAGGCCCTGCAGGATCGCGGTAACGACAGCGAAAGCAGCAGCTCGATCAACCTCCCGGATGGCGCCATCATCGGCCTCGGCACCGACAGCTTCGGCGTATTGGTCACTGCCCTGTCGTCCAACACCAAGAGTAACCTGCTGTCTACGCCCAGCCTGCTGACCCTCGATCACCAGGAAGCGGAAATCCTGGTCGGACAGAACGTACCCTTCCAGACCGGCTCCTTCACCACCAGCGCCTCGGGAGCGGACAACCCGTTCACCACCATCGAGCGCGAAGACATAGGCGTGACCCTCAAGGTCACCCCGCACATCAACGACGGTGCCAGCCTGCGCCTGGAGATCGAGCAGGAGATCTCCTCCATCGCCCCTACCACCCAAGGGGTCAGCGCGGTGGACCTGATCACCAACAAGCGCTCGATCAAGAGCACCATTCTCGCGGAGAACGGCCAAGTCATCGTGCTCGGCGGGCTGATTCAGGACGACGTTACCCAGACCCATTCGAAAGTACCGCTGCTCGGCGATATCCCACTGCTGGGCAAACTGTTCCGCTCGACCAAGGACAGTCGCGTCAAACGCAACCTGATGGTGTTCCTGCGGCCCACGGTGATTCGCGATGCGGCGGGCATGGCGGCACTATCCGGGCAGAAATACAGCGACATTCGGGTGCTCGGCAATATTCGCCAGGACTACAAGCCGGGAGTCTTGCCGCGCGACCCGACAGAGCTGTTCGATTCGAGCGATACGAAACAGCCGGCGATCGATCTGCGCCAATAAGGCCAGCCGTCAGCATCTAATCAAAAAAAACGCCGCTTGGATAAGCGGCGTTTTTTTATGCGTCAACAGCAGCGCGGCTCCGACCAGCAATCTTGCCTCAGAGCGCCGCCAAGCCCCGCGCCAGATCGGCCTGCAGATCGGCGAGATCTTCCAGGCCGACCGCCACGCGAATCAAATTGTCGCGAATCCCGGCACTGGCTCGCTCGGCTGGTGACAGACGGCCATGGGAGGTGGTCGCCGGGTGGGCGATGGTGGTTTTGGTGTCGCCCAGGTTGGTGGTGATGGAAATCACCCGGGTGGCATCGATGAAGCGCCAGGCAGCCTCTTTGCCGCCCTTGACCTCGAAGCTGACCACGGCGCCGAAGGCGCTCTGCTGCCGCTTGGCCAGCTCATGCTGGGGATGGCTCGGCAGGCCGGCGTAATACACGTGCTCGACCCCCGGCTGCCGCTCCAGCCACTCGGCCAATTGCTGGGCGCTGGCGCAATGAGCCTGCATGCGTATACGCAAGGTCTCCAGGCCTTTGAGGAAGATCCAGGCATTGAACGGGCTGAGAGTCGGCCCGGCGGTACGCAGGAAGCCGACCAATTCCTTCATCAAGTCTGCCTTGCCCGCCACCACGCCGCCCATGCTGCGGCCTTGGCCGTCGATATACTTGGTCGCCGAGTGCATGACGATATCCGCACCGAGCTTCAGCGGCTGCTGCAGCGCCGGCGTGCAGAAACAGTTGTCCACCGCCAACAGCGCCCCTTTGGCATGAGCGATATCGGCCAATGCGGCGATATCGACCAGTTCGGCCAGGGGGTTGGATGGCGACTCGACAAACAGCAATTTGGTATTCGGCTTGCATGCGTCAGCCCAGGCTTGCAGGTCCGCCAGCGGCACGTAATCGACCTGAACACCGAAACGCTTGAGGTACTTCTCGAACAGACTGATAGTCGAGCCGAACACACTGCGCGACACCAGCACATGGTCGCCGGCACTGCACAGGCTCATGACTATCGCCAGAATCGCCGACATGCCGGATGAGGTGGCGACGGCCTGCTCGGCGCCTTCCAGCGCGGCGATGCGCTCTTCGAAGGCGCGCACCGTGGGATTGGTGTAACGCGAATAGACGTTACCCGGCACCTCGCCGGCAAACCGCGCCGCAGCATCGGCCGCGGTACGGAATACATAGCTGGAAGTCGGGTAAATCGCTTCGCTATGCTCGCCCTCAGGCGAGCGACGCTGGCCGGCACGTACTGCCAGGGTATCGAAACCCACGCCTTCCAGATCGCTATCCAGGCGCCCTGCTTGCCACTCTTGCGTCATATTCCCACCTCATACCGTGGCCCGGGTGCAATCCGGGTCGATTCCTTCGCTCGATAAGGTCCCCGGATTGCATCCGGACTACAAGCTTGCCGCTTAATTGTTATACAGATCGATGATCGCACTGACCGCCTGGGACTTGACCTTGGTCGCATCGTTGCGCGCCTGCTCGATCTTGTTCAGGTAATGCTCGTCGATATCCCCGGTGACGTATTGACCGTCGAACACCGCGCAATCGAAAGCATCGATTTTCACCTTGCCGCCGCCGACCGCTTCGATCAGATCGGGCAGATCCTGATACACCAGCCAATCGGCGCCAATCAGCTCGGCGACTTCTTCGGTGCTGCGGTTGTGCGCGATCAGCTCATGGGCGCTGGGCATATCGATGCCGTAAACGTTCGGGTAGCGCACCGCCGGTGCGGCCGAACAGAAGTAGACGTTCTTCGCCCCGGCTTCGCGGGCCATCTGGATGATCTGCTTGCAGGTGGTGCCACGCACGATGGAGTCGTCCACCAGCATGACGTTCTTGCCGCGGAACTCCAGTTCGATGGCATTGAGCTTCTGCCGCACGGATTTCTTCCGCGCCGCCTGCCCCGGCATGATGAAGGTACGGCCGATATAACGGTTTTTGACGAAGCCCTCACGGAACTTCACGCCCAGGTGGTTGGCCAGCTCCAGCGCCGAAGTGCGGCTGGTGTCGGGAATCGGGATGACCACATCGATGTCGTGATTCGGGCGTTCGCGCAGAATCTTGTCGGCTAATTTCTCGCCCATCCGCAAACGCGCCTTGTATACCGAAACGCCGTCCATGATCGAATCGGGACGGGCCAGGTAGACGTGCTCGAAGATGCACGGCGAGAACTGCGGGTTGCTCGCGCACTGACGGGTCGAAAGCTTGCCGTCCTCGGTGATGTAAACCGCCTCGCCCGGCGCCAGATCGCGGATCAGGGTGAAACCCAAAACGTCCAGGGACACGCTTTCCGAGGCGATCATGTACTCGACGCCTTCGTCGGTGTGACGCTGGCCGAAGACGATCGGGCGGATGCCATGGGGGTCGCGGAAACCGACGATGCCATAACCGGTGATCATCGCCACCACCGCATAACCGCCGATGCAACGATCATGCACTCCGCTGACCGCGGCGAACACATCGTCCTCGCTCGGCTGCAACTTGCCGCGCTGCGCCAACTCGTGGGCGAACACGTTGAGCAGCACTTCCGAGTCGGAATTGGTGTTCACATGGCGCAGATCGGACTCGTAGATTTCCTTGGCCAACTGCTCGACGTTGGTCAGATTGCCGTTGTGCGCCAGGGTGATGCCGTAAGGTGAGTTGACGTAGAACGGCTGTGCCTCGGCCGAACTGGAACTGCCCGCGGTCGGGTAACGCACATGGCCGATACCCATGTGGCCAACCAGGCGCTGCATATGACGCTGGTGAAACACGTCGCGCACCAGGCCGTTGTCCTTGCGCAGGAACAACCTGCCATCATGGCTGGTGACGATACCGGCAGCATCCTGGCCGCGGTGCTGCAGGACGGTGAGGCCGTCATACAGCGCCTGATTGACGTTCGATTTACCGACGATGCCGACAATGCCGCACATGTGACACAACCCCTACTGAGTGGAACGGATTAATTCTTCAAGCGCTCAGGGCAGTTTCGGCCCGGAGAGCACTTCTTTGAACGACAGCTCGGCCGGCGCACTGACGCCGCTGGCGAGCCATTGACTGGACAAACCCAGAATCAGATTTTTCGACCAGTCCGCAACCATTAAAAAATGCGGCAATAACGTCGACTGCCGCCACCACGGGTCTTCCTGCACCGGCGCCAGGCTCAACAGCCCGACCAGCACCACAACCAGCAGCCCTCCGCGCGCAGCGCCAAACACCATACCCAGGAAGCGATCGGTGCCGGACAAACCGGTCACGCGGATCAGCTCGCCGATCAGATAATTGATCAGCGCCCCAACCAGAAGGGTCACGATAAAGAGTATGGCGCAGGCGGCTATCACACGGGCCGAGGGTGTTTCGATCCAGCCGTCGAGGTGGTGCGACAGCGCGCCACCGAACATCCAGGCAACCGCACCGGCGATAATCCAGGTGAGCAAAGACAGGGCTTCCTTGACGAAGCCGCGGCTCAAACTGATCAGACTCGATACGACAATGACGGCGATAATCGCCCAATCGACCCAGGTGAATGCCACGTTGCAGATTACCGACGGGAAAGGCGCTGTATTTTAACAGAGCCCCCACCCGGGGGTAAGCAAAGGATTAGCAGACGAGCGAAAAGCTCGAATATCGCACCTAGCTACGCTCAGGTTGAAAACGCACGACGAAGCCATTGAGTTTGTGCTGACGATTCAGCTGGTCGCGCAGGCGATTGGCCTCGGCGCGCTCGACCAGCGGCCCGACAAACACCCTGTTCATCCCGTCGAAACTGCGGATATAGGCGTTATACCCCTGACTGCGCAGGGTCTTCTGCAGGTTTTCCGCGCCGCTGCGACTGGACAGGCTGGCCAATTGCACCGACCAACTGACCGGCAGACTATTGGCATCCAGACGAGGTGCGGGAGCGGGTGCGACGGCCGCCGGCTCCGGCTGGGACGGCTGGACCGGTTCGGCGGATGGAACCGGCGTCTGAGCGACCGGCGCAGGCGGCTCGATGGATTCGGGAATGGGCTCGTCGGGCAGCGCCTGCGGATCAGGCACTATCACCGGCTGCATCTCTATCTGCGGCATGGCTGGCGTATCCGGCATCGCCGGTGCATCGACCACGACGTGGCGCAGCTCGTTCTCGCGCGACAGCAGCATCGGCAGGAAGATCACCGCCAGCGCCACCAGAACCAGCGCCCCGACCATGCGCTGCATCAATCCCTTATCCAGCAAAGCCATCCTGCACATCCCCATTGGCATGGCAGACCAGCCAATCCAGGGCCTCGGCCACGCAGTAAAAAGATCCGAACAGCAGAATTTCATCTTCTGCCGCAGCACGCTCGCATTGTGCCTGCAACGCCGCCTTCACATCAGCATAAGTCGTTACTTGCGCCCCACAGTTCAGCAAATACGCCTGCAGCTCGGCGGCCGGTCGACTCCGCTCGGTCGGCAGTGGCGCCACCGCCCAATCAGCCACCTCAGTCAGCAGCGGCGCCACGACGCCAGGCAAGTCCTTGTCGGCCAGCAAACCGAACACCGCCAAGCGCCGACCACTCACGGGCCTGTCGGCCAGGCGCTGCGCCAGATACTCCGCAGCATGCGGATTATGCCCAACATCGAGCAGCAGTGTCAGCGGCTTGCCCCGCCAATTCAGGCTGCGTCGGTCCAGACGGCCAGTCACCCGCGTATGCGTCAGGGCGCTGACCAACTGGGAACGCTTCCAGGGCAACCCCATCAACGCAAAGGCTTGCATAGCCAGAGCGGCATTTTCCATAGGCAGATCGAGCAACGGCAAGTTTTCCAAGCGCAGCGGATAGCCCTGAGCATCGACTCCGTACCAGCTCCAGCTTTGCCCGTCGACGCTCAGGTCATAGTCGCGCCCACGCAGGAAGAATGGCGCGTCCAGCAGCGCGACCTGCTGCAACAGCGTTTCTGGCGGGTCGAGATCGCCGCACAAGGCCGGTTTGCCGGCGCGATAGATACCGGCTTTTTCATAAGCCACGGAGTCGCGGGTATCGCCCAGCCACTCGGCATGATCGAGCCCGATACTGGTGATTATCGACAGATCCGCATCGATCAGATTGACCGCATCCAGGCGGCCGCCCAGGCCGACTTCCAATACCAGCGCATCCAGGCCGGCACGCCGAAACAGCCAGAAGGCGGCCAGGGTACCCATTTCGAAATAGGTCAGGGAGATCTCGCCACGCGCTGCTTCAACCGCAGCGAAGGCCTCGCAGAGCGCAGCATCGTCGGCTTGCTTGCCGGCAATTTGCACACGCTCGTTATAGCGCAGGAGGTGCGGCGAGCTGTAAACCCCTACGCGCAACCCCTGGGCTTGCAGCAGTTCGGCGAGAAAAGCGCAGGTCGAGCCTTTGCCATTGGTGCCGGATACGGTCACCACGCGAGGCGCGATCTGCTCCAGCCCAAGGCGCTGTGCCACGGCCCTGGAGCGATCCAAACCCATCTCGATTGCCGAGGGGTGCAGACGCTCCAGATAGGCCAGCCACTCGGCCAGAGTGCGCTCGGTCATGCAGTGACCGGCAGCACGACAGGGGACGGCAACTGCATCAGTTGCGCCAGCAAACGAGCCAGGCGCGGACGCAGCTCCGCACGATGAATGATCATATCGATAGCGCCATGCTCGAGCAGGAACTCGCTACGCTGAAAACCTTCCGGCAGCTTTTCGCGTACGGTCTGCTCGATGACGCGAGGGCCGGCAAAACCGATCAACGCGCGCGGTTCGCCGACTATCACATCGCCCAGCATCGCCAGACTGGCGGAAACGCCGCCGTAAACCGGATCAGTCAGCACCGAGATAAAGGGCACGCCCTCCTCGCGCAAGCGCGCCAGCACCGCGGAGGTCTTGGCCATTTGCATCAAGGAGATCAACGCTTCCTGCATGCGCGCGCCACCGGATGCCGAGAAACATACCAGCGGGCAGCGCTGCTCGAGCGCCACATTGGCGGCACGCACGAAGCGTTCGCCGACAACCGCGCCCATGGAGCCGCCCATAAAGGAAAACTCGAAGGCACAGGCCACCACCGGCATGCTTTCCAAAGTGCCGCGCATGGCAATCAGGGCATCCTTCTCGCCCGTCTGCTTTTGCGCAGCGGCCAGGCGATCCTTGTACTTCTTGCCATCGCGGAACTTCAAACGGTCGACCGGCTCCAGCTCGGCGCCGATCTCTTCACGACCGTCGGCATCGAGAAAGATATCCAGACGCGAACGCGCGTCGATACGCATGTGATGGTTGCACTTCGGGCAAACATCCAGGGTCTTGAGCAGCTCCGGCTTGTACAGCACGGCATCGCAGGAGGGGCACTTGTGCCAAAGGCCTTCGGGCACCGAACTCTTCTGCACCTCGGAACGCATGATCGATGGAATCAGTTTGTCTACCAACCAGTTGCTCATGCTCTTCATTCTCCAAAACAGTGGGATCGAATAGGTCGGCACTGTGGAATCTTGCCGACATATCCAAGCGAATTCATAGGTGCAGCTCAACAGGGGCCGGCTCTTGCAATACACCCGCCACCTTGGTCTTGACTGCCACAGGCGTCACCGCGGCCTGTGTAACAGGACTATGGACGGCCCAGCCGGGAGCGTCGTCACATCGCCCTGCGCGCATGCTCAGGCGCCTTTGACCGCGCGCATGAAGGCACGGATCTTAGCGGCGTCCTTGATCCCGTGACGCGCCTCCACCCCGCCGCTGACATCCACCGCATACGGCTGCGTCTGCGCGATGGCGTCCTGCACATTCTCCGCCGTCAAACCACCGGCCAGAATAATCGGCTTGTTCAAACCACGGGGCACCAACGACCAATCGAACGCCAACCCCGTACCGCCGGGCACGCCAGCGACAAAGGTATCCAGCAGAACGCCCGCGGCACTGGCGTAAGGTGCGATTTGCGCCGCAACATCGTCACCCGGCTTCACCCGCAGCGCTTTGATATAAGGACGATGGTAGCCCTCGCAGTCGACCGGGCGCTCGTCGCCATGAAACTGCAGCAAATCCAGCGGTATCGCATCGAGAATCTCGCCGAGTTCGCAGCGACTCGCATTGACGAACAAACCGACAGTGGTCACGAACGGCGGCAATGCGGCGATGATCGCCCGCGCTTGCTGCACAGTCACGGCCCGTGGACTCTTCGGATAAAACACCAGGCCAATAGCATCCGCACCGGCTTCAACGGCGACCAATGCATCCTCTATGCGGGTAATTCCGCAAATCTTGCTACGAACGACTGGCAACTGACGAAGACCCCGAGTAAATGGATGAGCCGGATGTTAGCAAATGGCGCAGCGAGCGCCTATCGGCTCCGCTCCCTAGCCATCAAGCGCGACATCAGGGAGGCCGGAGAGAAAGTGCGGCCCGAGATAGCGCTTGGGCAAGTCGAACTCTTCGGGATAGTCGACCTGCACCAGATAGAGGCCATAGGGATGCGCCGTCACCCCTCCGGTGCGTCTTACGCGATTTTCCAGCACCTCACTGGCCCATTCCACGGGGCGCTCTCCGGCGCCTATGGTCATCAACACGCCGGCGATATTGCGCACCATATGATGCAGGAAAGCATTGGCGCGAATATCCAGCACGATAAAACGCCCATGCACCAGCAACTCAAGATGGTGAACAGTCTTTATTGGCGACTTGGCTTGGCACTGACGCGCACGAAAGGCGCTGAAGTCATGGGTGCCGATAAAAGCCCTGGCCGCATCGCGCATGCGCTCGACATCCAGCGGTCGATGATTCCAAGTCACCTCCTCGGCCATGTGTGCCGGGCGTATGTGGTCGTTGTAGATCACATAGCGGTATCGCCGCGCCATCGCACAGAAGCGCGCATCGAAATGCTCGGGCATCTGCTTGGCCCAGGTGACACTGATATCACCCGGCAGATTCATGTTGGCACCCATGACCCAGGCATGCATGGAGCGTTCGACCGGGGTACTGAAATGCACGACCTGCGCACTGGCGTGCACCAAGGCGTCCGTGCGACCGGCACAGCTCAGGGTCACCGGAGCACCGCCGGCGACCTTGCCAAGCGCCTTTTCCAGCGACTCCTGAATCGACGGCACGCCAGCGCGCTGGCGCTGAAAACCACGATAACGCGAGCCTTTGTACTCGACCCCGAGGGCGATCTTATAAACGGCAACGGCAGCCGAATCGGCTGCCGTTGCAGGAGTGACATCAGACATCGATCAACTCAGTTTGCCAATCAACTCGCGCGCTTCCTGCTGCTGCCCCTCGCTGCCCTCGGCGATTACTTCGTCGAGAATATCGCGAGCACCTTCGGTATCGCCCATATCGATGTAGGCACGCGCCAAATCCAGCTTGGTCGCAGTTTCGTCGGTGCCGGAAAGGAAGTCGAAATCATCGTCGCTCTCCCCCAACTCCAGGCTTGCAGATGCAGGCTCGGCAACCCGCTCATCGGCCAGCGGCAAATCCAGGCCCGCGGACAATTGATCGAGCTCCGCGGTCACTTCATCAAGCTGAGCGGCGAAGCTATCGGCGCTCGGCTGAGCCGGAGCCTGACTGCTCTGCTCCTCGGCGGACAAATCGAACTCTGCGGGCAAGTCGAAATCGTTTTCGGTTTCTTCGCTAACCACGTCGAGATCCAGGTCGGCAAGGCCGTCATCGGCGGCGGCTTGCGGTTCATCATCGAGACTCAACAGGAACTCGTCCTCAGCAGGCGATGCAGGCTTGCCTGGCTCATCGAGATCCAGGCTGAAGCCTGCCAGATCGTCATCATGGGATGGACTCTCACTGACCGCCTCGTCGAGTGCCAGAGAGAAGTCCAGGTCGTCTTCCTTGCTTTCGGTCTTCGCGGCCGGACTGGCGGGCTCATCGAAATCCAGGCTCAGATCATCATCCAGGGACAACCCCTGCATATCTGCCGAATCGCTTGACGCTTGCAGGTCGCGCTCCAGCTCGGACTCGAGATCATCAAGACTCAGGTCGAATGCGTCATCCAGATCTTCCGCGCCGGCAGCTTGTGCAGGCTGACTCGGAACCGGGTCATCCAGGGTCAGATCGTCGAGGCTGAAGCTGTCCATGTCGGTGTCGGCGGCAGCCGCCAGACCCGCGCCCGCCGATGCGGCGACCGCCGGATACTTGCTCTTGAGCTGCGCAATGTCCGCGCCAACGCCGCCAATTTCAGTGAGCTCGCGCTCTTGCCGAGCGAAACCGTCGCGATCACCAAGCTCGGCATAGACTTCCATCAGCTTCAAACGCAGGTCGCTGCGTTGCGGCTCTTCGTTGATGGCATTCTGCAGCAGCTCGGCTGCCTGACTGAAACGACCGTAGGCGATATAGATGTCCGCCTCGCCCAGGGCGTCGCCAGCTTGGGCGGCCAGGCGTTCTTCGCTCACACCGCCATCAGCGTCACTCAACTCATCGGGGAAACTGTCGAAGCTGTCGGCAGGCATATCGTTGTTGGCAGCGAAAGTATCCTCATCGCCACCCGCAGCCAACTGCTCCTGCAACTCAGCCTCTTTCAAGGCATTGCGCCGCGACAGCATCATCAGACCGATCAACAGCAGCAACAAGGCACCGCCACCCGCCACACCCAAGAGCATCGGATTGGCTAGCAGGTCATCGAGCATGCTTGGCTGGACCGGCTCTTCGGCGACAACCACCGGCTTGGGCTTGGCCGCCGGTTTCGGCGGCGCGGCAACTACCGGAGCAGGCTTAACGACCTCAGCCGGCTTGGTAGCCGGCTGCTGGGTAGTGGCATTGGCTGCCGGATCAGGTTTTTTTTCGACAGGATCTTCGCTGTAGTTGAAGTCCTTCGGCTCCTCCGCCTTCGGCGCCGCAGGCGCCGGGGCAGCGGCCTTAGCAGGCGCAGGCGGGGTCGCCTTGACCTCGGGCGGAGTGGCCTTCACCGCCGGAGGGGTTGCCGCTGGCGCCTTGGCTGGCGCAGCGAGATCCGCCTGCAATTTGGCCATCTGATCGTCTTTCAGCTGAATCAAGCGCTGCAGCTTGTCGAGCTGACCTTGCAGATCGCCCATGCGGCTTTTCAGCTCTTCGTTCTCACGGCGAGTCGAGTCCAGGCTCTCCTGGGTCACGGCCAGCTTATCGGCCAATGCCTTGCCATTCGCCGCACCGGTATCACTGCCTTTGGTTGCCTTGCCAGCGTCGGCGGCGACCAGTTTCAGACTGTCCTTGGTTTTCGCTTCGGCCGGAGCGGCGCCAGCGGTTGCACGCTTGGTCGCATCCAGCTGCCTGGTGCTTGCCGCGACACCGCGACCCTCACGCCAGGCGCTGTTCTGCTCAGCCACCTGAGCGATGGCCTCGGAGCGGGAACGGCTCTTGATTTGTTGTTCATCGGGAAGGCGCAGCACCTGATTGTTCTTCAGGCGATTGATATTGCCCCCGATAAAGGCATTGGGATTCAGATCCTGAATAGCCAGCATGGTCTGATGCACGCTTGCACCGCCGACCCGCTGAGCGATTTCCCAAAGCGTGTCGTTGGCCGTGGTCTTGTACTCACTACCCTGCAGCGCGCTGCTGGCGCTCGATGCAGATGCAGCTGGCGCACTGGCAGAAGCGGCCGGACGCGGCGCGGGGGCAGCAGCCGGAGCACGCGGCGCCGACGCTACTGCTGGCGCTTGCGGCGCCGGGACCACACTTTGCGGAGCATAGAGCGGCGGATCGAGCAGCAGGGTGTATTCGCGCAGCAGACGCCCGTTGGGCCAAAGCACTTCCACCAGGAAGTTCACGTAGGGTTCGCGCACCGGCTTGCTGGAGGTGACACGAATCACACTCTTGCCATTTGGCTTGATTACCGGCGTGAACTTGAGATCGTTCAGGAAGAACTGCCGATCGACGCCAGCCTTATTGAACTCTTCAGGAGACGCCAGATTCGGTAGCACTTCGTTGGTGGCCAGATCGCGCACCTCCAGCAGTTCTATTTCAGCCACCAAAGGCTGATTGAGCGCGGACTTCAGGGTGACTTCACCCAATCCCAACGCGTGCGCCATACCGGAGGACAGCGCCGAAGCAGCTGCAATTGCCAGCACCAGTTTGCGAAACCGAACCATAGCCTTATCCCTTGTTTTATCTTTTTTTCTCGGCATGCGAGAGGGTCTTGGTGATTGCTGCCTACGTACGCCCGAGGGCGGTTTCCCCATCCACAATCAATTCAGACAGTATTGCCAAGCTCGAAAGATTCTTCAAATTTCTAGGTAAGTATCTTTTACAGATAGTGTTTTATCAATAACTCAGCTATTTGCACAGCGTTCAAGGCGGCGCCTTTTCTCACATTATCAGACGTAATCCACATATTGAGTTCCTTTGCATCGTCCAAACCGCCACGAACCCGGCCGACATATGCCACGTCCTGACCGACCGCATCGCCAACAGCGCTCGGATATTCGCCCGATTCGACGTACTCAAGGCCGTCTGCAGTGCGCAACGCCTGATGCACGCTCGGAAGGTCCACTGCCGCCGCACACTGCAGCGAGAGGCTGAGGCTGTCGCCAAAGAATACCGGCGCCTGAATGCAGGTGACTGATACCTGCATATCGGGAGCCGCGAACAATTCCTTTAGCTCGCCGGCCAGTCGTTTTTCCAGGGTGCCGTGCCCGCACGCGTCGGGAGCATCCACCTGCGCCAATAAATTGAAGGCGATCTGCTGATCGAACACCCGCGGCTCCAGCGGACGCGCATTCAATAATTCGGCGGTCTGACGTGCCAATTCGGAAACACCTTCACGCCCCCGACTGGACACCGCCAGGCAGGCGGTCAAGGTCAACCGCTGAACCTGAACATGTTCGGCAATCGCCGCCAGGGTCACCGCTACCGCTGTCGCAATGGCACTGGGGCTGGCGACCTGATAAGGCGCAGCAAGGGTCTGCAAAACCTGCGGATTGACTTCAGGAACCAGACGCGGCGCCTGATCCGACGGCAAAGCCGCTGTCAGATCGATGACAACGCAGCCGGCCGCCCGCGCCCGCTCCGCATATTCGCGAGTGACGGCCTCGGTAGCGGCGAAAAACACCAGGCGCACCGTGGAAAAATCGAAGGCATCGAGCGTACGCACCCGCAGGTTCTTGCCTTTGAAAGCCAAGGAACGACCGGCGGACTCGCCACTGGCAAGCAGATACAGATTACCAACGGGAAAATCACGCTCTTCGAGCAACTGCACCAGGGCTTCACCGACGCTGCCGGTGGCGCCGATCACGGCAATATCGAAACTACGGGTCATGGGCACGCTTCTGACTGAATTAGCACAGCACTGTATAGCCGGTGCATACAAATGCAAAGGAGCGGGCCTGCCGATGGTCGAACTTTCCATTCGATCACCCGCAGACCCGCTCCCGGATTCAGCGCAAGAGCCTCATGAAGGCTCAGTCCGAACGCATCAACGCTCCAACAGGATCCGCAGCATGCGCCGCAGCGGTTCGGCCGCGCCCCAGAGCAACTGGTCGCCAACGGTGAAGGCGCCCAGATACTGCGAGCCCATATTCAGCTTGCGCAGACGACCAACAGGCACGTTCAAGGTGCCGGTTACCGCGGTCGGCCCCAGTTCGCGAATGCTCGCTTCACGCTGATTCGGCACCAGCTTGACCCAAGGGTTGTGCTGACTGATCAGACCTTCGAGATCCGACAGCGGCACGTCCTTGTTCAGCTTGATGGTCAGCGCCTGGCTGTGGCAGCGCATGGCGCCGATGCGCACGCAGAGGCCGTCTACCGGGATCGGGTTCTTGAAACGACCGAGAATCTTGTTGGTCTCCGCCTGCCCTTTCCACTCTTCGCGGCTCTGCCCGTTCGGCAGCTCCTTGTCGATATAGGGGATCAAGCTGCCGGCCAGAGGCACGCCGAAGTTGTCTACCGGGAAGGACTCGCCGCGCATGGCCTCCGCCACTTTGCGGTCGATATCCAGAATGGCGCTGGCCGGATCGGCCAGTTCGTCGGCCACCGAGGCGTTGATCGCACCCATCTGCTTGATCAGCTCGCGCATGTTCTGCGCGCCGGCACCGCTCGCCGCCTGATAGGTCATGGCGCTCATCCACTCGACCAGGCCAGCCTCATAGAGACCGCCCATGGCCATCAGCATCAGGCTGACCGTGCAATTGCCGCCGATATAGTTCTTGGTGCCAGCATCCAGCTGCTGATCGATCACCTTGCGGTTGACCGGGTCCAGCACGATGACCGCGTCGTCGGCCATGCGCAGCGAGGATGCGGCGTCGATCCAGTAACCCTGCCAGCCGGCTTCGCGCAGCTTGGGGAAGACTTCGCTGGTGTAGTCGCCGCCCTGGCAGGTGAGGATCACGTCCAAACCCTTCAGCTCGTCGATGCTGTAGGCATCTTTCAGCGGAGCGGTGTCCTTACCAATCGCCGGGCCTTGGCCGCCGACATTGGAGGTGGTGAAGAACACCGGTTCGATCAAGTCGAAATCCTGCTCTTCCAGCATGCGCTGCATCAGCACGGAACCGACCATGCCGCGCCAACCGATAAGACCTACACGTTTCATAACCACACCTTTATAAACAGACCGCCAACACCCGTTGACGGACCTGGAAGATTACAGACTACGCAATGCTTCGACTACCGCATCACCCATCGCCGCGGTGCCGACCTTGGTCGTACCCGCACTGTAGATGTCGCCGGTGCGCAGCCCCTGATCGAGCACCTTGCTGACCGCCTGCTCGATGGCAGTGGCCGCTTCGCCCAGGTTAAAGCTGTAACGCAGCATCATCGATACCGACAAGATGGTCGCCAAGGGGTTGGCGATACCTTGCCCGGCGATATCCGGTGCGCTGCCGTGACAGGGCTCGTACATGCCCTTGTTGTTGGCATCCAGGGACGCAGAAGGCAGCATGCCGATAGAACCGGTGAGCATGGAAGCCTCATCCGACAGGATGTCGCCGAACATGTTGTCGGTCACCATCACATCGAACTGCTTCGGTGCGCGCACCAGCTGCATCGCCGCGTTGTCGACATACATGTGCGACAGCTCGACATCCGGATAGTCCTTGGCCACTTCCTCGACCACTTCGCGCCACAACTGGCTGGACGCCAGCACGTTGGCCTTGTCCACCGAGCAGAGCTTGTTGCCGCGCACGCGCGCCATGTCGAAACCGACCCGGGCGATCCGGCGAATTTCGCTTTCGCTGTACGGCAGGGTGTCGTAGGCCTGACGCTCGCCGTTATCGAGCACCCGCTGCTCGCGTGGCTGACCGAAGTAGATGCCGCCGGTCAGTTCACGAACGATCAGGATATCCAGTCCGGCGACCACTTCCGGCTTCAGCGACGAGGCATCGGCCAACTGCGGATATAGAATCGCCGGGCGCAGGTTGGCGAACAGGCCCAATTGCGAGCGGATCTTCAGCAGGCCGCGCTCCGGGCGGATATCACGCTCGATCTTGTCCCACTTCGGCCCACCGACCGCGCCGAGCAACACGGCGTCGGCCGCCTTGGCGCGTTCGAGGGTTTCGTCGGCCAGCGGCACGCCATGCTTGTCGATGGCCGCGCCGCCGATCACGTCATGGCTGAACTCGAAGCCGAGGGCGAACTTGTCGTTGGCCAGCTCAAGCACCTTGACCGCTTCGGCCATGATTTCCGGACCGATACCGTCGCCGGGGAGAATCAGAATCTGTTTGCTCATTGCATCCTCATTACGCCGTAGGGTGCGCCCTGCGCACCATCTGCTCGATTAAGCGGTGTGCGCGGGCTACTTGATCGCGCCGAACAGCCAAGGGCTCTTCTGCTGGTAGTCGACCTCGAACGCCTTGATCGCCTCGCTGTCCTGCAGGGTCAGGCCGATATCGTCCAAACCATTGAGCAGGCAATGCTTGCGGAAGGCATCGACTTCGAAGCCGTACTGCACCCCATCGGCGCGGGTCACGGTCTGCGCCGCCAGATCGACGGTCAGTTGATAGCCTTCGCTGGCCTCGGCCTGCTGGAACAGCGCGTCGACTTCATCCTCCTTGAGGATGATCGGCAACAGACCGTTCTTGAAGCTGTTGTTGTAGAAGATGTCGGCAAAGCTCGGCGCAATAATGGTGCGGAAGCCATATTCTTCCAACGCCCAGGGCGCGTGCTCGCGACTCGAACCGCAACCGAAGTTCTCCCGCGCCAGCAGCACACTGGCGCCTTGATAGCGCGGCGCATTCAACACGAAGTCATGGTTGAGCGGACGTTGCGAGTTGTCCTGATTCGGCTGCCCGACATCCAGGTAACGCCATTCATCGAACAGGTTCGGGCCGAAGCCTGTGCGCTTGATCGACTTGAGGAACTGCTTGGGAATGATCTGATCGGTGTCGACATTGGCGCGATCCAAAGGAGCGACCAAGCCGGTGTGTTGGGTAAAAGCTCTCATCTTCGCTCTCCTTAAGACCGGATCAATTCACGTACATCGATAAAACGACCGGTCACCGCCGCTGCCGCCGCCATTGCCGGGCTGACCAGGTGGGTGCGTCCGCCGGCACCCTGACGGCCTTCGAAGTTACGGTTGGAGGTGGAGGCGCAGTGCTCGCCGCTGCCCAACTTGTCCGGGTTCATCGCCAGGCACATGGAGCAACCCGGTTCGCGCCATTCGAAACCGGCCTCGATAAACACCTTGTCCAGCCCTTCCTGCTCGGCCTGGGCTTTAACCAGCCCGGAACCCGGCACCACCATCGCCTGTTTGATGGTTGCGGCGACCTTGCGGCCTTTCGCCACCTCGGCCGCGGCGCGCAGGTCTTCAATGCGCGAGTTGGTACAGGAACCGATGAATACGCGGTCCAGCTGAATATCGGTGATCGCCTGGTTGGCGCTCAAGCCCATGTATTTGAGTGCGCGGACAATGGAATCGCGCTTGACCGGGTCAGCTTCGGCGGCCGGGTCCGGTACATGCTGATCGACGGCCAGAACCATCTCCGGCGAGGTGCCCCAGCTGACCTGCGGCTTGATGTCTTCGGCACGCAACTCGACAACAGTATCGAAATGCGCGTCGGCATCGGAGACCAGGTCCTGCCACTGTGCCACGGCCCTTTCCCAATCCTCGCCCTTGGGTGCAAACGGACGACCCTTGACGTAATCGATGGTTTTCTGGTCCACCGCCACCAGGCCGACGCGGGCACCGGCCTCGATCGACATATTGCAGATGGTCATGCGCCCTTCCAGCGACAAGTCGCGGATCGCGCTGCCGGCGAACTCCAGCGCATGGCCATTACCGCCGGCGGTGCCGATCTTGCCGATCACCGCGAGCACGATGTCCTTGGCGGTCACGCCGAAAGGCAATTCGCCTTCGACCAAGACCTGCATATTCTTCATCTTCTTCGCCACCAGGCACTGGGTCGCCAGCACATGCTCGACCTCGGAGGTGCCGATACCATGGGCCAGAGCACCGAAGGCGCCATGGGTGGAGGTGTGCGAATCGCCGCAGACCACGGTCATACCGGGCAAGGTCGCGCCCTGCTCCGGGCCGACCACGTGAACGATGCCCTGACGCTGGTCGTTCATCTTGAACTCGAGGATGCCGAAGTCGTCGCAGTTCTCATCGAGGGTCTGCACCTGAATACGCGAGACCTCGTCGGCGATGGCTTCCAAACCGCCCTGGCGCTCGGCCTTGGTGGTCGGCACGTTGTGGTCCGGGGTGGCGATATTGGCGTCGATGCGCCATGGTTTACGGCCGGCCAGACGCAGCCCTTCGAAGGCCTGGGGCGAGGTCACTTCATGGAGGATATGGCGGTCGATATAGATCAGCGACGAGCCATCGTCGCGACGTTTGACCTCATGCATTTCCCAGAGCTTGTCGTACAGCGTTTTGCCGGCCATCAACATGTTCCTCATCAGCGCCTTTCTATGCCCGGGCGAATAGCCCTTCGGCTTATGAGCCAATCCTATGGATTCGCCTGAAATTACTCAAATTCATATTTTTTATTCAATGGATTCCCTCGTGGAATAGCCATAAGCTTCAAGCCTCAAGCTGCAAGCGAGGACGCACGCCGTCCCCCTTGCAGCTTATGGCTTGTCGCTTGGAGCTGCTTCTATGGATCTCGCCACCCTCAATGCCTTTATCGCCATCGCCGAACTCGGCAGTTTTTCCGAGGCGGCGGAGCGTCTGCACCTGACCCAGCCTGCGGTGAGCAAACGCATCGCCAGCCTTGAGCAGCAGCTGAATGTACGCCTGTTCGACCGCCTCGGCCGTGAAGTGAGCCTCACCGAAGCCGGGCGCGCCCTGCTGCCCCGCGCCTACCAGATCCTCAATGTGCTGGACGACACGCGCCGCGCGCTGATCAACCTGAATGGCGAAGTCAGCGGCCGCCTGACCCTGGCCACCAGCCACCATATTGGTCTGCACCGCCTACCGCCGCTGCTGCGCGCCTTCACCCGGGCGCACCCGCAAGTAGCCCTGGACATCCAGTTTCTCGACTCCGAAGTCGCATACGAAGAGGTGCTGCATGGCCGCGCGGAACTGGCGGTGATCACCCTGGCACCGGAAACCCGTGAACCGGTGCATGCGGTCGCGGTATGGGACGACCCCCTGGATTTCGTCGCCGCCCCCGAACACCCCCTGGCACGCAACGGCGCGGTGAGCCTGACGGATGTCGCCCATCATCCGGCGGTGTTCCCCGGCGGCAACACCTTCACCCACCATATAGTGCGGCGCTTATTCGAAGCCCAGGGGCTGACGCCGAATATCGCCATGAGCACCAACTATCTGGAAACCATCAAGATGATGGTTTCCATCGGCCTGGCCTGGAGCGTGCTGCCAAGAACCATGCTCGACGAGCAGATCACCCGCTTATCGCTGCCGGGCATCCAACTCTCACGACAGCTAGGCTATATCTCACACACCGAGCGCACCCTTTCCAACGCGGCGCGGGCCTTCATGCGGCTCCTGGACGACGAACGCAACACCCTTGCACCGGCGTCCGCCGAGAGGCTAACGTGATGAGCAGCACCCCATGAAGGTTTCTGCATGACCCAGCCATGTCGTTCACTTACCGGGCGTCGGCCGACAGCGCCGATAGGAAGGGCCATGCATGGCCAAGTCCGATAACCGAACTCCTCCTCTGCCGTTTATTCCGGCACTGGACCCCGCTGAATTCGAAAAAGCCTGGAGCGACGCGCCGCGCCTGCTGTCGGCGCTCAACGGTGCCAGGCTCGGCGCCTGGTACTGGGATATCGAAACGGGACGAGTCAACTGGTCGCGCGGCGCTCAGGCGCTGTTCGGCCTTGACCCGAAGCGTCCGCTGCGCACGCAAGTCAACTATATCGACCTGATTCCGGAAGAAGACCGCGGCGAAGTCATCGAGCTATTCAAGCGAGTGCTTGACGGCAACCCCAGTACCAGTGCGTTTCGCCACCGCATCCGCTGGCCGGACGGCAGCCTGCACTGGCTGGAGATCAGCGGCAGCCTGCAACTCGACGCCGACGGCAAACAGCGAATCATGGGCGTGATTCGCGACATCAGTTCGCAACAAGCTCGCGAGCAGGCGTTACGGCAGTCCGAACAGCGCTTCTCCACCCTCTTTCATATGAGCCCCGAAAGCGTGGTCCTGGTACGCCTGGCCGACAGTGTCATCACCGAAGCCAATCAGCATTTCGCCACGACCTTCGGCTGGCCGATCCACGAGGCGATTGGCCACTCCACCCTCGATCTGAACATTTGGGTCGACCCAAAGCAGCGCGAAGTGCTGCGCCAGACCCTGGACGATAACGGCGAATACTGTATCCAGGAAGTACAGCTGCGCACTCGCGACGGGCGCCTTCTCGACGGGGTGATTTCCAGCCAGCACATCGAACTCGACGGCGATTCCTATATCCTCGCGTCCTTTCGCGATATCACCGAACACAATCGCGCCGATGCCGCCCTGCGCAGCAGCGAGGCCAAATTCGCCCAGGCGTTCCGCCACACACCGGACGCCGTGGTCATCACCGAGAAAGACAGCGGTCGATTTATCGAGGTCAACCCCAGTTTCGAACGGCAGTTTGGTTGGAGAGCTGCCGATGCGGTGGGACGCACGTCACTGGAATTGGGTATCTGGGCCACCCCGGATGATCGCCAGCGCATGCTCGACGGGCTCAGCACGGGCAGCCTCGACGCGCTTGAAGTGAGGCTCATCAGCCGCAGCGGCGAGATCAGCGACAACCTGCTGTTCGGTGGCGAAATCGAGCACGACGGGCACACTTGCCTGGTGCTGACGGTACGCGACATCACCGCGCAACGGGCCCAGGAACGCGCCCTGCAGGATAGCCAGGAGCGTTTGGAACTGGCCCTGGAATCAGCCGACCTGGGTACCTGGGACTGGCACATCCCCAGCAACATCCTGTTCGCCTCGCCCCGCGCAGCACTGCTGCACGGCATGCCCCGCAAGCCCTTCAGCGACGATTTCCGCGAGTTCTTTCGCCATGTACCGCGCGAAGATCGGCGGAACATGCGGCGGATTTACAACGAGATGGTCGAAGGCGCACGGGATCATTTCCAGGTCACCTACCGCGTCCAGTACGCCGATCAGCAGGTGCACTTCCTCGAGAGCACCGCCAAGCTTTACCGCGATAGCGACGGCGAACCCTTGCGCATGGCCGGCACCCTGATCGATATCAGTGAGCGGGTGGTGCGCGAGCGACGGCTGAAAGCCTCTGAGGAAAAATTTTCCACCCTGTTCCAGGCCAGCCCCGATCCGGTCTGCGTGTCGCGCATCCGCGATGGCGTATTCATCGAGATCAACGACAGCTTCAGCCAGGTCTTCGGCTGGAAGCCCGAGGAACTGGTCGGCCGCAGCGGCCCGGAAACCAATTTCTGGGCCGAACCCCAGGAACGCTTGCGCCTGTACGACAAGCTCACCGCGCAACAGGGCCTGAACAACGAACAGGCCAAGTATCGAACCAAGGATGGCCGCGAACTGACCTGCGTGGTCTCCAGCCGGTTTATCCGGGTCGACCGGCGGCTGTGCATCCTTACCACCTTCAGCGACGTCAGCGAGCGTTTGCGCGCAGAGGCGGCGCTCAAGGCCAGCGAAGAGAAATTCGCCAAGGCGTTCCACTCCAGCCCCGACGCGATCACCATCACCGAGCGCGATACCGGCCGCTACATCGAGGTCAACGATGGCTTCTTCCGGCTGACCGGTTACCACCCGGAGGAAGTCATCAACCACACCGCGTTGGAAATGAATGTCTGGGCCGACCCGCGCCAACGCCAGGAAATGCTCGAAGCACTGCAACGCGACGGTCAGGTACTGCACCGCGAAATGCTCGGCAAACACCGCGACGGCTCGGTCAAGACGGTCGAGGTCTCGGTCCAGCCGATCCAACTGAAAGGCGCCGACTGTCTGCTGCTGACCGCCCGCGATGTCAGCCAGCTAAAGGAGGCCCAAGCCCAGATCCAACACCTGGCCTATCACGACTCGCTGACCAACCTGCCCAACCGCGCCTTGCTGATAGATCGCCTCAACCAGCAGATCGCCCTGCTCAAACGCCACCACTTACGCGGCGCCTTGCTGTTTCTCGACCTGGACCACTTCAAGCACATCAACGATTCGCTCGGCCATCCGGTCGGCGATGCGGTATTGAAAATGGTCACCGCACGCCTGGAAGCCAGCGTACGCCAGGAAGATACCGTCGCGCGCCTCGGCGGCGACGAGTTCGTCGTGCTGCTGTCGGGACTGGAAGGCAAACGCTCGGAGGTGGTGCTGCAGACTCGCGGCATTGCCGAAAAACTGCGCGAATTGCTCGCCGAACCGATGCAACTGGACCGCCATACCCTGCAGATCACTCCAAGCATCGGCATCGCCCTGATTCCCGATCACGGCAATACCCCGGCGGATCTGCTCAAGCGCGCCGATATCGCGCTCTACCGCGCCAAGGATTCGGGCCGCAACGCAATCCAACTGTTTCGTCGCAGCATGCAGGAGGCCGCCAGCGAACGCCTGCGCCTGGAGAACGATCTGCGCCTGGCCATGGCCCGCGGCGAGTTCGAACTGTATTTCCAGCCCCAGGTGGATGCGCGCAACGGCCATATCATCGGCGCGGAAACCCTGTTGCGCTGGTTCCACCCCACACTAGGCGCCCAGTCTCCAAGCGTATTCATTCAAGTACTGGAAGAGACCGGGTTGATTCTCGAGGTTGGCGGCTGGGTACTCGCCGAAGCCTGCCATGCCTGCGCGCAATTGCTGGTCGATGGCCTGATTGAGCCCAAGAATTTCAGCCTGTGCGTAAATATCAGCCCGTGGCAATTTCGCCAGAATGACTTCGTCGAACGCGTGGAAAGCAGCCTGCGCAACAGCAAACTACCCAAGCCGATCCTCAAGCTGGAAATCACCGAAGGCATCGTGATCCAGAACGTCGAGGACACCATCGCCAAGATGAACCGCCTAAAAAAGCTCGGCATCAGCTTCGCCATGGACGATTTCGGCACCGGCTATTCCTCGCTCACCTACCTCAAACGCCTGCCGGTGGATGTGCTGAAAATCGATCAATCGTTCGTTCGCGACGCCACCCATGACCCCAACGATGCGGAGATCATCCGCGCGATCGTCGCCATGGCGCGCAGCCTTGGCCTGGAAATGATTGCCGAAGGCGTCGAGTTGCAGGATCAGCTGGACTTTCTCCAGCTACAGGGTTGCCACCAGTACCAGGGCTACCTGTTCAGTAAACCCCTGCCACTCCATGAATTCCGCGCACTCTTGCTGCGCAATCAGCACCTGGTCGGCTGATCAAATGACAAGGGCGCATTACTGCGCCCTTGTCTCCGTCGCCGAAAACCCGATCAGCTGTCCAGCGCCGGACGCACGCCGGTGATCGGAATACGCTTGGGCTTGGCCTCTTCCGGCACGACGCGCAGCAGGTCGATATTCAGCAGGCCGTTGCTCAGCTCCGCCGCCTTGACCTCGATATGATCGGCCAGACGGAACGACAGCTTGAACGCGCGCTGGGCGATACCCTGGTACAGGTAGGTGACGTCGTCGGCGTTATCGCGTTTGCCACCGCTCACCGTCAGCACGCCGCGCTCGACCTGCAGCTCCAGGTCTTCGGACTGGAAGCCGGCCGCAGCGACTACGATGCGATAGCGGTCGTCGGCATATTTCTCGACGTTGTAGGGCGGGTAGCTGCTACCCGATTCGTTACGCATGGCCGACTCGAACAGGTCGTTGAAACGATCGAAACCAACGGACTGACGAAACAGCGGGGTCATGGAAAATGCAGTGCTCATAAATAATCTCCTGGATTCAGCGAGTCATAATTGGCTGTCACGCAGCGGTTCAAACAGCTATCGCTGGTTCTATCCTTTGCGCCAGCCCATGCCGCGGAACCCGACTTCGGCATTCCGCGTACATCACTAAAATGTGGCTGGAGACCAAGATTTCAAGCGCCTGCAAAATTTTCTTACAGGCAGGCGCCAGCTCCACCCCCATTCAGGAAGCCCGCAGATGAACAGAGTCATGCTGATAACCGGCGCCAGTCGCGGCATTGGCGCCGCCACCGCCAAGCTCGCCGCGGCCCGGGGATACGCCCTGTGCCTGAACTATCGCGAACAAAGCGCGATCGCCGAGGCCCTGGTCGAGGAGATCGTCGGCAGCGGCGGACGGGCCATCGCGGTACAGGCCGATATGGCCGACGAAGCCCAGGTGCTGCAGCTGTTCGCCCGCCTCGACCAGGAATTCGGCCGCCTCGATGTGCTGGTCAACAACGCCGGCATGCTGGAGCGCCAGCAGCGCCTGGAGCAGATGGACCTGGCGCGCTGGCAACGGGTCTTCGCGGTCAATGTGTTCGGCAGTTTTCTCTGCTGCCGCGAGGCGGTGAAACGCATGTCGACCCGCCATGACGGAAACGGTGGCGCCATCGTCAACCTGTCGTCGGTGGCGGCGACGCTTGGCGCGCCCGACGAATACATCGACTATGCGGCCGCCAAGGGCGCGATCGACAGTTTGACCCGTGGTCTGGCCAAGGAAGTGGCTGCCGAGGGAATCCGCGTCAACGCCGTGCGCCCCGGTGTGATCGACACCGAGATTCACGCCAGCGGCGGCGAGCCGCAACGCGTGGCGCGGGTCAGCCGTAGCGTGCCCATGGGCCGTGGCGGGCGGGCCGAGGAAGTCGCCGAGGCGATACTCTGGCTGGCCAGCGATCAGGCGTCCTATACCAGCGGAGCACTGCTGGATATCAGCGGCGGGCGGTGAATTTACCGGCTTGCATTCGGACTCCGGGCTTCAACCTGCATTTGGTGGATGGATGAAGCGCCTTCCATCCTACGACCTCATAAAATCTTGCAAATAAACCTAGGCTCTAACGTCGTAGCCCGGATGAACTCCGCGGAAAACTTGTGCGACTGGCAGCATTTCCCGGATTGCATCCGGGCTACGGGTTTCAACCCGCGTCGCGCTGCTCCGGCGTCGGGATTTCGATGCCGAGCAAGGCATCGATTCGCAGGCAATCGTTCTCCCTGCGCAGCAGATTGAACAGCTCCATGGCCTCGGGATAGCTGCGAGTGAGCATCGCCAGCCACTGTTTCAAGCGGCCAGGGGCATAGCGTGGCGACATCTTGCGCCGCGCCTGCAGCCAGAAATCGGCGAGCAGCGGTTGCAGCGCCCGCCAGTCCATCGCCACCACCTCATCTCCGGCGCGTGCCGCGGCGATCTGCCGAGCCAGATCCGGGCGCGCGACCAGGCCACGGCCGAGCATGACATCGTCGACGCCGCTGACCTCACGGCAGCGCCGCCAGTCGTCCAGGCTCCACACCTCGCCATTGGCAAAGACCGGTATCTTTACCGCATCCTGCACCCGCGCCACCCACTCCCAATGGGCCGGCGGCTTGTAGCCCTCGACCTTGGTCCGCGCATGCACCACGAGCTGCGCGGCGCCGCCTTCGGCAAGCGCCCGGGCGCATTCGAGCGCTGCGTCCTTGTGCGCGAAACCCAGGCGCATCTTGGCGGTCACCGGGATCTGCGCCGGCACGGCGCGGCGCACTTCGCGCACGATGGCATGGAGCAGTTCCGGCTCGTTGAGCAACACCGCTCCGCCCCGGGATTTGTTCACGGTCTTGGCCGGGCAGCCGAAATTCAGGTCGATCACCGGCGCGCCCAGGGTGCAGGCGAAGGCCGCGTTATCGGCCAGGCAAGCCGGGTCGGAGCCGAGAAACTGCACCCGCAGCGGCGTGCCGGCTGCGGTCTGCGCACCACTGAAGAGTTCGGGGGCGAGTTTTTTGTAGGTGCTGGCTGGCAATACCCGTTCGGTCACGCGGATAAATTCGGTTACGCACCAGTCGATACCGCCCACACGGGTCAGCACATCACGGAGGATTTCGTCGACCAGGCCCTCCATGGGCGCCAGGGCGATTTGCATAGGCAGAGTCTCGACAAACAGGGGCGCAATCAGCGGGTGCGAATTGGAACACCGCAGCCCCTCGATAGTCCACATCGTGGATCAGAGAATATTCCGGAGACGATCATGCGCAGCCTGTTACTGCTCGGCTATCTGGGCCTGAGCCTCACCTGGAGCCATACGGCAGCCGCCAACCCACCGCCGGTGGACGGCATGGCCCAACTGGTGATCGACCGCGACGGCAAGCTGCCGAGCGGCTGCAAGGTCCAATTGCGGCTTGAGGAGAAGGCCGTTGGGCAACTCGCCGCAGGAGGTTCGCTGAGCCTCGACCTGCCCGCCGGCACCCACTATCTGCGCGCCCGGCTTTCGTCGGCGGGACAGTGCAATGCGGAGGGTCTGGCCAGCGGTCAGTCGGTCTTGCTCAACCCAGGAGAGACCCGCGAATACCGGGTCATGCTCGACAACGATGCCCTATTTCTCGCGCCCCAGCTGGAATGACACCCGCATCAAAGTTCCATGGGAAATGCCGGACACAGCGCCCGCCCGTAACCTTCGACGAACTCTGCCGGCATGCGCTTGGGCTTGCCGCTGGACAGCTCGATGCAGACAAAGGTGGTTTTCGCGCGGAGCAGCGTAAGGCCGTCTTGCGGACGAACGAGCTGAAAGCGCCGGTCCATTTTCAAGCGCTGATCCGATTCGACGATCCAGGTCGCCATTTGCAATTCCTGGTCTTCATAGGCACTGGCCAGGTAGTCGATTTCATGACGCAGCACCGCCATGGCGCGGTCGAGACGGCGGTATTCGCTCAAATCCAGGCCGAGGTATTGCGAATGCCGCCAGGCGCAGCGCTCCAGCCAACTGACATAGACCGCATTGTTGGCATGCCCCAGACCATCGATATCATCGGCACTGACTTGAAGATCGATAACGAATGGATTGGCGAGATCCCAGCTCATAGGTGTGGCTCCAGGCGGCCGGCCAACGAGTGGCTACAGCGACCAGCAGGGGTGATTTGATCCTTGGCCGGCGCCAAGTTGCGTGCTGCAACCTTACCTTTGCCGCGCCGAGCTTGGAAGCCGAACCGCCCGGCCCAGCCAATACTTCCCGTACTCGCACCCTGCCGCAGGAGCCAAGGGCTTATGCCGCCTGGCTCCGCTACTGACGCCGCCGACTACCAAGTCGCAGCGCTGGGCAGCGTTTGCCGAGCGCTCGCCAGCAACTGCAACACCGCCTCATGCAAACGAGGATCGGCTAACACACGCTGATGCCCGCCCGCTTCCAAACGCAGCAGGCGACTATCGAACCAGGCCTCGTGAATAATCTCAGCCTCGCTGACTGGCACCACGGGATCGTCCTCGGCGTGTACGATCAGCCCGGGGAAATCCAATTGATAGCGGGCCACATCAAGGCGATTGGCGGGCATACCGGCTTTTTCCTCGACCAGGCGGATAAAATGCGCCCGCGCCTGACTCGGCAACCCCATAAAGCGCGAAAAGCGCCGCAACATGGTGAGAATCCGGCTCGGTGCGGAAATACTCACCAACGCCTCGGTACGCAGCCCCAACTGAGTCGCCAACAAAGCACTGGCGCCACCCATTGAATGGCCGATGACCGCTTTCAGCGGCGGTAATTCGCCGGCCGCTTCGAGCAATGCACGGGCGAACAGCACCACATTGGCTTCATGGCCCGGCGAGCGCCCATGAGCCGGCGCATCCAGCGCCACGACACCATAGCCGGCATTGACCAAGGCCTTGATCAGGCCGGCGAACTGGGTCGGCCGCCCTTCCCAGCCATGCATCAACAACACCGCGGGGCCGCTGCCCCAACGCAAGGCCGAAAGACCGAAGCGCAGGGTGATGCGCTCGGCCTGCGCCAGCAGCGGCAACTCCCAATCGCGCGGCGGCAGCTCACGCGGGGTCATAAACTCACGGCGCATCTTGCTCGCCACCGCATGAGGCGCCAGCAAACCGACCGACGCGTTGAAACCACGAATCCAGCTCAAGCTGCTCATTGCCATTCTCCTCACAGGATCGCCGACTTGGCGGCACGCAAAACGCGGTCGGACAACTCACAGGGACCCAGCGCCCGCGCCAGCGCCAGCCCCCCGACCATCAACGCCATATCGGCGAGTACTTTTTCCGACTCCTCCGGGCCCGCCGCCAACTGCGCCATCATCAGCTCCAGATGTTCCGCCAGCGCATCGCGAAAGCCGTCGGGCAGGCGTGTCAACTCGCCTATGGAGCTGGGCAGCGGACAACCTTGCTCGGTACTGTCGCGGTGCTTGCGCGACAGGTAGAAGGCCGCCAACAAGGCTCGGCGCTCGTCGGCGGGCAGCTCGTGTTTAATTTCGGCGATCAACTCGCGGCGATGACCGAGCAACTGCTTGAAGGCCTCCAGCATCAAGGCGTCCTTGCTCTCGAAATGCGCATAGAAGCCACCGACCGTCAGCCCGGCGGCTGCCATGACCTCGCCGACACTCGGCTCGGCCGGGCCGCGCTTGATCAGCGCTACGCTGGCGGCGGAAAGAATGCGTTCTCGGGTTTGGGCCTTCTTGTCGTTCATGGCGACCTCGCTAAATATTACGCTTGTAATATTATGCTTGTAATAAATTCCCGCAAGCCTGAATCACGACCACTGGTCGGACTGTCGCGTAAAAGGAGGATGCGGAAGAAGCGGAAGCCGAAAAAACAAAAGGGCCATTCCGTTAAGAATGACCCTTAAAAATCCCGCAGAGCGGGTAAAAATGGCGTCCCCTAGGGGACTCGAACCCCTGTTACCGCCGTGAAAGGGCGGTGTCCTAGGCCACTA
Source organism: uncultured Pseudomonas sp. (assembly GCA_966210435.1). Taxonomy (GTDB): domain Bacteria; phylum Pseudomonadota; class Gammaproteobacteria; order Pseudomonadales; family Pseudomonadaceae; genus Aquipseudomonas. The sequence goes on along the minus strand of CBIHLF010000033.1, from coordinate 240 downwards.
GACGAAGGGGACGAAACCTTCGAAGAACGAGACCAGCACAAGACTGACCTGCCGTGGAATTGGTGGAGCTAGACGGGATCGAACCGTCGACCTCTTGCATGCCATGCAAGCGCTCTCCCAGCTGAGCTATAGCCCCGGATTTAATGTCTCTCGACGCGCAACGCAGAAGCATTGCGGCTGGAAATAGTGGCGTCCCCTAGGGGACTCGAACCCCTGTTACCGCCGTGAAAGGGCGGTGTC
>CBIHLF010000032.1:0-66052 GCA_966210435.1 uncultured Pseudomonas sp. | reverse complement strand
CCCAAAGCCCCGGTCAACATCCCCCGATCCGCGCTGTCGCCATGCTCAATGGCCAGATAATGCTCGGCCTGCTCCTCGACCTCGGGCATGCACATCAAGCCGGCGCCGGTACACTGATCGGCCCGCAGTAGGCAGCTATCCGGCGCCTGGCTCAGGCGTTGGGCGAAGGGGTGGGTTGTGCTGTCGGTCATGGCTTAGCTCAGGTCGATATCAATAGGCGGCAGGCAAAGGCCGTCGATGGGCTGGTAGGTCAGGCTGCCGCGCACGCCCATCAGGCTTTCGAAGCCCTGCTCGTGATAGGCGCGGCGCAGGCGCACGCTACCGTCCGGCTCTGGCGTCACGCGGCTGCCGCTATCCAGGTCGAAGGGAATGGGGTCGTCCTCGCCCCAGACCAGCGGAACGCAGCGGCTGGCCGAGCCGAACAGGCCAGTTTCATGCTTCCATTCCTCAACGCCATCGAAGCTGAGCATGCCCTGGCGGTATTCCTTTTGCCCGGGCAGGCGCAGGTATAAACGCCGCTCTTCGACTATTGCCCCCGTGCGCTGGTTCTGCTCGTTCCAGCTTTCCAGGCTCATGCGCACTGGCAGCACGATCTGGTAGAAGGCACGCATGGTGCCGGCGAAGTCGCCAGCCCAGTCGGCGGGGCGCGGGCCGAGGCGGGTTTGCTTGAGCCATTGCTCTAATGGCGTGTCCTGGGTGTAGAACAAAGAAATCAGACCCAGGAGAATGGTGATGGTAAGGCCGAGCAAACTGAGCCGTAACGGCAGAGTCAGTACCCGGATACCGGTGGCCAGAGCCTCGGCCTCGCCGGCCAGCACGGCGGTGCGGGCGATGCGCAGGGCGCGCATCGCCTGCACGGAAACGCGGGCATAGGCCAGATTGGCGCCGGCCAGGCCGGCACTGACCGCCGCCGCGTCCAGATCCCCGGCACGGTAGGCATCCAGCGCCTGCCAGCCGTAGTAGAACACGTCGATACCGGCGGTAATGGCCTGGAACAGCATGGCGAACGAGCCAAGGCCCAGTGCGTCAGCCAAGAGTTTCTGGGCCACAGGGTTGGTTTTCCCGGCCTGCGCGACATGCTGCTCCCATCGAATATCGGCCAACTGCTGGAGTACGGCGTTTGAGGCAGTTAAGCCTGCGAAAATTGCGCTACCAACCCCAAGAAAATTTTTACCAGACCGATCTTCCCAAGCTGTATTTGCAGTCCGCTCCAAATTCCACACCGCCACTATCGCAATCAGCGTCTTTAATGGCGCTTCGTCGAGCAATTCGCCGATATTGCGCGGCAATTCCACCTTGCCAGCCCGCCCCCCGAGCGTCGGCAGGACCGGGGCGGGCTTAGCAGGCGCCGATGGCACGCGCGGCGCCTCACTGCCATAACCCGGCTGGGGATGTGCCGGGGCCGGCGGGTTATTGGGCACCACGCGTAGATGAGGGACGGCCTCTTCGACTTGGGTGGCAGTGGGGCTCTTCTCAGGCAAAGTGGGGATGCCAGGGCCGACACGCTGGGCACGGGCTTGCTCGCGCTCGATCTGCTCCATGCGCTTTTTCAGGCTGCGCCTTTGGCCCTTGTTATGGGCCTGACCCATCTGCTCGTTGAGCCAACGCAAGGCGTCGTAACGCGGTAGCTGTTCGAGCTCCATGCGCTGTTGGCTGCGGGCCAGCATGGCGGTCATCAGGTTATAAGCGAGCGGGTGAATCTGTTCGGTCAGGCTACGCAACCGCCCTCCCAGCACAGGCGATAGCGCAGCAGGCAGGGGTTCACTAGCGGTCGCCAACGTCAAACGCACAAGGCGCCCCGCACCGTCATTCAGAGCAACCACCAGAGCAGCGACCCGAGCCAACTTGGCGGCCCCTTTGCTCAGGTCATCGGCAACCGGAGCCAGGTTCTCGGGCACCTGCAGCAGTTGTTTGAGTTGGCCGGGGTCGATGCGCTCGCGCACGCCCAGCACCGCCCAAAGCAACCAGGGTTCGCCAGTGAGACTGGCGGGGTCGAGGGCCAATTCGATGGCCTTGATCCCGGCAGAGGTGGCGGCAGGCCCAAGGCAGGCGGCGGCGAAGCTGGCCTCAAGCGCATCACGGGCATCGGCTTGGGCGATATCGAAGTGTTCGCATGCGCTGGCCAGGCTGGATGGCGGCTGATCGCCCAGGGTCGAGAACCAAGCCGCCCATGCGCTGGCGATACGCCACCGGTCATTATCCAAGGCCTCGTGCTCGCGCTCCTGTTCTTGCAGGGTTAGTTGCAAATAAGGCAGATCGACGAGAGAGGCGAGGCTTTTGCGCACCTCTTCGTCGCTTTCGCTGACGGATTTAATGACAGCCGCCACGGACCAATCGTCGGCACGATGTCGGTTGAGCTTGTCGAATGCCTGGTTGCGCACCCGCAAAAGGCTGGCGAGGTCGAACAATACGCCCCAGGGATCATCCAGCAACGCATAGTGCTGCTGCTCGCAGCGGTTCATGCGTTTGAGCGGTGGCTCCTCCAGCAGCCAGTAGCTTGGCCGGGGCGCACTGCTCCAGCGGAAGTTTTCAGGCCTGACGTCGCCGATCTGCGGATGCAGGGTTTGCACCTGTCCGCTGAACGGGCCGACGCCGGGCACCAGTTCGCGCATGGTTCGCTGGCGTGCCTCGGCTTGTTGTTCCGCTTCGGCGAATTGCTCGTCGCTCCAACGTACCGGCGACCATGCAAGCAGCACCAGCGCTCCGGCTTCCAGCATCAGATAGGCGAGCGAAGATTGATCCTGTGCGCCGCCGCGCCCGCTCAAGGTGAGCAGCGAGGCCTCTACCTGATATTCGCTGAGTTCCTGTAAGGACTCTTCCCAGAGGTAAAGCCAGCCGTCACGCAGCATACGCGGCACATACCCCAGTGGGCGGTCTTGTAGCTGCGGGTGATCCGGCCCCAAATCGGGGAAATGGCCTTCAAGCCCGGGCAAACCAAGGGTCGCGGCATCCAGGCTCGAAGGATGGAGTGGGTCGATGGGGCCAATGGCATAACGTACCGGCAGTACGGCGGTTAACAGTGGGCAGGCCGCCGGTTTCAGGTTGGCGGGAGCGTTAACGAGTTGGTTCATACGGCAGCCTCCGGCGTGCTTTCCTTGTCTTGGGCCAGTGCTTCCAGCAGCGGCCAGTCCAACGTTATCTGGGCCTTTATGTCCTGGATGGCGAGGGTGCAGTCGCGCTCCGGGGTCTCATTGCGCCAGGCGTTGAAAGGTCCCTCCTGATTACGCAACCAGATTTCCGTGATGCCGTACCAGAACCCGGCTGGCCACTGCGCCTGGGCTCGCCAGACATTCAGTAGCGGACGCGCATTGGCCAGACGCAACCAGAATTCGCGGCCGTCTGGCGAGAGAATGCGCAGGCGACGCCTCAGGCTGGCGCGCAATTGCTCCAGGCTCACCTCGGTTTTCAGCCAAACGGCATGCTGTAAATCGGATGAGCCCTGAAGCCAGGCAGTATGCAAGGCGCTGCCTTCATCGGCGTCCAGCAGAATTGGTCCGATATCGGCCAACGCCTTGTACTCCGTGCCATGCAACAGCGGGCGCAAGGAGTGCTCTGGGAAGCTCTGACTCAGCCATACCGGTGCATGTTTACGCGAAGCACCGTCGAACAGCAGTGCGCCTGTGTTCGTCATTCTGCCTCCTTGGCGTGCTTGGCGGCTTCGCAAAGCTCGCAAATACCGCTGCTGGCCAGCAGAAACACGCGGCGTTGCTTGGCCAACGCTTCCGGTTCCAGGGGATGTAGCAACTCCCCCGCCTTATCCTGATCCGCCGCCCACGGAATCACCGGCGCGAGTATCTGGATGCCCGAGCCCTTACCCGGCCCGCCGCCCGAATTCATCTTGATCGTTGCGCCGCTCAGGGTGACGCCGCCGGGGTCGAGTTTGAGGAAGCTGCCGCCGCCTACTGCGGTGAGTTCCATGCCGGCGTCGATGGTGACTTTGCTGCCGGCGTAAAAATGAATTTCGTTGCCGGCTTCGACGAATTGGCCAACGCCGACTTTTACATGCTGGGTGGTGGCGACGGTGAGGTGGTCGTTGCTGCGCACTTCGGTCTTGCGGTCGGCATGGGTGGTGCGGTGTTCTTCGGCCTGGAATTCGCTGTAGCTATTGGCTTCGACCGTGTCGTGGCGTTCGTTGCCGACGCGGATTTTCTGGTCGTGTTCGATGTTTTCGTCCCAGTCGCGCTCGGCGTGCAGGTAGATCTGCTCTTCGCCTTTCTTGTCCTCGATGCGCAGTTCGTTGTAGCCGCCACCGCCGGGGCTGCTCAGGGTTTTGAATACCGAGCGGGTCTTGTTGGCTGGTAGCGGGTAGGGCACCAGGTGTTCGGCGTGGTACAGGCAGCCAGTGACCAGCGGTTGGTCGGGGTCGCCTTCGAGGAAGGTCACCAGCACTTCCATGCCGACCCGCGGAATGGCGATGCCGCCGTAGCGGTCGCCGGCCCAGCTTGAACTCACACGCAGCCAGCAGCTGGTTTTGTCGTCGCCCTGGCCGTCTCGATCCCAGTGGAACTGGACTTTGACGCGGCCGTACTCATCGCAATGAATTTCTTCTCCCTGGGGGCCGGTAACCACGGCTGTCTGGCTGCCCAGTACCTTGGGTTTCGGGTGTTCCAGCAACGGGCGGAAGGGGATGTCCCAAGGCGTGGCGGTAAAGCGGTTGCGGTAGCCTTGGTGGAACGAGTCGCCTGTAGGACCCTCACCCTCACCCCCGGCCCCTCTCCCGGAGGGAGAGGGGAGGTCTAGCACCGACTCTTCCAGCACCTGGGGTTGTTTGCCTTCATGGACCACTTCGGTGAGCAGCCAGAGGTCGTTCCACTGTTCGCGCGGGTGCTGGCTGAGGGCGAGGAAGTGGCCGCAGCTAAGGCTCGCGTCGCTCCGGCCTTCGGCCAATTCATAGTCGCTGCGCAGGCGTTCCAGGGCGCGCTTGGCCAGGTGCTTGCCGCGCGGGCGCTCGGTGAAGCGACCGGGATAGTCGTAGGCCTCCAGCGTCGGGTAGAACTCGGCGCTGTAGCTGCCTTCCATCACCAGCCTGGGCTTTTCAAAATCGTAATCTCGATAGCTGGCCTGGGTGCTGCGGGTTTCCAGGCGCACGCCGAAGGCGCGCACCACTTCACGGTCGGCGGCCAGGCCGGTGTCCTGCTGGTAGGCCAGTACCGGCAGCTTGGGGAATACCGTCTGGTCGTCGCCGAACACCAGCACGTGACCGCTCGGGCTATGCTCGAAGAAGAACGAGATTCCCTCCTCCTCGCACAAGCGCTGAATAAAGTACAGGTCGGACTCATCGTACTGCACGCAGTAGTCACGCTCGGGGTAGATCGAGCTGAGCCGGAAGCGATAAGCGTCGCTCTGGATGCCGTGCTCTTCGAGGATCTGGCCGATGATTTTCTCGACTGTCAGATGCTGGAAAATGCGCTGGTTGAAACTATGGGCCAAATACGTCAGCTGCGGGCGCAGGGTGATGTGGTAGCGCGTCAGGCGTTTGCCGGAGTTGCCGAATCCGATGCCATAGATCACGCCATGCACACCCTTGCCGGCCGGGCCGAAACTCAGGTAACAGGGCTGGTTGATCAGCGCATCGAGATCGATATCCGGCGACGGGCTCACCAGTTCGATGTCGAAACGGTAGGGCTTGTTTAGCTTTTCTTGCCCGGTGAATTCGAGCACTTGAAGGTCGGTGGCAATGCCTTCGATGGTGAGGGTGATATGCGCTTGATTGGCATCCAGCATGCCTTGATCTCCATCCTTGATTGAGCGAGCCCCGCAGAGTGCCCTGCTCTATTCTCGGGCTCAATACTGGCGGGGTAATAGCATGAACCGAGTCACAGGACGGGCTCACCTTAGCGGGTAGCCCATCCTGCTTGATTCACAACTGCAAACAGGTCTGTCGGGCTTGGTGCCCACCGCCGAACGGCGAGCACAAACGCTGGTGCACCCGGCTGAGAAAACCAATCTCGAACGCACGGCGCTGCACCCCGGTTGGCAAGGCGTCGCGTTCGACGATCAGGTTGGCCCATAGCCAGCCGGTGTCGTCGTTGTTCAACCAGGCCTGGGCGCAGGCCACGCCCTGATCGAAAGCCGCTTGGCAATTGTGCGTCCACTCGATCACCGCGCCGCGTTGACCGTCGTGGCTGGGCAGGTAGCTGGTGAAGAGCTTAGTCATCGGCAACCCTCCCTTGCGCCAATGCACTGCGGTACAGCACCTGCGCATCGTTAAGCAGCTCGCGGGCGTTGTCGCAGCACTCGCGCAAATGCCCGGCGTTATCGGTGGACGCATCCGTGCGCGCCAGAATATCGAACAGCTTATGCAGCATCGTCATCCGCAACTCAGCCGCCGCCTGGAAGTGGCAGACAGCGGAAATGGTGCAGTCGAGCGGTTCGATACGTTTCGGAAAGGGGATTACAGCGGAGTGGGATTCAGTCATGGCGCACCTCCAGGGCGGAGGTGAACGAGTAACAGCAGGCCCCAAGGCGGAGCCCTTGGGTAAAAGGGGGAAAATGCATAATCCTTATGCTCCTTCGTGAATTTAAGGAGCCGTCACCCAGCCGTTGTCACACGGTTTGGGAGGCGGACCGTACGGGGGTGACAAACCGGCTCACGAAGGACAGCCGGCCAGGCCGAAGCCTGCCCCGCACGGCCCACCATAGAATGCGGTAGCCGGGCACAAAAAAAGCGCCGGCTATACAGCTATGGCGCTACCGCGCCTTCGTGAAGATTTCAGGTTGTCACACCCGGCCACGGGATTGACCGTGACGGGCGGACTCTAACGCCTATAGACAGCATGGACAAGTACTTCAATAACGGCGTAATCGATACCTGCGCTCACAGTTGGCCTTTAGCAAACCTCGAACAACCCGTCGCCCCACGCGCTTGCCGCGTGGGGCGACGCTCTTTAGACTGCTGCCTTTACTCTTTTCACTCCTCCTATTCCTTTATTCAGAGCAGGGTCGATGCCGACTGCCTTTCCTCCGGACTCTGTTGGCCTGGTAACGCCCCAGGTGGCGCATTTCGCCGAACCCCTGGCGCTCGCGTGCGGGCGTAGCCTGGCCGACTATCAACTGATTTTCGAAACCTATGGCGAGTTGAACGCAGCGCGCAGCAATGCGGTGCTGATCTGCCATGCCTTGTCCGGCCATCACCATGCCGCCGGTTACCACAGCGCGGAAGATCGCAAACCCGGCTGGTGGGACAGCTGCATCGGCCCCGGCAAGCCGATCGATACCAATAAGTTTTTCGTCGTCAGCCTGAACAACCTCGGCGGCTGCAACGGCTCGACCGGCCCCAGCAGCCTCAACCCGGAGACCGGCAAGCCGTTCGGCGCGGATTTCCCGGTGATGACCGTGGAAGATTGGGTCAACAGCCAGGCGCGTCTGGCCGACAACCTGGGCATCGCGCAGTGGGCCGCAGTGATCGGCGGCAGCCTTGGCGGCATGCAGGCCATGCAATGGGCGATCAGCTATCCCGAACGCATCCGCCACTGCCTGGCCATCGCCTCGGCGCCGAAACTCTCGGCGCAGAACATCGCCTTCAACGAAGTGGCGCGCCAGGCGATCCTCACCGATCCGCAGTTCCATGGCGGGCATTTCCAGGAACACGGGGTGATTCCCAAGCGTGGCTTGATGCTGGCGCGCATGGTCGGCCATATCACCTACCTGTCCGACGACGCCATGGGCGAGAAATTCGGCCGCGGGCTGAAGAGCGAGAAGCTCAACTACGACTTCCACAGCGTCGAGTTCCAGGTCGAGAGCTACCTGCGCTATCAGGGCGAAGAGTTTTCCGGGCGTTTCGACGCCAACACCTACCTGCTGATGACCAAGGCCCTCGACTACTTCGATCCGGCGGCCAGCCACGACGGCGACCTGGCCAAGACCCTGGCCCATGTCAGTGCGGACTTTTGCGTGATGTCGTTCACCACCGACTGGCGCTTCTCGCCAGCGCGCTCGCGGGAAATAGTCGACGCGCTGACCGCCGCACGGAAGAACGTCTGTTACCTGGAAATCGACGCGCCGCAAGGCCACGACGCCTTTCTGATGCCCATCCCGCGCTATCTGCAGGCCTTCGACAGTTATATGAAACGGATTCAGGTGTAAGCCATGCGAGCGGACCTAGACATCATTCAGGAATGGATTCCCGCCGGCAGCCGGGTGCTCGACCTGGGTTGCGGTAATGGCGAGCTGCTCAGCTGGCTCGGCGAACACAAAGGGGTCAGCGGCTACGGCCTGGAAATCGATCCGGACAACATCGCCCAGTGCGTCAGCAAGGGCGTCAACGTGATCGAGCAGAACCTCGACAAGGGCCTGGGCAACTTCGCCAGCAACAGTTTCGACGTGGTGGTGATGACCCAATCGCTGCAGGCCCTGCACTACCCCGACAAGGTGCTGGCGGAAATGCTCCGCGTCGGCAAGACCTGCATCATCACCTTCCCTAATTTCGGCCACTGGCGCTGCCGCTGGTACCTGACCACCAAGGGCCGCATGCCGGTGTCGGACTTCCTGCCGTACACCTGGTACAACACGCCGAATATCCACTTCTGCACCTTCGAGGACTTCGAACGCCTGTGCCACGCGCAAGATGCCAAGGTCATGGATCGCCTGGCCGTGGATCGCGACCACCGCCATGGTTGGGCCAGCCGGATTTGGCCTAATCTGTTAGGTGAAATCGGCATCTATCGGATCAGCGGCCCCGCCGTCACGGACGCTCCGGCCGCCATCTGAAGCGTCGAGCTGTAGTCATCCACAGGAGAACCCCGATGAACCGCATAGTCTTCGCTCTACTCGCCTTATGCCTGAGCCTGCCCGCCGCTGCCGAGCGCAAGCAGAGCTTCGGCGACCTGGATGTGCATTACAGCGCCTTCAATTCCGGCTTCCTGCAGCCCGATATCGCCGCCGCCAACGGTCTGGTGCGCAGCAAGACGCTGGGCGTGGTGAATATCTCGGCGCGCCAGTCTGGCGAAGCGACCACCGCCCAGGTTGGCGGCGAGGTCAAGGACCTGGTCGGGCGCAGCCATCCCCTGGATTTCAAGCAGATCACCGAAGGCAGCGCCATCTACTACCTGGCGCAGTTCCCCTTTAGCCAACGCGAAATGCTGCGTTTCACCATCAACCTCACCGGTCCCGATGGCGTGGCACACAGCTTCAACTTCGACCAGGAATTTTTCCCAGACGAATGATGAAATTCAAGCAACTGGTGCTGGCCAGTCATAACCCCGGCAAACTCAAGGAACTCCAGGCCATGCTCGGCGATGCCGTGCGGGTGCGCGCCATCGGCGAGTTCAGCGACGTGGAGCCAGAGGAAACCGGCCTGTCGTTTATCGAAAACGCCATTCTCAAGGCCCGTCATGCCGCCCGGGTATCCGGTTTTCCGGCGCTGGCCGACGACTCCGGCCTGGCGGTGGATGCACTCGGCGGTGCACCGGGCATCTATTCGGCACGTTATGCCGACGGCCAGGGCGATGCGGCGAACAACGCCAAACTGCTCGAGGCGTTGCAAGGCGTACCGGATGCCGAGCGCGGTGCCCAGTTCGTCTGCTGCCTGGCCTTGGTGCGACACGCCGAAGACCCGCTGCCGATCGTCTGCGAAGGGCTCTGGCACGGGAGCATCCTGCATGCGGCGCAAGGCGCAAACGGTTTTGGTTACGACCCGCTGTTCTGGGTGGCCGAACGCGAATGCTCCAGCGCCGAAATGGCCTCCGCCGATAAGAACCAGCTCAGCCATCGCGCCCGGGCCATGGCCCTGCTCAAGCAGCGATTGGGCCTATGAAAGCAGCGGCAGGTGGCAAGCCTCAAGCCGCAAGTAGAAGCACCGCGGATCGCGTGCAGCTTGCGGCTTGCAGCTTCGAGCTGCCGCCCCTGGCGCTCTATATCCATATCCCCTGGTGCGTGAAGAAGTGCCCCTATTGCGACTTCAACTCCCACGCCGCCGGGCCGACGTTGCCGGAAGAAGAATACGTCGACGCGCTGCTCGCCGACCTCGATGAGGATTTGCCACGGGTGCACCAGCGTCCGCTGACCTCGGTCTTCTTCGGCGGTGGCACTCCCAGCCTGTTTTCCGCCAAGGCCATCGGCCGCCTGCTGCAAGGTGTCGAACGGCGTATCCCGTTCGCCGCCGATATCGAAATCACCCTGGAAGCCAACCCCGGCACCTTCGAGCAAGCCAAGTTCCGCGATTACCGCGCGCTCGGGATCAATCGCCTGTCGATCGGTGTGCAGAGCTTCCAGGCGGAAAAACTCAAGGCCCTGGGGCGCATCCACGATGGCGACGAGGCGGTGCGCGCCGCGGATATGGCCCGCGCCGCCGGTTTCGACAACTTCAACCTGGACCTGATGCACGGCCTGCCGGACCAGTCGATCGAAGACGCCCTGAGCGACCTGCGCATCGCCATCGCCCAGCAGCCGACGCACCTGTCTTGGTATCAGCTGACCGTCGAGCCGAATACGGTGTTTTGGAACCAGCCGCCACCGATGCCCGAGGACGATATCCTCTGGGATATCCAGGAAGCCGGTCAGGCATTACTCGCAGAGCATGGCTACGCGCAGTATGAGGTCTCCGCCTACGCCCAAGCCGGCAAGGCGGCGCGGCATAACCTCAACTACTGGAGCTTCGGCGACTTCCTCGGCATCGGTGCCGGCGCCCACGCCAAACTGAGCGCCCCGGATGGCACTATTCAGCGCGCCTGGAAAACCCGCCTGCCCAAGGACTATCTGGATAGCGGCAAGCGCTTCAGCGCCGGCGAACGCGTGCTGAGCGCGGACGAGCTGCCCTTCGAATTCCTGATGAACGTGCTGCGCCTCACCGACGGTGTCGCCAGCGAACTCTTCAGCCAACGCACCGGCCTGCCCCAAACCCTGCTCGCCGCCGCGCGCGAGGAAGCGCAAGCGCGCGGGCTGATGCATACCGACCCGGCGCGCCTGAGCGCGACCCGCGAAGGCCAGCTGTTTCTCAATGACCTGCTGCAACACTTTCTACCCTGAAACCGCCTTGCGCATCGAAGGCTAAGGAAACTGGATGGACCTGCTACTCGACCTGATCGCCACCCTGTCACGCTGGAGCCGCAGCCACCTGTACGACATCTCCCTGGCGATCATGGCCACGCTGTTCGTACTCTTCGGCCCCGGCATCAATGCCTGGGTGCAACGCTCGATCAGCGGGCTGAATTTCTTCTTCCGCACCCTGATTTTCGTGCTGGTCTGCGCGGTCGGCTATGGCCTGGCGATGGTCTTCCTCACCCCCTGGCTGTCCCAGGGTCTCGGCCACTTCAACAACTACACCCTGGCGCCGGTGCTGTTGCTGGTGTTCTTCCTGATTGGCGTGTTGGCGGATCGTAGCTAGCGCCGCGCTGGATTAGCCTCCGTAGCTGCGCAGCGCAATCCGGGCTACGAGCAGACACGCGGTCCCGTAGCCCGGATGAAATCCGGGGGAAATCTGGAGCCGACAAAACATTCCCGGATTGCATCCGGGCTACAGATTTCTGCGAACCGCTCCGGCCGTGGGGCGAGCTGTCCTAGCCGCGCCGCAACGCCGAGCGCAGCTTGTACCTGTCCCCGGGATGAATCAGCCGTGCATAGCTGACCAGGTGATCGTCCGACCAGGTGCGGCGGATCATGCTCAGGCAGGGGGTGGCGGGGTCCATAGCCAGCCATTCAGCGGTTTGCCCATCGGCCAGCACCGCCTCGACCACGTGCTCGACATCGGAAATCGGGCAGGCGGCGACCAGCACTTCGTTCGGCGTGTACCGGGCGAAGTCGGTTTCCAGGTAGTTCGGCACCCAGCGCGGGTTGACGTAGCGATCCTCGAGCTGGATCGGCAGGCCATTCTCGCGGTGCACCAGGATGCTGTGGAAGGTCGGCGTACCGACGCGTACGCCGAGGCGCAGGGCGACTTCGTCGTCCGCCTCGATCGCCTCGCAGCGCAGGATCAGGTTGCTGTAATCGTTGCCGCGGCCGCGGACTTCGGCGGCGATGTTCAGCACTTCATGCAGCGAGGATTCGGCCTTGCGGTCGGTGACGAAGGTGCCGAGCCCGGCCTGACGGATCAGGTAACCCTTCTGCACCAGATCGCGGATCGCCTTGTTCGCGGTCATCCGGCTGACGCCGAAATCCCGCGCCAGTTGCTCCTCCGCGGGAATCTGATGGTTGACCGGAAAGACGCCGCTGCGGATACGCTCCAGAAGGAATTCTTCGATCGCCTTGTAGCGCGGGGTGGGACTGGTCACAGCGGCTCCTTGGGTTACGCCCGATGCGCGGATGATAGCGCGTCCTGCCGCTGGCGACGTACGCCGAGATGCCGCGCCGGGGCCCAGACTCGAGCCCCGGGGCGGCGACGCCCGAGCGGGATCACGCGGACGGCAAGATCCCGGCTGGCAACAGCGCGGTCAGTACCCGTTCGCCGAGCAGGGCATCGGCGGCGGCGATGTCCGGGGCGAAGAAGCGGTCCTCGACGTAGTACGGCACCTGGGCCCGCAACGCCTGGCGCGCCTGTTCGAGCAGCGGCGAGCTTTTCAACCCTTCGCGGAAGTCCAGGCCCTGGCAGGCGCCGAGCCACTCGATGGCCAGCACGCCACGGGTGTTGGCGGCCATTTCCCACAGGCGCTTGCCGGCGGCCGGGGCCATGGACACGTGATCTTCCTGGTTGGCCGAAGTCGGCAGACTGTCGACACTGTGCGGGTGGGCCAGGGCCTTGTTCTCGCTGGCCAATGCGGCGGCGGTGACCTGGGCGATCATGAAACCGGAATTGACCCCGCCGTTGGCCACCAGAAATGGCGGCAGCTGCGACATATGCTTGTCCATCATCAGCGAGGTGCGCCGCTCGCTCAGCGCGCCGATTTCGGCGATCGCCAGGGCGATGTTGTCGGCGGCCATGGCCACCGGCTCGGCGTGGAAGTTACCACCGGAAATCACATCGCCTTCTGCGGCGAATACCAGCGGGTTGTCGGACACCGCGTTGGCTTCCACCGCCAGCACTTCGGCGGCCTGGCGCAACTGGGTCAGGCAGGCGCCCATGACTTGCGGCTGGCAGCGCAGCGAGTAGGGATCCTGCACCTTGTCGCAGGCCTGGTGGGAACGGCCGACCTCGCTGCTGTCGCCGAGCAGATGGCGATAAATGCTCGCGGCGTCGATCTGTCCGCGCTGACCACGGGCGGCATGGATGCGCGCATCGAAGGGCGCCCGCGAACCCAGCGCGGCCTCGACGGTCAGGCCGCCGCAGACGGTGGCGGCAGCGAACAGGTCCTCGGCCTCGAACAACCCGCGCAACGCGTAGGCGGTCGACACCTGGGTGCCGTTGAGCAGGGCCAACCCTTCCTTGGCCGCCAGGGTCATGGGTTCCAGGCCGGCGATCGCCAGCGCCTCGCTCGCCGGCAGCCACTGGCCTTTGTGCCGCGCCTGGCTTTCGCCGAGCAATAGCAGCGACATATGCGCCAGCGGCGCCAGGTCGCCGGAGGCGCCGACCGAGCCCTTGAGCGGGATGTGCGGATAGACCTCGGCGTTGATCAGGGCGATCAGCGCTTCAATCACCTTCAGGCGGATGCCGGAGAAACCGCGCGCCAGGCTGTTGACCTTGAGCAGCATGATCAGCCGCACCATGGCGTCGTCCAGCGGCTCGCCGATACCGGCGGCATGGGACAGCACCAGCGAGCGCTGCAGCTTTTCCAGGTCCTGGCTGGCGATCCGGGTCGAGGCCAGCAGGCCGAAGCCGGTATTGATGCCGTAGGCGGTGCGGTCCTCGGCGATGATCGCATTGACGCAGGCGACGCTGGCTTCGATGCCGGCATGGGCGCTGTCATCCAGGTGCAGTTTGAGCGGGTTCTGGTAGGCCGCGCGCAGCTGGGCCAGGCTCAGTTGGCCGGGGGTCAGGGTGAACAGGCTCATGCTTTGGCTCCTTGGGTGGCGGCGATCATCGGCAGGTCCAGACCCTGCTCGCGGGCGCAATCGATAGCAATGTCATAACCGGCATCGGCATGGCGCATCACCCCGGTGCCGGGGTCGTTACGCAGTACCCGGCCGAGGCGGGCGCGGGCTTCCGGCGTGCCGTCGGCCACTATGACCACCCCGGAGTGCTGCGAATAGCCCATGCCTACACCGCCGCCGTGGTGCAACGATACCCAGGTCGCGCCGCCCGCGGTATTCAGCAGGGCGTTGAGCAACGGCCAGTCGGACACCGCGTCGGAGCCATCCTGCATCGATTCGGTTTCGCGGTTGGGGCTGGCCACCGAGCCCGAGTCGAGGTGGTCACGACCGATCACGATCGGCGCCTTCAGCTCGCCGCTGGCAACCATGTCGTTGAACGCCTGGGCCAGGCGCGCGCGGTCCTTCAGGCCGACCCAGCAGATGCGCGCCGGCAGACCCTGGAAGCTGATGCGCTCGCGGGCCATGTCCAGCCAGTTGTGCAGATGGACGTCGTCGGGGATCAGCTCCTTGACCTTGGCGTCGGTCTTGTAGATGTCTTCAGGGTCGCCGGACAGCGCCACCCAGCGGAACGGGCCGATACCCTGGCAGAACAGCGGGCGGATATAGGCCGGGACGAAGCCGGGGAAGTCGAAGGCGTTGTCGACGCCCTCTTCCAGCGCCATCTGACGAATGTTGTTGCCGTAGTCGAATGTCGGCACGCCCATCTGCTGGAAAGCCAGCATGGCGCGCACATGCACGGCCATGGATTGCTTGGCGGCCTTGACCACCAGAGCTTCCTCGGTCTTGCCGCGGGCGACGTACTCGTCCCAGCTCCAGCCCGCCGGCAGGTAGCCGTGGCGTGGGTCGTGGGCGCTGGTCTGGTCGGTGACCATGTCCGGACGCACGCCGCGACGAACCAGTTCCGGAAGAATCTCGGCGGCGTTGCCGCACAGCGCGATGGAGATCGCCTTGCCTTCGCCGGTGTATTTGTCGATGCGCGCCAGGGCGTCGTCCAGATCAGTGGCCTGCTCGTCGACATAACGGGTCTTCAGGCGGAAATCGATGCGCGATTGCTGGCATTCGATATTCAGCGAACAAGCGCCGGCCAGGGTCGCCGCCAGCGGCTGCGCGCCACCCATGCCGCCGAGGCCGGCGGTCAGCACCCACTTACCCTTGAGGCTGCCGCCGTAGTGCTGGCGCCCGGCTTCGACGAAGGTTTCATAGGTGCCCTGGACGATGCCCTGGCTGCCGATATAGATCCAGCTGCCGGCGGTCATCTGTCCGTACATCGCCAGGCCTTTGCGATCCAGTTCGTTGAAATGCTCCCAATTGGCCCAGTGCGGCACCAGGTTGGAGTTGGCGAGCAGTACGCGCGGCGCATCCTTGTGGGTTTCGAACACACCGACCGGTTTGCCGGACTGGATCAGCAGGGTCTGGTTGTCTTCCAGGCGGGTCAGCACCTCGACGATCTTGTCGAAGCATTCCCAGTTGCGCGCGGCGCGGCCGATGCCACCGTACACCACCAGTTCCTTGGGGTTCTCGGCCACTTCCGGGTCGAGGTTGTTCATCAGCATGCGCAACGGCGCTTCGGTCAGCCAGCTCTTGGCGGTCAGCGTGGTACCGCGGGCGGCGCGGATTTCGGTGTCGCGGAAACGGGTCATCTCAGGCTCCTCTCTACAAATTCGGTGACGGCAGGCGGCTTACAGCCAGCCCAGGTAATACGCCAGGTAGGCCAGCGGAATGCTGAACAGCAGGCTCAACAGGGTGCGTTGCAGCCAGACCAGCAACAGGTCGCGCAAACGCAGGGGAATCCGGGTGGCGAGCACGCAGGGAATCGACGCGGACAGGAACAGCACGCTGCTCACCGAGACGATCGCGGTGACGAACTTGACCACTGTATCGGCGTCTTTCAGCAGCATGGCCGGGAGGAACATCTCCGCCAGCCCCGAGGAAAGTGCGCCGGCAACCGTCATCGGCTGGTCCAGGCCGAACAGCCAGACCAGCGGGTACAACAGCAGGCCGATGGCATCGAACAGCGGGGTGTACTTGGCGGCCAGCAACCCGAGCAGGCCGACCGCGAGAATGCTCGGCAGGATCGCCGCGGTCATGCGCAGGCCGTCGACAAAGGTTTCGCGCAGCGCGCTGAGCAGCGACGGAGCGCTGGCCGCTTGCTCGATACCGGCGCGCCAGGCGCTGGCAATGCGGCTGTCGCCGGCCGGCAAGGACGGCTCGGCGCGGCTCTCGGACGGCAGACGCGACAACGGATAGATGCGCGCACTGACCGCGGTGACGCTGAAGGTGACCAGCATCGCGCTCCAGAAATACAGGTTCCAGATGTCCATCAGGCCGAGGGTCTTGGCGATGATCACCATGAATGGCGCCGACACCGTGGAGAAACCGGTGGCGATGATCGCCGCCTCACGCACGCTGTAATGGCCCTGGCGGTACATGCGGTCGGTGATCAGCAAGCCGACCGAGTAGCTGCCGACGAACGAGGCCACCGCATCGATCGCCGATTTGCCAGGGGTGCGCCAGATCGGCCGCATCACCGGCTGCATCAGCACGCCGACCAATTCGAGCAGGCCGAAACCGATCAGGAACACCAGGGCCAGGGCGCCGAGCGGCACGATCAGCGCCAGGCTGAGCACCAGTTTGTCGAACAGGAACGGCAACATGCCCGGCTGATACAAGGCCGCCGGCCCGACACCGAACAGGTAGGCCACGCCGATCAGCAGGCCGACCACCTTGAGCACGCTGAACACCATACGAGTCAGGTCGCCGCGCCAGCTGCCGCTGTACCAGGGCTGCAGCGCGCCGTAGAGCATGAACAGCAGTGCGATGCCGATCACCAGCGGCCGGGCATGGACGAGTAAGGCGCTGGCGGTGTGGTCGAGCAGAATGGTCGAACGCCCGCCGATGTCGAACGGCATGAAGAAGATCAGCAGGCCGATCAGGCTGTAGCCGAGCAAACGGGCCAGGGCGCGCCCCTTCGACACGCTGACGGTGGCGCTGAGTTGTTCAGACATGATGACGCTCCTGCTGGAACGAACGGTCGATGGAATCAGTCATCGGATGCTTCCTCTGTAATTGTTGTTGTCAGAGAAGTGGCTGGCTTCAGCCGGTCAGGGACAGCAGATGAATCAAACGCGCGGCGACCCGTGCGGTGCGGCTGTCGATATCCTGCTCCGGGTTCAGTTCGGCAAGGTCGACCAGGCGCAGCTTGCCGCTGTCGCGGACGCTTTCGAGCAGCGGCTCGAGCAGCGCCAGGGGCACACCGCGGGCGGCCGGGGCGCTGACGCCCGGCGCTTCGCAGGCGGGCAGCACGTCGATATCGATGGTCAGGTAGATCGCATCGCAACCGGCGATAAACGCCTGTAACTCGGCCACCAGTTCGGGCAGGCGGCTTTCGCTTATGTCCCGATCCTCGCGCACCAGTACGTTCAGTTCGCGGGCGCGCTGGAACAAGGCGAGAGTGTTGCTCGCGCGACTGACACCCAGGCAGGCATAGGCGAACGGCCAGTCGCGCGCGGCGCATTGCTCGGCGATCTGCGCGAAAGGCGTGCCGGACGACTGCACATGGGTCGGGTCGCGCAGGTCGAAGTGCGCATCGAAATTAATGATGCCAATTCTTGGGGCTGCGCCTGCCGGCTGAGCGCCGGCCATGTGCTCGGCGATACCCTGCCAGCTACCGAACGCCACCTCATGGCCGCCGCCGAGGACGATCGGCAGGTGCCCGGCATCCAGCAGCGCGCAGACGTTGTGACCCAGACGCACCTGGGCGCTGTCCAGATCGCCATCGGCGCAGAGCACATCGCCGGCATCGTAGGCCGGGCCGCGGCGGTGCCAGGCCAGGTTGGCCAGCGCCTTGCGTATGGCCAGCGGGCCACCCACGGCGCCGACGCGGCCATGGTTGCGGCGCACCCCTTCGTCGCTGGCGAAACCGAGTAGGGCCACGCCGGGCGTACTGGAGTCGGCAAGCGGCTGAATGCGCTGGTGCCAGCGGGCGCTGTCCGCCTCGGGGTCGATCCGACCCTGCCAGAGGTCCATCGAATGACGATCAGTGCGCATGGCGAACGGCCTCTTTATCGTGACTGATGACGCCCTGGAAAATACGCTGACGCAGGCGCCCCGGCTGAATCGCATAGGCCAGTTCGGCCGGCTGGCGCACATCCCACAGGCACAGATCGGCGGCAGCGCCGACGGCGATACGGCCCAAGGCTGGCGCACCCAGGGCCTGCGCGGCATGGGCGGTCATCCCGGCCAGGGCCTCGCGCGGGGTCAGACGGAACAGTGTGCAGGCCAGGTTCAGGTTGAGGGTCGGGAAGCAGATCGGCGCGGTGCCGGGGTTGGCGTCGCTGGCCACGGCCATGGGCACGCCGTATTGGCGCAACAAGCCGATGGGCGGCAGCTGGGTTTCGCGCAGGGTATGAAAAGCCCCGGGCAACAGCGTAGCGACCATGCCGGCCGCGGCCATGGCTTGCACGCCAGCCTCGTCGAGAAACTCGATATGGTCGGCCGACAAGCCACGGTAGCGCGCCGCGAGGGCACTGGCGCCCTGATTGGAGAGCTGCTCGGCGTGCGCCTTGATCGGCAGGCCATGGGCCTGGGCAGCCTGAAACACCCGTTCGCATTGCGCCGGGCTGAAGCCGATATGTTCGCAGAACACGTCCACCGCATCGGCCAGGCCTTCGGCCGCGGCAGCCGGGATGATCTCGTTGCACACCAGCTCGATATAGCCGTCGCTATCGTCGGCGAACTCCGCCGGCAAGGCATGGGCCGCCAGCAGCGTAGTGATGACGCGCACCGGCAGCAGCTCGCCGAGGCGGCGGGCGACCCGCAGCATTTTCAGTTCGTCCGCAACGCTCAGGCCATAGCCGGATTTGATTTCCACCGTGGTGACGCCATCGGCCAATAGCGCCTGCAAGCGCGGCAGGCTCTGCGCCAGCAATTGTTCCTCGCTGGCCGCACGGGTGGCGCGCACGCTGCTGAGGATGCCGCCACCGGCCTTGGCGATCTCGGCGTAAGCGACACCTTCCAGACGCTGCTCGAATTCATCAGCGCGATTGCCCGCGTAGACCAGATGGGTGTGGCAGTCGATCAGACCAGGAGTCATCACCCCGCCGCTGCCCGCCTCGACGGCGCCGACGGCCAACGCCTCGTCGAAGTCGTCCATCGGCAGCATCAGGCTGACGCGCCCCGCCGCGACCATCACAGCCATGGGCTGCGCCAGCGTTTGCAGGCCGTCGAACACAGTCACGTCACGCCACAACAGGTTTTTTTCGGGGGCTACAGGCATCGGAACGAACCTTTACAGATGCATTTGTATATACATTATAAAGGAAGCCAGAGACCGTCAAGCCCTCATTTAAACTGGACATAACTATTGATACGACGAGAACGACCCAAGAGCGTGCCTTTCATATTTGTATTGTATATACAATAAAGTGATTTATGCGGCCGAGCGCCAGGCACAAACAAAAAAGCCGCCCGATTGGGCGGCTTCCATACTGCGCAGCGACGACTCAGTTATTGATACGCAGAGCCTGCGGGGTGAAATCGCGTGGGCTGAGCTTGGCGTTGAAGTCGTACATCGGCTCGTTATTGTCGAGCCCATCGACGAAGTAGCGGCTGCCCTTGAAGTCGTAGATGGTTTCCAGGGTGCTGCCGAACATCGGCACCTCGTAGTAGCTGATCGGGTGGCTTTCCTGCAGGCCGCTCAATTCGCGGTCCTTGTCGTACAGGTCGACCGCGAGGATCTGCCAGCTGTCCTCGTCGAGGTAGAAGCGGCGCTTGCCATAGATATGGCTGTGGCCTTTACGCAGATCGGCCTCGACCACCCAAACCCGGTGCAATTCGTAGCGCAACAGCTGCGGGTTGAGGGTCTTCTCCTGCAGGATGGTGTCGTAGGGAATGCCCTTCTGGTGCACCGCATAGCTGTTGTAAGGCACCAGCATTTCCTGCTTGCCGATCAGCGTCCATTCGTAGCGATTTGGCGCGCCGTTGTAGGTGTCGACCTGATCGGCGATGGCCATGCCGCTGGTATCCGGCTGCAAGGCGTCATAGGCCAGCGACGGCAGGCGGCGCACCCGGCGTTCGCCGCGGTTGAAGCGCCAGGCCTTGCGGATCGCCAGTACCTGGTCGATGGTTTCCTGCACCACCAGTGCCGAACCCGCCAGTTTCGACGGCGCGACCACTTTGTTGCGGTAATAGAACAGGGTGTTATCCAGATCCTTCGGACTGACCCCTTCACGGCCGTAAAGGAAATAGGCGTCGCGCTCCTGCTTGAGCAGGTTGTAGCTACCACTGGAGAGTACCGCCGCCAGATTGCTGACGAAGCTGATCTGGTCGCCGCGGTAACGCATGATGTGATTCCAGATCACCTCAAGGCCATTCTGCGGCAGCGGGAACGGGATGCCGGCGGCAACTCCGGATACGCCATTGCCGTTGGAGATCAGTTCGGCGTTCTGCGCGTTGAAACGAGTGGCGTCATAGATGCGCTGCGGGGCGGCGGCGCTACGGTGAGTCGGAAATACCTGCAGGTAGTAACTCGGATAGCGTTCCAGCAGAGCCTTGGTGCCGACCGGCAACTGCGCCGCATACTGCGCCATATTCTGGCTATCGACCCGGTACAGCGGCGCTTCGCCGGCATAGGGGTCGGGGTGGTGCATGCCCGGCTGATAGTTGGCCGGCGGCTGCGCCAGACCACCCTCCCAGCGCGGAATGGTGCCGGCGACATTCCCTGCGCGCTCGCCGCCCAGCGGCGTCAAATCCTGGCCGAGGCGATCCGCCTGGGCACTATCGACCTTGGCCTGCACCTGCATTGCCAGGCTGGCCAGCAATAGACACGGAAATATTTTCAACACAGTCGTCTCCCCACGGCGCACAGACTACGCCGCTAATTATGTGACGGGACCGGAGGTCGCGCCCTTTCGGACCGTTGAAAAACTACCTGCGTTGGCAATACTGCGTTAAAAACAGCCTCAAAATGCTCATTTACAACACGTAAACTCCGCTTTTTCGGCCGTTTTTGCCTTGTCTTGCCTGCCTCGCCTACGTTTTTCAACGACCTGCTGTTGAGTGCTGCGGTGAGGAACCGTCCTGGCGCCGGGTTATCCCGGTCTTGGGCAATCATCCTGGTTGCCGTGTTTTTTACTCTAGCGCTGAAACTGGACAGGCGCTCGAAACGGGTCAGTCGATGCGCTGGAACTTCAAATCCCAGACGCCATGGCCGAGGCGCTCGCCGCGTCGCTCGAACTTGGTCGTCGGTCGCTCCGCCGGGCGCTCCACGCAACGGCCGTCGGCAGCCAGGTTGCGGTACCCGGGCGCGACGTTCATGACTTCGAGCATATGTTCGGCATAGGCTTCCCAGTCGGTGGCCATGTGCAGCACGCCGCCGACCTTCAACTTCTGCCGCACCAGCTCGGCGAAAGCGGGCTGGACTATACGCCGTTTGTGGTGGCGCGACTTGTGCCATGGGTCGGGAAAAAACAGCAACAGGCGATCGAGGCTGGCATCGGCCACGCACTTGCGCAGCACCTCCAACGCATCGCAGCTGTAAACCCGCACGTTGTTCAGGTTCTGCGTCATCAAGCCGTTGAGCAAGGCGCCGACGCCCGGCCGATGCACTTCGACGCCGATAAAATCCTGCTCCGGCGCCGCCGCGGCCATTTCCAGCAGGGAATGGCCCATGCCGAAACCGATCTCGAAGGTGCGCGGCGCGCTACGGCCGAATACCGTATCGAAGTCCGGCGCGCCGGCCTCCAACTCCAGACCGAACTTCGCCCAACCTTGATCGAGGCCGCGCTGCTGGCCTTCGGTCATGCGTCCGGCGCGCATCACGAAACTCTTGATTTCGCGATGTTTTGGGGTTTTCTCGGCCGCTGCCGGGGTTTGCTGCGAATCGGTCATGTTCTGCTCATTACTTAATCAGGCCATCCAGCGGCGACGAAGCGCTGGCATAGAGTTTTTTCGGCATGCGCCCGGCGAGATAAGCCAGACGGCCGGCTTCGATCGCGTATTTCATCGCCTCGGCCATCATCACCGGATTCTGCGCGTGGGCGATGGCGCTGTTCATCAGCACCGCCTCGCAGCCCAGCTCCATGGCGATGGTCGCATCAGACGCGGTACCTACGCCGGCATCGACCAACACCGGAACCGTCGCTTCTTCAAGAATGATGCGCAGGTTGTAGGGGTTGCAGATGCCCAGCCCGGTGCCGATCAAACCGGCCAGCGGCATTACCGCGATACAGCCCATGGCCGCCAACTCGCGAGCGATGATCGGGTCATCGCTGGTGTACACCATCACGTCGAAACCGTCCTTGACCAGCACTTCGGCGGCCTTGAGGGTTTCGATCACATTGGGGAACAGGGTCTTCTGGTCGGCCAGCACTTCCAACTTGACCAGCTTATGACCATCGAGCAGCTCACGGGCCAGACGGCAGGTGCGCACAGCCTCGACGGCGTCGTAGCAGCCGGCGGTGTTGGGCAGAATGGTATAGCGCTCGGGCGAGATCACGTCGAGCAGGTTCGGCTCGTCCGGGTTCTGGCCGATGTTGGTGCGGCGCACCGCCACTGTGACGATCTCCGCACCCGAGGCCTCGATGGCCGCACGGGTCTCATCGAGATCCTTGTATTTGCCCGTGCCCACCAGCAGGCGCGAATTATAGGTACGACCGGCCAGGGTAAAAGGCTTATCGCTACGGACTTGGCTCATCGGAATATCCTCATGGCGGGGCTGCGGGCATTGCAGGGGTTGCAGGCGGTAACGTCAGCCGCCACCGATCGCGTGTACCACCTCGACCCGATCACCCTCGCGAAGGGCGGTGGTGGCGTGCTGGCTGCGCGGCACTATATCCAGGTTGAGTTCGACCGCCAGACGGCGTCCCGCCAGATCCAGGCGATCGATCAGCTCGGCGACGGTCTGCCCTTCGGGCAGTTCGAAGGCTTCACCGTTTAATTGAATCTGCATGGCGGCAGGCTCCCAACATGGGAAAGGGCGGGCATTCTAGCCCGATCATCGGCGATGACCAAGACCAAAGGGCGCCGTTCGTCCTGTAACCTGACCTCCGGGTCAGCCGATCAGGCCAGGCGCCAGGCCGCCAGCCCCAGACACAACCAGCCAGCGAGAAACGCCAGGCCACCGAAGGGGGTGATCATGCCCAGCTTGCTCACGCCGCTGAGGCTCAGGGCATACAGGCTGCCGGAAAACAGCAGGAGACCCAGGGCGAACAGGCCACCGGCCATATTCACCAGGCGTCCGGGCACGTGCAGCGCCAGCAGGCCGACGCCGAGCAATGCCAGGGCGTGGATCAATTGGTAATGGGTGCCGGTCTGGAACACCGCGAGGTAGTCGGCGGACAACCTGCTTTTCAGCCCATGGGCGGCAAATGCCCCGAGGGCGACACCGGTAAAGCCGGCGAAAGCGGAAAACAACAGCCACAGGCGAGCCATGCATCACTCCAGATAGACACCAAGTGCCGGCTATAATGGCGCGCAAACCCGTACCGGCCAAGCCCGCATGCTCCGATCCCTGTTCCGCCGCCTGTTGAAGATTCTGCTTTGGTCGATGGCCGGCTCGGCGCTATTGGTACTGCTGTTGCGCTGGGCGCCACCGCCGATGACCGCGCTGATGGTCGAGCGCAAGATCGAGTCCTGGATCGATAAACGCCCTATCGACCTGCAACGCAGCTGGCGCCCGTGGCAAGAATTGCCGGACAACCTGAAGATCGCGGTAATCGCCGCCGAAGATCAACGCTTCGACCAGCACTGGGGCTTCGACCTCCAGGCGATCCGCGCGGCGCTGGCGCACAATCAGCAGGGCGGCTCGCTACGCGGCGCCAGCACCCTGAGCCAGCAGGTGGCGAAGAATCTGTTCCTCTGGTCCGACCGCAGCTGGCTGCGCAAGGGCCTGGAAACCTGGTTCACCGCGTTGATCGAACTGCTCTGGCCGAAACAGCGGATTCTCGAGGTCTACCTCAATAGCGTGGAATGGGGTGACGGCGTGTTCGGCGCCGAGGCCGCCGCCCAGCGCCATTTCGGGATTGGCGCACCCTACCTGTCGCGCCAGCAGGCCAGCCTGCTGGCCGCCGTATTGCCCAACCCGCGAGCGAGAAACGCCGGCCGACCGAGCTCTTACGTCAGCCGCCGCGCCGCTGCTATCCGTCAGCAGATGTGGCAATTGGGCGGCAGCCACTACCTCGACCGCCTGCGACCAGACTACCCGCAGTGGTGGCCATCCTGGCTGTAACGCAGTGGCGGCACACTTCCATTACCGCTTGAGCGCCTCACGCGGCACCACCTGCAGCAGGCGCAACTGCTCGTCGCGCAGGTGAGCAGTCAAGCCCAGCTCGGGATAGACCCAGGCCTGCCCCTCGGCCAATTCCAGGCGCAGGCGTGGCTGACCGATGCTGCTGGCCAGGCGCGCGGCGGGCGCCTCGTCCTGCTCCGGCCTGAGCGTCAGACTGATTATCTGGTGCCGACTCAATTGCGCCAGCATCTGCTCGCCCAGCGGTTCTTCTGCCTGCTGCCCTACTACGCCGAATACCCCGGCCAGGCTGGTGCGCTCGGCTTGACCGAGGGCCAGTTCGGCTTCCAGCAGCCAGGATTCACCATCGTCGATCGGCCAGGCGCCACGAAACAACAGGCGTGGCCCCTCCGGGCGCGGCTGCATCCACAATTCGCCGCCGAGCCGCTCGTGTAGTTGCTCCAGGCTCAGGCGATCGTCGGCCAGCGGTGCCAGCACCTCGGTGCGCAGCTCGTCGAAACCCGGCCAGGGCTCGGCTGGCCCCATCCCGCGCATCAACCAGACGCCCCAGGAAAAAAACAGCAACGCAACAGCGGCAAAGATCAGCCAATGCTGGAGACGCAGCGGCGGCATTTTCATGATTTTCTCCGGGCAGAAAAAAGCCGCACCCGGGTGCGGCTTCTATACGGTGTCGCGATTACGCCGCGATCGAGCTTTTCAGCTTGTTCATGGCGTTCTTTTCCAACTGCCGGATGCGCTCGGCGGAAACGTTGTATTTGGCCGCCAGCTCATGCAGCGTGGCCTTTTCCTCGGCCAGCCAGCGCTGGTAGAGAATATCGCGACTACGCTCATCGAGCCCTTCGAGCGCGTCATGCAGATTGGCGGTGGAGCTGTCGCTCCAGTCGGAGTCTTCCAACTGGCGCGCCGGGTCGTAACGGTTGTCTTCCAGATACTGCGCGGGGGACTGGAAGGCGCTTTCGTCGTCGGCATCGGCGGCCGGGTCGAAGGCCATGTCGTGGCCGGTCAGGCGGCTCTCCATCTCGCGCACTTCGCGCGGCTCCACGCCCAGGCTCTGCGCCACGGCGTGCACTTCATCGTTGTTCAACCAGGCCAGACGCTTCTTCTGGCTGCGCAGATTGAAGAACAACTTGCGTTGCGCCTTGGTCGTCGCGACCTTGACGATGCGCCAGTTGCGCAGGATGAATTCATGGATTTCCGCGCGGATCCAATGCACCGCAAAGGACACCAGGCGCACACCCATCTCGGGGTTGAAACGCTTGACCGCCTTCATCAGGCCGACGTTGCCTTCCTGGATCAGATCAGCCTGGGCCAGGCCATAGCCGGAATAACTACGTGCTATGTGCACGACGAAACGCAGGTGCGCGAGCACCATCTGCCGGGCGGCCTCAAGGTTTTGGTTGTAGTAGAGACTTTCGGCCAGTTCGCGCTCCTGCTCGGGGGTCAGCAGCGCGATGCTGTTGACCGCATGCACGTAAGCCTCCAGGTTGGCGCCTGGGACTAGGGCATGAACAGGTTGCAAAGAAGTGGACATGTGAACCCTCCGACTCACGAAAACGTGCAGCAGTTTAGCACTGAGCTATAGGACTGGGAACGTCTATACAAGTTCCCTTACATATAGTCAATATCAAGCAAAACAATAGCTTACAAAAAATGTCCACTACCCGACGCTTCGTACCGCCCCCTCCTGCCGGGAGAGGGCCTGAAGATGTCGCGACTACGCCTTACCTCGGCGCCAGCTCGTTCAGGTGCCGCGCCACCGCCAGCCAGGCGCCGATATAGCCGAGCAGTACCGCACCGAGCACCAGCGACAGGCCATCGTCGACTGGCACACCAGCCAGGGCGAAGTCGCTGCCGTAGAGGCCGGCCAAGCCCACCACCGCATCATTCAGCCAGTTCAACCCGTACGCCAGCACCAACCAGGCCAGCACCCCGGCGCCCAGGCCATAAAGCGCGCCCATATAAAGGAAGGGCCGGCGCACATAGCTGTCGGTACCGCCGACCAGCTTGATCACTTCGATCTCGGTACGACGATTCTCGATATGCAGGCGTATGGTATTGCCGATTACCAGTAGCAACGCCATGACCAAAAGCAAGGTCAGGCCAAAAACGAAGCGTTCGCCGAGCTTGAGAATCGCGGTCAGACGCTCGACCCAAAGCAGATCGAGTTGCGCCTGCTGCACCTTGGGCAGCTCCGCCAGGCGCATG
The DNA here is from genome assembly GCA_966210435.1 of uncultured Pseudomonas sp. Lineage (GTDB taxonomy): Bacteria > Pseudomonadota > Gammaproteobacteria > Pseudomonadales > Pseudomonadaceae > Aquipseudomonas. Next base: position 39,705 of record CBIHLF010000032.1, on the reverse strand, counting down.
CGCAGGGCTTCCAGGGTGGCCTTGTCGATCTCGTGCGGGGTCACCAGTACCACGCCCGGCAAGGGATTATCCGGCAATTCCTTGAGCGCCTCGCCCAGGCCGGACTGCTGCTGGAATTCGTCCAGCGCCTGCTCGCGGCTGATCCACTCGGCATCGGCGACGTCGTCCATCGCGGCGATGCGATCACGCAGCGCCTGCCCTTCGGCTTCGCTGGCGTCGATCTGCAGGAACAGGGAAATCTGCGCGGCGCGCTGCCAGGTGCCACCGAGGCGCTCGACGTTGTCCAGCAGCAGCGACAAGCCCATCGGCAGGCTCAAGGCCACGGCCATCACCAGGCAGGTGAAGAAACTGCCGACCGGCTGTTTGCCAAGCCGGCGCAGGCTATCGACCAGGCTGGCGCGGTGGCTTTCCAGCCAGGCATTCACCTGGCTGCGGAAATCCTGCTCATCGCCAGGCCCTTGCGCAGCGGATTGTTTCGGCGTGGCGCCGACCCGTTGTGCGGGTTGCGGTGGCGGTATGCGTGTGGCGCTCATCAGACGGCCTCCCCGTCGCCGATCAAACGGCCGCGTTGCAAGGTCAGCATGCGGTGGCGCATGCGTGCGATCAGTGCCAGGTCGTGACTGGCGATCAGCACACTGGTGCCGAGCCGGTTGATATCTTCGAACACGCCCATGATTTCCGCCGCCAGGCGCGGATCGAGGTTTCCGGTCGGTTCGTCGGCCAACAGCAACGCCGGGCGATGCACCACCGCGCGGGCAATGCCGACGCGCTGCTGCTGGCCGGTGGAGAGTTCGCTGGGAAATTGCTCGGCCTTGTCGGCCAGCGACACCCGCTCCAGCGCGGCGCCGACGCGTTTGCCGATCTCCGGCTTGGACAGACCAAGGATCTGCAGCGGCAGGGCGACGTTGTCGTAGACGCTGCGGTCGAACAGCAGCTGGTGGTTCTGGAACACCACGCCGATCTGCCGACGCAGAAAGGGGATCTGCGCATTGGTGATCTGCCCCAGGTCCTGGCCAGCGAGCAACAGCTTGCCGCTGGTTGGGCGCTCCATCGCCAACAACAGACGCAGCAGGGTGCTCTTGCCCGCGCCGGAGTGGCCGGTAACGAACAGAAACTCGCCGCGGCGCACGCGAAAGCTCAACTCGTGCAGCCCGACGTGCCCATTGGCATAGCGTTTACCGACCTGCTCGAACTTGATCATTACGACTCCCGGGACTGGAAGAGCGCCTGGACGAAGGCTTCGGCTTCGAAGGTTCGCAGGTCGTCGATGCCTTCGCCAACCCCGATATAGCGGATCGGCAGGGCGAACTGCTTGGCCAGGGCGAAGATCACCCCGCCCTTGGCGGTGCCGTCCAGCTTGGTCAATGCCAGCCCGGTCAAGTTCACCGTCTGGTTGAACTGCTTGGCCTGGTTGATCGCGTTCTGCCCGGTGCCGGCATCCAGCACCAGCAGCACCTCGTGAGGCGCGCTTTCATCCAGCTTGCCGATCACCCGGCGGACCTTCTTCAGTTCTTCCATCAGGTTGTCTTTGGTGTGCAGACGCCCGGCGGTATCGGCGATCAGCACGTCCATGCCACGGGCCTTGGCGGCCTGCACGGCATCGAAAATCACCGACGCGGAGTCGGCGCCGGTGTGCTGGGCGATCACCGGAATGTTCTTGCGCTGGCCCCATACCTGCAATTGCTCCACCGCCGCGGCGCGGAAGGTGTCGCCGGCGGCGAGCATGACCTTCTTGCCCTCGCCCTGCAGCCGCGAGGCCAGCTTGCCGATGGTAGTGGTCTTGCCGGCGCCGTTCACGCCGACCACCAGGATCACATAGGGCTCCTTGCTCTGGTCGATGCGCAGCGGCTGTTCGACCGGCTTGAGCAGCGCGGCCAGTTCGTCCTGCAGGGCTTTATAGAGGGCGCCGCTGTCGGTCAGCTGCTTGCGCGCGACCCTCTGCGTCAGGCTCTGGATGATCGCACTGGTGGCTTCGACACCGACGTCGGCGGTCAACAAACGGGTTTCGATCTCTTCGAGCAGGTCGTCGTCGATGGCCTTCTTGCCGAGGAACAGGCTGGCCATGCCCTCGCCGATACTCGCGCTGGTTTTCGACAATCCCTGCTTGAGGCGATCGAAGAAACCCACGCCGGGTTCATCCGCACGTGGCGCCTCGATGATTACCGGCGCCTCCAGCGGCGCTGCCGGCACCGGCAACACCGGTTCCGGCTGCGCAGGTGGCTCTTCGATATGCGCATGCAGCACTTCGCTGCCGGCATTGATGCGAAAGCGCGACGGCCGCGGTGCCGGGGCGACTTCGCCGACAGGCTCGACCGGAGAGGGCGCTGCAATCGTGAGTTCAGGGGTAACGGTGGCGGGTGCCTGTGGCGCGGGGGCGTCGGGCGCAGCCGTTGCAGGCGCAACTGGCTCAGCCGAGGGCGGTTCGACAGGCGTGGCCGGTGCAGTTGGCGCCGGTTCGGCGCTGCCCGCTTGCGGCTTCTTGCGCAACCAGCCGAACAGGTCTTTCTTCTCGGCGGGTTTGTCGGCAGCAGGCGCGGGCGCCGCGGCGGGGGTTTTCTTGTCGTCGTTGGAACCAAGCATGGAGGACGGCTATCTCAAAGATGCGGCGCGCCAGAGGGCGAACCGGGATGTTGGTCTGCGCAGCAGAATATAAAACTGGAGGCGCCACGGAGTAAAATTCACAGCGGAACCAGGCATGATCGCCGGCAAGCCGGAGTGACTCCAGATCATTCCCGAGCGGCAGCCCCCAGGGATCGCGCGCAAGGCTCCGGCCGCAAAAGGTTCAGCCTGCATCAGGCCAATCATGTCGACCGGCAACACACGAGAGTTGCGCGCGACTTTACCACTATAAGCCGCTACGCAGCAGACCTATCTGTCGCTGTAGCCAAGAACACAAGCAGCGCCAACCCCGCAGAGCCCTATGCCATCCGCCCCATGCGGCGGATGGCGCAGAATCATCTCGCCCGTTTAACCATTGATGATCTCGCCGACCGCCTCTACCTCGGCGCCAACCCCGCGGCGCTGGCCACGCATCAGCACCAGAGCCGCCCCCGCGGAGAACAACAGACCCGGGGCGGCGGCGCACAGCACACCGGCGCCACCCAGGCCCAAGGCCAGGATCTGCCCGGCGACCAGCGGACCCGCCATGGAACCCAGGCGCCCTGCCGCTACAGTCGCCCCAATCCCCGTCGCGCGGATATTTAGCGGATAGAGGGTTGGCGCCAGCGCATACAGCACCAGTTGGCCGCCAATGGCGCAGAACCCGGCGGCGGCCCCCGCCAGCAACAACAGCTCGAAACGCTGCACCAGGCCGATCGCCGCAAGCGAGGCGAGCATGCCCATATAGGTGCTGAGCACCACCAGCACAGGGCTGGCACGATCCATCAAGCGTCCGGTCAGCACCGACCCGGCAGCGCCGCCGAGATTGAACAGCAGCTGCACATAGCCCGCCTGGACATGGTCGTAACCCAAGGCAACCAGCAACGACGGTAGCCAGTTCAGCAGCATGTACAGCACCGCCAGGGTGAAGAAGCTGCTCAACCAGATCAGCAGCGTCGCCCCGGCCTGCCCCTGGGCGAACAGCCCGCTGGTCGCCGGCATACCCTGACCATCACCGCGAGCAACCGGCGCCCCACGCAGGAACATCGCCAGCAGCCCGGCAATCAGAATCGGTACCATCCCTCCCACGTAGAAAATCGGCCGCCATTCGTTGCCGGCGCCCTGCACGGCCATCAGCGCCGCAAGCGCGCCGCCCAGGGGCACACCGCAGTAAGTCAGACTGACCGCGGTGTTTTTCAGGCCGGCATCGGCCACCTCGGATGACAGCGCAATCAGAATCGGCAAGGCGGCGCCCAGGCCAAGGCCGGTACCCAGACGCGCCAGCAGCAGCGCCGAATAGCTGTCGACATAGGCACTCAGTAACGAGCAGGTGCCGAACAGCAACACCGCCGTCACCAGCACGGCCTTGCGTCCCAACCGATCCGCCAGCCAGCCGCCGAACAGGGCGCCGGGCAACAGGCCGATCAAGCCGACGCTGAAGAACCAACCGAGCTGGACCGCTGACAAGCCGAACTCCCTGGCAACCTGAGGGCCCGCGATGCCTGCGGCCTGCAAATCGAAGCCCTCGACCAGCGCGACCATGAAACAGAGGGCGATGGTGCGCACCGGGCTTGCCGGCGCCGCAACCTGACGAATGAACATAGCAACCTCAATTGTGACGTGTCATGGACAGGGCTGTCGGTCAGCGACCGGATTTGAGCTTGTTCCAGGAACGCGTGATCCAGCGCATGATTTCAGGCGGTAGCTCCGCGGAGACATAAAGCCTTTGCTGGACGGCGACGGAAGGGTAGATCGAGGGGTTCTGGCGGACCTCCGGGTTCATCAGCGCATCCGCCCGGGCATTGGCGTTGGCATAGCCGACATACTCGCTGACGTCGGCGATAACCCGGGGCCGCAACAGATAATCGATAAAGGAATGGGCCTGCTCGACATTCTTCGCATCGGCCGGAATGGTCAGCATGTCGAACCAGAGGTTGCCGCCTTCGCGGGGCACCACGTACGCCAGCTCCACACCATTGCCCGCCTCTTCCGCGCGGCTGATGGCCTGGAACACATCGCCGGAATAGCCGAAGGCGATGCAGATATTGCCGTTGGCCAGGTCGGAGATATAGCGCGACGAGTGGAAGTAGGTGACGTAGGGGCGCAGCGCCTGCAGCTTGCGCTCGGCAACCTTGTAGTCTTTGATCCGCGTACTGTCGGGATCCATCCCCAGGTAATTGAGCATCGCGGGATACAGCTCGTCGGCCGAATCCATAAAGGAAACCCCGCAGGCCTTCAGCTTCGCCAGGTTCTCCGGTTCGAACAGCACGTCCCAGGACTCGACCCGCTCGATGCCCAGTACCTCGCGGACCTTCTTCACGTTGTAGCCGATGCCATTGGTGCCCCACAGGTAGGGCACCGCGTACTGATTGCCCGGGTCATTGACCTGCAGACGCTGGAGCAGCTGCGGATCGAGATTCTGCCAGTTCGGCAGCAGGTTCCTGTCCAGCTTCTGAAACACCCCGGCCTTGATCTGCCGGCCCAGAAAGTGATTGCTCGGCACCACCACGTCATAGCCGCTGTTGCCGGCCAGCAACTTGCCTTCCAGGGTCTCGTTGGAGTCGAACACGTCATACACCGGCTGGATGCCGGTGTCGCGCTGAAAGCTCGCCAGGGTGTCCTGGGCGATGTAGTCGGTCCAGTTGTAGATATTCACCTGCGACTGCGCCGAGGCGGCGCCAGCCAGACAATAAAGCCCCAGAGCCGCGAGCAGGGTGTTGAGAGATGGCAGGTTCATGCGCCTGTCCTTGTGTTGAATGGGTGACATGGCACCCGGTGAGACACCGCTCGCGCCCCACCGGGCAGGCATTAGCAGGCCGTTGAAAAACGTAAGCGAGGCAGCCAGCGCAAGGCAAAAACAGGCGAAAATGCGGAGTACGTGTTGTAAATGAGCATTTTGACTGGGCTCGCACGCGGGCCTGTTTTTAACGCAGCGATGGCAACGCAGGTAGTTTTTCAACAGCCTGTTAGAAGGTTTTGCGGGCGCTGGCCACCAGTGTGGCGCCGCACAGGTCGTCATAGCCGGCGAAGCTCGCACACTCGGCCCGGGACAGATCGCTGTCGATATAGCTCAGCCCCCAGTTCACCCCGAGCAGATCGCGGCGCAACCCCAGGCTCCAGTTGTTGTAATCCTCGCGAGCATGGCTGTAGTCGCGGTTGAAGAATGCCTCATCCTTGTAGTCGACGTTCTCGTAGCGAAGCTCAAGGCCGATCTCCAGAGGCAGTTCGGTGCGGTAGCCGACAAAGCTGGTGAAGATCGCCTCCGCGGTATCGACCGTGTGCTTGGCACCGAGGAAAGCGCCATAGATATCCAGCGTAACGGTGATATCGGCGCTATTGAACTGGCTCTCGCCGGGCAAGGTGATCTTGTTGTACATGCTGTCCAGGCTGACTCCATCACTGATCTGCCAGTAGTAACCGGCGTAGTAGTCGACTTCCTGACGAGTGCCGTAGTCATCGCCCTCGAGCCAGTCGTAGCCGTACTCGACCGTGCTGCTCCAGATCCCGGCGTACAAACCGCTGGCGTGGCTCAGCAGCAGGTCCAGCTGGGCCGCCGGATCGCCAAGCGTCTGCGAGATGCCGCTGGAGCGGTAGTCGCTGACCAGCTCCGGGGTGACCAGCAGACTGAACTCTTCACTCAACTCCAGCGCCTGACCGCTGATGGGCAACAGCGCCAGGCTGGCGAGGGTGACAAGGGGAAGTGCGCGCATGGGAATTCCTTATTGTTATGAGTAGTGCGGGTTGCCGGCCAAGGCTCCGCCCGCCCGCCGAAGCGGGGAGCAGGACCGAAACGACACGGCGGACGGAGTGGGTATCAGGACGCGGGCGCGTAGACCTGTTTGCCGGCGAAGAAGGTCCGCAGCACCTGGGTGTCGAACAATTCCTCGTCGCTGACGGTGAATACATCGCGATCGAGCACGATCAGGTCGGCCTGCTTGCCGGGCGCCAGTGAGCCGATCTGCGCATCCAGACGCAGGGCCTTGGCGGCGTTCAGGGTGTAGGCGTAGAACATGCTTTCGCGATCGATGCTCTCGGCGCCATTGAGCACCCCGAGCGGGCCCTTGCGGGTGCTGGCCTGGGCGATGGCATTCCACGGATTGGGGCTGGACACCGGCCAGTCGCTGGCCCCGGCGATCATCGCCCCGGCCTTGTGCAGCGAGCGCGCCGGATACTGGTACTGGTAGGCCGCGGCGCTGACATAGGGCTTGACCAGCTCCTCGGTGTAACTCTCGGCGGTGGCCCAGAGCAGCTGCATGGAGGCGATCACGCCGAGCTGCCTGAAGCGCGGAAACTCCTTGGGGTTGACCAGTTGCAGGTGCGTGATGCTGTGCGGCAGCGTGCCCGGCTTGAGCGTGCGGGCATACTCGAAACCATTCAGCGATTCGCGCACCGCGCGGTCGCCCACCGCATGCACATGGACTATCCAGTCATGTTGCTCGGCGGCGGCCACCAGCTTGCCGAAGCCGGCCGGGTCGATCAGCAACTGGCCGCGCTTGAGGCTGTTCTTGAACGGATCGAGCACCGCGGCGGTCTGCCCGGGGAATTCCATCACGCCGTCGGCAAACACCTTGATGCCGGGGAAGGTCAGGTTGGCCACGCCCTGGAATTGCCGCATGACCTTTTCCAGCACCTGCAGATCATCCGGCTTGCTCTGCGGATGAGTGATCAACAGCGCGGCGACGTGGGCGCTGAGTTCGCCGCGCTCGGCCAGTTCACGGTACAACGGCAACACCCCGAGGGTGTGTTCGGTCGGCCGCAGCTCGAATACCGAGTCGCCGACACCGGCATTGGCCGCCGCATCCATCCAGGCGGTGATCCCGACCTGGTTGTTGACCCGTACCGCCTCGCGGCCAGCGTCCAGCATCATCGCCGCCGTGGGTGCGGGCAACTGGCTGCGCAACCGGTCCCAGCCATTTTCCGCCAGGTAGCCATCCGGCCTGAAGTCGGCATCGTGGCCGATATAGCCACGCTCCTTCTCGGGCAGGCTTTTCACCAGCGCCGCATCGATCTGCACCCGCGCGAGCATCGCCTGGTTGGCCCAGCCGGTGTGCCCGTCGATACCAAGGAGCACCAGCGGTTGCTCGGCCCAGCGGCCCTGATTGAAGATTTTGCCGAGGCCGGCGCTCTGCTCCCAGTATGCCGAACTGACCCCGGCGATACTGATGATATCGGCCAGACGCGCACGGCCGGCCTGGTCCTCGGCGATGATCCACCGCTCCAACTGGTCCAGCGGCTTGACCTCGTCGTACAGATTGGCGCCCATGCTGCCGAGGGCCGCCATGATCGGATGCGTATGGCTATCGATCATTCCCGGCATCAACACCTTGCCGCCCAGGTCGATCAGCTGGGTATCGGCGTCGGCCAAGGCCCTGATCTCGGCATCGCCGCCCACCTTGAGGATCTTGCCCTGCTCTACCGCCACCGCCTGGGCCAGCGCCTGGCCGGGCTCGCCGGTGAATACCTTGCCGTTGAACAGCAGCAGATCAGCGGCCGCCATAGCTTCCATAGAGGAAAAAGCCATGGCTGCGGCCATTAGGCTGGGAATAAATCGTTGCATTGTGCGGGCCTCTTGTTTTTATTGGTCTAGCCGTGAGACTAAAGGCTCGCAACGCGGTGCAGAACCGCACTCCCAAGCAAAACATTTTTGCCAAACAGGAAAAACCAATGGACAAGCTCAGCGCCCTGAGCATGTTTGTCGCCACCGCCGAACACGGCAGTTTCAGCCGCGCCGCCGAGCAGTTAGGCAAGACGCCCTCCGCCCTGACCAAGGCGGTCGGTCACCTGGAAGCCGAACTGGGCGCCCAGCTGTTCGAGCGCAGCACCCGGCGCACCGCGCTCACCGAAGCTGGCCGGCTTTACCTGGAGACCGCCCGGCAGGTGCTGCAGCGCCTGCACGACGCCGGAGAGGAAATCGGCCAGCTCAAGCACGGCCTGCACGGCAACTTCAGGCTGACCGCCCCCCTGGCCTTTGGCCGGGCGTTTCTCGACGAAGCCTGTGCGGGGTTTCTTGCCGAGCATCCGCAGATCAACCTGCGCGTGGACCTCTGCGACGCCTTCGTCGACCTGGCCGAAGGTGGCTATGACCTGGCCTTGCGCGAGGGCCGCAGCGATCTGCCGGGGCTGATCGCCAAACCCCTGGGGCGCAACCAGATAGTGCTGTGCGCCAGCCCCGCCTACCTGGCGGCCAACCCGACCCCGGTCACGCCGCAGACCTTCGATCGCCATCAGTGGCTGGTCTACCAGCATCCGGCGCTGGATCCGCACCACCGCTGGATATCGCTCGATGGCGTGCGCCTGCGCACCCCCGTGCCGCGAGCACGCTTGCAGAGCGACAACTACGATCTGCTGCTGGCCAACTGCCTGATGGGGGTGGGCCTGCACGCCTGCCCGCTATGGAGCGTCAAACCCTACCTCGATAGCGGCCAGTTACAGCAGATGATGGATGAATACGACTTCGACCCGGACGCGTTCGGCCCGTTGATTCTGGCCGTTTACCCCAGCCATCGTCGAGCCACGCGCAAGGTGCAGGTATTTATCGATTACCTGGCGGCGTTCTGCGATGAACGCGGCTTTGGTCTGCAAACGAGCCCGCCAGGACAGATCTCGCAATAATTGCGTAACCCACAACCTGGAAATGAGCTCATGGCGCAGACGCCCCAAGGTTCTGTTCAGCGCCGCATAAGGCTAGAATCCGTCGACGATTTCCACAGCACGACTCTCCCGCAGCCTGTCAGCGGCTGTCCCGGCGACGCACACAGCCCATCACGGTGACTCCACTCCCATGCATATGATCGTTCTACGCGCCGCAACCCTGGTGCTCGCCACCATCGGCACACCGCTGCTAGCCATGGCCGCAGCCCCCCAACCGACCCATGAATTCACCCTCGACAACGGCCTCAAGGTCATCGTTCGCGAGGATCACCGCGCGCCGGTGGTGGTGTCCCAACTCTGGTACAAGGTCGGCTCCAGCTATGAGACGCCCGGCCAGACCGGCCTGTCCCACGCCCTCGAACACATGATGTTCAAGGGCAGCCGCAAGCTCGGCCCCGGCGAGGCCTCGCGCATCCTGCGCGAGCTCGGCGCCGAGGAAAACGCCTTTACCAGCGACGACTACACCGCCTATTACCAGGTGCTGGCGCGCGACCGGCTGAACGTCGCCCTGGAGCTGGAAGCCGATCGCCTGGCCAGCCTCAAGTTGCCAGCCGAGGAATTCAAACGCGAGATCGAAGTGATCAAGGAAGAGCGCCGCCTGCGCACCGACGATCAGCCTTCGAGCAAGGCTTTCGAGCGCTTCAAGGCCATGGCCTACCCCGCCAGCGGCTACCACACGCCGACCATCGGCTGGATGGCCGACCTGCAGCGCATGAACGTCGAGGAACTGCGCGCCTGGTACCACGCCTGGTACGCACCGAACAACGCCACCCTGGTGGTGGTCGGCGATGTCGGCGCCAGCGAAGTGAAGGCCCTGGCCGAGCGCTATTTCGGCGCCATCCCCAGGCACGAGGTGCCGCCGGCGAAAATCCCGCAAGAGCTGGCCACCCCTGGCGAGCGACGCACCACCCTGTACCTGCAGACCCAGCTGCCGAGCCTGATCATGGGCTTCAACGTGCCCGGCCTGGCGACCGCCGAGTCGCCGCGACAGGTGCACGCCCTGCGCCTGATCGCCGCCCTGCTCGACGGCGGTTACAGCGCTCGCCTGTCGACGCGCCTGGAGCGCGGCGAGGAGTTGGTATCGAGCGCATCGGCCTGGTACAACGCCTATGCGCGCGGCGATAGCCTGTTCATCTTGTCGGCGACGCCGAACGTGCAGACCGGCAAAACCCTGGCGCAGGTCGAAAGCGGCCTGTGGCGCCAACTCGAGGACTTGCAAAAGAACCCTCCCTCCGCCGAAGAACTGGCCCGGGTGCGTGCCCAGGTCATCGCCAGCCTGGTCTACGAACGCGACTCGATCACCAGCCAGGCCACCTCCATCGGCCAACTGGAGAGCGTCGGTCTGTCGTGGAAGCTGATGGATCAGGAGCTCGCCGAGCTCGAGGCCGTCACCCCGGAAGATATCCAGAAAGCCGCCAACGACTTTTTCACCCGCGACCGCCTGAGCGTCGCCAATGTATTGCCCGAGGAGAAGGACGATGAATAAGGGCAACGGTATGCGTTATGGCCTGCTCGGCCTGGTGATCGCGACCCTGGTCACGATGCTCGCACTGACGCTCGACAATCCCGAAGTCGCCCCGCCACCAGCGGCGCAGACGCAGGAGTCGAACACCGCCACCACTATCACCTCGCTGGCCGAACTCGGCGAGCAGCCGCCAAGCCGGCGCGACCTGAATATCCAGACCTGGCGCACCGCGGAAGGCGCCAAAGTGCTGTTCGTCGAAGCCCGTGAACTGCCGATGTTCGACCTGCGCCTGACCTTTGCTGGCGGTAGCAGCCAGGACCAGGGCGTACCCGGCCTGGCGATGCTGACCAACGCCATGCTCAACGAAGGCGTGCCGGGCAAGGACGTCGGCGCCATCGCCGCCGGCTTCGAAGGTCTCGGCGCGGAATTCGGCAACGGTGCCTACCGCGACATGGCGGTGGCCAGCCTGCGCAGCCTCAGCGCACCGGAACAACGGACGCCGGCGCTGGCGCTGTTCAACCAGGTACTCGGCCAGCCGACCTTCCCCGAAGACTCGCTGGCGCGGATCAAGAACCAGCTGCTGGCCGGTTTCGAGTACCAGAAGCAGAACCCCGGTAAGCTGGCCAGCCTGGAATTGTTCGAACGCCTCTATGGTGACCACCCCTATGGCCACCCAAGCGACGGCAGCGCCGAATCGATCCCGCAGATCAGCCGCGAGCAGCTCCTGGCGTTCCATGCCAAGGCCTATGCGGCGGGCAATGCGGTGATCGCCCTGGTCGGCGACCTGTCTCGCGAAGAGGCCGAAACCGTCGCGGCCCAGGTCTCCGCCGCCTTGCCACGCGGCCCGGCACTGCCGCCGATTGGCGAGCCACAAGCGCCTAAGGCCGGGCTCAGTCATATCGAGTTCCCGTCCAACCAGACCCACCTGATGATCGCCGAGCTCGGTATCGAACGCAGCGACCCCGACTACGCCGCGCTCTACCTGGGCAACCAGATCTTCGGCGGCGGCGGTTTCGGCACGCGCCTGATGACCGAGGTGCGGGAAAAACGCGGGCTGACCTACGGCGTCTACTCCGGCTTCAGTGCCATGCAGACGCGCGGGCCGTTCATGATCACCCTGCAAACCCGCGCCGAACTCAGCACCGGCACCCTGCAACTGGTCCAGGATCTGCTGCGCGAATACCTGGCCAAGGGGCCCACCCAGCAGGAACTGGACGATGCCAAGCGCGAATTGTCCGGCAGCTTCCCGCTGTCCACCGCGAGCAACGCCGATATCGTCGGCCAGCTCGGCTCCATGGGGTTCTACGACCTGCCGCTGACCTATCTGGAAGACTTTATGCGCGAGGTTCAGGCGCTCAGTGTCGAACAGGTCAAGGCCGCCATGACCAAGCACCTCGATGCCGATGCGCTGGTGATCGTCAGCGCCGGCCCGACCGTCGAACAGAAAGAACTGCCTCCACCCAGCGATACGCCCATCGAACAACCTGCGGGCGTACCGGAGCACTGATGCGCAAACCCAATAAAGCGGCACCTTCCCATGGCGGCGATGGCCGCCTGCGGATCATCGGCGGGCAATGGCGTTCGCGGCAGTTCGACTTCCCCATGGCCGCCGGCTTGCGCCCCACGCCGAACCGGGTGCGCGAGACGCTGTTCAACTGGCTGGCGCCCTACGTCGAAGGCGCCAAGGTGCTCGACGCCTTCGCCGGCAGCGGCGCGCTGTTCCTCGAGGCCCTTTCGCGCGGGGCCGGCAGCGCCCTGGCGCTGGACCTCAACCCCGCCGCTGTGGCCAGCCTGCGCGGTCACCTGGCGACCCTGCGCTGCGATAACGGTCAGTTGCTCCAGAGCGATGCCATCGCCTACCTGAGCAGCCAGCCCGCCAGCCCCTTCGACCTGGTGTTTCTCGACCCGCCGTTCAGCCAGGATCTGCTGCTGCCCGCCTGTAACCTGCTGGAAGAAAAGGGCTGGCTCGCCGCCGATGCCTGGGTGTATACCGAAAGCGAAAACCCACCCTCGAGCCTCGGCATGCCGGGCAACTGGCGCCTGCACCGCGAACAGAAGGCCGGGCAGGTGTATTACGCGCTATGGCAACGCAGCGCGCCGGGGGCCTGAGCGAAGCCCGGATAAGCCTTGGCGCAATCCGGAACTCGGTAATCCTGCTTGCGCTGTCGCTTATCAGGGCTACGGAATTGCGGGTCTTGCAGCACCACAGGATCGACAGGCAACCAGCATGAAGCCGACCTTCAAACCCGCCTGGTGGCTCCCCAATCCGCATCTGCAAACACTGTGGAACCCAATGTGCCGCAAACCGCCGGCGCTGCAGCGCCAACGCGAGCGGTTATGGCTGGAGGACGGCGACTTTCTCGACCTCGACTGGCATGGCCCGCACGAGGCGAAAGCGCCCTTGGTGCTGGTGCTGCACGGCCTGACCGGCTCGTCCAACTCGCTCTACGCACTGGGCTTGCAGCAGGCCCTGGCGGCGCGCGGCTGGGCCAGCGTGGCGCTGAACTGGCGCGGTTGCTCGGGCGAGCCCAACCTGCTGCCGCGCGGCTATCACTCCGGCGCCAGCGAGGACCTGGCCGAAACCGTGCGCCACCTGCGCGCGCAACGGCCGCTGGCACCGCTGTATGCCGTGGGCTACTCCCTGGGCGGCAATGTGCTGCTCAAATACCTCGGCGAAAGCGGCGCGGACAGCCAGCTGCAGGGCGCGGTGGCAGTATCGGTGCCGTTTCGCCTGGACCAGTGCGCCGACCGTATCGGCCTCGGTTTCTCGCGGGTTTATCAGGCGCATTTCATGCGCGAAATGATCGCCTACGTGAAGGACAAGCAACGCCTGTTCAGCCACCAGGGCCAGGCCGATCGCCTGTCGACCCTGGAGAAACTCGGTCCGCTGGACGGTATGCGCACGTTCTGGGATTTCGACGGCCGCATCACCGCGCCCCTGCACGGCTACGCCGACGCCCAGGACTATTACAAGCGTGCCTCCAGCCGCTACTTCCTCGGTCGCATCGAGACCCCGACGCTGATCATCCAGGCCGCCGACGACCCTTTCGTGTTCAGCCACAGCGTGCCTGATCTCAGCGAACTGTCGGCCAGCACCGAAATGGAATTGCACGATCACGGCGGCCATGTCGGCTTCGTCGACGGCTCGCCACGCAGGCCCGGTTACTACCTGGAGCGGCGTATTCCGCAGTGGCTGACAGACTTGGTCAATGCCTGACACGGCGCAACCAACCCATTCCGTCGACACCCACTATTCGGGCGTCAGCCAAAGGCTGGTGTCACGGCTTGGCTGCCCGCTGAACGATGGGTTTTCGAGGGGAATCAAGGTGCGTTTATCCAATTGCGCCTGTTTCGCCAGTTCGCCGAAGTGATGCAGGAACAGCGCGCGAAAGCTGCCATCGGCGCGGATCTGCGCCAGGCCTTCGGCAAAGCGCTGCTTGAGCCCCGGATCATCGCGGTTAAAGGTGAAATACACCGGCAAGTTGTAGACCAGTGCCAGATGCGGCTCGACCATCAGTTGCGGGTACTGCTGAGCGTGTGCCGCCAGTTCTTTCCAGGCCTCGTGCAACCCCCGGTGGTAGTAAGCGAAGCGGTGCTTGTCGAGCATCGGCAGCAAATTGTCGGGGTTGACCACCCCGACCACTGGCAGGCGATTGTGCGCGAACAGGGCATAGTCGCTCCACTGGCTGCCAAAGCCGCCCAGCAGCTGGCGCAGATCGTCGATATTGTTGACCCGGGCGAATCGTGCCGCGTCGGCGCGATGGATCAACAACACGCGGTAGCCCAACATGCCATTGTGCAGATCGAAGGGCAGCATCAGAAAGTCGCGCTGACGCTCCTCGGTGGGCGGCACATAGGCCAGGTCCACCAGCCCTTTGCGCAGCAGCGCAAGACAGCGATCCTGCGGCGGGTCCTGGCCGTCGCCGGGCAGTATCTGGCGCGCCCCATAGCGCTTGGCCGTGCGCTCGAGAATCAACTCAACCAGTTCAAGCCGGTAGCCATACTTCTCGGGCTCGTGCTGGCAGACCCGCAGCCCACTGTCTGCGTGCGCCAACGCGCAGCAAACACTGCCCAAGATCACACCCCATAGCCAGCGACTGCACATATACCCGAGCTCGCTTAAATTTAGTGGCTGATTGTGAGCACCCAGGAACCTGCCGATGCGGCAACCGCCAGCAGCGCTTCTTGGTAAGAGTAGCCTGCGCTTCGCCGTGACCTCAGAGCACCTGCTCCAGCGGCACATGCAGCTTGCGGTACAGCGCCTCGACCGCATCCCGCGCTTGCGGCGCGATATAGCCGCCTTCCAGCGCCAGCACCTGATAGATGCCGCGGCGCAGCATCTCCTCGCTGAGATCCCCCGGATTACCGCGCGTGGTGCAGAGAAAGCGCACCCAGGAGGTCATGATGATCCAGCCGTTGAGCGTCAGCGCCTCGATCTGCGCCGGGGTCATCAGCAAAATGCCGGCCTCGACGAAGCCCTGGTAGATATCCTGTGCGCCCAGCAGACAACGCTTGGCGAACAGCCGGTAACGCTCGGCCAGTGCCGGATCGCTGTCGAGCAGATGCTCCAGATCGCGATGCAGAAAGCGGTAATGCCACATCGCCGCCAGCAGCGCTTCCAGATAAAAGGTTTTGTCGTCGATGGTCATCGCACGGGCATCGGGCCGGCGCAGGAAGGTGTCCACCCGGGTTTCGTACTGCCCGAACAACTCGGCGATGATCGCCTGCTTGTTGCGGAAGTGGTAGTACAGGTTGCCCGGGGAAATGCCCAGGTGCGCGGCGATGTGATTAGTACTGACCGCGCGCTCGCCCTGGGCGTTGAACAACTCGAGGCTGGCCTGGACGATGCGCTCGCGGGTTTTCGGTGGAATGGCCATAACTGCTCTATCTCGGCTCGGAAGCCCGGTAAAGGTACAGGGTGAAGTGCCCGCGGCGCCACCCGCGCGCCTGGCTATGGCGGCACACGCCGACTGCTGGCATTTGACAGATTAGAGTAATTGCTCTAAAAATCCAGCAGACCTTTCTAGCCCACCCAGGTGGATCGACCGCTCGCCCACCCCGGCGAGCCGAATTCGCCAGCGCCACGCCGAGGAGCCAGCCCATGGTCGCCGAGATCGCCCAGTTGCAACAGAATCAGCAACACAGCCAGCAGCAGATCGACCAACTGCAGGCCAGCTTCGCGCTGCAATGCCAGGCGTTCGACGGCAACCGCATGCCGTCCGCCGAGCAGCGCATCATGTGGCTCAAGGCCCTGAGCGAGTTGTTGAGCGAGCAGCGCGAGGCGCTGATCCAGGCGATTTCCCAGGACTTCGGCAACCGCAGCGCCGACGAAACCCTGATCGCCGAGCTGATGCCCAGCCTGCACGGCATCCACTACGCGACCAAGCGCATCAAAAAATGGATGAAGCCCTCGCGGCGTAGCGTCGGCCTGCAATTCATGCCGGCTGCGGCGAGGGTGATCTATCAGCCGCTCGGCGTGGTCGGGGTGATAGTGCCGTGGAACTACCCACTGTTTCTCGCCATCGGCCCGCTGGTCGGCGCGCTGTCGGCCGGCAACCGGGTAATGATCAAGATGAGCGAGTCGACCCCGGCCACCTCGCAACTGGTCAAGGACCTGTTGGCCAAGGTCTTTCCCGAAGACCTGGTGAGTGTGGTGCTCGGTGAGGCGGAAGTCGGCGTGGCGTTCTCCAAGCTGCCGTTCGACCACCTGCTGTTCACCGGCGCTACCAGCATCGGCAAGCACGTGATGCGCGCCGCGGCGGAAAACCTCACCCCGGTGACCCTGGAGCTGGGCGGCAAATCGCCGGCCATCGTCTCCGCCGATGTACCGCTGGCGGATGCCGCCGAGCGCATCGCCTTCGGCAAGACCCTGAACGCCGGGCAGACCTGCGTGGCGCCGGACTATGTGCTGGTACCCGAGCACCGTGTCGAAGGCTTCGTCGAGGCCTATCGCGCCGCCGTGCGGCGCTTCTACCCGCAGCTGGAGAACAACCCGGACTACACGAGCATCGTCAACGAACGCCAGCATATGCGCCTCAACGGCTACCTGAAGGATGCCGAAAGCAAAGGCGCGAGCGTTGTTCCGCTGTACGAGCAGGGCCAGGGCCGGCGCATGCCGTTCAGCGTGCTGCTCAACGTCAGCGACGAGATGAAGGTCATGCAGGAGGAAATTTTCGGCCCACTGCTGCCGATCGTCCCCTACGCAACGCTGGATGACGCCTTCGCCTACATCAATAAACGCGCCCGGCCGCTGGCGCTCTACTACTTCGGCTACGACAAGGCCGAGCAGCAGCGCGTGCTGCATGAAACCCACTCCGGCGGCGTGTGCCTCAACGACACCCTGTTGCACGTGGCCCAGGACGACATGCCGTTCGGCGGCATCGGCCCCTCCGGCATGGGCCATTACCACGGCCACGAAGGCTTCCTCACGTTCAGCAAGGCCAAGGGCGTGCTGATCAAGCAACGCTTCAACGCCGCCAAGCTGATCTACCCGCCTTACGGCACGGCGCTGCAGAAGCTGATCTATAAATTGTTCGTTCGCTAATCGCCGTCGCCGGAAAACCCAGAAATGAACGCCACCCCTATCGCAACGCCCGGCCTGTCGCGGCGCAATCTGTTGAAGGTCGGCCTGCTCGGCTCGGCCTTCCTCGCCACGGCCGGCCTCACCGCCAGCCTCAGCGGCTGCTCGGCGAGCACGCCGCAAGCCGGGTTCGCGGTGATCCGCGCCAGCGACCTGGCCTTTCTGCACGCCGCGATCCCGGTGATGCTCGAAGGCGCGGTCGATCCACAGGCGATGCCCCAGGCCATCGCCGGCACGCTGCAAAGCCTCGACTACAGCCTCAACCATCTCTCGCCGGAACTGCTCAAGCTCACCCTGCAACTGTTCGACGTGCTGGCCATGCCGGTTACCCGCGGCCCGCTGACCGGCATATGGGGCAGCTGGGAAAACGCCTCGACCGATGAACTGCGGAGTTTTCTCCAGCGCTGGCAGAACAGCTCCCTCGACCTGCTGAAAATGGGCCACGCCTCGCTGCTGCAACTGGTGATGATGAGCTGGTACGACCGCGCGGAGTCATGGGCGCATTGCGGCTATCCCGGCCCACCTACCGTCTGACGGCTGAGCGCGTCCCACCAAAGAGAACCTTAAATGCCCGTACCTGATTTGTTCGCCGACGGCCTGGCCCGCGGCTGGAAAACCTACAACGGCTCGCGCCTGGAGCATGACCTGACCCTCGAAGCCGATGTCGCCATCGTCGGCAGCGGCGCGGGCGGCGGCACCACAGCGGAAATTCTCAGCGCCGCCGGCTTCAAGGTGCTGCTGATCGAGGAAGGCCCGCTGAAAACCAGCAGCGACTTCAAGATGCTCGAGGGCCCGGCCTATGCCAGCCTGTACCAGGAAGGCATAGGCCGCATGAGCAAGGACGGCGCCATCACCATCATGCAGGGCCGCGCGGTGGGCGGCACCACGCTGATCAACTGGACCTCGAGCTTCCGCACCCCGCCCCCGACCCTCGAACACTGGGCGAGCGAGCATGGCGTGCAGGGCCACGGCGCGGAGGAGATGGCGCCCTGGTTCGAACAGATGGAACAGCGCCTGGGCGTCGCGCCCTGGGCCGTACCGCCGAACGCCAACAACCAGGTGATCCGCAGCGGCTGCGACAAGCTCGGCTACAGCTGGCACGTGATCCCGCGCAACGTACGCGGCTGCTGGAACCTCGGTTATTGCGGGATGGGCTGCCCGACCAACGCCAAGCAGTCGATGCTGGTCACGACCATTCCAGCAACCCTGGAAAAGGGCGGAGAACTGCTCTACCTGGCGCGCGCCGAACGCCTGCTGTTCGACGGCGATCAGGTCAGCGGCATCGAGTGCCTGGGCATGGACGAGCGCAGCGTGGCGCCCAACGGCCGCAAAGTTCTGGTCAAGGCCAGGCACTATGTACTGTCCGGTGGCGGCATCAATACCCCCGGCCTGTTGCTGCGCTCGAACGCCCCCGACCCACACCAGCGCGTCGGCAAGCGCACCTTCCTGCATCTGGTGAATTTCTCGGCGGCGCAGTTCGAGCAGGTGATCAACCCGTTCTACGGCGCGCCGCAATCGATCTACTCCGACCACTTCCAGTGGCAGGACGGCACCGCCGGGCACATGTCCTACAAACTCGAAGTGCCACCCCTGCAACCGGCGCTGACCGCGACCCTGCTCGGCCGTTTCGGCATCGACAACGCCCTGCGCATGGAACAATTGCCGCATACCAACGTGATGCTCGCCTTGCTGCGCGACGGCTTCCACCCGGACAGCGCCGAAGGCCAGGTCGAACTGCGCGGCGATGGCAGCCCGGTGCTCGACTATCGCATGACCGACTACACCTGGGACGGCGTGCGCCGGGCGTTTCACAGCATGGCGGAAATCCAGTTCGCCGCCGGAGCCAAGGCGGTGCTGCCGCTGCACGCCGACGCCGGCTACGTGAAGACCCTGGCCGAGGCCAGGAGCCTGATCGACCGTCTGAGCCTGGAGCTGTACCGCACCCGCCTGGGCAGCGCCCACGTGATGGGCGGCTGCGCCATGGGCGAAGACCCGCGCCAAGCGGTAACCGACAGCCTCGGCCGGCATCATCAGCTAGCAAACCTGTCGATCCATGACGGCTCGCTATTTCCCACCAGCATCGGCGCCAACCCTCAGCTGTCGATCTACGGCCTGACGGCGAAACTGGCGACCCGGCTGGCCGAGCGGCTTTCCACGTGACGCGTCTTATAGGAGCCCAATCATTTATAGGAGCCCAACCATGCTGCCCAGGATCATTTCAGGCCTGCTGATCGTCGCCGGCATCATCCATCTGCTGCCACTCAGTGGTGTACTGGGCGCAGAACGGCTGGCGGCGCTCTATGGCCTGTCGTTCCAGGAACCCAACCTGTTGCTGCTGATGCGCAGCCGCGCCGTGCTGTTCGGCCTGCTCGGCGCCTTTTTGCTTTACGCCGCCTGGCGCCCGGCGCTCCAGCCCCTCGCGCTGTTCGCCGGGCTGGCAAGCGTGCTCAGCTTCCTGTTGCTGGCCTGGAGTGGCCCCGGCTACAACGAGGCGCTACGCCGCGTGGTTATCGCGGACGGGGTAGCCCTGGCCTGCCTGGCGCTCGCCTTGCTGCTGCACCTGATGACGCGCGGCCAAAGCTGAGTGGTTCGCTGCAACTTGGCCCCGAGGGGATCGCTGCGCTACCATCCGCTTCCCAACGGACCCGCCAGGACATCGCGATGAATCGAGTGTTATACCCCGGCACCTTCGACCCCATCACCAAGGGACACGGCGATCTGGTCGAGCGCGCCTCGCGCCTGTTCGATAGCGTGATCATTGCCGTCGCCGCCAGCCCGAAGAAAAACCCCCTGTTCACCCTCGATGAGCGCGTCGCACTGGCTCGCGAAGTGACCAAGCACTTGCCGAATGTCGAGGTCATGGGGTTTTCCACCCTGCTCGCGCACTTCGCCAAGGAGCAAGGCGCCAATATATTGCTGCGCGGCCTGCGTGCGGTCTCGGACTTCGAATACGAATTCCAGCTGGCCAATATGAACCGCCAGTTGGCGCCGGACGTGGAAAGCCTGTTCCTCACCCCGTCGGAAAAGTACTCGTTCATTTCCTCGACCCTGGTGCGCGAAATCGCGGCGCTGGGCGGCGATATCTCCAACTTCGTCCATCC
Organism: uncultured Pseudomonas sp.; assembly: GCA_966210435.1. Taxonomy (GTDB): domain Bacteria; phylum Pseudomonadota; class Gammaproteobacteria; order Pseudomonadales; family Pseudomonadaceae; genus Aquipseudomonas. Next base: position 19,310 of record CBIHLF010000032.1, on the reverse strand, counting down.
CGCCGTGGGCGCAGCCCTGACCGAGCGCTTCAAGCGCTAGCAGACCGACGCACGCCACGTGCATGCGCGGCATCAATGCGGCACAATTCGCCGCATTGTCTTTACGCGTTTCACAAGGCTGCGATTGCGGTCGCAGCAGGAGTGGCTACTTCATGTCCCTGATCATTACCGACGACTGCATCAACTGCGACGTCTGTGAACCCGAGTGCCCGAACGGCGCGATCTCCCAGGGGGAAGAGATCTATGTGATCGACCCCAACCTGTGCACCGAGTGCGTCGGCCACTACGACGAACCCCAGTGCCAGCAGGTCTGCCCGGTCGACTGCATCCCCCTCGACGAGAACCATGTCGAGAGCAAGGACGAGCTGATGGAGAAATACCTGATCATCACCGGCAAGGCCTAGCGCCAGCCGCTTCTGGTGAACGCTCGCTCAACTCAGCTGAATCAGCGGGCCGTCTTCGGCCATCATCTGCCGCAGCGGGCGGAACAGCTCGTTGCCCTCGCCCTGGCTGAGAATCAACACGTTGCGCAGGCTCTGGGTGATGCGGCTGGTGTAGCCCAGGTCGTTCATTAGCGAGCTGGCCTGCTGGCCATTCAACTGGTGCTCGCGCACCCTGGCGAACAAATGCTGGCGGAAGCGGTTGTCGAAGTCGGCGGCTTGCTGGTCGAGCAGCTCGACGCGTTCGCTCCAGGCCTGCTCCGGTAACTCCATGCGCCCCAGCTCACGCATCTCCTGCAGCATGTGCAGCAGGTGCCGACGCAGTTCGACATAGGCCTGGCGGGCTGGCCCCTCTTCCTCTCGCAGGTAGCGCCCCAGGTTCTTCTGCAGGTGCTTGGCATCCTTGACCGCATCCACCAATTGCAGGGCGGCCAACTGGCAGCGCACCCAGAACTGCTGGTGCGCCTCGTCCAGCGTCACTTCCAGACGCCCCATAAACGCCAACAGATCGCCATAGACACCTTTGATATAGCGCTGATACAGCTGCTCGGCGTCCAGGCCGCGGGTATCGGGGGAGGCATTCAGGCGTTCGTCGTCCGGCGTGCTGCGATTGAGCTGATCGACCGGCAGGTAGAGTGCGTGGCAGATGACCTCCAGACTCAAGCGCGCCAGGTGCTGCAGTTCCTGCACCACGGCACTGGCGGCTGACTCGGCGCTCGCCAGGGCATCGTCGTCGAGGTAACGGGCATGGCTGAGCTGGTCTTCCGACGGCACGATCTCGGTGATCAGAACCGCCGGTTCCAGCGGTTCCGGTAACCAGCGCTGCAACAGGGCGGCGAGCCGATCCTGCCAGGGCCAGAATAGCGCCACGCCCATGGCATTGAACAAGGTATGAAACAAGGCCAACTGGATAAGCGCATTGCCGCCCAGCCCCAGAGGCGCGGTCAATCCTTGCACCAGGGCCACGAGCGGAACCAGCAGAAGCAGGGCCAGAATGCCGCAGGTCAGGTTGAACAGCACATGAGCCAACGCCAGGCGCTGCCCGGAGCGGGTCCCGCCCAAGGCCCCGATCACCGCCGTGACGGTGCTGCCCAGATTGGAACCAATGGCAATCGCCAGGCCCTGTTCGAGCGCCAGCTGACCACCCGCCAACGCGGCCAGGGTCAGCATTAAGGTGGCATGACTGGACTGCAGGACCACGGTAACCAGCGTGCCGGTCAGGGCGAACAGTAAGGCGCCGGCAACGCCGGGCAACTGGTATTGCAGGGGGTCGAAATCGCCGGCGACCGCGGAAAAACCGGCCTTCATCTGATCGATGCCGAGGAACAGCAGCGCCACGCCGAGGGCGACCCGCCCGAGCGCCTGACCACGGGGGCTGATAAAGCCGCCCAGCACACCGAATACCAGCAGCGGCAGGGCCAGCGGCCCCAGGCTGATATCCTGGCCGGCCATGGCCAGTAACCAGATACCGCTGGTGGTACCCAGGTTGGCGCCAAAAATGATCGCGATACCGGCTGCCAACTGGATCAGTCCGGTACTGAGAAAGGCGATGGTCAGCAGCGACACCAGCGAGCTGGATTGCACCAGCATGGTCGCGGTCACGCCGAACATCAGGCTTTTGAAGGGCGTCGCGGTGCTCAGCGTCAGCAATCGCTCGAGCTGGCCGCCAGCCAGTTGGCGCAACGCTTCTTCCAGGCATTGCATGCCGAACAGGAAGAGCGCGAGCCCGGCGCACAGTGCAAGCCAGCCGGCGCTGAAAAAGAAACTCAGCGCCAGCAGGGCAAACAGTGCCGACCAGGCGAACGCGCGCAACCGGAGCAGGGGATTGCGCACGAATAAGCGGTCAGCGCAGCATCAGTCCCGGCGATAGCCGCTGGTGGTGCAGCCCAGGCAGCGCACGAAGGCCGACTTGCCCGGCTCGACGACCAGCGCCTGACCCGCTTCGCCAATGTTGCCGCCAGCGGCGGTGAACGGCAGGCTGACCACGAAGAGCCCCGCGCCGAGCACCGTGGCGCCGATCAGCAAGGGACGCGCGATCAGCAGGTCGCCGACCATGGAGAACGCCTTGGGCGCATCGGCCGTATAAACAGGGTCGCCGCTGCTGTTTTGCTGAACCACTTCGGCGTGCGCCGGCAGTGCCAGCAAACCGGTGGTCAGCGCCAGGACGGCAGCGGTTGAACGAAACACTTTCATGGGGCGATCCTTCAGCTATTAGGAGGCAGTACGACTAACTATAACAGCGCTCTGACAATTGTCAGCGTGACGGCCGTCAATCGCCATAAAAGGCGTATTCAGGTTTTTTCGGGATAAACGGCCGGTAAAACTCGAAGATCTTTTTCAAGTCGGCCGTTTCGTCGCCGCTGGGCCAAAAGATCGGTCCGATGACCACCCGCTTGTTGCGATAGTCCAGCGCTCCCAGCACCAGCGGCACGTTGGCTCCGAGCGCGATGTGATAGAAGCCCGTCTTCCAGCGCACGACCTTCTTGCGCGTGCCCTCCGGCGAAAGCACCAGCACGAATTGGCGATGCTCGCGAAACGCCTGTATCGCCAATTCCACGGTATTGACCTGCCGATCGCGGCGGATCGGAATGCCGCCCCAGCCACGCAGCAGGCGGCCAAACGGCCAGCGAAATATCGTGTGCTTGCCGAACCAGCGGGCATTCAGACGCAGGATGAACTTGAACGCGATAAACACCACGAAATCCCAGTTGGAGGTGTGGTGCGCGCCTATGACGATGAATTTATCGAGTTTGGGCAGCTCGCCTTCGATGCGCCAGCCCATGAGTTTCAGCACCCCGTGGCCAAGCGCCTCGGCCAGCGGATTAGGGGGCAGGTAGTTACTGGACATCGCCAACCTCGGTGTTTTCTTATTGTTTTATTCGAGCCCAATGCGCGAATTGTAGAGACCTGGTGCGCCCAAAGCACCCGCCGCTCAGCGCTGGCAGCGCGAGCAGAACACACTGGCGCGCTGCCCCAGCTTGACCTCGCGCAGGGTACCGCCGCAGCACTTGCAGAACTCGCCAGCGCGCCCGTAAACGAACAGTTCCTGCTGGAAATACCCCGGTTGACCGTCGCCGCCGACGAAGTCGCGCAGCGTGGTGCCACCACGCTCGATGGCATGGGCGAGGATGCGTTTGATCTCCGCCGCCAGCTTCACGTAACGCACTCTGGAGACCGAACCGGCCTCGCGGCGCGGGTCAATGCCGGCGGCGAACAGCGCTTCGCTCGCATAGATGTTGCCGACCCCGACCACCACCGCGTTATCCATGATGAAGGGTTTGATCGCCATCGAACGGCCGCGCGACTGCTGAAACAGGCGCTCGCCATCGAACAGCTCGGTCAGCGGCTCTGGGCCGAGCTTGCTGAGCAGCACATGGCTCAAGGGGTCGGCGCTCCAGAGCAAGGCGCCGAAACGCCGCGGGTCGGTGTAACGCAGCGCCAGGCCGGACTCCAGCTCGATATCGACATGCTCGTGCTTGCCAGCCGGCAAACCGCATTCGACCAGGCGCAAGCTGCCGGACATGCCCAGGTGGCTGATCAGGCTGCCGGTTTCGGCCTTGATCAGCAGGTATTTGGCGCGCCGCTCGACGCATTCGATGCGCTGCCCGGACACCCGCACATCGAGGTCATCGGGGATCGGCCAGCGCAAGCGCCGCTCGCGCACGATCACCCGACTGACGCGCTGGCCTTCGAGATAGGGCGCGATACCGCGGCGGGTGGTTTCGACTTCGGGCAGTTCGGGCATGGCGATCGATCGAGGTGGACAAGGTGGGCGGCCGCCACCTTAGCACAGCGACCAGCTGTGTAGAGCGGCACGGACATGGCTCAGGAAGCGCCCAGATCGCGGATGCTTTCCCTGAGGTTTTCGAAATCGTATTCGGACAGACCGACGTACTCCAGCACCACTTGCTCGATGCCCTGCCATTCATAATCCTCGGCCTGGTTGCCCAGCACCCGATGGCTTTCACAGATGTGCTCGGCCATTTTCAGAATCGCCAGCAGGGTCTTCAGCTGCGCATCGGCATTGTCATCGCAGATGATCACCAGGGCATTGTGATGGCTGGCGATTGCATCGCACAGATGCAGCGGCAGGTTCCACGACTTGGCGGTGAAATAGCCGACCACCGCGTGATTGGTATTGAGCAGACGATTCTCGGTATCCACCACCCGGCGCTCGCCATTCGCGCTGGCGTAGGCTTCTTCCAGCACGGTCATGTAACCGGGGAAGCGCTTGATCATCAGCGGGATGCCGCAGTTGTGGAATAGCCCCAGGGTGTAGGCCTCGTCCGGCGCCTGGTAACCGATGCGCTTGGCCAGGCTAAGACAGGTCATGGCCACATCCTGGGCGGTGTCCCAGAAACGGTTGAGGGTGACGATGGTCTCGTCGGTCAGCTCGCCCCTGATCGACTGCGCGTTGATCAGGTTGATCACGGTGTCGCAGCCGAGCAGGTTGACCGCCTGCTGGATCGAGGCGATGCGGTTGGCCAGGCCGAAAAACGGCGAGTTGACGATCTTCAGCAAGGCGCCGGACAACCCCGGGTCCTGACTGATCAGCTTGGCGATGCTGCGCAGGTCCGGCGATGGCATGAACTGCTCCATCTGCAGGTCGACCATGATCTGCGGCTGCGGCGGCACGCTGATGCCCTGCAAGGCTTTTTGAAGCTGTTCGGCGGAGAGTTCGTAAGCCATGGGGACATCGACGGGAAGGTGATGACCTTCACAGTCTAACCAGTTGTCGCGAAAACTGCGCTGGCGCTTTTACCTGAACTTTCCCACGTCAGCCGGTCGGACATTGAACACCCTCTCACCCACAGCAAGGAGGTTCGCATGAGCGAGTCCCTGAAAGGCAAACGCGTCGCCCTGCTGGTCACCGACGGTTTCGAACAGGCCGAGATGACCGGGCCGAAGCAAGCGCTGGAGCAGGCCGGCGCAAACGCCGAAATTCTTTCCGCCAAGCCCGGCCGGGTCACCGGCTGGCACCACACCACGCCGGGCGACAGCTTCGCCGTCGACCGGACGTTCGACAGCGCCCATATCGAAGACTACGACGCCATAGTGCTGCCGGGCGGAGTGGTCAACGCGGACGCTATCCGCATGGACGAGATGGCCCAGGAGCTGGTCAAGGATGCCGCCCGCGCGAACAAACCCATCGCGGTGATCTGCCATGGCGCCTGGATTCTCGCCAGCACCGACCTGGTCAAGGGCAAGACCATCACCAGTTGGCCATCGCTGCGCGACGACCTGCGCAACGCCGGCGCCAACTGGGTCGACCAAGAAGTGGTGGTCGACGGCCGGCTGATCAGCAGCCGCAAGCCGGACGATATTCCGGCGTTCAACCAGAAACTGATCGAGGCGCTGGCGGCCTGACCGCCCCGCAGCCGGGCGTATCGTCGCGACGATGCGCCCAACCCCTCGGCCCCGGGCGCCCTTTGGTATACTTCCGCTCTTTTTTCGGAGCGCCCACCCATGTCCCTGCCCAGCCTGCGCCTAAAAGCCAATGCCGATCGTCGCCTGCGCGCCGGCCATCTGTGGGTCTACAGCAATGAAATCGACGTCGCCGCCACGCCGCTGCACGGCTTCGCCGCGGGCGATCAGGCGATTCTCGAAGCGGCCGGCGGCAAGCCCCTGGGCGTGGTCGCGATCAGCCCGAACAACCTGATCTGCGCGCGTTTGCTGTCGCGTGACGTCAAGCACGTGCTGGACAAATCCCTGCTGGTGCACCGCATCAACGTCGCCCTGAGCCTGCGCGAGCGCCTGTTCGACCAGCCCTGCTATCGCCTGGTATACGGCGATTCCGACCTGCTGCCGGGGCTGGTGGTCGACCGCTTCTTCGACATTCTGGTGGTGCAGCTGGCTTCCGCCGCCATGGAGCGGCACAAGGACGAGGTGCTGGCCGCGCTGATTCAGGTGCTCAAGCCCAGCGGCATTCTGCTCAAGAACGACTCCGCGGCGCGCGACGCCGAAGGCCTGGAGCGCTACGTCGACACTGCGTTCGGCGTGGTGCCGGAGTGGGTCGCCCTGGAAGAGAACGGGGTGAAGTTCGAAGCCCCGGTGATCGAAGGCCAGAAGACCGGCTGGTTCTATGACCACCGCATGAACCGCGCTCGCCTGGCACCCTATGTCAAAGGCAAGCGAGTGCTCGATCTGTTCAGTTATATCGGCGGCTGGGGCGTGCAGGCGGCGGCTTTCGGCGCCACTGAAGTAATGTGCGTGGATGCCTCGGCCTTCGCCCTCGACGGCGTCGAGCGCAACGCGGCGCTCAATGGCCTGTCCGAACAGGTCGCCTGTATCGAAGGCGACGTGTTCGCCGCACTCAAGGAGCTGAAAAGCGCCGAAGAGCGTTTCGACGTGGTGATCGCCGACCCACCCGCATTTATCAAACGCAAAAAGGACCTTAAGAACGGCGAAGCCGCCTACCGTCGTCTCAACGAAGCGGCGATGCGCCTGCTCAACAAGGACGGCATCCTGGTCAGCGCGTCCTGCTCCATGCACCTGCCGGAAGACGACTTGCAGAACATTCTGCTGACCAGCGCGCGCCACCTGGATCGCAATATCCAACTGCTCGAACGCGGCGCCCAAGGCCCGGATCATCCGGTGCATCCGGCGATTGTCGAAACCCGCTATATCAAGAGCCTGACCTGCCGCTTGCTGCCCAATAGCTAACAGCTGGATGAGCATTCCGACCGGGCGCCGAGCCTGTTTTTAACCAGGCGTCGGCAGCGCAGGTCGCTTTTCAACAGCCTGTTGGTCGTTCGCCTCCAGACATCCGGGGCATGACGACTCAACAGGCTTATTTTCAGCGTGTAAACTGCGTCTTTCCGCCGGCCTCGGCTTGCCCAGTCGCCCGCCATTTTTTCCACGGCCTGTTCGCCGCCAGGAGTGCTCCATGCCCGATTACCGCTCGAAAACCTCCACCCACGGCCGCAACATGGCCGGCGCCCGCGCCCTGTGGCGCGCCACCGGGATGAAAGACGAGGACTTCAAGAAGCCGATCATCGCCGTCGCCAACTCCTTCACCCAGTTCGTGCCCGGCCACGTGCACCTGAAGGACATGGGCCAGCTGGTCGCCCGCGAAATCGAAAAAGCCGGCGGCGTGGCCAAGGAATTCAACACCATCGCAGTCGACGACGGCATCGCCATGGGCCATGACGGCATGCTTTATTCGCTGCCTTCGCGCGAGATCATCGCCGACTCGGTCGAATACATGGTCAACGCCCACTGCGCCGACGCCATCGTCTGCATCTCCAACTGCGACAAGATCACCCCCGGCATGCTGATGGCCGCCCTGCGCCTGAACATCCCCGTGGTATTCGTTTCCGGCGGGCCGATGGAAGCCGGCAAGACCAAACTGGCCAGCCACGGCCTCGACCTGGTCGATGCCATGGTCGTCGCCGCCGACGACAGCGCCTCCGACGAGAAGGTCGCCGAATACGAGCGCAGCGCCTGCCCGACCTGCGGCAGCTGCTCCGGCATGTTCACCGCCAACTCGATGAACTGCCTGATGGAAGCCCTGGGGCTCGCCTTGCCGGGCAATGGTTCGACCCTGGCCACCCACAGCGATCGCGAGCAGCTGTTCCTGCGCGCCGGGCGCCTGGCCGTCGAGCTGTGCCAGCGCTATTACGGCGAGGGCGACGAGTCGGTGCTGCCGCGCAACGTCGCCAACTTCAAGGCGTTCGAAAACGCCATGAGCCTGGATATCGCCATGGGCGGCTCGACCAACACCATCCTGCACCTGCTGGCCGCCGCCCAGGAAGCCGAGATCGACTTCGACCTGCGCGACATCGATCGCCTGTCACGCAAGGTGCCGCAGCTGTGCAAAGTGGCGCCGAATATCCAGAAGTACCACATGGAAGACGTGCACCGCGCCGGCGGCATCTTCTCGATCCTCGGCGAACTGGCCCGTGGCGGCCTGCTGCACACCGATGTGTCCACGGTGCACAGCCCGACCATGGCCGAGGCTATCGCGCAGTGGGATATCACCCAGACTACAGACGAAGCCGTCCACCATTTCTTCAAGGCCGGCCCGGCCGGCATCCCGACCCAGACCGCGTTCAGCCAGAGCACCCGCTGGCCGAGCCTGGACGACGATCGCGCCGAAGGCTGCATCCGTTCGGTGGAGCACGCCTATTCGCAAGAAGGCGGCCTGGCCGTGCTCTACGGCAATATCGCCCTCGATGGCTGCGTGGTGAAAACCGCCGGGGTCGACGAGTCGATTCTGGTATTCGAAGGCAGCGCGAAGATCTTCGAGAGCCAGGACAGCGCGGTACGCGGCATCCTCAACGACGAGGTCAAGGCCGGCGACATCGTGATCATCCGCTACGAAGGCCCGAAAGGCGGCCCTGGCATGCAGGAAATGCTCTACCCGACCTCGTACCTCAAGTCCAAAGGCTTGGGCAAACAGTGCGCCCTGCTCACCGACGGCCGCTTCTCCGGCGGTACTTCGGGCCTGTCGATCGGCCACGCCTCGCCGGAAGCCGCCGCGGGCGGCGCCATCGGTCTGGTGCGCGAAGGCGACAAGATCCTGATCAATATCCACGAGCGCACGATCAACCTGCTGCTCAGCGACGAGGAAATCGCCCATCGCCGCCACGAACAGGACAAAAAAGGTTGGAAACCGGTGGAGCATCGCCCACGCAAGGTGACCACCGCACTCAAGGCCTACGCCCTGCTCGCCACCAGCGCCGACAAGGGCGCGGTACGCGACAAAGCGCTGCTGGAAAAATTGGTGCCCTGATCGCCGGTAACCCGCAACAAGCGAGCCCGACATCCTGTCGGGCTTTTTTATGCTTGCCTGAATCTTCTGAAAAAATCCTAGAGCCGCGTCAGAGGAACAATCTCATGCTGAAAATCGGGGTGATAGCCGACACCCACGGCCTGCTGCGACCCGAGGCACTCAGCGCATTGCAGGGCTGCGACCATATCCTGCACGCCGGCGACATCGGCAAGCCGGAGATCCTCCAGACTCTCGGCCAGTTGGCACCGTTACAGGTGGTGCGCGGCAACAACGACACCCAGCCCTGGGCCGCAGCCCTGCCCGAGCGGCTGAGCCTGACCTTCGGCGACCTGACGCTCCACCTGCTACACGACCTGAAGGAACTACAGCTCGACCCGCTCAGCGCCGGCATCGATCTGGTGATCAGCGGCCACTCGCACAAACCCGCCCAGGTCGAGCGCGACGGCGTGCTGTTCTTCAACCCCGGCAGCGCCGGCCCGCGACGCTTCAAGCTGCCGGTTTCCCTGGGGCTGCTATGGCTGGACGGGCGAAGCGTACGGAGCGAGCTGGTTACGCTTTTGTCCTAAGCGTATTAGGGCTACCGGCCGCGCTTTTTGTCGGGGACATGGCGAACGGCCCCTCAACTCACCCCCATATAACGCCCGGCGCGGTGGTTGATCGCCAGCACCATATTCAACGCCAGCGCACCGAGGATCGACAGCGCGACCTTGTCCAGCGGCACTATCGCCACCGCCGCCAGGACGATCAGTACGTCTATGCCCATCTGCACCTTGCCGGCGCGCAAGCCGAAGCGTTCCTGCAAATACAGCGCGAGGATATTCACCCCACCGAGGCTGGCGCGATGACGGAACAGCATCAGCAAACCCAGGCCCATGGCGAAGCCGCCGAACAGCGCCGCGTAAACTACATTCAACTCGGCAAAGGCCAGCCAGCGCGGGGTGAGTTCGGCCAGCAGCGACACCAACCCCACCGCGCAAAACGTACGCAGGGTGAACGGCCAACCCATACGCCAGATCGCCAGGGCATAGAACGGCAGGTTGATCAGGAAGAACAGCGGCCCGAATGGCGCGCCGAGTACGTACTTCATGAGAAACGCCAACCCCACGGTGCCGCCGGTGAGCAAACCCGCCTGGCTGTAGAAGGTAATGCCCAGGGCCACCATCGCGGTGCCGAGCAACAGCGCCAGGGCGTCCTCCCACAAAGGATGACGGATAAAAATCGCGGCGATAGCGTTCGCCTCGGGGCTGTCGGAATCGACTCCACTCATGGGGTAAGACCTGTCACTGCAATTGCCGGACGGCAAGGATAGGCGCCGCGCACGACGCCCGAATTGGCCAGGATCAAGAAAACCGCAGACGGCGGGGAATCAACCGCGGGTCCAAGTCTCGAAGTCGTAGCCGGGGATTTCGCCCTCGGCCGGATGTTCGTCGAGAGCCGTGCGCTGCCAATCGGCGTCGCCGAACTCGGGGAACCAGGCGTCGCCCTCGGGGTTCAGACCGACCCGGGTCAGGTACAGCCGGTCCGCCCGCGCCAGGGCTTGGGCATAAAGTTGTGCGCCACCGATCAGCATCAATTCGTCGACACCCTGCTCGCACGCCCATTGCTCGGCGCGCTGAATGGCCTGCTCCAGCGACTCGAAGACTTCGGCCCCCTCCAAACGCAGCTCCGCTTGCCGACTGACTACCAGATTGAGCCGGCCCGGCAATGGGCGGCCAAGGGAGTCCCAGGTCTTGCGCCCCATGATGATCGGCTTGCCCAGGGTCAGCGCCTTGAAGTGTTTGAGATCCGCCGGCAGGTGCCACGGTAACTGGTTATCGCGACCGATCACGCGATTCTGCGCGAGGGCGGCGATCAGACAGAGAGGGAGAGAGTTTTTCATGGCGGCGAGAATAGCAGAGTGACGGATATCAACGCAGCCGGCGACCATGGCCAAGCGACCAGCAACCTGTGGCCATCCCCGTTCGCGGTTGCGCTGCGCCGGCTGGAACGCGATAAAAGCCGCGCGCCGCAGCCAATTGGTACATCGCCTGGTTTTTCCCAACGCAGCGCCGGGGTTATGCTCAGCCCCTGATCCAACCAACGAGACGCCGTGTGACCGTAGCCGCCCCAGCTCCGAACCAACTGCAACGCCTATGGCTCAGCGAGGCGATTCGCCTGCGCGAGGAACAGGCCGGCCCGCTGGAGGACAGCGAAGCCAACCGCCGCGCCCGGGCACAGGGCGGCACCCTGGCCGAACGCATCGAAAATCGCGCGCTGTCGCTGGCTGAGCGCGACGGCCAGCTGGCGGCACTGTGGCACTGGCGCCAAGGCGCGCGGCTGGCGCTCGGCGCCCTGCTGTTGCTCGCACTGGTCAGCGGTTTCGGCCTGGCGCTCGCCGCTTTGGGCGACGGCCAGCGGCCGGTGAATGTGTTCTGGGCCTTGGGCAGCCTGCTCGGCCTGCATCTGCTGACGCTGCTTGGCTGGATTCTGGGCCTGCTGCTGGCCGGCGACAGCGGCGGCGCACTGGGGCGGCTGTGGTTGTGGCTCAGCGCCAAGCTGGCCCGCGACGCCCAGGCCGCGCACCTGGCGCCGGCGCTGCTGGTTTTGCTGCAACGCCGGCGGCTGGCGCGCTGGGGGCTCGGTCTGCTGGTGCATGGCTTCTGGCTGCTGACCCTGAGCAGCGCCCTGCTCGGCCTGCTGATGCTATTCGCCACCCGCCGCTACGGCTTCGTCTGGGAGACCACTATTCTCGGCGGCGACAATTTCGTCGCCCTGACCCAAGCCCTGGGCGCATTGCCGGCAGTGCTCGGTTTCCCGCAGCCGGATATCGAGTTGATCCGCGCCAGTGCAGCGCCGCTGGATCTGGAAGCCGCGCGCCAGGCCTGGGCCGGCTGGCTGCTCGGGGTGCTGGCGGTCTACGGCGTGCTTCCGCGACTGTTGCTGGCGCTGTTATGCCTGTGGCGCTGGCGGCATGGCCAGGCGCGCCTCAGCCTCGATCTGCGGCTACCCGGCTACCAATCACTGCGCGAACGCTTGCTGCCTGGCAGTCAGCGCCTTGGCGTCAGCGATGCTGCGCCGGCCCGACTCAGCCAGGCGCAAGGCGGCGCCCATTTGGGGGCCAGCACCGGCGCACTGGTGGTGGCCGTAGAGCTGGATCAGGATCTCCCCTGGCCACCAGCGCTGCCCAAAGGTGTCAGCGATGCTGGCGTGCTCGACAGCCGCGAACAGCGCAAACAATTGCTCGATCAACTCAGCCGCTTCCCGCCAGCGCGCCTGCTGATCGCCTGCGATCCACGGCGCTCGCCGGATCGCGGCAGCCTGGCATTGATCGGCGAACTGGCGCGCTCGGCCGCCGCCACGCGCATCTGGCTGCTGCAACCGCCACCCGGCGAAACCCTCGACAGCGACCGCCTGGGCGATTGGCATCAGGCGCTGGACCAACTGCAACTGAGCCACAGCGACAGTGCCCCGCTCACCTGGCTGGAGAGCGGCCATGACTGACATCGATCGCTTCGTAGCCCGGATGCAATCCGGGAGCTGTACTCAGCCGCCACATATTTCCCGGATTGCATCCGGGCTACGGGGGCTGTTGTGAGCCGCCCGCTGAAACTCGCCGTGGTCGGCCATACCAATGTCGGCAAGACCTCGTTGCTGCGCACCCTGACCCGCGATGCCGGCTTCGGCGAGGTGTCCCATCGCCCCAGCACCACCCGACATGTCGAGGGCGCGCGCCTGTCGGTGGACGGCGATGCGTTGCTGGAGCTGTACGACACGCCAGGCCTGGAAGACGCCATCGCCCTGCTCGACTACCTGGAGCCCCTGGATCGCCCCGGCGAACGCCTGGATGGCCCGGCACGTCTGGCGCGTTTTCTCGAAGGCAGCGAAGCGCGCCAGCGTTTCGAGCAGGAAGCCAAGGTGCTGCGCCAACTGCTCGCCTCCGACGCCGGCTTCTATGTGATCGACGCACGCGAGCCGGTGCTGGCCAAGTACCGCGACGAGCTGGCGGTTCTTAGCATGTGCGGCCGGCCGCTGCTGCCGGTGCTCAACTTCGTCGCCAGCAACGCACACCGCGAAGATGACTGGCGCGAGGCCCTGGCGCGTCTCGGTTTGCACGCCCTGGTGCGCTTCGACAGCGTGGCGCCGCCGTTGGACGGCGAGCGGCGCCTGTATGAAAGCCTGGCGCTGCTATTGGAGAAAGCCCGCGGACCGCTGCAACGCCTGATCGACGACCACGAAGCCCAGCGCCAGGCCCGCCACCACAGCGGTGCGCGACTGATCGCCGAACTGCTGCTCGACTGCGCCGCCTGCCGCCGTAGCGTGACAACCGAGCCGGCACTGGAACAGGCGGCGATCCGCGAACTGCGCGACAGCATTCGCCAGCGCGAGCAACGCTGCGTCGAAGCCCTGCTGCGGCTCTATGCGTTCCGCAAGGACGACGCCAAGGCCGACGACCTGCCGCTGCTCGATGGCCGCTGGGGCGACGACCTGTTCAACCCGGAAACCCTCAAGCAGCTCGGGGTCAACCTCGGCGGCGGCATGGCGGCCGGCGCGGCCACCGGGATCGGCATCGACCTGCTGGTCGGCGGCATCACCCTCGGTGCGGCGGCGGCCGTAGGCGCGCTGATCGGCGGCGGCGCGCAGACCCTGCGCAGCTATGGCGCACGCCTGAAAGGCAAGCTCATGGGCCAACGCGAACTGACCCTGGACGACGCGGTGTTGCGTCTACTCGCCCTGCGTCAGCAACTGCTGCTGCAAACCCTCGACGCCCGCGGCCACGCCGCCGTCGAGCGCATCAAGCTGGCCACGCCGCAGGACAATACCTGGCGCGACGGCAAACTGCCCGCCGCCCTGCACAAAGCCCGCGCCCACCCCGAATGGTCATCGCTGAACCCCGGAACACGGCTGGAGGACAGCGAACGCCAGGAACGGCTGCAGCAGCTGGCGGCGGAATTGCTCTAGAGGCCCCTTCCCGGGTTACGCCTTCGGCTAACCCAGGCTACGCATCCCGTAGCCCGGGTTGAGCGAAGCGATACCCGGGGCTGGACGAGACACCTCAGACCGTTACCGGTGCCGAAATATACGGCGAACGCCATCAACAGCGGCGCAGCGCATGTCGCTTGATGTGTATCAAGGCCCTATCCCGTGCGGGTGGCAGACTGATCCAGTCAATCTGCAGGACGCACCCTATGGCGAACAAATTTCAGTCTTCCCGCCTGTTTATCCTGCCACTTCTGCTCGGGCTAATCGCAGCCGGGGGCTATGGTTATTGGGCTTCGCTGCGTGAGCGCTTGGCGGAAGGCCTGGCGATGGCTAATGGCCGATTGGAGGCAACCGAGGTACAGGTCGCCAGCAAATACCCCGGTCGCCTGGCAGAAGTGCGGGTGCGTGAGGGCGAACACGTAGTTCAGGGCCAGGTTCTCGCCCGCATGGATACCCGTACCCTGGAAGCCCAGCGTACCCAGGCTGCGGCCGAAGTACGTCGCGCCGAAGAAAACCTCGTCGCCAGCCAGGCCAATGTGCGCCTGCGTAACAGCGAACGGCGTCTGGCCGCACAGGAGCTCAAGCGTTTCAGCGAGCTGTTTCAGCGCGGCCATACCAGCCGTCAGTTACTCGACCAGCAACAGGCTCGCTTCGATATCGCCAGTGCCGGCGTGGAAGCGGCTGCCGCCCAGGTTTCCGCGACCCAGGCGGCCGTAGGTGCCGCCCAGGCACAGGTTGCCCAACTGGATAGCGAGATCGATGACAGCAGCCTGCGCGCGCCGCTCGACGGTCTGGTGCAACTACGCCTGGCCGAACCCGGTGAAGTACTGGGCGCGGGCGGACGGGTGTTGCTGTTGATCGACCTCAGCGATCAATACATGAATGTTTATCTGACCTCAGCCCAGGCCGGCCGCCTGACCCTGGGCGACGAAGCGCGCATCGTCCTCGATGCGCTGCCGCACCAGGCATTGCCGGCCATTATCAGCTATGTGGCGGCCAAGGCGCAGTTCACGCCCAAGGAAGTGGAAACCCGCGACGAACGCCAGAAGCTGGTGTTTCGCGTCAAGCTGCACCTGAGCGATCCGGCCGCCGTACCCCAGGCCAAACCCGGCATGCCCGGCACGGGCTACGTACGCAGTGCCGAGGTTGCCTGGCCGGCCAACCTGCAATGAATCGGTGGGCGATCCGCGCCGAAGGCCTCGGTCATGGCTATGGTCGGCAGTTGGCGCTGGACGGCATCGGCTTCGAATTGCCGGTGGGTGCGCGCTGCGCGCTGATCGGCCCGGACGGCGCCGGCAAATCCAGCCTGCTGGGGCTGATCGCCGGGGTGAAAAAACTGCAACGCGGCAGCCTGGAGGTGCTCGGCGGGCCGATCCAGCAGCGCCGCCACCGCGCCAGCCTGTACCCGCGCATCGCCTTTATGCCCCAGGGCCTGGGACACAACCTCTACCCCGAGCTGTCGATCGCCGAAAACATCCATTTCTTCGCCAGCCTGTTCGGCCTGCCCCGCGCCGAGCGCGAGGCGCGCATGGCCAGCCTGCTGGCGGCCACCGACCTGACGTCCTTTGCCGACCGCCCGGCCGGCAAACTGTCCGGCGGCATGAAGCAGAAACTCGGGCTGTGTTGCGCACTGATCCACGAGCCGGACCTACTGATCCTCGACGAGCCGACCACCGGCGTCGACCCGCTGTCCCGGCGACGTTTCTGGGAACTGGTGGAACAGGTGCGCGCGCAGCGGCCGCAACTAACCCTGCTGGTGGCCACCGCCTATATGGAAGAGGCCGAGCAATTCGAACGCTGCCTGATGCTCGACCGCGGTCGCCTGATCGCCGCCGGCAACACCGTCGAGCTGACCAAAGCCACCGTCAGCGGCCGTTTGGACGATGCCTTCACCCAATTCCAGGGCGATGGGACGCAACGACAAACGACCCTGGTGATTCCGCCACTGCCTGCGCATTCCAGCGAAATCGCCATCGAGGCCCGCGACCTCAGCTTGCGCTTCGGCGATTTCACCGCGGTCGACAAGGTCAGCTTCGCCATTCGGCGCGGCGAAATCTTCGGTTTCCTCGGCTCCAACGGCTGCGGCAAGACCACCACCATGAAGGTGCTCACCGGCCTGCTGCCGGCCAGCGAGGGCAGCGCGCGCCTGCTCGGCCAGCCGGTGGATGCCGGCGATCTGGCGACACGCAAGCGGGTCGGCTTCATGTCGCAGAGTTTCTCGCTGTATGGCGAGCTGTCGGTGCGGCAGAACCTCGAGCTGCACGCGCGCCTGTTCGACCTGCCGGCGGACGAGGGCCGCGCGCGCAGCCGTACGCTGATCGAGCGCTTCGGCCTGACCGAACATGCCGGCGACGCGGCCGGCGAGCTGCCACTGGGCCTGCGCCAGCGGCTGTCGCTGGCGGTAGCGGTGATCCATAGGCCAGAAGTGTTGATCCTCGATGAGCCCACTTCGGGGGTGGACCCTGCGGCGCGCGACGACTTCTGGCGACTGCTGGTGGAGCTGTCCCGCGAGCAAGGGGTAACCATCTTTCTCTCCACCCACTTCATGAACGAAGCCGAGCGCTGCGACCGCATTTCGCTGATGCATGCCGGGCGGGTGCTGGCCTGCGATACCCCGACCGTGCTGCAGCGGCAGTTCGCCGGGCAAACCCTGGAAGAGGCCTTCGTCCGTTGCCTGGAGCAGGTCCAAGGCAGCAACACCGCGCCGCCAGCGCCCCCGGCAGCGCCCAGCTGGCCCCAGACTCCGCCCCCTCAACGCGGCTTCAGCCTGCGCCGTCTGCGCGCCGTGAGCACGCGTGAAAGCAAGGAGCTGCTGCGCGACCCGGTGCGCCTGCTGTTCGCCCTGTTCGGTGCGCTGTTCATGATGGTGATCTTCGGCTACGGCATCTCCCTGGATGTCGAACACATCGCCTTCGCCGCCCTCGATCAGGATCAATCGCCCCACAGCCGCGCTTATCTGGAAGCCTTTCGCAGCTCACGCTATTTCGACGAGCGCGCGCCTATCGGCAACGCCGACGAGCTGCACCGGCGCCTGCAACGCTCGGAGCTGAAGCTGGCCCTGGAGATCCCGCCCGGTTTCGGTCGTGACCTGCTCGCCGGCCGCCAACCCCAGGTGGCCGCCTGGATCGACGGCGGCATGCCGTTCCGCGCAGAGACCAGCCGCAACTATGTCGAGGCCGTGCACCTGGCCAATCTGCAGCGCCTGTTGACAGAGAGCAGCCCGCCGCTTGGAACCCCGGCCGCGGCACACCTGGAAACCCGCTTTCGCTACAACCAGGACGTGATCAGTGTGAATGCCATCGGCCCCGGCGTGATGGGGCTGATCCTGGCGTTTATCCCGGCCATGCTCACTGCGCTCGGCGTGGTACGGGAAAAGGAGCTGGGCTCGATCAGTAACTTCTACGCCACGCCGCTGACCCGCCTGGAATTCCTTCTCGGCAAGCAGCTGCCGTACCTGGCGGTCAGCCTGCTCAACCTGGCATTGCTGGTGGCGCTCAATCGTCTGCTATTTGGCGTGCCGTTCAAGGGCAGCGGCCTGACCCTGGCGTTCGGCGGCCTACTCTATGTGCTCGCCACCACCAGCCTGGGCCTGTTGATCTCGGCTTTCACCCGCACCCAGATCGCCGCGATCCTCGGCGCGATGATCATCACCACACTGCCGACCATTCAGTATTCCGGGCTGATAGTGCCGCGCTCCTCCCTGGACGGCGGCTCGGCGCTGATGGGACATGTATTCCCGGCCGGGCACTTTCTCGATATCGCCGTCGGCACCTTCACCAAGGGCCTCGATTTGCGCGCACTGTGGCCGCAATGCCTGGCGCTGCTGGCCTTCTTTCTCGTCGCCACGACCCTCAGCGTGTGGCTGCTGAAGAAACAGGAGGCCTAGCATGAGAAGACTCGCGCATATCTTCCGCCTCGGTCTCAAGGAGTTGACCAGCCTGCGCCACGACAGCGTATTGCTGCTGTTTCTGCTCTACGCCTTCAGCGTCGCCATCTACATGCCAGCCACCGGCTCGGTGATAGGCGTACACCATGCCAGCGTGGCCTTCGTCGATGAAGACCGCAGCCCGCTCTCGCGGCGCCTGGCCGAAGCCGTACAACCGCCGGAATTCCAAGCGCCACAGCTGCTGCCCTACGTGCAACTGGACGCCGCGTTGGACAGCGGTCGCTTCACGTTCGTCGTCGACGTGCCGGCGAACTTCCAGGCCGACTTACTGGCCGGACGCCAGCCGGCGCTGCAAGTCAATGTCGACGCTACCGCCATGAGCCAGGCATTTATGGGTGCGCGTTACCTGGGCCAGGTGTTTCAACGCGAACTGCTCGACTACATCAACCAGGATGCCGCCGAACAGGTGCCGATAAAGCTGACCAGCCGCGCGCTGTTCAACGCCAATCTGCAAGGCGGCTGGTTTCTCGCGCTGTTCCAGATCGTCAATCACATCACCATCCTGGCCATTCTGCTGACCGGCACCGCGCTGCTACGCGAACGCGAGCACGGCACCCTGGATCATTTGCTGGTGCTGCCACTGACGGCCCTGGAGATCATGCTGGCGAAGATCTGGAGCAATGCCCTGGTGGTGGTGATCTGCACCTGGCTATCGCTGGAGTTGATCGTCAAGGGTGCGCTCGGTGTGCCGCTGGCCGGCTCGCTCGCCTTCTTTCTCGCGGTGACCGCGCTCTACCTGTTCGCCAGCACGGCCCTGGGCATTCTGCTCGCCACCCTGGCGCGCTCGATCCCGCAGTTCGGCCTGCTGTCGATTCCGGTGGTAATCCCCATGCTGATGCTCTCGGGCGGCAGCACGCCATTGGAAAGCATGCCGATGTGGTTGCAGCAGGTGATGAAGCTCTCGCCCTCCACCCACTACCTCAGCCTGAGCACCTCAATCCTGTTCCGCGGCGCCGGCCCCAGCGTACTCTGGCCGGAACTCGCGGCGCTGAGCGCCATCGGCCTGGTGTTTTTCGGTTGGGCACTGCGACGCTTTCGCAGCAGTCTGGCTGCCTAAAGCAGGCCTTCAAACGACGCCAAGTGCGCTGGTATGCGGATGCGCTTGGTAGCCTCGGAGCACCTGCTGGGGAATATCTACAGGGCGCTACGCTAGTAGTGCGACGCGCTCTATAGCCTCTTCCCGGGTTACGCCTACGGCTAACCCAGGCTACGAACCGCATCCCGTAGCCCG
>CBIHLF010000031.1:0-70163 GCA_966210435.1 uncultured Pseudomonas sp. | reverse complement strand
TGCCTGATCCCGCATAACACGTAGCCTGGGTCGAGCGAAGCGATACCCAGGAAAGGTTCTAACCAGAAGCCTCGCCGCGCTTGATCTTCAATTAAGGAGGTAGGCTATCAACGCATGAACGGTGACGTGGCAGACAGGTCTTGTGGTTAGGCGAGGCCCTGTTTTCAGCGCCACTAACCCGCCCTGGTAAAACTGGTTTGCTTCATTTGGCACCTCTCCCGGGTGTCGCTTCGCTCGACCCGGGCTACGGGCTGGCGTGCTCAAGCGGCCTGCTCGGTGCACGCCAGGCTGCCGATCAACTCTCGGCGAATGCCTGATCCCGCATAACACGTAGCCTGGGTCGAGCGAAGCGATACCCAGGAAAGTTTCTAACCAGAAGCCTCGCAGTGCGTGATCTTCAATTAAGGAGGTCGGCTATCACCGCAAGAAAGGTGACGTGGGACAGAGGTCTTGCGGTGAGGTGAAGCGCTGTTTTCTGCGCCACTAACCCGCTCTGGTAAAACTGGCTTGCTTCATTTGGCACCGCTCCCGGGTATCGCTGCGCTCGACCCGGGCTACAGATTGGTGTGTTCAGGCGGCCTGCTCGGTGCATGCCAGGCTGCCGATCAATCCCTCGGCCAGTGCTTGGTCGAGTAACCGTTGCAGCCAGGGCGCGGCGAAGTATTGCTGCAGCGCGCCTGGCGATTGCCAGGTCCCGCATAGCCACCATGCCAGCGGATCGTCCGTGGCCTGGCGAATCTCGAAGCCCAGGCAGCCGGCTTGTCCGCGCGCTGGTGCGAGCAGGCAGTGCAGACGGGCGCCGAGTCGCTCGGCACAGCCTGGGCGGGCGCGAATGACGGTCAGGTGCGTGCTGTTCATGGTGACCTCCAAGGGGGGGGCAACGGCTCGGCGAGTTTCAGCGAAGGCTGGCGGTCGGTCGTACGATCAGCTCGCTGACGTCGACATCCGCCGGTTGCTCTATGGCATAGGCGATGGCGCGGGCAATCGCGTCCGGAGTGATGCAGACCTTGCGGTACTCGCGCATCCTCTCCAGGGTCTGCGGGTCGGAGATGGTCTCGGCCAGCTCCGACTCGACCACGCCCGGCGAGATCAGGGTGACGCGAATGTCGCCGCCGATCTCCAGGCGCAAACCTTCGGAAATCGCCCGCACCGCATACTTGGTCGCGCAATACACGGCGCCGGTCTGCACCACGCTGTAGGCGCCGACCGACGCCACGTTGACCAACTGACCGCTGCGCTGCGCCTGCATCAGCGGCAGGGCCGCGGCGATACCGTGCAGCACGCCGCGGATATTCACGTCGATCATCCGGTTCCACTCGTCGACCTTCAGCGCCTCGAGTGGAGACAACGGCATCACCCCGGCGTTGTTGATCAGCACATCGACGCGGCCGAAGCGCTCCACGGCGTAATCGACGAAGGCCTGCACATCCTCGCGACTGGTGACGTCCAGACGGCGGTATTCGGCGTTGCCGCCTGCCTCGCGAATCTCGCCGACCAGACGTTCCAGGCGCTCGGTGCGCCGTGCGCCGAGCAGCAGGCGGCCGCCTTTCTCCGCCAGCAAGCGGGCACAGGCCTCACCGATGCCGCTGCTGGCGCCGGTAACCAGAATCACTTTGTCTTGAATATTAGACATCACTGAATCCTCTGCTGAGTGGGTGCGACCTGGGTGTCGCTACAGCACCAGAGGTTAAGCGGCGGGTCGTGCGAGCGTTAGTCGATTACTGGCCGATTCTTGCCTAAAACCGCATGGCGATTGCCGCCATGGAAATAGCCTGGGCCCTGTCAATGCGGGTTTCGTAGCCCACCAACAACCGGTGATGACTGGTCTTTGCCTAATACTGGCGAATGCTTGCCTGATCCTGCCGGCGGCGCAGACTTGCCTGAAAAACCGCGCTAGGCTTCAGGCAACCTTCAGGAGTCGATCATGTCCTCTATCGCCAGCGCGCCATCCATCCTCGACGACAGCTTCAGCCGTTATCAGGCGGAACTGGCCGGGCGCATCCAGCGCATGACCGATCAGGACGGCATCCAGAACACGGCCATTGCTGGCCTCGACCTGTTCCGCTCCAGCGGCCCGACCCAGCCGGTGCCGACGCTCTACCGCCCATGCCTGTGCATCATGGCCCAGGGCAGCAAGGCCGTGCGCCTGGGCGAGGAGCGCTACGTGTACGACCCGCTGAACTACCTGGTGGCCTCGGTCACCCTGCCGGTCACTGGCCAGATCATCGATGCCTCGCCGCAGCGGCCCTATCTGAGCCTGCGCCTGGAGATCGATCCGGCGCAGATCAGCAGCCTGATCGCCGACGCCGGCCCCATCGGCGTGCCCGCCCCGGGGACGCGACGCGGGCTGTACGTCGACCGCCTGGATCTGCAGTTGCTCGACGCAGTGATCCGCCTGCTGCGCCTGCTCGATACGCCACGGGATATCGCCATGCTCGCGCCCCTGGCGTTGCGGGAAATCTTCTACCGCCTGTTGCACAGCCCCCAGGGCCAGCGCCTGCATGAAATCGCCATCGCCGACAGCCAGAGTCAGCGCATTGCCCGGGCCATCGACTGGTTGAACAGACACTTCGACGAACCCCTGCGCATCGACGACCTGGCCCGTGAAGTCAACCTCAGCCCCTCGACCCTGCACCACCGCTTCAAAGCGGTCACCGCCCTCAGCCCGCTGCAATACCAGAAACAACTGCGCTTGCAGGAAGCCCGGCGCCTGATGCTCTGCGAAAACCTCGAAGCCGCCGCGGCCAGCTACCGCGTCGGCTACGAAAGCCCCTCGCAATTCAGCCGCGAATACAGCCGCCTGTTCGGCGCGCCGCCGCTGCGCGATCTGGCGCGGTTGCGGAGTTCGGCGTAGGGGGCGTGGCTAGCCCTTCGTCGGTCGCCCCAGCCTAATCGGCTGAAGCTCTCGCAGACACGTAGCCACCGACCTCAACTGATCAGCGGCTCTTCGACCTTTGCCGCGCCCTGTTCGGTCTTTTGCGGCATGGCCGCGAAGCTGTCCGCCTGGGCCATGCTCCAGATGCGGGCGTAGAACTCGCTGTCGATCCGCTCTTTGAGCAAGGCGCCTGGCTGGACGAAATAGTAGAGCTGCGAGAACAGCTTGATCTCGGTCGAGCTGACGCGGCGGATCAGGTGGTGCGGCCCCAGCTCGCCGGGATGTGACAGCCCGGCCGCCGCGAGCAGTTCGGCCAGGGCATGCACGGTGTTGCGGTGAAAGCTGAAGACCCGCTCGGCCTTGTCCGGGACCACCAGCGCGCGCTGGCGCAGCGGGTCCTGGGTGGCGACGCCGGTGGGGCAGCGGTTGGTATGGCAATGCTGCGACTGGATGCAGCCGATGGCGAACATGAAGCCGCGTGCCGAGTTGACCCAGTCTGCTCCCATGGCCAGCACGCTGGCGATGTCGAAGGCGCTGACGATCTTGCCGCTGGCGCCGATGCGGATGTGCTCGCGCAGGTTGCAGCCCACCAGCACGTTATGCACGAACAACAGGCTTTCGCGCAGTGGCATGCCGATGTGGTTGGTGAACTCCACGGGCGCCGCGCCGGTTCCGCCTTCCTTGCCGTCGACGACGATGAAGTCGGGGTGGATGCCGCTCTGCAGCATCGCCTTGACGATGCCGACGAACTCCCAGGGGTGGCCGATGCACAGCTTGAAGCCCACCGGTTTGCCGCCGGACAGTTCGCGCAGTTGGCCGATAAACGCCATCAGCTCCAGGGGGGTGGCGAAGGAGCTGTGGCTCGCCGGCGAGATGCAGTCCACACCCTCGGGTACGCCGCGAGTGGCGGCGATTTCGGCGTTGACCTTGCGTCCCGGCAGGATGCCGCCGTGTCCGGGCTTGGCACCCTGGGAGAGTTTGATCTCGATCATCCGCACCTGCGGCTCGCGCGCCTGGGCGGCAAAGCGCTCGGGGTCGAAGGTGCCGGTTGCGCTGCGGCAACCGAAATAACCGCTGCCCAGTTCCCAGACCAGATCGCCGCCGTGCTCGCGGTGGTAGCGGCTGATGCTGCCTTCGCCTGTATCGTGGTAGAAGCCGCCGAGCTTGGCGCCACGGTTCAGGGCCTGAATCGCGTTGCCGCTGAGCGAGCCGAAACTCATCGCCGAAATATTGAACACCGACGCGGAGTAGGGTTGCTTGCACTGCGGCCCGCCGATCGACACGCGAAACGTCTCGGGATCGCTGACCGCGGCGGTGCGGATCGAATGGCCGATGCACTCGTAGCCGATTTCGTAGACGTCGATCAGCGTGCCGAAAGGCTTGTCATCGATCTGGTTCTTTGCGCGCGCATAGACCAGCGAGCGTTGGGCGCGGGAGAAGGGTACGCGCTCCTGATCGCCTTCCAGCAGGTACTGGCGGATTTCCGGGCGGATGCCTTCGACCAGGTAGCGGATGTTGCCGAGGATCGGGTAATTGCGCCGCACCGCATGTTCATGCTGGCACAAATCTCGAATACCCAGCAGCGTCAGCAGGGCGGTGACGGCGAACAACGGCCACACCCAGGGATGGCCGAGAAAGGGTAGACAGAGCAGGGCGGTGAGGGCGCACAGGGCGAAAAATGCGTAGCGGCTCAACAGCGAAACATTCATCTAAGGACCTGTCGGAAGAGCGAACGGGGGCATACCTGGAAGCAGGAAGCCTAGCGCAGAAGGATCGGCACGCCTACCGACGGGCGTCTGCCGCTGCCGTCTGGCTCGGCTCGGGCAGCGCGTCCGCCGCGCTCAGCCGCGTCCCAGCCAGCGCGACCAGCGACTCGGCGGCGGCTGACGAAACACCGCCAGCAGTTGCGCGCAGTCGATGCCGCGCTGCGCTTCGTCGAATGCCAGGGCGGTGCGCAAGGCCGGCCAGCAGTGCGCCGGCAATTGTTCCGGGCGCTGCAGCTGTTGGTCGAGCTCCATCGCCTTGGCCTGTTTGGCGCTGAGACGGCGGAACGGATGACGGCCGCTGGCCAGTTCGTAGAGCACGCAGGCCAGGGCGTAAACATCGGCCGCGGCGGTCAGTGGCGCGCCATCGAGCAGTTCCAGCGCGGCGTAACGCGGGGTCCAGGCGGTGAAGCGGTTGCGGCACAGACGCGGCAGGCCGGGCAGCAGGCCTTCCACCGGCTGGCCGAGACCGTAATCGAACAGGCGCAAGCCGTCTTCGGCGAGCATCACATTGCTCGGTTTCAGGTCGCCGTGCAGCACGCCCAGGCTGTGCGAATAGCTCAGCGCATCGAGCAGGGCGATGGCGATTTCCTGCAGTTCGCTCCAGGGCACTCCTGTGGGTCGCTCGCAGAGCAATTGATCGAGGGTCAGACCCTTGAGCAGTTCGAGGATCAGAAAGGCGCGCTGGCTCGGCACATCGACTTCGAAGCCAAACAGGCGCACCACGTGGGGGTGAGTGAGCCGCGCGGTGAGGGCGAATTCGCTATACAGCAGCGAGTTGGCATCCGGGTATTCGGCAAAGTCGTCGCTGAGGGTTTTCAGCGCCACATAGGGTTCGGGGTCGCCGAACTGTTCGCGCAGCAGGTCACGGGCGCGATACACCGCACCCATGCCGCCGACGCCAAGCAGACGCTCGATCTTGTAACGGCCGCCGAGCACTTCCGGCAGCTCGCCGGGAGCGCTGCGGCGTATTTCCGGCTCCAGGGCAGGCTTGGCCGCGGTGGCGGCCAGGGCGAAGTAGGTCAAGTCGCTGGCCTCTTCGCGGGCCCGCTGCGGAACATCCAGCAGTGATTCGCTCATCCTTGCGTCCTCATCGGCGGATTACCACCGCGCTCAGGTTGTCCCGCGCCGGGCCGTCGAGTACCTGCTGAAACAGGCGATTGAGGGTCAGCTGTGGCGACGGCAGATTCAGTGCGGCGCCCAGCTCGTCGGCGGAGAGATCCTGATAGAGGCCGTCGCTGCACAGCAGAAAAGCGTCGCCGGGCAGTACGTCCAGTTCGAGAATTTCCAGCTTCAGCTCTTCGCTGGCGCCGATCGCTCGGGTCAGGGCATGGGCCGCCGGATGACGGGCGGCTTCGCTCGGGCTCAACTGTTGTTCATCGATCAATTGCTGCAGCAACGAATGATCGCGGCTGAGCTGGTACAGACGGCTGCCGCGCCACAGGTAGCAGCGGCTGTCGCCGGCCCAGATGCAGGCTGCGCGGTCGCCCTCGATCAGCAGGGCGACCACGGTGCTGCCGATTACCGGGTCCGGTTGCGCGGCGGTGACCGTCAGCTCCTGGCCGAGGCGGCGGTTGAGCCCGTGCAGGCGTTTGCGCAACTCGGCCAGGCGCTGTTGCAAGTCGCCTTCGCTGGGCTCGGCCAGTTGCTCGACGATCAGGCGGCTGGCCAGCGCGCCGTTCTGATGCCCGCCCATGCCATCGGCGACCACCCACAGGCCCTGCTCCGGCAGGGCCAGGAACGCATCCTCGTTGCGCCCCCGCACCTTGCCGGTATCGGTGCGCGCGGCGCTACGCCAGGCGCTGACGATAGCCTCCGCCATCAGAGCGTCGCCGGCAGCTTGAAGCTGCGCAGCAGGTCGACGTCAAACGGGTTCGGCGAGCGCTGGCTGTGCAGCAGGTAGTTGGCGTGCCGGCCGCCAAGGTCGGCCTTGAGCATCAGCACATCGCGACCGCTGTGGTAGTCGACGCTCATCAGGTCGAGCAGGCGGAACAATGCCCAGGGCCCGCTGTTCATTTCGATGCCGACCTTGTGCCCACCGAGCTCCTCGACCACCAGGCTGGTGCGGCCTTCGTTGTCGTCAGCAGGCCAGCTGAAGGCGGTCTGCACGATAGGGCCGTGGCGGTACTCCATGCGCTGGCTGCCGAAGCGGAAGTCGGCGCGGCCGAGGCTGGAGTCCAGCGAGTAAGGCTCGAGCTTGAACAGCACTTTCGGTTCGTTGGGGTTCTCGGCGAAGAAACTGCGGCGGATGGTTTGCGCATGGC
Source organism: uncultured Pseudomonas sp. (assembly GCA_966210435.1). Lineage (GTDB taxonomy): Bacteria > Pseudomonadota > Gammaproteobacteria > Pseudomonadales > Pseudomonadaceae > Aquipseudomonas. The sequence goes on along the minus strand of CBIHLF010000031.1, from coordinate 63,261 downwards.
TCATCTGCAGCAGGAACTCGCGCGACAACGGCAAGCCGCGGCCGTCGATACGGCGCACCTGGTATTGGCCGGCGCTGCCGCTGACGAAGGGCTTGAGGTAGCCATCGAAGAAGCGCTCGGCGATGCCCTGGGCCTTGAAAAACTCACGGAAGTCGGCGATGGCGACATCGCTTTCGCTATGCGTGCTGAATGGATAGCGCTGTTTCAGCGAGCCCTTGTAAGCGGCATAGAGTTCATTCTTGTAACGCTGGTTGAGGTAGTGGTGGGCATCGCCCAACACCAGCATCCAGCTGTCTTCGGCGAGCAGGCCGAGCCAGTTGCCGACCGGCTGTGGCAGACGCGCTGCACTACTGCGCACCTGATTGATCGCATCGCGTTGGCCGCCCATGCGCGCTTTGGCCAGTTCGAATGCCGCCTGTTCCGGGGCGCTGGCGTGCGCCAGGCTGGCCAGTTGGCGTTGCAGGTCGTCCAGCGCTTGCAGGGTCGCGGCCAGTTCCGGGCCGGCGCCGCCGTTGTCGTCGAGCAGGCGGTGCAGCGGTTCGAAGCGTCGCTCCAGGGTCTTGCGCGCGGTGTCCGGCAGGTTCTTCACCAGGGCCGCTTGTGCCTGTTCGGCAGCGGCGCCGGCGATCTTGGCGACCTTACCGAGCTTGCCTTTCGCGCCTTTCAGCGCATCGGCGGCGTCGCCCGCACTGTCCGCGGCCTCGGCAATACCCTTGAAGCGGGTGTTGTCGCGTACTTCCACCAGCAGTTGCAGCAGCGGCGAGTTGGCGGCGGTCAGGCCGGCCAGTTGCAGCGCGCCCTGGTTGGCGCTGCCGATCGGTTCCAGGCTCAACTGTGCCAGGGCTTCGCCCCAGTAGTTGGCATAGTCGCGGAAGTACAGCTGCTCCATTTCCACCAGCAGGCGGCTGAGGTCGTTGTTGCTCAGGGTGTCGCTTTCACCGAGTACCCAGTTGTCGCGCAGGATATCGCGCACCAGGTCGGCGCCCTTGGCGGTGAAGGTTTTCTGGTAGCCGACCTGGGTGTAGAAGCCGGGGATGGTGTAGTCGCTGCCAGCGAACAGCGCGGCTTGCGGGCCGAGTTTCTGGCTCAGGCGGTAATCCGGCAGGCTACGCGCTTGGTCGCGGAGCATGCGGTAGACCACGTTGGCCAGCGACTCGCTGCGCAGCACCTGACGGGCCTGGGCGACCAGCGGTTCGTTCAGCGAGTAAGGCGCGAACGACTCGGACAGCAGGCGCTCGAAGTGCTGGTTGAGACCACGCTGGCCGGTGCTGTTGCCGGCGTAGCGCAGCGACCAGTCGGCGGCCAGCCATTCCTGCAGGAAGGCCTTGTCGCGACGTTCTTCGAGATTCAGCATCAGGTAGGCGCGCAGGCTGTTGAGCAGGCGTTCGCGGTCGTTCAGGTTGGCGCGCACTTGCGCTTCCAGCTGACGGCCGACACGCGGCAGCAGCAGGGTTTCCAGTTCGCTGCGGTATACCCGTTGCAATGTCGGGTCGACTCTCTCGCCCTGATACAGGCCGCCGCGCTGGGTATAGGCCGCGTCGTCCACCGGCGGGAACACCTGGGTCGCGGCATAGCTGCTGTCCAGGGCCTTGAGGGTTTGCAGGGCGTCGTCCTGGGCGCCGATGCCGCCGCGTTGCTGGGTCAGCTGCTGGGCGATATCGCGCAATTGTTCCAGGCGCTCATGGTTGCCGGAGAAGCCGTTGGCCCAAAGCGCGCCGAACAGCGCGAGGAAGACGAAGGCGGTGGCGTACATGGCGCGCTGGCCCCAATCGATGCGTCGCACTTCCTTCTGGTCGAGACCGGCGAGGTCCGCTTCCGGGAAGATCACCCGGCTCAGCACATGGTTGATAAAGCGTGCACGGCCGCTGCGGAAGGTCGGCAGGGCGCTGCTGGCCAGGCCGAGGTTGCGGCCGATGCCGCTGGTGCTTGGGTCGAGCTGGTTGTCCAGCTGCGGTGCGCTGGTCAGGTAGAAGCCGCGCAATTGGCTGGCGCGCTGGTAACGGTTGCCGGTAAAGGCCAGCTCGCTGAACAGGCACAGGCGCTCGCCGATCAGCCCGAGCTGATGCGGGAAGTCGAGGATACGACCGCGGCGCTGGGTGTCGCGCTCCTGGTGCATGCGCAGGATCACCTGGCTGTTGAGGCGGCGCAGCAGCTCTTCGAACTCCTGGCGGATCACCTGCACGTCGGTGGCGTTCTGTTCCTTGCGGAAGCTGGCGCCGAGCACCTGATCGCTTTCTTCGCGCGACAGCTGATCGAAGAACTCGTCGAAGCCCAGCACCTTGTCGGCCTTGCTCAGCACCAGATACACCGGCACATCGACGCCCAGCCGCTGATTGATTTCATGCAGGCGCTGACGGGTCTGGCGGGCGAGGTTTTCCAGTTCGACCTCGCTGTTACCTTGCAGGTGCTCGAGCGGGATATTCACCAGCACGCCATTCAGCGGGCGGGCCCGGCGCTTGCGCAGCAGGCCGAGGAGGAAGTCCCAGGCATGGCTGTCGATCTGCGTATCGGGCTGGGTCAGGTAGCGCCCGGCGGTGTCGATCAGCACGGCATTATCGGCGAAATACCAGTCGGCGTAACGGGTGCCGGAAACGTCCTTGGTCAGGCGCTGCTGCTCACCGCGGTTGAGCGGAAACTCCAGGCCGGAGAAGTCCAGCAGGCTGGTCTTGCCGCTGCCCTGGGGGCCGAGCAGCAGGTACCAGGGCAGCTCGTTGCGCCACTTCTCGCTACGGCCGCGATACAGGCTGGAACGCTTGAGGGTGTGCAGCGCCTGCTTGAAGCGCTGGCGCAGTTCGACCTGCTCTTCGCTGATCATGCCTTCGCGGCGCAGGCGCTCCTGGGCGTCGGCGTCTTCTTCCTCGGCCTTCTTACGCGCGGTCGCCTTCCAACTGGCGAAGACCATCGCCAGGCCCCAGATCAGGAACAAACCGCTGATGGTCAGCAGCCGGCTGGTGGCCGATTCCCAGAACTTGTAATCATTGACCGCCAGCAGCGGGCCGACGAACCACACCAGCAGCGCCAGGACCAATACCAGGCACAGGCTCCAGACCCAGGTCTTGCGGAAAAAGGCGGCTAACTTGCCGAAAAAGCTCTTCATTTCTGATCATCCATGCTTACACCCGCGGACGGGTCGAGTTGCTCGTACGGCTGCAAAATCGTAGTGCGCTGTTCGCCCAGCACCCAGGCGAAACCGCCATACATCACGGCCAGGCACATCAGGGTGAACAGTGCCACCAGCCACCAGGGCACGATGCGCACCAGGCGCCGGCGCGTGTCCTTCAGGCCCTGCCAGTGCGGCGAGACTTCGCGCGGCACGTCGCCGCGCAGCTGGCGGATCTGCCGATAGAGGCTGTCGCGTACCGCTTCCAGTTCGAGCATGCCGCGCGGCAACACGCGGTACTTGCCCTCGAAACCGAGCGACAGGCACAGGTACATCAGCTCGAGCATCGGCAGGTGCTTGACCGGGTTGCGCGACAGGCGCTCGAGCAGCTGGAAGAACTTCTCGCCACCGAAGGTTTCGTTGTGGAAGCTCGACAGCAGGCTCATCTGCGACCATTCGCTCTCGTTGCCCCAGGGCGTGGTCACCACGGCTTCGTCGACCACGGTGCAGAGCACGTAACGCGCGGCCATCACCTGGCTGCTTTCTGCGCCTTCATGCAGGGAGCGGTGCTCGAACAACTTGATCGCGCTGGACAGGTTCCGGTGCAGTGCGTGCAGGTCTTCCTCTTCGAAACTGTGTTTCAGCCGCACCACTTCCGAGAGCAGGTTGGAGGCCGCGGCCACCAGCGGGTTGAGGCTGATATTGAAGGTTTCCGCCGGGCGCAGACGGGCGGCATAAATCATCCGCTCTTCCAGTTGCTCGAATTTCGGCGGGGCGGCGAAGTCGGTCAGCGGGCTTTGCGCCGGGGCATCGCCTTTGCGGTTGAGGATGACGGTTTTGTCGTCCTGGCCGTATTCCATTTCCTTGGTAGTCATCGTCAGTTCCTGATCGCCCAGAATTTCAGCTCAAGCCCGGAGAACTCGCCGGACACGTGGAAGGCGAAGCCGCCGGAGCGTTCCAGCTGCGCCAGTTCCTCGGAGCCGAGCTCCAAGGCGAAGTAGGTTTTGCCCGAGTGGAACGGGATCTGCCGCGGCGCCACCGGCAGCGGTTTGACCTTGATCCCCGGCAGGTGCAGGTTGACCAGTTGGCGGATACTCTCCACCGGGCCGACCTTGAGGTGCGCCGGCAAACGGTTGCGCAGCTCTTCCGAGTCGCACTGGGCGCTGGCGGCGAGCACGAAGGACGAGGTGCCGAGCAGCTTGTGGTCGTGCAGCGGCGACACCTGGATGCCGTACTGACGCTGTTGCAGCAGCAGTTCGATGGCGTGTTGTTCGAGCACCATCGACAGCACCTGGCGGATCGCATCCATCAGTTTGCGGAAGCTCAGACCCTGGTCGCTGTGCAGGTAGCGGCTGTCCAGACGCGGACGTTTGAACTCGCTGGAAAAGGTCGCCAACTCGCCGAGCAGGCCGAGCAGTTCGCGGTAGATGTGCTCCGGGTGGACCTGCTCGATGCCCAGGTAGTGACGCAGCACCGGTTCGAAGCGGTTGATCAGCTGCAGCATCATGAAGTCGCCGACTTCCGCACCGCCGACCTTGCCGGTGGCGCGAATACGCTCGGCGAGGATGTCGCCGCGGTGGGCGAGCATGCTGATCACCTCTTTCAGGCAGCTCAGCAGGTAACCGGAGGCCTGGAAGTTGACATAGGTCGGAATGAATTCCGGGTCGATGCTGATGACCCCGTCCGGGGTGGTGTCGAGCACGTCGCACAGCTGCAATTTGACGTAGGCCTGGTCGCTCTGCTGCTCGCCGAGCAGCAGGCGGAAGTCCGGGCGGCCGCAGCTGACCTGGCTGGAGGCGCTGTCGCCGGCGTTGGAGTCGGCGACTTCCTCGTCGAAGGCGGTGAAGCGCGCCAGCACGTCCTGCTGCTCGGGGCGACGGCTCTCGATATGGTTGCCGGTGACCAGCGGCAGGGCCAGGTACACCGAGGTGTTGCCGGTGTTCGGCGGCACGTCCAGGGCCAGCGGCTCGCGCTCGGCGCCGAGGTCGAAGAGGGTGCCGTCGGGCAGGATGCCGCTGGCCTTGCTCACCACCAGCTTGCCCATGTTGAGGAACTGGCGGTCGATCTCCAGCTCGAAAAAGCCCCAGGCGTAGCTCTCGAGCTTTTGCGTGCGGGTTTTCAGCTGGTAGTCGTAGTAACGGTCGTTCTGCTGGAAGTGCTGCGGGCGCAGCAGCATGCCTTCCTGCCAGACCACTTTATGCATGGCCATGGCTCAATCCTCTTCCGTGGTGTTGTCGTCTATCGTCCTGATGCCCTGGGCATCGAGTACCAGTTCGCTGCTGTTGCGCTCCTGCTCGCGCAGCGGAATCACCACGCGCCAGTTGCTTTCCGGCAGGTCGCGGTAGGCGGCCAGTACGCCGACGTAGCGGCTACCTTGCTGCACCGACAGCTTCAGTTCGCGGTGTTCGCCCGGGCGCAGCTCGAACTCTTCGGAGGTGACCATGTCCGGCGACAGGGCTTCTTTCGGGCGCTGATAGAGGGAGAAGAAATCGGCGCTTTCGAAGGCCACCGGGTGCTTGAGTTCGATCAGGCGCAGGACGATCGGCGAGGGCCGGCCGTTGAGGTCCGGGTTCAGCTGTTCGCTGCCGCTCAGGCGCAGGTCGAGTTTGGTCATGTCGGAATACGGCGACAGCGCCGAGCAGCCGGCGAGGGCCAGTAATGCGGCCAGCAGGGCGAGGGGGGCAAAGCGATGCATGGGGATCATCCTTGAACGTCGTTGTTGAGGGTGGCGATCAGGCGGACCTGTTCTTCATAGGTATTGGCGAAGTCGCGGGCGAACAGACGGTCGCTCCAGTCGTCGTTCTGCTCCAGTGCACTGTGCAGGCGGCGGTAGGCGCGCCAGCGGCTGCCGGCAGTGGCGATCAATGGCTTGCGCCCTTCGCGTTCGAAACGCAGGCTCAGTTGCTCCGGCGACAGCTGCTCGAACATGCCCTTGACCGCCGCGCGGCTGGCGGCGAGCAGCGCCACCTGGTGCGCTTGCAGATCGCGGAAGCTGCGGCTGATGGTCTGCTCGGCGGAAAGCGCACCGGCCTTGCCGCCGCGTAGCAGGGCGGTCAGGGCTTCGCTGCTGTCGGCGGTGTGCTTGAGCGGGTTGTTGCCGGCGCTCTGCACGGTGGTCAGGGCCAGGCGCAATTCGTTCTTCAGTTCGCTACGGGTGCGCAGGCTTTGTTGCAGGCTGCCGACGCTCTGCTTGAGCAGCTTGGCGGCATGCAGCGCCAGGGCTTCGCGACCATCGTCGTCGAGGTCGTCGAGCTTGACCCCGAGGGCCTCGCCGAATTTTTCCCAGAAGGTCGGAGGCAGGCGTACCGGCTCGGGCGCGCGCTTGGGTTGCGGGGCCGGCGTCGGCGCCACCAGTTCGGGCACCTGCAGGTTTTCCTCGTCGATCTGCGCGTAATCGCGCTGCTGCGCCTGCACCCTGTGCGGACGGATGACCGCGGTCAGGTCGTCGACCTCGGCGTATACCCGCTCCTGTTGATCGAGGGCGGTCAATGGGTCCAGATCGAGGAAGGCATCGTCCGGAATGATGCTGCCGGCTGGCTGTGCACGGCCGATCTCGCCGGCGAACAGGGCCGGGTCCTGAATCAGGCGCGCGCGGATTTCGAATTCACCGAAGCAATACACGCTGCCGTGCTCGATGCGTTGCGGCTGGCCCTTGCGCAGGCTGGCACCGCTGTCTTTGAGCTGAATGCCGTTGCTGCTGGTGTCGGTCAGAAAGAAGCTGCCATCGCGATAGCTGACCTCGGCATGCCGGCTCGACAGTACGCGCTTGCGATCCGGAATCACCCAGTCGCACTCCTCCGCACGACCAATGATGCCGCCGGCTTGCTTGAAGGTTTTGGTGGTCAATAGACCTGGCACGAACTGCTGTGCACTGACCACATCGAAGACCAGTTCCATGGTTGTTAACTCCTTGCGGTCAGTTGCCGCGTTTCACTACTTGTGGGTCACCCAGGGGGCGGTATTGGTCGTCGCTGTATTTGTAATTTCCGCTGCAGCCGGTGAGGCAAAGGGCCAGGGCGAGTAAGGCGATGGGGTAGTAATGCTTAGGCATCGTTTGCTCTTCTCTTCAGGTAGGGGCGGGTAGTGGGCAGGTGCATGTTCGTCAGGTCTTACACGTCAGCCGGGCTGATATGCAGCCGCCGCATGCGATACAGCAGGGTGCGGCGGGGCAGGCCCAGTTCACAGGCGGCGTTGGTCTGGTTGCCGCGGTTTTTGCGCAGGCAGTCGAGCAGCAGGCTGCGTTCGACGCGCTCCATGCGTTCGCGCAGGTTCATGCCGGTGTCGTCTGCGCTGTAGTCCTGACGCAGGTTGAAATGCGCGGGCAGCAGTTCGCCGCCTTCGCAGAGCAGGACGGCACGTTCGACCACTCCTTTGAGCTCGCGCACATTGCCGGGAAAGGCATAGCTGCTGAGGTGTTCCAGGGTGCTGTCGGCCCAGCGGCAGGCATCGCGCTGGAGCAGGGCGCTGGCCTTGTCGGCGAAATACCGGGCCAGGGTGAGGATGTCCTGGCCACGCTCGCGCAGGGGCGGCAGCTCGATGGGGAATTGCGCCAGGCGATAGAACAGGTCTTCGCGGAAACGCCCTTCTTCCACCTGCTCGCGTAGCGCGCAATGCGTGGCGGCGACGATGCGCACATCGACCTTGTGGGTTTCGTTGCTGCCCAGCGGGCGTACTTCGCCTTCCTGCAGCACGCGCAATAGCTTGGCTTGCAGGGGCAGCGGCATGTCGCCGATTTCATCGAGAAACAGGGTGCCGCCATCGGCCGCGTCGAACAGGCCTGGATGGTCGCGGTCGGCGCCAGTGAAGGCACCCTTGCGATAGCCAAACAGCTCGCTCTCCAGCAGGTTTTCCGGCAGCGAGGCGCAGTTCTGCACGATGAAGGCCTGGCTGCGGCGGAAGCCGCAATCATGGATGGCGCGGGCCACCAGCTCCTTGCCGGTGCCGGTTTCGCCGGTCAGCAGCACACTGACCGGGTTATGCAGCACCTTGCCGATCATCTGATACAGCTCGCGCATCGGTGCGCTGTCGCCGATCAGGCCGTAGCCGCTGGCGCGGGCGGTGGTGGTGCTGAACGAGACTTCCTGTTGCGGCGCGCGCAGGCGTTGCAGCAGATGCAGCTGGGCGATCACGAAGCCACCGAGATGGCCCAGGGAGCCGGCGAAACCTTGCAGGTCGCGGCCGATCTGGCTGGCGATCAGCAGCAGGCCGTTGACCCGCTTGTGTTCGTCGAGCAGCGGCAGGCACAGCAGGCTGCGCCAGGCCCGGCTGGCATCCGGCAGGAAGCCGATCTGATGCAGGCTGCTGTCCAGCTCGTCGAGGCTCAGCACCTGGTTCTGGCACAGGCAATATTGCAGCAGCTGCTCGCCTTCGTATTCGCTCGGCAGGCTGGCGGTTTCGCGCGGTTGCAGCACGCCGTTCTGCCATTCGGCGCAGAGGGTCAGGCGGGTATGGGTATCGTCGAGCAGGTACAGCTGGCTGAGCTCGCAGCCGGCCAGCTGTGCGGCGGCCTCGACCAGGCCGCCGAGCAGGGCGTCGGCATTGGCCAGGCGCGCCAGGTCGGCGAAGCGTGCGAGCAGCGCTTCGGCGTAGCGCAGCGGTTGCGGCACCTGGTGGAACATCGGCGGGACCTTAAGCGAACTCACAGACCACCGATCCTTCGCCGTCCAGGGTGGCGTGCACGCGCTGCAGGGTTTCGCCGTTGGCCATGGCGGCCAGCAGGCGGTCGACTACCAAGGGTTGCAGGTGCTGGTCGATCAGGTGATCGATCAAGCGCGCGCCGCTGTCGCTGTGGCTGCAGCGTTCGGCGAGGTTTTCCAGCAGCGCCGGGCAGTGGCTGAACTGCAACTGGCGACGGGCCAGGCGCTCGCCGAAACGCGCGAGCTTGAGGCCGACCAGTTCGTTGAGTACTGCGCCATCGATCGGATAGTAGGGCACCACGCGCATACGACCGAGCAGCGCCGGTTTGAAATGCTGCGACAGGGTCGGGCGAATCGCCTGCTCCAGATCTTCCGCATTCGGCCGCTGGCCGCCCTGGCAGAGGCTGGCGATGCGCTCGCTGGCGAGGTTGCTGGTCATCAGGATCAGCGTGTTGCGGAAGTTGATCTCACGCCCTTCGCCGTCGTTGGCCACGCCTTTATCGAAGATCTGATAGAAGACGTTCATCACGTCCGGGTCGGTTTTTTCCACTTCGTCGAGCAGCACCACCGAGTAGGGCTTCTGCCGCACCGCTTCGGTGAGCATGCCGCCCTCGCCGTAACCGACGTAGCCGGGTGGCGCGCCGATCAACCGCGATACGGTGTGCTTTTCCTGGAATTCGGACATGTTGATGGTGGTGAGGAAACGCTCGCCGCCATACAGCAGGTCGGCCAGGGCCAGGGCGGTTTCGGTCTTGCCGACGCCGCTGGGGCCGACCAGCAGGAATACCCCGACCGGCGCATCGGCGCGGTTGAGGCCGGCGGCGGTGGCGCGCATCGAGCGATCCAGGGCTTCGATGGCCTGTTCCTGGCCACGCAGGCGCTGGCGCAGATCGCTGGCGAAGCTCAGCACCTTGCTGTTGTGTTCGCGGGCCAACTGGCTCAGCGGTACGCCGGTCCAGTGACTGATCACCTCGGCGACCAGGCGCGGGCAGACTTCGAAGCTGACCAGGCGCTCGTTGGCCTGGGCGCTGGCCAGTTCCACCTGCACCTCGCGCAACTCGCTCTCCAGCTGTTGCAGCGCGGCCGCTTGTTCCGGGTTCTCCTCGCCATTGGCGGTACGCGCGCTGGCGCACTGCTTGCGCAGTTCCAGCAGGCGCGTGGCCAGATCGCGTTGTGCCGACCAGCGGGTTTCGATCTGTTCCAGTTCGGCGCGGGCTTCGCTCAGGCGCTGTTGCAACTGCTCCAGAGCCTCGGTATCGATATTCAGGCCGGCATCGAGGTCGCGGCCCATGGCTTCGCCCTGGCGCTCGCCTTCGGCGATCTCGCCGCGCAAACGCTCCAGCGCTTCGGGGGCGGCAGCCAGGCTGATGCGCACGCGGGCGCAGGCGGTATCCAATACGTCGACGGCCTTGTCGGGCAGCTGGCGGCCGGCGAGGTAGCGCGCGGACAGCTCGGCGGCGGCGACCACGGCGTCGTCACGCAGGTAGATGCCATGGCTCTTTTCATACACCGGAGCCAGGCCGCGGAGGATGGTCACCGCCTCGTCAACCGTGGGTTCGAGCAGTTGCACCGGCTGGAAGCGCCGGGCCAGGGCCGGGTCTTTCTCGAAATACTTCTTGTATTCGCTCCAGGTGGTGGCGGCGATGGTGCGCAGCTCGCCACGGGCCAGGGCCGGCTTGAGCAGATTGGCGGCGTCGCCACCACCGGCCTGGCCACCGGCGCCGATCAGGGTGTGGGCTTCGTCGATAAACAGGATGATCGGCTTGGGCGAGCCCTTCACCTCATCGATCACGCCTTGCAGGCGACGTTCGAATTCACCTTTGACGCTGGCGCCGGCCTGCAGCAGGCCGAGGTCCAGGCACAGCAACTCGACGCCCTTGAGCGCATCCGGCACCTCGCCGGCGGCGATGCGCAGGGCCAGGCCTTCGACGATCGCGGTCTTGCCGACACCGGCTTCACCGACCACGATCGGGTTGCTTTTACGCCTACGGGCGAGAATGTCGATCATCTGGCGGATCGCCGCGTCGCGGCACAACACCGGGTCGAGTTTGCCGTCGCGCGCCTGCTGGGTGAAGTTGTGGGTAAAGCGCTTGAGGTTGGATTCACCGCCGGCAGCAGCTTTTCCGGCGGCGGCCTGCGGTTGCTGAGCCACGGCGAAATCGCGCAGACGCTCGGGGTTAAGTTTGGCCAGCAACGCCTGGTAATGACTGCCGGCATAGCGCATCGGATTACGCAGCAGGGCGAGGATCAGCGCGGCCTGGTCGACCTGGTTCTGGCCGAGTTCCAGGTTGGCGACCAGCAGGGCGTCCTGCAGCCATTGCACCAGCTCGGTGGAGAACACCGGATTGCGCGATTCGTTGTGCTCGCCGCGCGGTTGCAGCGCGCTGGCCAGATCAAAGGCATCGACTTCGGCATCCTGCAGGGCGCGGCCGAGCAGGCCATCCGGGCGCTCGAGCAGACCGAGCAGCAGGTCCTCGACCAGAATCTTGCTGCCGCCACGTACCACACAGCGCTCGGCCGCAAGTTCCAGATCGTTCTTGGTGGCGGCGTCGAGGGCCTGTACCAGCTGTTGCAGATCGACGTTGATCATTACTCTCTCTTTCCCTAGTGAGTTTGGCTGCCGAGGGTGACCACGCCGTCGGCGTAATCGCGCCCCAGCCAGGTGGTCCAGCCCAGCAGGCAGGGGTTGTCGGCGCCGAGGCGCAGTTCGCGAATTTCGTCCTGGCGCAGTTCCAGGCGGATGTCGTAGTCCAGCGGGTCGCGCAGGGTGAAGCGCACCAGCGCGCACAGTGGTTGGTAGCCGTTGCCGATCGGCAGGAATTCGTGGAAGCGCTCCCAGTTGAGCTGCTGCACATGGATGCGGAACTTGCCGCCGCGGTCGCGCACGAACTCGCCGAGCACCAGGCTTTCGCCGAGTTGGCTATTGGCCAGGCCGAGGCGGTTACGCTGTTCGCCGAGAATTTCCACCTGGCGCTCCAGGCATTGTTCGATATGCAGGGCGGCGTGCTTGAAGTAGTAACGCAACACCGACTCGATCAGCGCCGCCGAATGGGCGCGCAAACTGAGCAGGCCGAGGTAGGGCAGCAGGCGCTTCCAGTTCAGCTCCTTGGCCTGGCGAATGGTCGCGCCGCCGAGGCCGACCAGGGCGAACAGCTGCTCGGAAAATGGGTCGACGGCACCGCTCTGGAAGCGCGCGTGGTAGCGATATTTTTGCCAGGTAGGCAGCAGCAGGCGTTGCAGGCGGTTGTTGAACAGGTCGAGAAAATCCCGCGTGGGATTGCCGTCGACACTATCGCCCAAGGCCTGTTCGCCATAGAAGGCAGGCAGCGGCGAGCCGGCACCGAACAGGCTGACCAGATTGATGCGCAGGCGCGCGCGCAGCTCGCCGTGCTCTTCGAAAAACTGCACATGTTCGATATCGCTGCCGGGAAAGCCCAGGCTCGGGTTGGCCTGCAATTCCAAGCGTTCATACAGCGCTTCCTCATCCAGGTCCGGATGAGCGCTTTGCAAACGATTGAGCACCAGCTGCACACCCTGGAACAGGCTGTACTCGCGGATGCCCCGGCTAAGCCGGGTTAGAGCAGGGGCTGTTGCCCCATGCGCGGCGTCCATTGGTACACCTCTCCCTGTGTGCTCTGTACGCGCAGCTCGTGATACGAGTTCAAGCTGGCATACAGGGCGAAAAATTCATTAAGTACCGAGGCGAAGAGGAACAGATCGCCCTCGCCCACATAGCCCTCGGGGTTGATCGTCAGTTCGGTGCGCACGCCGCGCACCGGCAGGCCGCGATGCAGGCGGTCGACGTGCTGATGGCCGATCTTCTTCAGGCCGTCGAGCAGGCGCTTGCTGACCTTTTCCGCGTGCTGGTCGTAATAGCGCGGCAGGTCGTAGGTTTCGAGAATCACCTTGAGCGCCTCGACGTTGGCCAGCGACAGGTAATTCAGCGACATGTTGCTGATCAGCTTCCACAGGAAGTCGCGGTGCAGCGGTGGCGCGTAGCTCGGCGTCACCGCGCTGATATTGCGGAAGCTGAGGAACTCCGGGGTGTCCTCGCTGGGCATGCAGATGTCGCCGAGGCCCAACTGGCGCGGCAGGTTCTGGTTGGTGCAGGTCAGCTCGATCGACAGCGTCTCGTGCTGGTCGAGGTTGCGCAGGCCGAAGCTCAGGTAAGTCTCCAGGCCATCGCCGAGCATCGAGGGTTGCTGGCGCACGCTGTAGTGCGGGCGGGCATGGGGCACATCGAAGCTGGCGTCGTGCTCGAAGGATTCGAACGGCACGTAATCTTCATAGCCCTTGCCGCCGGGCTTCCAGCCGGTGACGCGATCCACCGAGAATACTCCGCAGTGCTGCGAATCGAACTCGGCCGGCAGCAGCAGGTACTGATCCTGCTTGCCATCCAGGCGGATCGGGATGGCGTCGTGGGCGAACAGATTGACCACCGGCGTGCAGTACAGGCGCACGTTGTCCAGGGTCGGGCGAATGCGTTGCACCCCGCCCTTCTGGATATCGAAGCGCAGTTCCAGGCCATGGGCCTGCTTGAGCAGATCCGTCGGCAGACGCTTGAGCGCATCCAGCCCCTTGAGGTCGACGAACAGGAACTTGTCCTGGAAGGCGAAATATTCCTGCAGGTAGCGGTAGCCGCGGAAGGTATTCAGCGGATAGGGAATCAACGCCTCGTCTTCGGCAAAACCCACCGGCTGCACGCTGCTTGCGGGCAACTGCAATGCTGCGACTGGTTGATCGAAGGCGTCCAGCAGCGGCTTGCCGGCGGCATCCAGCAGCACCAGCTGGATGCCGCCGAGGTGGCGCAGCAGGCTCAGGTAGAGCAACTGGCTGATATAACGCTCGCCGGACAGATGCAGGCGCAACTGCTTGAGATCGAGATCGCCGAGATGACCGTCGGCGCTCATCGCCAGTCGCAAGCTGAGCAGCGCGCCATCGCCCTTGACCGAGTAATCCAGGCCATTCAGCGCCAGCGGCAGCACTTCGGTGGCGAAGGCGGTGCGGAAGCGACAGGTCACGCCCTGAATCGGCTTGGACTCCACCGGCGTATGACGCGGCACCGGCAACGCCGGCCCCGGCCGCTTGAGCGGATCGAACTGCAACATGCTGAACGCCGGCAGCGGACGCATATAGTTCGGCCACAGCAGGTGCATCAGCGAATGGGTCAGCTCCGGCAGCTCGTCGTCGAGCTTCTGCCGCAAGCGCCCGGTAAGAAAGGCGAACCCCTCCAGCAGCCGCTCGACATCCGGGTCGCGCCCGCTCTGCCCGAGAAACGGCGCCAACGCCGGGCTACGCTCGGCAAAACGCTTGCCGAGCTGGCGCAGGGCGGTGAGTTCGCTCTGGTAGTAGTGGTTAAAAGACATTCGAAGCGCTCTTCCTTGGGCGTAGGGTCATGGACACAGGGCGGTGTCACGAATTTTCCAGGCGTGTATGGAGTTACCTCTGCGTTCGTGATGCGAGCGTCCGAGCTGCGCAAGAAACCCTGGCTTGTCGAGCGAAAGCGAACGGCCATTCGCGGCGATATCGAGGCGATATGTATCAGGAACGCTATTTTCCAGCTCATCATCGAAAGATATGTAGGACAGCACCTCGATGACTTCGCCGACCGCAACGCGTTTGTTCAATACGAACGGCTCTTTGGCGTTGGAATATTCATGGGCAGTGATATCGATGGGGTAGCTGCAAAGGTTTTCCAGATCGGCAATAAACACTGTCTTTGATTGCGCTGTGCAACCTCCGAGGACGAACAGGAGAAGCAGTGCGAGGTGCCTAGCCATTGAATTGCACCCGTGCGAGCCAGAGGAGGCTTTTGACGTCCTGTTCCGAGGCAACGGAGCGATTCCAGTAGTCCTGATAGCCCTGGACACCCCTTGGATAGTCCGAGTGATAGTGCATTACATCCACTTCGCCACTGCCCGGTACCGGATGGTTAGCCAGTGGGGATTGGGTCAGAACGGTGGAGGTTTCTTTGTGACTCCAGGAGTATTCAGGCACCAGTCCGCCATCGCCGTATTCGTTGAGGATCAGGTGACCTACCTCGTGAGCGGCAGTGTGTTTGAAATCGCCATCGGCGAAGTCCGCGGGGTAGTTGGCGGCGCTCCAGAAACCCTGGTTGTGATAGATCTTCTTGAACATGGCAAAACTGGTGGAGCGGCCAAAGTCGGCACTCAGTGATGCAATCAGCGGAAAGTTCTTGGAGCTCGGTTCAGCATTCACATCTGCCGTAACCTTAACTTTGTAGGTGCCCTTGGCTGTCTGGATGGGTGCACCTACGCCTTGTGTGCGGCTGCCATCACGTGACCAGTAATGCTCAATACCTGCCTTGGCCATGGCTTGTAATTCGGCGAATGTTCTTGCCGTCAGGTTGGCGTTCTTTCCCGATACGCCTCCATCGGAAAAGCTCGGTCGCATGGTAATTTCAACCAACTGAGCCGAGCGATCGATTCGAGCGTCGACCCACTCGATCTCTTCGGCGTCGTTGCCGAGCGCGAGCTCTTCGATCTGCTGTTCGCCGCCTTTGGTCGCTGTCAAACGCACCTTTAGTCCGGGGCTCTTCAGAACCCTGGTATCGAGGACGCCGGTTTGGCTATAGCCGTCCCATTGCCAGAGGTGCTCGCCAGTGGGTAGCAGTTTGCTGGTGTCGGCTTCTGCATATAACAATGTGCTGCCGTCGAGCACTTCAAGCGTCAGGCTGTCCGCAGGCTGCTTACGGTTGGTCACCAGAAAATCGATGGTTTCGCTGTTCTCCGTTTTGCCACCTTTCAACTCCTCGAAGTCCGGAATTTGTAGAGGTGTCAGGATGCGATTGCCACCGCGCTTCAGGCTGAGCCGATATTCCAACTCTTCGCTGATAGGCGAAGCCCCTTGCGTCGCAGAAGCAACGGCGCTGGTCAAGACTGCTGCCGTTGCGGGCATGGCAGACAGAGCACTAAACGCTGCCCCACCCCCACTGGTCCCGATAATCACCGTCCCCGAACCCGCCACAACCGTATTGCCATGGCTGCCCACGGTGCCGACGGTGGTTGCCGGCATGCCGTTGATCAGTACGGTGGGGATCACCGCGCTGGCCAGGGCGCCGCCGCAGGCCGAGGGGTCGCCTTGGCGGGCGGCGGGCAGGTTGTCGAACAGCACGTTGGGCGAGCCGGCGGCGATCGGGTTGGTACCGTGGCCGGGAATCGGGCAGGCGGTGGGATCGCTGAGGCGGGCGGCGGGTTTACCGGACATGGGGCTCTCCTTAATTGACCTTGACCTGTCCGCTGCCATCCAGGCGCGCGGAGAAGCTGACTTGGCGTTTGAAACCATCGACCTGCAACAGGCCTTCGATGGCAAACGCCAGGCTCAGCGGGTCGTTATCGCGGGGCAGGGAAATGACCTGCACCTCGCTTAAACGCGGTTCGTACGCTTCGATAAAGCGTTCGATGGCGATACGCGCTTGCTGCAGCGAGTCGTGCAGCGACAGGCGCATATCGTTCAAATCGGGCAACCCGTAGTCGGGCAGCGTTTGCACGCTGCCCGCCCGGGTGCTGAGCATTTTCGCCAGGTGGGTCGCCACCGACGCCATCACGGCGACCTCGCGGCTCCAGCCAGCACGTTGGCTGGCTTCGCCGCTGAGGCGTTCGAACAGGCTTCCGTAACCTGACATAAGGATGCTTATTCCTTGTCCAGCTTGCCGACCAGCGACAGGGTGAAATCGGCACCCATGTACTTGAAGTGCGGGCGCACGTTCAAGCTGACGCGGTACCAGCCCGGCTCGCCTTCGACATCGCTGACGATGACCTGGGCGGCGCGCAGCGGACGGCGGCCACGTACTTCGGAGCTCGGGTTTTCCTGGTCCGCGACGAACTGACGGATCCACTTGTTGAGTTCCAGTTCGAGGTCGGTGCGTTCTTTCCAGGCGCCGATCTGCTCGCGCTGCAACACTTTCAGGTAGTGGGCCAGGCGGTTGACGATAAACAGGTACGGCAGCTGGGTGCCGAGCTTGTAGTTCAGTTCCGCGGTCTTGCCTTCTGCGCTGATGCCGAAGAACTTCGGCTTCTGCGCCGAGTTGGCGGAGAAGAACGCGGCGTTGTCGCTGCCTTTGCGCATGGTCAGGGCGATAAAGCCCTCTTCGGCCAGTTCGTACTCACGACGGTCGGAGACCAGCACTTCGGTCGGGATCTTGGTTTCGATCTCGCCCATGCTTTCGAAATGGTGCAACGGCAGGTCTTCTACCGCGCCACCGCTCTGTGGGCCGATGATGTTCGGGCACCAGCGGAACTTGGCGAAGCTGTCGGTCAGCTTGGAGGCGAAGGTGTAGGCGGTGTTGCCCCACAGGTAATGCTCGTGGCTGTTGGCGACGTTCTCTTTGTAGACGAAGGTCTTGACCGGGTTGTCTTCCGGGTCATAGGGGTTGCGCAGGAGGAAGCGCGGTACGGTCAGGCCGACGTAACGGGCGTCTTCCTGCTCGCGGAAGCTCTGCCATTTGGCGAACTGCGGGCCTTCGAAATGATCTTTCAGATCCTTCAGGTCCGGCAGGCCGGTGAAGCTTTCCAGGCCGAAGAATTTCGGGCCGGCGGCGGCGATGAAGGGCGCGTGGGACATGGTGGCGACGCTGGCAACGTATTGCAGGGTCTTGATGTCCGGGGCGCTCGGGTCGAAGAAGTAGTTGGCGATCAGGGCGCCGACCGGCTGGCCACCGAACTGGCCGTATTCTGCGGTGTAGATGTGCTTGTACAGGCCGGATTGGGTGATTTCCGGGCTGTCTTCGAAATCGTCGAGCAGATCCTGCTTGGAGGCGTTGATGATCTCCAGCTTGATGTTCTCGCGGAAGTTGGTGCGATCCACCAGCAACTTGAGGCCGCGCCAGGAGGATTCCAGCGCCTGGAATTCGGCGTTGTGAAGGATTTCATCCATCTGCCGGCTGAGCTTGGCGTCGATTTCCGCGATCATGCGGTCGACCATGGCCTTCTTGACCGGCTCGTTTTCGTTTTGCGGCTTCAGCAACTCTTCGATGAAGGCCGATACGCCACGCTTGGCGATGTCATAGGCTTCGTCGTCCGGAGTCAGTTTGGTCTCTGCAATGATGCGGTCGAGAATGCCGAGCTCGGCGGCGCTGCGACCGCTTTCTACTGCTGCACTAGTGCTCATGAATTAGCTTCCTTGTTAATTTGATCAGGAGTCCAGCTTGCCTTGGGCAGCCAGGCCGAGTTCGCCGAGTACGCGGTCGCGCGAGTCGTCGTCGGCAAGTACGCTTTCGATTGCCTTGCGGAAGGCCGGGGCATTGCCCAGTGGGCCTTTCAGGGCAACCAGGGCGTCGCGCAGCTCCATCAGTTTTTTCAGTTCAGGCACTTGCTCGACCAGGTTGGCCGGGTTGAAGTCCTTCATCGAGTTGATGTTCAGCTGTACGGCCAGTTCGTCGTCGGTCGGTTCGTCCTGCAGACGGTTGGGCACGCCGAAGGTCAGGTTGAGTTCCTGCTTGGCCAGCACTTCGTCGAAGCTGTTCTTGTCGATCGCGATCGGCTTGCGCTCTTCGATCTTGCGATCGTCGGCGCGCTGGGTGAAATCACCGAGCACCATCAGTTTCAGTGGCAGTTCGATCTCTTCCTGGGCGCCGCCGGTAGCGGGTTTGAAAGTGACGTTGATGCGTTCCTTGGGGGCTACCGAGCCTTCTTTGGCCATGGTCATTCTCCGTTACGGTTATGGCCCGAGGGCCTAGTCCAGTACCACTTCAAGATCGAGGTGGCACAACCTGCGGTAGATCTCTTCCTTGCTTTCACGCACCGCGTGGTTCTGCGGCAGCAGCTCGCAGCAGCTGTGCAGCATGCGCAGTACGTCCAGGGCGAGATCGGGTTCCCAGTCGCCGAGGCCGGTGGCCTTGAGCGTCTGGTCGAGCGATTCGAGTTGGGTTTTCGCCAGCTCGTATTTCTTGGCGCTGTAGCACAGGCGCGCCAAGGTCAGTTGCCAGAAGAAGCGTTCGCGGCCACCGCGTGCTTTCGCCAGGCCGAGTTTGAGTTGTTGCACGGCGGATTTGAGGCCGTCCTTGCGCAGTTTCGGCAGCACTTCCTGCAGGGCGATATCCCAGGCCGGCTGGCTGCCGCCTTCGTTGGCCGTTGGGGCGCTGGCGGTGGTCGGGGCCTGGAGGTGCGGCATGACATGGGAACTGAGCCAGGCGCGGGTCTGGGCGTCGGCGAAGGCACTGCCATCGTGGAAGCGCAGTTCTTCCAGGCCGCTCATGCGCTGCATGAACAGCGCCAGCTGGATCTCCACTTCGCGCATCGCCTGTTCGGCGTTCAGGCCCTGCAGGCACTGCCAAACCAGGTGTTGGCCGTCGAGCCAGAATGGTGCGCGGGCGATGCTGGCTTCAAGGTCGACCAGCAGATCGGCGTATTGGTCGTTCTGGTAGCGCTCCTGATAGCTGGCCAGTTTGTCCGCCGGCAGGCCACGCAGGGCGGTGATCTGTTCGGCGTTGCGTTCCGGCAGGCTGTCGATCGGCAGCCACAGCAGGGTGCGGGCCAGGCGCAGGGCACGCAGGTCGCTGGCTTTCTGTTTGAGCCAGTAGGCACAGAGCGGCCGTGCCTGGTCTTGCAAGCCGCGCAGGCTTTTGTGCGCTTCTTTCTCGTTGTCGATGGGGGCGCCAGGGGTGAGCATCTGGCTGGCGACCTGTTTGACCTGGGCCAGTGCCGCACCGACGCTGCCGGGCTCGGGCTGGCCCTGGCTGGCGCGGTTGACCAGTTCGTCGAGGCGTCGGCACAGCGGCAGCAGCAGCGGCGCCTCTTCACCCAGGTGTTCGGACAGGCAGGCTTCGAGGGTGCGCAATTGTTCGGCCAGGCTGCGGAACAGCGCCAGTTGCTCGCCAATCGGCACATGCTCGGCCAGTGCCTGTTCCAGGCGCGGGATCAGCCAGCTGATGGCGGCGGCGCGGGTGCGTGCTTTACGCGGGTGCAACTGCTCCCAATGATTGAGGCAGAGGTAGTGCAGCAGGCTGAAGCCGGCTTGCAGACCGGCGAAGGATTCGCGCTGATAGAGGCCCCAGATCAGCCAGGCGGCGACGCGCAAATCCTTGGAGTGGGCACTGAGCAGGGTTTCGCTGTATTCGCGAACTTTCTGCCAGTCGATACCGCCGGTTTCATGCAGTGCGGTGGCTTTGCCCAGCTCGTTTTCCAGCACTTCGTATTCGCTGGAATAACGCACATCGGCCCCGGCAAAGTCCCCTTCATTAATAGGGAGTTTGGCAAGTTCCAGATATTGGCTAGTGAGCTTATTTGAGTAGGTCATTCCATGACTCGTATATCGCGATGTACAACTTCGCGGATGTCAGTGCGGCGCTATGCTGGCCGTTTGGCATCGCCTGAGTGCGCAACTTCTTGCGCAGCTCGATGTGCAACAAGTTGCGCATCTCCCTGATGAGGTGGGCATCCTAGCCCCATGAGTCGTGCTGTTCAACCGTTGAAAGTGTGAAGTGGCTAACAATGATGGTTATCGAGCGATTAATTATTGGGACGCTAGTTCCTATTTAAACTGAGAACTAACGCACAAGTAATAAAGCTTGCCGTCGATGTAAGTGATGTAAATCCAGCTATGTAAGAGATGACTTACTGGCAAATTAGTGGCGCGTCACGAAAGTTGAATTTCATGATTGTATTTATGTGAGGTGAGTCCGGGTTTTGCGGGCTTATATATGCAACGCGCGTGAATGCCGGGTGCAACTCATGGCGGCATTCGGGGTTGCATGTTGGCGGCGCAATCCGGGTGAGGTGGCCGCTGTTGATATCGCTTCCCGGATTTCATCCGGGCTACAACTGTAGCCCGGACAAGTGCACGCCTGGCCTTAGCCCGGCAGCGGTTCGCTCCACAGGCTCAAGTCGAGTCGATGCTCTGCGCCGGGGGCCAGGTTCAGGATGTCGTTCATGACATTGGCGTGCTCGATGCAGAGCATACGTTGCCAGGCGTCGTCGGCGAATTGTGACAGGCGCCGGGCTTTGTCGATCCAGGGGTTCCACAGCACCGCGGAGGCGGAGCCGCTGCTGTGCATGCGGATACGCCGCTGCCAGAGCGGGTCGAGGATGTCGAGCTGCGCGGGGGTGTCCAGGTAGATGCGGTCGGTTTCGCCGGCAAAGCCGAGGGCGCTGTCCTGCACGCGCAGTTGCCAATCCTCCAGGGTTTCCAGATAACGGCGGCCTTGTAGCCCCTCGACTTGCACCTGATGAATATCGCTGACCGCGAAATAGCTGTGCAGCGCCTGGCTGACTGCCACGGGGGTGTCGCCGAGATTGCGGTTGCTCAGTTGCAGATGCAGCTTGTCGTTGAGCTGGATGCGCAGTTTCAGTTCGACCGCATGGGGCCAGGCCGGCAACGGTTGCTCGGCGTTGTTGTAGATGAATTCGAGGCTGACGCCGCCGTCCTGCTGGTCGATGCCGAGCAGCTTCCAGTCGAGACCGCGCACCAGGCCGTGGGCCGGCGCCGCTGCGCTGTCCTGGTACATGGCCTGTACCGCTTCGGGATTGCGGCGCAGATCGCCGAACCAGGGCCAGCACAGCGGCACGCCACCGCGCACGCTTTGTCCCTGGTTGAATTCGGCCTGTTCGCTCAGCCAGATCAGCGGCCGTTCGCCATGGCGTTGGTAGCTGAGAATCTGCGCGCCCTGCTGGGCAATCAGCAGTTCCGCACTGGCCGTACGCACGCGCCAGCAGGTCAGTTCGTTCATCTCCACCCGCTCGATCTGCGGACGTTGTTCGGCGCCATTCATGGCTGCGCTCCTTCTATAAAAATTGCCGGAAAGTGTGCCCCGCCCCGCCGGTAAAGGCCAGGCGCCGCTGCCATACACTGACCTGGCGCATTGTTGCGGTGTTCCCGGTGTCCTAGGCTGAGTGCATCGAGGAGTCAACAATCAATGCGCAAGATATTCATAGCCGTGCCGCTGTTGCTGGGCTTGGCCGCGGCCTTCTGGTGGTGGCGCCAACCGCAGCCGCTTGTGGTGCCTTTGCTGGCGGTGGAGCGCGGCCCGGTGGAAACCCTGGTGGCGAATACCCGCGCCGGCACGCTCAAGGCCTGCCGGCGGACGTTGCTGTCGTTCAATCAGGGTGGTCAGGTCAGTGAGCGGCTGGTCGAGGAGGGGCAGCGGGTCGAGGCCGGACAGGTATTGATGCGTCTGCGCCAGGACCAACTGCAGGCGCGGGTGCGCGAAGTCGAGGCGCGCCTGCAGGGCCTGGTCAACCAGCGTGAACAGCGTTGTCTGCAGGCCGGGCTGGACAAGCGCGACCACGAGCGCCTGGCGCGCCTGCAAGCGCGGCAACTGGTCGCCGAGGATCGAGTCGACCAGAGCGCCACCCGCGCTCGCCTGGCCGCACTGGCGTGCGACGGCTCCACGTCGAGCGTTCGCGAAACCGAGGCCAGTCTGGCGCTGCAGCGGGCGCTGCTCGATCAGGCCACCTTGCGCGCGCCCTTCGCCGGCACAGTCGCCGAGATCAACGGCGAAGTTGGCGAGTACGTCACGCCCTCGCCGCCGGGTATTCCGACGCCGCCGGCGGTGGACCTGATCGACGACAGCTGCCTGTATGTCGAGGCGCCGATCGATGAGGTGGACGCCGCCCGCGTGCGGCCGGGCATGCCGGTGCGGATAACGCTGGATGCGTTTCGCGGCGAGCATTTCGCCGGCGAGGTCAGCCGCGTCGCGCCCTTCGTTCGCGACCTCGAACGTCAGGCGCGTACCGTCGATATCGAAGTGCGCTTCGCCCCGGCACCAGAGGAAGTGGCGCTGCTGACCGGCTACAGCGCCGATGTGGAAATCCTCCTGGAGCAACATCCCCAGGCCTTGCGCATTCCTACCGAAACCCTGCTCGAGGGCGGCCGGGTGCTGCGTTACGACCCGGTCGCCGGGGTATTGCGCGAGGTGGCGGTGCGCATCGGCCTGGCCAATTGGCGCTGGACCGAAGTGCTGGAAGGGCTGAGCGAGGGCGAGCGAATCGTCGCCAGCCTGGAGCAGGACGGTCTGGGCGATGGTGTGGCGGCGCTGCCCGAGGACGAGGCCGCGCGATGATCCGCTTGAGCGCGGTGAGCCGCTGTTTCCAGCTCGGCGATCAGCAGGTCAAAGGCCTTGATGCGGTGGATCTGCAAGTCGCCGCCGGCGAGTACCTGGCGGTAATGGGGCCGTCCGGTTCGGGCAAATCGACCCTGCTGAATATCCTCGGCCTGCTCGATGCGCCGGACAGCGGCGAATACTGGCTTAACGGCGAAGCGACCGCGGCGCTGGACGAGAAACGCCGCGCCGAATTACGCAGTCGGCATATCGGTTTCGTGTTCCAGTCCTACCACCTGATTGCGCGCCTGACCGCGCTGGAGAATATCGAGCTGCCGATGCTCCTGGCCGGCATCGATCCCGCCGAGCGGCGACGCCGCAGCACCCGCTTGATTGAGCGTCTGAACCTTGGCGACCGGGTGCGTCATCGCCCCGGTGAACTCTCCGGCGGTCAGCGTCAGCGCGTCGCCATCGCCCGCGCCATGGTCATGCAGCCGGCGTTGCTGTTGGCCGACGAACCCACCGGCAACCTCGACAGCCACTCCGGCGCGGAAGTGGTGACGCTGCTCGAAGAGCTCAACGGCGAAGGCCTGACCCTATTGATCGTCACCCACGACGCCAGCCTCGGCGCGCGAGCCCGGCGTTGCCTGCGCATGCGCGACGGCCAGATTATCGAGGACGTGCAGCAAGGGCTGGGCGATGCGCGCGGCTGATGCTCTCGGCCTGATGCTCGGCGCCCTGCGCGGGCACCGTTCGCGCAGCCTGATGCTGCTGCTCGCCATGGCCATCGGCGTGGTCGCGGTGAACCTGCTGACCGGCCTCGCCGAGGGCGCGCGGCAGTTCGTGATTGGCGAATTCTCGATGCTCGGGCGCAACACCTTGATCGTGCTGCCGGGGCGCAAGGAAACCAGCGGCGGCATGCCGCCGCTCACCGGTCTGGCCACCCGCGATCTGACCTTGGCCGACACCGAAGCCATCGGCCGCTTGCCCAGCGTGCGCCGGGTCGCGCCCTTGCAGGCCGGGCAGGTCGAGGTCAGCGTCGGCAACCGCTCGCGCGAGGCCTTCACCCTCGGCACCAGCCATGAATTCTTCGCCATCCGCCAGCTCGATGTCGGCCAGGGCCAGATACTGCCGGCGCTGCCGTTGGATCAGGCCGAGGCGGTCTGCGTGATCGGCGCCACCCTCAGGCGCGAGCTGTTCGGCAATGCGCCGGCATTGGGCGAGTGGCTGCGTGCTGGCGATCGGCGTTTCCGCGTGGTGGGAATTCTCGATGAGCGTGGCGAATCCCTGGGCATGGACTTCGGCGAGATGCTGATCATCCCGGTGGCCAGCGCCCAGGTGCTGTTCAATCGCGAGGGGTTGTTCCGGGTGTTCGCCGAGCTGCGCGGGCCGCAGTTTCTCGCCAGCGGCAAGCGGCAGATCCTCGAGACGATCAAGGCCCGTCACGAGGGCAAGGAAGACGTCACCCTGATCAGCCAGGACTCCATGCTTGCCGCCTTCGACGGCATTCTCGGCGCCCTCGGCCTGGCCCTGGCCGGCATCGCCGCGATCAGCCTACTGGTGGCCGGCATCCTGATCATGAACGTGACCTGGATCGCGGTGAACCAGCGCACTGGGGAAATCGGCTTGCTCAAGGCCCTGGGCGCGCGACCGGCGCAGGTGCGTTTGTTGTTCGTCGGCGAGGCGGCGTTGCTGGCCCTGGCCGGCGGTTTGATCGGCCTGGGCTTGAGCGAGGCGCTGCTCTGGCTCGGTCGCCAGCTGTGGGAGATTCCCCTGCAAACCCCGGTTTGGGCGCGGGTCGGATCGTTGCTGTTGGCCATGCTGGCGGCGCTGCTGTTCGCCTGGCTGCCGGCCAACCAGGCGGCGCGCCTGGAACCGCTGGCGGCGTTGCGACCGCCGGGGGCGCGGACATGAACGGTCTTGGTGCGCACAGCCTGGGCGGCCCCGCGACACCCTACGGGCCGCGCGCAGGCGTAGGGTGCGCTATGCGCACCGACCGGGTATTGCGGACATGATGCGTTGGCAGGATGGCCTGCGGCTTACCGCCACGACCCTGGTCAGCCGGCCGTTGCGCAGCCTGCTGACGCTGCTCGGGGTGGCCATCGGCATCGCCGCGGTGGCCTTGCTCACGGCCATGGGCGAGGGCCTGCGCCTGTATGTGCTGGATAACTTCTCGCAGTTCGGTACGCGGATCATCGCCATCCACCCGGGCAAAACCCAGACCGGCGGCCTCGGCGGCATCCTCAGCAGCGTGCGCCCGTTGAGCCTGGCGGATGCCGACGCGCTCGGGCGTCTGCCCCATGTCGAGGCGGTGGTGCCGATCATCCAGGGCAGTGGCGACATCCAGTACGGCGTGATGAGCCGCAACAGCGACATCATCGGCGGCGGCCACCAACTGGCCGAGGCCTGGAGTTTTCGCGTCGCTCTCGGCCAGTTCCTGCCGGCGGCCCGCGACGGTCGCTCGCCGCCCTATGTGGTGCTCGGCCACAAGCTGCGCCAGGAGTTGTTCGGTGCGGCCAATCCGTTGGGTGAGCCGGTGCGGGTTGGTGGCGTGCGTTTTCGGGTGATCGGGGTGATCGAGGAGAAGGGCCAGCTGCTCGGCTTCGATCTCGACGACATCGCCTATATCCCGGTGGATTGGGCGCAGAGCCTGTTCAACCGCGACGGCCTGATGGAGATCAATGTGATGTTCACTGCCGGCACCAGCTCGCGCCAGTTGAGCGGGCGGATTCGCCAGGTATTGATCGAGCGCCACGGCGTCGAGGATTTCAGCCTGACCACCCAGGACGACATGCTCGCCAGCCTCGACCGCATCCTCGGCACCCTGACCATCGCCGTCGCCGCCCTTGGCGGTATTTCGTTGCTGGTCGGCGCGGTGGGCATTCTCACCATCATGACCACCACGGTCGGCGAGCGCACCGCGGAGATCGGCCTGTTGCGCGCGATCGGCGCCACGCCTCGGCAGGTGCTGGGGCTGTTTCTCGCCGAGGCGGCGCTGTTGTCGCTGGCCGGCGGTGTGCTTGGGCTGTTGTTGATGGCGCTGCTGTTGGTGACAATCCACTTTGCCGTGCCCGGCCTGCCGCTGAGCCTGGCGCCTGGCTTCGTGCTGATGGCGTTGCTGCTGTCGGCGCTGATCGGCCTGTTCGCCGGTATCGCCCCGGCGCGGCGGGCGGCGCGTCTGCATCCGGTGGATGCGCTGCGCAGCGAATAGGCCGGTGGTTTGCGTGGGCCAAGCGCAGAGACGGATGGCGGCAACCATCCATCCTGGGCTGAATACCTGTCGTTGCTAATCGTCCTGCCAAGATGGCCGCTCGGGTGAGCGGTATTCCTCGGGTCGCTTCTCATCGTGCTCTTGTTGCTTGCCGGCGGCGGTCGGTTGCCGTTCGAGCATCTGCGCGAAGCGCTGGTTGCTGCCGTCGGCGGATTCATCGGACAGCAGCGCCTGCGCCAGCGGGGTTTGGTCGAAACCATCCTCGGCCATGGCAACGCTGCTCAATGCTATGGCCAATACCATCATTAAGATTTTCATCGTTGTGTCCTCCAGATAATGAAGGCCTATCTACACAGTCAGTCTAATTTTTCGGCGCCTTCAGCGTGCCTCAGATGATCAAAGGTGCTGGCTTTATTGGCTTATTAATCAATAGTTTGCAGATTGAATTGAGTCGTCCGCCGAATGGTAGCAGGCAGCGTAACGCCGGCACTGCCGGTCGCATCTATCGTTACCGCTTCTGGCTGCACTATCGGCATAAAAAAGCCCGGAGCGTGGTCCGGGCTTAAGGTTTTATCACCGCCGAAATGGATGCAACAGATCGGCTGTGTACAACGGCTGCGCTGTTAGAACAGCGGCAGGCTGTAGCTGACGATCAGGCGGTTCTCGTCGATGTCGTTAGCGAAGTTCGAACGCACCGTCGCGTTGCGCCATTTCACGCCGAGGTTTTTCAGCGGACCTTCCTGTACCACGTAGGCCAGGTCCATATCGCGCTCCCACTCCTTGCCGTCGCTGACATTGGTGCCCAGATCGACATTATCGCCGGTCAGGTAACGGGTCATGAAGGTCAGGCCGGGGATGCCGATCGAGGCGAAGTTGAAGTCATAACGTGCCTGCCAGGACTTCTCGTCTTTGTTGGCGAAGTCACCGATCTGCACGTAGTTGACCAGGAACGGGTCGGTACCGCTGACATAGGCCGCGCCGGTGTCGCCGCTCATGCTCTGGTAGCCCAGGCCGAAGCTGTGGCCGCTCAAGGCGTAGGTGACCATCGCCCCGAAAGCCTTGTTGTCGACGTTGCTACGACCATCGTCGGTGGAACGCGCATAGCGCACGTCGGTCTTCAGCGACTGCTTGTCGCCCAGCGGCAGCACGTGCACCAGGTTGAAGGAGCTCTGCTTATACAGGTCCTCCAGGTTGGAGTAGTAGTAAGCGGCCGTCAGGTCATCGGTGACCTTGTAGCTGCCACCGAGGAACCTGAAGGAATCGCTCTGGTTGCCACCGCTGATGGCGATGCCGCGCTTGCCGCCAGAGGTCATGGCCAGGTCTTCGAAATCGTTCGAGTTGCGGTGGTTGACCTCGCGCAGATAACCGGCATCGAGGGTCAGGTTGGCGATGTCTTTGGAAACCAGCTGACCGCCACTGAACACCTGCGGTAGCAGGCGGCTGTCGCTGGAACCGATGGCCATATTCTTCAGCTGCAGCGAGCCGACCTTGAGCACGGTCTCGGAGATCTTGGCCTTGGCGGCCAGACCGAGGTCGCCGTAGTTGTCCTGGGAGCCGCCCGAATCACGGTCGGGCACCAGCAGGCCGCTGCCGGCGGTGCCGTCGCCGGAATCCAGTTTGAAGCCGAAGGTGCCCAGGGCATCGACGCCGAAGCCCACGGTGCCTTCGGTGTAGCCGGACTCCAGACGCAGCAGGAAGCCCTGCGCCCATTCTTCCGCCTTGGCCTGACCGGCACCTTCGCGGAAATCACGGTTGAAATAGAAGTTGCGCGCTTCGAGGCTGGCTTTGCTGTCCTTGAGGAACTCGGCATGAGCCACCTGGCTCAACGACAGGCCGAGCGTGCTGGCCGCGATCGCCAGGGCAAGAGAGGTTCTCTTCATTGTGGTTTTCTCCAGTGTTTTTATGGGTGTTGCATCGGCGCGGATAGGTACGTGCCGAATTCTTGAGCGCACTCACGCTGCCCCGGCGACAGCCGAAGCGGCGCCAGGCAATTGAAAAAGACGGCGGAGCGAGCGATGAACTAGGGAGGCGGGCTTCGGTGCGGGGCCGCGACCGGCAGATTGGACGCAATGCTGCGAAGCAGGACGGTAAGCGTGAGCGACATGGTAGACCTCGACAGCTTATGGATCGTTGTTGTTATGGCCGCCTTGCAAAGGGCGGCGACGCATCGCACATGGCGCCACGTGATCGGCTGACCACGACGCGCTTTACAGCCAGCCCGACGCACCCACGGGAGGATTTTCGGGCAAGGCTTCGCCGGTCGTGACTGGCACGACGTGACGAAGACTCTGTTGGGTTGCCCCGCGAGCGACCGCGCGCGGGGGTTATGGACCTTAGTTGCCGTACACCTGCTCAGGCAGCCAGGTGATCAGCCCCGGGAACACGTAGGCGATAATCAGCAGGGCCAGCTGGATCAGGATAAACGGCACCACACCGCGATAGATGGTGCTGGTGGGGACCGACGCCGGCGTCACGCCGCGCAGGTAGAACAGGGCGAAGCCGAACGGCGGAGTGAGGAAGGACGTCTGCAGGTTCAGCGCGATCATCACCCCGAGCCAGATCGGGTCCAGGCCCATGGCCAGCAATACCGGCCCGACGATCGGCACCACCACGAAGGTGATCTCGATGAAGTCGAGAATGAAGCCGAGCAGGAAGATCACCACCATCACCAGGAAGAACGCGCCGAGCACGCCGCCGGGCAACTGGGCGAAGATGTCCTCGATCATCACCTCGCCGCCGAGGCCGCGGAAGACCAGGGAAAACAGCGAGGCGCCAATCAGGATCATAAACACCATGGCGCTGATTTCAGTGGTGCCGTACGCCACTTCGCGCAGTTGGCCAAAGTTCAGTTTGCGCTTGTACAGAGCCAGCAGCATGGCGCCTGTCGCACCCAACGCCGCGGCTTCGGTCGGCGTGGCGTAGCCCGCGAGAATCGAGCCGAGTACGGCGCCGATCAGCATCAGCGGCGGCACCAGCGCGTTGATCAACTTGCCCCACTCGATGGGACCGAGTTCGTCTTGCGGCAAGGCCGGCAACTTCTTCGGCTGGAAGATCGCCACGCCGATGATATAGAGGATGTACAGGCTGACCAGCAGCAGGCCCGGTAGCAGCGCGCCGACGAACAGGTCGCCGACCGAGACGGTCTTCGGCGAGAAGATGCCCATCTTCAGCTGGGCCTGGGAGTAGGCGCTGGACATCACGTCACCCAGCAGCACCAGTACGATCGACGGCGGAATGATTTGCCCCAAGGTGCCGGTCGCGGCCAGGGTGCCGGTGGAAATCGCCGGGTCGTAGCCACGCCGCAACATGGTCGGCAGCGCCATCAGACCCATGGTCACCACGGTGGCGCCGACGATGCCGGTCGAGGCGGCGAGCAGGGCGCCGACCACGCACACGGAGATGGCCAGGCCACCGCGAAGGGTGCCGAACAGGCGCGACATGGATTCGAGCAGGTCTTCGGCGACCCGTGATTTCTCCAGCATCACGCCCATGAACACGAACAGCGGCACCGCCAGCATGGTCTGGTTATTCATGATGCCGAACAGGCGGTTGGGCAGGGCGCCGAGGTAGCCGGCATCGAAGGTGCCGGTGAGGATACCGAGGCCGGCGAACAGCAGCGACACGCCGCCAAGGGTGAAGGCGACCGGATAGCCGGCCATCAAAGCCCCGCAAATGCAGACGAACAGCAGAATCGCCATTAACTCAGCCATGCTTCACCTCCGGCGCAGGCAGACGGCCGGTGGCCACGTAAATCGATGTGATCAGGTTGGCGATCCCTTGCAGGATCAGGCTGGTCACCAGTATCAGGATGATGCTCTTCTGCAGATAAACGAACTTCAGGCCGCCCGACTCGCTCGAACCTTCGAGCGTCGCCCAGGAGTTGCTGACGTAATCCCAGCTCGCCCAGCCAAGGAACAGGCATACCGGCAACAGCAGGAACAGCGTACCGGCGCTGTCCACCAGTGCTTGTCGGCGACCGCTGAATTTCTGATAGAAGATGTCCACGCGCACATGGCCGTTGCGCTGCAGGACCCAGGCCGACGCACCCATGAAGACCAGGGCGTGGGCGTAGAGCACGGCTTCCTGCAGGGCGGTGGCGCCGATGCCGAAACCGTAGCGCAGCACCACCACGATCGAGGTGCCGAGCACGAGGAAGAGGGTCATCCAGGAGCAGGCTTTACCCAGCCCCGAATTTATCGAATCAATGAGGCGAGCAAGGCCCAGCAAGGGAGGGGCTGTAGTCGTCATGGCAGATCCTTGTTTTTATGAGCCAAGAAGGCCTGGGATTCTAGGTGGCGGAAAGATGGCACCGCAACGCGCAATACTACGTACGTAGTCGCTACGCTTGAGCGAGCCTGGTGCCTATGATAGTCAGTAATAGCTGATTGCTGGCGATCCCAGTGCTCTGCCCCTTAACAACAACAAGGAACGATTACATGAAACGTCGTCAGATTCTCGCAGCAGCGGGCGTAGGCCTTGCAGCCACGGCCTTGGCCGCTTGCAAAGAAAAGGCTGAAACCACTGCCAAACCCCAAGAGGGTGCGGGTGGTGAAACCTTCAACTGGAAAATGGTTACCTCCTGGCCGAAAAATTTTCCGGGTGTCGGTGTTGGCGCTGAACGCTTCGCCAAGTTGGTCGAGTCCATGAGCAACGGTCGCCTCAAGGTCAAGGTTTACGCCGCCGGCGAACTGGTTCCCGCCCTTGAAGTGTTCGACGCCGTATCGCGTGGTACTGCTGAAATGGGCCATGGCGCGCCCTACTACTGGAAAGGCAAAGTGCCCGCCGCGCAGTTCTTCTGCGCCTCGCCATTCGGTCCCAATGCCCAGGAAATGAACGCCTGGCTGCACCGTGGCGGCGGTATGCAGCTGTGGGAGGAAGTCTACAAACCGTTCGGTGTGCTGCCGATGGCTTGTGGCGCCACCGGCGTACAAACGGCCGGTTGGTTCAACAAGGAAATCAACAGCGTCGAGGATTTCCAGGGGCTGAAAATGCGTACCCCGGGCCTCGGCGGTGAAGTGCTGACCAAGATGGGCGGCACCGTGGTCAACATGCCGGCGGGCGAGATCTTCACCGCGCTGCAAACCGGCGCAATCGATGCCACCGAGTGGATCGGCCCATACAATGACCAGGCCCTCGGCCTGCACAAAGCGGCCAAGTACTACTACACCCCGGGCTGGCAGGAGCCGAACGTAACCTTCGAACTGGACATCAACATCAAGGCCTGGGAAACCCTGCCTGCCGACCTGCAAGCCATCGTTCGCGCCGCTGCCCGCGACGTCAACGGTGACATGCTCGACGACTACAACTCGCGCAATATGGAGGCCATGGAGCAGCTGGTCAGCGAGGGTGTCGAAGTCCGTCGTCTGCCCGACGAAGTACTGGCCAAGCTCAAGGTGGTCGCCGCGGAAGTGGTCGACGCCAGCGCCGCCGCCGACCCGGTCGCGAGCAAGGTCTGGGAGCAGCAGAAGTCCTACCTGCAGCGCATGTTCAAGTATGCGGAAATGAATGAAAAGGATATCTACAATATCCGCGGCTGATTCATTTCGGGCTAATGGAAACGCCGGCTATATGCCGGCGTTTCTATTTCTAAGCTTATGAATTTAATATCTCTTTAATTTTACGCAGTCTGGCGGCTCGTATTAGCCCTGCGTACCCTCCGGCGGTTTATTTCGGGCCCAATTGCTCAGGCTGTATCGCCATGGTGCTTGCGCTCGGATCGACTGCGCCGAGCTTCTCCATAAAGAAAATATTGCCCTTGCCCTGATGCTTGGCCTGATACATCGCGATATCGGCTTGTGCGATCAGGTAGGAGGCGGTGATCGCCTGCCCGGTATGTGCGGCGATGCCGATCGACATGCCCAGTTCGAGCTTTTTCCCCGCGAATTCGAACGGCTTGCTCACTGCCGTCAGGCATTGCTGGGCAACGACATTCGCCGTGGTGCGTACATCGCTGAGCCCGGTCAGCAGGATGACGAATTCGTCGCCGCCCAAGCGCGCCACCGTATCCACTTGGCGACGCCCTTCGCGCAAGCGGCGGGCGACCTGGCGCAGCACCGCATCGCCGGCATGGTGGCCATGCTGATCGTTGATCGCCTTGAAGCCATCCAGGTCGCAAAACAGCAGTGCAATCTGCGACCCGTCCCGCTCGGCCCGAGCCAGTGCATGCTCCAGGCGGTCTTCCAGCATGGCCCGGTTATACAAGCCGGTCAGCGAGTCGTGATGCGCGAGGAACTTCAATCGGGCCTCGCTGGCGGCGCGCGCCGCTTCTTCCTTGTGCAACCTGGCGACCAGAAAATTGAAGCCTTTGACCAGCTCGCCGACCTCGTCCACGTTGGCGATCGGCAGCGCCGCCAGCTTGCTTTTGCCATCCGCCATGTCGCGTATGGCATGGGCGGCATCGGTGAGCGGGCGCAGGATGCGCGGCAGCACCACCAGCAGTATCGCGACCAGCGCCAGCAGAAAGGCCCCGCCGGCCTTGAACATGAAATGGCGCACCGCCTCGACCGGACGGAATGCCTCCGCGGTCGAGATGCGCGCAACCAGAAACCAGTTGGCGCTGGGTACGGCGACAATCGAGGAGAGCTCCTCCACACCCTTGGCGTTCACCGCGACGCCGCTACCGCGATACCCGGCTATTGCGCGATCGAGCAGCAGATCGGTTCCGGTCGGCGGCATCGGCTGCAGGGCCATCGCCGCGTCGCTCGAGGCGACAAGCAGACGCTCGGCCGGCGAAATCAGCAGAAAGTCGCCGGTTGCTCCCGGTTGCGTTTGTTGCAAAGGGCCGAGAAAGCCCGGCGCATGCAGCCGCGTCACCCCGGCCAGTACCGCTACGACTTCGCCGGCGCCATCGCGCACCGGCGCGGCGAACACCAGCGCGGGGTCGCCATGCAGGTATTCGCCGGACGGCCTGCCGATGACCGCTGTATCGGTACGCAAGGCGGCGCGGAACCAATCGCTTGCCGCCACCTCGGCTGGCCACCGAACGGCAGCGCCCGAGCTTTCCGCGAGCAGACCAGTGTCGTCCGGCCGTATCGCCAGCAGGCCGCCGCCGAACAGCAGATTGGCGTGCTGCCGCACTTCGATCCAGCTTTGCAACTGCTGCGGTTGCCCGACCAAGGCCGCCGGCAACTCGCCGGCGAACCGCGCGATCAAGGCCAGACGCGAGGCGATGCTCTGGTCGATGTCGCGTGCGACGTAGGTCGCGATGGACATCTGCTGACTGCTGGCCAGCTCTTGCACGTGCTCCTGAAACAACGGCAGCGCGATAAAATTGCGCACCAGAATTCCCATCACGAGCAGAGTGACACCGAGCGCAAGGATGCGGGCTTTGATGCTTCTGAAATTCACTTGATCCTGTCCATTTCCATTGAAGGCACGCCACGAGTCCTGCTGCCTGGCGCTGCCGCGCAGACGCGGATGCTACTGGTTTCGCAAAGTCTTGAATAACTGTTTGGCAGACAGTGCGCAATCACCATGCCCGTCCCGGCGTCTTTCGCCAGTTCTGGGCCGAGGATCCAGTGTTTGTTTGCGCAGTTTTTTGTAAGGCCCTTGCCTTGCTGCGGCAGGCTGAGGGGGGCATGTGCCCGCGCTCAGCTACCGGTCCCTGGTTGAACCCAATCAGCGAAACTCATAGGTGCTGTCGTAGAAAGTCGACCAGAGCCATCGTCCGCGCAGAACGTCGCCGCTCACGACTGAGCACTGCGC
Organism: uncultured Pseudomonas sp.; assembly: GCA_966210435.1. Lineage (GTDB taxonomy): Bacteria > Pseudomonadota > Gammaproteobacteria > Pseudomonadales > Pseudomonadaceae > Aquipseudomonas. The sequence continues at coordinate 29,614 of CBIHLF010000031.1, read as the reverse complement.
TCACCGGCAGCGCAGTAGCCTGGTAGTCGTCGAGCACACTGGAAACCTTGCCCTGTTCGACATCGGCTGCGAAAAGCCATTCTGGGGACAGTGAAATGCCCAGGCCGGAGAGGACCATTTCCCGGATGGCCTCGCTGCTGTTGCTGGTGACGTTGCCTTTGATGGAAATATCGCGCGTTTCCGCATCGCGCTTGAACTGCCAGATGTCGTAGTGCTCGAGCAAGGTGAAACCGATGCAGTTGTGGCCTGTAAGGTCGCCGGGTTCGCCTGGCCTACCATGACGCTGCAGATACTCGGGTGCGGCATAGACCCTCCGTGTGCTGGTGCCGAGAGGCACGGCCACCAGCCCCTCGTTCTTCACCACGCCGATACGGATGGCCAGGTCGATATTTTCCTTGAGCAGGTCTTCGTTGTGATCGCTCAGCCGCAGGTCAATCCGCACATCCGGGTAGCGCTGCAGAAAAACCCCAATCAGAGGCGCAATACACAGCCTGCCGTAGCTGACGGGGGCGGCGACTCGCAGTGGGCCGGCAATCTGCTCCTGGCCACTGGCGAAGCTGCGCGTGGCGACCTCGAGGCTGCCGAGAATCTCCTGGCAGTGGCTGTAGAACCCTTGCCCCTGGTCGGTCAGGGCCAGCTGCCGGGTACTGCGGGCAAATAGCGGCCCGCCAAGATGTTGCTCCAGCGCGCGTATCTGCTTACTCACGGCCGGCTGCCCCACGTTCAGCTCGCGAGCCACTGCGGAAAACGAACCGCGCTCTACCACGCGTACAAAGGTGCGCATGCTGTCGAACAGATCCATTGGGATTCGGCCTTCTTGGGGAATAAGTAATATGCAAATTTAGCTTCTTATCGGAATGCTAATGGTGCGGCAACCTAAAAGCGTCCACCCAATCAGAGGTTTCCGCCATGAAACACACCATGCTTGCAGCCATTGCTGAGTCCGCCCAGGCCCCGATCGCCTTGCGCCATATCGCCCGCCCCACGCCCGGCAAGGGGCAAGTGTTGGTCAAGGTCCATGCCGCTGGGGTCAACCCACTCGACACCAAGATTGCCGCTGGCGCGGCGGCCCACGCCCGCCAGGAACTGCCCGCCGTGCTCGGCCTGGATCTGGCCGGTACGGTCGTCGAAGTGGACGACTCGGTCGAAGGCTTCGCGCCGGGTGACGAGGTCTTCGGCATGGCCGGTGGGATCGGCGGCGCCCAGGGCGCCATGGCCGAATACATTGCCGTCGACGCCCGGCTGATCGCGCCCAAGCCGCAGACACTGAGCATGCGCGAGGCGGCGGCATTGCCGCTGGTGTTTATCACCGCCTGGGAAGGCCTGGAGGATCATGCCCATGTCCGCGCGGGCCAGCGCGTGTTGATTCATGGCGGCGCGGGCGGGGTCGGCCAAGTGGCCGTGCAACTGGCCAAGGCCCGCGGTGCTGAAGTCTTCGCCACCGGCTCGGCGGATAGTCTCGACTTCATTCGCTCGTTGGGGGCGACGGCTATCGATTATCAGGCGCAAAGCGTGGACAGCTATGTCGAACGCTATACGGCAGGTGAGGGTTTCGACATCGTCTATGACACCGTCGGCGGCAGCACGCTGGATGCATCGTTCAAGTCGGTGAAGGCCTATACCGGGCATGTGCTCAGCTGCCTGGGCTGGGGACAGCACAGCCTCGCGCCGCTGTCGTTTAAAAGTGCCACCTACTCAGGCGTATTTACCCTGGCGCCATTGCTCAGCGGAAAAGGGCGCGAACACCATGGTGAGATCCTGCGCGAAGCCGCCACGCTGGCCGACGCCGGGCAACTAAAGATCAGAGTCGATCAGCACCACTTTGCGTTGCATGAGGTGAACGAGGCGTTTAGCCAGGTCGCGCAAGGTCAAGGCAAAGGCAAGACGGTTATCGAGTTGCTGTAACCCATGCTTGGTGTAGTTACAGCCAGGCGTGTTATCGGCCGTAGCTTAGTTATTTACGTTTTTGCGGTTGTCCTCGCAAACGAATATCGAGGGCGACCGCTTCATTTCATTTGCACCTGCACTCTGCGGCTAAGGCCGCAGGCTTCATACAAGGTTACGCCGCATCCATTCACGCGTACTTGCGCCGACATACATCGCGATGTCAGCCAGATCAGCCACGCCCAGTAATGCTGCTGCGCTCCCAGCGCAAAACTGTCTCACAGATGTTTATCGGCGACAGGCATGTCGGCGGCTTTGACGATCTGGCGAGTCTTGAGCGCAAGGGCGAACTGGGTACGCTGCTACATGCCTGATGTTCGCTAATGCTCCGTATGGCAACACCATCCGGAGCATATTTATTATTGTCCTGACTTAATAACCATCTGGATGAGTGCCGGCGCGTTATCAGCCGCAGCGTGATCGCGGCCAGTCAGGAAGGACTATTTTTGGCCGGGATTCGCCGGTCGCAACCGGCTGGAGTCGGCCAGAAGCGGCCTGTCGGGGCTATAAATAAATCTGAGAATCATCTAGCCGGCCTTCTCCAGCCAAGGCTACCCGCGCCGCGACCTCGAACTGATCCGCGCCGGCCAGCCCGGGGAAACCCTGGTCAGCGCCCGCAGCGCCGCCGAATACGGATTGCCGGCCAACGGTGCCGGCCCTTGGGAAAGCCCCGAGTCGCTGGCCATGGCTGGCGGCGAGCTGGCCCAGGCCGAGGTCCTCGCGCGCCTCGGCAGCGGCCTGTATATCGGCAACCTCTGGTATCTCAATTATTCCGACCGCCCGGCCGCACGCATCACCGGCATGACCCGCTTCGCCTGCTTCTGGGTCGAGGACGGGCGCATCCAGGCACCGCTGGCCAGCATGCGTTTCGACGACAGCCTGTACAGCTTGCTCGGCAGCCAGCTCGAAGCGCTGACCGGCGAACGCGAGCTGAGCCTGTCCACCCGCACCTACCACGAGCGCCACCACGGCTCGACCCTGCTGCCCGGCGCCCTGCTCGGCCGCCTGCCCCTGACGCTCTAGACAGGGCCGGTATGCCAGGGCCCGCCTGGTGCGCCCTGCGCACCAGGCGGGAAAAGAATCTGCGATCAAAGGCCATGCCGCTCGAGAATCGCCGCATAGCTGCCATCGGCGCGTATGGCGGCGATGGCCCGATCGAAGGCCGCGACTATGCGCTCATGCTCGAGCAAGCTGCGCCGCACCAGGATATGCAGGCCGCGCAGCGCGCGCTCCCAGGGCACCTCCCGGTAATGCGTGGCATAGCCGGCCCACCCCAGCGCAGTGCTGACCAGATCCGACGCCACCCCGTTGTGCGGCAGGTTGCGGTCATTGAGCGGCGGCCAGGGGGCGGCGACCAGGCGCAATACGTCGGCCGCCGCCGCCAACGGCAGCAGCAGAGGCGACAGACACAACGCACGCGATCCATCCACGGCGAGCTGTCCACAAGGTCAAGGAAATGCGACTCGTCACACCGGCGCCCTGGCCGGCCTGCGAATCTTGTCGGCAATTGCCGTACTGAACCACCGCGTCTGCCGCAGGGCAACCGCTACCTGGTACGCAGCACAGAATAAACCGCGCCAGGCTGCGGGTGGCCTTGGCTGCCGGTGAACGTTCAAGAAGGGGGGACGAGCCGGTTGGACAAGGAGTCGTTAATGGCTAGCTAGCGCCGCTGCAACGAGCAGGCGAGGCTTTTCGTCCATGGCTATGCGCCATGATGTTCCCGCTTCAATTCAACGGCGGTGTTGCACTCAGCTCCTGCAACCGCCCAGCGCGAGCTATTCCAGTACCGGTATCCGCGTCACCGCCTTGATTTCCCGCAGGGCAAGACTCGACTGAATCGATGCGATACCCGGCTGTCGGCGTAACACATCCTCTACGAAACGCCCGTAGCTCTCCAGGTCGGTAGCCAGCACCGTCAGTACGTAGTCCGCTTCACCCGTCACCTTGTGGCAAGACAGCACCTCCGGGAGCCCGAGGATTACCTGCTCGAAGTCATCAGGGGCATTTGCCGAGTGGTTGCCAAAGCGAACCTGGGCGAACGCCAGAACATCGAACCCCAGCTTGCGCCGGTCCAGATTGGCCTGATAGTCCCTAATCACCCCGAGATCCTCCAAGCGCTTACGGCGCCGCCAGCATGGGGTCACCGTCATCGAAAGCCGCTCTCCGAGCGCCGCACTGGACAGAGTGCCGTCCGCTTGTAGAAGGCGCAGTAGAGTCCGGTCGACCCCGTCCAACTTATCAGAAGCAATACTTTTGCTCATTCACCCCACCACTTGCCGACATCTTTGCTAAAAGATCCGGCAATCACAGACATAAAGCAAAGCATTTTCGGCAATTCGTGGCGAAAATTGTCCTCATTACCCCCCCTGTAACAAGAGGACATTCGCGTGCTGACAGTCTTCAGTTCCAAGCACCGCCTGCATCATGGCTCCGAGCTTAAAGACGGGGCTGTAAAGCCTTCCTTCGAAAATCCGCAACGCGCCGACACAGTACTGGTTCGCGTGCAAAGTACGCGCCTGGGGGAAATCATCGCAGAACAGGCATTCGACCGTTCCTGCTATGTCGCAGCCCACAGCGAGCGCTATGTAACCTTTCTGGAGAATGCCTGGACAGAATGGGTCGCTACTGGCAAAACGCACGACGCTCTGCCGCTCGTATGGCCGGTGCGTGACTTGGCCATCGACCAAGAGCCTGGCTTCATCGACGGCAAGCTCGGCTTCTATGCCATGGACGCTGGAGCACCCATTACCACTGGCACTTGGGAAGCGGTGCGCAGCAGCGCCAACGTCGCGTTGACCGCCATGGAGCGGATCATTGGTGGCGTCCATAGCGCCTTCGCCCTGTGTCGCCCGCCAGGTCACCACGCCGCTCGCGAGTACATGGGCGGCTACTGCTATTTGAACAATGCCGCTATCGCCGCCGAGCGCTGCCTGAGCCGAGGCGCGAAGCGTGTGGCCGTCCTGGATGTCGACTTCCACCACGGCAACGGCACACAGAACATCTTCTACGACCGCCCGGACGTTTTCTTCACTTCGATTCATGGGGACCCCTACGTGTCCTACCCCTATTTCTCTGGGTACGCGCACGAGCAAGGCACTGGCCCGGGAACGGGTTTCACCGCCAACTACCCGCTGGCGAAAGGCACCACCTGGGATTGCTACCGCGAAGCGCTAAAGAATGCCTTGGATCGTGTCGTGGCCTACCAGCCGGAATTCCTGGTCGTATCGCTGGGCGTGGACACCTTCGAAGGCGATCCGATCAGCCATTTCCGCCTCACCAGCGAGGACTTCCTCCGCATGGGCGAGCAGATCGCCAGTGCCCGCCTCCCCACGTTGTTCGTGATGGAGGGCGGCTACATGGTCGATGAAATCGGCATCAACGCGGTGAACACCCTGCAAGGGTTTGAAAGCAACAGTTAAGCCATTCAGCCCACACGAATACCCCGCGCAGGCTAGGCCCGCGCGAGGGCACACCACCGCCCCTGTATCCACCCCGCGACATGCCTGGGAGGTCCTTGTCGCGCCCTTTGCCGGCAGCTCGAACCTATCTCACTACAAAAACAAGAGGTCGAACATGGAGAAAATTTCCGGAAGCCTTGATGAACGTATCCACATCAAGTCCGACAGCGATGGGCACTTGCAACGGACTGTGGAAAACCGTCACATCCAGTTAATTGCCATTGGTGGTGCAATTGGAACCGGGCTCTTCATGGGGTCAGGCAAGGTGATCGCACTGGCCGGTACCTCAACTGTGCTGGTCTACGCGATCCTCGGGTTCTTCCTGCTCTTCGTCATGCGGGCAATGGGTGAACTCCTGCTGTCCAATCTGCGCTTCAAATCCTTCGCGGACATTGTCGCCACCTACCTGGGCAGAGATCCCGTCGAATCGCAGCCCCTTCGTGGAACTGTTCCTCCTGGCCGGCTTCCCGGCAGCCGCCGGGATGATCAACTTCGTCGTACTGACCTCAGCTGCCTCCTCGGCAAACAGTGGCGTCTACTCGGGATGCCGCATGCTGTTCGGGCTGGCAGAGCGCAAAAGTGCCCCCGCGATCTTCGCCAAGTTGTCCTCTCTGAGCGTGCCGGTATACAGCCTGATGTTGTCCGGCATCTGCATGCTGGTTGGCCTCACCCTGCTGTTTATCATTCCCGAGGTGATGACTGTCTTCACCCTGATCTCGACGATCTCGGCGATCCTGGTGATCTTCACCTGGTCCATGATCCTGACGTCTTACATCGCCTACCGGAAGCAGAATCCGGCTGCGCACCAACGGTCCCGCTTCAAGTTGCCCGGTGGCTGGCGGTCATCACCCTCGTGTTCCTGGTCTTCGTACTGTGCTTGCTCGCACTCAAGCCTGACACGCGAACGGCGCTCTACTTCATGCCCCTCTGGTTCATCTTCCTGCTGATTGCCTATAGCCGCAGTAAGACCTCATCGCCAGTCGTTGCAAATTCCAATCCCTAAAACTGACGGAGGTTTTCATGACCCGCTTCGTAGACGTCCCAACCATGTCCCAATTAGTGCAGGACATCGGTATCGCATCGTTCATCGGCGAACTCGCCGACGCCATTCGCGATGACTTCATCAACTGGCCCGCGTTCGACAAATCGGCACGTGTCGCCAACCACTCCGACATCGGCGTCATTGAGCTGATGCCGGTGTCCAACGCCCAGCGCTATGCCTTCAAGTACGTCAACGGCCACCCCCAGAACACCCAGCGCGGCCTCTACACCGTCATGGCCTTCGGCGTCCTGGCCGACGTAGAAACCGGCTATCCGGTGCTCCTCTCCGAGCTGACCGTCGCCACCGCACTGCGCACCTGCGCCACCTCACTCATGGCGGCGCGTGCCCTGGCCCGCCCCGACTCCCGGCGCATGGCCCTCATCGGCAACGGTGCGCAGAGCGAATTCCAGGCGCTGGCCTTCCACTATCACCTGGGCATCGAGGAAATCTCGGTCTATGACGTGGACCCGGAGGCCACCGAAAAGCTCATCCGCAACCTGTCCGCCCATCCGTCGCTGAAGATCATCCGGGCCCACTCCACGGCAGAAGCCGTACGGGGCGCCGACATCGTCACCACCGTGACTGCCGACAAGGCCTACGCGACCATCCTCACCCCCGACCTGATCGAACCCGGAATGCACATCAACGGAGTAGGCGGGGATTGTCCGGGCAAGACCGAACTGCATGCGGACGTGCTGAAAACCGGCAAGGTGTTCGTCGAGTACGAGCCGCAGACGCGCATCGAGGGGGATATCCAACAGATGCCGGCGGACTTCCCGGTGGTCGACCTCTGGCGTGTGCTGGCAGGCCAGGAGCCGGGGCGTGTCGGTGCCGAGCAGGTCACCATCTTCGACTCCGTGGGATTCGCCCTGGAGGACTACTCCACCCTGCGCTACATCAACGAGCAGGCCGAGAAACGCAACCTGGGTATCGGCATCGAACTGGTTCCCTGGGGCGAGCATGGCGATGACAACGACCCGAAAGACCTCTTCCGCTACACCCGATCCAGCAAGGCACGCAAGTCCGTGCGGCGCATAGCCTGATAGCGCAGTCGGAACGGGGGGCAGACCACGAACAATGTCGTTTCTGCCTGATGATTCAGGCCAGTACCGTGGGCTGTCCCCTGTTGCCCAAACATAACAACAGCAACTGAGGTTCTCCCAATGAAGACGATGAAATCCACCCTGGCTGTAGTGACTGCGGCAGTAGTGCTCGGCGCCAGCAGCTTCGCCCAAGCAGGCGCAACCCTGGATGCGGTGAAGGAAAAAGGCTTCGTCCAGTGCGGTATCAGTGATGGCCTACCGGGCTTCTCCTATGCAGATAAGAAGGGCAACTATCTGGGCCTCGACGTCGATGTCTGCCGCGCCGTGGCCGCCGCCCTGTTCGGCGATGCGTCCAAGGTCAAGTACAGTCCGCTGACCGCCAAGGAGCGCTTCACCGCGCTGCAGTCCGGCGAAATCGACATCCTCTCGCGCAACACCACCTGGACCAGCTCGCGCGACTCCGGGATGGGCCTGAACTTCACCGGCGTGAACTACTACGACGGCCAGGGTTTATTGGTGAACAAGAAGTTGGGCGTCACCAGTGCCAAGGAACTCGATGGTGCCACCATCTGCATTCTGGCCGGCACCACCACCGAGCTGAACCTCTCTGACTACTTTCGTGCCAATGGTCTGAAATACACTCCGATTACCTATGACGCCATCGATGAGAGCACCAAGTCGATGGAGGCAGGCCGTTGCGACGTGCTGACCTCCGATCAGTCTGCACTCTATGCGCAGCGCCTCAAACTGGCCGCGCCGCAGGATTACATGGTGTTGCCGGAAGTGATCTCCAAGGAGCCGCTCGGTCCGGCGGTGCGCCAGGGTGATGATGACTGGTTCAACATCGTGCGCTGGAGCCTGTTCGCCATGGTCAACGCCGAGGAACTGGGCATCACCTCGAAGAACGTCGAGGAAATGGCCAAGACCACCAAGAATCCGGACGTCGCCCGCCTGTTGGGGGCCGAGGGTGAGTTTGGCAAGGACCTGCAACTGCCGAAAGACTGGGCCGTGCGGATCGTCAAGCAGGTGGGCAACTACGGCGAGAGCTTCGAGCGCAATGTCGGTGCCGGCAGCGAGCTGAAGATCGAGCGTGGCCTGAACGCCCTGTGGAACAAAGGTGGTCTGCAATACGCACCACCGGTGCGCTGACCGTCTTAGGGTAAACATCCCCCGGCAGAGCCGGGGGGCTTTAGTTATGTGAGCCGCTCAAAGCGGCTGGCGTCGACCCTGCTGCTCGGCCAACTGACCCTAAGTAATAGGGGACACCACGATATTGATGCTGCCGAGCAGCATCTCGGAGTCGACTCTGCCTGCCGTGACTGACTGCTCCTGGCCGAAAACAGCCTAACGTGAATCACCGCTCTTATCCGATTCCCCCCGAACACCCTTCAAACCCTACCGCGAAAGCTGCGTCGATAGTGGCTTGGCGAGATGCCCAATGCCTTGCTGAAGTGATGGCGCAGCGATACCGGGGAGCCGAAGCCGGCCAGTGAGGCGACCGCGTCGATGGGCCGGTCGCTGCCTTCGAGCAGGCGCTGGCTCAGCGCCAGGCGTTCGGCCAGCAGCCAGGCGCCGACCGTAGTGCCGGTGTGCTGGCGGAAGTGGCGGCTAAAGGTGCGCCGGCTCATCAGGGCTTTTTCCGCCAGGCTGTCGAGCGTATGCGGCAGTTGCAGGTTGGCCCGTGCCCAGTCGAGCAGCTGGCCCAGCCGCGAGTCGCGGCGGTTGCTCGGGATGGGCTGGTCGATGAACTGCGCCTGTCCGCCCTGGCGGTGCGGAGACATCACCAGGCGCCGCGCCACCTTGTTCGCCAACTCGGCGCCGCAGTGTTTTCTCAGCAGGTAGAGGCAGCAATCCAGCGCCGCCGCGGTGCCCGCCGATGTCAGCAGATTTTCGTCGTCCAGGTAGAGCACATCGGCATCCACCTGGACCTTGGGATGCAGGCTCTTGAAGTGTTCGACCCAGGCCCAGTGGGTGGTCGCGCGGCGGCCATCGAGCAGCCCGGTCGCGGCGAGAACGTAAGCGCCCAGGCACAGACCGACCAGCAGCGCGCCGCGTCGATGGGCGGCGACCAGTGCGTCGAGCAAGGCCGCAGGCGGCTTTTCATCGCCGTCGCGCCAGCTCGGCAGGATGATCGTCTGGGCCTTTTCGAGCGCCTCCAGGCCATGGCTGACCTGCAGTTCGAAACCCGCCGTGGTGCGTAATGGCCCGGGCTCGGCGGCGCAGACGTCGACGACATAGCCCTGCTCCTGCGGCGCGACATCGCCGAATACCAGGCAGGGTACGGAGAGGTGAAAGGGGCTGATCTGGTCGAACGCGACCACGGCGATTCGGTGCGGCTGCATGGTTGGGCTCCGGCGGTGTTGGCCCGATATTAGCGCAAGCTGTCATTCGGGCCACTCACTCGTCTCGGCCGAACGACGAAACAATGGCGCCATCACCAACGCACGAGGACACCCCCATGAGCCAGCCCAAACGCGCACTGATCGTAATCGACGTGCAGAACGAGTACGTCACCGGCAATCTGCGCATCGAGTTTCCCGATGTACAGCTATCGCTGGGCAATATCGCCCGCGCCATGGATGCGGCCAGCGCCGCGGGCATTCCGGTGGTGGTTGTGCAGCACCTGGCAGCGGAAACATCGCCGCTGTTCGCCCGCGGCAGTCAGCAGGCCGAGCTGCACCCCTCGGTCGCGGCGCGGCCGTATGACCTGCTGGTGGAGAAGTCGCTGGCAAGCGCGCTGGCCAAAACCGATCTGGCTGCCTGGCTGCGCGACCGGCAGGTCGACACCCTGAGCGTGGTCGGTTACATGACCCACAACTGCGATAGCTCGACAGTCGTGCAGGCGCACCATGAAGGCTGGAAGGTCGAGCTGTTGCACGATGCCAGCGGCTCCTTGCCCTATGCCAATGCCGCTGGTGCGGCGAGCGCCGAAGAGATTCATCGGGTGTTCAGCGTGGTGATGCACACCGGCTTCGCCGCGGTGGTCAGCACCGATCAGTGGCTGGCGGCGCTGGCCGACGGCGCGCCGCTGCAGCCGGACGGCATCTATGCGTCCAATCAGCGGGCGCTGCAGCTCGGCTGATACGCAGCTTAGGTCCGCGCGCCCGGTATCGGCAGTTCGGGCTATGCCGGTCGCCGGTCGCCGGCTGGCGGGCTGTTGAAGACTGCCGATAACCTTTCGCGGCTAAAGCCCCTCCCACGGATTGTCGGGTCAGCCCTGCGGTCTGCTTTCGCCGTGGGGGCGCATCTTCGACAGGCTGCTAGCGCACCTTGCGCAGGATGAAGTCGACCGCGCTTTCATCTTCGCTGGGTTCGATGTTCATTTGCGGGATATGGAACTGGCCTTTCAGGCCGACGCGCATCGCCTGCTGTTGCAGCGCCCTGGCGTGGAAAGGGTGATGGTAGAGCGTGCTGGCGTTGCGTGGGGCGGCTGCCGAAATGTTGCGATTGGCCACCCAGATCTCCGGATCGGCACTATCCATCAGGCGCAGCAGATCGATCTCGTGGCGGTACTGGACGATCCTCGGGTCGTTCAGCTGCTGCAGCGTTTCGATGCCATACAGCGCCTTGGCTTTCTCGAACCGGCTGATGGTGAAGCGGTATTCCTTGAATATTTCTTCCCAGCGCACGACGTCCAGGGTGGCCTGGACCTCGATGGCGACGACGGCGCGCACGCGGGTGGACTGGCGTTCCAGCGGGTCCGGGCTGTTCGCGTCGGCCATGTCGTCATGCAGGGCCAGCCACAGCGCGGCGCTGCCGCCGGCGGAGCTGCCCATCAGGACGATCCGCTCGGGGTCGATATTGAAGGTTTCCCGGTTCAGGCGCAGGAACTGCAAGGCCCGCCGCGCGCCGTTCAGCGATTTGATCAGGCCTTGCTGTTCGTGCCGCGCCAGCAGCGGATAGTCGATCGTGGCATAGGCGATGCCGTGCTGCAGCAGGGTGGCGAGTGCGTCGCGATTGTCGCGGCTATAGGCTTTTTCCTTGCTGCCGGAGGAAAACCCGCCGCCGTGGATGAACACCACCAATGGCGTCGGCTGTTTCCGCGCTGCGGCGTCTGCGGGAAGGAAGATATCCAGCCTGTTGCTGCTATCCGGGCCATAGGCGACGTTGCGGATGAACTCTACGGGCTCGCCCTTCAGTCCGAACGGCGGCCGGCTCGCCTGCAGCGTCATCGCCGACAGCGTGGGTGCGAGGCCGAGGGCGAGCAATACCAGCAGCGCCCGCAGGCGCTGGGCGAAAGGTTTGGGTGAGGCATGGGGCATCAGCGGCTCTCCAGCGGGCGGCGCGAATCGAATCTGGGGATGGCGAATGAAAACCTGGTTTACCGGCTGCGGCGCGCGGGCGGCAACCAGGATTCGCTCGGCACTTCTCTGGAAGCTGTCATATAGAGAGCCGGGTCTGCGCTTAGTGCGCGGTGCCTGGCATGCTCTGACGAACGGCCCGCTCACGGCCGGGCGGACGCCGACAGCGCTGCGCCAGTGCCTGCGCCATCGAAGCGCCCCAGGTGGCCGCTCCACTGCAACGATTTGCCCTGGTAGCGAATGCGATGGACCAGGCTGGGGTCAGTGTCGTCGGCCATTACCAGTACCAGCCGCTTGCCATCCAGCCATTCGATGTCGATTAGTTCGGCGTCCGTCAGGCGAGTATGCCCGAGCGTTTTGAGCTGGCTGCGGCTGGCGCTCACGCTTTCCGCATCCGGATCGTAGTGGCCGTGGGGTTCGAGCAGCGAGACGAAGGTGGCGTCGCTCGCCTCGGTGAGGCGCTGGATGACCACGGGCTCGCGGCGCAGGTTGAAGTGCGGGTCGTTGGCACCGCTTTCGGCGAGGATGATCTGGGCATTTTCCGACAGCAGCATGTGGTAGCTGTAGAAGCGCTTGTCATTCATCCAGGTCAGGCTGGAGTGTTGCGGCGTCGGCTGGCCGACGGCGTCGACCCAGAGGTGCTGGTAGCCGTTTGCCTGGCCGAGCAGCGGGCGGTTGGTGGTGTGCGACTGCAGCGGGAAGTTCACCTCGATCAAATGGCCTGCGTAGTGCAGCGGCAAGTCGTATTGCGCCGGTTGCTCGCCCTCGATGCGCAGCAGGTCGAGCACCAGCGGGCCGCCGTCGCCGTCGATATCCAGCTGCACCAGGCTGCGGCGAAAGCCTACGCCGGGATAGGCGCCGATCATTTCCGCGGTGCTGACTCGGCTGTCTTGCTTATCGACGAAGGCAAGCTGCCTGGGCGCCTGGGTTTGGCCGAGCTGCCAGTCGCCATCGAAGTGGCTGCTTTCGTTCACCACCAGGGTGTTATGGGCCACGCTTTGCTTGGCCCAGCTGTCGTTTTCCGCCAGGTAACGGCCGCCGTCCTTGGCTTCGATATTGAGGAAACGCGCCGCGCCGTAGTCGCGTATCAGCGCCTGGCCGTTGTCGTAGAGCAGCCAGTTCAGTTTGTCGAAGTGGCCATGGCCCATGCCCTGGGCGCTGTTCTTGGCCACCAGGGTCTGCTCGCCCGAACGCAGTATGGCAATCGCACCCTGATCGCCATTGGCGCCATCGCGCAGCAGTCGCGAGGCGAACGGAAAGGGCCGCTCGAGCCCTGCCGCCAGATCGCGGGCCAGCTGCAGGCCCTGAGGGGTCAGCAGCGTGCGGCCTTGCCAGCGGGCAATGGCCAGCAGGCCGGGGTCATGGCTTTGCCCGTAGCCGATGGCGACCGCCTGATACAGCTCGTCGGTACGCAGGCTCTTGTCGGGCAGGGCGTCGTTGAGGGGGAAGAAATAGCCGTTGTAGGTCAGCTGGATACTGCTGTCGATCGCCTTGAGGAGAATGCCGTCGCGGTAGCTGAAGATCTTTCGCTGCGGCTCGTTCAGCTCGATGGCGTGGGCGAAGACGACGAAGGGCAGCAGGGCATAGCGCTGGTAGTAGGGGCCTTCGGTGTAGTAGCCATCCGGCGAGAACAGCAGGTCGAGCTGGCGCAGGAAGCCGCTCTTGCCGTCGCCCGCCAGCCCCAGCAGCGCGCGTTGCACGTATTTCGGCTCGTCCAGCACGTAGCCGGTCATGCCGACGGCGGCGGCCGCCCAGGTGGCGTGGTTGTGGATCAGCGCGAAGGTCTGCGGCTGCCCGCTGGAGAGAAAATCGGCCATTGGGCGGAACAATCTTGTTTCAAGCAACTGGCGCTGTGCCGGGCTCAGCGTGGCGCGTATGGCGTCATAGGCCTGGATCGCATAAACCAGCCACACGGCGTCGTTGAGGCTTTGCCAGAACAGGCGCCCCGGCGAGTTACTGGCGGCGGCCGGGTGCGGGCCGAGCTTCGGATAGAGATCGGCGTAGGCCAGCAACAGGTCGCGCACGTATTCGGCATAGGCCCGCTCGCCGCTGATCCGATACAGCAGGCCCGCGTCGTAGAGCATTCGGTAGTTGCGCTTGTGCTGCTCGTGGCTGGGCCCGCCGCCGGGATCGGTGGGCTCGGGCACCGCGATCGCTTCGCCCAGGGCACGATCGACCGCCGCGTGGGTGCGCTGCAGTTCGGCGGCGAACAGCGGGTAGGCCAGTGCCTGCTCCGCCGGCAGCGGCGATGCGCCGGGCTCGAACAGGACGGGCGCCAACGGCGACTGCGCGGCCTGAATGATCTGCGAGCACAGCAACAGGCTGATCAGCCCGAACAGGGTCGGCTTCATGTCCATATAGATCGCTCCTTCGAATGCCTGTCCCGCTTATCTCGCCTGCTGGCGTGATCGCCAGGGACTTGGCCAGCACTCTTTGAGTGCCCCTGTGGCCAGAGTTTCCGTGGGCTGCCGAATTATTTACCGACACCGACCGGGACATTGCCCCGGATGAACTTCGGGTGCTCGCTGCGGTCAGTCTGCTGTCGGCCTACCGGGTGGATTGCATGGTCATTTGCCACCGGGTGATTGCGCGGGCTCCTTCCCACCCTGATCGCGTTCCTGTCCACAACCATTTGCCTGGCCGGCTTTTTATCGTGCCCGTTTCAGGGTTTTGTTTTATCGCCACGTGAAGATTGCCCATGTCCCTATTTCGTTATGTTCCCTTGCGTATTGCCCCGTTCCCGACCCGTGCCCTCGGCGCCTGCCTGCTGAGTGGCTGGCTGCTGGCCGGGACACCGGCGCAGGCTGAGGAAACCGCCGACAACACGCGTTGGGTGAGCGATAGCCTGAGCACCTATGTGCGCAGCGGCCCAACTGATGGTTACCGCATCGTTGGCACGCTCACCTCCGGGCAGAAGGTCGATTTGTTGCGCACCCAGGGAGAGTACAGCCAGGTGCGCAGCGAAAATGGCGACGCCGTGTGGATCCCCAGTCGCGATCTGCAGAAGGTGCCCGGCCAGGCCGAACGCCTGCCGCAGCTGGAACAGCAGGTGGCCGAGCTCAGCGCCGAACTGGAAGGTATCAACGAAACCTGGAAGACCCGCGTGCAGGGCATGCAGGAGGCGCTGGATTCGCGCAAGAAGCTGATCGAGGAATCGCAGACCGCACGCGCCGAGCTGGACATCGCGCTGAGCAAGGCGCGCGCCGAGGTGCGCGAGCTGCAGGCGCAGCTGGGGGTCGAAAACCAGGACTTGCTGATGCGCTATATGATCTATGGCGGCGGCATCGCCGGCGCCGGATTGTTGCTCGGGCTGATCCTGCCGACCATGCTGCGGGTACGCCGCAAGCGTAACGATCAGTGGATCTGATCGTCCGGACGAGCTCTTAGCGCCGCGCCGGTACCGGGCGGGTGCGGCCGCTGCCGTCGATGGCGACGAAGACGAACACCGCTTCGGTAACCTTGCGCCACTCGCTGGACAGCGGATCGTCGCTCCACACTTCGACCAGCATCTGGATCGAGCTGCGCCCGACTTCCAGCGCCTGGGTATAGAAGGACAGCTGCGCACCCACCGAAACCGGTACCAGGAAGGCCATGCGATCGATCGCCACGGTGGCCACCCGGCCGGCCGCTACCTTGCTGGCCATGGCGGTGCCGGCCAGGTCCATCTGGGAAACCAGCCAGCCGCCATAAATATCGCCGAACCCATTGGTTTCGCGCGGCAAAGCGGTGATCTGCAGCGCCAGATCGCCCTGCGGAATGGGATCATCCTGTTCGAAATCATTCATCTGGGTACGACTCGCGGTGCGGTTGTTGTTGTGGACGCGAAGCCCGCAATAAAGCGGGCGCTGGGAGTATAGCGACAGAAGGGTCGGCGGGCGACCATAGCGCTCTGCCACCTTATCGATCGGACAGGTCCGCGCGGTCATCTAACTGTCACATTGATTTCATACAGTCGTCATACGGCCTGAAGATACTTGGCCCCGATCAATCCAACACACACGTTTGCTAGGAGTAAGGCATGAAACTGAAGCGTTTGATGGCGGCCATGACTTTTGTCGCCGCTGGCGTCGCCACCGCCAATGCGGTTGCTGCTGTCGATCCGGCTCTGCCGAGCTACGAAAAGACTGCCGGCGTATCGGGCAACCTGTCCAGCGTAGGCTCCGACACCCTGGCCAACCTGATGACGCTGTGGGCCGAGGACTATAAGAAGCTCTACCCCAACGTGAACATCCAGATTCAGGCCGCCGGTTCCTCCACCGCGCCGCCCGCACTGACTGAAGGCACCTCCAACCTCGGCCCGATGAGCCGCAAGATGAAGGACGCCGAACTGCAGGCATTCGAAGAGAAATACGGCTACAAGCCGACCGCCATCCCGGTCGCAATCGATGCCTTGGCGGTGTTCGTGCACAAGGACAACCCGATCAAGAGCCTGAGCATGGAACAGGTCGACGCGATCTTCTCCAGCACCCGTCTGTGCGGCGAAGCCAAAGAGATCAAGACCTGGGGCGACGCTGGCCTGACTGGCGAGTGGGCTGCCAAGCCGGTTCAGCTGTTCGGTCGTAACTCGGTATCCGGTACCTACGGTTACTTCAAGGAAGAAGCGTTGTGCAAAGGCGACTTCCGCTCCAACGTCAACGAGCAGCCGGGTTCGGCGTCGGTGGTCCAGTCGATCTCCAGCACCCTGAACGCCATCGGTTACTCGGGCATCGGCTACAAGACCTCCAGCGTTCGCGCCGTGCCCCTGGAAGACAAGAACGGTGTAGCTGAAGAAGCTTCCGAGGCCAATGCCCTGGCTGGCAAGTACCCGCTGTCGCGCTTCCTCTACGTCTACGTGAACAAGGCCCCGAACAAGGCCCTGAGCCCGCTGGAAGCCGAGTTCGTCAAGCTGGTGCTGTCCAAGCAGGGTCAGGAAGTCGTGGTCAAGGATGGCTACATCCCGCTGCCGTCCAAGGTGGCCGAGAAGACCATGAAGGATCTGGGCCTCTAAACCGGCTCCAGGCTGCGGCTGCCCAGCAGCTGCGGTAATGCCGAAGCGCTCGCCCTTTGATAGAGGGCGGGCGTTTGTGCGTCTGCCTGCTGTAATCTTTCTGTCACACAAGGGCGATAGATTGAGACTCCCGCGTATTTAGCGGCGCGAGTGCGCAACCGCTCAGAGACCTCTGTATGAACGATTTGGCCAACGAATCCATGACCGCACCCTCGAATCGCAGCCAACGGCTTGATTTCAATACCCCGGCTCTGCTGCGCAAGCGCCGCAGGCGTGCCCTCAAGGACCGCCTGGCGCATTGGTATGTGTCGATTGGCGGCCTGGCGGTGCTGGGTGCGATCACCCTGATCTTCTTCTACCTCGCCTATGTGGTGATGCCGATTTTTTCCGGCGCCGAGCTGCGTGCGCACAAGGCCCAGCAGCCGGCCTGGCTGGCCGATCAGGGCGAGGCCCTGCTGCTCGCGGTGGAAGAGCAGAACAAGGTGGCGATGCGCCTCAGTCGCAGCGGACGGGTGCAGTTCTTCGCCCTCAAGGACGGTGCTGAACTCAACGGTTACGACCTGGCGATCCCGGCCGGAGCCAGCATCACCGCGGTCAGCGAAGGTGCTCCCGGCAGCCGGCGCATCGTCCTCGGTCTGTCCAACGGTCAGGCGCTGGTGTTCCGGCAGAATTACGCGGTCACCTACCCGAACAACGTCAAGACCATCACCCCGGTGCTGCAATACCCGTATGGCGAAGCGCCCATCGATCTTGACCCCCAGGGCCGTGCCCTGGAGCACGTGGCGATCAACCAGAACGGCGATACCCTGCTGCTCAGCGCCTCGACCGGCACCGAGCTGCATGTGCTGGCGCTGACCAACGAGGAAAACCCGTTTACCGGCGAAACCTCCCAGGAGCGCAAGCGCATCGAACTGCCGCAGATCGCCGAGCCGATCAAGGCCCTGGTTATCGATCCGCGCCAGCAGTGGCTGTACGTGTTCAACGGCAAGGCCACCGCGGATGTCTTCGACCTGCGCAAGAACAGCCTGAACGGCCGTTACAGCCTGCTCGAGGGCGGTGCCGAAGTGACTACCGTGAGCCCGCTGCTGGGCGGTATCTCGCTGCTTATCGGCAACAGCCAGGGCGGCATCGCCCAGTGGTTCATGGTGCGCGACAAGGACGGCAAATCCGCACTTACCCGTATCCGCGACTTCCAGCTGGGCGATCAGCCGATCACCCAGTTGATTCCCGAGGAGCGCCGCAAGGGCTTCCTGGCGCTGGACAGTGCCGGCAGCCTCGGGGTGTTCCACAGCACCGCGCACCGTACCCTGCTGATCGAGCCGGTGGCCAAGGGCGCGGGCATCGCTGCGCTCTCGCCGCGCGCCAGCCGGGTGCTGGTGGAGTCGGCCGGCCAGCTGCAAACCTTTACCCTCGACAACCCGCACCCCGAGGTGTCCTGGAGTTCGCTGTGGGGCAAGGTCTGGTACGAGAGCTATGACGAGCCCAAGTACGTCTGGCAGTCGACCTCGGCCAACAGTGACTTCGAGCCCAAGCTGAGCCTCGCGCCCTTGACCTTCGGCACGCTCAAGGCGGCGTTCTACGCCATGTTGCTGGCGGCGCCGCTGGCCATCTGCGCGGCGATCTACACCGCCTACTTCATGGCGCCGACCCTGCGCGGCAAGGTCAAGCCGGTGATCGAGCTGATGGAAGCGCTGCCGACAGTCATTCTCGGCTTCTTCGCCGGGTTGTTCCTCGCGCCCTATGTCGAAGGGCATCTGCCGGGAATATTCAGCCTGCTATTGCTCACACCCCTCGGCATCCTGCTCACCGCCTTTGGCTGGAGCCGGCTGCCGGAACGCCTGCGCCTGCTGGTGCCGGAGGGCTGGGAAGCGGTCCTGCTGGTGCCGGTGATTCTGCTGATCGGCGCCTTCTCCCTGAGCATGAGCGGGCACATGGAGAACTGGTTCTTCGGCGGCGACATGCGCCTGTGGCTGAGCAACGATCTGGGTATCGCCTTCGATCAGCGCAACGCACTGGTGGTTGGCCTGGCGATGGGCTTCGCGGTGATCCCGAACATCTATTCGATCGCCGAAGACGCCGTGTTCAGCGTGCCCAAGAGCCTGACGTTCGGTTCCCTGGCGCTCGGCGCGACGCCATGGCAGACCCTCACCCGGGTGGTGATCCTGACCGCCAGCCCGGGGATTTTCTCGGCGCTGATGATCGGCCTCGGCCGTGCGGTCGGCGAAACCATGATCGTGCTGATGGCCACCGGCAACACGCCGATCATGGACATGAACATCTTCGAAGGCCTGCGCACCCTGGCGGCCAACGTCGCGGTGGAAATGCCGGAGTCCGAAGTCGGCAGCAGCCATTACCGCGTGCTGTTCCTCTCGGCGCTGGTGCTGTTGTCCTTCACCTTCGTGATGAACACGCTGGCCGAGGTGATTCGCACCCGCCTGCGCAAGAAATACGCCTCGCTCTAAGACTCGGGAAGGTAGACGTCCGTGAACGTGAAAAAGCAAAACCTGAAATCCTGGTTCCAGAGCGGCTCTCCCTGGGTCTGGATGACCGCCGGTGGGGTTTCCATCGCGGTGATCATGACCCTCGGCCTGCTGGCGGTGATCGCCACCCGTGGTCTGGCGCACTTCTGGCCGGCCGATGTGATCGAAGCCACCTACCAGATCCCCGGCGAAGCGCCTCGGGTGATGGCCGGCGAGCTGGTGCAGGCCGAGGAAGTACCGCGCGCGCGCCTGGCCGCGGCCGGCTTGCCGGTGGACGTCAACGGCGGCGAATTCATGACCCGCGAGTTGCTCAAGGTCGGTAACCGCGAACTGTTCGGTGCCGATTTCAGCTGGGTGGTGGCGGAGTGGACGCGCGACGCCCACACCCCGGCCGACCTGTTGGTGATGGAGCGCCGTGAGTGGGGCAACTTCTACGGCTACCTGGTCAACGTCAAACAGGGAGGCCAGGTGATCGCCGAGGGCGACAGCGCCTGGGACGAACTGCAACAGCGCATCGCCCGCATCGACGAGCTGCACAAGCAGATCTCCCGGCTGGAAAAGAAGGACATCGGGCGGATCAACCATGGCCTCGAAAGCCTGCGCCTGAAAACCCGTCGCCTGGAATTGAACGACCGCCTGGACGCGGCCGCCCAGGCCGATCTGGATGCCGAGCGCGCCCAGTGGGACGCCGAATACAAGGTGCTCGAGACGCAACTGGTCGAACTCAACGGCGCCTTCAACCGCGACAGCGTGACGGTCCGGACCGTCGACGGCCGCGAGCAGGAAATCAGCCTGGGCAAGGTGGTGCGCGCCTACCAGCCGAACGCCATGGATAACCTCGACAAGCTCGGTTTCTATTTCGCCAAGGTCTGGGAGTTCGTCAGCGACGACCCGCGCGAGGCGAATACCGAGGGCGGTATCTTCCCGGCGATCTTCGGCACGGTGATGATGACCCTGATCATGGCGGTGATCGTTACCCCGTTCGGCGTGCTGGCGGCCATCTACCTGCGCGAGTATGCCAAGCAGGGTCCGTTGACCCGGGTGATCCGCATTGCGGTGAACAACCTGGCCGGGGTTCCGGCGATCGTCTACGGGGTGTTCGGCCTGGGCTTCTTCGTCTATGTGCTGGGCGGCTCGCTGGACCGTCTGTTCTTCCCGGAATCCGCACCGGCGCCGACCTTCGGCACGCCGGGCCTGCTCTGGGCTTCGCTGACCCTGGCGATCCTCGCCGTGCCGGTGGTGATCGTCGCCACCGAGGAAGGCCTGGCGCGTATCCCCCGGGCGCTGCGCGAAGGTTCGCTGGCGCTCGGTGCGACCAAGGCCGAGACGCTATGGAAGGTGGTGCTGCCAATGGCCAGCCCGGCGATGATGACCGGCCTGATTCTCGCCGTGGCGCGTGCCGCCGGCGAAGTCGCGCCGCTGATGCTGGTCGGCGTGGTCAAGCTGGCGCCGGCGCTGCCGCTCGATGGCAACTACCCCTATCTGCACCTGGATCAGAAGATCATGCACCTGGGCTTCCACATCTACGACGTCGGCTTCCAGAGCCCCAACGTCGAGGCCGCGCGCCCGCTGGTGTACGCCACCGCGTTGTTGCTGGTGCTGGTGATTGCCCTGCTCAATCTCAGTGCGGTGTATATCCGCAACCATCTGCGCGAAAAATACAAAGCGCTGGATCATTAATTGTTAGCGTAGGGAGTTTCCCATGCACCAAACAAACACTCACGGCATCGACATCGCCGCCCTGGGCCGGGACAAGCAGAGCTTCAACCTGGCCGAAGAAACCGTGGCCATCCAGGTGCCCGGCCTGAACCTGTTCTACGGCGACAAGCAGGCGTTGTTCGATGTCAGCATGAATATTCCGCGTCAGCGCGTGACCGCCTTTATCGGCCCGTCCGGCTGCGGCAAGTCGACCCTGCTGCGCACCTTCAACCGGATGAACGATCTGGTTGACGGTTGCCGCGTGGAAGGCGAAATCAACCTCGACGGTCGCAATATCTACCGCAAGGGCGAAGATGTCGCCGAGCTGCGTCGTCGCGTCGGCATGGTGTTCCAGAAGCCCAACCCGTTCCCCAAGAGCATCTACGAGAACGTGGTCTACGGCCTGCGCATCCAGGGCGTGAACCAGAAGCGCGTGCTCGACGAGACCGTCGAATGGGCGCTGAAGAGTGCGGCGCTGTGGGACGAGGTCAAGGATCGCCTGCACGACTCGGCGCTCGGCCTGTCCGGTGGCCAGCAGCAGCGCCTGGTGATCGCCCGTACCGTGGCGGTGCAGCCGGAAGTGCTGCTGCTCGACGAGCCCTGCTCGGCACTGGACCCGATCTCGACGTTGAAAGTCGAAGAGCTGATCTACGAGCTGAAATCCAAGTACACCATCGTCATCGTCACCCACAATATGCAGCAGGCGGCGCGGGTGTCCGATTACACGGCGTTCATGTACATGGGCAAGCTGATCGAATACGGCGACACCGACACGCTGTTCACCAACCCGGCGAAGAAGCAGACCGAAGACTACATCACCGGCCGTTATGGCTGAGTAGCCATCCGTAGGGTGCGCCGCGCGCACCAGCCGTTTGCCCTGTGGTGCGCAAGGCGCACCCTACCCGGACTTTCGCGGAGCGATCCATGATCAACAAAGACAGCCTCACCCATCATATCTCCCAGCAGTTCAACGCCGAGCTGGAGGAGGTGCGCAGCCACCTTCTGGCCATGGGCGGCCTGGTCGAGAAACAGGTCAACGATGCCGTGACCGCCCTGATCGATGCCGACTCCGGATTGGCTCAGCAGGTGCGTGAGATCGACGACCAGATCAACCAGATGGAGCGCAATATCGACGAGGAATGCGTGCGCATCCTCGCCCGTCGCCAGCCGGCGGCGTCCGATCTGCGATTGATCATCAGCATCTCCAAGTCGGTGATCGATCTCGAACGCATCGGCGACGAAGCGACCAAGATCGCCAAGCGCGCGATCCTGCTGTGCGAGGAAGGCGAAGCGCCGCGCGGTTACGTCGAAGTGCGGCATATCGGCGATCAGGTACGGCGGATGGTTCAGGAGGCGCTGGACGCCTTCGCCCGTTTCGATGCCGAGCTGGCGTTGTCGGTGGCGCAGTACGACAAGACCGTCGATCGCGAATACAAGACCGCGCTACGCGAGCTGGTCACCTTCATGATGGAAGACCCGCGCTCGATCTCCCGCGTGCTCAACATCATCTGGGCCCTGCGTTCGCTGGAGCGCATCGGCGATCACGCGCGCAATATCGCCGAACTGGTGATTTACCTGGTGCGTGGCACCGATGTGAAACATATGGGCCTGACCCGCATGAAGGAAGAGGTCGAGGGCAAGGATCGCTGAGCGCAGGCTCGGCGCCGTTTGCCGGGTTTGCCGGGCACCACCCGGCCGGGGCTTTTGTCCTCCGGCTTTCTTTAGGGCTATGCTTAGGCCATTACAATAGGAGTGGCCGATGAGCAAAGTCAGCGTGCTGGTGGTGGACGACGCAACCTTTATCCGTGACTTGGTGAAAAAAGGTCTGCGCGATCATTTTCCCGGTATTCGCATCGAAGAAGCCATCAACGGCCGCAAAGCCCAGCAATTGCTTGGCAGGCAGAGCATCGATCTGATTCTCTGCGACTGGGAAATGCCCGAGCTGTCGGGGCTGGAACTGCTCAGCTGGTGCCGCGAGCAGGACAACCTGAAAACCACGCCGTTCATCATGGTCACCAGCCGTGGCGACAAGGAGAACGTGGTGCAGGCGATCCAGGCCGGGGTTTCCGACTTCATCGGCAAACCCTTCTCCAACGAGCAACTGGTCACCAAGGTGAAAAAGGCCCTGCATCGCGCCGGCAAGTTGCAGGCGCTGATGGCCGGCGCGCCCCCGAAAATGCTCAGCAGTGGCAGCTTCGCCAATGATTCGCTGTCCGCGCTGACCGCCGGCAAGGCCGAGGTGATCAAGCCCGCCGTCGCGCCGGTTGCCGCAGCCGGTTTCGCCAGCCCCGAAGTGGCCAAACCGGAGAAACCCGCCGCCGCACCCAGCGGTCGCGGTCAGGGCCAGCTGCGCTTGACCGCGGGCAACATGGCCTGCGTGATCAAGGCGATCAGCCTCAAGGAGGCGCTGCTGGTGGTGAAACGGACCGAGCAGCTGCCCCAGGTGCTGGAAAGCGCGGTACTCGACCTGGAGCAGGGCGAGGCGTCGGAAACCGCTCGTCTGAATGGCTACCTGCACGCAATCGCCGCCTTCGAGCCCAAGCCCGATAGCGAATGGCTGCAGCTGACCTTCAGGTTCGTCGACCGCGACCCGCAGAAGCTCGACTATATCTCGCGCCTGATCGCCCGCGGCACGGCGCAAAAACACTTCAGCCCCGGCGCCTGAGCCCGTTCGCGCGAGCCCGGTCACACCCCGCTGTGCTGCATCTCGCGCCTGGCTGACGACGCTGCTAGTCTTGATGGTCTGGATACCGCAACCCTTTACCCGAGTCGATATGTTAGGGCGCCTGCTGATTCTCTGTGGTTTGCTCGCCGTCACCCCTGGGGTCATGGCGCTGACCATCTACAAGTACACCGATGCCAATGGCGTGGTGACCTACACCGACCAGGCCGCACCCGGTGCACAGGTGTTCGTGTTCCGTGATCGCATGGTCGAGCGCCTGGACAATCAGGTGAAGCTGGAAACCAAGAAGCACGAAGCCGGCGAGACCCTGCTGGTGCGCAATGATCTGTATGCGCCGGTGCAGGTCGAGTTGCGTCTGGAGAAGGTCGAGAATGCCGTCGGCGCTCCCGACAAACCGATCAATTGGGTGCTGCCGCCGCGCAGCGCCATTCGTCTGGCGACCCTGACCCCGCGCGATCCCGCCAAGCCGCTGCATTACAAACCGAAGCTGCGTTATGCCCTGGGCGATCCGCGCCTGGTACCGACACAAAACAAATACCCCCTGCCTTGGCGCGGTGGACCGTTCCGTCTGACCCAGGGCGCCAATGGCCAATACAGCCACTTCACCCCCAAGGGCCGCTACGCGATGGACATCGCGATGCCCGAGGGCACCACGATAATCGCGGCGCGTAGCGGTGTGGTGGTCAAAACCGAGAATAGCCAGAGCGGCCGGGGCAACAATCCCTCCGGCAACTATGTGCGTATCCTTCACGACGACGGCACCATGGGCGTTTACCTGCACCTGATGAAGGGCTCGGTCAGCGTCAGCGAAGGTCAGCGGGTGCTCGCTGGCAGTGCCATCGCCCGTTCCGGCAATACCGGCAACAGCACCGGCCCGCACCTGCATTTCGTGGTGCAGCGTAATGTCGGCCTGGCCCTCGAATCGATTCCCTTCGCCTTCTCGCGCCCGGTCGACAGCCTGCCGAACTTCGCCGTCGGCGGGGAGTAGCTGGCCGTCGTCAGTAACTGCCAGCTGGTCTTTCGGTGACCCTCTAGAACGCCAGGCCGAGCTTCACGCCCACCTGCTCCTGCTTGAGCTCCGGCTCGTCGCCGATATCGCTATCGCTGTCGACCTGGTAGCGGCTCTGCAGGTAGTACAGGCTCGCCGACACCGGCATGTCGTTGATGCCCTTGTTCCACAGGAAGCTCAGCTCGCCATAAGGGTTGACCTTGTTGCGCAGGTCGACGCTGTCGCTGGCGTCGCCGACCTCCAGCTTGCTGCGCGCACTGATCGAATAGCGAGCGCCAAGCTCCAGGCGCATGCTGTAGTTCGGCGTCATGTAGTTGTAGCCGAGGCCGGCCTTGGCGAAAGGCGATTTGCTGGTCAGTTGAACGTCCTCTTCGAACGGCCCGAAGGTGACGTCGTCCTGTTCCTGGCGCGCCCAGTCATAGCCGCCACCAACGACGATATCCAGGTAGTTGTTCGCGTTCAGGGCCGCTCGCGCACCGAAGTCGAGTTCGGCCTTGGCCGACTTGTAGGTGATGTCGTCCTTGTCGTTGTACTGGCCTTCCACGCCGATCTGATAGATCGGGCCGGCCTCGCCGGTCAGCTTGTTGCCGAACGTGTAGAACAGGCCGCCCTGATTCAGCCGCTCCCGTTCGTCATCGTTCTGATCGGTGTCCCAGGTGTAGCGGTTGTGTGAGCCGATCAGGCCGATGGTGGAAATCGGGTCGGTGGCCGAAGCGGCATATGCCTGCGACACGCCGGCCAGGCAGATGGCAAGTGCGGTTCTTGAAACGAATCCTTGCAAGGGCATGAAGGTTCTCCTCAGCGATCGTATAGAAGGTGCGCCCGTCCTGCGGGCGCCCCTATCTGGACTGGCCGAACGCTGAGGGATTCGACTAAGTCGACGAACGGCCAGAGCCTTGAAAATCAGCTAGTTGAGCTAGTTAACATGACTGGTTGGTCAGCTGTTGGTCGGGGCTGATGAGTGAGCGGTTACTGCAGCTTGAGCACCTTGGCCAGGACGATCTTCGGGCCCTTCATTTTTTTCACGATGACCTTCAAGCCGTCGACGTCCAGAACTTCCTCTTCCTCGGGCATGCGCTTGAGGGTTTCGTAGATCAGCCCGGCGAGGGTTTCCGCCTCGATATGGTCGAGATTGACCCCCAGCAGGCGCTCGATCTTGAACAGCGAGGTGTCGCCGCGCACCAGCAGTTTGCCCGGCTGGTAGGCGAGGATGCCGCGGTCGGCCTTGCGGTGTTCGTCCTGGATGTCGCCAACCAGTGCTTCGAGCACATCTTCCATGGTCAGGTAGCCGATCACCTTGCCATCGGCTTCCTCGACCAGGGCGAAATGCGAGCCGCCCTGGCGGAACTGTTCGAGCAGATCGGACAGCGGCATGTGCCGGTTGACCCGCTCGACCGGGTGCATCAATTCGCTGAGCTTGAGTGCCGAGGGCAGCATCTCCAGCAGCGACAGGTGCAGCAGCAGGTCCTTGATATGCAGCACGCCGACGAAGCTGCCGGCGGCTTCGTCGTACACCGGGTAGCGGCTGTACTTGTGCCGGCGGAACACGCTGAACACCTCGTGCAGCGCGGCGTTCACCTCGAGATGGACCAGGTCTTCGCGGGAGTTGGCCCAGTCCACCACCTCCAGCTCGCCGAGTTCCACCGCCGAGGCGAGAACGCGCATGTCCTGATCGGTGGGGTCCTGGGCGCGACTGGAATGCAGGATCAGCTTGAGTTCGTCGCGGCTGTAGTGATGCTCGTGATGCGAGCCCGCCTGGTCTTGTCCGGCGATGCGCAGGATCGCCGTGGCGCTGGCGTTGAGCAGGTAGATCGCCGGGTACATGGCCCAGTAGAACAGGTACAGCGGCACCGCCGTCCACAGCGACAGCTGCACGGGCTTGCGGATCGCCCAGGATTTCGGCGCGAGTTCGCCGATCACGATATGCAAATAGGAAATGATGAAAAAGGCGCTGAAAAAGGCAATGCCGTGTACCAGCTTCGGCGAGACCACGCCGAGGTAGCCGAGCAGCGGTTCGAGCAGGTGGGCGAATGCCGGTTCGCCAACCCAGCCCAGGCCGAGCGAGGCCAGGGTAATGCCCAGTTGGCAGGCTGACAGGTAGGCGTCCAACTGCTGATGGACCTTGCGCAGAATGCGCCCGCGCCAGCCGCTCTTGGCCGACAGCGTCTCGACCTTGGTGGCGCGCAGCTTGACCATGGCGAACTCGGCGGCAACGAAAAAGCCGTTGAGCAGGACCAGGCAGAAAGCGAACAGAACGAGGCCAAAATCGGCGAAATAACTGGCGGCGGTATAGCTTGTGGAGGGATCCATACGGGGTTCGGGTGATCGATGACGACTAAGAGTGGCGTCAGATGCCTGGCTTTGCAAGCGCAGGTGCGGTCCGCCCTATCCTTGGGCGCGGATCAGGGCTCCTAGCCGCGACGTACCGCTTGCTGGTTGGCGAAATGACAGATGAAGGTGCTGCCCTGACCGAGGCGGCTGCTGATATCCAGACGGCCGCGGTGGCGCAACAGCACGTGCTTGACGATCGCCAGACCGAGCCCGGTGCCGCCGGTGTTGCTGGCGCGGCTCGAATCGACCCGGTAGAAGCGCTCGGTCAGGCGCGGCAGGTGCTTGGCTTCGATGCCCGGCCCGCTGTCGGTCACTTCCAGGTGCGCGCCCTGCTCGTCGCCCCACCAGAGGATATGGATATCGCCTTCGTCCTGGGTGTATTTCACCGCGTTGAACACCAGATTGGAGAAGGCGCTGCGCAGTTCCGCCTCGCTGCCCTTGAGCTTCAGATGCGGGTCGGCCTCAAGGCTGATGCGGTGGTTACGTTCGGCGGACAGCGCCAACGCATCGTTCCTGATCGACAGCAGTAACAGATCGACCGCCACCGGTTGGTTGTCCGCCGGGTAGTCGGTGGCTTCCAGTTTGGCCAGCAGCAGCAGGTCGTTGAGCAGGGTCTGCATGCGTCCGCCTTGCTGCTGCATCTGCTGCAGTGCCCGCAGCCAGCGCGGGTTTATCTGTTCGACGTTGTCGAGCAGGGTTTCCAGGTAGCCGGAGATTACCGTCAGCGGCGTGCGCAATTCATGGGAGACATTGGCGACGAAATCCTTGCGCATCTGTTCCAGCTGATAGAGGCGGGTGACGTCGCGCACCAGCATCAGGTGCTCGCGGTTGCCGTACTGGGTGATATGGAACTGCAGGCGTCGGCGGTCGTTGACCGGCGAGGGCAGTTCCAGCGGTTCGAGGTAATTGCTGCGCTCCAGATACTCGCCAAAGCGCGGGTCGCGGACCAGGTTGGTAATCGGCTGGCCGCTATCCTGCAAAGTCTTCAGGCCCAGCAGATTTTCCGCGGCGGGGTTCCACCATTCCAGGTTGCCGTCGCAGTCGAGCATGATCACCGCATCCTTCAGCGCGGCCGTGGATTCCTGCACGCGGTCGATCACCGCCTGCAGGCGATCGCGGGCCTTCTGATCGCGACGCTGCAGGTGGTAGATGCTGTCGAAAATCTCGCCCCACAGGCCATGGCCTTCCGGCGGCGGCTGCTCGGCCTGGCGGGTGCGCAGCCATTCGTGCAGGCGCAGCAACTGTTTCAGGTGCCAGATCAGGTAGCCGCTGAGGGCGATGACCAGTATCCAGGCGTATTGGCCGGTGACCAGGCCGAGCAACAGGCAGGCACCGAGCAGCAACAGCAAACGGCGGATCAGGGAGCCGGGCCAGTTTTGGTTCACTTAGACACTCATCCTTTCGACCGCCTGCCCGCGCGGCAACCCTACTGGTTGGCGCAGCGACTAATTCTTGGTGGAGAAACGATAGCCGGTACCGCGTACGGTCTGGACCAGGTTTTCATAGACTTCGCCGAGCGCCTTGCGCAGCCGGCGGATGTGCACGTCCACGGTGCGCTCTTCGACGTAGACGTTACCGCCCCAGACCTGATCGAGCAATTGGCCGCGGGTGTAGGCGCGTTCCTGGTGGGTCATGAAAAACTGCAGCAGGCGGTATTCGGTCGGGCCCATGTCGGCTGGTTTGCCATCGATGGTCACCCGGTGGCTGATCGGGTCGAGCAGCAGGCCACCGACTTCGATCGGCCCCTCGTTCTCCACCGGCCCGGCGCGGCGCAGCACGGCTTTCAGGCGGGCCACCAGTTCGCGCGGGGAAAAGGGCTTGGTGATGTAGTCGTCGGCGCCGACTTCCAGGCCCTGGATCTTGTTGTCCTCTTCGCCCTTGGCGGTGAGCATGATGATCGGGATGTCGCCGGTCAGCTCGTCGCGCTTGAGGCGCCGCGCCAGCTCGATACCCGAGGTGCCGGGGAGCATCCAGTCGAGCAGGATCAGATCCGGTTTACGGTCGACGATCATTGCATGGGCCTGCTGGGTATTTTCCGCTTCCAGGCAGTCGTAGCCCGCCATTTCCAGCGCAACCGCGATCATTTCGCGGATCGGTGCTTCGTCGTCGACGATCAGGATGTTCTTGCCAACCATGGGTCCTGCCTCGGGTCATCACACTGTCAATGGGCTGCATTAGATAACGGAATTATTGCAGCGATATGACAGTCGCGAGCGGCCGCCAGCCGAAAACCGAACTAGGGCCGCAGTGCATAATCGACGACCAGCCCGATAAAGATCGCCAGCCCGGCCCAGTGGTTGTGCAGGAAGGCGTTGAAGCAGGCCATGGGTTTGCGGTTGCGAGTCTTCTGGTATTCCCAGATGAAGCAGCCCGCGGCCACCAGCAGGCCGAGGTGGAAATAGATGCCCAGCTTGAAGCGCGCCGCTGCCAGCAACAGACACAGCAGCGCCAGACCCTGCAGCGTCGCCACGATCAGGCGGTCGGCGTCGCCGAACAGGATGGCGGTGGATTTCACCCCGATTTTCAGGTCGTCCTCGCGGTCGGCCATGGCGTAATAGGTGTCGTAGCCCACCGTCCACAGCAGGTTGGCGATATACAGCAGCCAGGCTTCCGGCGGCACGCTGCCGGTCTCGGC
This sequence comes from uncultured Pseudomonas sp., assembly GCA_966210435.1. Classification (GTDB taxonomy): domain Bacteria; phylum Pseudomonadota; class Gammaproteobacteria; order Pseudomonadales; family Pseudomonadaceae; genus Aquipseudomonas. Next base: position 3 of record CBIHLF010000031.1, on the reverse strand, counting down.
GGT
>CBIHLF010000030.1:0-70323 GCA_966210435.1 uncultured Pseudomonas sp. | reverse complement strand
TAAAGGCGCCACTGAAGTCGGCGGTGGCATCTACCGCCAGGTTGGTTTCATCCACCACCAGGCTGGACAGCTCAGTGTCGGCCAAGGAAATGCTTGGACCGTCGTCATGGAAGGTCAGGAAGTCGCCCAGGTTCAGGCTGGCGCTGGCCTGATCGCCGTCCGCATCGGTGATGGTCGCGGTCAGTGCGATAGCGCTGCCGGCCACGCTGACCGGGTCATCCGGGTTAGAACCATCTGGGTGTTGCAGGGCGCGCAGTTGATCGAGGGTAACGTTGCCGCTGCCGTCGACGCTGACGGTAAAGGCCACGATGCTGGAGTCGCCGCCGACCCAGCCTTCGACTACGCCGCCGTTCATGCCGAAGACGATATCCTGGCCGGTAGCGACATCCACTAAACCACTTGGATCGCCAGTGGCACTCAGGTTGTAACTGACGCTACCCGCACCGTCGGCCCCGAAGGCCGAGCTAAAGGCACCGCTGAAGTCGGCCGTGGCATCCACGGCCAGGTTGGTTTCGTCGACCACCAGGTTGGACAGCTCAGTGTCGCTCAGTTCGATGCTGGGGCCGTCGTCATGGAAAGTCAGGAAGTCGCCCAGATTCAGGCTGGCGCTGGCTTGGTCGCCGTCTGCATCAGTGATGGTCGCGGTCAGGGCGATGGCACTGCCGGCCACGCTGACCGGGTCGTCCGGGTTAGAACCATCTGGGTGTTGCAGGGCGCGCAGTTGGTCGAGGGTGACGTTGCCGCTGCCATCGACGCTGACGGTAAAGGCCACGATGGACGAATCGCCACCGACCCAGCCTTCGACTACCCCACCGTTCATGCCCAGGACGATATCCTGGCCGGTGGCCACATCGACCAGACCACTCGGATCACCGGTGGCGCTGAGCGCATAGCTGATGTTGCCGGCACCGTCGGCACCAAAGGCCGAGCTAAAGGCGCCACTGAAGTCGGCCGTGGCATCCACAGCCAGGTTGGTTTCATCCACCACCAGGCTGGACAGCTCAGTGTCGGCCAAGGAAATGCTTGGACCGTCGTCATGGAAGGTCAGGAAGTCGCCCAGGTTCAGGCTGGCGCTGGCTTGGTCGCCGTCCGCATCGGTAATGGTCGCGGTCAGGGCGATGGCACTGCTGGCTACGCTGACCGGATCGTCCGGGTTGCTGCCGTCCGGGTGTTGCAGGGCGCGCAGTTGGTCGAGGGTAACGTTGCCGCTGCCGTCGACGCTGACGGTAAAGGCGACGATCGACGAGTCTCCGCCGACCCAACCTTCCACCACGCTACCGTTCATGCCGAGGACGATATCCTGGCCGGTAGCGACATCAACCAGACCGCTCGGATCACCAGTGGCACTCAGGGCATAGCTCACCGACCCGGCACCGTCGGCACCAAAGGCCGAGCTAAAGGCGCCGCTGAAATCCGCCGTGGCATCCACGGCCAGATTGGTTTCGTCGACTTCCAGGCTGGACAGTTCGGTATCGGCCAAGGAAATGCTTGGGCCGTCGTCATGGAAAGTCAGGAAGCCGCCCAGGTTCAGGCTGGCGCTGGCTTGGTCGCCGTCCGCATCAGTGATGGTCGCGGTCAGGGCGATGGCACTGCCGGCTACGCTGACCGGATCATCCGGGTTAGAACCATCTGGATGTTGCAGGGCGCGCAGTTGGTCGAGGGTGACGTTACCGCTGCCATCAACGCTGACGGTAAAGGCCACGATGGACGAATCACCGCCGACCCAGCCTTCCACCACACCGCCGTTCATGCCGAAGACGATATCCTGGCCGGTAGCGACATCCACTAAACCACTTGGATCGCCAGTGGCGCTAAGCGCATAGCTGATATAGCCAGCACCGTCGGCGCCGAAAGCCGAGCTAAAGGCGCCACTGAAGTCGGCAGTGGCATCCACGGCCAGGTTGGTTTCGTCGACCACCAGGCTGGATAGCTCAGTGTCGCTTAGTTCGATGCTTGGGCCATCGTCATGGAAAGTCAGGAAGTCGCCCAGGCTCAGGCTGGCGCTGGCTTGGTCGCCGTCCGCATCGGTAATGGTCGCGGTGAGGGCGATGGCACTGCCGGCCACGCTGACCGGGTCGTCCGGGTTAGAACCATCTGGGTGCTGCAGGGCGCGCAGTTGGTCGAGGGTGACGTTGCCGCTGCCATCAACGCTGACGGTAAAGGCCACGATGCTGGAGTCGCCACCGACCCAGCCTTCGACCACACCGCCGTTCATGCCGAGGACGATATCCTGGCCGGTGGCGACATCGACCAGACCGCTCGGATCACCAGTGGCGCTCAGGGCATAGCTGATATTGCCAGCACCGTCGGCGCCAAAGGCCGAGCTAAAGGCGCCACTGAAGTCGGCAGTGGCATCCACGGCCAGGTTGGTTTCGTCGACCACCAGGCTGGATAGCTCAGTGTCGCTTAGTTCGATGCTTGGGCCATCGTCATGGAAGGTCAGGAAGTCGCCCAGATTCAGGCTGGCGCTGGCCTGATCGCCGTCCGCATCGGTAATGGTGGCAGTCAGAGCGATGGCGCTGCCGGCCACGCTGACCGGGTCATCCGGATCGCTGCCGTCCGGATGTTGCAGGGCGCGCAGTTGATCGAGGGTAACGTTGCCGCTGCCGTCGACGCTGACGGTAAAGGCCACGATCGACGAGTCGCCGCCGACCCAGCCTTCGACTACCCCACCGTTCATGCCCAGGACGATCTCTTGACCGGTAGCGACATCGACCAGACCGCTCGGATCACCGGTGGCGTTGAGCGCATAGCTGATGTTGCCGGCACCGTCGGCACCAAAGGCCGAGCTAAAGGCGCCACTGAAGTCCGCCGTGGCGTCCACGGCCAGGTTGGTTTCGTCGACCACCAGGCTGGATAGCTCAGTGTCGGCCAAGGAAATGCTTGGACCGTCATCATGGAAGGTCAGGAAGTCGCCCAGGTTCAGGCTGGCGCTGGCCTGGTCGCCGTCCGCATCGGTAATGGTCGCGGTCAGTGCGATGGCACTGCCGGCTACGCTGACCGGGTCGTCCGGGTTAGACCCATCTGGATGTTGCAGGGCACGCAGTTGATCGAGGGTGACATTCCCGCTGCCGTCGACGCTGACGGTAAAGGCCACGATGCTGGAGTCGCCACCGACCCAGCCTTCAACCACCCCGCCGTTCATACCCAGGACGATATCCTGACCGGTAGCGACATCAACCAGACCGCTCGGATCACCAGTGGCGCTGAGCGCATAGCTGATATTGCCAGCACCGTCGGCGCCAAACGCCGAGCTAAAGGCACCGCTGAAATTGCCGGTAGCATCGGTACCGAGGTCAGTTTCATCAACCACCAGGCTCGACAGCTCTCGCTCGAACAAGGAAATAGTCGGGCTATCGTCATCCACGGTGATGCCGAGGGTGCCGCCTGCGATGCTGCCGTTGGAGTCGGTGATGTTGTAGCTGAAGAGGAAATTGAGATCGTTCTCGTCGCTGCCGCCTTCGCCGGCTGGATGATCGAGGGGGCTCACGAGGGTGAACTGGTAGGTGCCCGCAGCCAGGTCGGTCACGCTCAGGGTGAAGACTGTCGCCCCTCCGGCGCTGGCAGTGAGGGTCAGGCCATCGGCGCTGACGCTATAGACCAGCGGTACCCCACCTGAGGTGAGTGCCGGCAAGCCGCCCGCGTTCCAGGTGAAACTACCGACGCCATCCGGACCAAAACTGTAACCGAGCGAACCGCCAACGCTGCCGCTTTCGCCGGCGAGGTCGTTCGAGCCACCGGCAAGGCCGCCCGACAGCCCCTCTTCATCGACCTCATTGCTGGCCTCGCCGCCGTTAGGCAAACCATCGACGACTATCGAGGGCTGGTCGGCACTGACCACAGGATCGGGATTCGGGAATTCAGGCCCGCTGCTGATGCCCTCGGTGGGAAAACCGATCGTCGGGTCTAACTGGCCTCCCACCTCGCTCAGCAGAATGAACGAGTGACCGCCCCCCGCCGCGCCACCTGCACCACCGGCTCCACCCGCTCCCGGACCAGCAGCGGTCGCTTCGCCTTCAACGGTCGGGTCGACGCCCGCCTCGATCGCGGCTTGCAGCTGCTCGACATCGGTCAGATCGGATTCACTGGGCGCTGTGCTTGGGGGTTGATCGGCGGGCGCATCCCCATCGGGGGCCTGACTGAGAAGTTGTTCGTTGAGAAGCAGCGCACTGTCGCGCCCGAGTGTCAGCTGTTGACCATTGCTCATGGCAATGGCGACAGCCCCGGCTTCGCCCGTGATGATTTGCTCCCCAGCGAATACCCGGTCACCTTCGACCACAGGTCGACGCGTTCCGTCGCCAGCTACTGCAAAGACTTCGCCGACAACCTGACTGACGACACCGATTAAAGTAGCCATGATCCCACCCTCACTACAGCTGCCGACCGCCGTCGGCATGTTTGAAAAAGTGGTCAGCACACCTTTCAAAACCTGAGCAAGGCTTAACTACAACCGAGTGGAGTGGAACGGCACCTAATCATCCGCCAAGAAAATACGACAAAAAAATGTCACCAAAATTGCCGCCCACTCTATCCGAACCATCCCCGCCCTAACTTAGTGCACCGCACACTCGTTTTTGCCACACGTGGCTCCATACCTCTAAATACGTGGCTCCCTGCTACTGACAATGTGCCACCTCAGCCGGCTTGCATAAGATTTTTTCGTCATAACCGGTGTAATCAATTTTTCTAAGCTACAACTAAAGATGTTCTTAGCTTGAAAGTTAGGGGCGACAAATACGATCTGCTGAAAAATAGCCAAAAAAATGGCGAAGCCAAAAGAACTATGAAGTAGGAGACTCATGAAATGCGCGTTTTCAATCCGCTGTGGAGCAGTATGATGGTGGCGCTAGTGTGCTCGCACGCCCAGGCGATGACCCTATCAGAGGCCATTCAAAGCACATTGGATAACCATCCGGAAATCCATGCGGGGATCAATAGCCGACTGTCTTCGGACGAAGAAGTGAAGATTGCCAAGGGCGGCTATCTGCCTACTGTTGATTTACTGGTCGGTTACGGCCGCGAAAATACCGATAGCCCTACCACCCGCGCCCTGGGGAATCACAACACCGAAACCCTGACCTACAGCACTTCGGAGCTGCGTCTGCGGCAGATGCTCTTTGACGGCTTCAACACACCCAACGAAGTCGCGCGCACCGAAGCGGTAGTGAATTCGCGCGCCTACCGCGTGCTCGGCACCTCTGAAAGCCTGGCACTGCGTACTGTCGAGGTCTATCTGGATGTATTGAAACGCCGCGAAATGGTCGCCCTGGCGAAGAACAATCTACTCGCCCACCAACGCATCAACGACCAAATCGATCTGCGCAGCCGCCAAGGCGTGGGCAGCACCGCCGACTTCGACCAATCCAGCGCGCGCCTGGCCCTGGCTGAGAACAACTACTACACCGAAAAGGTCAACCTGGCCGACGCCGAGGCCAATTTCTTCAGCGCCACCGGCCGAGTCGCCGATGAGCTGGTTTCGCCATCGACGATCAAAGGCGCTGTGCCCGCGGAGCTGGACGTCGCACGCCAGATGGTGATGGACAACAACCCCTTCCTGAAGTCGGCCCAAGCCGACGTGAATGCCGCCGAGAAGCAGTACGAAGTCGCCAAAGCACCATTCTATCCGCGGCTGGACCTGGAGCTGGCCACCAGCGCCGACAACGATACCCAAGGTGACCAAGGCCATAACAACAGTTGGCGTGCCGCAGTGGTGATGAACTACAACCTGTTCAACGGCATGCGCGACAAGGCCCGCCTGCAGTCCACCGCCCATCAGATCAACGAATCGATGGATATTCGCAACAACGCGCTGCGGGTGCTCAACGAGAACCTCTCCCTGGCCTGGAACGCCATGGAAAACGCCCGCCTGCAAACGCCCAAAGCCCGTGACTATGCCGAATACACGGCAAAAGTTCGCGAAGCCTACCAACAGCAGTTCAGCCTGGGGCAACGCACTCTGCTCGACCTGCTCGACAGCGAAAACGAACTGTTCACCGCCAATCGCCGCTATACCGATGTGCGCTACACCGAAGAGTTTTCCATGTACCGAGTCTCGGCAGCCATGGGCGATCTGCTCCGTCAGCAACAGGTAGTGGTACCGGCCGAAGCCGTAGCCCTGTCGGAAATAAAAAGTGAGGCGCGCCTACCGGCGATGAAGTAGTACCGGCTGAGGAGTCGTACAACGTGACGACCATGGAACGGACTGGCGCAGCCAGCGATCCACGCGCAAGCCACGACGACCCATTACTGGATGGGTTGTTGATCCTGTGCAAGCTGCACGGCTGCTCCGTCAGTCGCGGTAGCTTGAGCGCCGGCCTACCGATGCCCAAACAATGCCTGAGCGCCGAGTTGCTACCCCGTGCAGCCGCTCGCGGAGGCTTGCAAGGGCGTCTATTGCGCCGCGAGCTTGCGGATATCTCCGCGCTGAACCTGCCGGTATTGCTGCTGCTCAAGGGCGGTCGCTGCGCGGTGCTGCGCAAGTGGGGCGAAAAACACAAGGCATTGATCCTCCCCAGCGAGGCGGATGGTGGCGAGCAATGGGTAAGCCGCGAACAACTGGCAAGCGAATATGCGGGCCAGGCCTTTTTCGCCCGCCCCCGGCATGAGTTGGAGGAGGCACGGACACCACTGGTGCCGCGCATCGAGGCCTGGTTTCGCGATACCCTCAAGTTGTCGCGCTGGCTGTATGCCGATGCCGTTCTGGCCAGTTTGCTGATCAACACCCTGGGCCTGATGGTGCCGTTGTTCATCATGCAGACCTACGACCGCGTCGTGCCAAACCAGGCTACTGCCACGCTCTGGGTCCTGGCCATAGGCCTTCTTATCGGCACCTCCTTCGAGTTGCTGCTGCGCGTGCTGCGCGCCCACTTGCTGGATACCGCCGGCAAGAAGACCGATGTGGTGCTGTCTGCCACCCTGTTCGAGCGCATCACCGGCATGTCGATGAAAGCGCGACCAGCGACCATCGGTGGATTCGCACAAAGCATTCATGACTTCCAGGGGCTGCGCGAGTTTCTCACCGCGGTGACCCTGACCAGCCTGATCGACCTGCCGTTCGCCCTGTTGATGATTATGGTCATCTGGTTACTGGGCGGCTGGCTGGTCGTGATCCCGCTGTTGGCGTTCCCGCTTACCGTGGTTTTCGCCCTGATCATCCAGTCGCGCCTGCACGATACCGTGCAGCGCAGCCTGGCCTTAGCCTCGCAACGCCAGGCCCTGTTGATCGAAACCCTGGGCGGCCTGGAGATGCTCAAAGCCTGCGGCGCGGAAAGCGAGCGCCAGCATTCGTGGGAAAAAACCCACGGTGCCCTCACTCGCCTGGACAGCCATGCACGCTTCCTGTCTTCGCTGGCGACCAATGGCACACTGTTCCTGCAGCAACTGGCCGGCATGTCGGTGATCGTCATCGGCGTGTACCGCATCATCGCTGGCGATCTCAGCGTCGGTGCTCTGGTCGCCTGCTACATGCTCGGCAGCCGGGTGCTGGCGCCGCTTGGACAGATCGCCGGATTGATCACCCGCTATCAGCAAGCGCGCCTGACCATGAGCAGTACCGATGCGTTGATGGCACTGCCGCAGGAGCGCCAGGCCAAACAGCGGCCGCTGGAGCGCACCCAACTGTACGGCAGCCTGGATGTTCGCCAGGTGACCTTCAGCTATCCCGGGCAAAGCACCCCGGCGCTAAGCAAGGTCAGCCTGCGCCTGGCCCCGGGCGAACATGTCGGCATCATTGGTCGCAGCGGCTCAGGGAAAAGTACCCTGGCGCGTTTGTTGATGGCGTTCTACGCACCGGACGAGGGGCAGATCCTGCTCGACAACCTCGACCTGCGCCAGCTCGATGTTGCCGACCTGCGCCATCAGATCGGTTACGTCGCCCATGATCTGCCGCTGCTGGCCGGCAGCCTGCGCGACAACCTGACGTTAGGCGCACGCTACGTCAATGATGCGCGCATGCTCGAGGTGGCCGAGCTGACTGGTGTCAGCGAACTGGCCCGGCAGCACCCGCAGGGCTTCGATCGCGCGGTGGGAGAGCGCGGCCAACTGCTGTCCGGCGGACAGCGCCAAGCCGTGTTGCTGGCCCGCGCCCTGCTCCTCGACCCACCTATCCTGCTGCTCGACGAACCCACCAGCGCAATGGACAACACCAGCGAGGAAATACTGCGCAACCGTCTGCATACCTGGGCCCAGGACAAAACCATGCTGCTGATCACCCACCGCGCATCAATGCTCAGTCTGGTCGATCGCCTGGTGGTGCTGGACAACGGCCACATCGTTGCCGACGGCCCGAAAGCATCGGTGATCGAAGCATTGCGCAAAGGCCGGGTCGGCCCCGCAGCGGTATAGGAGGCGATTGCTCATGAGCCATTCGGTCAGCGCCTACTTCGCCAGCCTGAGCCGCAAACGGCAGGACACCGAGTTCATGCCCGAAGTCGACGGCATCATCCTCGAGGACTCGCCCTGGTTCGCCCGGGTGACCGTCTGGCTGGTCAGCGCCTGCCTGATTTCGGCGCTGGTCTGGGCCAAGTTCGCCGTACTGGAAGAAGTCACCACCGGTGAAGGCAAGGCGATTCCATCCAGCAAGATCCAGGTCATCCAGAACCTGGAGGGAGGTATCGTCAGCGAGATATTCGTACGCGAAGGCCAGGTGGTGGAAAAAAACGATGTGCTGATGCGCCTGGACGACACGCGCTTCCTGTCCAACCAGGGCGAAACCGAAGCCGATCGCCTGTCGCTGATCGCCCGTATCGAGCGCCTGAGTGCCGAAGCCGAAGGCCGCCCGCTGGTGATCCCCGAGGAAATCAGCCGCGTCGCCCCGCAATTGGCCGAAGACGAACTGGCGCTGTACCAATCACGCCAGCAGCGCCTGCAAAGTGAACAACGCACCCTCGGCGAGCAGTTGCAGCAGAAAACCCAGGAACTCGCCGAATTTCGCGCCAAGGCCCAGCAATACCGCTCCAGCCTGGGTTTACTGCAACAGGAATTGAATATGTCGCAACCGCTGGTCGCCACCGGGGCTATTTCCCAGGTGGAAATTCTTCGCCTGCAGCGCAGCGCGGTGGAGGTGCGCGGCTCATTGAACGCCACCAACCTGGCGATCCCCCGGGCCGAATCCGCGATCAGCGAGATCAAGAGCAAGATCGAGGAGTCTGAACTGGCGTTTCGCTCCGACGCGTTCAGGGAACTCAACGAACTGCGTACCGAGCTCAAGAAAATCACCGCCACCAGCTCCGCCATTCAGGACCGCGTCAGCCGCACCACTGTGGTTTCGCCGGTCAAGGGCATCGTCAAACAATTGAAAATCAACACCATCGGCGGTGTCGTGCAGCCGGGCAGCGACATGCTGGAAATAGTCCCACTGGAGGACAACCTGCTGATCGAAGCAAAAGTTCGCCCACAGGACGTGGCCTTTCTCCACCCGGGACAGAAGGCCATGGTCAAATTCAGCGCTTACGATTTCACCATCTATGGCGGCCTGAAAGCCAACCTGGAACTGATCAGTGCCGACACCATCACCGACCAGGAAGGCAAAAGCTTCTACCTGATTCAACTGCGCACCGATAAAAGCCACCTGGGCAGCGACACGCACCCGCTGCTGATCATCCCCGGCATGATCGCTACCGTGGACATCATCACCGGGGAGAAAAGCGTATTGGATTACCTGCTAAAACCGGTACTTAAAGCCCGCGCCGAAGCGCTGCGTGAGCGCTAAGGTATTCCCAGGGCCTGGGACTTGATGGGGCGAATCGGGGCACGAAGCTGACACTTGATTCCGTCCACTAACTGCGATGATGGATGAAAAAAGCGTCATCCACCCTACGGCGCTTTTGTAGCCCGGATGCAATCCGGGAGAATCTCGCATCGGGAAAGCCGTTGCCGAATGCCGTAGACCTTGTGCAGGAACATCGGATTTACCGGAGAGCCGCCCTACAGCCTCGCAGCCTGTGCCAACGCAATCCGGGTGGGGTATCCCGGATTGCGCTGGCCACTTCAGACCGTGTCCACCCGCAGCGCATTGTCACCGAGCAAGCCATCGATGATCCGCGCGGTATCCACGCCGCCGCTGACGGTGCCATCTGCGCCGGGGGTAACCCCGTAGTGCGCGGCCAGGTCGATACCTGCCAGTTCGATGCTCTGGGTCGCCGGGCCTGCACCACCGGGGCTGACCGAAATCAGGGTGCTGAGCGGCCCGCCGCTATCGACCACGGCGAAGTTGAGGTAATCGGCCAAATTGTCGGTTGTCTCGCCGCCGAGCAAATCGCGCAGATCCAGCACATCGCCCTCGCTGCCGCCCGGAGTGAAATCGAGAATGCGATCAGCCCCCTGCTCGCCCGCACTCCAGGCGAACGTATCCTGACCGCTACCACCGATCATCAGGTCATCGCCCATTCCACCGATCAGGGTGTCGGCGCCTCCCTGACCGAACAGCAGGTCGTCACCGGCGCCGCCGGCGAGCGTATCATCGCCACCGCGCGGATCACCGCTCAGGTTGAGTTCAGTGGCGTGCTCGACAATGTAGTCGTGCACCTGCGCCACGCTCGGCGTGGCCCCACCATTGCCGGCTTGCAGGAAGTCGAGCAGAGCCTGATAGCCCTGGCCGTCATGGCTACCGACGGGATTTCCGTCCCAGGCCAGATGATCGGTATTCAGGCTGTCGCCGAAAAGGATGTCGTCACCCGCGGCGCCATTCAGTTCATCGGCGCCGAGCGGCAGGGGGATGATATCGGTGGAGTCGCCGATCAGCAGCACCTGCAGTTCCTCGGCGCTGTGCACGATCTGCGAATCGCCGACCGGGGCGGTGACCGTGCTGCCATCCGGCAAGGTTACCGTGCCGGTGCCACTCGGGTCGGTGTTGTCGAACATGTCCAAAACCGCCGAGGTACTCGCCGAGCCGATGCTGATCGCATGCACCTGAATCGGCTCACCGCCGATGCCGGTATGCAACATGCCGTTGGCAGCCTGCAGGGCCTCATCGACATCGCGGAAATTGGAAACATTGGCAGTAGCGTCCACCGGATTGCCGAACTCGTCCAGGTACATGGTGGGCTGACCATCGGAGAGGAAGAACGCCAGTTGCTCGAAATTGTGCGCACTGTCCGCACCGGTATCAACGATCTGCTCGTTGAACCACTGCGTGGCCTGGATAAAAGCCGCCTCGTAGTTGGTCTGCCCGCTCAGGCTAATGGCGTCGATCGCGGCCAGCAGTATGCCGACGTTGCTGGCGTCGAGCCCGTGGATGGTGGTCAGGGTCCCCGCCGTGCTGCTGAACGGGATCAACTGCACGTTGATCACGCCGTCATGGTCCTGGATCTGGTTGACCAGATTGGTCAAGGCATCTTTGGTCAACTGGATGCGCGACACCCCCGAACCGGCATCGCGGGCCATGCTGCCGGAGACGTCCACGATCAGCGCGATGTTGTAGTTGGTGCCGGGAACGATCAGGTTCTGTACGCCACCGGCATCACCGACCAGCACATCGTTGCCGGAGCTGCCGGTCAGGCTACCGGCGCCATCGACGTCCAGCGGGCTGGCCACCAGGTGAGGCGCAACGGACCCCGCCTGGTCGTCGGCATTACTGCCCACCACCAGCACCGGCGGTGACAACGGCTCTACTGGCGTGAGCGAATCCTCTGCCGAGGTTGCTGGATCCGGCGCCACCAAGCCAAGAGGAGCCAGGCTGGCGAAAGTCAGCGGCCCGGTATCGAAACCGATGTCCGGTTGCAGCTGGCCACCCGTCTCGCTCAGCAGCACGAACGAATGACCGCCGCCGCCACCGCCAGCGCCTCCACCACCAGCCTGCGGTCCGGCCGCCGGCGCCTCTGTGGTCATAGTGGGGTCCTCACTGGCGGCGATAGCACGTTGCAGCGCCGCCACCTCCTGCAATTGTTCGGCACTGGGTTCGGGCGGCGGTGACTCCGCCACCTCGCCCGCGAGCCACTCCGAGCTAAGGACCAGGCTACTGGCGCGACCCATGGTCAAAACACCGCCATGATCGAGGTCGATCGCCACTGCGCCATCATTGGCGCAAATCAACTGCTCGCCGAGAAACACCCGATCGCCTTCGACCAATAGGCGTCTGGAGCCGTCGCTACCGACAGCCGAGACTTCACCAACAACCTGGGTTACCACACCAATGGAACTGCTCATGCGTTCTCTCTCCTTAGATAAGCAACAGAGCGGCACGACAGGCGAATCCGGCCCGACCTGTAGTGCTGCCGAGGCAATGCAACAGGATTAGGCAGGTGGATCACGCACTTGGTTTAACTAATAATTAAGACTATTTTTTTCATAATTCAGAAAGGGTTATCACACTTTGGGCTAACCGTCTGGCGATGCCGATTTAGCTGGCCAGATGATTGCGCTGATAGGTCTGCTCGCCCATTGCAGCGATCTGCCCTTCGATCAACGCTTCGAAAGGTTGCAACAGAGCATCGAAACGTTGCGGCGCTTCGAGAATATTCAGCGCATGGGTGACCGCTTCGATGGTCGATAACGCGCCAGGCATCGGCGCCTTGCGCAGCCGATAACGCGACTGCAGGCCGGCCTCGAGCGTGACCCGCGGCAAGGCCGCCAGCAACGGATTGCAGTGCAGCAATTTGCGCGCCTTGCGCCAGGTGCCATCGGGCACCACCAATAGCAGAGGCTGTTCGCCCACCTGCTCGGCATAAGCCGCCACCGGCAGCGCGTCCTCCCCCGGAAACAGCAGGCAGGCCTGGTACCCCGGTTGCGTCAGCAACGCGGGCAAGTCCTCGAACACTTCGCCGACCCTGAGTTCGCCATTGCGCAGGCCCAGCGCAGCCAGACGCGCGGTATTCAGCGCATGCTTGACCTCGCTGGGGTGTTGCAGGATCAGCAGCCGGGTACGGCTGTGCAGTTGCGGCACAAGGGCGCACAAACAGCGCTCGAGCGGACGGCAACAGCGAGGGCATTGGCGGCGTGACATCGGTATCTCCTGATGCCGCGCAGTTTGCCATAAGGCCGTGCATGGCTTTAACGGGCCGTGAAAAACCAGCTATCTGCGGCACGCTGGGTGCACGAGCGCCTCTCGACGCCAGGGTCAAAGCTGATCGAGCTGATGCGCCCAAGACGGTGCCTCGGTGCTGGCAAGCAGCACGTGCAGGGCAATCTCGGCGCAGACGAAAAAGGCCAGCATCGCTGCTGGCCTTTGTTTTACTGGTGCCGGAGATAGGAATCGAACCTACGACCTTCGCGTTACGAGTGCGCTGCTCTACCGACTGAGCTACACCGGCACAATGCGGCGTATTATTCAACGTCGCCGGGCCGGGCTCAAGCAGGTTTTATCGGCCTGACGAAGGAAATTCGCGTTTAGCGGTCGACCAGTTCGATATGGTCTTCGTGGATCAGGATTCGACCCTGTTTGTACAGGCCGCCAATGGCCTTTTTGAAGTTGCCCTTGCTGACGCGGAACAGCGCGCTGATCGCTTCCGGCGAACTCTTGTCGTTGAGCGGCAGCGTGCCGTCGTGCTCGCGGAGCTTGACGAGAATTTGCTCGCCCAGACTGCTCGCGGCTTCCTGGCCGACCGCCTGCAAACTGAGACTGATCTTGCCGTCGGCGCGCAGCTCTTTGATAAAACCCTTCTCCTGCATGCCGCTGCGTAGAAACTTGAACAGTTCGTTCTTGTGGATCAGGCCCCAGTGCTTGCCGTTGATGATCGCCTTGAACCCCAGGTCGGTGGCTTCGGCCACCAGCAGGTCGACTTCCTGGCCGGCCTTGTAGGTGGCGGGCACGTTATCGAGGTAGCGATCCAGACGCGCGGTGGCGGTGATACGCTTGCTGCGCTTATCGAGAAACACGTGCACCACGCAATAGTCGCCGACCTGCAGCGGACGTTTCTCTTCGGAGTGCGGCAAGAGCAGGTCTTTCGGCAAACCCCAGTCGAGAAACAGGCCAACGCGATTGATATCCACGACTTTCAGGCTGGCGAATTCGCCGACCTGAACTTTGGGTTTTTCCGTGGTGGCGATCAGCTTGTCGTCGCTGTCGAGGTAGATGAATACGTTCAGCCAGTCTTCTACCTCGCTCGGCGTGTCCTTGGGAATGTAGCGCTTGGGCAAAAGTATTTCGCCATCTGCGCCGCCATCCAGGTACAAGCCGAAGTCGGTGTGTTTAACGACTTGCAAACTATTCATACGTCCAATTACAGCCATGATGCCCACCCTCGTTGCGAGGCCGGCATTCTACCTGAGTTGCCGCCGGGTTTCTCGGCCTCGATCACCGCGGGCAAAGCCCGATCGTCTCGCACCGGTGAAAAAAATAAGCATGCCTCCGACCTGCGCCGCAATTTGGATATGCCAAGACTAAACAACAACTTAAGCGAATTATTGAGCACAGATAGCGGCATATCGTCGATTATTTGCATGATATAAAAGCGACATCCGCCCGTAATAACCAAGCAATTGTCAAGTATTTCGCGTACAATCCTTGACCAATTTAATTTTGAAAAAGGTTAATGATTGCCATGCGCGTAAAAGCATCCAACAGCAAGCCGAAACCCGCCCCAGCCGTTGAAACCAGCGCTTCGATCGATGCACAGGTTGCGGCCTTCCTGAAATCCGGCGGCGAAATTCAGCAGATCGCCAAGGGTGTCAGCGGTCAGGTCTACGGCACATCCAAACAAATCACCATCGGCAAGAAGTAATCTCGCCCACCGAGCCCCGCAGCGCTTTGCCGTCCCTACAAAGCGCTGGGCGCCTCCAGCCTTCGCCCTTCCCCGCCTCATTGCACATTTATTTTCTGCTGAATTAGTCGGCGCCACTGGCGTCCTAGCACAATGCTGTTTCAAAATTATGACCAGTTGAGGTTTGCGGCGTTCTGCACGCATAACTAGCGATCAGCTCAGGAGTCGTCGTGCGAGCTTTCAGCCAATGGCTGCGTCACCCCGTTGTGCCCTTGGGCCTGCTGGTCCTTCTGTTTCTCGTGCTGCCCCTGGCTAGCCGCTTTTCCATGAACTGGGTGCACCCGTTCGGCCTGCTGTCCGACGCGGCAGTCGGTTGCCTGCTGCTCGCCTTGCTGCACAGGCGTGGCTGGTTGCTCAGTGTGCCGCTATTGCTGATGTGGGGGCTGCTGACCCTGGGCAACGTCGAGCTGGTCAATGCGGTCGGCCGGATGCCGGAGGTCGCCGACCTGCATTACTTGAGCGATGCGAAGTTCATCAGCCGCTCGACTGGTGGCGGCGGCCTCAGTCAGCCGCTGCTGGCGATTGCCCTGGGACTTTGCATCGCGGCCTATGGCGTGTCGCGCTGGGCCCAGGTTGGCAAGCAACCCGCACCCTCCGCCCTCTGGCTGATCCCCGGTCTGTTGCTGTTGGCCGGCCATGCAGTCCTGCAATATCGAAGCCCCAGCGCCGCCGACCAATGGCTGCAATTCAATCTGCCGCACAAACTGCTCGCCGAAGGCCTGAGTTCCGCTGAACGTCAGGCTCGGGACTGGCTGGGCGACGATATGCCAGAGGGCCCGCCGGACATCCACGACCTCACCGCACTCGACCTGCAGGGCACGCCGCTGCTCGAACAGACCGCTGCCGCGCGCAATGTGCTGATCGTTACCCTGGAAGGCATTCCCGGCGCCTACCTCGAAGCCAGCCGCAAGGCCATCCACAGCAGCTATACGCAAGCGCCCATGCCCCGTCTGAGCGCCTGGGCCGAGCGAGGCATGCTCACTACCGACTACGTATTGCACAGCCACCAAACCATCCGTGGTCTGTATGCGATGCTGTGCGGCGACTACGGCAAACTCGACTCCGGCACGCCCAAGGGTATCGAGTTATTGAACAACGCCGCCCGCAGCGAGCAATGCCTGCCGGCGCAATTGCGCCAACATGGTTTCAGCACCCACTACCTGCAGGGCGCCGGTCTGCGCTTCATGGCCAAGGACCAAATCATGCCGCGCATGGGTTTCGACAAAACCCTCGGACGCAGTTGGTTCCGCAACAAGCCCTACCTGGAATTCCCCTGGGGCATGGATGACAAATCCTACTTTGAAGGCGCACTCACTTATGTGCAGCAACTGCGCCAGCGCCCCCAGCCATGGATGCTCACCCTGTTGACCGTGGGCACCCACCAACCTTACTCGGCACCAGCCGATTACCTGGCGCGCTACCCCAATGCGAAACAGGCGGCGATCGCCTACCTCGACGACGCCGTGGCGGATTTTTTGCAGGCGCTGCATGACCAGGGGGTATTCGAAGACACCCTGATCATCATCACCTCCGATGAGTCCCATGGTCTGGAGAATGTTCGCCTGGCCTCGGCCTGGGGCTTCAACCTGATGTTCGCCCCTGAACAAGCGCAATTGCCGGCGCTGAAAACCGGGGTTTACGGCCATGTCGACGTCACCGCGTCGGTGCTCGACTACTTCAACCTACCCATGCCGCCCGATATCGCCGGGCGCTCGTTGTTGCGCGATTACTCCCGCGGGCGCTCGATCCTGTCCTACACCAACGGTATGTTGCGCCAGCACGACGGCAACGGCACCTTCACCGAATGCGACTTCCGCCAGCTATGTCGGCAGTACGCCAGCACCGGCTTTATCGCCGACGACGCACGCTTTCTGCGGCAGCTCGACGACCGCGAGGCGCGCCTGGTCAGCCGGCGCGCCGCTTCGCTCGATCAATCGCTGAAACCCGTCACGCTCGAAAGCCGCTACCAGTTTGCCCAGAGCACGCCAATTGCGCTGAGCAAGCACGTCGGCGACGACTGGGCCGACAACCTGATCGGCGCCCAGTATCTGGAATTGCCCAAGGGCACCCGCACCCAGGTCAACCTGAAGATACGCGCGGTGCGCCTTGACCGGCACGGCGCGAGCCTGCAATTGAAAACCAAGGAGTACGAGCGCGACACCCTGGTACAGGTGCCGGAACTGCCGCTGCTCACGCTCGACCAACCAGTGGAAATGAGCTTCGCTTTCGATAATCTCGAGGCGCGCAAGGCATTTTCCTTCCACCTCTTGGGCGAGGGTCGCGGCAGTATCGAAATCCTCGATTTCAGTGTCGTCAGCACCCCGTTGGAAAAGCCCCTGCTCGCCGACCACGTGCACGCCGACGACTTGGAATTGCAGGTGCCTTGAACGCTGTTACCGCGCCTGCAGACCAACGCGCAACAATTGGCCATTGGCGGCGTCGGTGAGCAGGTAGAGGTAGCCATCGGGACCTTGGCGCACATCGCGGATGCGCTCACCCACGGCCTTCAGCAAGCGCTCCTCGTGCACCACCCGATCGCCCTGCAACTCCAGGCGAATCAACGCCTGTCCGGCGAGTGCGCCGATGAACAGATTGCCTTGCCATGGGGCGAAGCGCTCAGAGCGGTAAAACGCCATGCCGCTAATTGCCGGGGACTTCTCCCAGACATACAGCGGCCGCTCCGTACCCGGCACCCATTCGCCTTCGGCTTCGGGGATCGGTAACAGCGAATAGTTGATACCGTGAGTTGCTCGTGGCCACCCGTAGTTCTTGCCGGCCTCGGGGATGTTGACTTCATCGCCGCCACGCGGGCCGTGCTCATGAATCCAGACTTTGCCGCTCCAGGGGTTGAGGGCTGCGCCTTGAGGGTTGCGGTGGCCGTATGACCATATTTCCGGGCGGATGCCCGGGCGCCCGACGAAGGGATTGTCAGGCGGCACCCGTCCATCGGGCAGTAGCCGCACCACCTTGCCTTGCAATTTGTCGAGCGCCTGGGCCGCCAGGCGCTGGTGGTTTTCGCCAAGGGTGACATACAGATAATGACCAGTGCGGTCGAATACCAGCCGCGAACCGAAGTGCGCGCCGGTGGAGAGCTTCGGCTGCTGCCGGAAGATCACTTGAAAATCCTCCAACCGCCGCAGGTCTTCGCTCAGCCGCGCTCTGCCGACCGCAGTGCCGGCGCGCCCGTCTGCACCCGCTTCGGCATAGGACAGGTAAAGCAAGCGGCTCTCCTCGAATTCGGGAGACAGCACCACATCGAGCAGACCGCCCTGGCCCTCAGCAAACACCTCGGGCACCCCGGCGATGGGCTCGGACAGCCGCCAGCGATCGTCCACAAGGCGCAGGCGGCCGGGACGCTCGGTTACCAGCAACCCGGCCCCACGCGGTAGAAACGCCATGCTCCACGGATGTTCCAAGCCCGACAGCAGCGACTCGGCGGTAACCCGGCCCATCTCGCTCGGCCAATCGCCAATCTCCGCCCGTAGCGTCGGGGCCATCACGCTGACGAGCGCGGTGATACCCACCAATAGCAGTCGAAGCACCATGATCTTCTCCTGTTCAGGGCCGGCGACAATGCGCCGTTCGACGCTCAGTAGCTTGCATACCGACGCGCTATCGCGTCGTACTCACCGCTTGCGCGCAACGCCGCCAAGCCTAGATCGAATTGATCGCGCAGAGGTTCCGAGAGAAAGCCCATGCAATACGGGGTGGGGGGAAACAACGGATAAATGGTCAGCGGCTGATCGGTATCGACCTGATCGCCGACCTCCTGATTGAAATAGCGGAAGATGCGCATATCGCCGATCACCACATCGACACGACCGCTGTAGAGCAAGCGGTTGCGGGCAATCTGATTGGCCTCCTCGCGGTAATGCGGATGGTGCTCCACCACTTGCTCGTATTCATGCCCCAACAGGTACCGCGCACGCTGAAAGGCGCTAAGCGAATAGTGGCTGAGATCGGCAATTCGCTCGATCTTGAAATGCCGCGCGCGCAAAGCCACCGCCACGTTCTGGTAATAGATATAGGGGTCGGAATAGAAACCCTTGACCCCACTGTTTTCGTTAGTGGTGGCAATCGCGTCGATATCTCCACGCCGCAATAGCAGATGCAGGCGCTCCATTGGCGCATACAGCACCTCGATGGTTAAACCCGCCTTGATCGCAGCGGCAGTGACGATTTCGAACTCCACCCCCCTGGGCTCACCCTCGAACACGTAGGGCGGCTTGTGGGTGCCAAAACCGAAGCGCAGGGGCGCGGCAATTGCCGCCAGGCTTGAACACAGCAGTAGCAATGCGAACAGCCACTTCATGGCAATACCTCAGCTACCTCGTAACGAACATTGTCGACTGCTGTAGCCGATGAGCAAGCCCATGCCTTCGAACGCAAGCCTGCGGAAAAGTCGAATCGAGCCAATTCAGCTTACTTGAAGACAATGCACAGGGGCACAGGGAAAACGCCGGTAGGCCTGATGCCATTACCAGGGACGGTGCTAACGGGCTATTGGCGCGGCCATGCGATAGCCCCTCGGCTAGAGGGGCTATTTTCTGCGGGCCGCTGAGGACTGATGGCCGATCAATGGTTTGAGGGCGATCGCGGGCAGTTGCTTACAGCAGATTCGCCTCGCTGGCGACTTCATCGAACACCTCAGGTACGAGTGCAGCCGTACCTTGTTGCTCGAGCATTTCGCGCGAGTGCTCACCGCCAGGAATGCTGCTGTCAATCATGCTCAGCAGCTGCAAGCCCCTCTCGGTCAACACAAAATTCTCGCCATTACCACCCTCTTCTTCCGGGCGCGGCGCGATGAAGCCACCATTGAGCAACAGCGACTCGTATTCCGTGGCCCGTGCTTTGAGCACATCGAGGTCGGCGGTGTGCTCGCCCGCACGCTCCAGTTCCTGAGCCAGCTGCTCAGCATAAGCGCGCGGAGCGAAGCGTTTGCTGGCCGAATTTTGCACTTCGTGCAGTAACCGCTCGATTAGATCCCAGTGATAAGACATGTCGTTTTCTCCCTTGTGTTAGACCACAGAAAAAACACTGCGCTTGGCCCTGTGCGGCAGAACTGCATTGCCGCCCTGAATAGCCGCGCTCGGTGTTCTCGGCCGCGCCAAAACGCGGAGGCCGGATCGAACTCCATTGATTTCGACCCCAGCCCCGGGGTTAAGGTTTCGCCTATCCGCTCGCCGCCGTCCGACCACCACCGCAGACAAGGGCAGCACCGGGCCGTTTGTCCTGAACTTTCCGCCGCTACGGCCAATCAACCGCACAAGCCCTTAATCAACGCCGGGGTATCAGCGATGAGCAGCCGCCTGATTCTTGCCATCATCTTGTTGTTCGCACTGCAGGGCACGGCCCATGCCTCGTGCAGCCGCGCGGAAGCGACAGCGCTGGCCGAACGCCTGGCGAACAGGATCGACCTTTTGACCCAGGACGACCCTCAGCGCGCCGCGCAATTGCGTAAAGAACTGAAATCGCATTCACCCGCCACCTCGGCGCAACAACTGCAGGACAGTTGCGACGCCTATCGGCATCGCCTGCGCGAGCTCGAGCAGCTGGATGGTGATATCGACACGCACGATCAATAACCTTCGCCGGCCCGATCAGCGAGATGGATAACCGGCTATACGACGCAATGTCGCCTGGCGGGTCTAGACTCTGTCGAGCCGAATCAGCCATCGATCTCCTGGAGACATTGCATGCTCAAAGCCGAATACCATAGCCGCGGCCCGGTGCCGAACGAGGCCATTGCCGCGGTTGAATTGCAGTTGCCCGCACTCACCGACGGCCAGGTACGGGTCAAGGTACTGGCGGCACCGATCAACCCGTCCGATGTCCTCACCCTGACCGGCGAATACGGCATGTTGCCGCCATTGCCGGCCGTTGGCGGCAACGAGGGTGTCGGCCGTGTCGAGGAACTCGGGCCGGGCGTTAGTCAATTAAAAGTTGGCCAGATGGTGCTGCTGCCGGTCGGTTGTGGCACCTGGGTCAGTCACCTTAACGCCGCGGCCAAGGCGCTGATTCCCCTGCCCGAAGCCGATCCGCAGCAATTGGCGATGATGACCGTCAATCCGCCCACCGCCTCCTTGATGCTCAGCGAATTCGTCGACCTCAAGCCCGGCGACTGGGTGATCCAGAATGCGGCCAATTCGGGCGTCGGCAGCTACCTGATCCAGCTGGCTAAGCTGCGCGGGTTCAAGACGGTGAACGTGGTGCGCCGCGAATCGGCGGTGGCCGGCGTCGAAGCCGAGGGTGGCGATGTGGTGCTGGTCGATGGTGCCGACCTGGCCAAACGGGTGCGCGCTGCGACAGACGGCGCGACGATTCTTCTGGGTATCGACGCGGTGGGCGGCGAATCCACCGACCATCTCGCGGCATGCCTCGGCGAGGGCGGTGTACTGGTCAACTACGGCATGATGAGCCGCCAGCCGTGTCAGGTGTCGCCAAGTTCCTTCGTGTTCCGCGATGTCACTTTACGCGGCTTCTGGTTGGCCAAGTGGTTCCGGACAGCGAGCCAGGCCGAGCAAATGAAGGTTTTCGGCGAACTGACCCAACTGATCGCCAGCGGCAAGCTGCATACCCGCGTGGCTGCCACCTACGACGTCAGCCAGATCAAGGAAGCGGTCGCCGCGGCCGCCAGCGGCGAGCGCGACGGCAAGATCCTGATAGTGCCGAAGTAACAGACCCGCCGGGCACTCTGATAGCCCGGCGGTAATCCGCAAAGAAGACGGGGCATCGCTGCTCCCGGATTGCACCTGGCTTATTCGGCTACCAAAAGCGGCAGTTTCGTAGCCCGGATGCAGTCCGGGGCGATCTTGGCTGGGCAACGAATTCCCCGGATTTCATCCGGGCTACGAAGCACGCACTGGTGGGGAAGACATGGCGCCGCCTTGTCCGCCGCAGGCATCTGGATGGCGGCGGCCGGGCGAGGGAGGTTATTCCGCTGCGGGCTTGCGCCGCTTCAAGGGTGCCAGGCCGTCCTGACTGACCAGTACCGGCGCCTCGACTTTCGGCTTGTTGATCGTATTGCGCTTGCTCGGGGCCTTGGCCGCCGGCTTCTTGGCGATTTTCTTGCCCGTCTTTGGATCGACCTTTTTCTTCTTCGGTCCGACCGCCTTGCCGGACGCCTTGAGGTTCTTCGGGCCCTGGTAGATACCTTTCAGATCCTTGATGTTGCGGCGTTCGAAGCGCTGTTTGAGGTAACGCTCGATGCTCGACATCAGCGCCCAGTCGTTATGGCAGATCAAGGAGATCGCCAGGCCTTCGGCGCCAGCGCGCCCGGTGCGACCGATGCGGTGCACATATTCGTCGCCGGAGCGCGGCATGTCGAAGTTGATCACCAGATCGAGGCCGTCGACGTCCAGGCCGCGGGCGGCCACATCGGTGGCCACCAGCACTTTCACCGCGCCCTGCTTGAGGCGATCGATGGCCAGCTTGCGGTCCTTCTGATCCTTTTCCCCGTGCAGTACGAAGGCCTTGACGTCACGGGCGACCAATTTGCCGTAGAGGCGGTCGGCCTGCACCCGGGTATTGGTGAAGATGATCGCTTTCTCGTAGGTTTCATTGGCCAATAGCCATTCGACCAAGCGCTCTTTATGGTGGTTGTGGTCGGCGGTGATGATCTGCTGACGGGTGCCCTCGTTGAGCTGGCTGACCCGGTTCAGTTGCAGGTGCTGCGGCTCTTTCAGAACGGTGCTGACCATCTCGCGCATGCCCGCGCCACCCGTGGTGGCGGAGAACAACAGGGTCTGGCGCTGCTCGCGGCAGAGGCCGGCGAGGCGCTGCACGTCTTCGGCAAAGCCCATGTCGAGCATACGGTCGGCTTCATCGAGCACCAGCACTTCAACGTCATCGAGCAGCAGGTTGCCGGCATTGGCATGCTCGATCAGGCGCCCCGGGGTGCCGATGAGAATATCGATCCGACGCAGCATCGCCGCCTGTTCCTTGAAATCCTCGCCGCCGGTGATAAGCCCCGCCTTGAGAAAGGTGAACTGGGCGAAGCGCTCGACTTCCTTGAGCGTCTGCTGCGCCAGCTCGCGAGTCGGCAGCAGAATCACCGCACGGACGCTTACCCGTGGCGAGGAGGCACCGCTACCGAGCAGACGGTTGAGCATCGGCAGTACGAAAGCGGCGGTCTTGCCGCTGCCCGTCTGCGCGGTTACCCGCAGGTCATGCCCTTGCAGCGCCGATGGAATGGCCGCGACCTGCACGGCGGTGGGCTCGGTAAAATTAAGCGCGGCCACGGCCTTGAGCAGGCGTTCATGCAGGGCGAATTGAGCAAACACGGGGTTAACCTCGACAAATACAAAAAATCAGCCGCATAGCGTAACCCGTTCCGGCGCTGCAACCGAATTTCTTTGCATAGGTATGACAAGCGATACTCGAACGAGCCCCTTACAAAGGGTTGAAAAGGCCCCGAAAAAACCAAACACTCGTGGTTGTTTCAACAACCTGCCAACCGCCGTTTTTTCACCGACCCGGCAAGCCAATCGCTGCGATTGGCCATGGAGCCCCATATGCAAAGCCCTTGGCGTACTGTTTTGAGCTACTCGACCTTGGCACTGGCGCTGGCTACGCAAGGCGTATCCGCTGCGCCTAAGCATGACAACCCCGGAGCCAAGAACAACCACGGCCCCAATAGCCAGGAGGCCAGCGTCACCATCAGCGGCCCATCCATCGATATCGGTCGGGTACGCATCGTATTGGGCCAGAACCGCGAGCAGATCGGCCAGGCCAGCTCGTTGCCGCCCGGCATCGCAAAAAATCTCGCCCGCGGCAAACCCTTGCCGCCGGGAATCGCGAAAAATTTCGACAGCCACGTGAGCAGTCAATTGCCGTATTACGAAGGTTATGAGTGGAAGCAGGTCGGCACCGATGTGGTGCTGGTGGCGATCGCCACGGGCATCGTCTACGAAGTGCTACGCAACGTCCTCGATTAAGGCTGGCTTCGCGGCGGTCGGCGGCGCTGCTGCTTGAGCAACAATCGCCCGCTGTCCCAGGCGACCAACATGACCGCCAGCCAGATCGGCAGGTAAGTCAACCACTGCCCGCCATCGAAGGTTTCGCCGAGGAACAGCAGTGCGACCAAAAACAGCAACACCGGTTCGACATAGCTGAGGATGCCGAACAGCCCCAGCGGCAGCAACCGGCTGGAGGCCATCATCGCCGCGAAGGCCATGGCGCTGAGCAAACCCAAGCCGGGCAGCAGCCACCACAATTGTGGCGCCGTATCGTATACCGCCGGCGGCCCCAGGTTGGCGATCAAGCACAGGGCCAGGGGCGCCAATACGAGCATTTCCAGAACGAAACCGGACAAAGCGTCCAGGCGCATCCAGCGACGCAACATGAAGTACGGCGGATAACCCAGCACGATCACCAGCACCACCCAGGAAAATGCCTGGCTACGCCACAGCTCGTGCGCCACGCCGGCCAACGCCAACAGCACTGCCAGGCGCTGCAGAGGGCGCAGGCGCTCACCATAGAACAGCCGGCCAACCAGCACCATCGCCAGCGGTAGCAGAAAGTAGCCCAGGGACACGTCAAGCGTGCGCCCAGCCAGCGGCGCCCAGACAAACAGCGCCCATTGAATGCCCATCAGCAGCGCCGCCAGCGGCAATGCACAGAGCAGTAATGGCTCGCGTCGCAACCTCGCGAAAGCAGCGAGCAACACCGACCACTGACGCGCCGCACTCACCAGCAGCAACACTGCGGGAATCGACCAGAGCACCCGCTGGGCGAACACCTGGATACCGTCCAACGGCGCCAGGTGCAGCACATAACTGGGGATCAGGGCAAACAGAACCGAGGCGAACACCGACAGCGACACCCCACGTCCGGATAATTGCATTACGGCCCCTGGCTGGCTGCTTGGTCATGCCCGGCGAGGCATGGCCGCCCCGGTCACAGCGGGAATACCCATCATAAATCGATAAAATTGCGGAATTAACCGCCAGAACATATCGACTAAGTTGATTTATAAGAGACCGGGCATTAGTCTCGAAAACGCTCCGCCGACTCAATCCACGCCGCAAGTCAACTCGACGCGCAGGCGAATGATGCTTCGATTGGATTTATAGGTCAGGCTGTTGGTTTCTCCGGCCGCCAAGGCGACTTTGCGCGTACGCGGCGTCTCCGGACCATTGCGGAAAATCACCGTACAATCGGCCTTGGCCTGACCGTAGTTGTAGAGGCGCACGGCGCCCATGTTGTGATCGATTTCCACGGTCGTCGCGGAAACTTCGGCGCCATTGAGTTGTTTTTCCACCTCGATCGGGTAGGCGAAAGCACCCAACGGCAGCAAGGCGAGCAAGACACAGCAGTATTTTTTCATCCGGCGTTCTCCTACGGGCGGCCCGCCAGTTTAGAGCGAGTTCGCCAGGGATTACATCCAGCTTGCTGCGCTATTCGCGAATAAGGAAGCCAATATGAAAGCGCCCCGCGTCACCCTGGATCAATGGCGCACCCTGCAAGCGGTGGTCGATCAAGGCGGTTTTGCCCAGGCCGCCGAGATTCTGCACCGCTCGCAATCCTCGGTCAGCTACACGGTTGCGCGCATGCAGGAACAACTCGGCGTGCCCCTGCTGCGCATCGACGGACGCAAGGCGGTGCTCACCGAAGCCGGCGAAGTGCTGCTGCGCCGCTCGCGCCAACTGGTCAAGCAAGCCAGCCAGCTGGAAGACCTCGCCCACCATATGGAACAAGGTTGGGAAGCCGAAGTACGCCTGGTAGTGGACGCAGCCTATCCCAATGCCCGCCTGGTGCAGGCCCTGAGCGCATTCATTCCGCAAAGTCGCGGCTGCCGGGTACGTTTGCGTGAAGAGGTGCTGTCCGGGGTCGAAGAGGTGCTCAAGGAAGGTACCGCCGACCTGGCCATAAGCAGCCTGAATATCCAGGGATTCCTGGGGGCGGAGATGAGCCCGGTCGAATTCGTCGCAGTCGCCCACCCCGAACATCCCCTGCACCGCCTGCAGCGTGAACTGACCTTTCAGGATCTGGAAATCCAGATGCAGGTGGTAATCCGCGACTCCGGCCGCCTGCAACCACGCGACGTTGGCTGGCTCGGCGCCGAGCACCGCTGGACGGTGGGCAGCCTGGCCACCGCCGCGAGCTTCGTCAGCAACGGTCTGGGGTTCGCCTGGTTGCCGCGCCACCTGATCGAACGCGAACTCAGGGATGGCCAGCTGAAACCCCTGCCACTCGATCAGGGCGGCTGCCGCAACCCATTGTTCTACCTGTATTCGGACAAGGAAAAACCTCTCGGCCCTGCCACGCAGATTCTTGTCGAGTTGCTAAAACGCTTCGATGCCGTGCCTTTGGCCAGCCATCTGCCCTCAACCTGACAGGACATCGGACATGCCTTACTTCGACAACGACGGCTGCCAGTTGCACTACGAGGAATACGGTCCGGCCGAGGAAAAACCCCAGGACGCCCCCGTGCTGCTGGTGCATGGCCTCGGCTCGAGCACCCGTGACTGGGAATACCAGATACCCGCACTAGCCAGCCACTACCGGGTGATCGTGGTCGACGTGCGCGGCCATGGCCGCTCGGACAAACCCCGCGAGCGTTACAGCATCGCAGGTTTCGCCGCAGACCTGGCCGCGCTGATCGAATACCTGCAACTGCGTCCCGTGCACCTGGTGGGCATCTCCATGGGCGGCATGATCGGCTTCCAACTGGGCGTCGACCGTCCGGAGTTGCTGAAAAGCCTGTGCATCGTCAACAGCGGCCCGGAGGTAAAAGCCAAACGTCCGGCCGACTACCTGGAAATCGTCAAGCGCTGGACGCTGTCGCGCCTGTTCAGCCTGGACACCATCGCCAAGGGCCTGGGCAGGCTGCTGTTCCCCAAACCCGAACAGGTCGAGCTCAGGCGCAAGATCGAAGAGCGCTGGCCGCTGAACGACAAGCGCGCCTACCTCGCCAGCCTCGATGCGATTATCGGCTGGGGCGTGCGCGAACGATTGGCACGCATCACCTGCCCAACCCTGGTGATTACCGGTGACCATGATTACACCCCGGTCGCGCAAAAAGAGGCCTACGTCAAAGAACTGCCCAACGCCCGTCTGCTGGTGATCGAAGATTCGCGTCACGGCACCCCGATGGATCAATCGGAATGTTTCAATAGCAGCCTGCTGGCCTTCCTCGCCGAACAGCAAACGACCCCATCCCCCCAATGAAAGGACCCACGAGAATGCTGAAAAAACTCGCCCTCGCCGCCTGCTCCCTGCTGCTGAGCGTCAGCGTAATGGCTGCGGAAAATCCGAAAGTACTGCTGACCACCAGCCTCGGCGAAATCGAGATCGAACTGGAAGCGGAAAAGGCGCCGATCAGCGTGGCCAACTTTCTCGGCTACGTCGACAGCGGTTTTTACGCCGGCACGCAGTTCCACCGGGTAATTCCGGGCTTTATGGTGCAGGGCGGTGGCTTCGATGCCGCCATGGAACAAAAGCAGACCGGCGCGCCGATCAAGAACGAAGCCGACAACGGCCTGCATAACGTGCGCGGCACCCTGGCCATGGCCCGCACCCAGGTACGTGACTCGGCGACCAGCCAGTTCTTCATCAACCACAAGGACAACGCCTTCCTCGACCACGGCTCGCGTGACTTCGGCTACGCGGTGTTCGGCAAAGTGGTGCGCGGCATGGATGTGGTCGACAAGATCGCCCAGGTACCGACCGCCAACCGTGGCGGCTACCAGAACGTACCGCGCGACCCTGTGCTGATCATCGAGGCCAAGCGCCTCTAGCAGTCCGTTACCTCCTCCCTGCCCCCTGCCTCGACAGGGGGCAATCCACGCTAGGTCGTCGAGCGCACCGGGGCTAGAATCGCTGCTCGCCCATCCGGCAGGACGCCCGCCCCATGCTGTTCAAACGCTTCGAAGCGCTGATCGACGTCTTCAAGGCCACCCCCGATACCGAGCCGCCGCAGACCCTGCTGCGGTTCTATGGCCACTACCTGCGTCAGGTCTGGCCGCTGATGATTGCCTTGCTGGTGGTCGGCTTTCTCGCCGCGCTGATCGAGGTGGCGCTGTTCAGCTTTCTCGGTCGCTTGATCGACATGACCCAGGCGACACCGAGCGCTGAGTTCTTCGGGCGCTACCGCAACGAGCTGCTATGGATGCTGCTGGTGACGCTGGTCATCCGGCCGGTGGTGTTCGGCCTGCACGATTTACTGGTCAACCAGGCGATCTCGCCGAGCCTGACCAACCTGATCCGCTGGCAGAATCATCGCTATGTGCTCCGACAGAGCCTGAGCTTCTTTCATAACGACTTCGCCGGACGCATCGCCCAACGGATCATGCAGACCGGTCCCTCGCTGCGCGATTCGGCCATGCAGGTGGTCGATTCGCTCTGGCATGTGCTGGTGTATGCCGGCAGCGCGGTGTACCTGTTCGCCGAAGCCGACCCCAGACTGGTCGTGCCGTTGCTGCTGTGGATCGGCGGCTACTGCCTGACGCTGTGGTACTTCGTGCCGCGCATCAAACAGCGCTCCAGCGTCGCCTCGGCGGCGCGCGCCAAGCTGATGGGGCGGATCGTCGATGGCTACAGCAACATCACCACCTTGAAACTGTTCGCCCATACCCACGAAGAGGAAAGCTACGCCCGCGACGCCATCCAGGAAGTGATGGGCAAGGTCCGCCTGCAGACTCGTACCGTCACCGCCCTGGATTTTTGCGTCACCTGCCTCAACGGCTTGCTGATTGCCACCACCGCCTCGCTGGCGCTGTGGCTATGGAGTGAGGACAGCATCAGCACCGGCGCGATAGCCCTGGCCATTGGCCTGGTGATTCGCATCAATGGCATGGCCGAATGGATCATGTGGGTGGTCAATGGCATCTTCGAGAACGTCGGCACGGTGCACGACGGCATGCAGACAATTGCCCGCCCGCGCCAGGTGCTCGACCGCGAAGACGCCACAGCGCTGCTCGTCCACCAGGGTGCGGTAGATTTCCGCCAGATCCATTTCCACTACGGCAAGCCCGCTGGAGTCATCAGCGGTCTTGATCTGCAGGTACGCGCCGGCGAGAAAATCGGCCTGGTCGGCCCGTCCGGCGCAGGCAAGTCGACCCTGGTCAACCTGCTGCTGCGCCTCTATGACATTCAGGACGGGCAGATTCTGATCGATGGCCAGAATATCGCCGAAGTCACCCAGGAAAGCCTGCGCGCGCAAATCGGCGTGGTCACCCAGGACACCTCGCTGCTGCACCGCTCGATCCGCGACAACCTGCGCTACGGCAAACCCGACGCCAGCGACGCCGAGTTGCTGGAGGCAGTGCGCAAGGCACATGCCGACGGCTTCATCCCGCTACTCGACGACAGCCAGGGGGGGCGAGGCCTCGATGCCCAGGTCGGCGAACGCGGGGTCAAGCTTTCCGGCGGTCAACGCCAGCGCATCGCGATCGCCCGGGTGTTGCTGAAAAATGCGCCCATCCTGGTGCTCGACGAGGCGACCTCGGCGCTCGACTCGGAAGTCGAAGCGGCCATTCAGGAAAGCCTCGATACCCTGATGCAGGGCAAGACGGTGATCGCCATCGCGCATCGCCTGTCGACCATCGCGCGCATGGACAGGCTGGTGGTGATCGATCAGGGGCGGATCGTCGAAAGCGGCAGCCACAGCGAGCTGATCGCCAAAGGAGGCCTGTACGCCCGCCTGTGGCAGCACCAGACCGGCGGTTTCGTCGGGGTGGAATAACCGCCCCGGTTACATGCCCAGTTCGCGCGCCCTGGCGCCGAATTGCGCGGCCAATTCGGCATCGGCGGGCAGCTGCGCCGCCCCCTGGCGATACAGCTCGGCCAGACGTTGCGCCGCCAACGGATGGCCGGCATCGGTCGCCAACCGCCACCAACGCGCCGCTTCAAGGGCATCCGCGGCGTTACGGGTATCGCCAGCCAGGCTCAGCACGCCCAGCTGATATGCCGCCTTACCGTCGCCAGCGCTGGCCGCCAGGCGCAACAGGCGGATGCCCTCCTCCCGAGCGCCGAAGCCATGGCCGCGAAACAACAGGATGTGCCCGTAGAAGCTCTGCGCGGACCTGTCGCCAAGATTAGCCATGCGCGCGAATTGCCCTTCCAGCCAATTCCAGGCACGTGGCTGCCTGACCAGCCAGGACCAATGGAACAGCCGCCTGGCCAAGGCATAGGTTAAACGGGCGCGTAGATGATGTAGCAGCACTGCCACTCCCATACTGCGCAGCAATGCGCAGGCCAAGGCGAATCGGTCAGACGACCTCTTCGGGATAACTGAATTCGAACACACGCGCCACCTCGGCGGCATGCCAGGATGCCGCGGCGATGCCATCGGAAGCGCCACTGAAACGCCCCAGACGGGACACGCATTCGAAGAACCCGGTCCGTGGCAGACGACTGGCCCCCTGGCTGATCACCAATGCGCTGCGCAGCGGTCGCTCGGCACGAGCATCCAGAATCGCCAGATATTCCAATGCCGCCGTCAATGTCTGCATCGCCGGACTGGGCAGCGTCAGGCGCTCGATCAGCGCCCGATAGGTCAACAGATGGCGCTGGCGGCGAGCCGTCTCCAACTCGTCGACCAGGGCTTGCCAATGCTGGCGGCTGATACGCACGCTCAAGAATCGCCCTCCCACCCCGGCAAACCCATGTGCCAGGCCAGGGAGCGGCGGATGGCCGCATCCGGCTCGCGCTCGCCGCTCTCGATCATCCCCAGGTAATGCGGGCTGATGCCGACCGTGCGGGCCAGCTGCTCGGGAGCAAGGCCCTTCGCTTCACGCAAACGCTTGAGTTCGCTCAATGCCGGGCGCCCATCCACCACAGCAGCGGCGGTAATGGCCGGCTGCGGAACATGCCCGGCGGCCTGCAATAAGCCCTGATAGTCCGCCCAGGACAGCACCGCATATTCCGGTTGGCCGTCTCGTTCGATCACTTGCACATTCATCGGTACTTCTCCGTCCTTGCAGGCGGCAATCTTAACAGCCATGCGCGCTCAGCAGGCCGTTGAAAACGCGGTATTGCCAATGCAGGTGTTTTTCAACTGCCTGCTAACCCTCGGCCGGGTCGAGGTCGGGCAGATGCTCCAGGCGGGCAATCTGCTCGGGCGTTTGCGCATCGCGCCAGACCCGGAATGCCTGGAGTTCTTCGCGCCAGGTGCGCAGTACCCAGGCCAGTACCGCCAGGTCGTCGATAAAGCCCACGCCCAGCAGCCAATCGGGTACTCCATCCAGCGGCATCACCAGATAAACCAGACCGGCCACGACCGCCACCAGCGCCTGGTAGCTGATGGCCCGATACTCGCCGCGCCACCAGGCCAGGCAAAGGCCCTGCAATAAGCGCAAATCATCCTTGATCGCACTGAAGCGCTTGCCGTGCTTATCGCTTTTGCGCACGACCGCCTGGAGCAAAAAAGGTAACCGCCCGCGGCTCAGCAAACCCTGGGCCAAAGACAGGTAACGGGAAAAATTCCAAGGTGATTTCATGGCTCATTCTCCTCAGCCCCGCATCGCTACTGGGCTGCTTCAGGTTATCCACCGAATCTGTGGATAACCTTGTGAACAGATTCTTCATTAGCCTAGCAAACGCCCAGCCCATGCGGCTTCTGTACAGATCGGACAAATTTTGCCCAGCCAATAAAATTGATATAAATCAACAAGTTAAAAATTGCAAAAGGTTTATGCAAGATGCCACGCCAATACAATGCGCTAACTGCCGCAAATGTGCATAACCGTAACATCGCCTACTCGTTTTAGAACCCAAAGTCGAATTTTTTCCTCCCGGAAACGACAACGCCCCGTCGAAACGGGGCGTTGTCTGCATGCGCCGAGCTGTTACTGCACGGTAGCAGCCTCGCCTTCTTTGGCGGCTGCAGCAGGTGCCTTATCGGCATCCTTGATTGCCAGCAATTCGAGGTCGAAAACCAGAACCGAATTGGCCGGAATCGCCGGAGTCGGGCTGTTCTCGCCATAGGCCAGTTCGCTCGGGATATAGAGCTTGTACTTCTCGCCGACATGCATCAGTTGCAGGCCTTCGACCCAGCCCGGGATCACGCCGCTGACCGGCAATTCGATCGGGCTGCCACGCTCGATGGAGCTGTCGAAAACGCTGCCATCGGTCAACTTGCCTTCATAGTGAACGCTCACCACGTCGCTGGCTTTCGGCTGAGCGCCGTCGGCCTTCTTGACGATTTCATACTGCAGGCCGGACGGAGTGGTGACCACGCCCTCGCGCTTGGCGTTTTCCTCGAGGAATTTCTTGCCGGCCTTGGCCGACTCCTCGTTCATCGCAGCGACGCGCTCTTCCGAACGCTTCTGCAGGAAGGCGAACGCTTCCATCAGTTCTTCGTCTTTCAGGCGCTGTTCTTTCTTGCCGATCGCATCTTCGATGCCCTGGGCAACGGCTTTCGAATCCAGGTCATCCATACCTTCCTGAGCCAGGCTCTTGCCCATGTTCAGGCCGATACCATAGGAGGCTTTCTGCGCCGGGGTCTCCAGGCTCACTTCCTTGGGTTGCTGATCGCACCCCGCGAGAACCAAGCCAACCAAGGCGACCGCCGCCGCTAAACGATGCTGTTTCATGCTTATTCCTTGTCCGGTGCGCCCGAGGGCAATCGAGTGAAGGCGGCAGCTTAGCAGGCTGCCACAATCAATAGCTACCGCCATACGAACGAGGAAATGCGTATAAGTTCAGGAGTTTAGAAGATAAGGAAGAAGAAGATCGAACGATTGTTGCGAGGACATGCAGGAAGGGATGAAGCGAGGAGAAAAATGGCGCAGCGGACGGGACTCGAACCCGCGACCCCCGGCGTGACAGGCCGGTATTCTAACCGACTGAACTACCGCTGCGCGTAACCTCAAAAGCGAGTTTGGTGGGTGATGACGGGATCGAACCGCCGACCCTCTGCTTGTAAGGCAGATGCTCTCCCAGCTGAGCTAATCACCCTTCACTCTCGAAGTGGGGCGCATTCTAGAGAGCCAACCCCACCTTGGCAAGCACTGTTTTAAAAAATTTCTATCGGTGTGCCAAAGGCTTAGCGCAGGCTTGGCCTGAGCGGCCAAGGGGGCAATAATGCGCGCTTTGCGTTCACGGCCATGCCGCCAGTGGCATACCCTAAACGCCTCTCGCGGTATGACCGCTTTCTTTGTCCGTCGCGGCGCGCCGCCTCTCCCCTGCGGGAAAGGCCCAAAAATGCCTCGCCGGCGACTTTCACCTGGAGTCTCACCCCCTCATGTGGTTTCGTAACCTGCTGGTCTACCGCCTCACCCAGA
Organism: uncultured Pseudomonas sp.; assembly: GCA_966210435.1. Taxonomy (GTDB): domain Bacteria; phylum Pseudomonadota; class Gammaproteobacteria; order Pseudomonadales; family Pseudomonadaceae; genus Aquipseudomonas. Next base: position 37,400 of record CBIHLF010000030.1, on the reverse strand, counting down.
ACATTCCTTTTGATGCCGACGCTCTCGAAGCGGCACTGGCGGCAAAACCGGCGCGCGCCTGCGCCAGCCAGGAGCTGACCACCTATGGCTTCATCGCTCCGTTCGGCAAGGGCGGCGACGCGCCGCTGGTGCATGTCAGCGGCGACTTCCTGCTGATCGCCGCACGCAAGGAAGAACGCATCCTGCCGGGCAGCGTGGTGCGTGACGCGTTGAAGGATAAGGTCGACGAGATCGAAGCCGAGCAGATGCGCAAGGTCTACAAGAAGGAGCGCGACCAGCTCAAAGACGAGATCGTGCAGACCTTCCTGCCGCGCGCCTTTATCCGCAAATCCGCCACATTCGCCGCCATCGCGCCAAAGCAGGGCCTGATTCTGGTCGACGCCTCCAGCCCGAAGCGCGCCGAAGACCTGCTCTCGACCCTGCGCGAAGCCATCGGCTCGCTGCCGGTACGCCCGCTGACCGTGAAGATCGCCCCAGGCGCAACCATGACCGACTGGGTCAAGACCCAGCAAGCAGCCGCCGACTTCCACGTACTGGACGAATGCGAACTGCGCGATACCCACGAAGACGGCGGCGTGGTGCGTTGCAAGCGTCAGGACCTGACCGGCGACGAAATCCAGCTGCACATGACTTCGGGCAAACAGGTCACCCTGCTGTCGCTGGCCTGGCAGGACAAGCTGTCGTTTATGCTCGACGACAAACTGGTGATCAAGCGCCTGCGCTTCGAAGACCTGCTGCAGGACCAGGCCGAACAGGACGGCGGCGACGACGCCCTCGGCCAGCAGGACGCCAGCTTCACCCTGATGATGCTGACTCTGGTCGACTTCCTCCCGGCGCTGTTCGAAGCCCTCGGCGGCGAGGAGATTCCTCAGGGGATCTAAACGGCCTCGCGACCGGCACAAAAAACCGCTCAGTGAGCGGTTTTTTTTTGCCTTGAAACGGACCGCAGCTTTTTCCCGGATTGCATCCGGGCTACCAAAGCGCTCCCGAGTTACGTCCGAACTAACGCACTTCGCCCCGCAGTTCGGCCACCTGCGCCTGCAACACATGGCGCCTGGCCGCCTCGGCGGCGATCGGCTGGCCGGCGATCAGTACGATGCGTGACCACAGGCGCCTGAAGAATCCCTTGTGCGGATCGCGGCTGAAGAAGCTGCCCCAAAGACCTTGCAGAGCGAGGGGAATCACCGGCACCGGGTTTTCCTCGAGGATGCGTTCCACCCCGCCCTTGAATTCGTTGATCTCGCCGTCGGTGGTCAGCTTGCCCTCGGGGAAGATACACACCAGCTCGCCATTGCGCAGGTACTCGGCGATCTTCTGGAAAGCCGCCTCGTAGATCAGCGCGTCTTCATGGCGAGCCGCGATTGGCACGGTGCCGGCGGTGCGGAAGATGAAGTTGAGCACCGGCAGGTTGTAGATCTTGTAGTACATGACAAAACGCACCGGGCGGCGAATCGCGCCACCGATCAGCAACGCATCGACGAAGGACACATGGTTGCATACCAGCACCGCCGCACCTTCGTCCGGGATCGCATCCAGCCCCTTGTGCTCGACCCGGTACATCGAATGGCCGAGCAGCCAGATCATGAAACGCATGCTGAATTCGGGGACGATCTTGAAGATGTAGGTATTGACCGCGATGTTCATCAGCGACACCGCAAGGAACAACTGCGGAATCGACAGCTCGGCAACGCTCAGGAACAGGATCGAGACAATCGCCGATACCACCATGAACAACGCATTGAGAATATTGTTCGCGGCAATGACCCGCGCCCGCTCGTGCTCGACGGTGCGCGACTGGATCAGCGCGTACAACGGCACAATATAGAAGCCGCCGAACACCCCAATGCCGAGAATCGAACCGAGAACCCACCAGGCCTGCGGCTGGCTCAGCAGCGCCAGCCAATCGTAGGGCACCTCGGGCTGAACGAAGCCGCCGGAATACCACCAGAGCAGGATGCCAAACAGGCTGAGACCGGCGGAGCCGAACGGCACCAGGCCGATTTCCACCTTGTGCCCGCTCATCCGCTCGCAGAGCATGGAGCCGAGCGCGATGCCGACGGAAAACACCGTGAGAATCAGCGTCACCACGCTTTCATCGCCGTACAGCCACTCTTTGGCGTAGGCGGGAATCTGCGTCAGGTAGATCGCGCCGAGAAACCAGAACCAGGAGTTGCCGACCAGCGAGCGCGACACCGCGGGGCGCTGGCCCAGCCCCAGCTGCATGGTCAGCCAGGACTGGCGAAAAATGTTCCAGTCCAGCTTCAGCGCCGGCAAACCGGCCGCCGCTGCCGGAATCGCGCGACTGGCCAAATAACCGAGCACCGCGACCAGCACGATGGTGCCTGAGACGAACACCCCATAGTCGTCGCTGGCCATCATGATGCCGGCGCCGATGGTGCCGGCCAGTATCGCCAGGAAGGTACCCATTTCCACCAGGGCATTGCCACCGACCAGCTCGTCGGGGTGCAGATGCTGCGGCAGGATCGAATATTTAACCGGTCCGAACAGCGCCGACTGGGTGCCCATGGCGAACAACACCACCAGCATGATCGGCAAGTTGTTGAGCAACAGGCCGACCCCGCCCGCGAGCATGATCAGGATTTCGGCGAACTTGATCCCGCGGATCAAACCGTCCTTGGCGAACTTCTCGCCGAACTGCCCGCCAAGCGCCGAAAACAGAAAGAACGGCAGGATGAACAACAAGGCGCAGAGATTCACCAGCACATGACGATCGGCGCTCACCGCCAGTTTGAACAGAATCGCCAGGATCAGCGACTGCTTGAAAATGTTGTCATTGAAAGCGCCGAGCAATTGGGTGACGAAGAACGGCAAGAAACGCTTTTTGCCGAGCAAGGCGAATTGGGAATGTTCGGTCATCGTCCGTGTACCTGTCCGTAAGGCTGACTGGGGGCGTTGAGCATTGGACTGCAAGATGCAGTGGCAAAGCCACAGGTATCGACGATTTTTGCCGCTATTTTCCGAAGCGAACACATTGTTGCGCCGCCAACCTCAGCAGCGACTGCAGGCTGCCGTGCGGCGGCAAGCCAAACGCCGGCTTTGGTAGCCCGGATGCAATCCGGGGAAAAGGTGCTGCGGCCAATCCCGCTCCCCGGATTTCATCCGGGCTACATTTCATCCGAGCCATAGAGTGCGCTGGCGAATCAGACCGGCAATTGCCCCAATGTCCAGCGCAACAGGAAGAACACTAGAAACCCGCCGGCAATGGTCGCCAGCAGATTGCGACTCAAGGCGGCGATGGCGATCGCCGCCAACCCGGCGAGCAGGTAGGCGTTATCCAGGTTGAAGGACCAGTGCTGCCCATCGGGGATCAGCATGCCCGGCACCACGATCGCGGTCAGCACCGCGGTCGGCACGTAGTGCAAGCCCTGGCGTACCAGCGGTGGAAAGCGCAGATCGGGAAAGGCGAACAGGCTGTAGCGCGTGGCGAAGGTGATCGCCAGCATACCGAGAATCAGAATCCAGTTTTCCATCAGACCACCTCCTCCGCGACAGGCGCCGGAGCGCGTCGCTCCAATGCCACACCGACGACTATCCCGCTGAACGCAGCGGCGAGCAGGCCCAGCTTGTACGGCAGCGCATGGCATACCAGCGCCACTGCAGCAGCGGCGAGCGCCGCGGCTACCTGCGGGCGATTGCGCAGCATGGGCACGACTATGCCGATAAAGGTCGCCAGCATGGCGAAGTCCAGCCCCCAGGCGCCGAGGTTCGGCACGTTCTGGCCGAAGATCACCCCGACCAGGGTGCACAGCTGCCAGTTGACGTACATCGCCAGGGCGGCGCCGAGAAAGTACCAGTGCTTGTTCGGCGAGGCGTCCAGCTCGGCATAGCGGTGCTGCACCACCGCGTAGGCTTCGTCGGTCAGCCAGAACGCCAAGGGCACCCGCCAGCGCGCCGGCAAATGCCGCACGAAGGGTTGCAGGCTGGCGCTGTAGAGCGCGTGACGCAGGTTGACCACCGCGGTGGTCAATAACAGCACCGCCAGCCCCACTCCGGCACCGAGCAGACTGAGAGCGATGAACTGCGCGGAACCGGCGAACACCAGCAGCGACATGCCGAGGGTCTGCCAGACGGATAACCCGGCGGCCCCGGCGAGGCTGCCGAAAATGATGCCGAACGGAATCGCGCCGAGCAGCATTGGCACCATGTCGCGGGCACCTTGGGTAAATTCTTGCGAGCGGGTCATGAACAATCCTCCAGATCAGCAAGGCTATCCTGGCCGGCGAATGTCGTCTTGAACGATCTTGCGCTTGGATTCTTCTGTCTTTAGGACGCAGGCTGTGCGCGAGCGCTTTGTAGCCCGGATGCAATCCGGGAGCGGTCTATGCGCCATACGCATTCCCCGGATTGCATCCGGACTACAGAGGGCGAATAGTGCAGGCCTTGCGATAAGCACCGGGGCCGATACCGTAGGTTTGCTTGAACTGCCGGGTCAGGTGGCTCTGGTCGGCAAAGCCCAATTGCATGGCGACCGCCAGCGGCATACAGCCTGCCTTCAACAGCGCACGGGCCTGCTCCACACGGCGCTGCATCAACCAACTGTGCGGCGGCAAGCCGGTTGCGCGGCGAAATACCCGGGTGAAGTGAAACGGCGACAGTCCGACCGCCGCAGCCAACGCCTCCAACGAAGGCGGATCGGCGAGGTGGGCGCTGAGCAATTCCTTGGCCCGCGCCACTGCCCGGGGTTCGCGTCCTGGGGCCATGACGGCGGGAATCCGTGCATGCCGCTGGAATAACATCAAGATGGCTTCGCGCCAGGCGGTTTGCTGCTGCAAGGCGCTCGCCGGGCTCTCCATCAAGCGATGCAGGTCGCTGAACATCTGCCCCACCGCGGGGTCATGCAGCACACTGTCGGCAAAGCTGGGCGTGCCGCCCCGGTCCACTTGCAACTCGTCCAGTACTCTGGAGATCTGCGTCATCTCGGGATAGAAAGCGCGGTACCGCCAGCCCTGCTCATGGGCTTTGGAGCAGGAGTGCACTTCGTCCGGGTTGATCAGAATCATGCTGCCGGTCGATGCCACATGATCGCTGCCGCGATGCTGGAAGCGGTGCGCGCCCTGCTCGATTACGGCGAGAACGAAACCCTCGTGCACATGGGGCGAAAAGCGCTGTTCGATAAAGTGCGCATGCAGCAGTTCGACGCCGTCCAATCCTTGGGACTGCCAGAAACGGGCCCGTTCGATACCTTCTTGCTCCATGGTTCAACCGCTGAAACGCGCCTCCAGTTCCTGCTTGATCGCCGGCCAATCTTCATCGGTGATGCTGTACAGCACGCTATCGTCCAGACGTCCATCGGCCAGGCGCCGGTGATTGCGCAGCACGCCTTCGCGCACCGCACCGAGCTTCTCGATCGCGCGTTGGGAGCGCAGGTTGCTCGCCGCGGTTTTCAGCTGCACGCGCACCAGCCGCCAGGTCTCGAAGGCGTGGCGCAGCATCAGGTATTTGACCATGGTGTTCAAACCGCTGCCGTGCTGGCCGCGATCCAGCCAGGTCCAGCCGATTTCGGCGGCGGGCAGGTTGGCGATGAAGTCGCCGAAGCGCGTGGTGCCGACCAGTTGCTCGCCAAGACGGATGACGAAGGGCAAGGCCTTGTCCTCACGCTGTTCGTTCAAGCCACCGCGATACCAATCCAGACGCTGGGCGCCATTCATGTAGATCAACTCCTGACGATTGGCCTCGGCCAGCGTCACCAGCGCAGGAATATCGGCGTCCGTCATCGGCTCGATACGCAACGCTCCGCGTTGCAGGGTAATCAATTGCGGCTTGAACATGGGGTCCCTCCTCCAACTAAGCGCACGCGCGCCACGCTATCAGGGCAGATGCCCGATCACAATTGCCAACAAGCATTTTGCATACCGTGCTTCGATTATATTTGCGACCTTGGTCGAGCCTGACGGCGCGTCACTTTGCTGCGACACTGCTGAGGGACGCTTGCAGTAGGGTCCCGTAGCCCTGAAAGCGGCCGCCTGTGCCGGTTGCCGCACAGAGGCTGAGACCGAATAGGTTCAGCTTAGTTTGCCGTCGCCGAATTTCGTTTGCGGTTGGAGTCTGTATGTCGTTATCCATCGGGCTGATCGCCGCGGTTGCGATGATTTATATGGCGGTGCTGTTCGCCATCGCCTTTTATGGCGACCGCCGCCCCACGCCCTTGCCGCCGCGCATGCGCGCCTGGGTCTATAGCCTGTCGCTGGCGGTTTACTGCACCAGCTGGACCTTCTTCGGCGCCGTCGGCCAGGCCGCCGAGCAGCTCTGGTCATTTCTGCCGATCTACCTGGGGCCGATCATCGTGCTGCTGTTCGCCCCCTGGGTGATGCGCAAGATGGTGATGATCAGCAAACAGGAAAACATCACCTCGATCGCCGACTTCATTGCGGCGCGCTACGGCAAGTCGCAGTCCCTGGCCGTGGTGGTGGCGCTGATCTGCCTGGTCGGTGTGCTGCCCTATATCGCCCTGCAGCTCAAGGGCATCGTGCTCGGCGTAAACCTGTTGATCGGCGGCGCCAGCGCCACCAGCGCCCAGGACACGGCGCTGATCGTCAGCGTGGTGCTGGCGCTGTTCACCATCCTGTTCGGCACGCGCAACCTGGATGTCACCGAGCACCATCGCGGCATGGTGCTGGCAATCGCCTTCGAATCGCTGGTCAAGCTGCTGGCCTTTCTCGCCGTCGGCGCGTTCGTCACCTATGGCCTGTACGACGGTTTCGCCGACCTGTTCAGCCAAGCCCGGGAAACCCCCGAACTGCGCGAGTTCTGGGCCGAGACGGTGAATTGGCCGGCGATGATGACGCTGACCGGCATATCGATGATCGCGATCATCTGCCTGCCACGGCAGTTCCACGTGATGGTGGTGGAGAACATCGAGCCCAAGGACCTGCGCCTGGCGCGCTGGGTGTTTCCCGCTTACCTATTGCTGGCAGCGTTGTTCGTCGTACCGATCGCCCTGGCCGGCCAGATGCAGCTACCCGGCGGCATCTCGCCGGACTCCTTCGTGATCAGCCTGCCGCTGGCACAGGCCCACCCGGCGCTCGCCCTGCTGGCGTTTATCGGTGGCGCCTCGGCCGCCACCGGCATGGTGATAGTCGCGTCTGTGGCGCTGTCGACGATGATCTCAAACGACATGCTGCTGCCCTGGCTGCTGCGCCGCAAGAATACCGAACGACCCTACGAAGCCTTCCGTCACTGGATGCTCAGCGCCCGCCGGGTGAGCATCGTGGTAATCCTGTTGCTGGCCTATGTCTGCTATCGCCTGCTCGGTTCCAATGCCAGCCTGGCGACCATCGGCCAACTGTCGTTTGCCGCCATCGGCCAGCTGGCACCGGCGATGTTCGGCGCCCTGCTCTGGAAGCAGGCCAACCGTCTCGGGGTGTTCGCCGGCCTGGCGTTCGGCGCGCTGATCTGGTTCTACACCCTGGTTCTGCCGCTCGGCGCGGGCAGCCTGGGTTGGTCGCTGAGGAGTTTCCCCGGCCTGCACAGCCTGCTCTACGGGCCCATCGGCTTTCAGGTCGACCCGCTGACCCGCGGTGTGGTGCTGTCGCTGGCCGGCAACTTCCTGTTGTTCGTCTGGGTTTCCTACTTCTCGCGTACCCGGGTCACAGAACACTGGCAGGCCGAACGTTTCATCGGCCAGGACTTCGGCGCCAAACCGAGCAACCGCAGCATGCTCGCCGTGCAGGTCGGCGACCTGCTGGCGCTGGCCAACCGGTTTGTCGGCGAGGAGCGGGCACAGCAGAGCTTTATGCGTTTCGCCGTGCGCCAGGGCAAGAGCTTCGATCCCAACCAGGCGGCCAATGGCGACTGGATCGCCCATACCGAACGCCTGCTGGCCGGCGTCCTCGGCGCATCCTCGACCCGTGCAGTGGTCAAGGCGGCGATCGAAGGCCGGGAAATGCAGGTCGAGGACGTGGTGCGCATCGTCGGCGAAGCCAGCGAGGTGCTGCAGTTCAACCGCGCACTGCTGCAAGGCGCGATCGAAAATATCACCCAGGGCATCAGCGTGGTCGATCAGTCGCTGCGCCTGGTGGCCTGGAACCACCGCTATATCGAGTTGTTCGGTTACCCCGAGGGCCAGGTCTATGTCGGCCGCCCGGTCGCCGAACTGATCCGTTTCAACGCCGAACGCGGTCTGCTCGGTCCCGGCGACATCGAGGAGCACGTCAGCAAGCGCCTATACTGGATGCGCCAGGGCACCGCACACACCTCCGAGCGCCTGTTCCCCAATGGGCGGGTCATCGAGCTGATCGGCAACCCGATGCCCGGTGGCGGCTTCGTCATGAGCTTCACCGATATCACCGAATTCCGCGAAGCCGAACGCGCGCTTAAAGGCGCCAACGAGGGCCTCGAACAACGGGTCGCCGAACGCACCCAGGAACTGTCCCAGTTGAACCAGGCGCTGATCGACGCCAAAGGCGTGGCGGAATCGGCCAACCAGTCGAAAACCCGCTTCCTCACCGCGGTCAGCCATGACCTGATGCAACCACTGAACGCCGCGCGGCTGTTTTCCGCCGCGCTGTCCCATCAAGAGGAAGCCCTGCCCCAGGAAACCAAGGAGCTGGTGCGCCACCTCGACAGTTCGCTGCGCTCGGCCGAGGACCTGATCAGCGACCTGCTGGATATCTCGCGCCTGGAAAACGACCGCATCACCCCTGACCGCAACCCCTTCCCGCTGAATTCGCTGTTCGACACCCTGGCTACCGAATTCAAGGTGCTCGCCGCTGAACAGGGTGTCGACCTGCGCGTGCGCGGCAGCCGGCAGTGGGTCGACAGCGATATCAAACTGCTGCGCCGGGTGCTGCAGAACTTCCTCACCAACGCCTTCCGCTATGCCAAGGGCCAGGTTCTGCTCGGTGTTCGCCATGAACCCGGACACCTGCGCCTGGAAGTCTGGGACCGCGGCCCCGGTATCCCGGCGGACAAGCTCAAGGTGATATTCGAGGAGTTCAAACGCCTCGACAGCCACCAGACCCGCGCGGAAAAAGGCCTCGGCCTGGGCCTGGCGATCGCCGATGGCCTGTGCCGGGTGCTTGAACACAAACTGCAGGTGCGTTCCTGGCCAGGCAAGGGCAGCGTGTTCAGCGTGCGCGTTCCCCTGGCGCGCAAGTCGCTACCGCAGACCCGGCATGTCGCCAGCCAGCCGGCGGAGTTGCCGCTGACCGGCAGCCAGGTTTTGTGCATCGACAACGAAGACAGCATCCTCACCGGCATGCACAGCCTGCTTTCACGCTGGGGTTGTCAGGTCTGGACCGCGCGCAACCGCCTCGAATGCGAACACCTGCTGAGCGAAGACGTGCGCCCACACCTGGCGCTGGTGGATTATCACCTCGACGACGGCGACACCGGCACCGAGCTGATGGCCTGGCTGCGTACCCGTCTGGGCGAGCCAGTGCCTGGCGTGGTGATCAGCGCGGATGGGCGTCCCGAACTGATCGCCCAGGTTCATGCGGCGGGCCTCGACTACCTGGCCAAGCCGGTCAAGCCGGCTGCCTTGCGCGCGCTGGTGAGTCGGCATCTGAAGCTGCGTTAGGAACGCTCCCACAAGCACCGATGCAAACATGGCAGCGGCTGGGCGGGCACTCCGCCGCAGCTGCGCTTGCCGGTAGCCGCGACGCTCGCCCACTGACCTGCCGCAACACACCGGGAGCGCCGACTGGTTAGACTGCCAACAACCCGCCCCGCCAAGGATGCCCATGCCCGAAGCCCTGGATACCCTACTGAATTTCGCCAGTGCCCTGGCCGCCGGCCTGTTGATCGGCGCCGAACGCGGCTGGCAGGAACGCAACACCGAGGACGGGCATTTTGCCGCGGGCATCCGCACCTTCGGCCTTAGCGCCCTGCTCGGCGGTTTCGCCATGCTGCTAGGCGAGCATTTCGGCGTGGCGGCCTGGGCCGTGGTGTTCGGCGGTTTCGCCGCCCTAGTGCTGGCCTCCTATTTCGGCGACCTGTTGCAAAGCGGCGACAAGGGCCTGACCAGCGAAGTCGCCATGCTGATCACCTTCACCCTCGGCAGCCTCGCAGTCTCCGGACACCCGCCGCTGGCCGCTGCCGGCGCGGTCGCGGTGGCCCTGTTGCTAAGCCTGAAGCAGTCGCTGCATGCGGTGCTGAGGCGCCTCAGCGAGGCCGAACTATCGGCCACCCTAAAGTTGCTGTTCATCTCCCTGGTACTGCTGCCGGCCCTGCCCGACCGGGGTTACGGCCCCTGGCAGGTATTCAACCCCTTCGTCATCTGGTGGATGGTGGTGCTGATCGCCGGTATCGGTTTCGCCGCCTATGTGGCGATCCGCGCGGTCGGCACCCGTCACGGCCTGCTGATCACCGCGCTGCTCGGCGGCACCGTCTCGTCCACTGCGATGACCATCAGCCTGGCGCGGCTCAACCACGGCCGCCAGCTACAGGCACTGCTCGCCTGTGGCTTGCTGGCGACTTCGACACTGATGTTTCCGCGGGTACTGCTCGAGGTCGGCCTGATCAACGCCAGCCTGCTGCCGCAATTGCTCGGACCGCTGGCGGTGACGGCAGCGTTCTACGCCGCCGGCGCGCTGATGTATTACCGGATTGCCAGCCGGCAGACCGAGGAAAACGCCGAACCGCCGCTGAAAAACCCCTTCGAGCTGGGACCGGCGCTGCGCTTCGGTGCGCTGTTGCTGCTGATTCTGTTTCTGGTGGAAGCCGCACGCCACTGGCTCGGCGATGTCGGCGTGTACCTGGTGGCGCTGCTCTCGGGGCTGACCGATGTGGATGCGATCACCCTGTCGTTGGCGCGCAGCGCCAATGCCGACCTGAGCACCGAGGTAGCGGTGCAGGGCATCTTTCTCGCGGTGCTGAGCAATAGCCTGGTGAAAGGCGCGCTGATCGCCCTAATCGGCGGACGCCAACTGGCGTTGCGCTGCCTGCCGATCATGGCCGCGGGCTTAGTGGCGGGCTTGGCGCTGCTGTACGCGCCCTAGCGGGCTGTTGAAAAACCTAGGCGAGACCGGCAAGACAAGGACCAGGCGTCCCCACAAAAACAGGCGAGAACCGTAGCGCAGCGAAGTAACAGCCAACGGCTGGCCCGCAGGGTGAGCGTAGCGAATCAAGCGGACTGGGCTCGCACGCGAGTTTACTGGCTGTAAATAAGCATTCCTCGCTTCGCTCGCCTTTCGGGCCGCGCTGAAGGGCGTTAGCCGCAAGCGGCTTGCCGAGGCCGTTTTTAACGCCTCCTCTCTTTTATCAAGAGGGCCAAGGTAGGTAGTTTTTCAACGGCCTGTTAGCGCTCGGGCTACGGCTCGTCGCCGGGACTGTCCTCGAAATGCGGCATGCCGGCGGCACGCTCCAGTACTTCATTGGGCAGGCTCTTGCTGGCGCGGGCACCGAGCAGCTTGAGGTTCTCGACCCGGCTGACGATATTGCCGCGGCCATCACTGAGTTTGTTGCGCGCGGCGGCGTAGGCTTTGTCCAGCTGCTGCAGGCGCGCACCGATTTCGTCGAGGTCCTGAATAAAGGCGACGAACTTGTCGTACAGGGCCCCCGCCCGCTCCGCGATCTCGCGGGCGTTCTGGCTCTGCCGCTCCTGGCGCCAGAGGCTGTCGATCACCCGCAAGGTGACGAGCAAGGTTGTCGGGCTGACGATCACGATATTCTGTTCGAACGCCTCCTGAAACAGCCCGGCATCGGTTTGCAAGGCAGCCGCGAAGGCTGCTTCGATCGGCACGAACAACAACACGAAATCCAGGCTGTGCAGCCCTTCCAGGCGTTGATAGTCCTTCAGCGACAGGCCCTTGAGGTGGCTACGTAACGACAGCACATGCTGCTTCAATGCCTGCTGGCGCTCGCCGTCGGTTTCGGCCACTACGGATTGTTGATAAGCCGTCAGGCTGACCTTGGCGTCCACCACCACCTGCTTGTCGCCCGGCAGCTGGATTACCACGTCCGGCTGGAAGCGTTCGCCATCCGCGCTTCTCAGGCTGACCTGGGTCTGATACTCGCGGCCGTTCTGCAGGCCAGCATGCTCCAGCACCCGTTCCAGCACCAGCTCGCCCCAGTTACCCTGGACCTTCTGCCCTTGCAGCGCGCGTGTCAGATTGGTCGCCTCGTCGCCCAGGCGCTGGTTGAGCTGCTGCAGGCGCTCCAGTTCCTTGCCCAGGGAGAAGCGCTCGCGGGCTTCCTGCTGGTAGCTTTCCTCGACACGCTTTTCGAACGACTGGATGCGTTCCTTGAGCGGGTCGAGTAACTGCCCCAGGCGCTGCTGGCTGGTTTCGGCAAAGCGCTGTTCGCGCTCGTCGAAGATTTTCCCGGCCAGTTCGGCGAACTGCGCCCGCAGTTCATCGCGCGATCCCTGCAGGTCGTTCAAGCGTTGCTGGTGGCTGTCCTGCTGTTCGCGCAACTCGGCGCTCAAGGCCGCGCGCTCGGCACCCAGGCGGCGCAATTCGGCTTCCTGCTGCTCGCGCTCGAGGTGCCAGGCCTGAGCGCTCTCGCGGGCGATCAGGCGTTCGTGCTGCAGCAATTCCGTCTCGCGGCGCAATGCCGCCAGCTCGGCTTGCTGATCCGCCTTGATTTCGAGGACCTCGGCGATCTCCTGACGGCAATCGTCAAGCTGCGCGCCGAGGCCGGCCTGAGCCAGTTGCGCACTGCTCAGACGCTCCTGCAGCAAGCCGCAGTCGAGTTGCAGGCTGGCGACCCGCCGTAGCAGCGACCAGATCCACAACAGCAGCGGTAGGCCCGCGACGATCAGACCGAGCAATGCGGCCGGTAGCGTGGCAGATAGATCGATTGGCATAAACGGCTCCGCGCAGATTGCCCGGCAGTATACCCAGGCCCATGCGGCGCGGTCAGGACGGGATCAGCGCTTGCCGAGCAGCTGTTTGGCTTCCGGCGAGCCTTGGGCGGCGGCCTGGTTCAGCCAATGCAGCGCCTGCTGCGGCGCCTTGTCACGGGGCTGACTGTAGAAGCGGCCGAGCTCCAGCTGTGCGGCCTGGTCGCCGGCGCGGGCGGCCTGACGCAGCATCTCCACGCCAATGCGGCGGTCGCGGGGGTTGCCGCAATCGCAGCACAGCAAGCGGCCCAGACGACTTTGCGCCGACACCACGCCATGCAGCGCCGGCTGCTTGAGCAGGCGCCCGGCAAAGCGTTTTACGCTACGTGCCTGGCCCAGCCGCGGGCTGTCGAGCAACCACACGGCGACGCGGAGCGGCAGATGGGCAGTGGCGGAAGGATTCTGAGCGGAAACGGGATCGGATGAGCGAGGCATGAGCAACAGCGATAGCCGGAAAAGCGCGCCACTCTACTCTTTTTTTCGCCGAGGTAAAGCCTTGCGCAGCCCCTCCACCCGCGAACTAGAGCGAGCCCCTCAGACAATCCACAGAAGCTGTGGATAACTAAGTGGATAACATGGGAGCAAGCGCTCTGATCGCCTGTATTATGGGGCCTGAGGTTAAACTGACGATTTTTTCACCAGCTCAAAAAAACCATATTTTTCATTGACTTATAAAATCAATAAGAAGAATCAAAGGTTTACGTCAATGGCAAATTGGTTCTTGACAAGCGAGCTGAAGCTTGTGCAAAAGTTTTCTCGCAGGGGCTCTGGACCGCCCTTTTTCGGGGCATTCGAGGGCCGAAACCAGGCGCCCGCAGCACCCTTTCCGATCAACGGCCCCGGCATACTGGCCTTGCGCCTGCCGCTGGCATCACTGCCCTCCGACGAGGGGCTGCGCCAAGGCAGTGCACTTCCCTCCGTCACCTTCTCAATCGGCGAGCAATTTGCCGGACGCATGGCAGCTTTTGGCTTCATGGGTTACCGTCCGGGGCGGCAGCCTCAATCAACAGGGAAACCTATCCATGATCAGCCGGCGTAGCGGGCTGCGACTTATCGGCGTACTGGCGCTGCTGTCGCTGCTCGGCCTGTATGCCCATGACAGCTGGACCCGCTTGCTGCAGCGCAATCAGATTCGTGACCTGAGCTGGCAAGGGGCAAGCCTGTCGGGCGACGGTATCGGCCTGGCGCAGCTCGCCCTGCGACAATATGGCGAGGGCGGCATCACCCGGGTAGAGCTCGATGGACTGCAACTCAGCTGGCGTCAGTTCGGTATCGCCCCCCCCTTCTGGCAGCAGATCGAACTGCAACGTCTGGCGCTAGACTGGCAACCCCGGACGTCGTCGACCTCCAGCACGCCTGCCGAGGGGTCGCCCCTGGATATCGCCGCCCTGGCCGAACAAATGGCCTGGCTGCCGCAACGACTGCACATCGCCGAACTGAATGCACAACTGCCCTGTGCCAGCGGTCGCTGCGAGTTACGCGGCGAGCTGCGGTTGAACAGCCAACGGCAAGCGCCATTGCGTGTCGAGGCGCTGCTCGAACTCGAACACCCGGACCGCGAACACACTGACCACCGGCTGAACTGGCGCGCGACGCTGAGCGGCGAGCCCGAAGCGCTGGATCTGCAGCTGGCCCTGAGCCTCGACCAACAGCCGCAACTCGACCTGCACAGCTCACTGCGCGAGAACGCCGACGGCTTGCACTGGGACGGCGAACTGAACGCCGCAGCGCTCAGCCAGGCCGCGCTGCTGCAGGACTGGCTGCGACCATGGCTGCTCAAACAGACGATCCAACTGCCGGACGCGCCGGGCGCCGCGCAACTGACCGCGCGCTGGCGCCTACAGCTGCCACCGGGCGAGCACGCCGCGCCGCTGGACCTGACACAACTGCGCAACGCCAGCGGCGAATTCGCTGCGCAGGCCAACCTGCCCGAGCCCTGGCCGGTGCCAGGCGTCGGCGAGGTGCAGGGGAGTTTCGATGTCGCCGTGCGCGGTCAGGCAGGGCACTGGTTCGCCGAACGGCTGCAAGCCGATCTGCAACTGCGCCAGCTGCCGGCGGAGCGCCTGCAGCAACTGCCCGCGGCCCTGCGCATGGACGCCCTGCACCTGCGCATCCAGCCACACCCGGGATTCGCCGAATTGCCCACGATCCTGGCCGAACGCGCGCTGCCGTTGAGTATCGAGTTGCATGGCGAAGGCCCGAGCGACCTCGATTTGCAGGCCGACCTGGCCTTGGCCAATGCGCCGCCCTGGGCCGCACAACTGGTCCAGGCCCGCCTGCGTGCGAACGTCCCGACGCTGGCATTCGAGCCCTGGAACGCGCAGGGATTGGAGGCGGATATCCAGCTCAGCGGTTACCTGGACGACGAGCATGCTCTGCTCACCCTGGGGCCGGCGTCGAGCCTGGACCTCAAGCAACTCGACCACCCGCAGCTGCAGCTGCATCGACTGCATGCCAGCGTTCCAGGCTTGCAACTGGACGCCGGCTACCCGGGCGGCGAACTGCAGCAACTGACCCTCGCTGGCCGCCATGAAATCAGCGTGCAGCGTTTCGAACAGGCGCAACTGCAAGCGCAGGGGTGGCGGTGGCAGGGCCAACTGACGGCCGATCTGCAAACACTCGACCTGCAGGGCCAGCTCGACGCGGACACCGGCCTGCAGGTACCGATCCGCGTGCAGCGCAACGCCGCCGGCGCCCTCGACCTGCACGCCGAGTTAGCCGAACTGTTCCTGCGCGCGGGCAATCCCCTGGCGAAAACCCTGGCCGCCTGGCCCGCCCTGCTCGACGTCAGCAATGGCAGGCTGAGCGCCAGTGCGCAGCTGCGTCAGAGCGCCGGCGGCGACCCCGCGATCAGCCTCACGCTCGACGGCAAAGGCCTGGACGCGATCTACGACCGAACCCTGCTGCAGGGCCTGGACACCCATCTGCGCCTGAACATCACAGGCAATCGACTGCGACTCGACCTCGACCGGCTGCAGGTGGCAGAAGCCAACCCGGGCGTGCCCCTGGGCCCGTTGCAACTGCAGGGCCGCTATAGCGCCTCGCTCGCGCGGCCGGACGCAGGAAGCCTGCAGATCGATCGCGCGCAAACAGCACTGATGGGCGGACAGGTGAGCCTGGCCGCCGGGCAATGGCAGCTGGACAAACGCCCGCTGCTATTCCCCCTGCGCGTGCGTGGCGTGCAGCTGGGACAGGTGTTCAGGCATTACCCGACCGAGGGCCTTGACGGCGACGGCACCCTCGATGGCGACCTGCCGCTGACGCTTGGCGCCGAAGGGGTGCAGATCGACAACGGACAACTGGCGGCGCGCGCCCCCGGCGGGCGGCTGCGCTTCCAGTCGCCGAGCATCCGTGCCTTGGGCGATAGCAACCCGGCGATGAAACTGGTTACCCAATCGCTGGAGGACTTCCACTACGAGACACTGAGCAGCCAGGTCGATTACGATCGCAACGGCAAGCTGAACCTCGACCTGCGCCTGCAGGGGCGCAATCCGGCGATCGAACAGGGTCGCCCGATCAACTTCAGGATCAACCTCGAAGAAGACATTCCGACGCTGCTGGCGAGCCTGCAACTGACCGATAAAGTGAACGAGATCATTACCCGTCGAGTGCAGCAGCGTATGCTGGAACGCAACGCGGCAACCCCCAAAGAGCAATAACCGGAGATGCGCCATGCGCTTGCACCGTTGTTTTGCAGCCTTGCTGCTGAGCCTGCTGAGTTCCGCCTGCACTCCCACGGTGCAGTTGGCGATGCCCAACGAACCGATCAACATCAACCTCAATGTGAAGATCGAGCACGAAATCTATATCAAGGTGGATAAAGCCCTGGACAATATGTTCAGCGAATCCAGCGGCCTGTTTTGAGGAGCATGACCATGACCCTGTCCAAATACATCGCCAGCCTGCTCGTGCTGCTCAGCTTGAGCCTGCCGGCCGCGGCACTGAACCTCAACGAAGCCATGGCCGCCCTCGGCGACGCCAAAACCAGTGGCTTGCTCGGCGAAATGCCCAACGGCTACCTGGGCGTGGTCAAGGATGCCGGCCAGGCCACGGAGATCGCCGCCCAGATCAATCAGGCGCGCCGCGCCGAATACCAGAAGCTGGCGCAGCAGAACGGCATCAAGCTCGCCGACGTCGAAGCCATCGCCGGGCAAAAGGCCCTGGACAAAACCCCGGCCGGGCAATACATCCAGTATCAGGGCCAGTGGCGCCGCAAGTAGCCTGCCGGGAAGCGCTCCTTACCCATTCATCGGAACCCCGTTCATGGCCTTGTCCACCTGGCTGCTTTACCTCACCGCGGTCACCGGTTTGTCCCTGACGCCCGGCCCCAACGGCCTGCTGGCCCTGACCCATGGCGCGCTCTATGGTCATCGCAAGACCTGCTGGACGGTAGCTGGTGGCGTGGCGGGATTCGTCCTGCTGATGGCATTGTCGATGTTCGGCATCGGTGCGCTGCTTAACGCCTCGGTCGATGCGCTGATCGTCCTCAAGTGGCTGGGCGGTGCCTACCTGATCTGGCTGGGCATCCAGCTCTGGCGTGCACCGCCGCTGCAACTGGATGCGCTGGCGCCGAGCACCGACAGGCCCGGCCGGGTATTGCTGCGCCAAGGCTTCTTCTCGGCGATTTCCAACCCCAAGGTGATCCTGTTTTTTGGCGCCTTCCTGCCTCAGTTTCTGGCACCACAGGCCAACCTCTGGCTACAGTTCGCGATCATGGCGCTGACGTTCGCCGTCGTCGAAGGCCTGGTCGAATACCTGTTGGCGCGTATGGCCCAACGCATCCGGCCATGGCTGCAACGCACCGGCAAGGGCTTCAACCGCTGTTGCGGCGGCCTGTTCGTGGTGGTCGGTGCGGTGTTGCCGATGACACGCTAGAATCGACGCCGTGCATAACCTGGTCGGTTTTTTGCCGACGACGCCCCGGCGCCACTTTCGCCCGGGCACCCGGCTTCAAGCGCAAGCCGCCGCACTGGAAGCAACCCCAAGAAGCAAGGAGCCATGATGTCATTTAGCAGAATCCTGCTCGCCTTGAGCCTCGGCTTTGGCTGCAGCGCCCAGGCGGCAACCTGTCCCGACTACCTGACGCCCCAGCACGCGCCCGCGGCTCCACTACCGGCGCAAAAGTCCTTCAAGCACTTCGGTAATCTCCTGCTCACAAGCATCTACCAGCCGTGGCACCTGGTCCACGACTCACTGGTCGCCGAAGGCCAATACGCCCTGCTGGTCGGCAAGTTCGATTACGACGCCGTGCTGCACAAGGACCTGGAGGACGAGCGCGTGCACGTCTACCTGTACGGCACCGGCATGCAGAACTGGGAATACCTCGGTAGCCGGCTCACCGACAGCGACGGCAAGATCGCCATGACCCTGCCGCCGCGTCCCGTCGGCGATTACCGCGTGCACATGGTGGTCGAGGGCGATCGCTCCAGTGTCGATGGCTGGCTCACCGTGGTCGAGCGCGGCCGCGATGCGGTGCTGTTCGACGTCGACGGCACCCTGACCATCAACGACTACGAAGCCTATGCCGACTATCTCGGGGTGAAGACCGCAACGCCCTATTACTACGCGCCGCAAACCGTGCGCGCCTATCAGGACAAGGGCTACCAGATCGTTTATCTGACCGCGCGGCCTTATTGGGTCACCCGCGACGGCCGCGAATGGTTCGCCAAGCAGAACCTGCCAACCTGGCACTACCGCAGCAACCCCTACGGCGATGGCCCGATCCCACCGAATACCGTGGCGCACAAAGCCGACTACGTGCGCTATCTGCGCGATACCGTGGGCCTGAACATCGTCCGCGCCTACGGCAACGCCAGCACCGATATCGAGGCTTACGCCACCGGTGGCATGCCCAAGGCCGATACCTGGATCATCGGCGCAAACGCCGGCAACGACGGCACCCAGGCCATCAACGGCGACTATGCGCTGCACTACAGTACAGTGGTGAATGACACCCCGTTCGCGGCCTGCATGCGTTAACAGGCCGGCTGAACCAAGAACAGCCGAGCGCTCGAGTCGCTCGGTTTTTTATTGCTGAACCGGGCAGGCCTTTGACCGCGGCGCCGAACGTCAATGTGCGCTGGGCCACAACAGACCAGCGTCCATCTGGCAAGAAGCCAGCATCCATGCTTTGATAAGCGCCCTTTTGCTGCACCACACACGCCCCTTATCCAAAGGACTGGATCGCCGCCATGCCCCTAATCGCCCTGCTCCTCCTGGCCTGCCAAATCACCTGTGGTCTGCATGTGGTACGCAGCGGTCAGGAACGCTACTGGATCTACCTGATCATCGCCCTGCCCGGCCTCGGTTGCCTGATCTATTTTCTCGGCATCATGCTGCCGGAAATGCTCGGTAGCCATCGCGGCCGGCGCACCATCAAGCGTGTGCACGACCGCCTTGACCCCGAACGTCATCTGCGCGCCCTGCGCGATGAACTGGAAGTCTGCGACAGCCGCATCACCCGCGTGAACCTGGCCGAAGAACTGCTGCGCCTGAACCAGGCCGAAGAAGCCGAAGGCCACTACCAGACGGCCCTGCGCGGCACCGATGCCGACGCGCCGGACATCCTCCTCGGCCTGGCCAAGGCACGCTTCGCCCAGGGCGATGCGGCCGGCTGCAAACAGGCGCTGGAACAGTTGATCGCCAAGAACCCCAGCTACCGCTCCAGTGAAGGCCACCTGCTGTTCGCCCGCGCCCTCGAAGCTTTGGAAGAAAACGCCAAGGCCGAGGAGGAATATCAAGCCCTCGTCGCCTACTACCCGGGCCCCGAAGCCCCATACCGCTACGCGTTGATGCTGCGCCGCCAGGGCCGCAAACAGGAAGCGCTAGCTCAGCTGCAACAGATTGATAACCACGCACGCCGCTCGCCCAAGCACTACCGCAACCTGCATCAGGAATGGCTGGCGCTGAGCCAACAGGAGTTAAAGGCGCTGGAACAAGGCGAACACAGGCTTGCCTGAGGCAAGCCTGGCCAACGACAACCAGCTGAGGATACGGCGGGCCGCGTTCGCTGACCGACGGACCTGCCGAAGAGCTGTTCTTGCGCGCTGCAGGGGACCTAGCCAAGGAAGATGCCGGGCCGGGTCGCCAGCGCCGGAGTGCACACGCCATGGCGCACTCCGGCTCGTTAAGGCGTCATCACTTGCTATCGGGAAGGATGTCGAAGCCGCCCTGGGACTGGCTGACGACACGGAATTTCTGTCTCTCGCCGGCCACCACCGGCACCGCCAGCTCGCGGCGCAGGCGACCGCGGGCGCAGAGTGTGTCGTCCATTTTATCGATGCCGATGCCCAGCACCCGGGTACCGGCGGGCACCTGGAAGCTGGCGACCTCGCCCATGCCGATGCGCGCCGCCACCTGCCGATCGATCAGCACGGCGATATAGCAACCGCCGCCCATCAAGCCCAGATCGCGGTTGACGACGATCTCGCCGCTGCCGGCCAATGGCTCCTGATAAGCCAGCAAGCGATCGGTGGGGACGGCTTTGACGTTTTCCGGCTCGGCGCGGAACGAGGAACACCCGGCCAACAGCAGCAAAGGCAGAACGGCATAGATCAAGCGCATGACAAGTCCTTGGTAAGTTTCGCCAGCCTGGCGGCTTGGCGGGAGATCCTGGCCGGCGCGCTTATCCTGAGGCGCCCACGGCCAAGGCAGCCTGGCACAGATTGCCCATGCAGTTGAACCCTCGCGCCGATTTTTATTGCTACGTCTCTCGTAGACCCCCAATCCATGTGTAGGGTCTAGCGCCTCGTAGGGCGAACATGCCGAAGGCTTGTCCGCAACCCGCAACCCGCGCGGACAAGGCTGCGCCCTGTTCTCTCCATCAACGTGCCCCCGGATTGCATCCGGGCTACAAGAGCGCTCCGCTACCCGTGGGCCCGGGCTGCAGGCGCAGCAAAAGCACTGCCTATTCCGGCAACGCCTCACGAACCTCGCGGGTGCCGTACCAGGCGCACAGCGCCGTCTCCTCGTACGCACCGAACAGCCAGCCGGTGCGCGCGCCCACCAGGGTGGTCGCCGCGTGGTAGCGCCCGAAGCGATTGTGCCGGGCCAGGTACAGCGCACTATCGCGCAGCACTGCCAGCACCCGGCTATCGGACTGGAATAATGGCGTCAGCAAACGACTGGCCTGGCGGTAATAACGCAGGTGCTCGCGGCGCGCGGCGGCATAGCCGTCGAATACCCTGGCCCAGTCGACGGCGACCGCCTCAGGCGCGGCGTGGTCACGCAATTGCGTCGCCAGTGCGGCCGCATCGATCAGCGCCATATTCGCGCCCTGCCCCAACTGCGGGCTCATGGCATGGGCGCAGTCGCCGATGGCCAATACCCGACCGTCGTGCCAGCGCTGCATACGCACATCGGCGTAGGCGGCGAAACTCAACTGAACGGGGCTTTCGATCGTTTGCAGGAAGGGCTCGGCGGCGCCCCCGCTCAACTGCATCACCCGGGCTTTCCATGCCTCCAGGCCGGCTTCGCGCCAAGCGGCGAACTGTGCGGTGGGCAGGCTCCAGAACAGACTGCTGAGCGGCTGATCGCGTTGCTCGTGGGTACTGCCGGTGGGCATGATGCCGAACATTTCCCGGCAACCGCGGTACCACTGACGCAGGTCGGTGGACTGCAAACCCGCGGGGGTCGGCTGGATATTCCACAGCGCGCCCCAGGGGTAGGGCCGCGACCATTGTCTGACCTGCATTTGCTCACGCAGCGTCGAGCGCACGCCATCGGCAAGGACCAAGGCGGCGTATTCGCCGTGAACCTGCTCCTCGCTCTCGCGATCGCGGCGGAATAACAGCACACGATCGGCCGCTTGGCTGAAACGACTGATCGTCACCCCTGTCTCGATCTGCACCCCAGCTTGCCTGGCGGCGTTCAGCAGGGCGGTCAGCAACACCGCACGGTGAATGCCCAGGCCGAAACTGCCAGGCCGCCAATCGTCATAGCGGGTATCGAGAATGACTCGACCGGCCCCCGCCGTGGTTCCATAGAGACGGCTGACCGGCGCACCAAGGCCCGTGCACTCGGCCAACAGGCCCAACTCGCGCAACACCGCCAGACCCGAGGGTTGCAACAATACCCCCGCGCCCACTGGTTGCAGGTTCGCCACCCGTTCCAGTACGCATACGCGAAACCCCTGGCGCGCCAGCAGAATCGCACTGGCCAGGCCAGCGGTACCGGCTCCGACGATCGCAATCGGCAATCCCTTCACTGTTCATCTCCGTTATTCAGCCGCTGCGATTCTAACGCCGGCGGCGGCCAGCAAGTATCAACGGCGTCGCAATTGCACAGCATAAACTGGCCATTGGCCTGCATAACCGACGGTAGCCCGGCGCTCGCCTGGGTCGATTATCACCGCAGGTTTCCGCCAGCTAACCGCTGATACGAATCGAGTCTATGGCCGCCGCATTTTCGTGATCCAGCTGACAAACGCCCGGTCGGTCAGTTGTTAAGGTGCAGCCTCGCCCGCCTGCCAAGGACTGCATCATGACCCGTTTCAGCCTCCCGGCCATAGTGGCTGCCGCAGTGCTTTTCTCGCCGTTCACCTGGGCCACCTTCACCCCGGTGAACGGCAAGATGGCCACGCCGAAAACCCTCAATGCCATGGTTCACCTACCGCAGGGCTACGACCCCAACGACAGCCAGGGATACCCCCTATTGATCGCCATTCACGGCGACGGCAAATGTGGCGACGCGAGCATCGCCAACGGCGACGGCAGCTATTCGCTGGACATGAACATCCTCAACAAGGCGATTTCCGAAGGCGCGCCGAAAATGATCCGCGATGGCCTCTGGGATAACACCCTGCCCTTTATCGTCCTGGCGCCGCAGTTGCCGCCCAATGCCGACAACAAATGCGGCCTGCCCAAGGAACGCTACGAGACCATCTACAACCACGCCATCGCCAACTACAACGTCAACCTCGACAAGGTCTATATCACCGGCCTCAGCCACGGCGGCAACGGCACCTACAACGTCCTCTACGAACGACCGGACACCATCGCCGCAGCCGCTCCCGTCGCGGCCTGGTTTCCCAAGACCTTCAATTGCGAAGCGATCAGGCATATCGGCGTCTGGGCGTTTCACGGCGACCAGGACACGACCGTCGGCTACAAGTCAGGACAGCACGTGGTCGATGTCAAACTCAATGGCTGCGCCGCCCTCGGCACACCGCTGGATCACCCGGCCAAGCTCACCAGCTTCGCCGGCGTCGCCCATAACGCCTGGGATGGCGCCTATGGCGTGAAGCTGATGCACAGCTTTGCCGACGGCAGCCAGAAGCACTACTACCTCGAACTGGCGTACGACCATAAGGATCCCGACATCGATGCCGCCGGCAATTTCGGCGGCGACGGCTACTACTACCACTACAACGAATTCGGCCGGCACGTGCTGTACCGCTGGCTGCTCAGTTTCACCAGACCGCCGCTCGAAGGCCCGAATCAGCCCCCGCTGTTCAACCCGCTCGACCCGATCAGCATGCGAGAAGGCGAAACCGTCACGCTCGCGGTTTCCGCCGTCGACCCCGAGGGGCAGGCGTTGAGCCTGGCATTGATCGGCGACAGCAGCGGTTTCGCCAGCTTCGTCGATCACGGTGACAACGGCGGCAGCCTGACCCTGAGCCCTACGGGTGGCAGCCAGGGCACCTACCTGCTGCGCCTGCGCGCTACCGATCCGGGCGGTGAATCCGCCGACCTCGAAATCTCCGTACAGGTCGATCCGCCTGCCGATGGCGGCGACGGCAAGTACCTGCACCTGTTTGGCGAGGGCATCAGCTGGAACCAGTTCCGCCTGTTCAAGGACAGCCTCTGGAGCGGCGACTTCGACCTGCTCGCCATGGGGCAGCAAAGCCTGCAGTTGCAGCTGAAGAACCTGGATCAGGTGCCGCCGCAAAAGCTCTATATTCAGCTCAACGACAGCGTCAACAACAAGGATTACGGGGTCGACCTCGCGGATTACGCCACGCTCGAAAACGGCTGGACGCGGGTGCAGATCCCGCTCAGCGAATTCGCCAACCGCGGCGTGGACCTGCAGCACTTCCTCTCGCTACGCCTGTTTCTCGGGCCCAACGCCAGCGTCGACCTGGCTCTGGACGAGATCAAATTCAGCGGTGCCGGCGCGGACTTCGTGCTGTTCGGCACGCAACACCGCTCCAGCGCCTTTCGCAGCAACGGCAACCTGACTGCCGCCGAGGTCGACGGCGGGGACGCGATACCCTAGGGTCCGTTGCCATTTCAATGCGGCCTAGGCGCCGCCAGGCCGCTGGCGGCGCTCGTAGCGCGCCAGCAATGGCTGCGTGCTGACGCCATGCACCAGGATGCTCAGCGCCACCACCGACAGCACCAGCCCAACGGCATCGTCCAGCATTGCCTCCGGCAAACCATGGGTCAGTGCATAGCTCAGGTAATAGAGGCTGCCGATACCACGAATCCCGAACCAGCCAAGCAGCCAGCGCTGCCCGTGGCTGACCAGCCCGCCGCGCAGTAGCAGCCACACCGCCAGCGGGCGGATCACTCCGAACAGCAAGCCGCCCAGCAAGAGCGCGCGCCAATCCCAGTGCGCCGCCAGCACCACGCCGAGAATGGTCACCAGCAACACCTCCAATGCGCGCTCCAGCACATTGCCGAACGACAGGATGTCGCCAACCAACAACCCGGCGGCCGCCGTCGGGTCGGCGACGATGACGCGGCCTGAGTCGCCGCACTCGTCCTCGCCGCGCAGGTGCGGCAGCTTGTGCGAAACCATCTCCTCAGCCGGCATCGTCGAACCGCTGGCCAGCTCCGCATGGCGTAACCCGACGCCGGCGGCGAACGCGGCGAGAAAGCCCCAGGCCCCGATCAATTCGGCGAACACATAGGACAGGGCGATCAGCGCCAGGGCCAGGAAATCGTTTGGCGACATCGCGGTATCGCCGTGGCGGGCGCGCAAGTAGATCGCCAGGCGCCCGACCAGCCGACCCAACCCGAAGCCCACGAGCAAACCCGCCGGCACCGCCCACAGCAGTCGATGGATAAACCAGCTGTCCAGCCAGGTCGAACTCAGACCGTCGTACTCGATAAACAGCAGCGCGAACACCACGAACGGGAATGCCACGCCGTCATTGAAACCCGCCTCGCCGGTCAACCCGTAGCGCACCCGGTCGCAATCCCGCGAGCTGCTCACCTGCACCAGGCTCGCCAATACCGGATCGGTCGGTGCCAGCACCGCGCCGATCAGCAGCGCCAGCCCCAGGGGCATCGCCAGCAAGTAGTGGGCGACCGCCGTCACCCCGGCGATGCACAGCAGCATCACCGGCCCGGCGAGCAGATAGGCACCGCTCCAGGCCGGATGAGCGAAGCGCAACCGCAGTTTCAAACCACCGACGAACAGCGAAACCAGCACCGCAACCTCGGTCAGGTGCTCCATCCAGCCGACGATGTCCTGAAACTCGATCTGCCACAGGCCAATGCCAAGCTGACCGATCACCACGCCGAAACCCAGATACAACACCGAAGTGGTAACCGGCAGCCAGCGCACATAGGCCGAGGCGAGCGCCATCAGCAGCAACAAGGTGCCGAGCACGGCCATCCACTGCAGAAAATTCATCGGCGCGTGCCTAATCGCAGACGCGACAAGTCCCGGCCCGGCAGCGATTGGCCTGATGGCTGGGCGCTTCCTGCAGCAACCGCCGGGTCACCCCATTGGTCCAGCCGAAGCCGTCCTGCAGTGGGTATTCGCCGCCCTTGGCCGACTCCGCCGACGGGCGCAGCACGTACTTCTCCACCAGCTTGCTCTTTCGCTCGAACAGGTCGGCGACGATCGACAGCCAGCGATGCTTGATCTCCTCGGCCAGCTTGTCATGCCCGTAGTGCTGCAAGCCGCGAATACCGATCCATTGCAGCGGCGCCCAGCCGTTGGGGCGGTCCCATTGTTCGTCGCTGCGCACCTGGGTGGTGGCCAGCCCGCCTGGGGCGAGCAACTCGCGCTCGACGGTAGCGGCTACGTGGCCGGCCTGCTGTGCACTGGCCATGCGAACGAACAACGGCGTGAGCATCGCCGCGGTGAGGTTGCCCCGCGCATGCCCCTCTTGCCAGTCATAGTCCAGGTAGGTCGCGGCGGCATCACTCCACAGGTACTTGTCGACCGCAGCGCGGCGCGCATCGGCATGTCGACGGAACTCGTCGGCCGACTGCCCATCGCCCCTGATCTCGCTCAGGCGCGCAATCTGCATCTCGAGGTTGTAGAGCAAGCTGTTGAGGTCCACCGGCAGGATAGAGGTCGTGCGGATGCTCGACAAACGCCGCGGATCGCCCAGCCAGCGCGAGCTGAAATCCCAACCGGATTCGGCGGCGGCACGCAGGTCGCGGTACACCTCATGCGACGGCCGCGGGCTTTGCCTGGCCGTGGCCACGTCCTCCCGGTACGCCTCTTCACGGGGCGTATCGCGGTCGTCCCAGTAGCGATTGAGCAGCATGCCGGGCTCCAGGCACACGCAGCGGCGGTGACACTCGCCGGGCTTCAGCAGCGCGCCGCCGTTCATCCAGTACGCATATTCCTTGCGCAATTGCGGCAGGTAATCGCTGGCGCGGCGAATGCCGCGCTCCTCGAACAGGTCGACCATCAGGGCGAATACCGGGGGTTGCGAGCGGCTCAGGTAATACGACCGGTTGCCATTGGGCACATGGCCATAGGTGTCTATCAGGTAGGCGAAGTTGTCCGCCATGGCGCGCAACAGCTCGCACTGCCCGCTTTCGTCGAGACCGAGCATGACGAAGTGCGAATCCCAGTAATACAGCTCAGTGAAACGGCCACCGGGCACCACGTAGTCGCACGGCAGCGGCAGCAGCGAGGAGCACGGCGGGTGCGTCTTCGGCTGACGGGTCAGCACCGGCCAGAGCCGATCGATATGTTCTTCGAGGGTATTGTTGGGGTTGGCGACGAACTCTTCGGGCTGATATTCGAACCGGCTGAAATGCTCGTGGACGAATGCGCCCAAGTCGAAACCGGGCTCGCCGCGCTGCGCCCTATAAGCATCCAGAATGTGTTCCGGGTACTGCCGCGGCGCGCAGTCGACAAAGGTTTTGCTGTCGGCAAAAATCTCGCTGGTCTGCACCGCAACGAACAATTCCTGATAGCGATCGGCGGGTGACAGGGTATCCGCGGGCCCTACCTGATCGAGTGCGCGGACAAATGGACCGGTCTGCTCGGCATCGCTCATGGCCTACCCCCGCGCGCCAATGCGGCTACGCCGCTAGCCTGCATCAGGACAACATCATGCATGTATCGATCTTTACGTCTC
Organism: uncultured Pseudomonas sp.; assembly: GCA_966210435.1. Lineage (GTDB taxonomy): Bacteria > Pseudomonadota > Gammaproteobacteria > Pseudomonadales > Pseudomonadaceae > Aquipseudomonas. The sequence goes on along the minus strand of CBIHLF010000030.1, from coordinate 10,326 downwards.
ATCCTTCCACCTTCATCGCCTCGCAGCGATTACCACGTCGATAGGATAGAGACGGAAAGAGCGTCAACACGTTCACCCTGAAACGCAGCGCCGGCTATCCAGCTGCGCCTGCAACCGCGCAAGGATTGCATTCCTTCGACTCAGAGATGCGCGCCACCCGATGCCTCGATGCGCTGGCCGGTGATCCAACACCCGCCATCGCTAAGCAGCATGGCGACGGCGGAGCCAATATCGTCCGGCAAGCCAACCCGACCCAACGCAGTGCTGTCGGCGATCATGGCATTCAGCTGGCTATCGTCACGCACCGCACCCCCGCCAAAATCAGTCTCGATGGCACCGGGTGCCAGCACGTTGACGTTAATTCCGCGCGGTCCCAGCTCCTGGGCCAGATAGCGGGTCCACACCTCGACCGCCCCCTTCATCGCCGCGTAAGCGGCATAACCCGGCAGGCTAAAACGCGCCAAACCTGAAGAGATATTCAAGATGCGGCCCTGTTCGGCCATCAGAGGCAGCAATTGCTGAGTAAGGAAAAACGGCCCCTTCAAGTGAACATTCATCATCTGATCGAACTGCGCCTCGCTGGTCTCGGCCAGGCTGGCGTAGATGCCATTGCCGGCATTGTTGATCAGAAAATCGAAATCCTCGCGCCCAAAGTGCCTATGCAAGCCTGCTGCAACCTCGCTCCGGAACGCGGCGAAACTGTCGCTCTGACCGACATCCAGTCGCAGCATCAGCACACGGCCGCCGAGCAGTTCAACCTCGCCGGCCAGGCGCCGCGCCTCGTCCGCCTTGCTGTGATAGGTGCCGATGATATCGACACCCTGGGCGGCCAAGTGCAGCGCGGCGCTGCGGCCAAGGCCACGGCTCGCTCCAGTAATAATGGCGATTTTACGGTTCATGGTCGTGCTCCTGTTATCGGGTCTGGAATCAGTGAGCACAGGTTATTGTTCTAAATTAATCAGATAAACTTCAATAAATCAGAAATACTGATCGTGTTAAACGAACAATAATTCGGAACCCACCCCATGGATAAACTGCATCTGCTGCGTACTTTCGTACGCGTGAGCGAGCTGGCGAGTTTTACCCAGGCCGCCGATAGCCTTGGCCTGCCCAGGTCGAGCGTTTCCGAACAGGTTCGCGCGCTGGAAGAGTTGCTCGGCGCGCGGCTATTGCACCGCACCACGCGCAAGGTGCAGCCGACCCAGGACGGCCTGGTGCTTTACGAGCGCAGCAAGGACATGCTGGCCCATATGGATGAACTGGAAGGTCTGTTTCGTCAGGATAACAGCCAGCTCAGTGGTCGCCTGCGCATCGACATGCCCACCGGGCTGGCCAGACGCCTGATCACCCCACATCTCGGCGGTTTTCTTGAAAACCACCCCGGAGTCGAACTGGAAATCAGCTGCAGTGACCGGCGCGTCGACCTGGTGCGCGAAGGCTTCGACTGCGTACTGCGCATCGGCGAAGTCGGCGATGCCAGCCTGGTAGCGCGTTCACTCGGACACCTTGACATGGTCAACTGCGCCAGCCCCGACTACCTGGCACGCTACGGCACCCCGCACAGCCTCGACGATCTGGCCCAGCACCGGCTTATCCATTACGTCGGGGCCCTGGGTACCCGCTCGACCGGGTTCGAATATCAACTCAACGGCCAATCGCGCAGCCTTGCCATGGCCGGTCAAGTCACGGTGAACAACGTGGATGCCTACGAAGGAGGCTGCGTCGGTGGCCTGGGCATCATTCAGGCGCCCTGGTTAGGAGTGAAGGAGCTGCTCGCCAATGGCCAACTGTGCAGCATACTGCCGCAATTTGTGGCTGCGCCCATGCGCATAAGTCTGCTCTACGCCCACCGCCGCTACCTCCCGCAGCGGGCACGCGCCTTTATGCAGTGGCTGGAGCAACTGCTCGCCGAACAGCCCCAGGCATTAGCAGGCTAGCCGGCAAGCGCGGGATAGTGGGCTACCGCGGACAGGCACCGCTTATGCGTTCAGCCGCTGCAACAGACGCGCCTGCAACTGCTCCAACTCCGCCGCCTCGGCCTTGACTACGGCATGCGCGCCAAGATGCTCGCCGGCGAAGCGCGGCACTATGTGCATATGCAGGTGGAACACCGTCTGCCCCGCGGGGGCGCCGTTGAACTGCGCGACCTGCACGCCATCCGGCGCCAACTCGTCGACCAGCACTCGGGTCAGCCGTTGCACCACCGCCATCAGCTTGCCCAGTGTCTCGGCATCGACTTCGAGGATATTGCGCGCCGCCACCCGCTTGGGGATCACCAGGGTATGGCCGTAGGCCTGGGGAAACACGTCGAGAAAGGCCAATACATCCTCGTCCTCGTAGAGCTTGTAGCAAGGGGCATCGCCGCGGATGATCTGGGCAAAGATATTCTGTGCATCGTAGTCGCCATGTAGGCTCATAAAAGGCTCCATCGCCGGAAAAAGACAAACCCGCACCATACCGATTCGCCTGCACACGGGGAACCGCGACGTAGCGGTCATCACTCAGATCGATGCCGACTAGTGCGGTTATCGATTTTCTTGCGGCGGCCAATGATGGTCTTATTGTCCCCGGCATCACCCGCAGCAACGCCTGCCGCAGCGACCCGCCCTCACCACCCCGAGCGGCACATTGGCTGCCAGCGTCTGCGGCCCTCACAACGCCCGGCCGACGTCCTCCCGACGTCGACCGGTTTTGTTCCGCAAAACAACGATTGGAAGCGCCATGTCAGACCATCCCATCACCGAAAAATGGCCCGCCGCCCAGCCCGAACGCCTGCAGCTTTACTCGCTGCCTACGCCAAACGGGGTCAAGGTCTCGATCATGCTGGAAGAGATCGGCCTGCCCTACGAGCCGCACCTGGTCGATTTCCAGCACGACGACCAGCTCTCGCCGGCATTCCTCTCGCTCAACCCGAACAACAAGATCCCCGCGATCCTCGACCCCAACGGCCCGGACGGCAAACCGCTGGCGCTGTTCGAGTCCGGCGCGATCCTGCTTTATCTCGCGGAGAAAACCGGCCAGCTGCTGCCCGAGGATGCCGCCGGACGCTATGAAACCATTCAGTGGCTGATGTGGCAGATGGGCGGCGTCGGCCCGATGTTCGGCCAACTCGGTTTCTTCCATAAGTTCGCCGGCAAGGACTACGAAGACAAGCGTCCGCGCGACCGCTACGTCGCCGAAGCCAAGCGTCTGCTCGGCGTGCTCGACCAGCGTCTTACCGGCCGCCAATGGCTGATGGGCGACACCTATACCATCGCCGACATCGCCGTATTCCCCTGGGTACGCACCCTGGTGGATTTCTATCAGGCCGGCGAACTGGTGCAGATCGAAAGTTTTACTCAGGTAAACCGTGCACTCGAGGCCTTCGTTGCACGCCCGGCAGTGATTCGTGGCTTGAGCATTCCACAGCGCTCTTGAGCGAGTCCGCAGCTCGGCCGCCGCCGAGCTGCGCCTAGCGGGTCAGATAGCGCTGCACGATCTGCGCATAGCTGCCGTCCTTGACCAGCGCTCGCAACGCCTCGGCATAGGCCGCGACGAACAGCGGATCGACCGATTTTTTACTGAAGGCGGTCTCCGCCGCTTCCGTCGAAACCACCACCGAAGTCGGCATGACCCGGTCGGCCAGACCCAGCGCGTGCAGTTCGTAAATCCCGCTGTTCTCGTCGGCGATAATCCCGTCGATACGCCGCTTGTCGATCATCTGCCACAAGCCCGCGCGGCTGGTGGCGAATGAAATCTGCGAAGCGAAGGACGGATCATCGAGCAATTTCAGGTAATCCGGTCCATAGGACACGTTGGTCTGTGCGCCTAGACGAAAGGCGCTGCCCTGCAGTTCGAGCAGGCTGCCTATGGGCCAGCGCGCCAACGCATCGCGGTGCATGAATAGAATATTGCGCGAAGGCGTCAGCAGCGCCCCGGAGAAATAGGCATACAGCTCCCGCTCGGGCTTCTTGAACGCCCCCGGCAGAATATCCAGACGGCCCAGCTCCAACTCCTTGAGCGCCCGTGCCCATGGCAGTTTTAGCAAGCGCATTTGACACCCCAGGCGGGTCAGCACCATGCGATTGATATCAACGTTGATACCGACGATGTCGCCGTGCGCATCGCGCATGCTGAACGGTGGATCGTCATCCCAACGCAACGACTTCTCGCAGGCCAATACCAGCCCCGGCAACGTCGTCATGAGCAGCGCACAGACAATCGCATAGAGAACACAGGAAGGTTTAACGGCGCTGTCCAAGATCAAGCCTCGCAGGCGTCTGACGACGCGAACCAGTCTAGCAGCGCACGCCTCCGACAGCAGCCAATGCATGCCCGGCGCGAACGACGCATGGGCAACCGTGCCGCGATGCTTTGCATACAGGCATGGGGACGGGTAGATTCCCGCCGGTAAATACCCTCAGCTCATATAAGCCTTCCCATGCGCATAGCCTTCATTCCCGCCGCCCTCCTCTGCGCCTCGTCCCTGTACGCGGCCGGTGCATTCGCCCAGGTCGAAGTCAAAGCCGCGCCACACAGCAATCTCGGCTCGTTGCTGGCGGTGAAAATCTCCGAGGAAATCGCCCCCGGCGACTACGAAGCCTTGCTGCGCGGGATCAAGGCCAACCCCGGCGCCTATACCCGCAAGATCGCCCTGCTCGACAATATCGGCGGCAGCGCACCCGAGGCCATCCGCATCGGCCGCCTACTGCGGGAAACCGGTTTCGACACCCTGGTGCCCTCCAATGGCGTCTGCCAGGGCAGCTGCATCTACCTGCTGGCCGCAGGCCTGAAAAAGACCGTGAAAGGTCATGTCGGCTTGCACCGACCGCCCTTCCCCAGCGGCGAATCCGCCCAGGCCCAACGCCAGCAGCACAAACACTACGACCCGGCCGCCTACTTCCGCGAGATGAAGGTCTCGCCACGCCTGGCGCAGGACATGCAGCACATCGAACCGCACAACATGCGGGTGCTGAGCGAGAAGGAACTGAAGGGTTACGGGCTGCAGTGACCGACGCAGCGATGGCTTGCGGGAAGGAGGACGGCTGGTTAAGGTCACCCGAAACAGCCAATAGCGACTGACGGGGCACTGAATGCGCGCGTGACCACGGAAGCCCACCGCCTGGCTCGGCGGAAAGGAAAAGGAAAAGGAATATATGCGTATCGGATTCTGGAAGCTGTTCACCGCCTTCGGCCTGCTGCTCGTAACGGCCTACCTGCTCAACCCCCTCGGCGTTCCCAGCCAGGACCCGCGCGCCCGCCTGTTCGGCATCGCGCCCTACACCATCCCAGGTCAGTCCATGACGCCGACGCTAAAGCCGGGTGACGTGGTCATCGCCAGCTCATGGGCCTATGCCCTGGGCGAACCGCAGCGCGGCGATCTGGTGATATTCCAGACCCCGCACTTGCCTGGCGTAAAGTTCTTACAACGCCTGATGGGCCTGCCCGGCGACAGGCTGGCCATGCGCGCCGGACGCCTGTTTATCAATGGCAAGGCGATCGACGAGCCCTACCTCAACCCCGACCAGGGCCTGGCGCAGCCGTCCAGCTTGGAAATGGCGGAACGCCTGGTGCCCGAGGGAGAGTTTTTTATGCTCGGGGATAACCGGAAAAATTCGAATGACAGCCGGTACTGGGGAACGGTAGAAAGGCAGAAGTTGATTGGCCGGGTGGAGAAGGTGCTGTAAATAGACAAAGGGTTGAGCTGCGTCATTTCTAGGCCGCTACAACAGTTGACGTTCATTTTTCGCATGGCAAAGCCATGAAGGGAGTAGCGAACATCAAGTACCTCTGGATAGTTATCTTCGGCGCCACCTTGATCTGGTCCGGAATAAACCCTAAAGATCAACTCACCTGGTTTCTCGAAGTAGTGCCCGCACTAATTGGCTTTATCCTGCTGGCGAGCACCTACAGGTCGTTCAGACTTACCCCAATTCTCTATTTTTTCATTCTTCTGCACTGCATCGTCTTGATGATCGGCGGTCATTACACCTATGCCGAAGTCCCGTTCTTTGACGGGCTCTGGGGTGCCGAAAGAAACAACTACGACAAGCTGGGCCATTTCTTCCAGGGCTTTGTTCCCGCCCTGCTAGCGAGAGAAATACTCATTCGAAAGCGCGTGGTTAATGGTGATTTCTGGCGAGCATTTATTATCGTTTCAATATGCCTGGCGTTCAGTGCCTTTTACGAACTAATCGAGTGGTGGGTTGCCCTTGCTAGTGGCGAAAATGCCGAGGCCTTCCTGGGTACTCAGGGTTATATCTGGGACACGCAATCGGATATGGGCCTTGCTCTGCTAGGCGCAATAATTTCATTACTGCTATTGGCAACCCCTCATAACCGCCAGCTTGAACGTGTGGCGAGGCCATCCGTTTATTAGCCCTCCCCGGCTGCATTCGAGTTTAAAACTCATGATGACTGGTCGATTTACTCGAAAATTCGCGCATTGAATTGGCATCAGCGCAAGGCCAAAAGCCGAACGGCAGGCACTGATCAATAAGGCCAAACCATTCGCGAATACCATTTCCATTAAGCTGCCGGTCCAACCTCAGGGCGGGAAAATATAACCAAGGCGCAAGCATGCTCGGTGCCCACAATGGCATCGCCTGGCTAACTAAACGGGGTGAACTATTCGTCCGCTGGGGCGATCCCCTTTTAGACACAGTCAGAGCGAGTCTGGCGGGCCAGCACAGCCGTACCGTGCGTCGCGCCAGGGTCGCCCAGCGATGAGGATCCGCCGTGACCACAGCCACCCACCCCAGTTACCGAAGCCTATCGAAGCCGCTCCATGCCACCTTGCATGCCACCTTGCTAGGTGCAACCGTTCCCCTGTTTCTATCCGCCACCCTGAGCGATATCGCCTACTACCGCAGCTATCAGGTGCAATGGAGCAATCTATCCTCCTGGCTGATCGCCGCAGGGCTGGTTTTCTGTGGCCTGGCGATCCTCTTCGCGTTGGCCGATCTGGCTCGGGCCAACCATGACAAGGGCCGCACACTGCTGTACTTGCTGCTCCTGCTGGCAACCGGGGCGGTGGGTTTCATCAATGCCCTCGAACACGCCAAGGATGCCTGGGCCACCATGCCTTTGGGTCTGCTTTTGTCGGCGATCGTCACCCTGCTGGCTGGCGCGGCGACCTGGATCGGTTTCAGCGGATCGCGCGCGGGAGGTGCAGCATGAGATATCCAAGCGTACTAGGCGCCCTGCCCCTGGCGTTGATTCTGGGTGCATGCGGTGGCGGCGGGCAGGATGGCCCTCAATCGTACGGCGCCGATCCAACCTTGCCCGAGCCCAACAGGAGCCTGCTGCCCAGCATGAATATCGCTGACCCGGCGCCGTGGGGCGATCGCAAGCCGAAGGTGCCGCAGAACTACAGCGTCACGGCTATCGCTACCGACCTGAAGGTCCCGCGCCAGACCCTGATCCTGCCCAACGGTGACATCCTGGTGGCGGAAGGCAAAGGCGGAAAAAAAGAGCCGAAACTCAGACCCAAGGACCTTATCGCTGGCTATATCAAGGCCAAGGGCACCACTTCGGTCAAGAGTGGCGACCGCCTGACGTTGCTGCGCGATGCCGATGGCGACGGCACCTATGAGCTGCAGAGCGTATTCGCCGACAAGCTCAATGCGCCCTATGGCTTGGCGCTGTTCGAGGGCAATCTGTATGTGGCCAACCAGGACGCGCTGGTGCGCTTCGATTATCAGGACGGCCAGACCAAGGCCAGCGGCCCGCCGAGCAAGATCACCGACCTGCCGGCGCAGATCAATCACCACTGGACCAAGTCGCTCACCGTCAGCCCCGACGGGCGCTTCCTGTATGTGGGCATCGGTTCCAACAGCAATATCACCGAGCGCGGCATGGAGGCTGAGGTCGACCGTGCCATGATCTGGCAGATCGATGCCCGGACCGGTACCCATAAACCTTATGCAACGGGCCTGCGTAACCCGACAGCGCTGGCGATACAGCCAGGTTCCGAGCAGCTGTGGGCGGTGGTCAACGAGCGCGACGAACTGGGCGCCAATCTGGTGCCGGATTATCTGACCTCGGTGCGCGAAGGCGCCTTCTACGGCTGGCCCTACAGCTATTGGGGCCAGCACGTCGACGATCGCGTAAAGCCGCAGAACCCGGACCTGGTCGCCGCCGCGATCAAACCGGACTACGCCCTGGGCTCGCACGTCGCCGCCCTCGGCCTGGACTTTTCCACCTCGGCCATGGGCAATGCGTTCGCCGAAGGCGTATTCATCGGCGAGCATGGCAGCTGGAACCGCGAAAAACCGGTCGGCTACAAAGTGGTCTTCGTGCCGTTCAGCAACGGACACCCTGCCGGCGATCCGGTCGACTTCGTAACCGGCTTTCAGACAGCCGACGGCAAGACCATGGGACGGCCGGTCGGGGTGACTGTCGACCCGCGCGGCACCCTTATCGTGGCCGACGACCTGGCGAATATTGTTTGGCGGGTGACCAGAACGCAATGATCGGTTCCTAGGGTCGCCGTGCACACCAACGCCAATACCAATTCCATTACCCAGGGCGCGCGCGGCGCACCCTACTGCCCCACGGGCGCTGCGGCGGCGGGCTTCCACCATGACCAGCCCAACGTCATTCCCGCCGCTGCAATCAGGATGGCGGCGATGCCGGCCAGTTGCATCGCCTGCAAGTGGTGGTCGAACGCCAGGTAGTCGACCAGAATCGCCACTACCGGATAGATAAACGACAGGGCCCCGACCAGGTGGGTCGGCAGTTTCTGGATCGCGCCATAGAGCAGGATGTACATCAACCCGGTGTGCAACACGCCAAGGGCGAGCAGCGCGCCCCAGGTGTTGGCATCGGCGGGCAGCGCACTGAAGTTGGCGAAGGGTGCAAGCATCAGCGTACCGACGCAGACCTGAATCAGCGCGATCAGGTGCGGCGGCGTACCTTTGAGCTGCTTCGCGACTATCGCCGCCAACGCATAGAAGAATGCCGCGCCCAGCGCCATGAGGATGCCGACCAGGTGTTCGCTGCCGATATAACCGGCGCCGGGCTTGGCCTGCACGATCAGCAGCATGCCGACGAAGGACAGGGCGAGCCAAAGCAGTTTGTTCAGGGTCAGGCGCTCGCCGAAAAACGCTGCGCCAAGACCGACCAGAATAAATGGCTGGGTGTTGTACACCGCGGTGGCGATGGCAATCGAAGCGCGCGAATAGGCGGCGAACAGTAATAACCAATTGAGTACGATCGCCACCCCGCCGAGCGCGGCGAACACCAGCAAGCGTGGCGTCAGTGTGCCGCGCAACAGCCCCAGGGTCGCACAGACCGCCAGCAGCACCGGAGCGCCTATGGCGCAGCGCCAGAACACCACATCCCATACCGGTTGGCCGGAAACCACCACGAACCAGCCGATGGTTCCTGAAATCATCATTGCTGCGGTCATTTCGACCGTGCCGCGCGCCTGGTTATTCATGGAGCACCTCTGCGAAGTCATCAGGACTTTAGAATATGACGTTGCAGCCCAGGCTTACATGATCTAAAAAAGGTAAAAATCTAGATAAATCTAATTTTATAAGTAATTTATCGATTTTTATGGAGATAAGAAAAATGCTGGACGAGATCGACCAACGCATCCTTGAAGCACTGCTGGAAGATTCGCGTATTTCCCTGAAGGCGCTCGCCGGCCGGGTCGGCCTGTCGTCCCCCGGCACTTCGGAGCGGGTGCGGCGCCTGGAAGAGCGCGGGGTGATTCGCGGCTTCACCATCGAGACCGATCCCAGGGCGCTCGGCTATCAGCTGCAGGCCATCGTGCGCATCAAACCGCTGCCCGGCATGCTGCATGTGGTGCAGAAGCTGATCGAGGAAACCCCGGAGTTCTGCGAGTGCGACAAGGTCACCGGCGATGATTGCTATATCGTGCGCCTGCACGTGCGCTCGATCGACCAGCTCGACCATATCCTCGACCGCATCGCCGACAAGGCGCAGACCAGTACGGCGATCGTCAAATCGCAGCCGATCAAACGGCGCCCGCCGGGCATTGGTCGTGTGCCCGGCAAGGCGGCGCCGATAGCGCGTAAATAGTCAGGGGCGGTTAGCGTGGCGCTTGCCATCCGTAGCCTGGGTTGAGCGTAGCGATACCCGGGAGCAAAGCGGAATACCTCAAAGCGCAACCGACGCCGCGATATGCGGATGGACCGGTCGCCCCTCCCTGGGTTACGCCTGCGGCTAACCCAGGCTACGGATCACATTCCGTAGCCGGGTGGAGCGTAGCGATACCCGGGAGCAAAGCGGAATACCTCGGAGCGCAACCGACGCCGCGATATACGGATGGACCGGTCGCTCCTCCCCGGGTTACGCCTGCGGCTAACCCAGGCTACG
>CBIHLF010000029.1:0-78423 GCA_966210435.1 uncultured Pseudomonas sp. | reverse complement strand
TCTACGTCAACGCTTATTTCGAACTTTATTCAGCCTTCAGCGTAATACGGCCAAATGCCTTCTTTCCGGCCGGGAATATGGGGGCACATCCAGCCACCATCTACCGCATATGCATATTATGTTCAGCCAGTACCCTGCCCTGGACTACCGTGGTATGCCGAAGGCATGTTGCGCCGCACAATAGTAGTAGCGCCCTACCAGAAGCCTCCGGTCAAACCCGTGCTCTTCAGCAAGACCGCCAATACCCGCAACGACCACGACCATCCGACGGGGTTCCCTGCCGGCGTCGAATACCTGCAGCCAGGCCCGGCCTTGCGCGGTTTTACGCAATACCGCCTTATTATTGAATTCAGCTCACTTGCCACCGCGCGCCATCTGGCACCAAGGGGTGACTGTGATGCACACCCTGTCCTCGTCCAACCTTGCTACGAGCCAGCAACCGGCGGCGTCTAAGAACTGATCGCGCTCAATCAGAGCGGCCACAAGCAACCCGATCGCAGTCGCAGGACTTGATCTGGTTCGCAGCGTTCACCTGCGACCGGCAGCAGGTGCCGTGAAGGGGAACTATCAGAAACTACCTTCCTCTTACTAACTCAAGCCCGGGCCGCTGGCGAACTCGGTCCGGCTGAAACGGAGAATGCTCACTCAGCGGATGTATACGGACTTTTCCATGGACGAACGATTACCCGATATCCCCAGCTATAGCGTGCATAGCCGGCTTGGCAAGGGTGGGATGGCCGAGGTCTACCTGGCAACCCAAGAATCGCTGCACCGCAAGGTGGCCGTGAAAGTGCTGCTCAGCGCCAATGACGAGGCGTTCAGTAAGCGTTTTATCCGCGAAGGGCATATCGTCGCCTCGTTGCACCACCCCGCAATCATCACCATCCACGACATCGACAAACTGGCCGATGGCCGCTACTACCTGGCCATGGAATTCGTCGGCGGTGGCGATCTGGCCCAACACAAGGGCGAGGTATTCGAGCCCAAGCGCGCCCTCGACATCGTCCGGCAGATCGCCGGTGGCCTCGCCGTGGTGCATGACCAGGGCCTGATACACCGCGATATCAAACCGGCGAATATCCTCTTTCGTAATGACGGTTCCGTGGTCATCACCGATTTCGGTATCGCCAAGGCATTGGAAATGGACAGCGAGCTCACCGGTCTAGGCGTCATGGTCGGTAGCCCGGCTTACAGCAGCCCGGAGCAGGCGCAGTGCCTGCCGCTGGATATCCGCACCGACATCTACAGCCTGGGGGTCATCCTTCTGGAGATGCTGATCGGCACCAACCCATATCGCGGCGCCAGCTATACCCAGACTGTAATGAACCATGTACAGATGCCACCGCCTAGCCTGCCGGCGCATATCGGCCCCTACGCTCCGCTGCTTGAACGGATGCTGGCCAAAGACCCGAATGACCGCTTTGCGAACTGCCGAGCACTGCTGCAGGCGCTGGACGAACTGGGCGAACCCGAGCCCCAGCCAGAACCTGAACCAACGGCCGAGCCGCGCGATGCGGAGCAGGACCTCACCCGAATAGCACCGGGAGTGGTGGACTACCCACGCCCCCAGGCAGAGCCCACCCGCGGCCCTCGCCGGGGCGTGCGCCTGCTGCTGACCGGGCTTGGCGGCTTGCTGCTGGTCGGCGCGGCGAGCGGCACGGGTCTGTACATTCAGCAGCAAATCGAGATTGCCGATCTGCTGGCGCGTGCCGAACAGCGTCTGGCCGAAGGCACGCTGGTCGAGCCGGCCCAGAACAACGCCACGTACTTCTTCAACCAGGCACTACAACTCGACGAAGACAACGAAAATGCCCGTCAGGGGCTGCAACGTGTACTCGAAGCGCAACTCGCCGGCTACCGCCAACTGGCCGAGCAACGGATCACCGAGGTACATCTGCTGGAACCGGAGAACGACAGCGCGGTGTTCTATTATCGGCAGATGCTCAACCTGGCTCCGGGCGATACCGAAGCCCTGGCCGGCTTGAACCAAGTAGCGCTGATTTATGCCGACTTGAGCAAAAAAGCCTATGCCAGAGGTGACTACGATCTGGCACGGGCCTACACCAAACACGGGCTGGAAGCCTATCCAGACAGCCCAGAACTGCTCGCGCTGCGCGACCAGCAGCAGAAGCGCGGGCGCAGCAGCCCGGAGCCGCACCCAGCCCCCTCATCCATCCCGCCAATTGAAGAGCCACGCCCGGTGATAGAAGAACCGGAAAAGCCGAGTGCTATCAGACGGATATGGAACCGCCTGTTCTAACCGACTTCACACAAGGCCTCCCCCCACCGCCTTCAGTCAACCAACGCCCAGGTCGATCCACTTGCGGATCTTTTGGCTGACGACATACCCATTTCATTCATGCGCTGCCGCACGCATCGCCGCCCCAGTCGCCGATGTCGGGATTGTTGCAGGCGCTGCTGACGATGGTCGTGCCGCGGCTGCTGACGGCCTTCGCTTCACTGCGCTTGGTTGCGGCTTGTTGCAGTTTCTTCTCGGTGGCCAACGCTTCTTGCGGTACTGCTTTAGCTTTGACGGCTGGTTTGCTGGCGGCGACCGTCACGGTTCGACGTTCGACGCCGACTTCTTGCAGGTCCTTCTCGTACGCCTGGGTGTATGTCTCAATGTCCTCGCCGGTGCGACCGTCCACTGCCGCCAGCAAGGCGTTGGTTTCCTGTAGCCCGCTGACGATTTCGGCGAAACGGCTGCGGCCTTCGCTGTCGCTGATGCTCCTGGCCCGGTGCGCCGCCTGCAGATTGTGGAATTCTCGTTGATAACAATCCTGGGCAGCTTTGGCATAGACGATGCTGCGATCCAGATCCTCGCTGCTGCGTTCGAAGTCGCCAGCGTAGGATGCGATCCGTTGTCTGTCGTCGGCGATCTGTTTCTGCCGTTCGCTGTAATAGCCGGCCGCGCCACCGACCAAGGCGCCGGCGGCTGCGCCGATCAGTGCATTGCGCCCAGCGTTGTCGCCGCCGCCCAGAGCGCCCGCCAAGCCACCGATCAGCCCACCGGCTACGGCGCCGGTAGCGACGGTTTTTTGCATCGCCGCGTCGGAGCTGCGCAACTGGCTGACCGGCTCGTAGCACGCCGGGTAGTAATTGGCTTTGGTCGTGGCCGCGACCTTGGAACTGACGCCGCCACCGAAATTGGCGCAGCCGCTGATCAACACGGCTGAAAAGGCTGCACTGCAAAGCAAGGTGGAATGCAACAACGAATGCTTATGACAATGTTCCATGGTCGTTCTCTCATGCTTGAGTGTGTTGATCCCTTCCTGGTTCGATCCGGTGCATCTCACCCTCACCCGACGACCAACTACTAAGGGGGACGTTTCAAGGGGCAAGCAGCTCCTTCAAAATGTCTGCCGGGGCTGCTCTGGTTTGTTGGCGGTATTCGCCAACATGACGCACGAACAGAGTGGCTCGTTTCACTAAACTCTTACCCAATACCGGGTTGCGATTGAGTTCTTCACGGGTGCGCTGGAACTGGGTCTGGATCACTTCATCGGAATAACGCGTTCCCGTGTTCAGGTTGTCGATATAGATCGCCACTGCACCGTCCAGCGCCGTGCGCCCATTGGCGATGGCCGACTCGTAGAGTTGCACCGCGCTCCGGTCGTTGGCGGTGCGGGCCTTGGCCAGGCTGTTCTGCAGATTGGTAAGACGGATGTTGTAGTTGTTGACGGTTTCCGCGACCAACGCCGCCGATTGGATCAGGTTGGCCGCCGCCTCCTGGCGCTGCTGAGCGATCAGCGAAACGTTGCGTTTGAGCTCTTCGTTGACCAGCGCCAAGCGGGCTTGCAGGTCCGGGTCCTGGCTGTCGGCGATGATGTTGTCGAGCAATTGGGTGGTGTCGTCGGCGTCGGCGATTTCATCGGTCAACCCGGCCAGGCGGCCCTCTCTTTGCCACTGGGCGAACAACTCCTGATAGCGTGAACGCGGTGCCGACAAGGCCCCCAAAGCAACCCGAAAACCGGTGGTTTCATTGCGCTGTTCGCTGCCTTGGGCGGTGAATAGCGGGTACTCACGACGCATGCCGGTGAACAGGGTCAGCTCGCCTTCCAGGTAGTTGCCGCCCTTGACCACGAAACCGCCGTAAGTGCCCTGACGACGCCCGCCATGCACCATCTGGAATGGGTCGTAAACCATTTCCGCGGCATTGCCGATTACATCGTGTAGCCCCAACGGATTGGCCTTGCGCATACCTATCGGCAACAGCCGTGAGCCCTGCCCCGTGCCGCCGGCCACTTGGTTATAAACCGCCCAGTCGGCCAACGGGCCGTCGCCGTCGCTGCCCTCCTCCTTGCGCGGAAACAACCGCCCCTCCAGCTCCTGGCGGCTGACCGCTTGGCCGCCGCGGGCGGCGTATTCCCACTCCACTTCAGTGGGCAAACGGACGAACGCCATGCCGCCGTCTTCCGGCTTGTCACCACGCCCGCTGATCGGCAATCGCTCGCGGTGATGCTCGAGTAGCCAGGCGCTATAGACCGCGGCGAAACGTTCCGCGTCGAAGCGGGAGATGCTGACCTTGGGTCGCCGCGCCGATACGCCGCTGGGCATTTGCGCGCAGCCCGGCGGTTCGTCTCCGCCTGCCAATGCCGCGGCTTGCGCCATGACCGTTTGATACTGACGTTCGGTGACCTCGTACTTGCCGACGAAATACAGCATGGGCTTGAGCAATGCGTCGTCCTGAGTCTTGGGCAGGATGGGGCCGATGCGGCCTTGCCAGTCAACCGGCAGGTCCTCAAGGAGGAACTGGCCGTTGATGTAGTCGCGGCGGTACCCGGAAATGAACGACTGCTGATAACCCGGATCGCCCTCGCTGAAGGGGTAACCGAGGCTGACTTCCTTATCGTCCAGGGTGCCACGGGCGAGGATATAGACGTAGCGGAACACCATCTCACCACCGCACGGCAGCGGCAGGCTGACATCGTCGGCCAAGGGTTTCGGATTATCCAAGTCGGCTGTGCTGGCGGCTGGCACTTCTTGCTGTGATACCTCTACGACAGACTGTTGTTCCGCCTCTTGAGGTTGTTGTGGTTGCTGAATCGGCTGCGCAGCCGTCGATTGCGGATTTGAGGGCTTGCTCGCTGGTTCATCAGCCTTGGAACAACCTAGCAGCGACAGCAATGCGCAGCAGGCGAGCCACCGTAGTGCAATCGGCACCGAATCGTAGGTTGGTGCTGAGGAACGAAGCCCAACCAGGTTGCCCGGTTGGGTATTCTTGTGCGCTGTACCCGTTGCCTGTTGCATGACTTGCGCAAAGAGCACCTCAGGAAAAAGCACACGCGATCTGTAGGAGCCAGCTTGCTGGCGATCCGGGTCGGCAAGCAGAGCAACAGCATCGGTTGCATGCAGCACATCACCGGGGCGAAGCCTATTTTTTGCCAGTCCATCAGACATCGCGCAGCCCTTCCGAAGCTTCGATTTGCGCCGCCCGCCAGCCGCCAGACGCAGCGGCCAGGCTGCTGCACAGCAAGGTCGCCAGCAGTGCGAGCAGGTAGTGACCCGGCAGCAGGCGGCAGGCGTACTCGCCCGGGGTTTGCTGGAACAAGCGGTTCAGGCCGACCTCGGCGGCGCCATACAGCCCCCAGGCCAAGAGCAAGCCGAACATGCCGGTGTAGAGCGCCTGCCACACGACGAACGCGACCAGCGCGGTGGACGAAAAACCCAGCAGTCGCAACACCGACAAAGCCCGACGCTTGCGTTCCACCGCGGCCAGGGCGCTGGCGGTCATGGCGGCGAAGGCACCGCCCAGGGCCAAGCCGGCGATGATCCAGAACACCACGCTGAGGTTGCGGCTGAGCGAGCGGACCTGGGCGATGGCATCGGCCTGGGTGGCCACTTCCAGATTGCGCGCGGCGAAATAGCGGCGCAGCACTTCGACCCCTTCCAGGTCTTCGGCATACAGGCGAAAGCTGGGATAGATCCTGGCGTTCTCCTGCGCCTGGCTCCTTCCCGACCAGCCCAACGCCGGCACCGCCAGACCGTCGCGATAGTCTTCCGCCGCCTCCAGAAGCTGCAGAGGGGCGAACAGCGCATCGCGCGCAAAGGCTCTGAGCGGCAGAACGCCTTGCACCTTCAGCTCGGTACGCTGGTATTCCGGGCGACCGTCGACTTGCCGGCCAAAGGCCGCGCTCAGGCGATCGCCGGCTTTCACCCCGAGTTTTTCCGCAGCCCGCTGGCTGAGCAGCACGCTATCCGCGGGCAGCGGCAATAGCTGCGGCGGCACCAGCGGATCGCCAGCGGCGGTGGGAATCATCTCCACCGTCACACTCCGTTCGTCGGCGGATGGTTCTGCGATGGACAGCTCTGCAGTGGCGGCGATCTGTCGGGTGCGCGGCAAGGCGAAGGCCACGTCGGCGCGTGCAGCCAGTTCGGCAATCGTCTCGGCGCTGAAGCGCGCGCCACCCAAGGGCACGATTTCGCGCACCGCCGGGTCGCGCTCCAGGCGCTCGGTCAGGCTGCTGATCAGGCCGAACTTGAGGCCGAACAACACCAGCAAGGGTGCCAGCACCGCGACCAGGGCCAATATCGCACAGGCCGACAGGCGAGCATCGGCGCGGTAGTCGTGCCAGGCCAGCTGGCTCATCAGCGCCAATCCCATCAGTCGGCCTCCAGCAGGGTTGCGACTACTGCGCCAGCGTTGTCGCGTTGTACCTGCAAGCGTCGCAACTGCAGCCCGACCCGCTGCGCCAGGGTCTCATCGTGGGTGGCGACGACGATGCAGGCGCCCTGCTCCTCGGCCTGGGCCACCAGCAACTGCATGACCCGCTCGGCATTCAGAGGGTCGAGCGACGCGGTGGGTTCGTCGGCCAGCACTAGCGCCGGCCCATGAGCCAGGGCCCGGGCGATGCCGACGCGCTGGCGTTGGCCAACCGAAAGCGCCGCCGGCAGTTTATGCAACTGATCGGCGATCTCCAGGCGCTCGGCCAGGCGTTGCACGCCGGCATCCTCGGTCATACCCAGCAGCGCACGGGACAGGCCGATATTGCGGCGTACATCGAGAAAGCCGAGCAAGCCACCGGTTTGCAGCACGTAGCCCATGGCCCGGCTGCGTAATGCGGCGAGCTGATCATGGCGGCCATGGCGCCAGAGTCCGGCGATATCGCTGATACGGCCGTTGAGGGTCAGCTCCAGGGTGCCGCCCGGATCCGGGCTGAGCGCCAGGGCCAGCAGGTCCAGCAAGGTGCTTTTGCCGCTGCCGCTGGCGCCCACCAGGGCCAGGCGTTGCCCCGGCTGCAAGTCCAGACGCGGCACCAGCAGGCTATAGCCGGCGCCGCGGCTTTTGCGGATATCGCGCAGGCGCAACATCAGGGCAACGTCGCCAGCGGCACGCGATAGAGCGCGTCGCCAGGTTGTGCATCGCCGAACCGCACCCAATTGGCGATGTCGTTGTGGAAGGTTTCGTAGAGGCGGATCTTCGATTCCAGTTCGTCGATAAAATCCTCTTGCTCGGCCACGCTCAGCGACAGCCAGAGATCCTGGGTCATGTTCAGCGACTTGCTGCGGTATGGCAGCCCCTCCAGATATTCGCCGAGCACGCCGGACTCGGCCAGGTTGCGGCCCTGTGTGAGGCCGGTAGGATCGCGGCTCATGTAAGCGCTGGCGCTGGCGATTTCCGCGAAGAAGTCCTTGGGCGCCGATTGGCTGCGCCGCGCCGCATCGACGATCAGCTTGAGCGATTGTTGCAGATCGTTGAGCTGCAACTTGGTCAGCAGCACGCAAACCTGAAAGGCCGGCAGCGAGGGGTTGGTCAGGTCGTGATCGGCGGTCCAGGCGGTGACCAGCTGCGGCGCCTGCACGGCGTTGCGCCGGCCGAGAAAGTCCATGTGCATGGCGTAACCGATGGCCGCGCTCTTGCCCGCGATGCTGCGCGAAACCTGCGGCGCGCTGGGTTCCAGCCCCTGGTCGTTACCAACCTGATGCACCAGTTCGGCAAAGCTGCTGCCGATTTCGGCGACGCTCTGTCCGAACTTGCCCACCTCGCCTTCGGCTACGGGAATATACAGGTCACCGATCTGCGGGTTGGCGTCGGCGCTGAGGCTGCGGTATTGCTGCTCGGCGAAAGCGTGGTTGTCCTTGCCCAGCGGCGTGCGCAGGTGCAGGACGTAGATCTTGATCTGCTTCCCCAGCGCCGCCTCGCGCACCTCGGCCTCGTTCATCTGAGTGTGGCTCAGCGGATCGCTCTTGCGCAGCGCCCCGGCGTCGGTGACCAGCAGGATCAGACGGCCGCTGTAAGGCGACCAGTCCATGCCTTCGATCGCTTCCATCACTCCGGCGAAGGCGTCTTCGTTGAATGCATGGCTGGAAATGTCGGTGGCCCTGACCTGGCGAGCCAACTCGGCGAAGCGCTGCGGGTCGCTGCCCTCCTCCAGCGTTACCAGGGTGCGGCTGACGTATTCCAATCCCGGGGTTTTGTCGACATTGCTGCGAAAGCCGACCAGACCGAAGCTGACGTTGTCCAGGTCGCCACGCTCGGCTATTCGCCGATATAGCTCCTGCACCACTTGGTTGACCCGGTCGATATAGGGCTGCATCGACACCGAGGTGTCGACCACCAGGACGATGCCGGTGCGGAATCTGTCGTGCCGCTGGACCTGGCCGCCATCGCCCTGCCGTTCGGCATCGCCAGGGTCGATCGAGGCGATATTGAGCACCTGCACGGGCAGGCCGTCGCCATCGAAGCCCTCACGCGACTCGAAGATCGGCAGCAGGTAGAACTGCTCCTGGGGAATGGCTTGGTCGACTGGTTCCAAGGCCACTATCTGGGGGGCGACCTTATCCTCGTAGCGCGCCTGATGCAGCGCCGTCCGGGCCGCAGCGGTGTCGCCGAGAAACTGCTCCACCGCTGCGGCCGAATCCAAGAACATCACCGGCGAGCGCCCGGAACGTTCGGTGAACTTGAGCACCAGGCTTTGCTTCCAGTCGCTCACCATGGCGGCCGCCAGCCAGCCATCACGCTGGCCATCGCTGGATGCGCCGATCTCCAGCCAATCCTGACCGTCGACCTGTTGCCGGCGATAGACATAGAACACCGAGAACGCCGGTACCGGCTCGCCCTGCCCTGCTGCTCCCGCCTGGTTGGCCAAGCGTGCCCCTGGCTTGCTCAGTACGCGCTGGAACAGGGTTTTCTTGCCCGGCAGCAGCAGCGGCCGTTCACCGCCATCGGCGGTGTCGGCCTGGGCTGTCGTGGCATCGCTGTGCGACATGGCGCCATTGTCCTTTGGCGCTTCGACCTCGGCGCGTTCCAACGGGTTCGAGGGTGGACTGGTAAACCACCAGTAACCGCCGCCGAGCAGGGCCAGCAGCACAACCACTATCCCGGCGAGCGCCAGCATGGGTCCACGCGCCTGGATCGAGGGCTGATCGCCCACCGGCGGCACAACGGCCCGACGTTCGCTGGCGTCGGTTCCGCTTGCCTCGCCGTTCGGCATTTCGGCCGCCAACGGCGGCATATTCACCGACACCGGTGACAGGCCGCCGAGGTCGGTGCTGGTGGGCTGCGGCGCCTCGATATCGACAGGCAGCGGGCGGAACTGGGTCGCTTGGTTGTCGTCCTGCATTGATGCGGCGGCTGGCAGGTTGTCGAGCGCCGCTATCAGCTCCGCCGTGTTGGCGAAGCGCTCGGCCGGGTCCTTGGCCAGCAACTTGGCGAGGATCGCCTGATAACGGCCCTGCTCGATCGGCAGCGACGGCAGCGGCTCGGTCAGGTGCGCCAGAGCCGTGGACAGCGAATCGGCGCCGACATAGGGCAGCTTGCCGGTGAGGATTTCATAGAACACCACGCCCAGGGCATAGAGGTCGGCGCGCCCGTCGATCTGCTGACCGCGCGCCTGTTCCGGGCTCATGTAGCTGGGCGTGCCGACGGCGAAGCCGGCCTGGGTGAACTGGGTGCGATCCTCCAGGGATTTGGCGATGCCGAAATCGGAGAGCACCGCCGTACCATCGGCGCGGAACAGAATATTGGCCGGTTTCACATCGCGATGGACCAACCCCAGGTCGTGGGCATAGCCCAGGGCCGAGGCGATTTGGCGCAGGTAGAGCAAGCCCTGCTCGACGCTCAGGCCCGCGGCGATACGCTCCTTGAGCGTGCCGTTGGGCAGGTATTCCATGGCCATGTAGTAGTGAGTGCCTACATTGCCGATATCGTAGATGGTCACCGTATGAGGGTGGGACAGCCGGGCCAGGGTTTTGCCCTCGCGCAAGAACCGCTCGCAGAAGCTGCGGTCGGCCGCCAGCGCCGCCGCCATGATCTTCAGCGCGACCTTGCGCTCCAGCGAGCGTTGGGTTGCCAGGTACACGGTGGCCATGGCGCCATCGCCGAGTTCGCGCTCGATCTGGTAACCGGGGATCTCGATATCCATGGCCTGGCCGCATCCCTCAATAGGCTTTGACGACGACTGCGGTGATGTTGTCCGGCGCACCCCGGGTCAACCCCAGGTGCACCAGGCTACGCACCATGTCATAGGGCTCTTCGTGGCCCAGCACATCCTGCAGCTCGCGATCCTCGACGGTCCTGTTGAGGCCATCGCTGCACAACAGAAAACAGTCGCCCGGCCGCACGTCGAGGTGGATCTCGGCCAGTTCCAGATAATCCTGGGCACCGACGGCGCGGGTGACCATGTTGCCCATGGGGTGACTGCGCGCCTCCTCCTCGCCCAGCGCACCTTTGTCGACCAGCTCCTGCACATAGCTGTGGTCGTGGCTGAGGATGCTCAACTGACCGTCGCGCAGGCGGTATAAGCGACTGTCGCCGGCCCACAGACAGGTGGCCTGGCTACCCCGCGCCGCCAACAACACCAGGGTGCTGCCCATCATGCCGACGCCGCGCCGCGCCGCCTCTTCGCGCACCGCCTGGTTAACTTCGGCAAGCCCAATGCGCAGGGCGTGCACATAGGCCGCCAGGGACTCCCTTGGGGTAATACCGCTCAGGCTGTCGATGATCAGGCTGCTGACGAAATCGCCGGCGGCGTGGCCACCCATGCCGTCTGCCACAGCCCAGAGCCCGGCGTGCTGGGCGTCCAGGCAAGCGTCCTCGTTGATCTGACGCACCATGCCGACATGGCTGTGGCTGGCGGACTGGTAATGCTCGACTGCGCTCATCATGGGTTCTCGAAATCCAGTTGCACCGGTAATGGCAAAGGTGCTGATCCACTCCCACCAAGCAGGAAAACACTGAACGCCTGGGGTTGCGGTAGACCGAGGCAACGCAGCAAACCGGCGGCGACCCGCTCGGAGCCCATGCCCCACCACAGGCTGGCCTCCTCGCAGCCCAGTTGCGCGAGCGCGGCGGTGCGTTCTGTAGGGCTGTCCGCCTTGAAATAGCACTGAGCGAACGCCGCATCATGCGGCGCTTTAAGGCGATAGTGCGGCGTGCCCAGGGCGTCGACCGCCGCTTCGAACGAGTCGAAATCGGCATCGGCGTCGAGGCTCGAAAGCAATAAGGCTTCGGCCGCCTCGAACCAGTCTTGCGGCCCGCCGACCAGCGCAGCCAGGTCGGCTTCGGGTTCCAGCAGATGGGCGATGCACAGCGGGAAGTAGCGCCCGACCCGGTCGATGCTCGGCATCATCACCCCGGTCACAGCCTCGCGGCCGAGTAGTCCAGGCGACACCGCGAAACGCCATAACGGGCTGACCAGGTAGAAATCGAGCCAGGCCGCGCCGAGTTCGGCCCGACTGGCGGCGATGCCGGCGGACAGCCACGCATCCCAGGGCTCGATAAAACTGTTGGGCAGGCCGCGGTGGATAAAGTCGCCGCGCCCCGCCAATTTGCCGTAGAAACCGCTTTCGCTCATAGCCGCTCCGGTAGGCTGAAGCCGCTCAGCACGCGGCTCTTGAACGGATTGAAGGCGCTGCTCGCGCGCAGCTCGCAGGACAGGCTGGCGTTGTCCACGCGCAGACGCAGGGTGAATCGATCTGGCGAGCTGCCCTGGGTCAGATCGGACTGTTCGAGCAAATGGAACCAGGCCCAGGGGCCTTCCAGGGTCAGCCCCGAACGCCCGGCGCTGGTTGGCGGGGTGACCGTGAGGCGAACCACGCCGAGACTGTTGGGGCTTGGCCATTGCATCGCCACCGGGCGGCTGGGGCCGTGGTCGTAGCTCAGTTGCTGGCCATCCAGATCGAGCAGGAACTGGCTGATGCTCGCGTCCATGGTCACCGGCTTGAGTTCGAAGCGTACCGTCGGTTGGGTGCCGCCAGCACGGAAGTAGGCGTCGCGAATGGCTGCGGCGCGCTGGAAGGTCTGCAGCACGCCGGAGCCTATGCCGAGTTTCTCGGCCGCGCCCGGCTGCCAGCGCCAGTTGCTGGTCGAGGTGTTGACGTAGGCTTGCAGGTATTTGCGAAAGTAGCTGTCCATCACCCCGCCGACGCCGAAGAAGTTGCCGAAATCTTCGAGCGTGGCCTCCCGCGAGCTGCCGTTGACCAAGGGATAGCGGCCAGCGAGGGACTGGCGGTAGATGTTGACTACCTCGGCGACCCAGGCCGCGTTCAACTGGGTACGGATACCGCCCATCATGCTGTTGGTGGTGGCGCTGACCACCGAGTCGACCAGGTTTTGCACCAGTGGCGGTTGGCGTTCGGCACCGAGTTTGACCCGTGAAGCGGTAGCCACCGCCTGGTTCTTCGCCTCGCCAAGCAAGGCCTCGCCGCTGGCACCGCTCATGGCGCTGACCTGCACATAGAGTTCGTTGAGCTGGGCCAGCAGATCGTCGATCGGCGCTGCGCCGTCCTCACTCTTGGTTACCAGGCTGTTGAGCTCGGCGAAGCGCGCGGTGATGGGGTCGACCTGCGGGGTTGCCGGCGAATTTTCCCGGTTCGATTGACCGACCAGCGAGCCGAGCTGCTGCTTGAGTTTGTCCACGGTGCCGTCGGCGGACTTGAGTTTCTCGGCCAGCAGGCGGTCCTCCTGTTGCAGGTCGGTTTCCCTGGCCACAGCATCGAGCAGTTTCTTCAGTGGCGAATTCGCCCCGGAGAGCACCCGCAGCACATCGGCGGCCTGGGCGATGCTGCTGATGGCGACGAAGTCGATATCGCCGAGCAGGGTTTCCCACTGGTTGAGGAAGTCCTGGAAGTACAGGCCGCGTACCTCCAGGGCCAGGCTGGCGGCGTCCTGATTGTCGTTCAGCGGTCGGCCGAGCACCCATTGTTCCTCGGCCAGGGCGCCGGACTGGCTGAGGCTGGCGGCCATGAACGCCTGGCGATAGCCGCGGTAGGTATAGAAGCCGCTCAATGGATCGTTCAGCGGCTTGCCGCTCTTGCGCGAAAACACCAGGGCGGCATCGCGCCCGGCCGCTTCGCTGATGCGAAAGTCCGCCACGCCCTCGGGCAGCTTCTGCCGTTTCACCCGGTTGTAGACCCGCTGCGCCACGGACATCTGCTGCAACTGCCGACGCAGATCGGCGATCAGCGCTTCGTCCAACCGTGCGGGAGGCGGCTTACGGACGAACAGCGCGTCGAGGTGCTCGGTCAGGGCCACACGCTGCTCCGGGGCCAGGTCGCGCGGCAGGCTGTGGTCCCAGTCGAGGTTGATCCAGGCCTTGATGGCGTCGGCATCATAGTGCTCGGCACTGGCCAGCATCAGGTAGACCTTGAGCCCCTCGTAGAGAAACTCCGAATTGCCGCCGTTGCGCAACTGTTCCTCGATACGCGTCAGCAGGCGCGGCGCCAGCACCGCGATCAGCAGCTTGCGGTACACACTGGCGGCTTCGGCGCCGAGCATGTCGCCCTGATACAGGCCATAGCCTTCGGCCCAGGACGGCGGATTATCGGCAACATGGCGAATGGCGTTGAGCAACGGCAGCACGGCGAACACCTCGCGCTGCGCCGGGCTGAGCGATTCGACCTGTTCCTCGAGCGGCGCCAGGCGCGCATCCACCTCGGCGATATAGCCCTGGTTGGCGCGGTAGCTGGCCAGCCAGACGGCTGTCACCGTGAGCAATACCAGCGCGCTAGTCGCAAGTACGCCACGGCTGATCCACAGACGCCGGCGCTCGACCTTGGGGTTGTTGCCGACCAAACCGCGCTCGCCGAAGGCGACATCGCGGAACAAGCGCTCGATGAAGTAACTGCGGCCGCTGCCCGTCTGTCGCGCCAGGTGCTGGCGGTCGAGATTCATGCTTTGCGCCATGGCGCCGATCAGGCGGTCAATGGGGCTGCCTTCCTGAGTGCCGCTGGTGAAATAAAGGCCGCGCAACAACGCCCGCTCTTCGTAGGCGTTGGGCTTGAACACCCCATTAAGGAAGGACGACAGGTTATTGCGCAGCGCCGCGAACTGTTGAATGAAGCCGTAGATCAGATCGCGGCGGCTGGGGTCGCGCTCCTGTTGCAGACGCTCGACCAGGCGTTCGGTCAGACGCGCCTCAAGGGCGGTGAACTCCTCGTCGAACCGTGCCAACGGGTCCTGTGGGTTCTTGTCGTCGTCCAGGGGAAAAGTGACGCCCCAGACCTGGGCCCGTTCTTCCTTGTTCAGCGCGTCGAAGAACTCCATAAACCCCGGCACCAGGTCGAACTTGGTGAGCATCACGTAGATCGGGAAACGCACGCCGAGCTGGCTATACAACTCCTGCACCCGCGCACGGATGGCGCGGGCATGGGCGGTGCGCTCGGCCTCGCTGCCCAACAGCAGATCGGACAGGCTGATGGCGACGAAGGCGCCATCGATCGGCCGGCGCTTGCGCTGGTTCTTCAACAGGTCGAGAAAGCCCAGCCAGGCCGCCTTGTCCACCGCCGCATGGCTGTCCTGGGTGGTGTAGCGCCCGGCGGTGTCGAGCAGCACCGCTTCGTCGGTGAACCACCAGTCGCAGTTGCGCGTACCGCCGACCCCGCGAATCGCCCCAGCGCCCATGTGTTCGGCTAGCGGAAAGTGCAGCCCGGAGTTGACCAACGCGGTGGTCTTCCCCGAGCCCGGCGGGCCGATGATCACGTACCAGGGCAATTCATAAAGGTTGCGCCGCTCGCTGCCGCCGAGCTTGCTGCGTTTGAGCAATTGCAGCGCCTCATCCATGCGCTGCTTGAGGGTCGCCAACTCTTCGGCGGTGGCGACGCTGGCCGCATCCGGTGCCACCGCCACCAGGCCCTGCATGACTTTGGCGGCGTTACGCCGGGCCTGGACAATGCGCAACACGCGCACCCCGATCCAGCCTAAAAACAACAGCGCGATCAACACCCAGCGTACGCCCGCCGAGGCCAAGGGTTCATAGCCGGCGATGGCGATCAGCGGGCCGAGAAACCAGATCACCAGACTCAGCGCGAGCAGGCCGAGCAGCGGCACCACCCAGCGCACCAGGAAATTGAAAAAGGCCTTCACTGGTTGCCCTCCGCTAGCACGGTGATCTCCACGCGCCTATTCCTGGCGCGCCCGGCGGCGCTGTCGTTCGAGGCGACCGGTTCGGTGTCGCTGCGCCCTTCGGCGGTGAAACGCTCGGGTTGCCCGCTGCGTGCGGCGAGAATGTCCATCACCTGCTGCGCCCGGTCCTGGGATAGTTTCCAGTTCGAGGGGTAGCGCAAGGTGGCGATCGGTCGGTTGTCGCTGTGCCCGGTGACCTGCACCGTGCCCTTGACCTGGCGAATGGCATCGGCGATGCGCAGCAGCAGCGGCTCCAGCTGATCGGAAATGCTCGCGCTGCCCGAGGCGAACAACTCGTCGCCACGGATGGTTACCACCGAACGGTCCACCGCATCCTCCACGGCCACTCGTTGCGCCTTGATGTCCTCCGCGAGGAAGCGTGCCAGGCGTGGGCGTTCGATCAATTTGGGCTGCAGCGGCGGACGGTCGATGGTCTGCACCGGAATCTCGCCCAGGGCATGGATATTGCGAAACACCGGTTCGGCATCAGCCGCCAATTTCAGGCGCAAGCCCAGCAGCAGCAATAGCAACAGCGCCAGGCAGATGGCCATGCCGACCCAGGGCGGCAGCAACTTCGACAGGTGATCGCGCGCCACCCTGAGCCCGCGCCAGTGCGGCGACAGCTCGCGCTCGAATTCGCCGCGCACGCTGCGAATGGTGGCACTGGTGCGTTCGCGCAAGGCCTCCAGTTGGCTGCGACCGTCGTTCATTACCCGGTAACGACCCTCGAAACCCAGACACAGACATAGGTACAGCAGCTCGAGAATATGCAGACGCTGACGCGGGTTCTGCAGGCAGTGTTCGAGCAGCTGGAAGACTTTCTCGCCGCCCCAGGCTTCGTTGTGCAGGGTGATCAGCAGGCTTTGCTTGCCCCAGTCGCTGGTACTGCCCCAGGGCGTGCTGAGCACCGCCTCGTCCAGCGCCGTACAGAGCACATAGCGGCTAAGCATCACCTCGTCCTGCGCTACACCAGCGGCGCGCGCCTGTTCCTCGAACTGGCGCAGATAGGCCAACAACTGCGCGCGCAGGCTAGCCGGTTGCGGGTGGGCGATGGTGCTGCGCAAACGGGTCAGCAGCGCCAACAGGGGGCCTGCTGCCCGCTCCAGGGGATTAAGGCCCTGGGCCAGGCTGCTCGCAACCGGTGCGCCCGGCATCGCCATGGTCGGATCGGCGGCGCTGGCGGTGTCCGCCCTTGGCGCAGCGGTATCGGCGGAGCGCCCGCCGGGCCGCGGCATGATCAGGGTGCGGTCGTTGCCGCCCGCCGCAGCGCCGCCTGAAGTGCCACCTACGGCAGAGCCGCCGAAGGGATCATCGATCGGGTGCATGACGAACTATCCTCGGATGGCCCAGAAGGCCAGATTCAGGCCCGGGAACTGGCCGGCAATGTGGAAGGCGAAACCACCGGAGTTGGCCAGCTGTTTCCAGTGTTCGCTGCCGCGATCCAGTTCGAAATAGCTCGAGCCGGCGTGATAGGGAATCTGCCGTGGCGCCACGGGCATGGGCAGCAAGGCGATGCCAGGCAGCTGCAGGTTGACCAGGTCGCGGATGTGTTCCACCGAGCCGACCTTGGCTTGCTGGGGCAAACGTGTGCGCAGGGTCTCGGCCGGCACTTCGGCGCGCACCACGAGAACGAAACTGGCCAGCTCCAGCAGACTCTTGTCGGCCAACATCGCCACGTGCACACCGTAGGATTTCTCGACGATGGGGATCGGCGTGGCGCGGGTATCGATGACCATCGAAAGCGCTTGTCGCAGATCCTGCATCACCGGCGCGAAGCTGCTCGCCAGGTCGTCGTGGGCATAGGCCGGGTAGTCGGCGGGACGGCGCCCGGCCACGGAGAAGGTGGCGAACTCGCCCGCCAGGCAAACCGCCTCACGGTAGAAGTCCTGCGGGTGCAGGGGGCTCAGCCGGGCCAGATGGCTGATCAGCGGCTCAGCGCGGTTGACCAGTTGCAGCAGCAGAAAGTCGGCGATCTCCGAGGCACCACCGGCCCCCGAGGCCACCACCCGCCCCGCCAGGGCTTCGCCGCGCTGGTGCAACAGCCCTTGCAGCTCGCTGCGAAAGGCAGCCAGTACGCTGGAGGCGACCACGTCGAGCAACGGCGGGATATAGTCGTCGTCCACTTGCAGGGCGTTGTCCGCGCGCTTTTCCAGCACCCGGATCAAACCGAGGCAGGCATATTCGCCAAGGCCATCGCGCTCGGTCAGCAGGCGTAGCGCCTTGCCGCCGATCGCCAGCGGCGCCCGGCTCTCGAAGGCGGCGTTGTCGTCACGTACCTCGCGCACCTGGCTGATATAGCGCGCACCGCCGGGTGCTTCGCCCTCCCCCACGGTGTCGCGGCTGCCGGCACGCTTGAGCGGCAGAGCCAGATAGACCAGCGCATCGCGCAGGTTGTCATCCACGTTCAGCGGCGGCGGCGGAAGATCGTCGCCGGGAATGTCGAAAGGCGTGCCATCGGGCAGCACCCCGCGGGCACTGACAATCGCCACCTTGCCCTGGCTGAGCAAGGACTCGTCGATGCGCAGCTCGGAAAACCCCCAGCCACCAGCGATCAGCGGTCGGCAACGGCCATCGATCAAGGCCTCCATGTAGCGATCATGCTGCTGGAGATGCTGCGGCCGCAGGAACATTCCTTCTGACCACACCACACGGTTATTCCAGGACATGGCTGGCTTCCTCTGCCAAGTTATTTTGCAGGTTCCGTGGAGGCCGTGCTGATCGCCCTGGCCGTCAGTGAAACTGTCAATGGGGTGGTTTCATTGCTCGGGATACTGACCAGTTGGCGCCATACCGCGCTGTCCAGTTCGCGGTAGGACACCACCAGACCGAGCAACCGGCTTTGCTCGTCGAGCGTGCGCTCCAGGCTCAGTTGCTGGCCCGGCTGGATCAGCAGTTCGTCCTGCGCCACCAGGTCCGTGGACAAGGTCGTGCTGGCGGCATCCACCAAGGAGAAATAGTCGGCGCGACTGAAGGCGGCAGCGCTCTTCAACTCATACAAACGCACCCGCACAGGCGTCGCTTGGCCGTCCGCCGAAGGATTCAGATCGGCAGCGGCCTGGATATGCATGACAACTACAGTGGGGCGCGGACTCGAAGCACAGGCAGTCAGCAATATTAATGTCGCGAACAACCAGAGCTTTGGCATGTCGTTGTCCTCAATGACCTTTGTTATTCCAATTTGGAACTATCGATAGCCAAATAAGATTAACTAATAATTTACTGGCAATTAGCCTTTATATATTGATGGCGCCTGGCCTTTATATAGCGAACTGACATCACTTAGCCTTTACGCAACTTCACACTTTGCTCTTCATAAGCACGACTGAATTCGCGCCCGAACAAATCCTCGAAGTCATCTTCAGCTTCCCTGGAAATGCTCGAATAGAGTTCCGTGAACAACTCCCAGTATTGCGCTTGGCGTGCACCTGGTAGCAAAAGGCCAATACCCGAAGACTTACGCAACTGTGTTTCCAATACTGCCGGTTGAAAGCGTTTGAGCAAGTGCTTAATAGAGGCTTGCACTCCAGCCATCACGGCCAATTGATGGGCTTTCAGGTCATCGAAGCTTTCCTTGATGGCCTGATCGGCCGGCATGAAGGCCTGATTGCCGGAGCGCAGCAGCAACAACAGCGCCTCATCGACATTGGGGGCGAATTTGAGGGGGTTGTTCTCCACCGGACGGATCATGGTCTGCGCCATGCGGAACTCGCCCTTGAGGCTGGCACGGGCGCGCAACACCTCGATCAATCCCTCCACCATGTGACGGTAGCTACTGCCAATGGCCTCCATTTGAGCGAGGGCTTCGCCTCTGTCGATGCGCAGCTGGGCGAGCCCCGCGCCCCTGAGAAAGGCTTCCAGCACCTCGTCGCCACTCCCTTTTGCGGCCGCGGGCGGCGATACCGTGGCCAACTGAGCGGCTGGGTTCGGCGCGCTGGCGGCCATGTTTTCCGGTGCCGCTGGCAGTGGTTGCGGCTGTGCTGACGGAGTCGGCGGCGCTATGGGCACCGGGCTAATGCCCAGTTCGGCGAAGGGGTCCCAATCAGCCGGAATCGCTGGCGCTGCACCGGCTCCGCTGGCCAAGGGCTCACCCGGATACTGTGGCGCCGGCGGGCGAAAATCATGCCGTTCGGCCGGCACGTGATCGGCCAGGGGCGGCGGCGGTACTGCCGGGGACGCGAGAAAATCGAACAGGTCGGGTTTGGTATCCAGGGGCGAACCACCCGTCTGGATCTGTACCCTGGCGGGAGGCGCCGGCGCGGCGCCGGGCATCTCGCCAGGCGCCTGGCGCTTCATCAGCGCATCGAAATCGGTAAAGGGATCGCTCGTCACGGGCGCGGTGTTGATCATCGGTAGGGCGCCGTCGATCTGCACCAGAATGTCGTACTCGCCCACGCGCAGCAATTCGCCGTCCCGTAAGGGTTCGCTGTTGCCGCGGTGCATGCGCACGCCAGCGTTCACCAGCTGCACGCCATTGGTGCTGGTGTCGGTCAGGTAGTAGGTGCCGTCTCGTAATTGGATGACGCAGTGCTGACCGGACACCAGCCGCTCCGGGTCTGGAAGTATCCAGTCGTTCTCGGGATTGCGGCCGATTTTCAGCTCACCGCGATCAAGCTCGAACTCCGCACGTTGTCCAGGCGTGAGCTTGTGATAACTGGTGATTGTCAAACGCAGCGGCATTAGTACTCCTTGTACGGTATTACTCAATAACGGCTCGGGTATGCCAACCAGTGCAACTGAGTATAGCTCCCATAAAATGGTTCAGTGTCGTCGAAGTTTTTGCTGTTGTATTAGCTTTTTTAGAATAAATCTAATAACCAAAGAAACTAAATAGATGTCCACCGGTCACCTATCTTGAAATGCCCCAATGCTCATCCCGTTGGTCGGTGAACTTCTTGACAAGAATTAAATAGCGCTAAAACTTTCTTTGAATTGTTGGGTCCAGAGATGACGCCAGAAGGACCGTTAATCCGCAGGAAACGGATTTAAGTCTTACGTTTGCTATGACTGTGTGCCGATTGCCAGGCCGATATGGAGATCACCTCTGTGGTGGACGTACAGCAACTGTTGGATACGATTTCCCCTGACGCCCCCTGTGGCGACGACCTCGAGTACGACGCTGCATTTCTTGAGCTTGAACGGGCAGCGCAAGGCCAGCCCGAACGACAGATGGGCGATGCGGTATTGCCCGCCGCGCCGCCGGAATGGCGTCAGGTGCGCGACCTCTGCGTCGAACTGTTCAAGCGCAGCAAAGACCTGCGCATCGCCAACTACTTCCTGCAAAGCGCCATTGCCCTGCAAGGCTTGCCCGGCCTGGTGCAAGGGTTACAGCTGATCCGACAGCTGCTCGCTCAGTATTGGGACGATCTGCATCCCAAGCTGGATGCCGAGGATGACAATGACCCTACTTTTCGCATCAACGCCCTGGCCGGCCTCAACGCCGAGCCGGTAATTCACCTGCTCTGGGACATGCCGCTGATCAGCTCGCGGGCATTCGGCAGCGTCAGCCTGCGGGCCGCGCTGAATGCAGCAGGCTTGCAGCGTTTCGCCAGCGAAAGCCTCAGTTCGGAACAGCTTGGCGGCGCCTTTCAGGACTGCGCTGGCGAACAGCTCGAGGCCTGCCGCGCAGCCCTGAACGACGCCCAGGGCACGCTGCTGACCATAGAACGCGAGGTCAACGAGCGGGTCGGTTCAGCGCGCGGCGCGGACCTCGGCGCGATCAAACAACTGCTTCGTCATGCCGTGCAAATCCTCACCGATCACTCCCCTCAGCCGGGTGTTGCCAGCCCTTTTGCCGGCGCCGCAGGCAATGTCGACGAGGCCATGCCCAGCCTCCCCGCCGTCACTCCGTCGCGTAGCGGCGGCGAGGTCGGCAACCGCGACGATGTACTGCGCAGCCTCGACCGCATCCTCAGCTATTACGCCAGACACGAGCCCTCCAGCCCCGTCCCGGTGCTGTTGAGTCGCGCCAAGAGCCTGGTCAGCGCGGATTTCGCCACCATCGTGCGCAACCTGATTCCGGATGGCTTTTCCCAGTTCGAAAAATTGCGAGGACCCGAGGGCGAATAGTCCGAGTGAAAACGCGTAACAGACGCCAATCCAACACAGCCGCATAGGCAACGCAGGAGGAAAAATGGCTACCACCAGCAGCCAGAAGTTCATCGCCCGTAACCGTGCTCCCCGGGTGCAGATCGAATACGACGTAGAGCTTTACGGTGCGGAGAAGAAGGTGCAATTGCCCTTCGTCATGGGGGTGATGGCCGACCTTGTCGGCAAGCCCGCCGAACCGCTGCCGGCGGTGGCCGACCGCAAGTTTCTGGAAATCGACGTCGACAACTTCGACTCGCGGCTCAAGGCGATGAAACCACGGGTGGCGTTCAATGTGCCCAACGCCTTGACCGGCGAAGGCAACCTGAGCCTGGACATCACCTTCGAGAGCATGGACGACTTCAGCCCCGCCGCCGTGGCGCGCAAGGTCGATGCCCTCAACCAACTGCTCGAAGCCCGCACCCAGCTGGCCAATCTGCTGACCTACATGGACGGCAAGACCGGCGCCGAGGACATGATCATGAAGGCGATCAAAGACCCGGCTCTGTTGCAGGCATTGGCCAGTGCGCCGAAACCGACCGAACCCGAGCCGCAAGCCTGATAGAGGACGCAGATCATGGCCGAATTGATGAAAAACCAGCAGGCCCAGGCAGAGGCCGCCACGGAGCAGCC
Source organism: uncultured Pseudomonas sp. (assembly GCA_966210435.1). GTDB lineage: Bacteria > Pseudomonadota > Gammaproteobacteria > Pseudomonadales > Pseudomonadaceae > Aquipseudomonas. The sequence goes on along the minus strand of CBIHLF010000029.1, from coordinate 56,363 downwards.
GAGCGACTTCGCCGCCTTGCTCCTGCAAGAGTTCAAACCCAAGACCGAGCGCGCCCGCGAGGCGGTGGAAAGCGCCGTGCGTACCCTGGCCGAACAGGCGCTGAGCAAGACCGAGCTGATCTCCAACGATGCGATCAAATCCATCGAGTCGATCATCGCCGCCATCGATGCCAAGCTCACTGCGCAGATCAACCTGATCATGCACCACGCCGATTTCCAGCAACTGGAAAGCGCCTGGCGCGGCCTGAGTTACCTGGTCAACAACACGGAAACCGATGAGCAGCTGAAGATTCGCGTGATGAGCATCGCCAAGGGCGACTTGCACAAGACCCTGAAGAAGTTCAAGGGTACCGCCTGGGATCAGAGCCCGATCTTCAAGAAGATGTACGAAGAGGAGTACGGACAGTTCGGTGGCGAGCCCTTCGGCTGCCTGGTCGGCGATTACTACTTCGACCAGTCGCCACCCGATGTCGAATTGCTCGGCGAGATGGCCAAGGTCTGTGCGGCGATGCATGCGCCCTTCATTGCCGCAGCCTCGCCGACGGTGATGGGCATGGGTTCCTGGCAGGAACTGTCCAACCCGCGCGACCTGACCAAGATCTTCACCACGCCGGAGTACGCGGCCTGGCGCTCGCTGCGCGATTCCGAGGATTCGCGCTACATCGGCCTGACCATGCCGCGTTTCCTCGCCCGCCTGCCCTACGGCGCCAAAACCGACCCGGTGGATGCCTTCGCCTTCGAAGAGGAAACCACCGGCGCCGACAGCGCCAAGTACACCTGGGCCAACTCGGCCTATGCCATGGCGGTGAATATCAACCGCTCGTTCAAGCTCTACGGCTGGTGTTCGCGGATTCGCGGCGTGGAGTCCGGCGGCGAGGTGCCGAACCTGCCGGCGCACACCTTCCCTACCGACGACGGCGGCGTGGACATGAAGTGCCCGACTGAGATCGCCATTTCCGACCGACGCGAGGCGGAGCTGGCGAAGAACGGTTTCATGCCGCTGCTGCACAAGAAGAACACCGACCTGGCCGCGTTCATCGGCGCGCAATCGCTGCAGAAGCCGGCCGAGTACGACGACCCCGACGCCACCGCCAACGCCAACCTGGCGGCACGCCTGCCCTACCTGTTCGCCACCTGCCGCTTCGCCCATTACCTGAAGTGCATCGTTCGCGACAAGATCGGCTCGTTCAAGGAAAAGGACGATATGCAGCGCTGGCTGCAGAACTGGATCCTCAACTACGTGGACGGCGACCCGGCCCACTCCACCGAAACCACCAAGGCGCAGCACCCCCTGGCAGCGGCGGAAGTGGTGGTCGAGGACGTCGAGGGCAACCCCGGCTACTACAACTCGAAATTCTACCTGCGCCCGCACTATCAACTCGAAGGGCTCACGGTATCGCTACGGCTGGTATCCAAACTGCCATCCGCCAAAGCGGTTTGATTCATCTCAGGTGGCATTCGCCGTGTTGGCGGGTGCAGTACAACGCAGCGTGGCGAGTCGCTGGAACACAGTGACGTCAACCACTAAGGAGGCATGATGGCTGTTGATATGTTTATCAAGATCGGCGACGTCAAGGGCGAGTCCCAGGACAAGAATCACAAGGAGGAGATCGACGTGCTCTCCTGGAGTTGGGGCATGGCCCAGTCCGGCAACATGCATGTCGGCGGTGGCGGCGGTGCCGGCAAGGTCAATATCCAGGATCTGACATTGACCAAGTGGGTGGATAAGTCCTCGCCCAACCTGATGATGGCTTGCTCCAGCGGCAAGCATTACGACGAGGCCAAGCTGACGGTGCGCAAGGCCGGCGGCGACGATCCGGTCGAGTACCTGACCATCACTCTCAAGGAGGTGCTGGTGTCCTCGATCGGAACCGGTGGCAGTGGCGGCGAAGATCGCCTGACCGAGAACGTCTCGCTGAATTTCGGCCAGGTGCTGGTCGATTACCAGCCGCAGAAACAGGACGGTTCCAAGGACGGCGGCCCGGTCAAATACGGCTGGAATATCCGCGAAAACGTCAAGGTGTGACGACGGCCACCCTGCCGCCATGCTGCAGGGTGCCGGCTTGTATCAGCAGGTAGTTTTTCAACTGCCTGCGAGGGCCAAAGCGCACAGGAGGTTCGATGATGGCCAGCCCCGCGTTCATCAATCTGTGGAACAACTACCCGACCGAGAGCCAACCCTGCGATGGCGGTTGGGACAATCAATGTGCGATTCGCATGAGCATCACCCTCAACGCCGAGCGAACCATCCGCGTGGATGACCATACCTATTCCGAGCCGCGTTGCAGCCATGGTCATGCCCGTGGTGCCGAGTCGCTGGCGAATTGGCTGTGGCGGCATCATCTGGGCCGGCCGAACATCTTTACCGACGGTGCCGAGGCAAAGCGTCAGCTCAACGGCAAGAACGGCATCATTTTTTTCAAGGATTGCTTTACCCGCAGTGGCGAGAGCCGCGCGGCCGGCGACCATATCGATCTGTGGAGTCGCGGTTTCACCAAGACCTACGACGACCCGGCCAACCATTCCGCCCAGGTCTGGTTCTGGGAGTTGTCATGAATCAGCACCTGCTTCCCTCCATCGTTGCTGGCTTGTTGTGCCTGAGTCTTCCCGCCTGCGCACAGAGCCCGGCCGATAGCGCCACCCGGGCGCACTTCCTTGCCCAGGATCTGCAGCTGGAGGAGCGCAATGGCAACTGTCGGTTGGTCGTCCCAGAGCAACCCGGCATCGACCTGCGCCTGAAATGGCCTTGCCAGTTCCATCGTGACGCCACTGGCAAGCTGCGCACCAAGCAGGTTGGCGAGCGTCAGGTGCTGCTGGTGGAAAACAGCGAGCAACTGCCCTCGCCCAGCAAGGATTGCCGCACCGAGATCCAGGCGATACGCAGCACCGAACAAGGCCTGGAAGCGTCGACGGCAGTCAGCCGGGTGGCCGCCTGCCCGCCGTTCCAGTGGGATGAGAAAGTTTTTATCGGTCTGTTCGAACCCGATGCTTGAACGCACACAACGGCTCGGCTCGACGCCGACGCATAAGGAGATCGCGATGAACGCCGAAGAGCTGGTGCGCGCCGGTAAGCTGGGCGAAGCCCTCGCCGCCCTGCAGGATCAGGTGCGCAGCCAGGCCTCCAACGCCAGCCTGCGGGTATTCCTGTTCCAGCTACTGGCGGTGATGGGGCAATGGGGCCGCGCGCAAAACCAACTGAAGGTTGTCGGTGAACTGGATGCCGGCGCCCTGGCGATGGTGCAGACCTACCGCGCCGCTCTGGAATGCGAGGCGCTGCGTGCCGAAGTGTTCGCTGGGCGCTTGACCCCGGTATTGCTGGGCCAACCGACCGCCTGGATGGCCCAGTTGGTCAAGGCCCTGCAGTTGGACGGCCAAGGCCAAGCGGAAGCCGCGCAGCACTTGCGCGAACAGGCCTTCGAGGCCGCGCCCGCTGTGCCCGGCGAACTCAACGGCGAAGCCTTCGCCTGGTGTGCCGATGTCGACCCACGACTCGGCCCGACCCTGGAGTTGATCGTCAACGGCCGCTATGTCTGGTTGCCGATGGAAAACCTCGCCAGCCTGCGCTGCGAAGCGCCGAGCGACCTGCGCGATCTGGTCTGGCTGCCCGCCGAGCTGACCCTGCGTAACGGCGGCAGCACGGTGGCGCTGATCCCCAGCCGCTACCCGGACACCCTGGGCAGCCACGACGACGCCGCGCTGCTGGCGCGCAAAGTCGACTGGCTGGACAACGGCTACCCCATCGGTCAGCGCCTGCTGGCCACCGACAAGGGCGAGGTCGGGCTGTTCGAACTGCGCAGCCTCAGCTTCGCCGACGGGGATAACTGAAGATGGCCGAGCTGACCCTGCAAGAACGCCTGCAACCCTCGTTGCTCGATCGCCTGACCGACGATGACCCGCACAACCCGCAAGAAGCCGCCGAGCGCCGCGTCATGTCGATGACCCAGTTGAAGGCCTCGGTGTTGCGCGATCTGGCCTGGCTGTTCAATACCTGCGCGCTGTTCGAACCGGAGCATGTCGCACAGATGCCGGCGGGCAACTCGGTGCTGAATTTCGGCCTGCCGCCCCTGGCCGGGCATACGGCCTCGAGCATCGACGTACAGGCCATCGAAGCCTTGTTCAGCGACACCATCGCTGCTTTCGAACCGCGCATTCTCAAAGGCTCGTTGAAGGTACGCGCGCAACTCGCCGGCAATGAAATGAACCACAACGCCCTGAGTTTCGAGATCGAGGGCGATCTGTGGGCCGAGCCGGTGCCGTTGCGCCTGCTGCTGAGTACCGCCCTCGACCTGGAAACCGGACACGTCAAGGTAACGCCGACCGAGCCCGCGAGGAGACGCCGATGAATCCGCGCATGCTCGAGTACTACAACCAGGAGCTGCAGCACATCCGCGAGAGCGCTGCCGAATTCGCCCAGGAATTCCCGAAGATCGCCAGCCGCCTGACGTTGTCCGGCATCGACTGCGCCGACCCCTATGTCGAACGCCTGCTGGAGGGCTTCGCCTACCTGAGCGCGCGCGTGCACCTGAAGCTGGATGCCGAGTATCCGACCTTTACTCACAACCTGCTGGAAATCGCCTACCCCCACTACCTGGCGCCGACGCCCTCGGTGGTGGTGGTGCAGCTGGTCGCCGACCCCGACGAGGGCTCGCTGACCAGCGGTTTCACGGTCGAACGTAACGCTGCCCTGCGCGGCCAACTCGGCCATGGCGAGCAGACCGCCTGCGAATACCGCAGCGCCCATGCGGTGACGCTCTGGCCGTTGCAGGTCAGCCGCGCCGAATACTTCGGCAACCCGACCGCCACCCTCGGCCGACTCGCCGCCAGCGAACCCAGGGCCAAAGCCGGGCTGCGACTACGTTTGCGCTGCGGCGCCGGCTTGCCGTTCAACGCCCTGCAACTGGATAACCTGCCGCTCTACCTCAACGGCGCCGACGAGCAACCTTTCCGTCTTTACGAACAGCTGCTCGGCAATGCCTGCGCCCTGTTCATCAAGAGCGTCGACGGCGACTGGGTCGAGCGCTTGCCCCTGACATGCCTCAAAACGCGCGGCTTCGATGACCAGGATGCGCTGTTGCCCGTGGTGCCCCGTGCCTTTCAGGGTTATCGCCTGCTGCAGGAGTACTTCGCCCTGCCCAACCGCTTCCTGTTCGTCGACTTCACGGGGCTGAGCGCAGGCGTGCAGCGTTGCACTGGCCAAGAGTTGGAACTGGTGGTGCTATTCGATCGCCTCGACAGCACCCTGGAAGGCACGGTGTCGGCTGCCCAGTTCGTGCCCTTCTGCACCCCGGCGGTGAACCTGTTTCCGCGCCGCGCCGACCGCATCCATCTGAGCGAACGGGTGCACGAGCATCAGGTGATCGCCGACCGCACCCGGCCGCTGGATTTCGAGATTCATTCACTGACCCAGGTCGCCGGCCATGGCAGCGGCCCGGAACAACCGTTCCAGCCGTTCTATGCGATCCGCGACCCGCTGCGTTATGGCCGCGAGCAGGCCTACTACATCGTCCGCCGCGAGCCACGTCGGTTGTCCAGCCAGCAACGGCGGCGCGGGCCACGTTCGACCTATGTCGGCAGCGAAACCTTCGTCTCCCTGGTGGACGCCAACCAGGCACCCTACCGCCATGACCTGCGCCAGCTCGGCCTCAGCGCCCTGTGCACCAACCGCGACCTGCCGCTGCTGATGCCGGTGGGTTCCGGCAAGAGCGATTTCACTCTGGAAGACAGCGCCCCGGTGCTGGCCGTGCGTTGCCTGGCCGGCCCCAGTCGGCCGCGGCCAAGCCGCGCCCACGATGCCAGCGCCTGGCGGCTGATCAGTCAGTTGTCGCTGAACTACTTGTCGCTGAGCGAACAGGGCCAGGGCGCCGCCGCGTTGCGCGAGCTGTTGCGCCTGTACGGCGACCCCGGCGACTCGGCGCTGCAATTGCAGATCGAAGGCTTGCGCCAGGTGCGCAGTACACCTTGCACCCGCAGGTTGCCGATGCCGGGACCAATCGTCTTTGGCCGTGGCCTGGAAATCAGCCTGGAGTTCGACGAGAACGCCTTCCGCGGCACCGGTGTGTACCTGCTGGGCGCGGTGTTCGAGCGTTTTCTCGCGCGTTATGTGTCGATCAACAGCTTTACCGAAACCGTACTGCGCACCACCGAGCGCGGCGAAATCATGCGATGGCAGGCGCACCCCGGATGTCGACCGAACCTCTGAATTCGCTGGAGAGCATCGCCCGAATGGCCGACGAGCCCTGGGCCTACGACTTCTTCCAGGCCCTGCGACGCATCGAGTGCGAGGCCGCAGATCGCCCACGCATCGGCCATTCCCTGCGCCTGGGCGACGACCCGCTGCGCTTGGGACAGAAACCCGACTGCGGCTTCGCCCCATCCACCCTGGCCAGCATCGAAGCCGGCGCCGAGGGTGCTGCGCCACGCGTCGAGCAATTCTTCTTCGGCCTGACCGGGCCCAATGGCCCACTGCCGCTGCACCTGACCGAGTACGCCCGCGAACGTCAGCGCAACAACGGCGACGCCACCTTCACGCGCTTTCTCGATGTGTTCAATCACCGCTTGTTGTGCCTGTTCTACCGCGCCTGGGCCGAAGCACGGCCGACCGTCAGCCATGACCGCCCCGATCACGATTACTGGTCGATGCGCCTTGCCGCGCTGTCCGGGCGCGGCATGACCAGCCTGCTTGGCCAAGGTCCGATCGCCGATTCGGCGTGTTACCACTTCACCGGTCACCTGGCGGCGCAGACCCGCTACCCGGACGGCTTGCGCGCCATTCTGGAAGGCTACTTCGGCGTGCCGGTAAGCATCGAGGAGTACGTTGGCCAGTGGCTGGAGCTGCCGCAGCGTAGCCAGGTGGGCGTGGCGCTTTGCTCGCTCGGCAGCGACCTGAGCCTGGGGACCCACGTTTGGGATCGCCAGCATAAATTCCGCATCCGTCTCGGCCCTTTGAGCCTGGAGCAATACCAACGCTTGTTGCCCGGGCAGGAAAGCTTCGTTGAGCTGGCCGCTTGGGTCGCCGAGTACCAGGGCGACGAGCTGGATTGGGAGGTCAATCTATTGCTGCGGCGCGAGGAAGTTCCGCGCATCGACCTCGACGGCCAAACCCGACTGGGCTTCGATACCTGGCTCGGCAGCCCGCCGACGGATACCGACGACCTGCTGCTGGCCCGCGAATACGCCGGCCACTCCACCCCCTCCGAGGAGCAGCGACCATGAGTGAGATCAGCCGCGCCGCGCTGTTCGGCAAATTGAACAGCCTGGCCTACAAGGCCATCGAAGCCGCCACCGTATTCTGCAAATTGCGCGGCAACCCTTATGTGGAACTGGTGCACTGGCTGCATCAGCTTCTGCAGTTGCAGGACTCCGACCTGCACCGCCTGATCCGCCAGTTCAATCTCGACCCGGCGCGCCTGGCCAGGGACATCACCGAGGTGCTGGACCGACTGCCGCGCGGCTCCACCTCGATCACCGACCTGTCCTCCCATGTCGAGGAAGCGGTCGAGCGCGGCTGGGTCTACGGCAGCCTGATGTTCGGCGAGAGCCAGGTGCGCAGCGCCTACCTGATCGTCGGCATGCTCAAGACACCGAGCCTGCGTCATGCGCTCTCGGCAATCTCCCGCGAGTTCGACAAGATCAAGGTGGAGAGTCTCACCGAACGCTTCGACGAATACCTCGACGGCTCGCCGGAGAACGGCCTGAGCGCCAGCGACGGATTTCAAGCCGGCAGCCCCGGCGAGGCCAGCGGCGCCGTGCCCCCCGGCGCCATGGGCAAACAGGAGGCGCTCAAACGCTTTACCGTCGACCTCACCGAACAGGCGCGCAGCGGCAAGCTCGACCCCATAGTCGGGCGCGACGAAGAGATTCGCCAACTGGTGGACATCCTCATGCGTCGTCGGCAGAACAACCCGATCCTCACCGGCGAGGCCGGCGTGGGCAAGACCGCGGTGGTCGAGGGTTTCGCCCTGCGTATCGTCGCCGGCGACGTGCCGCCGAGCCTCAAGGACGTCGAGCTGCGTGCCCTGGATGTCGGCCTGCTGCAAGCCGGCGCGAGCATGAAGGGCGAGTTCGAGCAGCGCCTGCGTCAGGTGATCGAGGACGTGCAGGCCTCTCCCAAGCCAATCATCCTGTTTATCGACGAGGCCCATACCCTGGTCGGTGCTGGTGGCGCGGCCGGCACCGGCGATGCCGCCAACCTACTCAAGCCGGCTTTGGCACGGGGCACCTTGCGCACGGTGGCGGCAACCACCTGGGCCGAATACAAAAAGCACATCGAAAAAGACCCGGCCCTGACCCGACGCTTCCAGGTGGTGCAGGTCGACGAGCCATCGGAACCCAAGGCGATCCTGATGATGCGCGGCGTCGCCTCGACCATGGAGCAGCACCACAAGGTGCAGATCCTCGACGAGGCGCTGGAGGCCTCGGTCAAGCTGTCGCACCGCTATATCCCGGCCCGCCAGTTGCCGGATAAGTCCGTCAGCTTGCTCGACACCGCCTGCGCCCGGGTCGCTATCAGCCTGCATGCGGTGCCAGCCGAGGTGGACGACAGCCGGCGGCGCATCGAGGCGTTGAGTACCGAGCAGGCGATCATCGCTCGCGAGCAGGCCATTGGCATTGCCATCGGCACTCGCCAACAGGATGTCGAGGCGGCCCTTAGCGAGGAACGCGCACGCCTGGCGACCCTGGAAAATCGCTGGAACGAAGAGAAGGCCCTGGTCGACGAACTGCTGGCGACCCGCGCCAGCTTGCGCGCCGCCGCCGAACCCGTGGATGACACCAGCAGCGAGGTCGGCGCGCCATCGCCGCGCCTGGACGAGGCCGAACGCCTGGCACTGCGTGACAAGCTCAGCGATCTGCAAAGCCGCCTCGCTGCCTTGCAGGGCGAAAACCCGCTGATTCTGCCGACCGTGGATTACCAGGCGGTGGCCGCGGTGGTCGCCGACTGGACCGGCATCCCGGTCGGGCGCATGGCGCGCAACGAGATCGACACCGTGCTCAGGCTCGACGAGCACATGAAGAAACGCATCATCGGCCAGGACCACGCCCTGGCGATGATCGCCAAACGCATCCAGACCTCCCGCGCCGGCCTGGACAACCCGAGCAAGCCGATCGGCGTGTTTCTGTTGGCCGGCACCTCTGGCGTGGGCAAGACCGAAACCGCCCTGGCCCTGGCCGAGGCCATGTACGGCGGCGAGCAGAACATCATCACCATCAACATGAGCGAGTTCCAGGAGGCGCACACCGTCTCCACCCTCAAGGGCGCGCCGCCCGGCTATGTCGGCTACGGCGAAGGCGGCGTGCTGACCGAGGCGGTGCGGCGCAAACCCTACAGCGTGGTACTGCTCGACGAGGTGGAAAAAGCCCACCCGGACGTGCACGAGATTTTCTTTCAGGTGTTCGACAAGGGCGTGATGGAGGACGGCGAAGGTCGACTGATCGACTTCAAGAACTGCCTGATCCTGCTCACCACCAATGCCGGCACCGAGATGATCGCCAGCCTGTGCAGCGACCCGGAACTGATGCCCGATCCCGATGCCATCGCCAAGGCTCTGCGCGAGCCATTGCTCAAGGTATTCCCGCCGGCCCTGCTCGGGCGCCTGGTGACCATCCCCTACTACCCACTGAGCGACGAGATGCTCAAAGCCATCACCCGCCTGCAACTGGAACGGATCAAGAAACGCGTGGAAAGCGGGCACAAAGTGCCGTTCGTCTACGACGACAGCGTGGTCGAGCTGATCGTCTCGCGCTGCACCGAGATCGAGAGCGGCGGGCGGATGATCGACGCCATCCTGACCAATACCCTGCTGCCGGATATGAGCCGGGAATTTCTCACCCGCATGCTCGAGGGCAAGCCACTGGCTGGGGTGCGCATCAGCCAACGGGACAATGCGCTGCACTATGTTTTCGACCCGCATATTGCCGAGACGGCCGACTGACGTCCGAACGCGAGCCTAAGGAAGCTGTATATGGCAATCACGCAAAACAATCGCTTGGTACAGGTCGACAGTCCCCTCGGCGGCGATGTCCTGCTGTTGCAGAGCATGGACGGCAGCGAGGAGCTGGGGCGGTTGTTCCACTACGAACTGGATCTCACCTCCGAAGATCGGGCGATCAAGTTCGACCAGTTGCTGGGCAAGCCGATGGGCCTGACCCTGGAGCTGCACGACGGCGGTAAGCGCTACTTCCACGGCATTGCCTGCAGCTGCCGACAATTGACCGGCCACGGCCAGTTCGCTGGCTATCGGGTCAGCCTGCGGCCCTGGTTCTGGCTGCTCACACGCACCTCGGACTGCCGGATTTTCCAGAACAAGACAGTGCCGGACATCATCAAACAGGTGTTCCGCGACCTCGGCTTCTCCGATTTCGAAGACAGTCTGAGCGGCAGTTACCGCGAGTGGGAATACTGCGTGCAATACCGCGAAACCAGCTTCGACTTCGTCAGCCGGTTGATGGAGCAGGAAGGCATCTACTACTACTTCCGTCATGAGAAAACGCGTCATGTGCTGGTGTTGGCCGACGCCTACGGCGCCCATTCCACGGTCGACGATTACGCCTCGGTGCCCTTCTACCCGCCCGACCAACAGATGCGCGAGCGCGATCATTTCTACGATTGGCAACTGGCGCGGGAGGTCCAGCCCGGCTCGTTGGCGCTGAACGACTACGACTTCCAGCGCCCCAGCGCCAGCCTCGAGGTGCGCTCCAGCGTGTCGCGCAGCCACAGCAACGGCGACCACCCGCTCTACGACTATCCCGGCGAATACGTGCAGAGCAAGGATGGCGAGCACTACGCGCGCACCCGCATCGAAGCCATCCACAGCCAGTTCGAGCGCGTGCAGCTACGCGGCCGCGCCCGCGGGTTGGGCTCAGGGCACCTGTTCAAGCTGACCGACTACGACCGCGCGGACCAGAACCGCGAATACCTGGTGGTGGTCGCGCGCTACCAGATTCGCCAGGAACTTTATGAAAGCGGGCAGCTGGATTTGGCCGAGCAGTTCACCAGCGAACTGGACTGCATGGACGCCAGCCAGGCTTTCCGTCCCCTGCCTCTGACGCCCATGCCTATCGTCCGCGGGCCGCAGACCGCGGTGGTGGTCGGCCCCGGCGGCGAGGAGATTTGGACCGACCAGTACGGCCGGGTCAAGGTGCACTTCTATTGGGATCGCCACGACCAGTCCAACGAAAACAGCTCCTGCTGGATGCGCGTGTCCCAGGCCTGGGCCGGCAAGAACTGGGGCTCGGTGCAGATTCCGCGGATCGGCCAGGAAGTGATCGTCAGCTTCCTCGAAGGCGACCCGGACCGGCCGATCATCACCGGCCGCGTCTATAACGCCGAACAGACGGTGCCCTACGAGCTACCCGCCAACGCCACCCAGAGCGGCGTGAAGAGCCGTTCGAGCAAGGACGGCTCGCCGGCCAACTTCAATGAAATCCGCATGGAGGACAAAAAAGGCGCCGAGCAGCTGTTTATCCACGCCGAGAAGAACCAGGACATCGAGGTCGAGAACGACGAGACCCACTGGGTCGGCCACGACCGCAGCAAGACCATCGATAACGACGAAACCGTACACGTCAAACACGACCGCACCGAGACGGTGGACAACAACGAAACCATCAAAATCGGCGTGGACCGCAAGGAAACGGTCGGCAATAACGAGACCATCTCCATCGGCGTGAACCGTACCGAGGATGTCGGCAGCGACGAGAAGATCACCATCGGCGCCAACCGTACCGAGGACGTCGGCAGCAACGAGACCATCACCATAGGCGCGGACCGCACGGAAAAGGTCGGCGCCAACGAAAACATCACCATCGTCAGCAACCGCACCGAAGACGTCGGCGGCAACGAGACCATCGGCATCAGCGGCAACCGCAACGAAACGGTCAAGGGCAACGAAGGCATCGAGATCAATGGCAATCAAAATACCCAGATTGGCCAGAACGAATCGCGCGACGTCGGTCAAAACCGCACCACCGGCATCAAACAGAACGACAGCCTGGACGTCGGCAAGAACTTTTCCCTCACCGCCGGCGACTCCATCACCCTGACCACGGGGGCGGCCAGCATCACCATGAAGAAGGACGGCACCATCATGATTCGCGGCAAGGACATCACCATCGACGGCTCCGGCGCGATCAATATCAAGGCCAACCGCAACGTCGTCATCAAGGGTCAGAAGATTCTGCAGAACTGAGCACGGAGCGCAGAGCATGAGCGTCAAACAGCATATTCCCGTCAAAGCCCCCGCGCGCCTGGATGGTGTGGTCATCGGCATTCTGCTGGACGTCCCCCAGGCCGGCTCGCCGGTGGTGGCGTTTCCCGGCTGCCCCAGCGAAACCGGTATCGCCGCCCGCACCACCAGCCAACTCAGCCGCGACGACATAGGCGCCCAGGTCGCACTGATGTTCGAGGCAGGCGACCCCGGCCGTCCCCTGGTAATCGGGCGTATTCAGCGCGGGCTGGAAGCAGCCGAGCCCGTAAGCGTCGCCCGCCTGGATGGTGAACGCCTGGAACTGAGTGCCGAGCACGAAATCGTGCTGCGTTGCGGCAAGGCCAGCATCACCCTGACCCGCGCCGGCAAAGTGATCATTCAGGGCGCCTACCTGTCCAGCCGTTCCAGCGGGGCCAACCGCATCAAGGGTGGCTCGGTGCAGATCAACTAGACAGGTATTCGGCATATGGAACTGCTCAACGCCAGCAAATTGGTCGCCGCCTATACCCAGGGCATGAACCCCGATGGCCGCGAATCCTTGGTGGTGGTGGCCAAAGGCACCTTCAATCTGCCGCTGGACGGCCGCGCCGCGACCCTGGCTGATACCCAACAACCGCTGCTGATGGCCGATACCTTCCTCGGCGAACCGGGCCTCAGCCCCCCGCTGCAGGAAATGGACTTCGCCCCGGTAAAACCCTTCTGCGATGTGCTGGTGCGCGGCAAGGCTTACGCCCCTGGCGGGCGAGCCGTGACACAGGTGACCGCGGGTATTCGCGTCGGTAAGGTCAGCAAGGCTTTTTCCGTCCTCGGCCCACGGCAATGGCAACCGGGACTATTGGGCGTTTCACCTGGCTTACCGCAGCCTTTTACCGAGCAGGACATTTCCTACGCCCAGGCCTTTGGTGGCTCTCATCCGATGGCCAACGACCCCGAAATGCGTCACTGCTATCTGGATAACCCGGTCGGGCTGGGCTGGTATCCCAGCGCCATTGCCACTGCGGAAATCGTCGGCATGCCGTTGCCCAATACAGAGGAACTGGGCAAGCCCGTCGACAGCCCAAACGGCGACTACAAACCAATGGCGCTAGGGCCCATCGGCCGCAGCTGGCCATTGCGTGCGAGTTTCGCGGGTACCTACGACGAGGCCTGGCTGGCCAATTGCTTCCCCTTTCTGCCGGCGGATTTCGACAACCGCTACTTCCAGGCTGCGCCCGTTGATCAACAGACCGATTACCTGCGTGGTGGCGAAGACGTGCTGCTGTTGAACCTCACCCCCCAGGAGCGCGCAGGCTTTCGCATCCCCGAAATGGACGTGCCGGTGACCTTCTTTCTGAAAAAAGGCGGACACGAGACCGTGCAGGCGGTGATCGATACCCTGCTGATCGACACGGATATGCAGCAGGTCGAGATCACCTGGCGCACCAGCCGCCCGCTCAAACGCAATATGTTCGAAATCGCCCAGGTACTGGTCGGCACCATGTCCACCGGCTGGTGGCGCGCCCGCGAACTGGGCAAGGATTACTACCCGTCGCTCTCCGCCCTGGTAAAAGCCAAACGCGCACCCGAGGAAACGCACTGATGGCCGCGCTTTGCATCATCGGCTCCGGCATGGTCAGCGCTGTCGGTCTTAGCGCACCCGCGAGTTGCGCGGCGATCCGCTGCGCTATCGATAACTTCCAGGAAACCCGCTTTATCGACCGCGGCGGCGAATGGCTGATCGCCGCCAGCGTGCCCCTGGAACAGCCCTGGCGCGGTCGCGCCAAGCTGATCAAAATGGCCGCCCGCGCCATCGCCGAGGCGCTGCAGAGCACTCCCGAGGTTGACCCGGAAAAAACCCCGCTGCTGCTCGGAATCGCCGAAACCGACCGCCCCGGCCGCCTCGACGGTCTCGACAAAGGGCTGCTGCACGCCATCGAAACCGAACTGGGCCTGCGCTTTCACCCCAGCTCCAACGTCATCGCCCGAGGCCGGGTCAGCGCCGCGGTGGCGCTGCTCAACGCGCGCACTTTGATCTACCAAGGCGGCCATCGGCATGTACTGATCGCCGGCGTCGACTCCTTCCTCAGCGGGCCGACCCTGGCCGCTTTCGAAGAACGCGAACGCCTGCTCACCAGCCAGAATTCCAACGGCTTCATCCCCGGCGAAGGCGCCGCCGCCGTGGTGGTCAACGCCCCGACCGCCAGCGAAACGCCGCAGCTCGCTTGCATCGGTCTGGGTTTTGGCCTGGAAAAGGCTACGGTGGAGGCTGAAGACACTCCCCTACGCGCCGACGGCCTGACCCAAGCCGTACGCGCCGCCCTGAGCGAAGCCGGCTGCGGGCTGGAACAGATGGATTATCGACTCACCGATATCTCCGGCGAGCAGTACTACTTCAAGGAGGCCTCCCTGGCCCTGAGCCGCAGCCTGCGCGTGCGCAAGGAGTTCTTCCATCTCTGGCACCCGGCCGACTGCATCGGCGAAGTCGGCGCCGCCATCGGCCCAGCCATGCTCGCCGTGGCCCTGGCCGCCAGCCGCAAGGGCTATGGCGAAGGCCCGAATATCTTCTGCCACCTCGGCAACGACGCCGGCCAACGCGCCGCCGCCCTGCTCAGCTACCAACCGGTGAGGGCTGCCTGATGGCCAACCAGGTCTTTGCCAACAACATGGAAATCTCCTGCAAGTCGGCGGATGGCAAATCCATCGCATGCTTCCCGGACGTCTGCTTCACCCCGCCCCAGGCGCCGCCAACACCGCCGGGCGTGCCGATTCCCTACCCCAACACCGGCATGGCCAAGGACACCACTCGGGGCACACGGACGGTCAAGATCAGCGGCAAGGAGGTGATGCTCAAGGACAAGAGCTATTTCAAGACCAGCACCGGTGACGAAGCCGGAAATGCACCGAAGAAAGGCGTAGTCACTAGCAAGATCAAGGGCAAGGTGTACTTCACCGCCTGGTCGATGGATGTGAAGTTCGAGGGGGAAAATGTAGTCAGGAATATGGATCTGACTACCCATAATCATGCATCGCAGCCGGGCAATAGCCCAACCTGGCCCTATATTGATACGGCCGCGGCGGCCAACAGCTCCCATCCCTGCAACAACGTAGTGAAGGGGTTGAAGGATAACAATTGCCAGCGCCATGTTGATGCAAACACCTACTCCACAGGCGCTGTCAATCGGGCCGGCGCATCCGAAGCCTTGTGTGGCGATTCAAAATGTAAAAAGGCAATGGAGTGCGTGCTTACACCCTATGCACCATCGAACTGTTGCGAGGGGAAAACACCACACCATGTAGTGCCTAAATCACAATTCAAGGAGAGAGGAAAAAGTGGTAACGCGCTCCTGCTCGATGCGCTAGGAGCCAATAAGTACGACCCCGACAAGGCGCCGTGCATTTGTGAAGATGGCCATAGCCATTCCACTGGAACGCACGGTGACATTCATGAAGAGACGAACCTCCTCACGGTGAACCATCCGAGCGTTGCGCCGCATGTCACTGGCAAGACCATCGACCCAAATGCACGCTGGAGTGTTGCCGAAGCCGAAGCAGTTGGAGCGGAAGCCGCCCAGAAAGGTGGCAGCAAATGCGATAAGGAATGCACGAAAAGCCAGGTACGAGAAGGCCATCAAAAGATGAATATCGGTCCGACGGACCGAATCCGCCCGTCAACGGCCGGACGCGTTCCAGAACCTTCAAACCCGACAACTTTCTGATATTGCCCTCCACAATGAAGGATATCTAAATGCCAGACACTCCATTGAATGGTCTTGTCATACGCACAGCTATAGCTCGCCAGCAGGGGATGGGTTTCATTTATGCAGCCGATCCTCAGAAAGAAGCCGATGAGATCCCCCATGCCATTATCTTCAAATATAAGGATGGCGTATTTATTCGAACCGACGCCAACTACGACGCCCATTCGCTAGCCATAGTCTCGCAGCCTGGACCTGGCCTCATTGACGTATCCGGCTCCGGTTATTATTCAGCCATCATGGCAAGCGGTACGAGTAGTGGTGACATCTTCGACGACAGCACACCGGCGCCACAAAAACCTAGAACGGGTGGCGTCCGCTCCGTGGCAGAAATTGGCGGCGTTGCTTTCGCCGTTGGCTTAAGGGGAATGGTGTATCGCTTTGAAGGCCCTAAACGCTGGACACGTATCGACGATGGTCTGCCGGAAACTTTCAATGCGCAGGCAATTCATGGTTTCTCAAATACTGAAATCTATGCGGTTGGCCGTGAGGGCGCTATATGGCGTTTCGATGGTCATCACTGGGAACCTTGCGAGTCACCAACATCGGTGACTCTCACATCGGTCAAATGCGCGCCTAATGGCATGGCATACATAGCGGGCCATCGCGGTGTATTGCTGCAAGGGCGCAATGATATGTGGAGCGTCGTCGATCAAACGGAAACTTCCGACGATATCTGGGATTTGGAATGGTTTAGCGATGCTCTTTACATCTCCACCATGTCGAATGTTTATCGGCTGAAACAATCGCAACTGGAACCTGTGGATTTTGGTGATGATCGTCCAGAGTCCTGTTACCAACTGAGCGCTGGCAAGGACGTCATGTGGTCGAATGGTGAGTTCGATCTCATGTCTTTCGATGGAATTGAATGGACGAGGATCGTTTGAGCAATCGTCTGGTTTTGAACAATGGGACTCACCTGGCAGGCTTCTTGTGATGCCTTCGATTGTGAATATGATTAGCCAACATGCCGAAGAAGCCGCCTTCCTGGCCGGCCTGCGTGACTACGCCGTTCGGGCGCCCCACTACGACCTCCAACACCTGACCGCCCTGGACAATCGCATCGAAGCCCACCTCGACGGCCTGCGCATCGCTGGCTCCAGCGGTCTGGAAATCCTGCTGGCTCAGCTCGGCCCACATGCCATCGGCGAGATGTTCGCCAGTGTGGTGCTGGCTTTCGAGTCGGGCAATGCGCAGGTGCTGACACGGCTGAGTGAGCACTTGCACAGTGCCGAAGAAACGGAGCGCAGCTATCTGATGGCCTTGGGTTGGCTCGACTGGGAGCGGATATCGCCCTGGATCGAGCGTATGCTCGCCTCCCCCGAGCCGCTGTTCCGCCGCCTCGGCCTGGCCACCTGCGGCATGCACCGCCGCGATCCGGGACCAATGCTGATCGCCGGGTTGTCCCATGCCGACCCCGGCGTGCTGGCCCGCGCCGCACGCACGGCCGGGGAGTTACGGCGGCGCGATCTGATGCCGACGATTCGTGCGCATCGCCTGCATGGCGACGACAACGTGCGTTTCTGGGCCAATTGGGCGACAGCGCAGATGGGCGACGAGGAAGCACTGGAACCGCTTCGGCAGTTCGCCGAACAACTGGGTGAGCAGCAAGGTCGTGCCCTCAATGTGTTGCTCTGCTGGCAAAAGCGCGAGACATCCATGGCCTGGCTACGCAGCCTTGCCCAGAATCCCGAACAACGCCGCCTGGTAATCCAGGGCACCGGCCTACTGGGCGATCCGGTAAGCATTCCCTGGCTGATCCAGCAGATGCGGGATGTGCCCATGGCAAGAATCGCTGGTGAAGCTTTCAGTCGGATCACCGGCGCCGATCTGGCCTTGCTCGACTTGGAGCTGGAGAGCTACCCGAACTACGACGCCGGCCCCAACGACGATCCGAATGACCCGAACGTGGCAATGGACCCCGATCAGGACCTGCCTTGGCCAGATCCACCTTTGGTGGAAGCCTGGTGGCAGTGCAACGGAGCAGGCTTCCAAGCGGGAACGACCTACCTGTTGGGCGCTCCACTGAGCGAGGGTCGCTGTCTCGAGGTGCTCGATAGCGGCCAGCAGCGCCAGCGCATCGCCGCCGCCACAGCCCTGGCCCGCTTTCGGCCAACCGAAGCACTTTTCCCCACCAGCGCCCCGGCCTGGCGACAAAAGATATTGCTGGGGAAGTCGGCAGGGTTCGGTCGGGGTGAGGAGAACCCCTAATCTGCCGAATACTCTTGGAATCGCACCGATCAGCCAATACAAAAACCGGCCAAAGGACCGGCTTCAGGGGCTTCCAGAGCATTCAGCAGACTGCTGTGGAAGGGGCGCAAGCGGCACCCGACCTGGATATAAGCGAAATCGCCGGAGAATAGTTTTGCGCGCATTTTGCGCAGGACAGAAACAAAAACAGCCAGTGATCGCTCAACTGGCTGTGTCTAATTATGATCGGGACGGAGTGATTCGAACACTCGCCCCCTAGCACCCCACATGGTTAAAAAGCACTCCCTTTATAGGCGCCTTAGCCGTTGCGGACGTCAAGAAATGCCACATCACCGAAGTAACGGAGTTCCTCGCCCGCGGGGTCAATCGGGCAGCCAAAATAGCCTTTCTCTTTGCGTCAGATGTTTCGCTTCGCGGTCGATCGCGACCTGATTGAGCACGCCCCCTACAGCAGCAAATCGTCAGACTGCTGAAGTGCCGCTGAAGGCGGCAGGGTCATCGTGCTAATTGGTGGCCATTGCCGTACGATTACGCACAAATATTACCTTCTCCAGCACGGAACCACTGGCAAGCCCCTTCCACGAGCGACTATTGGGCGAAGCGAAGTACAAATGATGCGTTCTATTGAAACAAGCGCCCTAACCGTGCAGGCAGCACAATCCCAACTAATCGAGGCCACCTTCGGCCTGGTGTCCTCCGCTCTGGTTCTGCTTGATGAGCAAGGGCGGATATTGAAAATCAATGGCGCTTTCGAAGAGTTGCTTGGCTACACCCTGCCGGAGCTGCTCGACAACCTTTTTGTCGATCTGCTTCAGTGCGCTGAACGCGAGAACCTGCAGACCTTGTATGGTCAAGCTTTGCCAGCTTGCCTCACTGACCGGCCCCTTGAGCTGTGCTATGAACACAAGGATGGCAGCCTGTTGCATGGCCGCAGCAAGCTGGTAGCCGTCGGCCAGTTGTTACTGGGTGAAATCGTTCGGATCGAGCCCCCAAAGAGCCTGGATAAACAGCTCGAGCAGAATCAGTGGCTGCAACGAATCGTCGAAACAGCCCCAGGCATTATCGGTACCTTTCGCTTAACCAAAGAAGGCGAGGTTTCCATGCCATGGGCCTCGCCTGGCTACGAACAATACTATGGCGTGACCGTGGAGGAACTGAAGCGCGACGCTGGCATTCTATTCGAGCGCATCCACCCAGAGGATGTCGCACGGGTGCGGGCGTCGATCGCCGAATCGGCACGTACGCTACAACCCTGGCAATGCGAATACCGGGTTCGTCATCCGCAAAAGGGCGAAATCTGGCTCGAGGGCCGCTCCAAGCCGACGCCTGAAGCCGACGGTTCAATACTCTGGTTCGGCTTCCTACACGATGTCAGCGAACGCAAGCGTATCGAACATGCTTTGCGGGAAAGCGAAGAACGCTTCCGCAAGGCTTTCGATTCCGCCGCTATCGGCATGGCCCTGCTGACCCTAGACGGTCGCTGGCTGCGAGCCAACCGCTATCTCTGCGAACTGCTCGGTTACAGCGAGGAGGAGCTACTGCAGACATCCAGCCAGGCGCTGACCCATCCGGACGATCTACCTGGTGAACTTATCGGTAGCCGAGCCCTGGTAACCGGAGAAGTACCCTACTTGCATCTGGAAAAGCGCTACCGTAACAGCGACGGCCAATATCTACCGATGCGCCTGACCGTCAGCGCGGCGCATGCACATGACGGCACCCCCGCGTATCTGGTCGCCCAGATAGAAGACCTCAGCCGCCTCGTCGAGGCCGAAGAACGCCTCTCGCTGATGGCCATAGCCCTCAGCCACGTACACGAGGCCGCCTACCTGATCGACCGCCAGGCACGCCTGTGCTATGTCAACGAAGAGGCCTGCCGCAGCCTGGGCTACAGCCGTGAAGAATTGCTGAGCATGACCGTCGGCGAAATCGATCCCGACTGGACCAACGAGCAAATCCTGGCGGATTGGCACGACAACCCGGAACGCCCGCCGGAGATCATCGAAAGCCGCCACCAAACCAAGGACGGCCGTATCTTCCCGGTCGAACTCAGCGTCACCTACCTCGAACTCGATGGTCAGAGCTACAGCCTGGAACTGGCCCGGGATATCACCGAACGCAAACGCCTGCAGGCGGCGCAGCGGGAAAGCGAAAGACGCTACCGAGAGGTCTTCGATAACTCCGCAGACGGCCTCTATCTGGTGGAGGTGGCCGAAAATCAACAGTTCCGCTACATCGAGACCAATAGGGCCTTCGAGCGCGCGATAGGGATCCCTCGCCAGCAACTGATAGGGCGTTTTCTCGGCGAGGCCACCCCCGAAGCCGGCCGAATGGTTAAAAGTGCTTTTGCGGATTGCCTGGCCTGCGGCGAAATTATCGAAAGAGAACACAAACTCGATTTACTGGTCGGGACTATTGCCGTCCACTCGATATTCATTCCCGTGCGTAACGAACAGGGGAGCATCTACCGTATCGTCGGCATCAGCCGCGACATCAGCGAACGCAAAGAGATGGAAAACCGTCTGCTGGCCAGCGAACAACAGTTCCGCGCCCTGGCGGAAAACTCGCTGAACCTGATCGTTCGCTATGACCTGAATTGCCAACGCACTTACGTCAACCCGGCGTTCGAACGGGAAACCGGTATTCCGGCCGCCAAGGCCCTGCACTGCCCACTCGAACGCTGTTGGCATGGGGGTGACCTTACGGCCGCCGAACACGAAACGTTGCTACGCCAGGTGATCGCCACCGGAGAACCTCTGGAAACCGTCCAGGAATGGTTATGCCCGCAGACAGGAGAAATGGTCATCCATGCCATTCAACTCATCGCCGAACGCGGTGTGAATGGTGAAGTGGTCAGCGTTCTGGCCAAGGGCTATGACATTACCGCGTTGAAACGTCATGAGCGCCTGGAGGAGGCCCGCCTGCGGATTTTCGAGCAACTGGCGCACGGGGCTCGGCTACCGGAAGTGTTAACGCTGGTAGCGCAATATGTCGAGCAAGTACGTCCTGATTTCCTGGCCAGCATCATGCTGGCGGATGAAGACTCCCGCTATCTGATCCCTGGCTCTGCCCCCAGTCTGCCGCTGGAGTATATCGAGGCACTCGGTCGTATCGAGATCGGTGAAGGCGTCGGTATCTGCGGCACCGCCGCCTGGCGCGGAACCACGGTGATCGCCGAAGACCTGCTCACCCACCCGGATTGCACCACCTTCAGCGAACAGGCAAGACGGGCCGGGCTACGCGCCTGCTGGTCTGAACCGATGCTGGACTCCACCGGCAAGGTACTGGGTACCTTCTGCATCTATCTGCACCAACCGGGGTTGCCGACCGATGACGACCTCAGGCTGGTTCACCAAGCCAGCCACCTGGCGGCCATCGCCATCGAGCGCAAACGCGCCGAAGCACTGCTGCTCGAGAGCGAACAACGCTACCGGGATATCTTCGATAACTCCTTGGACCCCTTGTTTCTCCTGGAGGTGACCGAGGAGGGACACTTCCGCATCATCGAGGTAAACCCGGCGCTCGAGCGCGGCGCGAGCATGGAGCGCGCCGAACTGATCGGCAAGACCATTGAGGAAACGTTGCCCGCGGCCGCAGCAGCCAGCGCCATCGCCAAGTTTCAACACTGCGTGGACAGTTGGGCGCCGATCGATGAGGAAATACAACTCCACCTGCCCATCGGACAACGGATCTTCCACTCCACGCTGATTCCGGTATGCGGCGCTTCCGGACGCATCCAGAGGATCGTCGGGATCTTCCGCGACATCACCGAGCGCAAGCATGCGGAGCGCATCCTGCACGTCCGCGAGCAGGAGTTTCGCGCGCTGGTGGAGAACAGCCCAGATGTCATCGCCCGCTTCGATCTGCAAGGTCGCTTCATCTACGCCAATCCGGTCACCCAGAGCATCCTTGGCAAAACCTTGGACAAACTGCTCGGCAAAGGCCCAGATGAAGTACTGCCCCACCTGAACGCAACTCACGCCTTTCGCAAAACCCTCGCACAGATAGCACGAACCGGTGAAGCAGCTGAAGAAGAAGTCGTCATCAATGCCGTACCCGGCACCGATGCGGCCCGCTTCGAGGCCCGCTTGGTGCCCGAGCGCGACAGGGAGGGGCAGCTCGTCAGCATTCTCTCGATCGGCCGCGACATCAGCGCCATGCGCGCGGCGGAACGACGTCTGAAGGAATCCCATGCACAACTGCGCTTGCTCTCCAGCCGCCGCGAAACCACAAAGGAAGAAGAACGCAAACACATGGCCCGGGAGGTTCACGACGAACTGGGTCAGCAACTCACCGCGCTGCGCATGAGCATTTCCGTGCTACGCCTGCAATTCGGCAAAGACCAGCCGCTGCTGGTAGAACACATCCAAACGCTGATGACACGGATCGACGATATCATCCAGGTAGTACGCAACGTAGCGACCAGCCTGCGCCCCGCCGCCCTTGATATGGGGCTGACTTCGGCACTCGAATGGCTGGTTGCCGAATTCTCCCGCAATACCGGCATTGCTTGCCGGTTGAAAGCGCCGGAGGCACGCCTGGAGCTCGATAACGAACGGGCCACTGCGGCCTTCCGGGTGATTCAGGAATCCTTGACCAACGTCGCTCGCCACGCGCACGCCAGCTACGTGGAGATCCACTTGAAATCCAGTCGCAATCAGGTATTGATCGAGGTTCGCGACGACGGCCGGGGCTTCGATCCGGAGCAGACGCGCCAAGGCACGCTGGGCATGCTCGGAATGCGTGAACGCGGCCATATGCTTGGAGGTGCAGTGACAATAGACAGTACCCCTGGCCAGGGTACTTGTGTTCAATTACAGATCCCTTTGCAGGCATCCCCGAGGCCCCACGACTCGACGAATGATCGCTGATGACCATGCCATCTTGCGCGAAGGGTTGAAACAGCTTTTGCCCTGGCTGGCGACCTGCACGTAGTTGGTAACGCGGAGCACGGCGCGGCGTTGCTCAAACGGCTGCGGCGCAACGATATGGATCTGCGGCTAGACATGAGCATGCCGGGCATCAGTGGCGAGGATCTGCTGTCTCGCGTCCACAGCCGCGAGCCGCAACTGCCGATCCTGGTACCGAGCATGCGCAATGACGTACCCATTGCCCAGCGTGCGCTCAAGGCCGATGCAACGGGCTATCTGACCAAGAACCACGATCCGGAAACTCTGCTGATGGCCTGCCGCCGAGTGGCTGCCGGCGGGCGCATCATCGATGCCCAGCTCGCCGAGCCGCTCCCACAAAACGCGGCAGATTAGTGGTTTCGCGACACCAGCAGCCTGACTCGCTACATCCGTCTTTCGATCAGCGCCGCCAACATGCGGCAAGGCTGGCACCCGCAGCCTGCCCCTTGGCCCCCGTATTGCTCAGGGTCAAGGTTCCGCAGGTATCACCTGTCATGGAGCCCTTGGGTACCGCCCGCAAGGTGTAGCCGCTGGCCGTCGGTTTGGCGACGAAACTCAGGTCGTAGTTGCTGTTGGTGCCATCCTTGGGCGCTGCGGTGAACGGCAAGTCGGGAGCTTTATCATCGGCGGTCAGGTAGGTGCCGTTGGCGGTGTAGTGCCGCTCCATGAATTGCGCCAACTCCAGCAATACGGCCTGGGCGTCCGCCCGCTTGGCCCGGCGCACATACTCCTGATAGGAGGGATAGGAGATCGCGGCCAGGATGCCGATGACGACTATCACGATCATCATTTCGATCAGCGTGAAGCCCCTGTTTCGTAATACCGGGCTCCGCGACGTCGAACCCAGAATGGACCTGCCGATAGAGCTGATCATCAGTTGGTCCTCACTTCATGCCAGGATTGGCGGCCATATCTCCGTGACCCGGGCGCTGGCTTACAGGTTGGCGCCCCGCTGGAACCGGCGAAGCACAGCAACGCCTCATCTTCATCAGTGACCGAGGTCACACCTTTAATCACGCCAGCATCCTTATCGGAGAGGCCTGTCCAAGGAATGCCATCGTCCGTGGGAATCAGATCGCCCTCTGTTGGAACGATATCGCCCTCTTCGGTGACCGTGGCCGCATCTCTACGAGTCAACGTACCGTCGTCGTCGGTATCGAAGAACAAGTCGTTGAACCGGCCGCCACTGGATAAATCAACGGCCATGATCCAACTGGTTCCGCCGAACTCACAAGGATCTGCGGACGGGATCATGGAGGTAAAAATCACCCGCTCATTGCGCAAAGTGGCCTTGGCAACCACGCGCTCGCCCTGAGCACCGGAGGCACCCTCCCCCGTCTGCCAGGCAAGATCCAGATACCAACCCTTGTCGTCATCCTGCAACGCGTTCTGCGTAGTAGCGCGCACCTTATCGCCGCTGCTCAGTGTGGCTTCCTTGATAATGTCCTGCTCCAACAAATCACTGCGCCCATCGATAAGCAGCCCGTTATCGATAATCCCGTAGAAGGTCTCTACCGCCGGATTATCCGGAATCTCGTTATCGCCGGTACGGTAAAAACTCCCGGTACCGAAGAACACCATGTGCTGATTCCGATCGTTGAAGGCGGATGTCAAAGGCGCGGTGATGGCTTGCCGCGCACCCGCATCGTCCTTGGCAATGAACAGCGGATTAGCATTGAGCGAGCCCGGAATGCCCCAACTGACAGTGCTGTTACCGTTCAGGTCCAGCCGCCAGAGATTGCCCTGGGTATCGCCCACATAGATGCGATCGGCAACTTGGTCCGCATCTATATCGGCGACCAACGGAGTACCCAAATCGCCCGTGGTGGCCAGGGTGAACTCCTTGATCACGCTGCCGTCGGCGGCGTCCAGGATCCACACCTTGCCATTCGCTGGCGTACTGTCGTGATAGCCGCTGCTGACGATTACCCCGAACTTCTGGTTGGGCAGAGCGACCAGCGCCGGCTGGCCAACGGTATAGCCCATGCTCGGATGAGTGAACTCCCACATCACGTTTTCACTGGACATGCTGCCAGGGTCGGTAATGTCCAGAGCGAATACGCTGTTACCGCCCGCCCCCGTAGTACCTACGACCATGGTGCGCCAACCGTCGCTGCCCAACCAGGCATCGGAAATACGCGGCGTGCCATCGACGTAATAGCGGTGGGAATAGGCCGGTTCGGTCAGATCGATCAATGTGTCCAGTACGTTGTTGGGCACATAGGCGAATAGCTCGCCGCCACCGTTTTTCGCCGATTCTGTGCTGACCCTGGCGTCGAAGCCGTGCAACATGCCATCGTTGGCGCCGACGACGATCATTGGCGTACGGCTTTTATAGGCATCGGATGCGCGGAATGCGGCATAGGCTTCGCCCACAGCGCCATCGTTCCAAGCCAGGCCGGCGTAACCGAAATTTTGCTGATGGATGAACTGGGGGTCAGAGTTGATTATGTCTCCCAGGCGGCTGGTACGTTGCCGAAATGGCTGACTGCCATCCTTGTCGGTCATTTCCAACGAGCGATCACCACGCAGGAATGCCAGACGCTGCTTTGCCTTGGAACTATCCGCCTCACCCGCTTTGGTAAACCAGGCGCGCTGGGTTTCGTCCAGATCGTCCCAGGTGAAATCGATTCCCTCGATTGAAATTAGCGGGCCGTTGGCACCGTCTTCTGTGGGTGACGCGCTGCTGAAGATTTTCCGACTGGCCACGTCGCTGAGCGCATCCAGTACGCCAGCGGCGTTCCAACTGGCTTTTGCCGCCACCTCGCCACCGACGACTTGTTTTGCCAGAAGGTCGCCGCTCCAACGTTTGCTATTGAGTTGTGGTTGGAATACTGCGGTATCGGTACTCAGGCGACTGGAGTTGGTCGCCAGCGAAGTCAGGGTGCTTTGCGCCTCGTTGGCGATATTCGCGAATGCGCGCTTCAGGCTTTCAACCATATTGGCGGCATCGCTCGCCACATAGAAGTTATCGGGACGGGGATAATCGCTGCCCAACATATCCGTTGTGCTGTGCCACCACTCCTCAGGCAGCTCCTCACTACGCTCGTAGGGCTCACCGAAATTTTTCGGCACTTTGAAACCACCGTATTTGGCGGCGAGCCAGTACTGGTTGCGGGTTTTTCCAGCCAGCTTTTCGTCCTCGCGAACGTCGACCCAATAGGTGGAAACGGTCTGGTTTCCCTTCCAATCGTTACGTAGATCCTTGGTGTGGGCATCGTAGGCAAGGCCAGCGATATAGGCAGAGCTCAGGCGATTAGTGTTGAAGGGAGTATTGATAGTGATGCCTTCGAGCTCGGCTACCTTCTGCGTCGCCTTTACCACATCGATGGTACCGTCCTTGCTGACCTCATCTGGTTCAGTCGGCTCTTGGTCTCTAACAGTGTTCTTCGGAAGGTTCTTATCTCGATGCGTATTGGTGTCGCCGATGCCGAGAATCACGTTTTTCTGACAGGCATATTGAATAGGGTCTTTGTTCGTCCAATCTGCAATAACCGGGAAGCCATCGGCCAGCTCATAGTGAATGGACGTATCGGCACCGAGGTTTGAATAGGCCGATACATTACTTTGACCCTTAAAATAACGCAGCGCCGCATAGAACAGCTCGCTGACCGGATCATAATGCTTATGATCCTTGGCGGTCATCTGACCGAACTTATTCAGATAATTTATAACCCCGCTATCGAGAATGCCGGCATTGGTATTGGTCGCATCATCTTTGTCAGGATTGCGTATAAACACACCGGTGGTTGCGTTCCACTCACTAGCACTATTGTCTTGGTTACCGGCCACCCCCGGCGTGCGGACGGCCTGGCCAACAAACCTTTGCCGAGCGCGCAATACACCACCGTCACGCCATACGCTATGGTCGTTCAAGTAACCGAAGACACTGTAACGAAGATCACCGGAATACTGTTGTATCAAACCCTCGGGCTTGTAGGATTCCGCATAGCGTTTGCAGTTCGCTTCCAGGCCGATCTTTGAATCGCATACTTTTACCCGCATATAAACTTCATATACGGTACTTCCGTTGATGGAAAGATCGGTATCCGATGTGTACTCGCTAGCCTCTCCGCTCAGGTCACCATCCAGGGTAAAGCGCATACGATTACCCAAGCCGGCGAGACGCACCCTGAACCCATACCAGCTCGCTGGAGTTGCACTACTTACTGTGGCGCCGTCCCAAATAGCTCGCCAACCGCTTTGATTCTGACCTGTATGCCTAGCCTTCTCCAGCCAGGTTTCTTTTTTCGTATCCTTGACACGATAACCACCGGTCAGCGCACTACGAAAAGGGTCGATGGTCTGGGTTGCCGCCCAGTTAAGAAAGTTGCCACTCCATAACTTACCGGTGCAGCTACGATTACTGGTTTTAGACTTTGGGAAAAAATGGCTATTGCGGTGATCTTCATGCTTCGAATCATGTGCATAGTCGTAGCACTTATCCGCATCGAAATAGCCGACATATTTATTGCTGACGGAGTAGTCACCAAGATTAGCCATACTGAGAATGGTTGGCCATTCCACCGAAGGCACCAATGCCAGATTACCCGGCACGCTGCCCCCACCCAATAACAAAGGCGACTGCGAAACGTCCGCCCGGGCGGTCGAAGCGAAGGTGATCGCCAACGACATGGTGAAAGCCAGGCCTGTGTGCAGCAGTTTGTATCGAGGTGCGAGGCTGGTCATCACTACGACTCCCGAAAAGGACTGATAAGGCGGTTGGCCGTTCATTGTTCAACCAGAAAAACCGAGCGGAGTTTGATTTTGGATGCAGCGCTGTTATCGGAATTGAGCGCCATGCCATAACCGTCGGCCTCCACTCGCACCAAGGCACCTTGATCGTCGATAGGCGTTGCGGCTTCAGTGCTGGTGCGCAGCTTGGCCAGCAGCGTAATGCTGTAGGCCGGTGCGGTCGTGACGCCGGGAAACTTGCTGTAGGTGCCTGACAGCGGCGTGCCAGAAAGCATGTCCAGGGTATTGGTCATGAACTTTTTATTGACGACGTTTTCACCCTGGCGTAGTGCCGCTTCCGCGGCTTGAAGGGCGAGGCTGCCGTCACGCATATTGCCGGCCATACTTTCCTGCAGCGAGGTTCCGCGCATGCTGCTCAAACCAATGATGGTCAGCAACAACAACATGATCAGGGCGATAATCAAAATCGCCCCGCGTTGATTATTGACAGGTAATGCGATCATGGATTTATTCATGGCAGGCGATTACGAATTCCGATAGTTGTCGAGAACACTTGCGCCAGGCGGCGATTCTGAATGGTTACGTCTTTTCCGTTAAACTTGATAAGTTGATTTTCCGGGACCACGTTTGTATCGGTACTGACGAGCAATAGATTGACACGAACGGATACGACGTTATCCCA
Organism: uncultured Pseudomonas sp.; assembly: GCA_966210435.1. GTDB lineage: Bacteria > Pseudomonadota > Gammaproteobacteria > Pseudomonadales > Pseudomonadaceae > Aquipseudomonas. Next base: position 27,928 of record CBIHLF010000029.1, on the reverse strand, counting down.
ATTGGACACACTGCTTGCCGACACATAACTGTCGACTTGCCTATCGCTGCCCGCAATACCGTACAAGATCTGCATATCTTGCACCCCTTCGACCAACTCTTCGTCGAATTTGGCTCCATTGGTAAAGCTGACGCGACGGAGGGAAGGCAGGCCTTTTATCCCATTGCCGATGTAATAGCTGGCACTTTCCAATCTGAGAATTTCCATCGCCGAGTTATAGGCGTGGCTGAAGTTATTTTTGGCGGAATTCTTATTGCCCGGTTTCCCGCCATTACCGCGAGACAAGGTACTGGCGCTGGCATTGCTGCGATTCTGAAACATATCGCAGCCCATGGGATCGGCGACAACGATGATCGTATCCTGAGCCACACCACTAGCCGCATTCAGAGTGATGGCGTTTGCGTTGACCGTGGTATTTCCGCTTGCCGTCACCCCCGGGATATTGGCGGCATACTTGATATTAATCACGTCGCCCGCAGTGCGGTTATCCACCCATGACGGGGACGCATTAGCTTTACCACTTATAGGCTGACTCAAATCGAATAAGTCGGCGCTATAGCCACTACCCTTTTCATTGAGCAGATTATTCAATGCCGAAACACATTCACCCTTGTATCCAGCGTTGTGAATATCGTTGGTGAGAAACTCCATGGCGAAGCGACCGCTTTCCTGAACGCGGGCAAGTGCGTTATTGGTACTGTAGGTTTGCTTGCTCGAGAGAAACGTCTGCAATACGCCAGCCATCAGCAACAGGCCAAGAACCATGGAGATCATTAATTCGACGAGCGAAAAGCCTTGCTGGCGAGGCGTCGATGAACGAGTCATATTTCGGTCCGATAGACGAAGGTTTCAATGCCGGTATCGGTGCTGCCGGCTTTCTCGGTGCTAGCGGTTTTTTTTATCCGGCCACGGTTATCGTTCCAGCGCACGGATATGGTCACCAGGGTTCCGCTTTTTTCGACTTTGCCGGTGCCTTCCGGTAGCGCCTGGGCAAGTGTGTTCAGCCACTCGGCTTTATCTTTCTGCGCTTGGGTGCCACTCACCGAATGGGGACCGGATGAGGTCGGATAATCGAATACGTAGGCGTCGGTCAGCGCGGCGGTGCGGTTCGCACGCATCCGGTCGGCCAGATCGCTGGCGAGTATGCTCACCTGCGAGCGGTAATAAGCGCTGTGGTTACTCTGCACGCTGGTGACCTGCAGCAGCGCCATCCCGAGCAGGCCGATGGCAAGCACGACAAGGGCTATAAGAACTTCGATCAGCGTGGTACCACGCTGGGCGGCAGGAGAGAACGCGATCATTCGCAGGCCTCCTGTCCCAGGGTGCTGGAGCCGGTCACAGAGACGGCAATTTCCCGTCTCTGCTTACCGCTGCAGTCACTGGGCGTCACCGCAAAATTGCTAGCGCTACCGGCCATGCCGTTGCTGCGAAAGGTCACCCCGGCATTCGGGCCGACAACAGCCAGCCCCTGCGCGCTGTCCCAGACCTTGATCACGTCACCGCCGCTTTGCTGCACCAGCCAGCCAGAGGCCCAATCCGCACCGTTTTGACAAATGCTTTCGCCAGGCTTTCTGCGGCACACCACAACGCTTTGACGACGCTTGACGGCCTCCGAGCGGGCGAGTTGCAGTGCCCCTTGCAGCTCGCTGGCCAGGGTCGAAGCCCGGCTATCGCGGATCATGCTGCCGAACGAGGGAACGGCGATGCCGAGCAAGATCGCAAGGACGGCAAGGGTCACCATCAGCTCAATCAGGGTGAAACCTTTCTGCGACATCGCAGCCACTCCTACCTGTCATCAAGAACGTGCACGGATCGGATATTCGGCGCCCTGGTAAGGGTCGAAACTCCAGATCGTCTGCTCTTTTCGCTCCCGGGCGGGATACACCGGGAGCTACGGTCTGTTTAATATCGCTAGGGCAAAGAACTGCGACCGCACAACACATCGAAATGTGGCAAGCATGGGCTTTCCAGGCTTTACGGACGCAAGGCTAAGTCCGTATAGCGCTCTTCATAACCGAGCCAATTCCACTCGGCTTCGAATGCCGGCACTTCGAATTACAGAAGAGCTCGTTGCAAGCGAGAACAGAGAATGCATCCGCGCAAACTCGACGACCATCGGCGGAGGCTGATTCTTCAGTAGGGGGAAAAACAGGAATAGGTAGGGGGTGACTGACTATGACCGCAACCAATACAACCAACGATCCGCCGACCAGCAGGTCGGCACCACGCATCGACTTGCCCATGCAAGCACTTCAGGACGAATCAATAGGACCCGCGACAAACCCCTGCACGCGGCAATGCCCCGCAGCCAACTTGCCGAGGCGGCCCCACTGGGATTTGGATCGCCAGCAACAACCCGGAGCCTGTCCGAGAAGGGCGATTTTCAACGACATGCTAATGGCCTGCAGGACCAGTTGGTTGACTCAAGTGCGGATGGCCGAGGTTCTGAGACAAGGAGCCGCGACCAGTCGTAGCCAGCCATGGTCAGGAGCGGCAACGCAGCATCAGGCTCAGGCGTCGAAATTGACTAACTGCACCAGCCGCACGCCAAACAAATGCGTCTGGCAGTCAAAAATATCTCATTGTTTTATATAAGAATTAAATCGGCACCAAGCTTGGTAGAAGCCAGCTTGCTGGCGATCCCGGCAAATCAAAAGCATCGCCGGGACGCCGGACCGCAGCAAGGACTTGCCCTCCCCCGGCCCCTACACCCTGTGCCGCGCGACGATGCCCCTTTGAAGCCGGAACTTGCCCTACAGGTAGTTTGTGCTCTTTTTACAAATGGCTGCGCCTGAAAACCGTTCGCCGGCCCGTATCGGCAACCCCCTACCCATCAAAGCAAACCCCCTACCGAAGAATCAGCCCTCACCGATGGTCGCTGAAGCTACTTGGTTGCATCCTTGCCCCCACTGTCTCGCCACACGATTGCCTATACACCCTGTAGGGCAATTGGCAGACATTTGCTGCTCCTGGAAAATAGGAGCCCGTGCTTCGCTGGCTAAGCGTCCCCCGCATAGTCAGGTCGATCATGGATCCCCGCTCCACTGCGGGGATAGCTTTTTTTGTTCGCCGTGCGGCGCTGCCATGCAGGGATATATTCATCGAACGCCGCAAGCCTCGCGATCAACCCCCCAAGTATCTACGACATAGCTGCGCAGACCGCCCCGGACTGCGAAGAGCACAGCTGCACGACCGAGGATATTGCGCGCAACACTCACGACATCCGCAAGCAGTCCAATGAAGCGGCACAAACCTCGGAACAGAACAACCAGGTCAGCGCGAACCTACCCGCGTCGGTCCATGACCTCGCCCAGCTGGTCGACGGTTCCGCATGTAACAAGCCGGCAGGCAGTACCCCATCAGAGCGATCCAACGCCCGACAGCGAAACTCGCCCTCACTGTGTCTCGCACACAAGGTCAGCCAACCGCCTACCCCCAACCGGAAACCCCCTACCCAAAAAGCAGCGGCAGCCGATGGTTTTATCCGCAACAGGCAAACACTCTATTGAGCATCCTGCCCGCCATAGATATTGGAATCCCCTATCCAAGCAGCGAGGAACCATGCTCAGAAAAATTCGTCTGCTGATTGTCGATGACCACGCCATTATGCGTGGGGGATTGAAGGAACTGTTCGCCCTGACCAATGACCTGCTGGTAGTCGCCGAGGCCGAAAGCGGTGTAACGGCATTGGAACGACTACGGGAGGGCGATATCGACCTGCTGCTGCTCGACATGAATATGCCCGGTCTCAGCGGCGAGGATCTGATCGCACGCATCCGCACCCATCACCCAACGCAAAAAATACTGATGCTGAGCATGCACAACGAACCGCAGATCGCCCAGCGCATGCTCAGGGCCGGCGCCAACGGCTACCTATGCAAAACCTGCACGCCAGAGACCCTGTTCGGAGCGATCCACCGCGTCGCTTCCGGCGCACGCGTCATTGATCCGCAGATTGCCGAAGACATCGCCCTCGAAGCCAGCAACCTGACGCAACAGAGCCACCACGACAAACTCACCGAGCGCGAACGCCAGGTGCTACGCCTGTTCGCCCTTGGCACCAGCGTGAACGGAATCGCCGAGGCCCTAGCGATCAGTAGCAAGACAGTCAGCACCCATAAGGCGCGACTGATGGAAAAAATGGGTTTCTCCAGCAATGCCGATATCGTCCGCTACGCCGTGAGCCAAAACCTTATAGAGTGACGTTATAAGCCCCTCTATATCGCAACTGCTCACAGACCCAGACCTGCCACCCCATTTACCAAGTGCGTCAACAGCCCCTCCGAGCCGCCACACAGCACCAGTAGGGGGCCGCCTACCACAGCCACCACTATGCCTACTCAAAAACCAGCATAGGCCGATGCCCGTCCAGCCACAGGGCCCGCATCATGCGCCAATGCCGGCATGCCGCCGTCAACTTTTCAACGCAGACAAACCGGCGCTGCGCTGCAGTCAAAGCCGACACCGGAGAACGAGATTGAGAGAAACCACTTACGCCTCCAAACAATCCCCCATGGGCGCATCCTCGATCATCCTGGCCATGGCCGCGCTCGGTGCCGCCTGCGTGCTGGCCACCGGGGAGCCGCAACTCCTGCCCGACAGGCTCGCCATGCTGATCCTGACATTGGGCGCGCTTGCGGCTTTCTATTACCACTGGCACAACCGCAGCCTGCACGGCGTGAAGCCACAAGCAACCAGAAATGGGGGCATCGAAGGCAGCTGTGGTTGCGCACAGGCATCGACATACCGCGATGCGTTACCAGTCTGGGCCGGACAAGTCGAGGCTGCCCGCGACCTTACCGAAGAGGCCATCACCTCCCTGACCAGCCATTTCAGCAGAATGTCCCAGCGGGTTGAGCGCGCCGCCGACGCAGCCCGGAACGGTACTCCGATGAATGGCAGGTTGGCCTTGCTGCTCGGTGACAGCCGACAGGAACTGGAAGCAACCGTCGTCTCGCTGGGCGCGGCCTTGGCCACCAAAGAAGCGCTGCAACAAGAGGTAATGGAACTGTCCGGTCTCACCGAACAGCTACGAGCGATGGCCCAGGATCTCGCGAGCATTGCCATACAGACCAATCAGGTAGCGTTCAACGCCGCACTGGCCGACCAAGGGCGCAACGGTATGGCGGTGGTAGTCGCGCATGAAATTGGCAAGCTCTGCAGCCTGACCAGCGAAACCGGCAGACGTATCGGCGAAACCGTGGACGCGGTGAATACTGCCATCACCAACACCCTGGCTGCCTCCCGCCAATATGCCGAGCAGGATGGGGCCACGGTGAACGACTCCAGGCAGGTCATCGAACACGTCATCAAGCGTTTTCGCGGCGCAACCAACACACTTCTCGAGTCCTCCCGCGAGCTGCGCGAGGAAAGCCATGCCGTCAGCAAGGAAATCACTCAGGTGCTGGTCAGCCTGGAGTTCCAGGAGCGCGTCACCCAAGTGCTCGGCCTGGTCCGCAACGATATGGAAAAACTGCACCGCAATCTTGCCCAGACCGCTCGACACGCCCCGGCGCCCGGCTCACGCCCGCGCCGAGCGGCATAAGCGCAATGCCCTGAGCGTTGCCCCCACGCTCGGAGCCGTCCAACGGGCCGGCGCGGGGATTACGCTACCGCGCGTAGCCAAGAGCTTCGCGGCGGCTCATCGACCAGCCACCGCCGCGACCCAAGCCCGCGCGAGAAAGGGTAGGAAACCCCCTACTACCACCACCTGCACGCCTACCTCAAAACCAGCATCGACCGATGGCCGGCTATCCCGCATGGTCTGCATCATTTGCGCCCACTGGCATTCTGACACCTTCCCTTCGATGCGGAACGAATCGGTGCATGGCTTAGAACATCGCCGGCCAATGGATGGAGAATCGGCATTGAGCGAAACAACCACCCCCTCTGAACCCCCTCCAAGCAGAGCCCCCTGGGCATTCCTGGCCCTCGCGGGGCTGGGCGCCGTCTGCGTGCTGGCAACGGAAGGGGCGAACCTTCTGCCCATGGGGCTGGCCGCCACCGCCGAGGAAATGAGCGGCCAGGCCGAGCAACTACAGCAGCTGATGGGCTTCTTCACCTTGGCTGCGCACTCCATAGGCGAGCGCGATAAGGCGGCCGTTGCCCGACAGGATAGCGCAGCCCCTTGGCTCGGCCGTACCGGCTGGTTTCGTGCACGTCCATGAGTGAGCCATGGGCCAGCGGACCGAGACAGCGACCAGCACCGGCTCGCCAATGCCAAGCCAGTGGGGCGCTAGCAAATGAGCATTGAACTGCCCCCGTTATTGGCATCCGCGAGCGGTCTGCTGCTGGAGCCGCTCGCAAGCCTTACGGGCAAAGGGCCTTTCGGCGACAGCTACATGCTGTGGATGCTGCTGGCCGTGGCGGCGAGCATCGCGATACTGATCGTTCTTGTTCGCCATCAACTGCGCGCCTCACGCATCGCTGCCGCAGCGGATGAGGCCGCACCCGAAGACCTGACGCGCCTCATGCGCGAATCCATCGAGCAGCTCAACGGCATCGCCACGACGCTGCAAACGATCGAACAGCAGCCGGCCTGCAGCGCGGCGGCAACGGTTATCGCCGGACAACTCGATCCGCTCGCCGAATCGGCTTTCCGGACCGCAGCGCCGCCGCTCGCCAGCGAACCCCGCGGCGTGCGTGCCGAGGCCATCGCCCAGCTCGCCGCCAAGGTAGACAAGCTGAGCGAACTCGCCAGCCGCATGCGGGCTGAAGAACAAGCGCTGAAGCGTAACGCCCTGGGTCCGGACGGCCCGGCGCAAAACAGCCATTACCTGGAATTCAGCCTCGGCGACGAGCATTTCGCGCTAAGCATTCGGCACATCCATAGCGTCGTCAACGCCGTGCAACTGGTCGCCGAACCGAGCATGCCGCCGAAGATTCGCAAGGCGATCAGGCTGCAAGATGCCCTGATACCGGTGATTGACTTCGGCGCGCGCTTCGCTGGGCAACCCGTCGAACTCGGCCGCAACTCGCGCATCGTCATCCTGGAAGTGCCGAGCGGCGCCCGTTTGCAGTTGATCGGCGCGCTAGTCGATAGCGTCGGCGAGGTGCTGGAACTGTCGCCAATACACCTCGAATCTCAGGCGGCTTCCGGCAGCCGGATCCGCGCCCCCTTCACTCATCGCACCCTCATGCTCGACGACCGTGCCGTCACGCTACTCGACATAAGCAGGGAATTTTCGACCAACGAACTCACGCCGCACCAGGCGAAACAAGAGAACCACTTCGTATGAACATCTGCCTACGCCTGCCCCCGCTTGTCGACAACCCGTTGTCGCTAGCGTCAGGCGCCATTTCGTACCAGATGCACATGCTCGATACCGGCCTATTCGGAACGGCCCGCCAATACCCTGACAGCACTGCGGGAGGTCGCCTGTGAAAGCGCTCGATCGACTTTCCCTACCCGGCAAGTTCATCTTGCTGGGTCTGCTGGCCCTGACCCTGATCGCCCTGCCGACCGCGCTGTATATCCTCAGCACCCTGGCGAATGACCGCCAGGCGATCCAGGAGACGCGCGGTCTGCAACCGGTACGGGAGTTGCTCCAACTGATCCGGCTGACACAGCAGCATCGCGGTTTGTCGGCCGCCGTGCTGGGTGGCGATCGGGCGCTACTGGAGGCCCGTCAGCGCAAGCAGGCCGAGGTGGAGCGGGCGTTCGAACAAACCGCAGGGGCACTCGACGAATCGCAAGCCAGCCCCGCTATTGCGGGTGCCCTGCGCCAGGCGCACAGGCAATGGCGCACGCTGGTCACTCAGGTCGAGCTGACAGCGCTCGATGGCCCCCAGAGCATGGCGCGCCACTCCCAGCTGATCGCGGCCTGCCTGCAGATCGAAGATGCACTGCTCGACCATTTCGAGTTATCGCGGGATCCGGTCTTCGAGACCTACTACCTGATCAGTGGTGCACTGTTCGAATTGCCGCAGGTCAGCGAACTGCTCGGCCAGTTGCGCGGCACCGGCGCCCTGTACCTGGCCCAAGGGCGCATCCAGCCCGAACAACGGGCCGCCCTGAGCGTCCTCACCACCCAGGCGCTGCACGGCTTCGACAAGATGGCACGCTCCTTCGCCAAGGTCGCTAACGCCGACCCGGCGTTCAAGTCCGTGCTAGACGCTCCGCTGGCGGCATTGCGCCCGCGCATCGAACGCGCGCTGCAGCTGACCGATACGCAACTGGTCGCGGCCAGCGAACCGGGTTATCCGGCCGACGACTACTTCGCCGCTTATACCGAGACCATCGACGCCCTGTTCGCCGTCAACCAGCCGACATTGAAGGCGCTCGACGAGGCGCTGACGGCGCGCCACAAGGGTGACCGCAACGACATCATGCTGATCGGCACGGCTCTGCTGGCTCTGCTGCTGGCCGGCGGCAGTCTGGCCACCTGGATGCTGCTCAGGTTGCTCAAGCAATTGAATGTCGCCCTGGAGGTCGCCGAACGTATCGCCGAGGGCGACCTGAGCCAACCGATCGAAGCGCTCGGTGCGGATGAGCCGGCCCGCTTGCTGATCGCCCTGCAGCACATGCAGCACGGCCTGCGCGGCACCGTCCAGCAGATCGTCGGTTCCGCCGAGCGCCTGGCCTCGACCGCCGGGGAACTGAGCGCGGTCACCACGGAAGCCACCCAAGGCCTGCACCGGCAGAGCGGCGAACTCGACCAGGCGGCCACCGCCGTCACCGAACTGACCAGCGCGATCGAGGAAGTGGCGCGCAACGCCGTCTCGGCCTCGGAGGTTTCCCAAGCGGCCAACGAGCGCTCCCGCCAAGGCCAGGAGAGCGTCACCCGCACGGTCGACGCCATCGAATCGCTGGCCGGCGAGATCGAACATACCGCAGGTGCCCTGCAATCCCTGGCGGGTCAGATAGGCGACATCGGCTCGGTACTGGATGTGATTCGCGGCATCGCCGAGCAAACCAACCTGCTGGCTTTGAATGCTGCGATCGAAGCGGCCAGGGCTGGCGAAAGCGGCCGCGGCTTCGCCGTGGTGGCGGACGAAGTGCGCGCTTTGGCGCAAAGAACCCAGGACTCGACCAAGCAGATCGAAACCATCATCGGCACGGTGCAGCAGGGCAGCCAAAGTGCGCTCAGCGCCATGCACAACAGCAACGGTAAAACCCGCGACACCCTGGAAGTCGCCCGCATCGCGGGCGCCGCGCTGAATGCCATCGCCACCGCCATTGCGCAGATCAACGAACGCAACCTGAGCATCGCCAGCGCCACCGAAGAGCAGTCCTACGTGGCTCGCGAGGTGGACAGCAACTTGCTGAATATCCGCGACGTTTCCGCGCAGACTTCGGCCGGCGCCAATCAGACCCAGGCTTCCAGCCGGGAACTCGCCGGCCTGGCTGGCGAGCTGAATGGCATGGTCAAGCATTTCATCGTCTGACGGAGCGCCAGAACATCATGAAACGCCTGCGCCGGAACCCGCACGATGAATAACCTGGTGCTCTCCGATAAGGATGACCCTGGCCGAGGCCCTCGGCAATCGGCCGTTGGAGCTGCTCGCCTCGGACCTCAGCACGCGGGTGCTGGAACAGGCCCGCACCGGCCTCTACCCCATGGCCGACGCCGAGAATATTCCGCGCGGGCTGTTGACCAGGTATTGCCTCAAGGGCGTCGGCGAGCATACCGGCAGCTTGCTGATCGACCCGGTGCTGCGTAAGCGCATGCGCTTCGAGCAGATCAACCTGAACGCGCCGCTCCCCGACCTGGGCGAGTTCGAGGTGATCTTCCTGCGCAACGTGATGATCTATTTCGACCTCGCAACCAAACGCCAGGTGGTGCGGCGCATGCTGCCGCTGCTCAGGCCGGGCGGCTACTTCATCGTCAGCCACTCGGAGAGCCTCAACGGCGTCTGCGACGAACTGAAAGTCGTCACGCCTTCGATCTACCGGAAGCCCCATGCGAAAAACCGCCGGCATCGCCGAGATATTTCTGCAACCGGGAGAGCTGTATTTCGGCGGCCGCCACACGCGCATCCGCACCCTGCTGTGCTCCTGCGTGTCGCAGGTCAGCTGGCGCCCCGAGCTGCTGGTCGGCGGCATGCGCCATTTAATACTGCCGCTGGGCGATATCCCCACGGCAATTCTCGCCAACATGGCGGGCAGGAGCAAAGCATGACCTACCACCCCGAAGGGCATGCCGTACAGGCGCCCCAAACGATCCACTCGAGCAATCCCAATGCGGCGAAATGGGGTGACGACAGATGACCGACAAACTTCATTTCCCCTGCCCACTCGATGGCCACCCGCGCGTCGGACCAGCGGCCAATTGCCTCGGCCTGTACCGCGAGGCATTCGACAGCAGCACCGATTGCCAAGCGATCTATCGGCTCGGCGAAGGCCAGCGTCTGCGCATCGATGAAATCAATCCGGCGTTCGCGTGGCTGCTCGGCCTGACCAGGCACGAACTGCTCGACCGTTGTGTGGACGAACTGCTGCCCCCTGCCATGGCCCGTCTGATCGTCGACGACAGTCACATCTGCATCGCCAGCGGCAAACCGCTCAACGCCGAGTGCATGCTCGACCTGGCAGTCGGTCAGCGCCACTTCCTGCACAGTCTGATTCCACTGCGCGACGCGGCGGGCCGTATTGCGCGCTTCCTGCACATCGCCCGCGACATCAGCGCGAGCAAGCGCTACGAGCAGCAACTGCAGAGCGACACGTTGGCCTTCCGCACCCTCGCCGAGCACACCCCGGACACCATCGCGCGCTACGACCGCGACTGTCTGCGTACCTATGCCAATCCCGCCTTGGCGCGTATGGCCGGGGTGCCCATGGCGGCCCTGCTCGGCAAACAGCCCAGCCACTCGTCCAGCGCCGCCGAAATGCTCGCCTACGAGGCCAAACTGCGGGGAGTGCTGGACAGCGGCCAGGCCGGGGAACATGAATTGGCCTGCTGCGCAGCCGACGGTCGCTTGCTGATCAGCCATATCCGTATCGTGCCCGAGCGCGCGGCCGACGGCGGGGTGGTCAGCGTCCTGGCCATAGGTCGCGATATCACCGAACTGCGCCGCACCGAGCAGGACCTGCGGATCCGCGAACAGGAGTTCCGCACCCTGGCGGAAAACTCGCCGGATGTCGTCGTGCGCTACGATCTCGAAGGCCGGCGTCTGTACGTCAACCCCGCCTACGAACGCTTGTTTGGCTTGACCGCCGAAGAAGTGGTGGGAACCCCCATTAGCCACAGAATCCCTATGCCGGCAGAGATAGCGAGCCGCTATCGCCAGGGCATCTTGAACACCCTGCATAGCGCCCAGCCCTTTACCATGGAGACCCTCTCGATCAAGGTCGACGGCGAGCAGATCGCTCATCACATCCGCGCGGTGCCCGAGCTCGACCAGCATGGCCAGGTCACCAGCGCCCTCACCATCGCCCGCGACATCTCCACCCTCAAGGCCACCGAACTGCGTCTCGAACAGGCCGAAGCCTTGGCCCGCCTCGGCCATTGGCAACTGGATTATCGGCTCGGCACCCTCCAGCTATCGGCGGAGCTGTGCCGAATGCTCGGCCACCCCCCCGGCTGGACACCGCGCCCGAAAGAGGTGTTTGCCCTGCTCACGGACGAAGACCGAGGCAAGGTCAATCGCACCATCGAGCAGGCCCTGGCCACTCGCACTGGCGAGTTTCAATTGGACTACCGCATCGAGGTCGACCAGCAACCGCGACACATGCAATCGCATCTGCGCATCGAGTACGGCGAAGACGGCAAGCCCCAGCAAATGCTCGGCACCGCCCAGGACATCAGCGAACTCAAGGCCTACCAGCAGCGCCTGCACAACCTGGCCTTCTACGACACCCTGACCGAACTGCCCAATCGCGAACTGTTCGGCGAGCGTCTGCAACAGGCGCTGAACCAGGCTCGCCACAGCGGTCGTCAGGTGGCCGTGGCGCTGCTCGACCTGGATAATTTCAAGGTGATCAACGACACCCTGGGCCACGGCATCGGCGACGAGCTACTACGGGAAATCGCCAAGCGCCTGCAACGCGCCGTGCGCAAAAGCGACACGGTGGCGCGCCTGGGCGGCGACGAGTTCGCCCTGATTTTGCCGCAGATTGCCGCGGGAACCAGCCTGGAGGTGTTGGCCGAGAAACTGCTCAAGGTCGTCGGTGGAATCTATCCGATCCAAACGCGGGAACTCTTCGTTTCCGGCAGCATAGGTCTGGCCAGCTTTCCGGACGATGCCGATACCATCAGCGAGCTGCTGCAGTATGCCGACACGGCCATGAACCATGCCAAGGCGCAAGGGCGCAATAACGTCCAGCGCTACTCGCCAAGGCTCACCCAACAAACCACCGAACGCCTGGCCCTCGCCGCCAGCCTGCGTCATGCACAACGCAACGGCGAACTTGCACTGCACTACCAACCTCAGATCGACTTGGCCAGCGGGCGACTGATCGGCGCCGAGGCCCTGCTGCGCTGGAACAACCCCGAGCACGGCCTGGTGCCGCCGGATAAATTCATTGCCATCGCCGAAGAAACCGGGCTGATCGTCGGTATCGGCGAATGGGTATTGCGTAGCGCCTGTGAGGTTGCAGCCGCCTGGAACGGCGACGGCCGCTACCCGTCGCTAAAAATCGCGGTCAACCTGTCGCCACGGCAGTTCCAGATGAACGACCTGCTTGCCTCCATCCGCAGCATCCTGCGGGACACCGGCTGCCGAGCGGACTGGCTGGAACTGGAGATCACCGAAGGCCTGCTACTGGACAACAACAGCGCCGTGCGTGAGACCCTGAGCGAACTGAATGCCATGGGCCTGACCATCGCCATCGACGATTTCGGTACCGGTTATTCGGCACTCGGCTACTTGAAGCGCTTCCCCATCGAAACCCTGAAGATCGATCGCTCCTTCATCCACGACATCGAGCACAGTCGCGACAGTGCGGAACTGGTCAAGGCGATCGTTTCCATGGCCCACACCCTGCGCCTGACACTGGTGGCCGAAGGCGTCGAAAACCTCTCCCAGCAAGCGTTCCTCAAGCGTTATGGTTGTCACAACGCTCAGGGCTGGTTATACGGCAAAGCTATGCCGGCGGAAGAGTTCGAGCGTCTGTTGCTTGATAGGTCCGTCGACCAATGATGCAACCCTATGCATGGAATCTGTTGCCGTACGCAACCCTATCAGGTCGTACCTACTTGTAAGTCAGTGGAATATGGCAGATGCCGGAAAAATGGCGGATGAGCCGGGACGATTCGGGATAGGCGGATAGGCGGGAAAACCGATCCAGGCGTGGGGTTTCTGGGCAGCTCGGAGTAGTGCCAAAGCCGTGCGCATGCAGGGCAAAATAGCCGTCGAGCCGCAGGATCAGCCATCGTGCTCAGTAGTGGAAAATTCGCCACGCGCTCACACCACTGGAGAACGTAGCCTGCCCACATGCGCGGGCAGGCCGGTATCAACCAGCCTTAGCGGCCGACCTCCTGGTCCATCAGTTTGAGGAACTTCGGGGAAAACCCGCTACGTTCAACCGCTATGTCAGGATCAGCAGATGATGCGCTTGCCAGACTTTCCTGCACATCGGCGAGGCTCTCATCGGCGCTTTCGCCACCAAGGACATACAGCGTGTATTGGCTGGCGGCACGGTAGATCCATGCCTGAGCGCGGGAAGCGGGGGTCGCGAGGGTTGCTGGGTCGAAGTGGGCTACCTGCTCGTAAGCGCCATTGAAAAAAGCCTCGACGACTTCAGCCAATGCCGCATCACCCACCGCCTGAGCATCGGAGATCCTTTCCTCCAGCAGCGGCAGCGTTTTCCCCGCCTGTACCAACTTCGCCTGGCAATCCGCTTTAGCGCTGGCCAAGTTATCGGCATTCTTCCCCGCCAATACCTTGAAGCGCGCCTCTCTCGCCCAACTACTCAGCGCTTGCTCGCAATGCCCCAACCGGTAATGGGCCAGCCCCAGATAGTAGTGCGGGGTGTAGGGCGCGAAGCGCATTCCATAGAGGCGGATACGGGGCAACGAAGCCGGCACCTCGCTGATGACGCTTTCAAGCAGAGGAATCGCCTTGGCGTAACTCTCCCGCTCGACATACACAATGGCCCTGTCGTAATCCTTGCCCAGCCCAGCCCAGGCGGGGCTTGCAGCTATCAGACCGAATAGGGCCAGCCATCGCGCGCTTCCCGTCATATCCCCTCCTTTCAATGCCGTGATCAATCGCCACGCAAGTTCACGCTGACATTCGTGCCACGTCCAGACTGGACTTGGGCACGTACTTTACGCGATTGACCATCGTCGGGATTACGCAGTTCGACCAGATAATCTCCCGCCGGAACCTGCAAACGCAGCGGGGTCATGGCATCTTCCTCAAGGGCTATGGTTTGTCCGCTGGCGACCTCGGTCACCGAATGGATATGCGCCCATGGGATAGCATTGATCGCCAGGAATCCATCGGCAAGCGCACTCTTGCTCGAGCGTTGTTCGAGAATGGAGGCCAAGGTCAGCTTGCGCCGGCCCAATTCGGCATCGTTGGCGATATGCTGGCGAGCCAGCTCGACCAGGGCGCTGGCATCGTCGTAGCGGCGCTGGGCCGTGAGATTATCCACCTCATTCAATACACTGGTCCGCAACTTGTTCCGGCCATCGTGCACTTCATCCTCTGCCTGCGGGTAGGCCTGGGCACTCTGGTAGAGCTCCCAGGCGCTGCGGCCCCTGGGGCTGAAGTAATTGCCGCGGCGCAGAGCCAAGTCGGCCTGATCGAGCAGCTTGCGCGCTTGCGCAGACTGCTCGCTCTCGCCCTGCGCAACCCGTGCGTCCAATGCCGCCAATTCGCGATTTCCCGGCAGAGCACGGGCAACCAACGCGAGATCGGCTTTGGCGCGCTGCCATTGCTCTTGCTCCACGGCCTTGCGCAGGTTGCTCAGGACGATGCCGCCCAGGCTCTCGACGCGCGCCTTGGCGGTGCTCTCATTCGGTTCCAAGTGCAGGACCTGGAGATAGGCCTGCAGCGCTCGGCGCAGCCCAGCCGGCTTGTCGATACCAGCTGCTTGCGCCGCTGCCGCATTGCCCAGTAGCGCCGCCAATTGATTTTGATGCGCCTCGGCACTCAGCAATGCGCGATAGTCGCTCTCCAGGATGACCAGCGCCGCACTGGATGGCGCCAGCTCGCGCAGACGATCAATGCTCGCCTTGGCCTGTTCCATTTGGCCTGTTTGCAGTTCGGTCTTGACCTGCTCGGCCAGAATCGTTTCCAACTTCGCCCTGCGCTGTGCCACGCCGACATCCTGGCCCGCAAGGTTTTGCGCTTGGCGCAAAAGAGCCATGAGCGCATCGATCTCGGCGGCAGTCGCCTCGCTTGCGGACAGTCGAGCATCGATAGTGGCGAACAACCGATCCAGCTGCTCCCGCTCTTCCGCCTGGCGCCGGCCCTGGGCCAGGACTACCGATAGCGCCGCCAATTCCGAGTCATCGGGGAAAGCCCGAATGGCTCGGCTCAAGGCAAGATCAGCGTCATCCAAGCGCCCCTGGCGAAGCGCCTCACGCACTGTCTGGCCCGCGCCTTCCTCGATCCGCGCCGAGATCGTCGCAAGCTCGACGTTATCTGGGTCGGCGATGCGTAGGGTGCGCAAGGTATCCAAGGCATTGTCTTCGGCGGGAAGCAACAGCTTGCCCTCCTCCAACTGGCTATCGGCGCGCTGAACCAGCTTCTCGATCAGGCCCAGCTCCTGCTCCGGCCGGGTTTGCCACCAAACAAACGAGGCCATGGCGCAAACAAGAGGAATCCCCACGCACAGCGACCACAGACTCCACCGCCCCGCGCCAACGGGAGTGTCCCAACGACCACCCTCGAAGCCCTCCACGAATGCACCTGCACCGGCGCCAAGAGCGGGGCGTTGCGACAGGGCGGACAGCGGCGTCAATAGACGTTCGAAAGGCAATTCGCCAACCTCTCGATCCGCCTCCAACCCCGCGGCCAAACTCGGCGAGCGCATGACCAAAGCATTCAACTGATCCAGCAGCATGGTCACGCTGCTGGATCGCTGCATTGGTTGCTCGACCAGCATCAGTGCCAGAAGCGGCTGCAGGTCGGCGAGGCTGTCGGGCAAAGCCGACAGACGCATGGCTTGCCCAACGCGCGTGCGGGGGGGAGGCTGCTCCCCGGTCAACAGGTAATGCAGCAACAAACCAAGGCTGTAAATATCCGCCCGCGCGTCCGCAACACGGCCAGAGAAACACTCGGGCGCGCAATAATCGAGGGCATCCCCTCCTCCGCGTTGCGTGCCCGCCACCCAGGTCATGCCGAGATCCAGCAATACCGCTTCGCCACTTGTCCGAATACCGATACGGTCTGGATGAAGCACGCTGTAGGCGATTCCCGCACGGTGCAAACCACCGATCACCGATGCGATTTCGGCAAACAGGCGCAAGCGTTGCCGAAGCGCCAAACTGGAAAGCCATTCCGGGTCGCCGGGCCAGCCGTCGCTCAGGGGCTCAGCCTTGCGGCTGTAATCCGGCCCCTCCTGAATATCGCGCAGCAAATTGGGGTGCCGCGCCTGGCGCAGCAGTTCGCTTTCGCGGGCGAAACGGGCCAGGGTGGAACCTTTGCGCCCGGCGACAGACAGCACGAACAGACTCCGCTGCGGCTCGCGCCGCAGACTTACCAGGCGGCTGATGGCGCGGTTCTCCAGGACTTGCTCACTCACAGCGACACTCCAGAATCGTGGTGAAGAATAGCCTTCCCGCCGCGGGAACAAGCGGCGATACAACGAGACGGCAGGGCATAAGCAGGGTTGGGAAAGCCCCGCCGGCGGCGGCAGCAGATGGCAATTCCGGACGCCTTACCCGAGTCTCGCCAGCAGGGCGTTAAAAACAGGCCCGACAAGCCGCTTGCGGCTGACGCACTTGCAGCGGGGCCGCCTAGCAGACTGTTTAATAACTACCTGCGTTGCCGATACGGCGTTAAAAACAGGCCAGGCCTTGGCCGGGGCTGTTTAACAACCGGCTAGAAGCGGGCAACGGCGGCAAGCGAGAACGTGTCGTAGTACTTCGAGAGGTCGGCGCCGAAATCGACAGAGAATTGCTCGAAGGCCAAGCCCAAACCGAAGGTGTAATGGGTCTGATCGCCCGTCCTCGCCGAGAACACCTGGGCGTTGCCATCGAATGGATTATCGTCTTGAAAATGCAGCGTGTGCTCGGGGTCGCGCCATACGCCAGCGCGGATACTCAGGGGAACCGGCATGTCGATGAATACGTACTCACCGCCGAAACGAATTTCGGTTCCGTCGCGCAGTTTAAGCAGCGCCGGATCGCCGTCTTCTGTTTGATCCTCACCTTCCGGCACCCATCGGGAACTGATGTTGCGCGTCAATTGCGAGTAACGAACCCTGTTTACATCGAAGTTCAGAGTAAACGCTTGAGTGACTCGATAGGTTATGCCCGCCCCCAGCACATCCGGGATATCGAAGTCGCTGCCTTTGTTCACGAATGCAACCTGCCCGCCTCCAGGGTTGGCTTCATCGGTACTCGCGACGGCCTTGTAATCGAAACGAGGCGAGCGTCGATAAACCAAGCCCAGCGAGAGGTCGTCGGTAATCAGATAACGGAGGCCGAGGGTGTAGCCGAACCCATGGTCCGAGCCCTTCTGCGACTGCCGCGTAGTGACGCCGCCATCGGTGTCTCGGGTGGTCGCCGAATCGATTTCGAAATCGTGCCAGGCAATACCGGCGCCCAGCCGCAAGCGCTCCCCCAGCGACCAACCGATCGAAGCGCCATAGGCGGTATCTTTGAGTTTGGAGCGACTATGAAACGGGTAAAGGTACGGCACTGCCGGCGTGTGATCGAACTGGGTGTTGAAGTTCATCACCTCATGACGATATAGCGCGATGGTTGCATATTCGAAAGGGAAGACCGCGGAAAGGAAGGCTACGCCGCTGGAGGATGAGTCTGCCTCATCGTGATAGCTGGTCACTTCGAAACTACCATCCTCGGGATCGAAAACATCGCTGAGGTAAGGAGTCGAGTAACGGTTATAACGTCCCTCGAGCGACAATTCGCGCCGCGACAATTGAGTCAAACCAGCGGGGTTGGTATAGGCCGCGGTGGCATCGTCGGCAAGCGCGACGAAAGCCCCGCCCATCGACAGGCTACGGGCACCCGGATTGGAAAAATTGAACTGAATAGCAGAAGTGCCTTCTTCGTCGGTAAGTGCATAAGCGCTGGTCGAGCTCACTAAGGTCAGGGCAATGGCCAGGCGCAAACGAATAGTCATGCAGGTACTTCCTTAACGGATATGAAAGAAATCAGGATCTGCTATCAGCGCCCAGGAAATAGGCGCACGGAATGCTCAAACGTCTCCCCCTTTGTGAAACGGCCAATAGCGGTTGAGCAGACTCCGAAACAGGCTGCGGTCATGAATCTCGCCGATGCCCTCGACGACGTGGCGCTGCAGCAGCTCGGGTACGGCGCGCGTGTTGCTGACATGGCGCGCCGCCGACATCAGGCTCAAGCGCATCATGCCCTTCTGTACCGGTCGCTTCAGAAACCGGTAGATCTGCCCTTCATTGATCAGATTGATGGCGACGCTTGAATCCAGGTTGTGTGAAGTAACAATGGTGGAGATCGCCGGATGCGCCAGCTTGAGCACCTTGATGAAATCACTGACGTCCCGTCCGCCCACGCTGACGTCTGAAACGATCACATCGACGCTCTGTTGGTCGAGCATCCGCAAGGCGCTCTCCAGCTCATGCACCACGAAGCAACGGGACGAATCGCCCATGACCTCGCGGCAGACATCCGCCAAATCGCCTTGATCATCGATCACCAGGACGCCAGCGTTGATCGGCGAGACCTTCGCCAGCGCGCCATCGACTGGCTCCTCTTCGCTTTCCATCGGTACGGCGTTGACGGTATTGCGCGCAATCCGCACGGCGCTGGCCACCAGCGTGCGCATCTCATCGTTGACCCAAGGCTTGTTGATGAAGCGGAACACTTCCCCTTCGTTGATCGAGCTGACTACCGAGGCCAGGTCGGAGTATCCGGTCAGCAGGATACGCATCGTGCCCGGCGATACCTTGCGAACCCGGCTCAGCAGCTCCGCACCGAGCATCTGTGGCATACGCTGGTCGCTGACGATGACATCGACATTTTCCCTGCGCACGATCTCCAGTGCTTCATTGGGATCTGTCGTACTCAGCACGCGGTAGGTGCTGCGAAACAACGAGGAAAGGCTCATCAGAATATAGCGCTCGTCGTCGACGAGCAGGACGGTGGCCCGTTCGGGCGTTTCATATGCAGGCATAGCTGACATCTTCAAGTCACCGGTAGGCTAAGAGTGAAACAAGTTCCCGTTCCGGGCGTCGACTCCACCGTCAACGCGCCGCCGTGGTCCTGGACAATCTGATATGCGATGGACAATCCCAGTCCGGTTCCTTTGCCTAATTCCTTGGTCGTGACGAACGGATCGAAAACCCTCGGCAGCAGCTCGGCCGGAATACCGTGACCATCGTCTTCCACATTGATTTCGACAAAGCGCCCGGTGACCTTGGTGCTCACCGCGATATTACCGCCTAGCTCCGGGAGCGCCTGGGCAGCGTTGACGATCAGGTTGAGCAAGACCTGATTGATCTGCGAAGGCGCGCACTCGACCAAGGGCAGTTCGGCATAATCGCGATGTACCTGGGCATTGCATTTACGCAGCGTGTTATTGACGATGCGCAGCACATCGTCGATGCCCTTGTTGAGATCGACGCGGTCGTTCTTACTGCGGTCCAGGCGACTGAAGTCGCGCAGACTCTTAACCAACTCGCTGATCTGATCCAACCCCTCGCCGGTGGCCCCTAGCAGCTCGTCCATCTCCTCCCGGCAGTGGTCCTCCTGCAGCTGTCGGGCATGTCGCGCGGTTTCAGGATCGCTGCCAGTAAGACTGTCAGCAGCCTGGTCTACCAAACGATCGAAGACCTGCCCCATCTCGCCGAGGCGTTCCCGCACGATCTCGACGTTGCTGCGCGAGAAGCCGAGCGGCGTGTTGATCTCATGGGCGACCCCGGCCACCATCTGCCCCAGAGATGCCATTTTCTCGGCCTGCATCATCTGCAGCTGGGACTGTTTGAGTTCGTCATAAGCCTTGGCCAGTTGCTGGGTGCGCTCACCCACCTGATGCTCCAGCGTCGCATAGCTGTGGCGCAGACGTAGTGCCAGGACCAGCAGCACGAGCAGCAGCATGGAGGCGTAGGCGATCAGCACCAGCCGGTAGATTTCGGCACGCTGGAATATCTCGGAGAAGCGTTGGGTATAGGCATTGAGGATGTCGTTCAGCGTCGCTGTCGGTGCATTGACGATGCCAAGCAGCGTTGCATCCCGGTTGGGAAGCTGTTGCAGGATGAAGAGAATGTTGGCGCTCAGCGCTTTGGCCAACTTGTTGGTGTCGCTGTCCGCGCGCGTGGCCGGGTCCTGAAGCAGACCATCCAGATAAGCCTGCAATTTCTGCGCAGAGTCCTCGCTGCCATCGTGCAAGAAGAGGAGCAGTAAAGGACGCAGGCCATTGACTTGAACTTCCATTTTCGCCGAATGGCCGGCGAGGCGATTCAGTTCGAAAACGGCCTGATCCACCCTGTCCTTGAGCGCATCATTCAGGGAGAGGAAGTGTTCGATCAGTTCCTGTTTCTTGCTCTTGGCATCGTAGTACTCCAGGACCAGTGCGGACTCATCGCCATAGCCAAGGCGCGCGGAATCCACGGGACTGGTACCGCTGGCCATGATGTCAGCGAAAATGCGCTCCTCGGTCTCGCGCATAAGTGCCTGGACGCGAGCTACCGCATGTTCCTCTTGAGGCAGATCCTGCCGCGCCATGAGCAAGCGGACGTTCAGCTGCATGTCCAACTCCTGCAGCTCGCGGATAGCATCGCGAACTTCGTAATGCTCGCGCCAATTGACTGCCTGAACCTGCGAAAGCAGAAAGACCAGCCCCGCAACAGCCCCAACAGCCAGCAGCCCACCCAACACCAAAGAAAGACTGATCCCCCCTCGCATCAAGCCCCCGAACCTGTACTGTCGCATCTGCACTCCTGAGCGAACCTCTCACCAGAAGAGAGGTTCTTACGGCCACTCACATCCAGCGCGGAGGCCAGCAGCCACGAATCATCCACGTTCGTATTGAGTAAAAAGCTTATAGAGCGTGAGCCTAAGCAGTCGATCAGCCATCGCCTATTTACGGGTAGGCCACCCCCTACCAACGGTAAGGAAGCCACTTGAAGAGCACGTCGCCAAAAACACGGCTTCGCGTTCATACCAGGCCCCGCGCAGGAAGCGAGACCTCGCAACGCCGGCACCTCTTGCACCGAGGTTGGTTCCCCACAAAAGCTCGGAGCGTCGGCAAAATCGTCCTCGGTCATGATCCCCGTACGAACCAAGACTGCGCCAACATCGAGCCCCCTGGCAGCGGCCGCCCAGCCACGGTAGGGCGTTCCCCACTCAGCGACGCCATTTCCCCCTACCTCAATATCGGCCTACGCCGATGGTGCTTTCCCCAGGAACAAGGCACTTTGCCATCGACCGCTGTCGGAACGGCCCATTACGAATAGCCGGCCGTGCAGCGATGGTTCCAGGCAGCACCACAGACGTCGGCCGATCCTGAAACGGGATCGACTCGAATGCAGCGTTTCAGCGCCAAGACCAAGCGAGCCAGATCCAGACCATGTCACTCCACACCGCCGCCCCGCCGCCAACTCGGCACGTTCTGCAGCACGCCTGTCGATGCCTTTGCGTATCTGGCTTGTGGCTGCTGTCGCGGCTGGTGACCGCCGAGGATCTGACCAGCGTGCCCTTCGAGCAATTGCTGGAAACCGAGGTCGTCGGCGCGGCCCAGTTCTCGCAACAGCTGACCGACGCACCCTCCGCCGTCTCGGTGGTCACCGCCGAGGAAATCCGCCGCTACGGCTATCGCACACTAGCCGAGATCCTGAGCAACATGCGTGGCCTGAATATCGGCTTCGACGGCGCCTACTATTTCCCCGGCGGACGCGGCTACGGGCAACCCCGCGAGTATGCCGGGCGGCTGATGCTGCGCATCGACGGCCAGCCAGTGGCCGACAGTGTATTCAACCAGATCTACCTGGGCGAAGACGGCTTGCTCGACACCGAGCTGATCGAGCGGGTCGAATATGCGCCGGGCCCGGGAGCGGCGCTGTATGGCAACAATGCCTTCCTCGGCGTGATCAACGTGGTGACGCTCAGGGGCCGTGACCTCAACGGCGGCCAGGCGGCCGTGACGGTCGGTTCGGACCAAAACCGCAAGGTGCGCGCCAGCTGGGGCAAGCGCCTGGAAAACGGCGCCGAATGGCTGGTCTCGGCCTCGGAGTCGCGGGCCGACCTCCCGGACTTCCCGATCGACGGGATCGTTCTGGAGGACAAGCAGGAAAGCCAGCGCCTGTTCCTCAAAGGCTCGCAGGGCCCCTGGAGCATCGAGGGCGCCTTCGCCGAACGTAAGCAGCTGGAACTGACCCCCGCCTACGGCTCCTCCGAGGACTTCTCCGACGAAAGCAGTTTCTGGAAGCTCGGCCACGATGCCGACCACGGCGACTACCGCACGTCCGTGCACCTCGCCCATGGCAGTTATCGCTTCCGCGACGCTTATCGCGAGCCCATTGATGATGGCCGCTTCTACATCGAGGATCTCAACGCCGACGGCCGCTGGTGGAACCTCGACGCCGCCATCAGCAGCTCCGCCATCGACGGTCACCGCCTGGTGCTGGGCAGCGAGTACCGCGACGACTACCTGCAGGATCAGCGCAGGCACCGCTACTTCCCGCGTCGCGACGAGCACGACTATTACCAAAGCAACGGTTCCGCGCGCACCTTCAGTCTCTATGCCCAGGACGAGATCGCCCTGCGCCACGACCTGAGCCTCAATCTGGGCCTGCGCGTCGACCGGCACAGCAGCGAGAACACGGTGGTACGCAGCAATCCGCGCGCCGCCCTGCTCTACACCGGCCTGGCGAACACCACGCTGACCCTGTCCCATGGCAGCGCCAGCCGTTTCGCCAGCCGCAACGAGGAGACCTTCAACGAGGAAACCCTCTACGAAGTGCCGGATGCCGAGTCGGAGCGCGTCACCACCACCGAGTTCGTCGCCGACCATCGCCTCGGCGATTTCCGCCTGCTCGCCACCCTCTACCGCTACCGCATCAGCGACCCGATCAAACGCTTCGCGGATCCGACCCTGGAGTGGATCGACAGCCGCGGCGCGGAACTCGAAGCCGAGTGGCAATGGCACGGCCTGCAGGTGCGCGGCAGCCACGCCTGGCAGCGTGCCGAGGACAACCTCGGCCGCGAGCTGGTCAACGCCCCGCGTAACCTGAGCAAACTGCAGGTTTCCCTGCCCCTGGTCGGCGAGCGCCTACGCGCCAGCCTCGCCACCCGCTACGTGGGTAGCCGCCTGGTCGCCCCGGGGATACGTAGCAACGGCTATGCGATCGCCGATTTCACCCTGACCAGTCGGGACCTCATACCGGGGGTGAGCATCACTGGCGCGGTACGCAATCTGTTCGACCGTCACTATCAGGAGGCCTCGGCCTTTGCGCCCGAAGACGGCGCCAACCTGCCCGGCTACGGCGAGCGTAGTCTATGGCTGAGCCTGGAGTACGCGTTCGAATGAAAGTCGCGGCCCTGCATGTGCTCATCCTGCTCGCCCTGAGCCTACCCGGCCAGACCGTGAGAGCCGACACGGCGGTGGACGAACGCGCCATGAAGGCCGCCTACCTCTACAATTTCGCCCTCTTCGCCCAATGGCCAACCCTGCCCGCCGCTGACTTCCAGCTCTGCGTAATCGGCAACACGCCGCTGGACGCCGAACTGGAGCAACTGGCAGGCAAGCGCGTGCAGAACGGCCTGCCGATCGTCATGCACTGGATCATGCCCGGCGAGTCACTCGACGGTTGCCAACTGCTCTACGTCGACGAGCACAACCGCAAGACGCTCGATTCGCTGGTCCGCCGGCTTGCCTCGTTGCCGGTCCTGACCATCACCGATGCGAGCGGCTTTGCCGACCGCGGCATCATGATCGAGATGCGCAAACAGGGCCAACGCATCGTCTTCGACGTCAATTTGGCAGCGGCACGGCGCGTACGCCTCGATTTCAGTGCCCGCCTGCTCAAACTCGCCAGTTTCGTCGCCGACAGGTCCTAGGCCTATGTCTTCCGTGCGCTTCAACGACCGGCCATTGCGCGACAAGCTCGCCTACAGCGGACTGCTGCTCACCTCCGCCACCATGACGATCCTGCTGGTGACGCTACTGGCCTACCAACTGGTCGTGCAGAAAGCGGAACTGACGGAGAACGTCAGAGCCCACGCCATGGTGGTCGGCAGCAACGGCAGCGCGGCGATCGTATTCGGCAATACTCAGGAAGCGCATGAGACGCTTGCGTCCCTGAGCGCCGTCTCGGACATAACCCGGGCGACATTCCTACTGCCCGACGGTCAGCAGCTGGCCGCCTATCGACGGGACAGCGAGGCCTCGAACGCAGATACCGCCGTGCCCGAAGAGCCCTGCTGGGATGACCTGCTGATCCGCCAGCCGATCATGCTGCATGGTCAACTGATCGGCAGCGTGGTGGTCCAGGCCAGTCTCGCTTCGCTGTATCACGGGTTAGCCTTGCAAGCACTATTCGGCGGGCTGGCGGCCGTGGCGACGCTGGCGCTGTCCTTGCTGGTCACGCGGCGAATCGCCTCCGGCATCGTGCGGCCGCTGCGGAACCTGGTGCGGCTGACCGAGCAGGTACGTGCCGAGCAGGACTTCAGCCTCCGGGCCAAGGTGTACGGCAACGACGAGGCCGGCCATCTCGCCCGCAGTTTCAACGACATGATGGAACAGCTCGAATGGCACGACACTCGAATCAACGCCGAGCTGCAGCAGCGCTTGCTAACCGAGCAGCAACTCAACCAGCTGGCCTACCACGACCCCGTCACCGGCCTGCACAACCGCCACTACTTCAAGGAGAAGCTGGAAACCGCAGTAGCCGAAGTGATCCGCTACGCGACCTCGTGCGCGGTGCTGTTCATCGACCTGGATGATTTCAAGATCGTCAATGACACCCTCGGCCACGAAGCCGGGGACATCCTGCTGACCCTCGTCGCCGAGCGCCTGCGTGCCACCTTGCGCAGCAACGATGTGGTGTGCCGGATCGGCGGCGATGAGTTCGCGGTGATCATGGAAAACGGTGTCAACACCGCCCAGGCCGAGCGCGTCGCGGCGAACATCGTCGCCGCGCTGTCCACCCCCTTCGTCATCGACGGTCAGCAGATCGGCATCGGCGCCAGCCTCGGCATCAGCCTATGCCCCGAGCATGCCGCAGATACCATCAGCCTGCTGCGCAACGCGGATACGGCCATGTATCAGGCCAAGGGCAGTGGCAAGAACAACTACCGTCTGTACCAGGCGGAAATGGAGAACGGCTCGGTGCGCCGCTTCACCCTCGAACAATCGCTGCGCCTCGCCCTTGAGCAAGGGCAGCTGCAGCTGCTCTATCAACCGCTAGTGGAGTTGTCCGACAATTCGCGCTTGATCGGCTTCGAGGCCTTGTTGCGCTGGAACCATCCGGAACTCGGCGTAGTCGGCCCGCAGGAGTTCATTCCACTCGCCGAGGAAACCGGCCTGATCCACCCGATTGGCGATTGGGTGATGTGCAACGCTTTGCGTCAGGCCCGGGAATGGCAGGCCATCTGCCCCGGCGTGCGTATCGGCATCAACCTGTCCGGGCGCCAGCTCAAGCAGGCCGACGCGGTCCAACGCATCTTCGCCGCGGTCGAGGCCTCGGGCCTGCCGGCGCAGCTGATCGACATCGAGCTGACGGAGAGCATCCTGATGGACGATCGCACTGCTACCGTGAGCAAGCTGCACGCGTTACGCGCCGCAGGCATAAGAATCTCGCTGGACGACTTCGGCACCGGCTACTCCTCGCTCAACTACCTCAAGCTCTATCCCGTCGATACCCTGAAGATCGATCGCAGCTTCGTCACCAACCTGCCCGACGACGCCAGTAGCGTCGCGATCACCCAGGCGATAATGGCGATCGCCAATGGTCTATCCCTGGACGTGGTGGCGGAGGGCGTCGAATTAGAGGCTCACGCGGCCTTTCTGCGCGGCGCAGGTTGTCCCGTGGCGCAGGGTTACCTTTATGCAAGGCCGCTCGACGCAGGCGCCGCAACGGAACTGGCCACGGCTCAGCGTCGTAGCGGGTAAACGGACAGGCTGGTCCGTTGTATCCAGGTGTTGAAATAGGCTGCCCCCCACCTTCGGGATGCTACGCTCGTGTGGGACGAGCGCGTCCCATCTGCCGCGTCGAACGGCGCAACCAGCCATCGGTCGATGCACAGAAGAATCCCGTCTTCCTTGATATGCACGTACCCCGCCGACTGGCAGCACCCTAGTTTTCAGCCGCCAACCAAAAGTGGCCGAAGCTTCGCTTTGCCCACTTGGCACTTAGCACTTAGCACTTGGCCGTATCATGCCTCAGTGAAGCCATCCGCGGCCCTTCAGCAAGCCGTCGGCGATATGGCGAATAACCCAGTAAGCCGTCAGGGCGGCATCGCTGCTCAGTTCGTCCGTTGCCGAATTCCGAAGAAACCGGGGCTCCAAGCCATCGACGGAGCTTTCGAAGTGGAATTCGCCGTACTGCGCCTCGATCGGTATCCCCAGCGCATCGTCCAAGCAGCGCGTTACCATGCCGATCGCCCGTTCGAAGGCGATCCGCTGCGTCGGGGTGAGATAGCCATCGCCCTGCAGCAGTTCGCTCCAGGTCGAGGCGCGGTTGAAATGGTCGCTCATCGTTCTACTCCTCTTAGCCCAGGTCCAGGGTGCTGGATTTCGACAACCGGATATGTTCGGCGACGCTCTGCAACCGAATATTGTCGGCAGACAGCTTCACCCCTTCGGCGTCGCTGTTGACGAACTTGTATTTGCCATCTTCTGCGGTGATGTTCTTCAGGTTGATGTTCCAATCGCCTTGCTGGCCACCGTTGGTACGCAGGAAAGTACCGAAATCCTTGGCCTTGAAGTTGTCGATGGTGATGTTGGCGTCGGCGTTCAGCTGGAAGATCTTGTCGTTGGCGCCCTGGGCGCTGCTGTTGGTGATTTCGACGTTGGCCTTCTTGCCTTCCTTGTTCGGCTTGACGGTCAGTGCGTCCTCGCCGACGTCGGTCCAGTGGACGTTGTCCACCTTGGCATCTCCATAGAGATGCACCCCGTCGGCGCCGTTATCGCCGATCACAACGTTCTTCAGGCTGGCGCCATCCTCGAGGATGAACAACGGCCGCTGGTTCTCGCTCTGGCCGCCATCGCCCAACTTGCTGCCGGCGGTGAAGGTCCTGCCCTTGCCGTCGAATTCCTCGCCTTTCTTCACCACGATAGGTTCGTTGACCACGGTGGGGCTGGCGGAGGCTTTCGGGAACTCGACACCCGAGCTACCGCCTGCGCCGCCCTCGGCGAGCTTGGTGAAGACGTAGTTTCCCTCGCTGTGCGTCGAAGTTATTTTCGGAGGTGCCGACTTGGACGGGCTCGGCTCCGAGGTGTCGCTGTTCGTCACTTGGCTGAGGCTGACCGGCTTGGTGAACTGCTCGACCGGCGTCTTGGTGTTCGCGGTAGGCGTGGCATTCGGCTTGTCGGATGCCAAGGAAGTCGACAGCTCGCTCTTCTGGTTGGGCTTGCCGAACACTTGCGGGTGCTTGTCCATCAGATTGGTGATCGGTGCCAGCACCTCCCTGTTCTGCACTTGGCCGCCGCCATCCTGGGTGGGCGCGATCGAGTTGTTCAGCAGGCTGGTGCCGCCGCCCCGCAAGAACTGGCTGGCACTATTCGGCAAATTCGATTCCTGGGTCTTCTCGTTGCCCGGATCGCCCCGCCCCTGGACGTCCTTGCCGGCCTTCGAACCACCCAGCAACTGATCGAGGTAGGAAAACAGCGCCTCCTTGAAGCGGCTGCCGAAGTCCTGTCCCAAGCCCTGGCC
>CBIHLF010000028.1:0-78737 GCA_966210435.1 uncultured Pseudomonas sp. | reverse complement strand
CCCTCCTGATCGTACCCACGCTCCAGCGTGGGCACGCCGCCTTGGACGCTCCGCGTCCAGCACCCGCCAAACGGACGCAGGACTGCAGCCTCGTAGCCCAGATAAGCCCCAGCGCAATCCGGGGCCGCACTCTCAATTGCGCGACCGACTCCCGAATGTAGCTGACGCAGAGCGTCAGGGGATGCGTTCCCACGCTGGAGCGTGGGAACGAGCGATCGTCCGTGCAGAGTGCACCGTGAACTCCTCCCCTCCTGATCGTACCCACGCTCCAGCGTGGGCACGCCGCCTTGGACGCTCCGCGTCCAGCACCTGCCAGGCGGACGCAGAACTGCAGCCTCGTAGCCCAGATAAGCCCTAGCGCAATCCGGGGTCACTCTCTCAGGGTGCATTGCGTGATCGACTCCCGAGCGCAGCTGACGCGGAGCGTCAGGGGATGCATTCCCACGCTGGAGCGTGGGAACGAGCGATCGTAGAGGGCACCGCGAACTCCCCCCCTGATCGTACCCACGCTCCAGCGTGGGCACGCCGCCTTGGACGCTCCGCGTCCAGCACCCGCCAAACGGACGCAGGACTGCAGCCTCGTAGCCCAGATAAGCCCCAGCGCAATCCGGGGCCGCACTCTCAATTGCGCAATCGCCTCCCGAATGCAGCTGACGCAGAGCGTCAGGGATGCGTTTCCACGCTGGAGCCTGGGAACGAGCGACGGAAACCTAGCGCGTCGATAGCTCTTATAGTGCAACTGAAATTGGATCCATAAATAGACACCAACCCAAGCTAAAACATCCTACCAAGATAAATATGGGCGATTATCGGCCGAAAATAGAGCATGCAGTTTGACAGGTGCAAAGCACGCGATGACCATTGGATCCAATAACAACAAACAAGCCCATCCTGGAGAACCGCCCATGTTCCCGAAAAACACCTGGTATGTAGCCTGCACCCCGGACGAGATCGCCGAGAAACCCCTCGGCCGGCAGATCTGCGGGGAGAAGATTGCCTTCTATCGCGGCGTCGAAGGCAAGGTCGCGGCGGTCGAGGACTTCTGCCCGCACCGTGGCGCGCCGCTGTCCCTGGGTTTCGTCGAAGACGGCCAACTGGTCTGCGGCTATCACGGCCTGACCATGGGCGCCGACGGCAAGACCGCGGCGATGCCCGGTCAGCGCGTACGCGGCTTCCCGTGCATCCGCAGTTACCCGGTGGAGGAACGCTACGGCTTTATCTGGGTCTGGCCGGGCGATGCCGAGCAGGCCGACCCGGCGCTGATCCATCACCTGGAATGGGCCGACAACCCGGATTGGGCCTATGGCGGCGGGCTGTTCCATATCAACTGCGACTACCGGCTGATGATCGACAACCTGATGGACCTGACCCACGAGACCTACGTGCACGCATCGAGCATCGGCCAGAAGGAAATCGACGAGGTCGCGCCAGTGACCACGGTCGAGGGCGACAGCGTGGTCACCAGCCGGCATATGCAGAACATCATGGCCCCGCCGTTCTGGCGCATGGCCCTGCGCGGCAACGGCCTGGCCGACGACGTGCCGGTGGACCGCTGGCAGATCTGCCGCTTCACCCCGCCAAGCCATGTGCTGATCGAGGTCGGCGTGGCCCATGCCGGCAAGGGTGGTTATGACGCGGCGGCGAGCGACAAGGCGGCGAGCATCGTGGTTGACTTCATCACCCCGGAAACCGAGACCTCGATCTGGTACTTCTGGGGCATGGCGCGCAGCTTCAAGCCCGACGACCAGGAACTCACCGCAAGCATCCGCGAAGGCCAGGGCAAGATCTTCAGCGAAGACCTGCAGATGCTCGAACAACAACAGGCCAACCTGCTGGCTCATCCAGAGCGCCAACTGCTCAAGCTGAATATCGACGCCGGCGGCGTGCAGTCGCGGCGCATCCTCGACCGCCTGATCGCCCAGGAACGCACGCCAACCGCGGCGCCCGAGTTGATCGCCAGCACTGCCGGTGCAAGGAGCGCCCCGTGATCGAAGTCTCCGTAATCGCACGCAACAACCAGGCCCAGGATATCTGCAGCTTCGAACTGGCCCGCGTCGACGGCGCGCCGCTGCCAGCGTTCGCCGCCGGCGCCCATATCGACGTGCACCTGCCCGGCGGCCTGATCCGCCAATACTCGCTCTGCAACCACCCGGACGAAAACCACCGCTACCTGATTGGCGTGCTCAAGGATCCCGCCTCACGCGGCGGCTCCCAGGCCATGCACGAGCAGATTCAGGTGGGCCGGACGCTGTCGATCAGCGAGCCGCACAACCTCTTCCCGCTGAGCGAGGATGCCCGGCGCAGCCTGCTGTTCGCTGGCGGCATCGGCATCACCCCAATCCTCTGCATGGCCGAGCGCCTGCATCAGCTCGGCGCCGAGTTCGAGCTGCACTACTGCGCCCGCTCCATCGAGCGCGCGGCCTTTATCGAGCGCCTGCGGGCCGCGCCCTTCGCCGCACGCGTGCACCTGCACTTCGACGATGGCGATGCCGAACAACGCCTGGATGCCGCCGAACTGCTCGCCGATCCCGACGCCGGTACCCATCTGTATGTCTGCGGCCCTGGCGGCTTTATGGCGCATGTGCTGGACACGGCCAAGGCCCAGGGCTGGGCCGAGGAACGCGCGCACCGCGAATATTTCGCCGCCGCGCCCGTCAACCATGACAACGACGGCAGCTTCGCCGTGCAGCTCAGCAGTAGCGGCCAGATCATCCAGATTCCCGCCGACCAGAGCGTGGCCGAAGCGCTCGAGGCCGCCGGTGTCCTGATTCCGCTGTCGTGCGAGCAAGGTATCTGCGGCACCTGCCTGACCGGCGTACTGGCCGGCGAACCGGAACACCGCGACCTCTACCTGAACGAAGAAGAACAGGCGCGCAACGACCAGTTCACCCCCTGCTGCTCGCGGGCGAAGAGTCCGTTGTTGGTGTTGGATTTGTAGGGGCTAGATGGATCGGGACGCGCGTAGCTGGCGTTTTACCCATCACGATAGCGATGGTGGATGAAAACAACGTCAGCTACGCGCCCCGATCCACCCTACCTCGCTCTTGTAGCCCGGATGCAATCCGGGGAAATTCGGGCTGGGACAACACATTTCCCGGATTGCGCTGGCGCTTATTCTGGCTACGAGAGGCGTGATCGTGCCTACGACAGCTCCGCCACACCCTTCTGGATCACCTTGAGCCCTTCGCTGGCGACCGGGATCGGGCCGAAGATTTCCGCGTAGCGCAGGGTCGCGTTGGCGTGTTCGCGCATGATCGCCTCGGCCCGCGCGCCCTGGCCGTTGATGAGTGCGTCGAACACCGCGTGGTGCTGCATATGGGCGAAATTGAAGCGGCGATATTCGCCGGCCATGTCGTGCAGGTCGACCGCCAGCGAACTGACCGAAGCGAACGGCAGGTGGTCGTTACGCGACAGGGCTTCGGCGATGGCCGGGTTGCCGCTGGCCGTGAGGATCAGTTGATGGAAGCGCATATTGAGGTCGTGGTAGGTCTCCAGGTCCTCTTCCACGACATGCCCCTTCTGAAACAGCCGGTCGCCCTGCTCCAGGCATTGCTGCAGGGCCTCGCGCACCTCGGCGTCGATACCCCGCTCCGCCGCCTGGCGCGCGGCCAGGCCCTCGAGCACACCGCGCACCTCGACCGCACCGGCGATATCGGCCGGGCTGACCGCACGCACGGTGTAGCCACGCCCGGCGCATTTGACCAGCAGGCCCTCCTGCTCCAGGGTACGGAAGGCGATGCGCACCGGCGTACGCGACACCTGAAGCAATTCGGCGGTGGGGATTTCGGCGATGCGCTCGCCCGCGGCCAGCTCCCCCGAGGCGATCATCTTGCGCAGCGCGATCAAGACGCGCTGACCCGGCTTACTCATGACATTCCCCAGCCACTCTCCAATGCTCGCCATCATAGCGCAGGCAGAGCCTGATCAAGACGCGGCAGCGCCCCGTATGAAACACCTGCCGAACATCCCCAGGGCCACCTCGACCCGCTCGCCGATCTGCTCGTCGGACCAGCTTTGCTGCACGCCCAGAGTGAACAGCTTGAGCGGCTGCGAAATCAGCAGCGCGTCGATCAGTTCGACCGCCGGCTCGACATCCTCGCGCGCCAGCAAGCCTTTGCCTGCGGCCTTGCCCAACCAGCCACGCAGCAGATTGAGGCAGCGCTCGGCGCCCTCCTGATACCAGATCCGGGCAATACCCGGCGCGTTCTCGCGCCCTTGCGCGGCCAGCAGATAGATCCCCAGGGCCAACGGCGAAAGGGTCAGACGCGCCCACAGGTAAAGGTACATGCGCAGCTCGGCCAACAGGCTCTCGGCGCAGTCGATGCCGCTTTCCAGCAGCAACTCGAGGGTGGACAGGTCGCGCGCCACCAGCAGCGACATCAGTTCTTCCTTGCTGGCGACCAATTGATAGAGGGTCTTTTTCGAGATACCGGCCGAACGCGCGATGGCGTCCATGGTGACATTGGCGAAATTGCCGCTGCCGAGCTCGAGGGCTGCGGCATCCAGCAGCAGGCTCATCTGCTCGTCACGGCTGCGCAGCGGCGGCCGGCCGCGCCCACGTTTGGCGGATTGCGGCGCTGGTTCAGGCATGGAGGATGTTGCCGATCGACATGGCGGGAATTCCTGATGGTTGCGGCGCGCGCCTCGTGCGGCACCCGAGTGCGACGCCCAGACTCAAAAGCATGGTGCGCAATCGGCCACCCGCTCGGCTGAGGAACGGCAACATAGCATCGCGTGTGCGGACCTTGAAGGTGGAATTGCTCGCAAGCACCCCAAACAGGGCGAATGGCAACCGTGCCAACCAGGCGCCCTCAACGCTGCGTTAAACACAGCAGCGTAAGTGGGATCAGGTTGGGCGCCCGTTAACTGATTGCGGCGCGGCCTGCTGCAGGAGGATCAGGCCGTCGTTCCGTAACCGCGGGGCGCGCGGTGAGCCGGCAGTTCGCGCCGAGCCTCGCGCTTCAGTGGGTCGGCAACTCGGTGTTTTCGAACAGTGCTTCCAATTCCGATTTGTTATGGCATTGCACGGCGCTGGCCAGCACATCACGCGTCAGGTGCGGGGCGAACTTCTCGATAAAGTCGCACATGAATCCTCGTAGGAAGGTGCCACGCCGGAAGCCGATCTTGGTCACGCTCGGTTCGAACAGGCCGCTGGCGTCGAGCACCACCAGGTCCGGATCGAGCTTGGCATCCACGGCCATTCTGGCCACGATGCCGACACCCAGCCCCAGGCGCACATAGGTTTTGATCACGTCGGCGTCGGCCGCGGTGAACACCACCTTGGGCGTCAGGCCGCGATGGCTGAACGCCTCGTCCAGCTTGGAGCGCCCGGTGAAGCCGAACACATAGGTAACGATCGAGTATTCCGCCAGGGCTTCGAGGGTCAGCTTGGGCAGCTTGGTCAGGGGGTGCCCCTGAGGCACCACCACGCAGCGGTTCCAGCGGTAGCACGGCATCATCACCAGGTCGTTGAACAACTCCAGGCCTTCGGTGGCGATAGCGAAATCGACGGTGCCGTCGGCAGCCATCTCGGCGATCTGCATCGGCGTGCCCTGGTGCATATGCAGGGAAACATCGGGATATTGCTTGATGAACGCGCTTATGACCGGCGGCAGCGCATAACGCGCCTGGGTGTGGGTGGTGGCGATGGACAGCGTGCCTTTCTTTTCGTTGGAGAACTCCTGGGCGATCTGCTTGATGCTTTCCACCTTGCGCAGTATCTCTCCAGCTGTGGTGATAATCCGCTCCCCCGCCGGCGTTACGCGGGTCAAATGCTTACCGCTGCGGGCGAAGACCTCGACGCCAAGCTCGTCTTCCAACAAGCGAATCTGTTTACTGATACCCGGCTGCGAGGTGTAGAGGCTTTGAGCCGTGGCAGAAACGTTGAGGTCGTGGTGCGCAACTTCCCAGATGTAGCGCAATTGCTGGAGCTTCATAGAAATCCCTCAAACCAGATAGACAATCGCCTAACCGACGACTGCGTCATATAACCATATTCATGGTTTAGCAATTAAATCTAGACGATTTATTTTTATCTGCCGATCCGATGCTCGATTCAAAGATCGCCGCGGCTTCGATGCTGAAGCATGGGCACCAGATAGACCGGCACCTCGGACAGTTGAACCAAACGCCCAGCCGTGCGACCGAGAGGAATATCCAGCTCGGTGCCATGACTGTGACTACCTACGACTAGCAGATCCACCCCAAGTTTCTGCACCTCTTCAAGAATCGCTACTGGCGGGTCACCATGCACCACCCTCACCGCGCGAATCAGGTCGCGTTCGTGCGCCGCTTCGCCCAACTCATCGTTGAAGCCTTCGAGCACCCGCTGCTCGATACTCGCCATTACCGTGCTGAGGCCCTTGCTACGCAGCTCCAACAGGCGTTCTTCGTCCAGATACGTCTGCAATACCGACTCGGCGAACAAGCCCAACGGCTCGACGGCATGCACAACATATAAACCGGCATTAAATGCCCGGGCTAACGACAATGCATGCTGCAACACATAGGGCGAATAGAGACCAAGATCGGTGGCATAGAGAATCGAGCGAATCATGTGCCCTCCTCGCCAACCTGATGGCGGTCTCTTCTGAGCTTAGCAGCAGCTGCAAAATGTCAACAAAAACTCCTCTATTTAGGACCAAAGGCTATATAGCTGATCGCCATTTACAGTAGAGGTTCATTGCTTATGCCGTGCGGTACATGGCCGGTTGTCACCACCCCACAGGCCTTCTCGCAGTGGCCGGTCTGATCGTCGAAGAACACATCCGCACCAAAGGTTTCGAGAATCGCGGCCTTCTCCAGTCCGCCGAGGAAAAAGGACTCGTCGAGGCGGATATTCCAGTCGCGCAAGGTGCGAATCACCCGCTCGTGCGCCGGCGCCGAGCGCGCCGTGACCAGGGCCGTACGTATCGGACAGTCGTCTTGCGGAAATTCCTGCTGCAAGCGATGCAAGGCTGCAAGGAACGGCTTGAACGGCCCACCGCCAAGCAACTGACGCGCCGATTCACGCTCGTGGCTCTGAAATGCCTCCAGCCCGGATTGCTGGTAAACCCGCTCCGACTCATCGGAGAACAGCACGGCGTCGCCGTCGAAGGCGATGCGCAGTTCGCTGCTGGCGGCGCGCTGCGCGCCGCCGGAAAGAATCGTCGCCGCACCGAAGCCCGAACGCAGCGCACTGCGCACGTCTTCGGCATGGGTGGAGAGGAACAGATGACAACCGAAGGCGGCCAGGTATGGATCGGGGCTACGCCCACCGACAAAGGCCGCGCGCGAAATGCCCAGGCCGTAGTGCTGAATCGAGTTGAACGCGCGCAAACCGGTATCGGCGCTGTTGCGCGAGACCAGTATCACCTCCACGCGCGGCTGCCCCAGGGCGGTATTCAGCGCCAATAACTTCTCGACCAGAGGGAAAGCGTCACCGGGCACCAGGATCTCGTCTTCATGCTCGATCTGGTATTGGCGGTAGGCCTCGACGCCTTCGCTTTCATAGATGCGGTGGCTCTCGCGCAGATCGAATAGCGCCCTCGAGGAAATCGCCAGCACCAGTTTGTCGTCCATTGCCTTGCTCATGACCACCTCAGCCTTGCTGATGACGTTGATCGAGAAAACGCAGGGCCTGGTACAGCGCCTGCATGCGCGGCAACTCACAACCCGCCTGCGCCGCTGCCGCCAGCGGCGCGGCATAGATGGCGTGCAATTCCAGCGGGCGCCGCTGGACGAAATCGTGGTACATGCTCGGCAGGTACACGGGCATGCGATCGGTCGCCGCCAACAGTTTGCCGGCATACCCCTGCGGCAGCTGGTGCCCGCACGCGGCCGCGGCCGCCACCACTTCCTGCATCAGCGCCTCGATCAGCGCCCGACTATCGGCATTGCCCATCAGGGCGCGGGTATCGGCATTGAGTAGCACCGACAGGCCGTTGTACGGCACGTTCCACACCAGCTTTTGCCAACGCGCCTGTTCCAGGTTCGGCATGGCGGTGGATTCCAGCCCGGCCGCCGCGAACATCTGCGCGCCCTCTTCGAGCAGACGCGTACGCGCCTCATCATCCAGCGCCGGGCCCGAGTGATAGCCTAGATTGACGCCACCCAGGGCCTGGTGCTCGATCACCCCCGGAGCGGCACGGTGGACACAGATAAAGCACAGGCCGCCCAACAGGTGCAGCGATTCGGGCAGCAAGGGCCGTAGTGCCTCTTCGACCGCCAGACCGTTCTGCAACAGCAATACTTTCGCCCCGGGCGCCGCCGCCTCGGCGATGACGGGCGCGAGTTCGGCATTGCTGGTGGTTTTCGCACCGACCAATAGCCAGTCGCAGGGTGGCATGTCGGCGGCCGAGCGGTAGGCGTTCACCCCTGGCAGATGCAGGTTGCCGTGCACACTGCTGTTGAGCGTGAGGCCATGCTCGGCGACTGCTGCATATTCGCTGCGCAGCAAAAAATGCACGTCGAACCCCGCTCGCGCGAGCATTACCCCATAGAAGCCACCAATGGCCCCCGTCCCGATAATGCCGATACGTGGACGTTCAGACTCAGACATCAAATAAGCTCCTTGACCTGACGCGGACGACCGCGCCATGGCATCTGTTACACCCAAGGCCCGCACTCTTCATGCGCCGCCGTAAATTTGACCACCTCGCCCTCGATCATCATCGCCAACAGCTCCAGCAGACAGCCCGCAGCCCGCGTAATGGCGTGCTTGTGCGGAGCTGGCAGACGTACTGACGAATTGGCGCGGACCATGCAAGCAGACCACTGTCGGTGCCGGAAAAATCCAGAACGCAATCAGGAATGCCAAGGTCGCACCAATCGCTATACTGCGATTAATGATGTCGTTCTGATGTCACGGGAGTCGGTAGTCATGCGTCGTTTCTTGCGTCATCCCAGCGATATGCCCGTGGAGCTGATACTCCGCAAACAAGCAGCGGTGTCACCACAGCACCTGAACAATATCAGCCTCGGCGGTGTGGCGTGTATTTCTCACTGCGGCTTTCTCAGTGGCAGCGAAGTCGACCTGCAGATTCCCTTGTTCGGCAAGCATGCCTGTTACCCGGGTGTCGTCGCCTGGTGTCGCAGGGAAGCCGAGCAGTACCTGGTCGGCGTCGCTTTTATCGACGAGGACACCCTGTTTCGCGCGCGCATGGTCGAGCAGGTGTGTCAGATCGAACACTACCGCCTGCAACGCGAGCAAGAGCTGGGCGAACGCCTGCCTATCGAAGCCGCCGCACGGGAATGGATAGAACGGCATGCCGCCGAGTTCTCCCAAGCCACGTTCAGCTAGCGATAGCCTTCGCATCGGCGTAACGGGCATGGATCCAAACAGCAACAACCCCTGGCCAATAGTCATAACCGCTTGATTTACCGCACTTGCCCCATTGTCTAGGTCGGCCCTAACGCGCTAAGGTTCGGCTACCCCGTTGTACCCATTATGCTGTGCTCCGCCACACGGGGAGCGCTGGCGGCCGGCACCCGTGACCTGACGACTCTGAACGATGAATAGCACGATGGCTGATTTACCGATCGACGACCTGAACGTCGCATCCAACGAAACCCTGATCACCCCGGCGCAGCTCAAGCGCGAGATTCCGCTGACCGAAACGGCACTGCACACCGTGGCCGAAGGCCGCGAGGTGATCCGCAATATTCTCGATGGCAAGGACCACCGCCTGTTCGTCGTGGTCGGCCCCTGCTCGATCCACGATATCAAGGCAGCCCACGAGTACGCCGAGCGCCTCAAGGTGCTTGCCGCGGAAGTCTCCGACAGCCTGTACCTGGTCATGCGCGTGTATTTCGAAAAACCGCGCACCACGGTCGGCTGGAAAGGCCTGATCAACGATCCCTACCTGGACGACTCGTTCAAGATCCAGGATGGTCTGCATATCGGTCGCCAGCTGCTGCGCGATCTCGCGGAAATGGGCCTGCCGACGGCGACCGAGGCGCTCGATCCGATTTCCCCGCAATACCTGCAGGACCTGATCAGCTGGTCGGCCATCGGCGCACGTACCACCGAATCGCAAACCCACCGGGAAATGGCCTCCGGCCTGTCATCGGCGGTCGGTTTCAAGAACGGCACCGACGGCGGCCTGACCGTCGCCATCAATGCCTTGCAGTCGGTGTCCAGCCCTCACCGCTTCCTCGGCATCAACCAGGAAGGCGGCGTCTCCATCGTCACCACCAAGGGCAACGCCTATGGCCATGTGGTGTTGCGCGGCGGCAACGGCAAACCCAACTACGACTCGGTCAGCGTTGCCGTCTGCGAGCAGGAACTGACGAAGGCCGGCATCCGCCCGAGCATCATGGTCGATTGCAGCCACGCCAACTCCAACAAGGATCCGGCCCTGCAGCCACTGGTCATGGAGAACGTCGCCAACCAGATTCTCGAAGGCAATCAGTCGATCGTCGGTTTGATGGTCGAGAGCCATTTGGGCTGGGGCAACCAATCGATCCCCAAAGACCTCGATCAACTGAAGTACGGCGTCTCCATCACCGATGCCTGCATCGACTGGGAAAGCACCGAGAAAGCCTTGCGCAGCATGCATGCCAAGCTCAAGGACGTACTGCCGGCTCGGCACCGCGGCTAACGGAAGCGGCAACCGACGCGTAAAAAAACGCCGGGCAATTGCCCGGCGTTTTTCATTCTGGCTCGCGCTTCGCTGCTCAGGTCACATTGCTGGAGCGCTGACGCCGCTCCATGTAGCGTTCGACGTAGGAGCACGACGGAATCACCGTGTAGCCCAGGCGATCGGCATATTGCAGCGCATGCTCGGTCAATGCCGCAGCGATACCGCGACCGCGCAGGGAGTTGGGCACGAACGTGCGATAGATATCCAACGTCTGCTTACCCAGGTCCATGTAGGCCAGGTAGGCACGATCACCATCGATGGTGGTCTCGAATTGATGACCCGTCAGATCGTGGTGGATGGATAACGCCTCGCTCATTGCAGTTCCTCTTGTACTCAAAACCGTACTTTGACTTGGTCGATCTTTTCCAGGTTTAACGACATCTGCGCATTGCCGCTGCCGACCTGGATGTTGATATAAGCCTTATTGTTATCTATGCGGGACAATACCCCCTGATAGTACATGCCATCATAAGTGACAAAGCGCAAGCGTTTGCCCACATGATCCGTCAAGCTGGCCACGCTGACAAACTCCTCCTGCCCGGGCCGGGTATTGCCCGTTGAGACATCCTCCGCCAGCTCGCCCTGGGCCTCATCACTGCGAGCCGCCGCGCTTTTATGCGGATCAAACCAGGCGAACTGCAACGGCTCGACGACTTGCTGATTAACCATCACCACCGGGCGCAATAAAGCCAAGACACCATCGGCGTCATAAAATTGCAATCCATCCCAGACCAAACCTTCACTGGGATTGAGTTCGATACGCAGCGACTGCGGATCGGCCAGGTAACGCGCGTAAGCATCCAGTACCGGCTGATCGAGGGCAACGCGCTGGCTGCGAAACACCTTGTCGAATTGCTGCACCGCCGCCTGCAGGTAAGCCTCAGGCTCCATACCCTCTTTACCGGCGCAGTATTCCTGCACCTTGCGCTGATACTGGTTATCGCCAATCTCCACGGCGATACGCTGGATACGCGGTGGATTGGCCCGCAAATCGCCCGGCCTTTCCGACATATTGACCACCGCCAGCGTCACCCGCAGCTCGCCCATTTCGCGGGTATCCGACGTCAGGTTGAAATCGAGCTGCTGCGCACCTGGCTTGAAGTGGTAGGAAAACTCGCCATCGGTTTCAAAAGTGCGATAGCCCATATCCAGCAGCTCCGAGGTGCCAATGCTGCGCACCTTGCCGCAGACCACTTCGCTCATCGCAGTAAACAGGCTGCGCTCGGCGGGCGCATCGTAGAGCTGCTGCATAAACGGACCGTGAACATCCAGCGCCAAGCCTTTGACTCGCACCGCCATCTGTTCTGGAAACTTGCCTTCGGCCAAGCGCTCCTTGAAGCGCAGCAATTCGCCCAAACCATCGAACTTCAATTCAGCGTGCTCGATACGCAAGCTGTCGTGCATTACCGGAACGTTGATCTCGATGTTTTCCAGGCCCACCCGGCCATCGAACGATGAGGTAATGCCGCCGTACCGAATGGCCATTATCGGCGACAGTTGATCGGCCGCGTCGGTCATGATCGAGCGCACCGACAACCACAGGGATAATTTGATCAACAGCGCAATCGCCAATAGCGAAAGCAGTATTCCTTTAATCAATTTAGACATGCATTACATCCTTGAACTGCAGGGGGATCCTTCAAGCAGGCGGCATAGTTTATCAGGCGGGCATCTTCCAGGCGAATCAAAGGCTTAGCAGGCGGTTAGCAAGCGGGTGCGGCGCAGCATAGACGCAAGCATTTCGCTGCCCCCATGATCATCGCGAGATCAGCATAGCGCGGAACGGTCGAGCAGCCAGGCCGGCCGAATAACCGCATTGGCCGCCTGGCCGCCAGCGACGCTGACGAAGAGGTATGGGAGCCTCCGGGAGCCGACCAGAGGCAATAAAGATGCCCTGAAGTCGAACAGGGAATACCCAGTAGCTTTTTAAACGCTGCCGACCATGAAACTCATGAGGTGTTGCCGCCGAGGTTGTCGACATTGCGGCAACCGCCCAGGGCAGAAGCGAACTTGTATATTTTTCATCCAGAAATAGCTGTTTTATTGAAACCGCTTACGGCAACAGAAAAAAAATTTGCTGCACCAGCGCCACCTCCGTTTACTTACTAAAAGTAACAGGTAGTATGTACGCCGGCTGATTTCCTACCAATTGGAAATTGCTTCATGGAAAAACTTCACCTCAAGGGGAACACGATGAACAACGTTCTGAAATTCTCTGCTCTGGCATTGGCCGCAGTTCTGGCTACCGGTTGCAGCAGCATGACCAAAGAAACCGAAGCTCGCCTGACCGCGACCGAAGACGCAGCAGCTCGCGCTCAAGCTCGTGCAGACGAAGCCTATCGCAAGGCTGACGACGCTATGGCCGCAGCTCAGAAGGCTCAGCAAACTGCTGACGAAGCCAATGAGCGCGCTCTGCGTATGCTGGAAAAAGCCAGCCGCAAGTAATAGCCCCTCAAGGCTAGCTAAAGCCGACCCAGGCGACTGGGTCGGCTTTTTTATGTGCCGCTATATCTGCCAATTGCTCGGACACGGCAGCCAAATCGATCAACGCGCCAAGTAAGGTTCAATATATAAATCGTTTTTACTGCTCGCACTATGCGGCCTACGCGCAATAAAAAACCCGCCGACAAAAGCGCCAGCGGGTTCTGTTGATACTTTGCAACAGCGGC
Source organism: uncultured Pseudomonas sp. (assembly GCA_966210435.1). Lineage (GTDB taxonomy): Bacteria > Pseudomonadota > Gammaproteobacteria > Pseudomonadales > Pseudomonadaceae > Aquipseudomonas. The sequence goes on along the minus strand of CBIHLF010000028.1, from coordinate 65,446 downwards.
CTGAATATCCCGTTATTGACTGCTCGCCATCTCGATTTCCGGCTCGGCGATCTGCACCGGCAGACCGTCCTCAGCCGCCACCACTTCACGCACCACATCCCAATCCAGGCGCAGGTTCACCAACTCCTCGCGCCGCAGCAAGGTATTGATGACTTCGGTATGTTTATCGACTATCGACAGCTCGCCGCTGTCGGTCAGCGGCGCGTGCGCCTCCAGATAGACTTTGCCGTTGCTGCGACCGAACTTGTAGGGCTCATTGACGATACGCACCGGCGTTCCCACCGGTGCCATGCTCGCCAACTCCAGGACATTGGGGTTGTACATGCGGAAGCAGCCATGGCTGACGCGCATGCCGATACCGAACTTCTTGTTCGAGCCGTGGATCAGGTAGCCCGGTACCGACAGCGTGAACTTGTAGGGCCCCAGCGGGTTGGCAGGGCCAGGCGGCACGTAACTCGGCAACGGATCGCCCTCGGCGGCGTGCTCTTCGCGAATCGATTGCGGTGGCGACCAACCCGGGTTCGGAGTTTTCGCAATGATCCGCGCATCTGTGACCGGCGAACTCCAACCCTCGCGGCCGATGCCCAGCGGATAGGTATGCACCACGTTGCCGCCCTTGGGGAAATAGTACAACCGGTACTCGGCCAGATTGATCACGATGCCTTCGCGTGGTCCGGATGGCAGGATGAAACGCGTCGGCAATACCACCTGCGCGCCTTTGCCCGGCAGCCAGGGGTCGACACCCGGATTGGCCGCGACCATTTCCAGGTACCCCAGATCGTTGGCCACGCCCAGATCGGCGAAGGTGTCTTCGTAGCGTGCAGTGACCACCTGCACCTCGCCAACGATATCTTCACCGGGCGGCGGCAAGGGCCATTCAGTAGCAGCGGCGGACTCAAGGCCGAACAATGCGCAGAGCGAGAGGCAGCGGGCGAAGGCGGGAGTGCGCAACATCCGGTAATCCTTGACAAGTAGAGTGGTTGAACAGATGGCAGATTGTACACCCGCGCCTGGCGCTGCGGGAGGGTTCAGCGATCCGGCCAATGCGGCCGCTCGCCCCGCCTGTGGGCCTCGAGGGTGACGCGACACGCCGGACAAAGACGCTTGTCACGTAGCATTGGCTTATCCAGATCGCGCCACAACGGCCTGGCGGGCAGCAAACCTCCGCACAGGGTGCGGTCGGCGAAACCCGATAACTCGAGTTGCCGGGCGATCAGGTGCACACGCACTTCGCGACAGGCGAACAGATCCAGCTGCTCGTCCGGTTCGATCAGTTGATAGGCGTGTAACGACCAGGCAGGACGCGGCATAGGGGCTCCAGAACGGGTGCGCCACATTAGCCGAAAGGTCGCCGGCGGAAAAGCCCATCAGAGCAGCGGTTGCAGGACCGGCCAGACATTTTCCAACAGCACCGGCTGGGCCTTCGGCGCCGGGTGGATACCATCGTTCTGCATCATCCCTGGAACGCCGCCGACACCGTCGAGAAAGAACGGCACCAGGGCCACGCCCGGGTCCTGCGCCAGGGTTTTATAGACATTGGCGAACGCCGTGGTGTAACGCACGCCGTAGTTCGGAGGCAGCAACATGCCGAGCAACACCACCTGGGCGCCAGCGTCCTGAGCCTGATCGATCATTGCCGCAAGATTCTGTTGCAATTGCGCCGGGGCCAAACCACGCAGACCATCGTTGCCGCCAAGCTCGATAATCACCCACTCCGGGTGGTACTCGGCGAGCAGCCCGGGTAGCCGTGCAAGCCCGCCAGCGCTGGTGTCGCCGGTAACCGAGGCATTCACCACCGGGTACGCAAAGCCCTTCTCGGCCAGGCGTTTTTCCAGCAATGCCACCCAACCCTGGCGGGTATCCAGGCCAAAAGCGGCGCTGATACTATCGCCGACTACCAGCAGGGTTCCCGCTAGCGACGCCTGGCTCCACAGCAGCAGGCACAACGCCGCCCCCCACAACTTCTTACGCATCGGATTCTCCATGAGCTCAAGCATTCTCACTGCGCGGAACCTTAGCAAAGTGGTTCCAAGCGCAGAAGGCGATTTGACCATATTGCATGACCTGTCCCTGACTCTGAACAAGGGCGACAGCCTGGCGATCGTCGGCAGTTCGGGCTCGGGCAAATCCACCCTGCTCGGCCTGCTCGCCGGGCTCGACCTGCCCAGTGCTGGCGGTGTGACCCTGGCCGGGTACGATTTGAGCACACTCGACGAGGACCGCAGGGCCCGCGTGCGCGCCGAGCACGTAGGCTTCGTGTTTCAGTCGTTCCAACTGCTCGACAGCCTCAACGCGCTGGAAAACGTCATGTTGCCCTTGGAGCTGGAAGGCCATGCCGACGCCCGCGAAAGAGCCCGCGCCCTGCTCGAACGGGTGGGCCTGGGACGACGCCTGAGCCATTCGCCACGGCAGCTGTCCGGCGGTGAGCAACAGCGGGTAGCGATCGCCCGCGCCTTCGTCGCGGAGCCCGATGTACTGTTTGCCGACGAGCCGACCGGCAACCTCGACAGCCATACCGGTGAACGCATCAGCGATCTGCTCTTCGAGCTCAACCAGGAGCGCGGCGCGACGCTGGTGCTGGTCAGCCACGATGAACGCCTGGCTCATCGCTGCCGACGTCTGATCCGCCTCGAAGGTGGCCAACTGATCGAGCAGCAGGAACCCTGATGCGCCATTCGCCCGTCGTTCACCTGCTAACCCTGGCCGCCCGCCAGTTGCGCCGCGATGCGCGCCTGGGCGAAGTCCGGGTGCTGTTCTTCGCGACCCTGATCGCGGTTGCCGCGAGCACTGCGATCGGCTATTTCAGCGGCCGCCTGAACGAGGCCATGGCGCTGCGCGCGACCGAATTTCTCGGCGCTGACCTGGTGCTCACCGGCAGTTCACCGGCGCGCGAGGAACAGATACGCAGCGGCGAACGGCTGGGCCTCGATCACGCGCAACTGGTCGAGTTCGCCAGCGTGATCGCCACCGACCAGGCGATTCAACTGACCAGCGTCAAGGCGGCCGACAGCGGCTACCCGTTGCGCGGCCAGCTGAAAAGCGCCGCCAAGCTGTATGGCGTGGAAGAGGTCAGCGGTGGCCCGGCGCCTGGCGAAGCCTGGGCCGAGGCGCGCCTGTTCGCGGCACTCGACCTGAAGGTCGGCGACACCATCGAAGTTGGCGCCAAGACCCTGCGCCTTAGCCGGGTCCTGACCTACCTGCCGGATGAAGCCGGCGACTTCTACAGCTTCAACCCCCATGTACTGATGCACCTGGACGATCTGGCCGCCACCGGCGTGGTGCAGCCGGGCAGTCGCGTGCGCTACCGAGAACTCTGGCGAGGTGACAGCGATGCCTTGAAGGCCTACCGCATGGCCATTGCCGATCAGCTGGAAGCCAACCAGCGTATCGAAGACGCCCGCGACAGCAATCGCCAGGTCGGCAATGCCCTCGGCCGCGCCGAGCGCTACCTGAACCTCGCCAGCCTGGCCGCGGTATTACTGGCCGGTGTCGCCGTGGCGCTGTCCGCCACGCGCTTCGCCAGTCGACGCTTCGACGCCAGCGCCCTGCTCCGCTGCCTTGGCTTGTCGCGCCGGCAGGCACTCGGCCTGTTCGGCCTGCAATTGGCGATTCTCGGCCTGACTGCCAGCCTGTTCGGCGCCGTGCTCGGCTGGCTGGCGCAACAAGGCCTGTTTTATGCGCTGCAAGGCTTGCTGCCTGCCCAGGTTCCCACTGGCGGGGTATGGCCGGCACTGGCCGGTATCGCTACCGGCCTGGTGGCGCTGGCCGGTTTTGCCCTGCCGCCGCTGGCGGCTCTGGGGCGGGTACCGCCGTTACGGGTTTTGCGCCGGGATCTGCTGCCGGTCCCGGTCAGCTCGTGGCTGGTATATGGCGCGGCTATCGCTGCGCTGGGATTGATCATGTGGCGCCTGAGTCTGGATCTGCTGCTGACCTTCGCCTTGCTCGGCGGCGGCATGCTGGCCGCCGCGCTGTTGGGTGGGCTGCTTCTGCTCGGCCTGCAAAGCCTGCGGCACCTGCTTGCGCGGGCCGCGCTGCCCTGGCGCCTGGGCCTTGGCCAGTTGCTGCGACACCCGCTGGCCGCGGCCGGGCAGACACTCGCCTTCGGCCTGATCATCCTGGCCATGGCGCTCATCGCCCTGCTGCGCGGCGAACTGCTGGATAACTGGCAGGAGCAACTTCCTGCGCAAGCGCCGAACCATTTCGCGATGAATGTGCTGCCGGCCGACCAACAGGCCTTTGCCGCGCGCCTCGCCGAGCTATCGCCCAACCCTGCCCCGCTCTACCCGGTGGTTCCGGGACGCCTGGTTTCGATCAATGGCGAACCGGTACGCCAGGTCGTCAGCAAGGATTCCCAGGGCGAACGGGCGATCCAGCGCGACCTCAGCCTGACCTGGGCCGCCGAGCTGCCAGCAGACAACAGCCTCAGCGCCGGCCAGTGGTGGCATCCGCGGCCGGCCGGCGAACTGCCGGGCGTATCGGTGGAAACGAAATTGGCGAAAAGTCTGCACATCGCGCTGGGCGACCGCCTGACATTCAGTGTCGGCGGGCTGAATCGCGATGTCACGGTGACCAGCTTGCGCGAAGTGGACTGGAACAATTTCAAACCCAATTTCTACATGATCTTCGAGCCGGGAACCCTGAAGGACTTGCCGGTCACCTACCTGACCAGCTTTTACCTGCCGCCTCGCCAGGAGCGGCAACTGGTCGAACTGTCGCGGGCCTTCCCCAGCGTGACCCTGCTACAGGTCGAAGCCCTGCTCGCCCAACTACGCAGCATCCTCGCGCAGGTCACCCTGGCGATTGAGTTCGTCTTGCTGTTCGTCCTGGCCGCCGGCCTTGCGGTGCTGTTTGCCGGCTTGCAGGCGACCCTGGATGAGCGCATTCGCCAAGGCGCCCTGCTCCGCGCCCTGGGCGCCGAGCGCAAGCTGCTGACGCGCGCACGGCGTGCCGAGTTCGGTCTGCTGGGCGCCGCCAGCGGCCTGCTGGCGGCAATCGGCTGCGAACTGATCAGCTTTCTGCTGTACCGCTACGCCTTCGATCTGCAGTGGCACCCGCACCTCTGGCTGTTGCTGCTGCCGCTGCTCGGGGCGCTGATGGTCGGCGGCGCAGGCGTGCTCGGCACCCGCCGGGCGCTGAATGTCAGCCCCTTGACCGTATTGCGCGAGGGCTGAGGGCATGCAATGGACTCGCTAACGGGCGGCAACCATGGCTAAACTTCGCCGTCCTCAGCCAAGCAGCAGCCCATGAGTCGCTATCGCCCTCCTCGTTCCGCCGGCACCCCGTTGATCACCCCGGAAGGGGAAGCGCGCCTGCGCGCGGAATTCCATGAACTCTGGCATGTGCGTCGCCCGCAGGTGACCCAGGCGGTCAGCGAGGCGGCCGCCCAGGGCGATCGTTCGGAGAACGCCGAATACACCTATGGCAAAAAGATGCTGCGCGAGATCGACAGCCGGGTTCGCTTCCTGAGCAAACGCCTGGAAAACCTCAAGGTGGTCAGCGCGCGCCCCAGCGATCCGGACAAGGTGTATTTCGGCGCCTGGGTCACCCTGGAAGACGATGACGGGGAAACGTCGCGCTACCGCATTGTCGGCCCGGACGAACTGGACCTGAAACTCAACCTGATCAGCATCGACTCGCCCCTGGCCCGCGCCCTGGTCGGTAAATCCCTGGATGCCGAAGTGCGAGTACCCGCACCCGGTGGCGAAAAGACTTGGTACCTGATCGCCATCGAATATCTCTGAGCCTCCGTGTCCAGCTTTCAGCGCCGAGTAATCAGGCCCTGCTTGGCGACTCTGGTCAGCTCACGCAGGGTCTCGTGCAGCGACTCCGCACTGGGCGCCTGCAACACCGCCAGGTCGAAACTGTCGTCGGCGAAACGCGCAAGCGACTCGCCGTCATCCACGAACTGGATCAGAAATGCCCGCGGGCGGTGGTTCCAGCGCTTGGACCAGCCATCGAGATAGCGCAACAGGGTTGGCTGGTGACTGCCGCCAAGCAGAATGCTGGGGCTGCGCTGGGTCAGCCCGGTGGTGATCGGGGCCAGGCGTATAAGTGGCTGGGGACACTGCATGTTGGGATCTCCGCCTCGTATTCTCGCTGGGCAGCGGTGAGAGGCGACACCGAACCAGCGCTTTAGCGGTATTTCGAAGCCTTCCTGGAAGTCTTCTTGGAGCCTTTGGTGAAAACGGCTCGGCGCCCCGCAAGTAGCTGTTTAAATCGGCGCATGGGTCAGCATCCTAGAGAAGCCCTCTCATTACTGTCAAGGCGTCGTCGGCGCGCCCCCAACCTTTGATTGGTAGCGCCTGGCGCCATACGGGCAACAGTCCACGAATGACCGCTCGACAGCCATTAATACCGCTGCGAAGCGGGCCATTGTGTAGCGCTGGCGTTTCACCGTGTAACAACCGCAGCCGAGACTGGATCGCCGCTTAAGGCACGCACGTTCCAATCAATCCCGCGGCGCAGACGCCTCCCGCCCCTGTTCCGGCAAGCTGGCATGGTTCATGCGCTAACCGATTCGCCGACGTCAGTGCCTTGGGATGGGCATAACAGGCCGCAAGGATCGCATTCATCGCCCGTTCAACACCTTACGAGAGCGCCAATGAATATCGCCAAAAATAACAACAAGAAGCACCTCCTTGCCCTTTGCCTCGGAGCCGGCCTGCTGGTCACCAGCCAGGCCGAAGCCTTCTGGTTCGGCTCATCCGGTTACACCCAGACCAAATACCCGGTGGTCCTGGCCCATGGCATGCTCGGCTTCGACAGCCTGCTCGGCGTCGATTACTGGTATGGCATTCCCTCGGCGCTACGCCGCGACGGCGCCAGCGTCTACATCACCGAAGTCAGCCAGCTGGATACCTCCGAAGCACGCGGAGAACAACTTCTGGAGCAGGTCGAAGAAATCGTCGCGATCAGCGGCAAGGCCAAGGTCAACCTCATCGGCCACAGCCACGGTGGCCCGACCATCCGTTATGTGGCGGCCGTCAGACCGGATCTGATCGCCTCGGTGACCAGCGTCGGCGCACCGCACAAGGGCTCGGCCGTCGCCGACTTTATCCGCCAGGTCCCCCCGGGCTCGGCCGGTGAAACCCTGCTTGCCGGCATCGTCAACGGCCTGGGTAGCCTGATCAACTTCCTCTCCGGCAGTTCCAGCACCACGCCGCAAAACGCCCTCGGCTCCCTGGAATCGCTGAACAGCGAGGGCGCCGCGCGGTTCAACAGCAAATACCCCCAGGGCTTGCCCACCTCGGCTTGCGGTGAAGGCAGCTACAGCGTCAACGGCGTTCGTTATTACTCCTGGAGCGGGACCAGCCCGGTGACCAACATCTTCGACCCCAGCGACCTGCTGCTCGGCGCCACTTCGCTGACCTTTGGCAGCGAAGCCAACGATGGCCTGGTCGGACGCTGCAGCTCGCACATGGGCAAGGTAATTCGCGACGACTACCGGATGAACCATCTCGACGAGGTCAATCAGACCCTGGGCCTGACTCACCTGTTCGAGACCGACCCGGTCACGGTCTACCGCCAGCACGCCAACCGCCTGAAGAACGACGGGCTGTAAGCCGCCCGGGGGTGGGCTCCGAAGGAGCCCGCCCTGCCCTCGCATCATCTCAAAACCTGTGAAACCAGCCGTGAAAAAATTTCTATTACTCGTACCCGTGGCGGTGCTCTCGACCATCGCTGGCGTGCTGTATTTCGAGCCGGAGGCTAGCCCGCCCGGCCAACCGGCCATTGCACCACCAGAGGCCCACGCAGCGTTGCCGAGTATCGAGGCGAGCGTGCCCAGCCGATCGACGCAGGCCAAACCGGTACGAGCGCTACCTGCCTCGTTCGCCGGTACCCAGGTCGATGGCAAGTTTCGGCTCGACCCGGCAGGCAACCTGATCGTCAGCGAAGATATCCGGCATATTTTCGATTATTTCCTCGCCTCCATCGGCGAAGAGTCGTTGAGCGACAGCATCGAGCGCCTGCAGGGCTATATCGCCAACCAGCTGCAAGAGCCCGCCCGAAGACAGGCGCTGAGCCTGCTCGAACGCTATCTCGACTACAAACGTGAACTGATATTGCTCGAAAGAGACCTGCCGCAGCTTGCCGACCTGCAAGCCATGCGTCAGCGCGAAGCGGCGGTACAGAGCCTGCGCGCGCGGATATTCGATAGCGAAACCCAGCAGGCGTTCTTCGCCCGCGAACAGGCGTACAACCAGTTCACCCTCGACCGCCTGGCGATCCTGCATGACGCGCGACTCAGCGACGACGAGCGAGCGGCGGCGGTCGACCAGTTGCGCAACAACCTGGCGCCGGAACTGCAGGACAGCGTATTGCCGCAGTTGCAGAACGATCTGCGCCAGCAAACCGCGAAGCTGCAGGCGGAAGGCGCAAGCGCGGGGCAAATTCGCCAACTGCGGCAACAACTGGTCGGTGCCGAGGCAACCCAGCGGCTGGAGGAGCTCGACCAGCGGCGCCAGACCTGGAACCAGCGGATCAGCCGTTACCTGGTTGAAAAATCGCGGATAGAAGCCAACAAGGGTCTGGGGGAAAGCGACAAGGCACTGGCGATTAGCCAGTTGGCCGAAGCCGAGTTCGACGAGCAGGAGCGTTTGCGCCTGAGCGCCGCCGAACAGCTGGCGCTATCGCGCAAGCAAAGCTCGCCCTGATGGGGACGACAGAGACGAAAACGCCGCTTATGAATCATAAGCGGCGTTTTTGTTGGGCTCGGGGGCGGAGATTTCAGCCCTCTCGCCCGCTCGGTTCGGCCAATGCCGACAGGTTTCAGCCGGCGATGCGCTTGTCCAGCGACAGCTTGCCGGCGCCTTCGATCAACACCGCGAGGCTGATCGCCACCAGAATCAATGCATATTCATAGCCGTTGTTGCTCATGAAGAAACCATTGGCGATGTGCACCGAGCCAATCGCCACCAGCATGGTTACCGCCAATACCGCTGCAGCGGGACGTGCCAACAAGCCGATGACCAGCGCCAGACCACCGAAGAACTCCGCGCTGCCGGCCAGCAAGGCCATCAAATAGCCCGGAGCCAGGCCGATGCTCTCCATCCACTGGCCGACGCCGGCCAAACCGTAGCCGCCGAACCAGCCGAAGAGTTTTTGCGAGCCGTGAGCGGCAAAGGTCAGGCCGGCGATAACCCGAAGGATCGTGAGGCCATAACCTGCTTGGGTGGAGAGAAGACGCGAGGCTGTTGTGTTCATGTGGGCATTCCTATTTGTTTGTTGTGAATGGAATGTAGATTAACCCAATATACAGATAATAAAATCGCATTAAATCGTAAGTAATTATCTAATAAATCGATTATTTACCGCCTCTATCGGCGACTTTCGGCGGCTCGAGCAGATAGCGCTCGCGGCTGTACGCCAGGTAGTACTTGTTGACGCTATTGACGTAGCTGACGCCGCCCATGCCGACCTGCTCCATGGCGATCCGCTCGACCTGAAAGAACCATTGATTGGGGTTCAAGCCGCGCCGCCGGGCTTCGGCGCGCATGCTCTGGACCCGCTGCGGCCCCATGTTATAGCCGGCCAGGATGAAGGCCATGCGTTCGCGCTCGTTGAGTTGCGGGCTATTGAAGTAGTTGCGACGGATCGCCGCCAGGTAGCGGGCGCTGGCCAGGACGTTGTTTTCCAGACCGGAGATATTCCCAACTCCGACGCTACTGGCCGCCGCCGGAGTAATCTGCATCAGGCCGGTCGCCCCGCCGCGGCCTCGCGCCGCCGGGTTGAGTGTGGACTCCTTATAGGCCAGCGCCGCCAGCATCAGCCAGTCGAATGCCTGTTGCTCGGCTTGCCGCTGCAGCACCGGCCGCACCTTCTCAAGGCGCTGGCGCTCAAGGCGGCCTAGTGGGTATTGCACCTTGTACAGGCGCCGGTAGACGCGCTGGAAAGCAACGTCCAGATCGGCCGGCTCATGGTAGTTCTTCAGAAAGCGGTCGATGCTGGCGCCGAGCATCACCGCATCGCGCCGCACGAACCAGCGCATATCGCCGTCCCTGGCCAGTTGCAGATGGCGATCCAGGCGCAACCTGGGCAATACCTTGGCCCAGCGTTCGGCGATCGGTTGTTCCACCGCGGTCAGGTTGTAGATGCCTGCATGCACCATTTCCAGTACGTCCTCGACCGCCAGGGTCGGGTCGACCCACTCGATAATCAGCGGTTGCAGCTTGCGCGCCGTCAGCTGCTTATTGAGCAGGCCGATCGCCTCGCCAGCGACGCTACCCGCCGGCAATGCCAGGCTGCGCCCGGATAACTGCTCGAGCGACTGGTAAGTCCGATTGCCGCGTCGCGCAACGATGATCAGCGCAACATCGCGGCGGATCGCCGTGCTGGCGGTGACCTGCTTCGCGCCACGCAGCGCGAGCAATTCGCCGGGTGCGACCAGATCGCCTTCGCCGCGCTGCAGGGCGGCCAGCAACTGGTCCTTGGCTCTGGGAATGATCTTCAGCTTGAGCCGGCTGCCGTCGCCGGCAGCGCGGTTCAGGTATTGCTCGAAGGCGCGGAGTCGGCGGTATTCCACGCCAATACTCTGGCCTTTGATTTCGCCGGAGCTGTTACGGCTCTGATTGACCAGCACGCGCAGCTCGCCGCTGCGTCTGATGCTCGCCAGGTCCCTGGCAACTACGGGCTTTGCGACCTCCGGCGGCCCGGCCAGGCGCGCAACGGCCGACAATGGCCATGGCACCAGCAGGCAAAGCACAAGTAGCAGTCTCAGCATCTGGGCTCCAGGCGTAATCGGTTCGCCGCGGGCGTCCGTAAAACATTCTGCGACAAGCAAGCCGCAAAGGTTCGCACAGCCTATTGGCGGGATGCCAGTCACGCCTCTTAAACAAATTTAAAAGACACGCCTAATAAACTGAAAATATTGACTTTATTTATCAAGAAAAAGCTCTGCTATGCTGCCGCCACAGTCACTTTCAGCGCGCAATAGGCAGGCACCATGCAGCTCATCGACATCGGCGTCAATCTGACCCACCCAAGCTTTGCCGAACAGCGTGAAGCGCTACTCACTCGCGCCTTCGCCGCTGGTGTCGAGCAGCTGGTGCTGACCGGCACCAGCCTAGAGGAAAGCCAACAGGCGCTTGAGCTGTGTCGACAGCTCGACGCGAGCGGACGACGGCTATTCAGCACTGCGGGCGTTCACCCACATGATGCCAGCAATTGGAGCCCACAAAGTAGCGAGCACCTCAAAGCCCTGCTGCGAGAGCCCGAAGTGCGCGCCGTTGGCGAGTGCGGCCTGGATTTCAATCGCGACTTCTCGCCGCGCGCGCTGCAGGAAAAAGCCCTCGAAGAACAGCTGGCACTGGCAGTCGAGCTGCAAATGCCGGTATTCCTTCATGAGCGCGACGCCGACCAGCGCCTGCTGGACATCCTGCGCGACTTTCGCGACCGTCTGCCCGCCGCCGTGGTGCATTGCTTCACCGGCGAAAAGCGCGCGCTGTTCGCCTACCTGGATATGGACCTGCACATCGGCATTACCGGCTGGATCTGCGACGAGCGTCGCGGTACCCACCTGCATCCCCTGGTGCGAGAAATCCCCGTGGGCCGGCTGATGCTCGAGAGCGACGCGCCCTTCCTGCTGCCACGCACACTGCGCCCGAAACCCAAGAACGGCCGCAACGAACCGGCATTTCTCGTCGAGGTGCTGCGCGAAGTAGCCCGGCATCGTGGCGAAACCCAAGAACAGCTAGCCGCGCACAGCAGTGCCTGCGCTCGCGAGTTCTTCGGCCTGCCATGGCTTGGGGCGAGCGGCGACGCGCAATAAAACCGCTCCAACGATTAAAGTCCGGCACGCCGCAGTCGTTAACTAACTCAGAGGTTGTGAAGCTGCCACGAACTGCTTGCGGCATTCATGGCAAAGCGCACGGTAGGCGGATTTCCCGACGTTTGGCGGATGCGCTACGCCAGCGCAAAAGCCTGATGCGCGCAGCGACTTTCACAGCCCTCAGTTGATTGGGGTCAATGGCGACTGCGGCACTAAACCGCACAATGCTGGCACCCAGCCATACACCACCTGCATATGAAGAAGACATTATGGGCTCATGGATTCGCGACCTTTCGTTGAAATACAAGTTCTGGGCAGTCAATGCCGTGGCATTCGGCACCACACTGCTGCTGGTGCTCTACGCGCTGGATGTCGAACGACAGGTCCGGGCCGACGACGCCCAACAGCTGGCCCAGTCCCAGGCCCAATTGCTGAGCACCTGGCCGCAAGGACAGAATCCACCGACCGCCAGCAATCTGCTGCGCTTCGCCGATGGGCAGAGCCCACGCCTGGCAAACGGCCAGGGCAATCTGCTGAGCAATGCCCGCGGCTGGGTCGCGTTCGATACCGGCAGGTTGTCCGGCGATAGCCTGATCGGCGCCCAGGTCGTCGACCTCGGCCAGGGTCAGCGTCTGGCCGTACTGGCCGAGGCACCGAGCCTGCTACAGATACTCGGCGAGCGCGCCCTGAGCTACGCACTGGTGGTCGCGCTGTTGATGCTGGTATTGCTGGCCGCTTCGCAATTGCTGATCCGCTTCCTGCTGAGCCACCTCAACACCCTCAAGGACGTGATGCTGCAAGTGGAAAAAAGCGGCGACCTGGCGGCCCGCGTGCCACTCGATTGCCGTGACGAAGTCGGCCAGATGGCCAGCGCCTTCAACGCCATGCAGGCCGGTTACCAACGGGTGGTCGGCGTGGTCGCGCAAACCGCGGCCCGCCTGGATGAAGGTGCCGAGCGCCTGGCAACCAGCATGAAGGAAGTGCGCCGGGGCATGCTTGACCAGCAAAGTGAAACCGAACAGGCCGCCACCGCGATCAACGAAATGACCAGCACCGTGCAGCATATCGCCCAGCATGCGGCCGATACCCGCGACCAGTCGAAAACCGCCGAACAGCTCGCCGGCACCGGTCAACAAATGGTCGACCGGGTGACCCAGTCGATTACCGGCCTGTCCAGCGGCGTGCAACAAACCGCGAAGATGATCGAACGCCTGGCCGCCGACAGCCAGAAGATCAGCGGCGTGGTCAGCGAGATCCACGGCATCGCCGAACAGACCAACCTGCTGGCCCTTAACGCCGCCATCGAAGCGGCGCGCGCCGGCGAGATGGGCCGCGGCTTCGCCGTGGTCGCCGACGAGGTGCGTAACCTGGCCAAGCGTGTGCAGGACTCCACCGACGAAATCACCAAGATGATCGGCACGCTGCAGAGCGGCACCCATGATGCCGTGGAGTTCATGCAGGAGAGTTCGCTGAAAGCAGACGATTGCGTGCAGCAGGCCGATGAAGCCGGCAAGGCATTGAGCGCGATCACCGCCTCGGTCGCGCACATGCGCGAGAGCAATACGCAAATTGCGGTGGCGGTCGAACAGCAGAGCCAGGTTGCCGAAGAGATGAACCGCTCGGTGGTGAAGATTCACGACGTGACCGAGGGCACTGTGCAACAGACCAGTGCGTCGGCCACCACCAGCAGCGAACTGGCCGCCCTGGCCGGGGAACTGAACAAGGCGATCCGGATGCTCAAACTTTAAGCAATAGCTACAGGCTGCGAGTGAACGCTGGGCGACTCCGCTCCAGCCTCGCGGCCTGCTAACCGAACACGCTAACCGTCTGCCGACTGATCGCCAACAACTCGCCCTGGGGCGACCAGAGCGCCGCGGCGATATGCCCATAGCCGTCGCGCGCATGTTCGATCTGCGCCTTGTACAGGCACCAGTCGAGGGTGCTCAGCGCCATTACCGGCTGCACGAACTCGATGGTCCAGGTCAGCGAACTGCCCGGTGCCGGCGTACTCAGGTGCGGCAATACCGCCGGCGGCCAGGCATCGACCAGGGCGAGCAGATGCGCTTCGTTGACCGGCGCCGCTTCTGGCTCATCGCGCAGACGCACCCAACCACCCATTTCCCGCGATTTGTTGCCGCTGAACGGCATCCCGCCAATCGCCCAGCGCATCGCCAGAAAACGCGTGAACTCCGGGGTGACATTGGGGATATAGGGCAGCTCCTGGCATTGCTCGGCCGCCACAATCTGCGGCGCCGGCTCGGCGGCTACTGCGATAACGGAGTCACGTGGGGCGCCGAAACTGCCCTGCACCAGCGTCACCACCTGGCCGTTCTGTACCGCGCGGCCGAGTACCTGGCTGACCGCCTTGCCTTCACGCAATACCTCGACCTCGAAGCTCAGCGGCACGCCCGGCTCGGCCGGGCCGACAAAGGTGATCGCCAGGGAGCGCGGCGGCCGCTCGGCTGGCACCTGCGCGCGCATGGCCTGATACACCAGCGCCGCCATCAAACCGCCGAAACTGGCCCGCCCCTGAGCCCAGGCGCCAGGAATAACCACGGCCTGTGGATTGTGCTCAACTGCCTGGAGCAATTCGGTAAACGTCATAACCGCCTCGAAAATAGGATGTGCAGGAGATATTAGGGGATAGGCCGAACCCAGCGTTATAACGCATCGCATGCCATTTCGGCCAAATTTACCGAGAAACCGGCAAATAAGCCCTAGAACTCTATGAGATTGCGCGCCGAGCGGGCTGTTTGACTCGAGCTAATCTTCGTCCGCGAATCGCCGGCGCAACGCCAGCAGCGCGCAATCGGCCTGCCGTTCGGCTGCCTGGAGGGCCTGCCGCCAATACGCCGCGCAAGGCGCCAGATCTCTTTCATGCTCCGCGCGCAGCAACCACTGCAGGTGATCGTGCCAGTCGCCCAGGGCGCTTTGTGCCTGTTTCAACTCGGCGTGCTCAGCAGGCGACAAACCGGCCAGCGCCGGGTAGACCTCGGCGCCGTAACGCAGCCGCTTGATCAACAGGCGCAAACGGTGCCGGTCGTAATCGGGATCGACCAGGGCTGCGACCAGCGCGCGCCGGTGTTTCGCCAGACGCCGGCTGATGCGCTTGCCCAGGCGGCGCAACTCGCCATTGGTTTTGGCCTGGCGCCAGCACTCGGGAAACTCGTCCAAGGCGACGAACAGCGCCGGTAACCGCGGGCCGCTCAACAAGGCCAGGTAACCGGGCTGCAGCTGTGCCTGGCGCGCGCGCGACGCAGCTGCCTGGCCTTGGCGCGCCAACTCCTGCTGCAGCACCTGCGCGTCGCGCAGCGGCCCGCTCGCCCGCCCCAGTTCCGCCGCACGCTGCTGCACCGCGGCGCAGGCGGCGAGTCCGGCAAGCGGTTTGAACAGACTGCGCAGGGTACGTACGGCAATGCGCAGGTCGTGCAGCGCTTCCTCGTCCGTCGCGGCGGCGAGACGCTCGCGGCATGCATACAGGCGAATCTGCAAGTGCAGCACCTGCGCCAATACAGCGTCGCAATGGCCAGCCATTCCGCTACTCCTTGAATGTCTAATCCGTCCGGGTAAAACGCCACGGCAGCGCCCGGCGCAACACCCTCAGCAGCCGCCGCAGCTCGCTGGGCGGGGCATGCTGCCCAGCGTAGCGCTGCGCCTCGAACGCCACGTAAAACGCTTCGATGGCGTGGGCCTGGGCCGGCAGTGCCTGCGCGGCGCGGTCGGCGAAAGCCCGGGGACCTTCGCCGGCGAAGCGCCGCACGCCATGACGTGCCAACAGCCGTTCGAAACGCCGATAAAGGCGCCGCTGCGGATCGTGCTCGCGCTGCCAGGGTTTGAACAGCCAGAGCGCCAGCAGGGCCATCAGCAACCCGCCGCCACCGACCAGGCTGAGCACCAGCAAACCGCTATCGAGGGAACCGAACCAGCGTTGCAACAGCTTGAGTTGCTGCGCGCCCTGATAGCCGAGAACCCAGCGCTGCCAGCCGTAATTGAGGTTATCCCAGCCCAGGCGCAATTGATTGAGCCAGGTCAGCTGGCGGTAACGCAGCGGCGAGAAAGGCGAGTCTTCGAGAAAGCTCCGCTCGCTCGCCACCGCCGCTTCCAGGCCCTGTTCGATCCGTTCCGGCGCGACCTGGAACGTCGGATCGACGCTGACCCAACCGCTGCCGGCCTGCCAGTACTCGACCCAGGCGTGAGCATCGAACTGGCGTACCTGCAGGTAGTTGCCGCTCGGGTTGTATTCGCCGCCCTGGTAACCGGCCACCACCCGCGCGGGGATACCCGCGGCGCGCAACACGAAGGTCATGGCGCCGGCGTAATGGGCGCAGAAGCCGTTACGCGTCTCGAATAGAAAGTCATCGATGCTGTGCCGGCCGACCGGTGGCGGACGCAAGGTATAGCCATAAGGTTCGCGGTTGAAATGTCGCAGCAGCGCCTGCACCAGCTGTTCGCTTTGCGGGTACTGCCGCTTCAGCTCGGCGGCCCAGGCACGGCTGCGCGGGTCGCCCGCATCGGGCAATTGCAGGGCATAGCGCAGGCCATCGCCCAGGCTGTCGGGCTGGCGCGCGGTGTCCGGCCAGGAGGTGACCGAATACTGCAAGGGACGCTCGATCGGACGCCGGCGCTGCAGGCGAAAATCGCTCATTTGCTGAGCGCTTTCCAGCTCGGTCTCGCCGACATCCAGGGCGAACAGCCAGGGCTTGGCACTGGGCTGCATCAGGATGCTGTAGTGCAGTGGCTCGCCGCGTTTGCGCCAGGTCGGCGCTGGCGCCACCTGGGCGAATGCGGACTGCGACCAGCGCCGCCCATCGAAGCGGTCCAGGGTTAGCGCGCGCCAGTACAGCTGGCTGCGATCCGGGGTTTCACCGTCGAAACTGACGCGAAAGGCCAGCGCATCGGAACGGCTCAATTCGGCGATATCGGCGGGCGCCATGCTGTCGGACAGACCGCTGAGCGCCTTGTCGCTCGGTTGCGGCAACGACCACAGCGGCCCCAGACGCGGAAAGAACACGAACAGCAGCAGCATCAGCGGCAGCGCCTGTAACAACAGGCTCGCCGCCAGCCGTCCGGTTTGCCAGGGCCGGGTGGCCACGGCGCTCTGCTGCAGGCCGATCAGCGCCGCCAGCAAGGCGGTTACCGGCAACAGACTGAACAGGGCCAGCAGCATGCGGTCATCGAACAGGTATGCGGTCACCACAGTGAAGAAACCGAGGAAGATCAGCACCAGCGCATCGCGCCGACTGCGCATCTCCAGCAACTTCAGGATAAAGGCCGCAATCAGCAGCACCACCCCGGCATCTAGGCCGATCAGGCTGCCGCGCGAGAGGAACACGCCGAAGGCGGTACCGACCATCAACCCGGCCTTGACCCAGGAGGTCGGATAAGCCGCGCGCATGCGGAAAATTTGAACGCGCCAGGCCGCACAGCCCAGCCACAGGACGATCACCCAGGGCGGCAGATGGCCGAGATGGGGCACGATTACCAGCACCTGGGCGACCAGCAACCAGGTCAGGCTGATGCGCGGGATGGCCTGCCGACTCATGCGTCCATCCCGTACAGCGCCAAGGCGCGCAGGCAGGCCTCGCGATGAGCATCGCCACTATCGGGCGGTAGCACGCAGCCCGGCAGACGCAGGGCGAAGGGTTGCTGGCGTTCAGACAGTTGCAGCACCCAATGGCAGAGCAACGACAGACGGCTTTCGATATCCCCACCGACGGCGTCGAAATCCAGCCACAGGTCGCGCCCGCTGAGCGCGGCGAAATCCTTGACCAGTAATCCCTGCCCGCGGGAATAGGCTTTCCAGTGCAGGCGTTTTTTCGAGTCGCCCGGCTGGTAACTTTTCAGCCCCTGAAAATCATCGGCGCCGCGACCATGGGCGCGACCGCCCTGCTCTTCCGGGTCGTCACCGGCGCCCGCGGCGACCGGCAATTCGCCTTCCAGCGGACGCGGATAAACCAGTAGCGCTTGATCCAGGTCGACCCAGCTCCAGGCCACCAGAATCCCCAGCGGAAAGCGGCTTTCCACCCGCAAGCGCCCCGGCCGCAACCAACCGCGGCGCAGCGCTGGGAGACTCAATGCGCATTCGCTGACACCCAGTTCTGGCACATCCTGCACCTGCAGCTCGGCCGGAGGCCAACCCAAGGCGATCGCCTGATGGGCCCGCGCGCCACTTTCCAATCGCACCCGGAAGCGCCCCTGTTCACCGACGAATACCGGCGCCGCGCCCGCCGCCTTGAGGATCAACCCAGCCAGGTTGCGGTAGGTGTGCAGGATGGCCACGACGAACACCGAGGCCAACAGGAACGTCAGGCCATAGGCCAGGCTGTTCTGGTAGTTAATCGCCGCCAGCAGCATCAGGATCAGCGCCAGGGCGAAGCTGACACCGACCAAACTGGGGACGATGAAAATTCGCCGCTGGCTCAGGCGCACGCTGGCGGCTGCCGGGATGCGCCGGGCCAACCAGCGGGCCCAGCGCCGTTGCAGCAGCGACCTCAAAGCGCCGGCACCTCACGCAGCAACCATTGCACCAGGGCCCCGCCGCCATGCCCGGTGGGGTCGGCGCGCTCGCGCAGGCGGTGACCGACCACCGAGGGCAACACCGCCTGCACGTCCTCGGGAATCACATAGTCCCGTCGATCGAGGAAGGCCCAGGCCCGCGCCGCCGCCAACAGCGCCAGGCTGGCCCGTGGCGACAGTCCCCAGGCGAATTGCGGCTGGGTGCGCGTGGCCTCGACCAGGCGCAGCACATAATCGACCAGGGCATCGCTGGCCCGCACCTCAGGTACCTCGGCCTGCAGCAACGCCAGTTCGCGATGGTCGAGAATCGGCTCCAGGCGCGGCAACAGCGAACGTCGCGAATCGCCGAGGAGCAGCGCCTTCTCTGCCGCCATACCCGGATAGCCGAGGGACAGACGCATCAGAAAACGATCAAGCTGCGACTCCGGCAAAGCGAAGGTACCGCCCTGGCTGACCGGGTTCTGCGTGGCGATCACGAAGAAGGGCTCGGGCAATGGCCGGGTCGCGCCCTCGATGGTCACCTGGCCCTCCTCCATGGCTTCGAGCAGAGCACTCTGGCTTTTCGGTGTGGCGCGGTTGATTTCATCGGCCAGCACCAGCTCGGCGAAGATCGGTCCGGGGTGGAATACGAACTGCCCGGTGTCCTTGTCGAACACCGAGGTGCCGAGGATATCGCCGGGCAATAGATCGGAAGTGAACTGGATGCGCTGGAAGCTCAAGCCCAACACCCTGGCCAGGGCATGGCTGAGGGTTGTCTTGCCCATCCCCGGCAGGTCTTCGATCAACAGGTGGCCGCGCGCCAGCAGGCAGGTCAGGGCCAGACGTACTTGGACCTCCTTGCCGAGCAATATCTGATTCACCGCCTTGAGGCAGGCATCCAGTTTTGTATGCATCGTCCGCTCCTTGTTCTGGTGGCTCGATGCTACTGGGCCGAATCATCGGGGCAAAGCCCGTTCTAACCTTTACTCACAAAACTGTGTGCCAAGGGCGTATTTCCAGCGCGCGAGATCGATTTCGACCGGCTGTTCAGCCCGGGATATACAAAAGTTGATGGACTACCTGTCTTCTGGTGCTCCTCAACAGCGCTTCCAGCACTCTGCCATCGAAATCCGCGGTGATCGAGAAGTCACGACTCTCGATATATTCATTAGGCCAGACCCAGCCGCCATAAGGGCGCCAATCCCGGCTCACGCTGTACTCCAGCCTGATCCGCGCGTTGTCGCGAATATAGCGCGCCGTTTGCGGATCGGCGCGGTCGAGGAGCGCATCGAGTTCGCTCGCGAAATCCGCCCATGCCTCCACGAGGGGCTGGGTACAGATCGCCGGATCATAGGAGTAGCGATAATTCCTCGGGCAGCCCTGCAAGGCCTTGGTCAATGAGTCCAGCGCATGCACGGGGAAGTAGTCCGACTCGCTATACGCCGATGGCCTGGGTGCGCTGTCGGCGATGTAAAAGCTGATGTTGCGGGCGCTTGAGCGCGGACCATCGATGCTCTCGAGCAGGCTAGCGATCTGTACCTGTCGCGCACGACTCAGCGCCTGCAAATCGGCCTGTGAATAGGCCCAGGCGTGGCTGCGGGGGACGTCAGGCGAGGCGGGATGAGGAAATACGCCGAAGATGACGAAATAGCCACCCAGGACTATTGCGGTGAGTATGGGAAGCAGCCATTTGCTCATCGAATCGTTCTTGCCCGCCATCGCAGAATGCCATCAGCTTAACCGATGCGCCGCGGCGTCATCAGGGCCTGGGCCGCAACTTGCAAATCCGCGACGGATTGCCTTGATCCAGGCCAACACTGTGTCTCAACAAAAGGCCTAAGGTGACATCAGGCTCAACACAAGCAGGATGTCTCCATGAGCGCTCCCACCCCTGCCGACTGGCATGCCCACAGCGGCGAGGAATGCCTGCGGTTACACAATAGCCAGCTCAGCGGCCTGGATAGCGCCGAAGTCCAACGCCGCCTGCGCGAACACGGCCCCAACCGTTTGCCACAGGCGCGCCATCAGGGATCACTGCGGCGCCTGCTGCTGCAATTTCACAACCTGTTGATCTACGTACTGCTGGCCGCCAGCTTGCTCACCCTGTTGCTCGGCCAATGGCTGGACAGCGCAGTGATTTTCGCCGTCGTGCTGATCAATGCGCTGATCGGATTTATCCAAGAAGGCAAGGCCGAGCAGGCCATGCGCGCGATCCAGAGCATGCTCACGCTGGAAAGCCGGGTACGTCGCGATGGCAAGGTGCAGCGGGTGCCGGCCGAACAACTGGTGCCCGGCGACCTGGTACTGCTGGAGCCCGGCGACCGGGTGCCGGCGGACTTGCGCCTGCTGGAAAGCCGCGACCTGCGCATCGAGGAGGCGGCGCTGACCGGCGAATCTCTGCCGACGAACAAGCACAGTGCGGCGGTGGCCGCCGCTACCAGCCTGGGCGATCGGCACAATATGGCCTACTCCGGCACCCTGGTCAGTGCCGGCAACGGTGCCGGCGTGGTGGTCGCCACCGCCGGCTACACCGAACTGGGGCGCATCAGCCATATGCTTGGCGCCGTGGTCAGCCTGCAAACGCCGTTGCTGGCGGATATGGCGCGCTTCGCCCGACACCTCACGCTGATCATCCTCGGCCTGGCGCTGCTCACCTTCGCCTTCGGCGTAGGGCTGCGCGGCTACAGTCCCGGCGATATGCTGATGGCCGCGATCGGCCTGGCGGTGGCAGCGATCCCGGAAGGTTTGCCGGCGGTACTGACGATCATTCTCGCCCTGGGCGTGCAGCGTATGGCTAAACGCCAGGCGATTATCCGCCGCCTGCCGGCCGTCGAGAGCCTGGGCGCGGTCACGGTGATCTGTTCGGACAAGACCGGCACCCTGACGCGTAACGAAATGACCGTGCAGCAGGTATTCACCAGCGCCCATCATTATCGGATCGAGGGCGTCGGCTATGCGCCTACCGGCAGCGTGCGCTGCGACGACGGCCAACTCTGCCAGCTCGACAACGCCGACGACCTGCGTGAAGTGGCGCGCGCCGGCCTGTTGGCGAATAACGCCAGCTTGCACCTGCAGGAACATGCCTGGTGCATCAGCGGCGACCCCACCGAAGCCGCGCTGCTGACCCTGGCTGGCAAAGTGGGCCTGGAGCACCAACATGAACTGCAGAATCTGCCGCAGGTCGATGCCATTCCCTTCAGCTCGGAACTGCGCTGCACCGCCAGCTTGCACCATGACCACGCTGGTCACGCTTTTATCTACCTGCTCGGCGCGCCGGAACGCCTGCTCGAAGTCTGCAACCGGCAATGGCGCGATGGCCGCGACGAACCGCTTAACCTCAAGCATTGGCATGCCCAGCTCGAACAGGGTGCCAGCCAGGGCCTGCGCATGCTCGGCCTGGCCATGCGCCCGCTGGCGGACGGGCAGCGCGAGTTGAGTTACGCCGATTTGCAGGGCGATTTCATTCTGCTCGGTCTGGTCGGCATGCTCGACCCGCCCCGTGAAGAAGCGATTCGCGCCATCGCCGACTGCCGCAGCGCTGGCATTCGGGTAAAGATGATCACCGGCGACCACGCCGCCACCGCCAGCAGCATCGCCGCGCGCTTGGGGCTGGACCACGGCGAAACGCTGACCGGGACCCAACTTGACCAACTCAGCGACGCTGAACTGGACGCGCGCCTACGCGACACCCAGGTATTCGCCCGCACCAGCCCAGCGCACAAATTGCGTCTGGTCGAACGTCTGCAAGCCACTGGCGAACGGGTGGCGATGACCGGCGACGGGATCAACGACGCACCGGCGCTCAAACGCGCCGATATCGGTATCGCCATGGGCATCAAAGGCACCGAAGCGGCTAAGGAGGCAGCGCAAATGGTGCTGGCCGACGATAACTTCGCGACCATCGTGCATGCCGTAGAGCAAGGCCGCGCGGTATATGACAACCTGCGTAAATCGATTCTCTTCATCATCCCCACCAGCGCTGGCGAAGCGCTGATTCTGCTGGCGGCAATCGCCCTGGGACTGACCCTGCCGATCACTCCGCTACAGATACTCTGGGTCAACATGATCACCGCGGTCACCCTGGCCATGGCGCTGGCCTTCGAACCGGCCGAAGTTGACCTGATGCGCCGCCCGCCGCGGGACCCGCGCCTGCCGCTGCTGACCAAGCTGCTGCTCTGGCGCGTAGTCGTTGTCGCGGTACTGATGACCCTGGCCAGTCTCGGCCTGTTTCTCTATAGCCAGGCGCTCGGCTGGAGCCTGGAAAGCAGCCGTTCCCTGGCGGTGAACAGCCTGGTCGCCGGCGAGATCGGTTACCTGTTCAACAGTCGTCGCCTGGAGGGCCGGGCCAACTTCGGCCTGCGCGACAACCCGGCAATCTGGACCATGGTCCTGCTGTTGGTGGTGATGCAAGTGGCGTTCACCTACTGGTCGCCATTGCAGCGCCTGTTCGGCACCACCGCGCTACCGGCACTCGCGTGGGGCGGATGCCTGCTGGTCGCCGTCGGGCTCTGCGCGCTGATCGAAGCGGAAAAGTGGCTGGTTCGCCACTTTCAGCGATAACCGTCGGCTAAAAACCACAGCGCTCGAGCGAACGTCTTACAAACGGAAATGCCCGGCCATGGTTTGCAGCTCGCGGCCCAGATCGGCGAGTTGAGCGCTGGAAGCGGCGGACGCCTGCATCGCCGTTGCGGATTGATCGGAGATATCGCGAATCGAGGTCACGCTGCGATTGATCTCCTCGGCCACGGCGGTCTGCTCTTCGGCCGCGGCGGCGATCTGCTGATTCATCTCGAAGATCAGCGTCACGGCGGCGGCGATATCGGCCAAGGCGCCTTCCGTCTGGTTGGCATCCGTTACCGCCTGATCCACCCGCGTGCCGATCTGCCGCATATCCTCGACCGAACGCCGCGCGCCATCGCGCAGGACGACCACCAGACCTTCGATCTCGGTGGTGGACTGCTGCGTGCGCTTGGCCAGTGCCCGCACCTCATCGGCCACAACGGCGAAACCGCGGCCCTGGTCGCCGGCCCTGGCCGCTTCGATGGCCGCGTTCAGGGCCAACAGGTTGGTCTGCTCGGCGACACTCTTGATCACATCCAGAATCGCCTCGATGCGTTGAGTGTCCTGACTCAGGCGCTCGACAGTCTGGGTGGTGCCGGTCATCGCCACCGCCAGCTGATTGATCCGCTCCAGGGTCTGACGCACCACCGCCCCGCCTATGCCGACACACTCGTCGGCCCGTCCGGTCGAGGTCGCCGCCGCCTCGGCGTTACGCGCGACCTCGTGCACGGTGGCGGTCATTTCGCTCATGGCGGTAGCGACCTGTTCGGTCTCTTCCTTCTGGATGTCGACGCCCTGGCGGGTCTGTTCGGTTACCTTCGCCAGTTCCTGGGCCGAGGTGGAAAGCTGAATAACCCCGGACTGGAGCCGGCCGACCATGCTGCGCAGGTTATCGGACATTTCCTGCATCGCCGCGAACAGCTGGCCGATTTCATCGCTACGCTGCACCTCGATCTGCACGCTCAGATCGCCGGCGGCAATCAGCCTCGCCTGCGCTGTCACCTGTTTCAACGGGCGGACGATCAGCAGGGTGATCAACACCGTGGCGAGCAACCCGATCGCCAGGGCCAGCGCGCTGGCAATCAGAATCAGCCAGGTACTGCGCTGCAACTGATGCTGCAGCTGCCCCTTCTGCAGGGCATAAGCCTGATCGACCCGATCGAGAATCGCCTTGGCTTGCTCGACCAGGTGCGCATGTTCCTGGCGCTGCTGCACCAGCAGGCCGGTGTACTCCTGCAGCCGCTGTCTGAAAGAGTCGACGTTGCCGATCACCTCGACCAGAACCGAGGCATAACCTGGGCTGTTCATCGCATCGCGCAGCTCGGCCGCGATCTTTTGCGCCTCGCTGGCTTCGCCAATTTCATCCTGGCTCGCCTCACCGGTCTTGCGGCTCTGCTCCAGGCGCGCTCTGGCTTGGCCGAGAGCCTGCAGCAACAACTGGTGTACCCGACCAATCTGTCCGGCTTGAGCAACCGAGTCGGCCCCTTCGGTACCCTGGCTGCTCTTGAGTAGATCGAGACCGTCTTCCGCCAGCCCGTCCTTGAGCAGGTCGAGACTGTTGGCCGCACTGACGACCAGCCAGTTGGCGGCCTCCAGCGACAGGTCCATGTTATCGGTAAGGTCGGCATAGCGATCGAAAGCCAGCTCGTACTCGGCGATCAGCGCCTCGACCTGACTCAGGGCCTCGCCTTCGCTGGCCGGCAGCTCGGCCCTCAGCGCCTCACTGCCTTGCAGGATGGTTTGCGCCTGGGCGTGCAACTGCTCGCGTTGTTGCTTGTCGCCAGTCAGGGCGAACGCCTGCTCGACCTGACGCAGCTGCAGAACCTGGGTATTGATGGAACTCATGCGCTCGAGCAAAGCGGTGCGCGCGCCCACTTCGTGCAACGCGGTAAAACCGCTGGCGGCGACCACCAGGGTCAACGCCAGCACCACGCCAAAACCAAGCATCAACTTGGTTGCGGTGCTCAAACTGGCAATACGCCGTTGCATACCACCCCACATACGCTCTCCCCTCTCGTATCGCTGGCCGCCGTGCGGTCATTCGCCGCCAGCTTGCAACATAGGGGGACAAGGCTGCTGGCGACAAGCCAGTAACGCGTTCGTGGAGTTTTTAGCTATGTGAGTGTCGTTTTTGCTAGCAGGCCGTTGAAAAATGTAGGCGAGGCAGGCAAGACAAGGCAAAAACGGCCGAGGAAGCGGAGTTTACTGATTGTAAATGAGCATTCAGAGGCCGTTTTTAACGCAGTATTGCCAACGCAGGTAGTTTTTCAATAGCCTGCTAGGCCGGGCGTTGCAGATCGAATCGTTGCTGGGTTCGCGTGTAGGCCGCTCCGCCAAGACGGCCGATCAGGTCGAGCTTGCCCGCATCGATACGCCCCTGCGCATCCAGCACCGCATCGTCGATATGCGCGAGCAGCACCTCGGCGAAAATCAGATGGCAATTGGGTGCTGCCGCCGGGTACGGCTGGATCTGCGCCACCCGGCACTCGAAAGCCACGGGAGCGCCCTGCACACGGGCCGGGGCGACGCTCAGCGACGCCAGGCTGGCGATGCCGCACTGTTCGAACTCGCTGACACCATGGGCCAATGCCGCGGCCGATGCGTTCATCGCCTCGGCCTGGGCGAACGAGACCAGCTGAATCACCAGCTCCCCCGTCTCCTCCACGTTGCGCAAGGTGTCCTTGAGGCTGCCATCGCGCATGCCGACATTGATCATCAAGGTCGGCGGCGCGTCGCTGATTACCTGAAAGAAGCTAAAGGGTGCCAGATTGCTTGCCCCTGCCGCCGACTGGGTGGAAACCCAGGCGATCGGCCGAGGCGTCACCGTGGACGCCAGCCAGCGATAGCACTGCAGAGGGCTGAGCTGCGCGAAATCCAGCAGCATTAACGGCCGGCACGCGATTCGCGGATATAGAAACGGGCCTTTTCGGCTTTCTGAGCACACCCCTTGAAGGCTTCGAATTGCTGCTGGGTTTTCGCCCCTGTCAGCAATGACAATGCCTTGGAATAACTCACGGTACCGGCGAAACCCTCGGCTTTGGCCAGATCCAGTTCACGCCAGGCGGCGTCCAGTTGGCTCGCGCAGCTGTCGCGGTAAGCGGTTTTGCCGGCGCAGCCGGTAAGCGCCAGGACAATCATCGATAAACAAAGCAGGGTTTTCATAAGAACCTCTAAACGCTGGATAGAGAGTTAAGACTCGGAGCTTGCGAAAATATCGGATGAAAGTTTTCGCAGGCTCCCTGTTAGATGCACCCATGGCATTAAAGTGCCATGTACGAAAATTTTCGTCCGCCAATCAGCCTTTTGCCGCGCGGGCTTGCAGAAACTCCACAACGGCGGCCTGCTCGCCGACGAACTCGATGCGCCCGGCCTTGTTCTCGCGCTGGTAGCCGTACATGGGGTCGTAATATTCCACCAGTAGCGTTTCGATCCAGTCACGGTGGGTATCGACCTTGCCGGTAGCGGCCTGCTCCTGCAGGGCCTGGTCCATAATCGCCGCCAGACGCTGATAGCGCTCGCCGCCCAGGCGCTTGAGGATATTGCGCAAACTCTGTTGCAGACGTTCGGCAAAGGCCTTGAAGCCCTCATCCTCGCCAGACAGTGCGATGAACTCTGCGCTCAGATCGACCACGTAGTCCTTGAGAATGCGCTCTATTCGGCTGCTCAGGCTGTCCTCCAGCCAGACCAGCGGAAACGCCTGCATGGCGTTGTACAGCTCCAGCGGCAGCGAGCACCTGCCGATGATTCTTCCTTCGTCCTCGAGCACGAACTGCTGCATGCCGGCGGCGCGCTTGCGCAGCACATCGACAGCCAGAGTGTTTTCGAAATCGATCTGCGCCGGCTGCCCGGTAGCACGTTTACCGAAACTCGACCCGCGATGATTGGCATGACCTTCCAGGTCCAGGCTGTTGCGCAACTGGTCGATGACCTCGGTCTTGCCGGTGCCGGTCATGCCGCCGACCAGGATGAAGTCGCACTGCTCGACCGCCTGCTGAGTGGTTTCAATCAGGAACGTGCGCATCGCCTTGTAGCCGCCGATAACCCGCGGGTAGTCGATGCTGGCTTCCTCTTTCAGCCACTGCTGGACGATCTGCGAACGTAGACCGCCGCGAAAGCAGTACAGGTAACCCTCGGGGTTAGCCCTGGTGAATGCGGCCCAGGCAGCGATGCGTTCGGCTTTGACAGCGCCGCTAACCAGTTGATGGCCCAGTTCGATGGCCGCCTGCTGGCCGCGCTGCTTGTAACAGGTGCCGACCTTCTGCCGCTCGATATCGTTCATCAGCGGCAGGTTGAGCACGCCAGGAAAGGCACCCTTGTCGAACTCCACGGGCGCACGGGCATCCATCATCGGCGCACCCGAGAGAAACAGCTGGCGGTAGTCGCTGGAGTTATCGCGCATCAAAACACCTCTACCGCGTAGGTCTGTCGCTCCAGCAGCTCGCCGATCGGTTCGAGCGTCAGGCCAAGCTCTGCGGCCACGGCGAGAAACTCCGCCTCGCCGTCCGCGGTGACCGCCACCAGCAAGCCGCCGCTGGTCTGCGGGTCGCACAGCAGCTGCTTATGGCGTTCGCTCAAGGGCGCGATCTTCTCGCCATAGCTGTCGAAATTACGCAGCGTACCGCCGGGCACACAGCCCTGTTCGAGGTAATAGTCGATGCCGGGCAGGCGCGGCACCCTGGCGAATTCGACGCGCGCGGTCAGGCCGCTGCCTTCGGCCATTTCCACCAGATGGCCGAGCAAACCGAAGCCGGTGACGTCGGTCATCGCCGTTACGCCGGCCAGCTTGCCGAAGCGGCTACCGGGTTTGTTCAGGGTACACATCCAGTCACGCGCCAGGCCCACGTCCTCGGCGCGCAATTTGGCTTTCTTCTCGGCCGTGGTGAGGATGCCGATGCCCAGCGGTTTGGTCAGGTAGAGCCGGCAACCGGCGGTGGCGGTGTCATTGCGTTTCATGTTGCGCTTGTCGACCAGACCGGTGACCGCCAGGCCGAAGATCGGCTCGGGGGCGTCGATCGAGTGGCCGCCGGCCAAGGGAATACCGGCTTCGTCACAGATCGAGCGGCCGCCGCGGATCACTTCGCGGGCCACTTCCGGCGCCAGCACATTCACCGGCCAACCGAGAATCGCGATGGCCATCAGCGGATCACCGCCCATGGCGTAGATATCGCTGATCGCATTGGTCGCGGCGATACGGCCGAAATCATAGGGGTCGTCGACGATCGGCATAAAGAAGTCGGTGGTCGATACCACGCCGCGTTCTTCGTCGATGGCATAGACCGCCGCGTCGTCGCGCGAGGTATTGCCCACCCAGAGCTTGGGGTCGAGATTTTGCGCACCGCTGCCGGCCAGAATCACATCCAGCACCTTGGGGGAAATCTTGCAGCCGCAACCGGCCCCGTGGCTGTATTGGGTCAAACGTATGGGCTCGCTCATGGAATCGCTCGTATCGCCTCGACAAGCCGCGAATTCTAACAGGCCGATGAAATGCCTAGCGAGCACAGACGCACCCTGCCCGCTTTGACGGAACGCGGTTCTCGGAACGCGGTTCTCGGAACGCGGTTCCCGGAACGCGGTTCTCGGAACGAACATACGCCGGCATGGATCAACCGCAGACGCGCCGGATCGGCATCGGCGCCACGGTATTTCCTCGTCGCGGCTATGCGGCGCTCTGGCGTGGGGGATCGGCGCAGGGTATGTTCCAGCGACAGAGGATTAGTGGGGGTGTTATGAGCAAGCGCATTGCGCTGGTATTGGGCTCCGGGGGCGCGCGTGGCTACGCGCATATCGGCGTGATCGAAGAACTGGAAGCCCGCGGTTACGAGATCGCCTGCATTGCCGGCTGCTCCATGGGCGCTGTGGTAGGCGGTATCTATGCGGCAGGCAAACTCAACGAGTACCGCGACTGGACGCAAAGCCTGGATTACCTGGATGTGCTGCGCCTGCTCGATGTGAGTTTCCGCCTGGGCGCCATTCGCGGGGAGAAAGTGTTCGGCAAGATCCGCGAGATCGTCGGCGAAATCGATATCGAAGACCTGTCGATCCCCTTCACCGCGGTGGCCACCGACCTTACCAACCAGCAGGAGATCTGGTTTCAGGAAGGCTGTTTGCATCAGGCCATGCGCGCTTCGGCGGCGATCCCCAGTTTGTTCACCCCGGTGGTTCAGGGCAAGCGCATGCTGGTCGACGGTGGCCTGCTGAACCCTTTACCCATAGTCCCGGTGGTGTCCAGTCACTGCGACCTGATAGTCGCGGTCGACCTCAACTCGACCAACCAGCAGCGCTACCAGTTGCCGGTGATAGAGCGCACACCCGCACTGAAAAGCCGCTTCGACCTGATGATGAGTACGCTTGGCTCGCGCCTGCCGTCGTTCCGCCGCAAGAACGGTGAAGACGACGAACTGCTCCTGCTCGAAAACGAGTCGGCACCGGCGGAGGCGATCAATCCCTGGGACCAGCGCCCGCCGAGCCCAGTGGAGAAAGCCGCCACGCCGAAATCCGCCAGCGGCTCGCGCATCGCCGACCTGGGCGGACCGGCCTCGCTGCTGGAACTGGTCAACCAGAGCTTCGAAGTGATGCAGACCTCACTGGCGCAATACAAGATCGCCGGCTACCCGCCGGACATCCTGATCAACGTGCCCAAGCGCGTATGCCGCTTCTTCGAGTTCTACAAAGCGCCCGAACTGATCATGCTCGGCCGGCAGATCGCCAGCGATACGCTGGACAAGTATGAGCGTGGCGATGTGTGAAGCCGCATCAATTCAACGGGTCGCTTGAGTGGCTGACGCCGGGTGGCGCGGCGTCCGCGGCGGCTTTATCGTTCACCCAATCGCTGAGCAGGCTGTAGGCCACGGCAAGCAGGGTCGGGCCGAGGAACAGGCCCATAAAGCCGAAGGCCAGGATGCCGCCGAATACGCCGAGCAATACCACCACCAGCGGCAGGTTGCCGCCACGGCTGATCAGGTAGGGCTTGAGGATGTTGTCCACACCGCTGATCGCCAGCACTCCCCAGACGCCGAGGAAGATCGCCATACCCACCTGACCCTGCCAGAACAGCCAGCCCACGGCCGGTGCCCAGATCAGCGGCGGGATCATGATCAGGCTGGCGCCAAAGGTCAGCAGACCCAGTAACAAGGCGCCCGGCACCCCGGCGATGGCGAAGCCGATCCAGGCCAGAATCGCCTGCGCCGCCGCGGTACCGATCACGCCGTTGACCACCCGCTGCACGGTGCCGGCGATCAATTCCAGGTAATGCCCGGAGCGCTCGCCGATCAGTCGGTGCAACAGGCTTTCGGCGAACGATGCCAGGCGCTGGCCGTCCCGGTAGAAGAAGAACACCAGAATCAGGCTCAGGGCCAACTCCAGCATGCCGCCGCCGATTTGCGCACTGCGCGCCAACAGCCAATTGCCGACCTGGCCGAGGTAAGGCCGCACGGTGGTGAAAAAGGCTACGCCCTGTTCGTCGATGGTTTCCCAGACACCGACCAGTCGATCGCCGATAAACGGCACCCCTGCCAACCAGTGCGGTGGCGGCGGCAGGCCTTCGACCTGAAAGCCCTTGAGCATGGTGGTCGCATCCTTGATGTGATCGGCCAGGTTGAATCCGAGCATCACCAGCGGCACCGCCACCAGCACCGTCCAGCCCAGCGTCAGCAACCCCGCGGCCAGGGCCTGCCGACCGCCCAGCCAGCGCGTCAGCAGGCGCATCATCGGCCAACTGGCGAACGACAGCACCGCAGCCCAGAACAATGCCGACCAGAACGGCGCCAACACCCACATGCTGGCACCCAACAGGGCGAGCAGCAGGATCTGCACCAGCAATCGATCGTTATTGGCCATTCGCACAGCTCCACACAAAGGGGAAAACCACAAAAGGCCCTGCGCGCGTGCACATGGCCTTAATGGGAGGGTTCAGTCGGCATCGGTCCGATGCCCGGGCTTTTCGCTCGCTCAACGCAGCAATTTTACCTGCAGTCCCGTCGCCGCCGACTCGCCCAGTTCCAGACGCGTCGCGCGTACACGCTGCTCGATCAGTGCCGTACGCCAGGCGTCGGCCGCAGGACCGCCCAGACTGACCCGCAAGGTACTGTCCAGGTTCAGGCTGCGCGCCAGCAAGGCGACCCAGGCTTCGCTGGGCTCGGCGGCGCCCCCCAGGCGTAACTCGCCGCTGCTGCGCAGCTGACGCAGCAAGGTCGCCGGCGTCGGCAATAGCTCGGCCAGTGGCTGCGTGGCCTCGAGCAATTCGGCATGCAGATACTCCCGTTTGTTGCCACGGGTGATGCTGTAGAGCGCCAACAAGCTGTTGTGCCGCGGCTCGGCCAGACGCATCAATGCGTAGGCCTGCTGATCATCGGCGCCATACAGACTCGAACGGTCGAATACCGCGTTGGCCCACAAGCTGCTCGAGCCGCATTCGCGCCCCTGGCACCAGTAGAGCAGTTGGGCCCCCTGGGCTTGCATGGCCTCACGGGCCGCGGTGAAGACTTCATCGGCGCTGTGGGTATGCGGTAACTCGTAGGTGATCGCGGTCAACTGGCCCTGCGCGGCAATCTCGCGTTCATAACGGATGCGCCCGCTGATGCGTCGAATCGAGCCTTGCGGGTAGATCCGCTCCTCGCTGGGCTCGTGCCGGAAGCCGACGATTTCGCTCGCCGGAAACCGCGGCAACACCTCGATATCATGGCTACCGGGAATGTCGGCCTGGGCCGTGCCGACGAGCCCCGCCAGCGCCAGTCCCCAGAGGGCGAATCGAGTTGTGCGTCCGCTCATTTGATCAGCATCGACTGGCCGGCCTGGACCACTTTCTGCGCATCGTCTTCGCGACGCGGCACCGCCAGCCCACGCTGCACTGCCGGGCGCGCGCCGAGCGCGTCCATCCAGCGCTGCAGATGCGTCAGGCCATCGACCGAAACACCGGACCAGTCGTGAATGCGCACCCAAGGGTAGGTGGCGATATCGGCGATGCCGTAATCGCCCGCCAGGTACTCGACCTGCCCCAGGCGCGTATCCAGTACTTCGTAGAGGCGCCGGGTTTCATGCTGGTATCGATCGATCAGCCCCTGCAGTTTTTCCGGGAAATAACGGAAGAACACATTGGCCTGACCTTGCATCGGCCCGACGCCGCCCATCTGGAACATCAGCCATTGCATCGCCAGCGAACGTCCCTTGGCATCGCTGGGTAGCAAGCGTCCGGTCTTCTCCGCAAGGTAAATCAGGATCGCGCCGGACTCGAATACGGCGAAGTCATCGTTGTCGCGATCGACAATCGCCGGAATCCGTCCATTGGGGTTGATCGCGAGAAATGCCGGGCTTTTCTGCTCCCGCTTGTCGAAGCTCAAGACATGCGCTTGATAAGGCAGGCCCAGTTCCTCCAGAGCGATGGACACCTTGTGCCCATTCGGCGTCGCGGCTGTGTACAGGTCGATCATGCGAATCTCCATGGCAATCGACCACACCTTCCCCAGTTGTTCCGGGCAAGTCAAGAAGCCAGCAGGAAAGCTTTGAAACAGTCTGCTACCAGGCTCGCGCCGACTTCGTCATCCAGATGCAGGTGATGCCCGCCCGGCAAAGTATCGATCTTGAATGGCAAACGCTCGAGCAATTCGCCGATTCGCGGCTGCGCATGCAACATGCCCTGCTCGGCCAGCACCAGGCTGACCGGGCATTTCAGGCTTTCCGCGAACGCCATGGCGTGGGCATAGGTCAGGCGCACCGGCGAGGGCAGCGTCAGGCGGCTGTCGGTGCGCCAGGTGTAGCCGCCAGGCACCGGCATCAGGCCGCGTTGCGCCAGCAGCTCGGCCGCTTCACGGCTGACCGCACCGACGCCGCGCATGCGCGCTTCCACCGCGCGGGAAAACTCGGCATAGACCGGTTTGCGTTTGCCGGCCAATGCCAGCTGCGCCTTCAGCGCCTCGCCGAGTTTCTGTGGCGCGCTATCGGCTTCGCCAGTGAACGGGATCAGACCATCGATCAGCGCCAGACGCTTGACCCGCTCGGGCATCGCCGCTGCGAGCAACACCGAGGTGATCGCCCCCATCGAATGCCCGAGCAGGGAAAAACGCTGCCAGCCGAACTGCTCGGCCACCTGCAGCACATCGTGGGCGTAATCCCAGATCGCATAGCCCGCACCGGCGGGTCGATGATCGGAATGGCCATGGCCGGCGAAATCCAGGGCGACGATGCGCAGCCCCGGCAGTTTCGGCGCCAGGCGCGCAAAACTCGCGGCGTTGTCCAGCCAGCCATGCAGGGCGATTACCGGTTCGCCATCCGCCGGCCCATAGAGATGGGCGGCCAGCTCGATGTGCGGCAGGCTCAGGCGCACTTCCTCGAAATTCATGTTCATGCCGGCTGCTCCATATCGACGACGCCATTCCAGCGCGTGAAGAGTTGTTTGAGCAGCATGGCGGTGTCCTGGGGACGTTCCAGCGGGAACATGTGTCCGCCGGGCAATGTCAGGTATTCGCCACGGGGCACGCGACGCACCAGGTGAGCATGATGGGGCAGCACCACTCGGCTATGGCGGCCGCGCACCAGAGCCAGCGGCACCTGCAACTGCTGCGCACGTCCAGGGCTGGTGTGCGGAACGCTGCGGTAGATGCTGATTTCCGTGGCCGGATCGAAGCGCAACCGCAGACCCTCGCCGTGCGCCTGCAGGCCATGCCGCACATAGGCATCCAGGCACTCGGGGTCGAAGCGGCGGAAAAGGCTTTTGGCGGCGAAATAATCCCGCGCCTCGGCCAGGTCGACGAATTCCTCGCGGCGCCCCAGGGTGCGCCCGGCCGGGGTGATACGGTCGATAAAGCCGAAGCGCTTGGCCGCACGGATCACCACTTTGTCGGCCAGGGTCAGCACCGGCGAGTCGAGCATCACCACGCCGCGATAAAGCTCAGGCCGCAACAAGGCCGCGTGGTAATGCAGCACACCGCCGAGGGAATGACCGACGCCCCAGACCGGTTCGGCGATTTGTTCGAGGTGGTGAATCAGTTCGTCGACCAGATTGCTCCAGTTGTCGTTCACCGGAAAACGCGGATCGTGGCCATGCTGCGGCAAATGCCGCACCTGATAATCCGGCGCCAGGGCAGCGAATAGCTTGCCGTAGGTGGCCGAGGGAAAGCCATTGGCATGGGCGAAGAATAGGGTCTGAGTCATCACGGTCGGGCTTTTCGCGAAATGTTCGGCAGATTGTCCGGCAGCGGCGTCGGCACGGCAACGACAAATCAGCCAACGAATGACGGCACTATGGCCAAACTTCATGGTTTAGCTGTCATCATCTTGCTCCCGTGGATCCTATGTTTATCTGCAGGGCCTGCGGTCTCGTAGGGTGGACATGCCGAAGGCTTGTCCACCATCCAGATACCAGTAGCGGACAGGGCCTCCCTACCAAAGCGCGTCTTGTAGCCGTATCACCGCCCCGCGGATGCATCCGGGCTACCAGAGCGGGTGACCGGCTAACGCTGCGCCGGGCCGTTTTCGCCGAGAGGCACGATGGCCATGGTCAGGCGCGAGATGCAACTGGCCTTGCCGTCCTCCCCACTCAGGCGGATATCCCAGACATGGGTGGTGCGCCCCAGATGCACGGCGCGGGCAACCGCGCTGACCCGGCCGCTGCGCAAACCGCGCAGGTGATTGGCGTTCACCTCCAGGCCCACGCAATAGAAGCGGCTGCTGTCGATGCACAGGTAGCTGGCGGTCGAGCCCAGGGTTTCCGCCAACACCACGGACGCGCCGCCGTGCAGTAAGCCGTAGGGCTGATGGGTGCGCGGATCGATCACCATGCTGGCGGTCAGGGATTGATCGTCGTAAGACTCGAAACGGATATCCAGCAGCTCGCCAATGGTGTTCTTCAGCGATTCGTTGAGCGTCGCCGGATCGGGTGTTCTTTGCCAGATAGACATTGGCGCCTCCTTCAGTTGGTCATCACTCGTGCCAGAGCACACTGTCGGCATGCTCGCTCCATTCGCCAAAGCGCGGGCCGTAGATACCTTCGATCACGGCGCGTTTGATCTTCAGGGTTGGGGTAAGGAACCCGTTATCCACCGCCCAGACCTCCTTGACCAGAATCAGACGTTGCACCCGCTCGTGCTTGTCCAGATCTTTGTTGACCTCATCCAGCAGCTTTTTCAGGCTGTTTTGCAGTTCCGCTCGTGCGCCGTTGAGCGCCTCGCTGCGCCCGACGTCCGAAAGCACGCAAAGCGCTATGGGTTGCGCCATGCCGTCGCCGACCACGCACACCTGTTCGATCCGCGCATGCTCGGCGATACGGTTCTCGATGGGAGCCGGGGCAACGTACTTGCCCTTGCTGGTCTTGAAGATTTCCTTGATCCGCCCGGTCAGGCGCAGATTGCCCTCGGCGTCTTGCTCGCCTTTATCGCCGGTGCGCAGGAAACCGTCGGCGGTAATGGTTTCCGCGGTTTTTTCCGGTTCCTTGTAGTACCCCTGCATGGTTGCCCCGCTACGCACCTGCACTTCGCCATCCTCGGCGATGCGCACCTCTACCCCGGGGCTGTTCTGGCCGATCCAGCCCGGCTTGAATTTGCCCTGGCGGCAGACGTGGGAATAACCGCAGTTCTCGGTCATGCCGTAGACCTCGAGCACATCCAGGCCCAGGCGTTTGTACCAGTTGAGCAGGGTTTCCGGCACCGGCGCGGCGCCGGACAGGGCGAAGCGCACCGCATCCAGACCAAGCCCGACCAGTACCCGCTTACCGACGAGGCGACCGATGATCGGCAGTTTCAACAGGAAGTCGAGTCGAGCCGCCGGCATCTTGCTGTAGACGCCCATCTGGAATTTGGTCCAGATCCGCGGCACGCCGAAAATCACCGTCGGCCGCGCGCGCCTTAGGTCGACGAGAAAGCTGTCCAGGCTTTCGGCGAAATAGATCGTCAGCCCCGAATAAAGCGATGCCAGCTCGACGAACATGCGTTCGGCGACATGACACAACGGCAGGTAGGACAGCACCCGGTCCTGCTCGCCGACACTGAACAACTCGGTGGCATGGCCGGCGGCAAAGCCGAAATTGCCGAAACTGTGCATTACCCCCTTGGGCATACCGGTGGTACCCGAGGTGTAAATGATGGTGGCGAGCTGGTCGGCGGCAAAGGTGGGATTGTCGCGAATCGGCGTGCAGGCCTGCAGGTCGTCCCATGAGTGGTCGAATGGCCCGGCCGGGCGCAGTGGCAGGCCGATCGTAGGAAGCCCGGACGGTACGCCCGGCGCCATACTGGGCCAGTCGTCGAGTTTGCCGACGAACAACAACGCCGCCTGCGCATGGTCGAGCACCTGCTGCACCGATTCGGCGGTCAGGTTCGGGTACAGCGGCACCGAAACGTGGCCGGCCATCCAGATCGCCAGATCGGCGATGATCCAATGCGCACAGTTTTTCGACAGAATCGCGATGCGGCTGCCCTGGGGCAACTCCCGGCTGCGCATCCAGGCGGCGGCGCGCCTTGCCTGGTCACCTACCTCAGCCCAGCTCAACTCCTGCAACTGGCCGTCCGACAGAGGCTGGACCATAAAGGTTTTATGCGGGTGATTAGCCTCGCGGCGATAAAACACCTCCAGCGGCAAACTGATCGCATCAGCCACAGGGCTTCCTCCTTGTTGTTTTGATTTTTATTGTGAAAACGACGGAGCCAACCAAGCAATTGCTTGGCCGGACTATTCCATGCACAAAGGAGGGCCGCAAGTGGCGGCAAGTAGAGAAATGTATCGTGCGGTAGAGTTTTGTTAATCCCTGCGCGGGTGCGTCAGGGCCAGCAGCCGCATCGCGCCAAAGGCAGGCATTTCGCCTTCCAGCGCCGCCAGGCTGGCGGTTGCCATGGCCAGGGGTTGCTGACGATGGCCGTGGACCAGCCAACCGCCAAGACTGCCAACCAGGGGTTGATGGGTAACCAGCAGCAGCTCGCTCACGGCGTAGTGCTCGAGTTCGAGCAGCACTTCGCGCGGCGCACTGTCGGGAGTCAGCCAGGGCACGGTGCGCAGCATACCGGTGAAACCCAACAGGTCCTTGACCACCGCGGCGGTCTGCTGCGCGCGCAAATATGGGCTGACCAGAATCAGCTCCAATGGTCGCCCCATCAGTTGCTGCGCCGCCTGCCGCACCTCATGGCGGCCATGCGCGGTCAACGCCCGTTCGGCATCGCTGCGCGCATGCGCCTCGGCTTCGCCATGGCGCAGCAACCACAACCTCATCGCCGCTGGCTCACAAGCGTGGTTCTTCGTCGCGCACCGGGTGCGCCGCCGGTGGCACGCTATGCGGCGCTTCGCCCTGCGGCGCCTGGGCGACGGGCCAATCGGTGAACGGCCAGGGCTTCTCCTCGGTATTGAAGGTGCCGAAGCGACCGATCTGCGCCAGGTACTGGCTCAGGCTGTCGCCGAACTCCAGCAAACCGCCATTTGGCGCGCCATAGAACAACCGATAACCAAGCTGCAGCAGCACCACGGCGCCCAACAGCAATTCGGCCAGTTGCCAGGCGACGAGGAACACCACCATCCAGAGAATCCGCAGCAGGATCGACTCGCGCTCCTGGGTTTTTCCTTCTTCGCTCATCTGCTCTTCACTCATCTGCCTTGTCCTTTATGGAGTTCGTGATTTGCAGCCCGGGAGTCGGCACCGTCCACCAACAGGCTCGGCCCCGAATCGACAGACTGCGGGAAAACATCGATTGAATCAAAAACCGGTAATGGGAATGAAGTCGACATCGGTTTTGGGTTCGGCGCGCATTAGACCTTCGACCACCTGATCCAGCGTCCGTCCCTCGAACACGATCGCATGCAGGCCGGTAACCAGCGGCATATAGACCTGCAATTCCTCGGCTTTGGCTTTCAATACTTTGATCGTGTTCACCCCTTCGGCGACTTCGCCCAGACGTGCCACCGCATCTTCCAGGCTCAAGCCCTGGCCCAGGGCAAAACCGACCTGGTAGTTGCGGCTCTTCGACGACGAACAGGTGACGATCAGGTCGCCAACGCCAGCCAGACCGAGGAACGTCATCGGGTTGGCGCCCAGTTGCACGGCGAAGCGAGTCATTTCCGCCAGCGCCCGGGTAATCAGCATGCCGCGAGTGTTCTCGCCCATTCCCAGCGCAGCGGCCATCCCGGCAATGATCGCATAGACGTTTTTCAACGCGCCGCCCAACTCCACGCCGAAGCGATCGCTACTGGCATAGACGCGAAAGGTGCGGCCGTGCAAGGCGTCCTGCACTCGCTGGCAGAGTTCTTCGTCCTCGCTGGCAATCACGCTGGCGGTCAGCGCGTGCTCGGCGACCTCGCGTGCCAGGTTCGGTCCGGAAAGCACGCCGATACGCGCCTGCGGGGCGATATCTTCGAGAATCTGGCTCATCAGCTTGAAGCTCTGCGCTTCGATGCCTTTGGTGGTACTGACCAGCAGCTTGCCTTCGAGCTGCCCGGCCATCGGCTGCAAAGCCTGGCGCAGGGCGCTGGAAGGCAGGGCGACGAACACCAGCTCACAAGCCTGCAGGGTCGCACCCAGGTCGCTGAGCGGCTCGACCCCGGCATGTACTTTCACCCCTTGCAGATAACGCGGGTTTTCGCCCGTGGTGCGAATCGCCTCGGCCTGTTCCGGGTCGCGCATCCACAGCATCACGCGCTGACCGTTTTCCGCCAACAGGTTGGCAATCGCCGTACCGAAGCTACCGCCGCCCAGCACGGCTATGGGTTGCTGCTCAGTCATAAGGATTCCGTAGTGAGCCATGCGTCATGGCGGTCGATCGTCATTATACGGAGCAAGGGCGAAGCGGCCAGCTTTTAGCGGAACTGCCGCAAGCTGCGGAAAAACTGCGGTGCAGCAACACTGGCAAACCCCCGTGGCTCGGTTAACATGCAGCACTTTTAACAATCACAAGGCTGTTCGTGATTACCAACACCCGCATTTCTCTTGCGCTGATCGCCTTGACCGCGCTGCCCAGTCTTCGCGCAGCGGCGGACGATCTGTTCGGTGTGGAACAACCACTGCCGGAAGTGCTCACCGCCACACGTCTCAAACAGGCGCCGGCCGCCGTGCCCGGCAGCATGAGCGTACTGGACAGCGCACTTATCCACGCCAGCGGTGCCCGCGACCTCGTCGAACTGTTGCGCCTGGTGCCGGGCATGATGATTGGCTACCGCAACGGCAACCAGGCAACCGCCAACTACCACGGCAGCAATGTCACCCAGGCGCGACGCCTGCAAGTCCTGGTCGACGGACGCTCGGTGTATCACCCGGGACTGGCCACCGTCGACTGGACAGACATCCCCGTAGCCATAGAAGACATCGAACGCATCGAAGTGTTTCGTGGACCGAATACCGTGAGCTATGGCGCCAATGCCCTGATGGGGGTGATCAATATCATCACCCGTGCGCCGCTCAACAGTCAGGGCAGCCGCCTGAAAACCACACAGGGCCAAAATGGCATCCAGGACTGGTACGCCAGCCATGGTGTGGCCTGGACCGACGGAGCATTGCGTCTGTCGCTGTCCGGCCAGCAAGACGAGGGTTTCGATCACGACGAGTTCGGCAGCGACTACCGCGACAGCCGCCGGCTCAACCGCCTGAACCTGTCCGTCAGCCAGCAGATCGATAGCCGGAACAGCCTGGACTGGCAGTTGGCGATCAAGGAAGGCAGCAATCAGAACCGCTATGAATACCAGCCGCTGTTCGGCAACTACGCGGCGGGCGACGACAACAGCGATATCGAGGCCCGCGACTATGCCGCGGCGCTGCGCTGGAATATCGACTTCAACAATCGACATAGCCTGCTGGTGTCGACCTCCGCGCAACACTGGGAGCGCCTGAGCAATTGGCGCGCCTGCGACGCGGCCATTGTGGTCAGCCCTCAGCTGGGCCAACTGTGGCGCCTGAACCCGGCCTTCACCGAGCGTTTCGCGCGCTCACCCGACGCCGCGACAATCGCCACCGGCACGCCCCAAGAACAGGCGCTGGCCACCCAGGTGGCCGCTCAGCTTGCCAGCGGCGGGCTCGACCAGGTGTGCGGCGAGGTCAATCAGGACCTGCGCGAAAGCCGCTATGAGATGGAACTGCAGGACACCCTGAGCCTGACCGATGACCTGCGCCTGCTCAGCGGCGCCAGCTATCGCCATGACATCACCGACTCGGCGACCTACTTCTCCGGGCGACTGCGCAACGACATCTGGCGCCTGTTCGGCCATCTGGAATGGCAAGCCAGCGCTCACTGGCTGCTGCAGGCCGGGGCGATGTACGAAAACGATCAGCGCGGCGCCGAATCGTTTACCCCGCGCCTGGCGGCCAACTACCTGTTCGCACCGAACCATGGACTGCGCGTCGTTTATTCGGAGGCGGTGCGCTCGCCGGACATGCTCGAAAACGACGCCAACTGGAACTACCAGGTTCGTCACCTCGACCCGAACCCGTTCGGCCTGCGCAACGCCCCCTACTTCATCACCACCCCCGGCCCCGGCAACCTGAAACAGGAACGCATGCGCTCTTGGGAGCTGGGTTACAACGGCCAGTTCGACGGCAGCAAGCTGAACCTGGACATCAAACTGTTCGACGAGCGCATTGACGACATGATCAGCGAACCGCTGAGCAACGGCCCTGACCTGCCGAGCAACGATAACTGGATGAGGTTCCAGGGCGCGGAAACCCAGGTCGACTGGCACTTGAGCCAGGCCGATCGCCTGCGCCTGAGCTATGCCTATGTCGACTTCGTCGCCAGTAGCCGCCTCGACCAGCGTCTAACTGCGCGCCATAGCGGCTCGACCGGCTGGCTGCGCGACTGGGGCCAGGGTTGGTCCAGCGGGCTGTTCTACTACGCCGCCGATCAACTCAACGGCTATCGCTTCGAACGCATGGACCTGCGGATCGCCAAACGCTTCCCGCTGGCCGGCTCGGTGCTGGAGTTGGCGAGCGTTGTGCAGCATCGCCTGGACGACGAACCCCTGACGTGGCGAGAGAACAATCAGGCGGATAACAGCCTGTTGTATTTCACCGTGGAGCTGGAGTTCTAGGATGCGCTGCCCACTCTCCGCGAGCAGACGCTGGCCAGGCAGGGTAATCGGGCTTTGGCTGCTGTGCGCGGTATCGATCCTGCAGCCAGCGTTGGCCGCCGAAGTGATCCTGAGCAGCGCCGAAGACAACCCGTCGATACGCGCGTTCGCATCCGACCTGGCGCGGCGCCGGCCGCAGGATCAAGTGAGCTTCCGAGCGCTGGCGCAAATGCCCGCCGCCGAAACCATCCCGGCGAGCACGCGGTTGATCATCTACGGCGAGCAAGCTCTCGATTGGCGCACACGCAGCGACAAGGGGCCTCCGACCCTGGTCCTGCGGATTGCCAAGGTGCAGGCGCAGCAGCGCTTCGGCAAGCGCCGACACCCGGGTTTGAGCCTGCTATGGAGCGATCCCTCGCCAGCCCGTCAGCTACGCCTGGTACGCTTGCTGATGCCTCAAGCCAAACGCATCGGCGTGCTGCATGACGAACACAGCGCCTTTCTGATCGAGGAGCTTCAGCGCATCGCCCCGGACCTCGGCCTGCAAATCATCGCCCGGGAGTGGCCGGACAGGCTCGACAACCGTCCACTGCTGGATCTGTTGCAACACAGCGACCTGCTCCTGGGGCTGAACGACGATGATCTGTTCAACTCGCACACGGCGAAAAATCTGCTGTTGACCAGTTACAGCCGGCAACGTGCGATGATCGGCCCCAGCTCCAGTTTCGTGCGCGCCGGCAGCCTGGCCAGCGTTTACAGCGATCAGCCCGACTGGCTGGCGAGCCTGGATATCTGGCTCGATCGCCCGCCCGCGAGCTGGCCACGCAGTGCCTATGCGACGTATTTCAAAGTAATCGGCAACCGCCAGGTGGCGCGAGCTCTGGGGATCGAGCTGGCCGACGATGCGACCCTGGCGCAACAAGTCGCCGAAGGAGATATCCCATGAAACTCTGGCATGGCTGGGATATCCACGCCCGAACGCAATTGATCAGTGTCGGGCCGGCATTGCTGCTCACACTGCTGCTGACCGGATTCTTTACCTTCGCTCGCCTGCATGATCTGCGCGAGGAGCTCGACCACACCGGTCAGCTGATCGCCAGTCAGTTGGCGCCTGCCACCGAATACGGGGTGATCTCCGGCAATCTGGACGTGCTCAAGGTGCTCTTGAGCGCCACCCTGAAAACCCCGGATGTGCGTTTCATCGAGGTGCGCGACCGCGACGACAATATCCTCGTATACCTGGAGCAACCTGCCAATCAGGGTGAAAACAGCCCGCAGGTCGAAGTGTTCCATGCCCCCATCACCCTGCAGCAGGTCGAACTGGACCAGGACTTCCTGCAAAACAGCAGTCTCTCGTCACCCGCCCCCCGTGGCTACCTGGGGCGCGTCGTAGTCGGCATGTCGAATGACGCCTTCAATACCCGCCAGCAGGAGATTCTTCTGAAGGCGGCGATCCTCGCCCTGTTCGCCCTGTTCCTCACCTTTATCCTCGCCAGGCGCCTGGCCCGTCGCCTGTCACAACCGCTCAGCGCCATGGGCGAAGCGGTCGCGGCGATCCAGGCCGGCAACTACCGCACGGCCCTGCCCGAATCCGGCGACAACGAACTCGGTTCGCTCGCCCGGCACATCAACAGCTTGGCCAGCGGTCTGGACCGGGCCAGCCACGAACAGCAGCAGGCGATGGCACTGCTGATCAAGGCGCGGGAAGAATCGGAGCAAGCCAACCGTGCCAAGTCCGATTTTCTCGCCATGATGAGTCATGAGCTGCGCACCCCGATGAATGGCGTGCTCGGCATGCTGCAATTGCTTGAAACCACCGAACTGACCCGCGAACAGGATGAATATGCCGCCCTCGCGACCGAATCAACCGAACATTTGTTGAAGGTAATCAACGACATACTCGACTTCTCGCGCATTGAACGTGGCGCCCTGGAGCTTGAATCCCTATCGTTCAATCTGCTTGAACTGCTGCACAGCTCGATCCAGGTATTCCAGTTCAGCGCCCAACAGCGCGGCCTGGAATTGAACCTGCAGGCGCAAAGTGGCCTCGAACACCTGGAAGTTCAGGGCGACCCGACGCGTATCCGGCAAATTCTGGTCAACCTGATCGGCAATGCATTGAAGTTCACGGAGACAGGCAGTATCCGCGTGGAAACCCATTGGCAGCCTCTGGATAATCAGGTTCTGTGGTTCAGCTGTGCCGTGCATGACAGTGGCATCGGCATTTCGCCCGAGCGCCTGGAACATATGTTCGACGCCTTTCAGCAGGCCGACACTTCTATTTCCAGACGTTATGGCGGAACCGGGCTCGGCCTGCCGATCGCGCGCACCCTTGCCGAACGCATGGGAGGTACTTTGAGTGCGCAAAGTCGTGAGGGCCAGGGATCGACCTTTACTCTGGAAATTCCCTTGCCGTTTTCCCAAGGCTCAATGGAACTGTTGCATGGCAACCAGGTGGACGAAGCCCAAGGTCAAGGCCAGACGGTCTTGCTGGTCGAGGACAA
Organism: uncultured Pseudomonas sp.; assembly: GCA_966210435.1. Lineage (GTDB taxonomy): Bacteria > Pseudomonadota > Gammaproteobacteria > Pseudomonadales > Pseudomonadaceae > Aquipseudomonas. Next base: position 22,159 of record CBIHLF010000028.1, on the reverse strand, counting down.
TCCGGTCAACCAGACGGTGATCGAAGCGATGCTGCGCAGTCTCGGCTATCAGATCAGCCTGGTCAGCGACGGCGCCCAGGCGGTTTACTGTGCCGAGCGCCAGTCATTTGCCGCAGTGCTGATGGATTGCCGCCTGCCGATCATGGATGGCTACGAAGCGACCCGGCAGATACGCCGGTTCAAATCCAGCGCCGAGCTGCCGATTATCGCCCTGACCGCCAATGCCCTGCAGGGCGACCGCGAGCTGTGTCTGGCCGCCGGCATGGACGACTACCTGGCCAAGCCGTTCAAACGTATCGATTTGCAGCGTGTGCTGCAGCGCTGGCTACCACCCCGACCTTCGGCGACTAGCGAGCATGACTGATCTGCTGCAAGCTGCTGACACCAGCTTGGCAATGGGCTCCGCGGATAACCTGTGCGATCGGCCAGGCCGGTGGATGTGACAATGGGCGGCACCCCGGTGTACAACTGTGTCCGGTACGCTGTGACTTTCATTACAACGCAACAGTCTATGACTAGGCTGCTGGCAGGCACCACGATGCGCTGCCGGCCAGGACGATTAACCCAGCCACGGCGGGTGGGGATTATTGAGGAGCTCGCATGACCAAACAAAACGCCTTCACCCAGGAAGACCTGTTGCGCTGCAGCCGCGGCGAACTGTTCGGTCCAGGGAATGCGCAACTGCCCGCACCGAACATGCTGATGATCGATCGGATCACCCATATCAGCGACACCGGCGGCAAGTACGGCAAAGGCGAAATCGTCGCTGAGCTCGATATCAACCCGGACCTGTGGTTCTTCGGTTGCCACTTCGAAGGCGACCCGGTTATGCCCGGCTGCCTGGGCCTCGATGCCATGTGGCAGCTGGTGGGCTTTTTCCTCGGCTGGCAGGGCAACCCCGGCCGTGGACGTGCACTTGGCTCGGGCGAAGTGAAGTTCTTCGGCCAGGTCCTGCCGACCGCCAAGAAGGTCACCTATAACATTCAGATCAAACGCACCATCACCCGCTCGCTGATCCTGGCCATCGCCGATGGCACCGTGAGCGTTGACGGTCGCGAGATCTACAGTGCCGAAGGCTTGCGCGTCGGCCTGTTCACTTCCACCGATAGCTTCTAAAGGATTCTCCGCATGCGCCGTGTCGTGATTACCGGCCTGGGTATCGTTTCTTGCCTGGGCAATGACAAAGAAACCGTCTCCGCGAGCCTTCGCGCTGGCCGTCCCGGTATCCGTTTCAACCCGGAATATGCCGAAATGGGCCTGCGTAGCCAAGTTTCCGGCTCCGTCGATCTCAATCTGGAAGAGCTGATCGATCGCAAGGTCTATCGCTTTATGGGCGATGCCGCCGCATTCGCTTATCTGTCCATGGAACAGGCGATCAAGGACGCCGGCCTCAGCGCCGAACAGGTTTCCAATCCGCGGGTCGGCCTGATCGCCGGTTCCGGCGGTGCTTCCACCTTCAACCAGATGGAAGCCATGGACATCCTGCGCGAGAAAGGTGTCAAACGCGTCGGTCCCTATCGCGTACCCCGCACCATGGGCAGCACCGTGTCGGCCTGCCTGGCCACGCCGTTCAAGATCAAGGGGGTCAACTACTCGATCTCCTCGGCTTGCGCCACCAGCGCCCACTGCATCGGCAGCGCCATGGAACAGATCCAGATGGGCAAGCAGGACATGGTATTCGCCGGCGGCGGCGAAGAAGAACACTGGAGCCAGAGCTTCCTGTTCGACGCCATGGGCGCCCTCTCCACCCAGTACAACGAAACCCCGGAAAAAGCTTCGCGCGCCTACGACGCCAAGCGTGACGGTTTCGTCATCGCCGGCGGCGGTGGCATGGTGGTGGTCGAAGAGCTGGAACACGCCCTCAAGCGTGGCGCCAAGATCTACGCCGAAGTAGTTGGCTACGGCGCGACGTCCGACGGCTACGACATGGTCGCACCGAGCGGCGAAGGCGCAGTACGCTGCATGCAGCAGGCCCTGGCCACCGTCGATACGCCGATCGACTACCTGAACACCCATGGCACCTCGACCCCGGTCGGCGACGTGGCGGAAGGCCGCGCGGTACGTGAAGTGTTCGGCGACAAGGCGCCGGCCATCAGCTCGACCAAGAGCCTTTCCGGTCACTCCCTGGGCGCCGCCGGCGTGCAGGAAGCGATCTACTGCATGCTGATGATGGAAGGCAATTTCATCGCCGGCTCGGTCAATATCGATGAAATCGACCCGGAAATGGCCGACCTGCCGATTCAACGGAGCACCGTTGAAAACGCCAAGCTCGATACCGTAATGAGCAACAGCTTCGGCTTCGGTGGCACCAACGCCACCCTGGTACTGAAGCGCTGGACCGCTCAGTAACGTCCTACGGGTAATACAAGAACGGCACCCCAGGGTGCCGTTTTTGCATTTCTGCACAGCGCCAGCTAACGCAGTATGCCAACGCAGGTAGTTTTTCAACGGCCTGTTAGCGCACCTGAAAACTCTGCTCAGCCAATTTGCGGTCGTTCTGAAACAGCATGAAACGCCATTCTCCGGGCACTATTTCATGCCGCTCGGTGAACTCGAATGCCATCACATCCTCGGTCGCCTCGGGCACCAGCTTCTGCACCACGACGAACTTGTCATGCCGTTGGCCATCGGGCGTCACCACGCCCGGGGTGAGGTAGAGCAGCGTCAGGGGCGAGTCGTCCGCGGTCTTCCCGGCGAGGCGATAGCGCATGCCGAACTTGGTGCCAAGTTTGGCCGGCACCCTGTCACCGCGTTCGATTCGCTGACTACGCTGGCTGAGCACCCGCTCGCCTTCCTGAAAACCCTGATAGTCGCTGACGAAGACGCCATATTCCACAGGCCCCTCGATATGCACATCAGCCTGAGCCAGAGCACTGATCGAGAGCAATGCGGCAACTGTGCTGAAACGAATGTATTGCATGTAGCGCTCCTCGGTTTGGATCGCGGCAGCCTATGACATGCGCATGACAGGGCGATGACAGCGCTACTGCGAGGGCTCTGGCCGTACTGTGCGCGGCAATATCGCCAGGAAGTTATCGCGTGCCACCTGGCGGGCAACCGCTTCCGGCAGCGCGTCGAGAAACGGCTCGAAGCCATGCATATATTCGCCCAGGCTGTCGAATTGGCCGACCACGTCCGAGCCGAGCATGAATCGCGTCGGATACTCAGTGACCAATTTCACCCAGGCAGGGTCGGGCCGGCCGTCGCGATCGAGGAGATAGGGCCTGAGCACCGTCCAGGAAAGATCGATGAATAGATTGGGATACTGCTCGAGCAGGCGCTCGAGGATCGGCAAGAGAAAATCCAGCTTGCGCTGATGGCGGTGGATTTCCATGCTGGTGCCGGCATGGGCCCAGATAAAACGCACATGCGGGTGGTTGCGCAGCGGCTCCTCCATCTCCGCCAGATACAGCGGATTGCGTTCGCGCTTGGAGGTGATGTTGGAGTGCAGCATCACCGGTAGGTCGTATTCGGCGGCCAGGTGATAAACCCGTGCCAGCGCTTCGTTGTTCGCGCGCGGCGCCTCGCCGTGAATGAGTGCCGTGAGGTCGTCATGCCGGGTGAATATTTCGCCGATTCCCTGCCATAGACCGGGATCGAGCTCGAGCATGCGGCGCACATGGGCGTCGGCATTTTTATCGTTCGGGTTGAACCCCGAGAGAAACGGATGCAGATGCCGACGCTGATCGGCCGGCACACGCTTGTAGGCCTCGGCGACCAGCACGTCGGTGGCGCTATACCAATAGGCATTGGCATCGTCCCCGGCATAGTAGCGCGGGCGCTTGGGCTCACTTTCATCCCAAGTCTTCGCCACCGGAATGCCGGTCAGCATGACATGTTCGATACCCGCCGCAGCCATCTGTTCGAGCAGCTGGTCCATGCCGGCACTCTCCTGGAAGAAATCGACGTAATGCACATGCGCGTCGCTGAAGCGGTAGTCGCGCGCCATCAGCCAGCCACTGAACAACGCCGCCGATATGGCCAGCCCCCAGTTCAATCCCTTCAACCCGACAACCTCATGAAGACATGGACCCAATAGACTCACTAGACTCACTAGACTCCGACCAAGTTCAGCAGCCGGCGCCACCGCGGCTCCTGGTCGCGGTTTCGTGCGAACATAAAACGCTTTCGCGAACAGGCTCGTCCAAGGAGAACCAGATGATCAATATCAGCAACGAAAAGGCCTTGTTGCAGCGCATCACCATAGGTCCGCACACGCTGCATAGCGACCTTTCCGTGGAGCTCGGCGGCGAAGGCGCGGCGCCACAGCCACATGATCTTTTCGATGCCTCGCTGGGGGCCTGCAAAGCGCTGACGCTGGCGCTCTACGCGAAGCAGAAGGGCCTGCCGCTGACCGGCGTGGATGTCGCGATCAAGCGCGACGACGGCGAGGAGCGCCAAGGGGTCTATCGCCTGGCAGTTGAATTGACCCTGCATGGCGACCTGGATGAAGGCCAACGCCAGCAACTGCTGCGCATCGCCGACAAGTGCCCTGTGCACAAGCTGATGACCAGCAGTGAAGTACAGATCAGTACCCACCTCAGCGGTAACCAGCAATGAGCGATTTCCTGCTGGTGCGGCCGCGCCAGGAAGACATAGCCGGCCAGCCGATCCTGCGCCCGTTGCCCTCGGCGCAATGCCGTAGCGTCGGCCCTTTCGTGTTCTTCGACCATATGCTGGAAAAGTCCTACCCGGCCGGCAGTGGCATGAACATCGACCAGCACCCGCACATCGGCCTCTCGACCCTCACCTACCTGTTCGCGGGACAGCTGCAGCACAAGGACAGTCTGGGCTCCGATCAGTTGGTCGGCCCCGGGGACGTCAGCTGGATGACCGCGGGAAAAGCCGTGGCACATGTCGAGCGCACGCCGCAGGCCTTGTTCGACAGCGGGTCGACGCTGCATGGCTTGCAGGTCTGGCTGGCGTTGCCGACGGTAGACGAACAGATCGAACCGAGCTACGCGCACTACCCCGCCGCCAGCCTGCCGCGCAGTTCCGCCATGGGCGTGGATATCCGCCTGATCGCCGGCAGCGGATTTTGTCTGCAATCGCCGGTAACGGTTCGTTCGCCAACGCTGTATGCCGAATTGCAGCTGGCCGCTGGCGCCACCTTGCAGATACCGATGGAGTACCGCGAGCGAGCGCTCTACCTGATCGAAGGCGAGGCCTCGCTGGACGAACAGGCGTTGCCGCTGAGGGGTTTGCTTGTCATCCCGGAAGGGCGGACGCCAACACTGAGCGCCTGCACCCAAAGCCATCTGGTCATGCTCGCCGGCGAGCCCATCGGACCGCGGCGGATCAACTGGAATTTCGTCGCCAGCGATCAGACGCTGATCGATCAGGCGCGCCGACGCTGGGCCGCGGGCGACTGGCCGAGCGTAGCGGGCGAAAGCGCGCGTATCGAGCTGCCAGCATTGCGACCTAGCAAGAAGGCCTGAGCGGCCTCCCCGCATGCTCACCCCTGCTTATGGGGTGGCGAATACCTCGGCGAACAAGTCGTTCATTGCCTTGAAGGCCCGTACCGACACCCGCGGATTGTATTGATTGCGCCCCGGATCGTTGGCTGCGGGGTTGGTGAACGAGTGCACGGCACCGCCATAACTGACCAGTTGCCAGTCGGTTTTCGCGGCCTTCATCTCGGCGACGAAGCCGTCGAGCTGCTCGTGCGAAACCGTTGGATCATCGGCGCCATGCAGCACCAGAATCGGGGCTTTGATGTTTTTCGCATCCGCCGGATTCGGCGTATCCAGGTTGCCATGGAAGGACACGAAGCCTTTCAGATCGGCGCCCGAGCGTGCCAGTTCGAGCACCGTGCCGCCACCGAAACAAAAGCCGATGGCGCCGAGCTTGCCGGTATCCAGGGCTACCGCGGCAGTTTGCGCCTTGAGCACCTCGACCGCCGCCTGCGCGCGTTTGCGCATCAGCGCGCGGTCGCCGCGAACCTTGCCCGCGGCGGCTTTGGCCTCGTCGGGGTTCGCCGGACGCACGGCCTTGCCATACATATCGGCCATGAATACCACGTATGTATCGCCGGCCAGGTGTACGGCTTTTTTCGCCGATTCCTCGGTAACGCCGAGCCAGTTGGGCACCATGAGTAAGCCCGGGCGCGGGGTTTTCACCGCATCGTCGTAGATCAACATGCCCTCGAAGGCTTCGCCGTCGATATCGTAGGGAACGGGTTGGACCACGACGGCGGCCTCGGCGACGCCGACCAAGCCGGCCAATGTCAGGGGGATAAGGGATTTTTTCATCGGCCTGTCCTGTTGATTGAATCGCCCTGCAACAGTAGTCCCGGATTTTGCCCGATGCATAAAAAAGGCTCTGTCCCGATAGCGTGTTGCAGCCGCTTTTGTAGGGTGGGTTAGCGGCGCTAGGGGCTGGTTATAGAGGGGTCCACGCAATTCGAGCGCCGCGTAACCCACCATTGCGGTTTGTCGGTAGACCGCAATGGTGGGTTACGGCGCGTTGAGAGTCGATGGGGCTTTCCTGATCCCGGCTCGCGCCTAACCCACCCTACGTATTACCGCGCTCCATGCGCCATGCCATATAGCTGTTCGGGACGACTCAACACATAACTGGTACATAGCCATAAAAAAGCCCGCTTTCGCGGGCTTAGTTTTTTACTGCAAATGTCAGGCGGAAAGCTCGACCAGCAACTTATTCAGGCGTTGCACATAGGCCGCCGGGTCTTTCAGGTTGTCGCCGGCTGCCAGGGCCGCCTGGTCGAAAAGGATGTGGCTGAGGTCGGCGAAACGGTCTTCGTCGGATTCGGCGTCGAGCTTCTCGATCAGCGGATGGGCCGGGTTGAATTCGAAGATCGGTTTCGAATCCGGCACTTTCTGCCCGCTGGCTTCGAGGATCTGCCGCATCTGCATGCCGAGATCCTGCTCACCGATCGCCAGAATTGCCGGCGAATCGGTCAGGCGGTGGGAAACCCTTACTTCAGCGACCTGCTCGCCCAATGCGCCCTTGAGACGCTCGACCAGGCCTTCTTTGGCCTTGGCCACTTCTTCCTGGGCCTTCTTGTCCTCTTCCGAATCCAGCTTGCCAAGGTCGAGATCGCCACGGGCGACATCGACGAAGTGCTTGCCGTCGAACTCGGTGAGGTAGCTCATCAGCCACTCGTCGATGCGGTCGGTGAGCAGCAGCACTTCGATGCCTTTCTTGCGGAAGACCTCCAGGTGCGGACTATTCTTCACCTGGGCATAGGATTCGCCCGTCAGGTAGTAAACCTTGTCCTGGCCTTCTTTCATGCGCCCGATGTAGTCGGCCAAGCCAACGCTTTGCTCGTCCCCATCGCCGTTGGTCGAGGCGAAACGCAGCAGGCCGGCGATTTTCTCCTTGTTGGCGAAGTCTTCCGCCGGACCTTCCTTGAGCACCTGGCCGAAGTTCTTCCAGAACGCCTTGTATTGTTCCGGCTCGTTCTTCGCCAATTTTTCCAGCATGTCCAATACGCGCTTGGTTAGCGCCGACTTCATCGAGTCGATCACCGGATCTTTCTGCAGGATCTCGCGGGAGACGTTCAGCGACAGGTCGTTGGAGTCGACCACACCTTTGATAAAGCGCAGGTACAACGGCAGGAACTCGTCAGCCTGGTCCATGATGAATACGCGCTGCACGTAGAGCTTCAGGCCCTTCGGCGCTTCGCGCTGATACAGATCGAAAGGCGCGCGGCCGGGCACGTACAACAGCGAGGTGTATTCCAGCTTGCCCTCGACCTTGTTATGGCTCCAGCTCAGCGGGTTTTCGAAGTCATGGCCGACGTGCTTGTAGAACTCCTGATATTCCTCATCCTTGATCTCGGTGCGCGGACGGGTCCACAGGGCACTGGCGCGGTTGACCGTTTCCCACTCCAGCTCGGCCGGCTTGTCTTTCTCTTCGCCATGGAACTCTTTCGGCAATTCGATCGGCAGCGCGATATGGTCGGAGTACTTCTTGATCACATTGCGCAGGCGCCAGCCGTCGGCGAACTCTTCTTCGCCGCTCTTGAGGTGCAGGACGATACGGGTGCCGCGCTCGGCTTTGTCGATGGTAGCGACTTCAAAATCGCCCTCGCCTTTCGACGACCAGTGCACGCCCTCGCTGGCGGGGCTGCCGGCGCGACGGCTGAAGACGTCGACCTTGTCGGCGACGATGAACGCCGAGTAGAAACCCACGCCGAACTGACCGATCAGGTGCGAGTCCTTCTTCTGGTCGCCGGTCAGGTGTTGCATGAAGTCGGCGGTGCCGGACTTGGCAATGGTGCCCAGGTGGGTGATGGCGTCCTCGCGGCTCATGCCGATGCCGTTGTCGTCGAGGGTGACGGTCTTGGCTTCTTTGTCGAAGCTGACGCGAATTCTCAGATCCGCACCGCCTTCCAACAGCTCGGGCTTGGCCAGCGCCTCGAAGCGCAGCTTGTCGCTGGCATCGGAAGCGTTGGAAATCAGCTCGCGCAGGAAGATTTCCTTGTTGGAATACAGCGAATGGATCATCAGGTGCAGCAGCTGCTTCACCTCGGTCTGGAAGCCCAGGGTTTCTTTTTGAGTTTCCACACTCATGTCATCTAACTCCACATTCACATTGTTGACTAAGCCGGAACACGGCGGATGCGATGTTAGATGGGGGCCACTCGAGGGATTTCAAGTCTCGGACCTCAGGGTTCCAGCAACTCGATCCGCTGCACCTCCTCGGGCAACAGGGTGAAACTGGCTTCGCCCGACCCGCTCATGCGCTGGCGCAATACGATGCGGCCGGCCTGATCGATGCCCTGAAAGCGTCCCTCGGCAGTGCTACCGCGCAACGTCGAGGCACGCATGGTGAGGTTTTGATAGCGACTGGGACTGCGCAGCAACCCCTCCATGCTGAAACGCACCCGACGGTCAACGGGACGAGTGCTGCGCTCGGCATTTTCGGCCTTCGGAGCTTCGGCGGCGGCTTGCGGCGTTGGCGGCGCGGGATTCGGGGTTGGCAGCGCCGCGAAACGATCGGCGTCGACCTGCCAGCCACGTACTTCATCCTTCTTCAGCAGAATCGGCAGTTGCTGACGCTCACCTGCAATCTGCGCCTGCACATCGAGTTCCAAGCGATTGGCCGGAAACACGGCAGGCGGCAGCGGATCAAGACGTACCGCGGGCGTGGCGAAGCGACGTTGCAAATAGTCCTTGACGACATAGCTCAGGGTATCCGTGGAGTCGATCTGACGATCGACCTTGCCATCGCGATAGCGCAAACCATCGGTAAACAGCTCGACTTTGCCGCTGAGGGTGGTTTTGTAACGCGGCGGCAGTACCAGATGAAGTTCGCCCGCCATCTTGTTCGGCGGTACTGGCTGCAGATCGAGATGCAGGGTATAGCCATGGCTGAACCGGCGCGCTTCCGGTAGATCCTGATCGGGCAGCAGCCAGCTCACTTCGACTTCCGGCAAGGTACCGCTGTCATCGGGCAAGACATCCAGACGCACAGGCCCTTCGGCTGGGCTCGGCAAGCGAATGCTCACTTCGCGACGAGCAAAGAAATCCTGACCTTCGCGCAAGCTCAGCAGCCCGTTGATCAATTCGCCTTGCTGCGGCGTAAACGCCTGGCCGTTCAACTCACCATGCAGCTCGATAGCCAATTCGGCAGGTGCCAGAACCTCCGGCTTGAGCCACTGCAGACTGACAATCGCTTGCAGACGCTGCATGTCCTGGTTCGCCATCAGCGTCAACCCGACGATCAGCGGCACGAAGCCGAGCCCCAGTAGCGCAATGGCGTGGCGCGCCCGCTGCCAATGGCACAGGGTGAACAGCACGGTCACTGGCGGCAGCAAACTGCCACAGCCCCAGAGCAGACTGGTGTCGAAAGCCCGCATCACCAACCAGACCAGAGCGACCAGAATCAATAGCAAACCGCCGAGAATCAGCAGCGCACTCATTCGGTATTCCTTATGTAAAACGTAAATAATGCAGCCATCTGCGGATTGCGCGCCATTGACAAGAGCGGGCAGTGGTCGTCAGCACGCTGCGATGACCTGCAACAGAGCCGGTGCAACGATAAAGGCCATGGCGCAGCGAATCTATCGAGAAGTCGATGATTCCGACAAACATCGACAGGAACCTCAGGCTTACACCACCCGCCGTGAGCCGCCAAATCGCCCCAAAATCAATCTGAACTTCTGCATCCCCAGGCGCCTCGAAATAGCTGTGCCCCTAGCCAGGAGAACTCCCCATGCCGAATAAACTCATCTATACCCTAATGCTGGCCGCCACCCTGGGGCTCGCCGCTTGCGACAATAACGACGACAAAGCGATGCAAGAGCGCAGCGAAACACCCACGCCTACCGACCAGAACACGATGAATAACGGCAGTACAGAACAGCAGAGACGCGAAGAGGCCGAAGCCGCACAGCGCCGTGCAGATGAGACTCGCGGGAATATGACTCCTCCGGCCACCACCACCCCTTCCACCACGCCACCTCCGCCTGGCGACTCCACCCAATAGCGGCGCGACTGCCTGCGGATTACCGCAGGCAACTCGACCCGCTATGGTCGGTGACACCTGGAACTTCGCCTCAGCCCCGAAACTCCAACCCGCGAACCATGAGCCAAGCGCTCGCATCTGTTCACCATGGAGACTCAACCGTGAAAAAGCCACTGACTTATGCCTTGCTGATCGCCTTGACCCTGGGGCTTGCCGCCTGTGAAAAAACCCCGGAAGAGAAGATGGATTCCGCCAAGGAGTCCGCATCCGAAGCCATGGAATCGATGGGAGAAGCGGCGGACGAAGCCGGAGAAGCGATCGAAGATTCGGCCGATGAAACCAAGGACGCCTTGAAAGGCCAGTAACACGCCTTTTTGAAAAACCATGTTCCATTAGCTGTTGCATTGATACTTGGGTAGCAGTGTCTGCCGGGTGCGCCAACCGCATTAAAAGTCGGCTCCGGCACTCGCGCACTCAGCGCCAATTTGCAAAGCACAATCAGGCCCGCCAATGCGGGCCTTATCGATTCAAACGCTGAGCACCGACCAGCGCAATGCCGGGCTCAGCATCAGTAACAGGCAACAAACCAGGCCGACCACCCAGGCCAGCGAACGCTGCCAGTGCAGATCCCGCCAATAGAACAGCAAATACAACACGCGCGACACGATAAATACGATCGCCAGCAGATCGATCCACCAACCGAACATGTCCGTGGTGTGCGCCATCAACACACCGGCCGCGAATAGCGGAAATATCTCGATGCTGTTGAGGTGTGCCGCATGGGCGCGGGCGCCTAGCCCGGTCAATTTCGCCTGCTGCGCACGCGGGTGATGATTGTCGTAGCCGCCGGCTTGATCATTCATGGCCTTGGCCAGCGGAATCTTGGCGATGTAAATCAGCAATGCGGCGATAAACACCGACCAGAACGGAATACTCATTCAGCTTTCTCCTTGCTTGGCTCGAGCGTTGGGGTCTGGGTGTAGACCATTACCTCCAGCACATCGGAATGGAACTCGCGGTGGTACAACACCAGCACCACTCCCCCGCTGACCACCATGAAAAACCACGGATTGATAAACCAGGCCAGGGTCGCCATGCCGAAATAATAGGCCCGCAGTCCCTGGTTGAACTGATTCGCAGCCATCGAGATGACCCGCGCGGTACGTTCGGCGAATGCCTTGCGCTCCTGCTCGGTCACGTTGCGCTCGCCAAGCGTCGGCGCCGAACCGACCAGCACCGCGGCAAAGTTGTATTGGCGCATGCACCAGCTGAACGTGAAGAAGGCATAGACGAACACCACCCCCAGCGCCAACAGCTTGACCTCTGACATGCCGCGACTGGCAGCCTGCACGAACGGCAGATCGGCAAGCAGGGAAACCGCGCGATCCGAGGCACCGAGGACAGTAAGGATGCCGGCCAGGATGATCAGCGTACTGGAGGCGAAAAACGATGCGTTGCGCTCCAGACTACCGATCACATTGGCATCGGCGATGCGGTTGTCGCGCAGCAGCATACGGCGCATCCAGTCTTCCCGATACAGATGCAGCACACTGGCCAGGCAAGGCGTGGTGCGTCCTTTGGCGAGCGCATAACGGGTGTAGCCAACCCAACAGATCACGAACCACACGACAGCCAACAGATGGGGCAAGTAGTAGTTATCAATGGGCATAGGGGCTCCTTGTCGATCAGCCGCGAGTATAGCGGGCCCAGGCTTTCAGTTGGCGCACAAAAGTGCTGTGTCCCCGATAGCGTGCTGCATGCACTAAAACACCCTAATGGCCTGGCGATTGGCGGAGGAAGTGAGATGTTCAAACCTCCAAAAAACAAAAAGCCACCCGAGGGTGGCTTTTTGCAACTCAGGAACGCTTAGGCGTTCTTGACTTCCCAACCGGTCAGCTCGGCCAGGGCCTTGCCGATATCAGCCAGGGAACGCACGGTTTTCACGCCGGCGTCCTGCAGGGCAGCGAACTTCTCGTCCGCAGTACCTTTACCACCGGAGATGATGGCACCGGCGTGGCCCATACGCTTGCCCGCCGGAGCGGTCACACCAGCGATGTAGGACACCACCGGCTTGGTCACGTTGGCCTTGATGAACGCAGCCGCTTCTTCTTCAGCCGAGCCGCCGATCTCGCCGATCATCACGATCGCCTCGGTCTTCGGGTCTTCCTGGAACAGCTTCAGGATGTCGATGAAGTTGGAACCCGGGATCGGGTCACCGCCGATGCCCACGCAAGTGGACTGGCCGAAGCCGGCGTCGGTGGTCTGCTTCACGGCTTCGTAAGTCAGGGTGCCGGAACGCGACACGATGCCTACTTTGCCTGGCAAGTGGATGTGACCCGGCATGATGCCGATCTTGCACTCGCCCGGGGTGATAACGCCTGGGCAGTTCGGGCCGATCAGGGTCACACCCAGTTCGTCGCACTTGACCTTGGCGTCGAGCATGTCGAGGGTCGGGATGCCTTCGGTGATGCAGACGATCAGCTTGATGCCGCCGAACGCCGCTTCAAGGATGGAGTCCTTGCAGAACGGAGCCGGTACGTAGATCACACTGGCGGTAGCGCCAGTGGCGGCTACAGCGTCTTTCACGGTGTTGAACACCGGCAGGTCCAGGTGCGTGGTGCCGCCTTTGCCCGGGGTTACGCCGCCGACCATCTGAGTGCCGTACTCGATCGCTTGCTGGGTGTGGAAGCTACCCTGCGAACCAGTGATGCCCTGGCAGATAACCTTGGTGTCTTTGTTGATCAGGACGCTCATTATTTGCCCTCCGCAGCTTTGACGACTTGCTGAGCAGCGTCGGTCAGGCTGGTAGCCGCGATGATGTTCAAGCCGCTGTCAGCCAGTACTTTGGCGCCCAGTTCGGCATTGTTGCCTTCCAGACGGACGACCACGGGGATCTTCACGCCGACTTCTTTGACCGCGCCGATGATGCCTTCGGCAATCATGTCGCAACGCACGATGCCGCCGAAGATGTTCACCAGAACAGCTTTGACGTTGTCGTCGGAGAGAATGATCTTGAACGCTTCGGTCACACGCTCTTTGGTCGCACCACCGCCTACGTCGAGGAAGTTGGCCGGCTGACCGCCGTGCAGGTTGACGATGTCCATGGTACCCATGGCCAGGCCAGCGCCGTTGACCATGCAACCGATGTTGCCTTCCAGAGCTACGTAGTTCAGTTCGAACTTGGCAGCGTGCGCTTCGCGCGGATCGTCCTGGGACGGATCGTGGAAGGTCTTCAGCTTCGGCTGGCGGTACATGGCGTTGGCGTCGATGTTGATCTTGGCATCGAGGCAATGCAGATCGCCGTCGGCCTTGATCACCAGCGGGTTCACTTCCAGCAGGGCCAGGTCATGGTCCTGGAACAGCTTGGCCAGACCAACGAAGATCTTCGCGAACTGAGCGACCTGCTTGCCTTCCAGACCCAGCTGGAAAGCCAGCTCACGGCCCTGGAACGGCTGTGCGCCGACCAGCGGATCGATGGTCGCCTTGAGGATTTTCTCAGGGGTATCGTGCGCCACTTTCTCGATGTCCACGCCGCCTTCGGTGGAGGCCATGAACACGATGCGACGGCTGGAACGGTCGACTACCGCGCCCAGGTACAGCTCTTTGGCGATGTCGGTGCAGGATTCAACCAGGATCTTGGTGACCGGCTGACCGTTGGCATCAGTCTGGTAAGTCACCAGACGCTTGCCCAGCCAGTTGGCGGCGAAGGCTTTGGCGTCTTCTTTGTTCTTGACCAGCTTCACGCCACCGGCCTTACCGCGGCCACCAGCGTGGACCTGAGCCTTGACGACCCATTCGGTGCCACCGATTTTTTCGCAAGCTGCTGCGGCTTCTTCCGGGCTGTCTACGGCAAAACCCTTGGATACGGGCAGGCCGTATTCAGCGAACAGCTGCTTACCCTGATACTCGTGGAGATTCATGCTTATCTACCGTCTTCGTTTAGGTATTGCGCATACGGTGCTGCACTTATGGTGCCGCACCACCTGTGATTGCTTCTCGAGCAATCCGGCTGACCTTCCGCACGCAACCGGAGTCGTGCGCGGGCAATCGGCCTTGGTTCTTCTTCGTGCCTAACCCTAGCAGCCAGTCGGAGCTGACAGCGTCCCAGGACGGTCAATTCCGACGGGCGACTAGGCCGTCGTTAAACGACGGCCACTGAACGCTTGTCGCGCTTCTTGTTGATTAACGCTTCTTGCGGTTGGCGATGTGAATGGCGTGGCCGTTCACTGCCAAAGCGGCTTCGTGCAGGGCTTCGGACAGAGTCGGATGGGAGAACACCATCATCCCCAGGTCTTCCGCGCTGGTACCGAATTCCATACCGATCGCGCCCTGCTGCACCAGTTCGGCAGCGCTTGGGCCAATCACGTGAACACCCAGGACACGGTCGCTATTGGCATCGGCGATAACCTTGACCATACCGCCGGTGTCGTTGGCGGCCATGGCGCGGCCGCTGGCAGCGAACGGGAAGGTGCCGACGTTGATCGCCACGCCTTCGGCCTTCAGCTGCTGCTCGGTCTTACCGACCCATGCGATTTCCGGGTGGGTATAGATCACCGAAGGAATCAGGTCGTAGTTCATCTGGGCTTTGTGGCCGGCGATGCGCTCGGCGACCATGACGCCCTCTTCCGAGGCCTTGTGTGCCAGCATCGCGCCGCGTACCACGTCGCCGATGGCGTAGACGCCCGGCACGCTGGTGGCGCACTGGTCATCGACGAAGATGAAACCGCGCTCATCCAGGTCCACGCCGCTGTCGGCAGCCAACAGGTCGGTGGTCACCGGACGACGGCCCACGGCCACGATCAGTTTGTCGAAAGTCAGTTGCTGCTCGCCGTCGGCATCGGTGAAGTTGACGGTGACTTGCTTCTTCTTCACTTCGGAGCCGGTTACCCGGGCGCCCAGACGGATCTTCAAGCCTTGCTTGGTCAGGGTCTTCAGGGCTTCCTTGGCGATCTGCTCGTCGGCGGCCGGGAGGAACTTGTCCAGCGCTTCGATCACAGTCACTTCGGCGCCCAGGCGCGACCATACCGAACCCAATTCCAGACCGATGACGCCAGCGCCGATCACACCGAGCTTCTTCGGCACGCTCTGGAATTCCAGGGCGCCGGTGGAGTCGACGATCACGTCCTGATCGACCGGAGCTGGCGGAATGTCCACCGGTTTGGAGCCCGAAGCGAGGATCACGTGTTCGGCCTCGACCACCTGGGTGCTGCCGTCCTGCGCGGTGACTTCAACCTGCTTGCCCGCCAGCAGCTTGCCGTGGCCTTCCAGCAGGGTCACGCCATTGGCCTTGAACAGGGTGCTGACGCCGCCGGTGAGGTTCTTCACGATGTTGCTTTTGCGCGCGACCATGGCCGGCACGTCGATACTTACGCCTTTGGCTTCGATGCCGTGAACGGCGAACCCTTCTTTGGCTTCATGGTATTTCCAGGAGCTATCCAGCAGCGCCTTGGAAGGAATGCAACCGACGTTCAGGCAGGTGCCGCCGAGGGCGATCTTGCCGTCCTTGTCCTGGTACCGTTCGATGCAGGCGGTCTTGAGGCCGAGCTGCGCCGCTTTGATGGCCGCTACATAGCCGCCAGGGCCGGCACCGATGACTACCACGTCGAATTTCTGGGTCATAAACTTCTCCTAAAAGCCGTAAGCGTCAAGCAGCAAGCCGCAAGTCAAAGCTGAACAACGTGCAGCTTGGAACTCGCAGCTCGCCGCTGATTTTAGATATCCAGCAGCAGACGAGCCGGATCTTCAAGCAAGTTCTTGATGGTCACCAGGAAGGTCACGGCTTCCTTACCATCGATCAGGCGGTGATCGTAGGACAGCGCCAGGTACATCATCGGACGAATAACCACCTGACCGTTGATGGCCATCGGGCGTTGCAGAATATTGTGCATACCCAGAATAGCGGCCTGAGGCGGGTTGACGATCGGCGTCGACATCATCGAACCGAAAGTACCACCGTTGGTGATGGTGAAGGTGCCACCGGTCATGTCTTCGATCGCCAGCTTGCCGTCTTTGGCCTTCTTGCCGAAGGTAGCGATGCCGTTTTCGATTTCAGCCAGGCTCATCAGTTCGGCATTGCGCAGCACCGGCACTACCAGGCCCCGGTCGCTGGACACGGCGACACCGATGTCGGAGTAGCCGTGGTAGACGATGTCGGAGCCATCGATCGAGGCGTTGACCGCGGGGAAGCGCTTCAGCGCTTCGGTGGCGGCCTTGACGAAGAACGACATGAAGCCCAGGCGTACGCCGTTGTGGGTCTTCTCGAACAGATCCTTGTATTTCGAACGCAGGGCCATGACTTCGGTCATGTCGACTTCGTTGAAGGTAGTCAGCATCGCCATGTTCGACTGAGCTTCAACCAGACGCTCTGCCACCTTGGCGCGCAGGCGGGTCATCGGCACGCGCTTCTCGACGCGATCGCCGGCAGCGAACATCGGAGCGGCAGCAGCTGGAGCAGCAGGCTTGGCAGCGGGCGCAGGAGCCGGTGCGTTTTTCTTCGCTTCGACGGCAGCGACCACATCTTCCTTGGTCACGCGACCGCCTTTACCGCTACCGACGATGCTGCCGGGGTCGATGCCATTTTCTTCGGCGATCTTGCGCGCAGCCGGCGACAGGATCTGATCGTCCGCGGCAACTGCCGGGGCAGCAGCTGCGGCCGGCGCGGCGGCTTGAGCGGCAGCGGCCGGGGCAGGCGCAGCAGCGCCACCCTCACCCAGGGTGCCAAGCAATTCGTTGCTGAGCACGGTGTCGCCTTCATTCTTGATGATTTGTGCCAGTACGCCGTCGGCCTCGGCCAGAACTTCGATCACTACTTTGTCGGTTTCGATGTCGACGATCAGCTCGTCGCGCTTGACCGCATCACCCGGCTTCTTGTGCCAAGTGGCCACGGTGCCGTCGGCAACCGATTCCGGGAAAGTAGGGGCTTTGATCTCGATAGCCATTATCAGTGGTTCCTTAAAATTCGGTTTCTTCTACAAGGCGGTCCTTATGGACCGCCTACTACGCGAAGGCGTTAAACAGTAAAGGCGTCTTGCAGGAGTTTTTCCTGCTGCTCGGCGTGCATCGAGGCATAACCGCAAGCTGGTGCGGCAGACGCATCACGACCGGCGTATTCGAGGAACAGCGTTTTCTTGTGCGCTGTCGCCACGCGACGCATGTGATGCTGGCTGCAATACCAGGCCCCCTGGTTCATCGGCTCTTCCTGACACCAGACGATGTGCTTGAGGTTCTTGTACGGTGCCAGGGCTTCGGTCAGATCGTCTTCCGGGAACGGATAGAGCTGCTCGATACGCACGATGGCGATATCGTCGCGGCCTTCGCTGCGGCGCTTTTCCAGCAAGTCGTAGTAGACCTTGCCGCTGCACAGAATCATCCGCGTCACCTTTTTCGGGTCGATCGCATCGATTTCCGGGATCACCGTCTGGAAGGAGCCTTCGGCCAGATCTTCCAGCGTCGAGATCGCCAATTTGTGGCGCAACAGCGACTTCGGCGTCAATACGACCAATGGCTTGCGCAGCGGGCGGATCACCTGACGACGCAGCAGATGGTAGATCTGTGCCGGGGTGGTCGGTACGCAGACCTGCATGTTGTGCTCGGCACACAGTTGCAGATAGCGTTCCAGACGCGCCGAGCTGTGCTCAGGCCCCTGCCCTTCATAACCGTGCGGCAGCAACATGGTCAGGCCGCAGAGGCGACCCCACTTGTGCTCGCCGCTGGAGATGAACTGGTCGAACACCACCTGGGCGCCGTTGGCGAAGTCGCCGAACTGGGCTTCCCAGATCACCAGCGACTGCGGCTGAGTGGTGGCATAGCCGTATTCGAAGGCCAATACCGCTTCTTCGGAGAGGAAGGAGTCGTACAGATCGAAACGCGGTTGACCCTGGTAGAGGTTCTGCAACGGCAGGTGGGTACCGGCGTCCTTCTGGTTGTGCAGCACCGCGTGACGGTGCGAGAAGGTGCCGCGGCCGATGTCCTGACCGGTCATGCGGATCGGATGGCCTTCGAACAACAGCGTGGCGTAGGCCATGGTCTCGGCATAGCCCCAGTTGATCGGCAGCGCGCCGGCGCCCATCTTCTGGCGGTCTTCGAGAATCTTCGCGACCTGACGCTGAACGACGAAGCCTTCCGGAATTTCCAGCAGCTTGTTCGACAACTCCTGCAAGGTCTTCAGATCGAAACGGGTGTCGTGGCGTGCGGTCCAGGCGTGCCCCAGGTAGGGGCGCCAGTCGACGAACAGTTCCTTGTTCGGCTCCTTGACCAGGCTCTTGACCACGTGCTGACCGTTATCCAGCGCAGTGCGGTAGTCGTCGATCTTGGCCTGCACGTCATCCACCGAATGACTGACCGCGGTGGTCAACGCTTCGGCATACAGCTCGCGTGTAGTGCGCTGCTTGCCGATCTGCTGGTACATGATCGGCTGGGTGCCGCTCGGCTCGTCGGCCTCGTTGTGGCCACGACGACGGTAGCAGACCAGGTCGATCACCACGTCGCGCTTGTACTGCATGCGGTAGTCGACCGCCAGCTGGGTAACGAACAGCACCGCTTCCGGATCGTCGCCGTTGACGTGCAGGATCGGCGCCTGAATCATCTTCGCCACATCGGTGCAATATTCGGTGGAACGCGAGTCCAACGGATTGCTGATGGTGAAGCCGACCTGGTTGTTGATCACGATATGAATCGTGCCGCCGGTCTTGAAGCCGCGAGTCTGCGACATCTGGAAGGTTTCCATGACCACGCCCTGACCGGCAAAAGCCGCGTCACCGTGCAGGGAAACCGGCAGAACCTTTTCGCCACTGGTATCGCGACGGCGATCCTGACGCGCACGCACCGACCCTTCGACCACTGGCGAAACGATCTCAAGGTGCGAGGGGTTGAACGCCATGGCCAGGTGCACTTCACCACCCGGGGTCATCACGTTGGAGGAGAAACCCTGGTGGTACTTGACGTCGCCGGAGGACAGCCCGTCGGTCTTCTTGCCTTCGAACTCATCGAACAGATCGCGCGGGTTCTTGCCGAAGGTATTGACCAGTACGTTGAGGCGGCCACGGTGGGCCATGCCGATGACGATTTCCTTGGTGCCGTAGGATCCGGAACGCTGGATCACCTCGTCGAGCAGCGGAATCAGACTTTCGCCACCTTCCAGACCGAAACGCTTGGTGCCCGGGTACTTGGTACCCAGATACTTCTCCAGACCTTCGGCGGCAGTCAGTCGCTCGAGCAGGTGACTTTGTGCTTCAGGGGAGAATTGCGGACGGCCACGCACGCTTTCCAGACGCTGCTGGAACCAGCTGCGTTGCTCGGAATCGACGATATGGGTGAACTCGGCACCGATGGTGCGGCAATATGTCTGCTGCAATGCGCCGTGAATTTCGCGCAAAGTAGCTTCTTCCTTGCCAATGAACAGACCACCGGTACGGAAGGTAGTGTCCAGGTCGGCTTCGGTCAGACCATAGTGATTGATGGCCAGATCCGCCGGTGCGGGACGCTGCCAGAGACCCAGCGGATCGAGCTGAGCGGCCTGATGGCCACGCATGCGATAGGCCTGAATCAAACGCAGTACTTCGACCTGTTTCTTTTCGTGCTCACTGCTCACGCTGCCGGCGGACACCGGTTGAGCGCGACGCTGATTTTTGGCAAGCAGAACGAAATGATCGCGAATCGTCGAATGCGATACGTCTGTGGTGGCGCTGCCGTCTGCCGGTAGCTTCTGGAAGTATGTGCGCCACTCTTCTGGCACAGCGTTGGGATCGTGCAGGTAGAGCTCATAGAGCTCTTCCACATAGGCAGCGTTACCACCGGATAGGTGGGCACTGTCCCACATGCGCTGCATCACGCTTTCTTGCATGCTTGGTCACCCTCGGTAAGGGGACACCACCGGCGAAGAAACCGCATGGGTCGACAGAGTCATGGAGCAGCGACTCGGCCAAGCCACTTTGGCTCCCGCAGATAGTCCGGGCACCAGCCCGAATGCCCCTGCTGGTCGTCAAATTTTTCGAATTAAACCGCGGCTTTGTGAGCTGCGGTTCTTGCTAAAACAACGGCGCCAGAGTTGAGGCCAGCGCCGTAGCGGTTGGTATTACAGATCAAGCAAACAGTGCATCAGGTACCGCTTTGCAACAGCATATTGCGTACGTGGCCGATCGCCTTGGTCGGGTTGAGACCTTTCGGGCAAACGTTCACGCAGTTCATGATGCCGCGGCAACGGAACACGCTGAACGGATCGTCCAACGAGGCCAGACGCTCGGCAGTCTTGGTGTCGCGGCTGTCGGCCAGGAAACGATAGGCTTGCAGCAGCGCAGCAGGACCGAGGAACTTGTCCGGGTTCCACCAGAAGGACGGGCAACTGGTCGAGCAACAGGCGCACAGAATGCACTCGTAAAGACCGTCCAGTTTCGCGCGCTCTTCCGGAGTTTGCAGACGCTCGATGGCCGGAGCCGGCGTGTCGTTCTGCAAGAACGGCTGAACTTTTTCGTATTGCTTGTAGAAGATGCTCATATCGACTACCAAGTCACGAATAACCGGTAATCCTGGCAACGGCCGAATCACCAGCTTGCCGCCCTTCAGGCCGGCGGCCGAAATCGGCGTGATGCAGGCCAGACCGTTCTTGCCGTTGATGTTCATGCCGTCGGAACCGCACACGCCTTCGCGGCAGGAACGACGGTAGGAGAAACCTTCGGCTTGTTCCTTGATCAGTGCCAGCACGTCCAGGACCATGATGTCCTTGCCGCCGGTATCGACCTGGAAGTCCTGCATAAACGGCGCAGCATCCTGCTCCGGGTTGTAACGATAAACGCTGACATGCAAAAGATTGGCTTGCGACATATCAATCACCCTTAGTAAGTCCGAACCTTGGGTTCGAACGCAGGAACTGTCTTCGGCGAGAAATTGACGCCACGCTTGGTTACACGTTTTTCTCCCGGGAAGTACAGGGAGTGGCACAGCCAGTTCTCGTCATCGCGATCTTCGTAGTCTTCGCGGGCATGGGCGCCACGGGACTCTTTGCGCGTCTCGGCGGCAATCGCGGTCGCTTCGGCCACTTCAAGCAGGTTTTGCAGCTCCAGCGCCTCGATACGGGCAGTGTTGAACGCCTGGCTCTTGTCCGCGATCTTGACGGTGGCGATACGCTCGCGCAGGCCGGCCAGTTGCTCGATCCCCTTCTGCATGTACTCGCCGGTACGGAATACCCCGAAGTAGTTCTGCATGCAGGTTTGCAGCTCTTTACGCAGCGGCGCGACATCTTCACCCGTGGTGCGCTCGTTGACCCCGGCCAGACGCGCGAGCGACTGATCCAGATCGGTCCCGGAGGCATTGCGGTATTCGACGCCCTCTTTCAGCGCCTTCTCCAGATGCAGACCGGCAGCGCGACCGAACACCACCAGGTCGAGCAGCGAGTTGCCGCCCAAGCGGTTGGCGCCATGCACCGACACGCAGGCCACTTCGCCCACGGCGAAGAGACCTTCGATGATCTTGTCGTTGCCGCTGGCATCCTGAGTGATCGCCTGGCCATGAATGTTGGTGGCCACGCCACCCATCATGTAGTGGCAAGTCGGAACCACCGGAACCGGTGCAACTACCGGGTCGACATGGGCGAAGGTTTTCGACAGCTCACAGATGCCCGGCAGGCGGCTGTGCAGCACTTCCTCACCGAGGTGATCGAGCTTGAGCATCACGTGGTCGCCATCCGGACCACAGCCGTTGCCGGCGATGATTTCCTTGACCATGGAGCGCG
>CBIHLF010000027.1:0-79699 GCA_966210435.1 uncultured Pseudomonas sp. | reverse complement strand
TGCAGCTTGCAGCTTGCAGCTTGCAGCTTGCAGCTTGCAGCTTGCAGCTTGCAGCTTGCAGCCGCTTTTTGTGCAGGCAATAAAAAACCGAGCGGTTGGCTCGGTTTTTTGAATTGGTGCCCAGGAGAAGACTCGAACTTCCACGACCGTAAGGTCACCAGCACCTGAAGCTGGCGTGTCTACCAATTTCACCACCTGGGCTTGATTGCAATGATCGCTCATTTGCTATCAACTACAACTACGTTTGCCGTCGTTGTGGCGCGCATAATACGGATCGGGTTTTTGCTTGTAAACCCCTGTCGTGGAAAAATTTTATTCTGCGCGCCGGGCTGACCCGGACAGTGGTTTCGCGCTTCAATAGGCGCATGGCAAACGAATATTTATATGGAAAGGTGAATTCTCTCTAATGGCCGATTGGCAATCCCTCGATCCCGAGGCCGCTCGTGAAGCGGAAAAATACGAAAACCCCATCCCCAGTCGTGAACTGATTCTGCAGCACCTCGCCGATCGCGGCTCGCCCGCCAATCGCGAACAGCTGCTCGACGAGTTCGGTTTGACCACCGAAGAGCAGGTCGAGGCGCTGCGTCGCCGCTTGCGCGCGATGGAGCGCGATGGCCAACTGATCTATACCCGCCGCGGCACTTACGCGCCGGTCGACAAGCTGGACCTGGTCCTGGGGCGCATTAGCGGCCATCGCGACGGTTTTGGCTTTCTGGTCCCGGACGACGGCAGCGACGACCTGTTTTTGAGCCCGGCGCAGATGCGTCTGGTATTCGACGGCGATCGGGCTCTGGCGCGCGTCTCAGGCCTGGACCGTCGCGGTCGCCGGGAAGGCGGCATCGTCGAAGTGATTTCCCGGGCCCATGAGTCCATTGTCGGCCGCTACTACGAAGAAAGCGGTATCGGCTTCGTGGTCGCCGATAATCCGAAGATCCAGCAGGAAGTGCTGGTGACGCCGGGGCGCAATGCCGGGGCCAAGCAGGGGCAATTCGTCGAGGTGAAGATCACTCACTGGCCGACCCCGCGCTTTCAGCCGCAGGGCGATGTGATCGAAGTGGTCGGCAACTACATGGCGCCGGGTATGGAAATCGACGTCGCGCTGCGCAGCTATGACATTCCCCATGTCTGGCCCGAGGCGGTGATCAAGGAAGCGCACAAGCTCAAGCCGGAAGTCGAGGAGAAGGACAAGGAGAAGCGTGTCGACATGCGTCACCTGCCGTTCGTCACCATCGACGGCGAGGACGCGCGCGATTTCGACGATGCGGTCTATTGCGAGAAGAATGGCAGCAACTGGCGCCTGTTCTCCGGCGGCTGGAAGCTCTACGTGGCGATTGCCGACGTTTCCCATTATGTGAAAGTCGACTCGGCGCTGGACGCGGAAGCGCAGGTACGCGGTAACTCGGTGTATTTCCCCGAGCGGGTGATTCCGATGCTGCCTGAGGAGCTTTCCAATGGATTGTGTTCGCTCAATCCGCATGTCGATCGCCTGGCCATGGTCTGCGAGATCAGTATCTCCAAGACCGGCAAGATGACCGATTACCAGTTCTACGAAGCGGTGATTCACTCTCATGCGCGGCTGACCTACAACAAGGTCAGCGCCATGCTCGAGCAGCCCAAGACCAGCGAAGGTAAAGCCCTGCGTAGTGAGTACAAGGAGGTGCTGCCGCATCTCAATCAGTTGTATTCGCTGTATCAGGTGCTGCTGGCGGCGCGTCATGAGCGCGGCGCCATCGATTTCGAAACTCAGGAAACCCGCATCATCTTCGGCTCCGGGCGCAAGATCGCGGAAATCCGCCCGACCCAGCGCAACGATGCGCACAAGCTGATCGAAGAGTGCATGCTGGCCGCCAACGTGGCGACCGCAGCTTTTATGCAGAAGCATGAAATCCCCGCGTTGTACCGGGTGCACGATGGCCCGCCGCTGGAGCGGGTGGAAAAACTCAAGGCATTCCTGGGCGAGCTCGGCCTGTCGCTGCATCGCGGCAAATCCAAGGATGGCCCGACGCCCAAGGATTACCAGCTGCTGCTGGAAAGTATCCGCGATCGCCCGGATTACCATCTGATCCAGACGGTGATGCTGCGTTCGTTGAGTCAGGCGGTGTACAGCGCCGACAATCAGGGGCACTTCGGCCTGAACTACGAGGCCTACGCCCACTTCACCTCGCCGATTCGCCGTTACCCGGATCTGCTGATTCATCGGGCGATCCGCAGTGTCATCCGCTCCAAGCGCGAAACCCCGCACGTCAAGCGTGAGGGTGCGGCGAGCATGCCCAAGGCGCGTATCTATCCGTACGACGAGGCGGCACTCGAACAGCTCGGTGAACAGTGTTCGATGTCCGAGCGGCGCGCCGACGAGGCCACGCGCGACGTGGTCAACTGGCTCAAGTGCGAGTTCATGAAGGACCGCGTTGGCGAAACCTTCCCCGGCGTGATCACCGCGGTGACCGGCTTCGGTCTGTTCGTCGAGCTGACCGATATCTATGTCGAGGGGTTGGTGCATGTCACCGCCTTGCCGGGCGATTACTACCATTTCGATCCGGTTCACCACCGGTTGGCGGGCGAGCGCAGCGGGCGCAGTTTCCGTCTTGGCGACAGCATCGCGGTGAAGGTCATGCGGGTGGATCTCGACGAGCGCAAGATCGACTTCGAAGTCGCTCAAGGTGCCTTGGATGCCGCGGTTGGCCGAAAGCGCGCTGGCGGGGAGCGGGAGGCGGCGAACACCAAGGGGGCAGCCGGTAATACCGATGTACAACGCAGTCGCGAGCTGAAGAAAGCCTTGCTCAGCGAATCGAAAACTGGCGCGGGCAAGAGCCGTGGCGGCAAATCCGCAGCGGGCAAGGGCGCGGCCGAAAGCAAATCGCGTAAAACCTCGGCCAAGGGCGCAGCTCCGGCCGGTGGCGCACGCAAGCGTAAGGCCAAGCCATGATGCAGCTGGAGAAAATTTACGGCGTGCACGCCGTGGAGGCCTTGCTGCGTCACCACCCTAAGCGGGTCAAGCAGGTCTGGTTGGCGGAAGGGCGTAACGACCCGCGGGTGCAAACCCTGTTGGCGCTGGCCGCCGATGCTCGGGTTGCCGTGGGGCAGTGCGAGCGCCGCGAGATGGATGCCTGGGTCGAGGGTGTGCATCAAGGTGTGGTTGCGGATGTCAGTCCCAGTCAGGTATGGGGCGAGGCGATGCTCGAGGAGTTGCTCGATCGCGCCGAGGGGCCGCCATTGCTGTTGGTGCTCGATGGCGTCACCGATCCGCACAACCTTGGCGCCTGCCTGCGCACCGCCGATGCGGCGGGCGCGCTGGCGGTGATAGTGCCGAAAGACAAATCCGCCACGCTCAACGCCACCGTGCGCAAGGTCGCCTGCGGCGCGGCCGAAGTGATTCCGCTGGTGGCGGTGACCAACCTGGCGCGCAGCCTGGAAAAACTCCAGCAGCGCGGCTTGTGGGTGGTCGGCACCGCCGGCGAGGCCGAGCAGGAGCTTTACCAGCAGGATCTGACCGGGCCCACCGTGCTGATCATGGGGGCCGAAGGCAAGGGCATGCGCCGCCTGACTCGCGAGCACTGCGATTATCTGGTCAAGCTGCCGATGGCCGGCAGCGTCAGCAGCCTCAACGTTTCGGTCGCGACCGGCGTGTGTTTGTTCGAGGCGTTGCGCCAGCGCAGCAGCAAGAACAAGCCGTAACTCCCGCCAGGGGTTGCGCGGCTCGGTTCGATCCGCGCACTGCTCAAATAATCACCAGTTCACCTTGCTTGTGCCGGGGGGCTTCTCTAGAATGGCGCCCCTTGCCGCGATGGCGGGCGCTTTCGTGCCCCTCTGGTTCGGCAAGACACACAAGTGATATTCACTCCTTGCCTGACCGCATTTGGCGGCAGGCTACAACCCGTAAGGAGCATTTATGCGTCATTACGAAATCATCTTTCTGGTTCACCCGGACCAGAGCGAGCAAGTCGGCGGCATGGTCGAGCGTTACACCAAGCTGATCGAAGAAGACGGCGGCAAAATTCATCGTCTGGAAGATTGGGGTCGTCGTCAGCTGGCTTACGCCATCAACAACATCCACAAAGCTCACTACGTGATGCTCAACGTCGAGTGCACCGGCAAAGCCCTGGCTGAGCTGGAAGACAACTTCCGTTACAACGATGCCGTGATCCGTAACCTGGTCATCCGTCGCGACGAGGCTGTTACCGAGCAGTCCGAAATGCTTAAAGCGGAAGAAAACCGCAGCGAGCGTCGCGAGCGTCGCGATCGTCCTGAGAACGCTGACTCCGCCGATGGCGATGACAGCGACAACAGCGATGACAGCGATAACGCTGACGAGTAATCCACGGATCTATTGAGGAGCCAATCCCATGGCACGTTTCTTCCGTCGTCGTAAGTTTTGCCGTTTCACCGCTGAAGACGTGAAAGAGATCGATTTCAAAGATCTCAACACCCTGAAAGCCTACATCTCGGAAACCGGCAAGATCGTTCCGAGCCGTATCACCGGTACCAAGGCTCGTTATCAGCGTCAGCTGGCCACCGCTATCAAGCGCGCCCGCTTCCTGGCCCTGCTGCCCTACACCGACAGCCACGGCCGCTGAGACCGGGTCGTCGACGAGGTAGGGGATAGATCGCATGCGCGCCATCGCTGAATTCACAATGCGCGGTCGCATGCAAGCCACTCTGGTGGTCGTAGGTTCTGCGGCGTTGCCGCTGTTGTTTTGGTTGAGTGCTGCGTCGGGAGCCCTGGTTTTGCTCCGGCGCGGTCTGCATGAAACCCTTGGCATTCTGGCCTGGGCGCTGTTGCCGGCGCTGGTCTGGTGGTTTCTCGGTGATCCGAGCCTCCTCCTGATCCTGCTGGGAACGCTGGTGCTGGCGCAGGTACTGCGCGCTACCGGCTCCTGGGTCCGGGTGTTGTTGGCCAGTGTTGTATTGGCTGGGTTGTTCGCACTGATTCTGTCGGCCACCTCTGCCGAACTGATCAAAGCCTTGACGGACGGTGTCCGTGAAGTGCTGCCGCAGTTGGTAGGGCAGGGCGAGATGACGGCGGAGCAACTTGCCGGTTTTCAGGATTCGCTGAAGCCGATCCTGACAGGGATCATGGCCGCCTCGATGCAGGTGGTTTGCGTACTCTGTCTGATCTTGGCGCGATACTGGCAAGCCGAGTTATACAACCTGGGTGGCTTCGGCCGAGAGTTTCGTGCATTGCGTTTGCCCTGGCCCGTTGCATTGGCGCTGTTGTCCGGCGTGATACTCGGGCCCAGATTGGCAGCGCCACTGGCCGTAATGGCACCGATTTGTACGGTACCGCTGCTGTTCGCTGGGCTCGCCCTTGGGCATGGGCTCATCGAAATGAAGCGTCTCTCCAGCTTCTGGCTGATAGGGATGTATATAGCGGTATTGCTACTTGGGAACCTGGTCTGTCTGTTAGCCGTAGTTGATGGTCTGTTTGATTTTCGCGGTCGCCTGGCGCGCAAAAATGGTGCTGGTCCTGCGAACGGTGAAGGTTAAAAGTTAAGAGGTTATTACCAAATGGAACTGATCCTGCTGGAAAAAATCGCCAACCTGGGCAACCTGGGCGATAAAGTGAACGTTAAGGCCGGTTACGGCCGTAACTTCCTGCTGCCGCAAGGCAAAGCCACCGCTGCTACCGCTGCTAACGTTGCCGCGTTCGAAGCGCGTCGCGCTGAGCTGGAAAAGCTGGCCGCCGAGAAGAAAGCATCCGCTGAAGCCCGTGCCGCTCAGTTGGCTGAACTGGAAGTCACCATCACCGCTACCGCGGGCGATGAAGGCAAACTGTTCGGCTCCATCGGTACCCACGATATCGCCGACGCCCTGACCGCCTCCGGCGTTGAAGTGGCCAAAGCTGAAGTGCGTCTGCCGAACGGCACCATTCGTCAAATTGGCGAATACGACGTGGCCGTGCACCTGCACAGCGACGTTGAAGCAACCGTCAAGGTTGTCGTAGTAGCAGCCTAACAGGCGTGCGACTAAGTGTGCTTGCACTCCGGTGCTGGCCCGCTAACAATCAGGCACGACATTGCGCAAGCGATGTCGTGCCTTTTGTTTTGTGAACACAGAATTTTGCCCAGAGCCTTATGAACGACATCAGCATTACCGAACAGTACGACCTGCAAACCTCCGCCCTGAAGGTGCCGCCGCACTCGATCGAGGCCGAGCAAGCCGTGCTCGGGGGCTTGATGCTCGACAACAATGCCTGGGAGCGGGTGCTTGATCAGGTATCCGATGGCGACTTCTACCGACACGACCACCGCCTGATCTTCCGCGCCGTACACAAGCTGGCCGAGCGCAACCACCCGTTTGACGTGGTGACCCTGTCCGAGCAGCTGGACAAGGAAGGTCAGCTGTCCCAGGTCGGCGGCCTGGCCTATCTCGGCGAACTGGCGAAGAACACCCCATCGGTGGCCAACATCAAGGCCTATGCGCAGATCATTCGCGAGCGTGCGACCCTGCGTAAGCTAATCGGCATCAGCAACGAGATCGCCGACAGCGCCTATGCCCCGGAAGGCCGTACCGGTGAGGAGATTCTCGACGAGGCCGAGCGGCTGATCTTCCAGATCGCCGAAGCGCGGCCGAAGACCGGCGGCCCGGTGGGGATCAACGACATCCTGGTCAAAGCCATCGACCGCATCGACGAGCTGTTCAACAACGGCGATGCGATCACCGGCCTGTCCACCGGTTTCAGCGACCTGGACGACCTGACCAGCGGCCTGCAGCCGGCCGACATGATCATCGTCGCCGGCCGCCCGTCCATGGGTAAGACCACCTTCGCCATGAACCTGGTGGAAAACGCCTTGATGCGTAGCGACAAGTCGATTCTGGTGTACTCCCTGGAGATGCCCTCGGAATCCATCGTCATTCGTATGCTCGCGTCCCTCGGGCGCATCGATCAGACCAAGGTGCGTGCCGGTCGCCTGGACGATGACGACTGGCCGCGACTGACCTCGGCGGTCAACCTGCTCAACGACCGCAAGCTGTTTATCGACGATACCGCCGGCATCTCGCCGTCGGAAATGCGCGCGCGTACCCGGCGTTTGGCTCGTGAGCACGGCGAGATCGGTCTGATCATGGTCGACTACCTGCAGCTGATGCAGATTCCCGGCTCCAGCGGCGACAGCCGGGTCAACGAGATTTCCGAAATCTCCCGCTCGCTCAAGGCCCTGGCCAAGGAGTTCAACTGCCCGGTGATCGCCCTGTCCCAGCTCAACCGGGGTCTCGAACAGCGCCCCAACAAGCGCCCGATCAACTCCGACTTGCGCGAATCCGGGGCGATCGAGCAGGACGCCGACATCATCATGTTCGTCTACCGGGACGAGGTGTACCACCCGGAAACCGAGTACAAGGGCGTCGCTGAAATCATCATCGGCAAGCAGCGTAACGGTCCGCTGGGTACGGCGCGCCTAGCCTTTCTCGGCAAGTACTCGCGCTTCGAGAACCTGGCGCCGGGCAGCTACCAGTTCGACGACGAGTGATTCACGACTTGTAGGCCGGCGCCATGCTGTCGTCGCGCAGATAGGGTGCGAGGTAGTCCTCCAGGCGCTGTCCGGGTCCGGTGTGGTAGGTCTCGTCAAGGTCGTCGACGCTGTCCACCCGGTCGACGCGGAAGTTCCGGAAGTCGTTGCGCAGCTCGCACCAACTGCACAGCGTCCAGGTCTGTCCCCAGAAGAACAAGCCCAGCGGCCAGATGCGCCGCAGGCTGGCTTTCCCGCTTTCGTCACGGTAACTCAGTTGCAGTTTGCGTCGTTGGCGGATCGCCTGACGCAAGTGGCCGAGCCAGTGCACCGGATAATTGTTCACCTCGGGGGCGAACAGGCGGTTGCCGTTGAGTTCGTCGCGCAGTGCGGCGGGCAGCACGCCATGGATCTTCGCCAGCGCCGATTCGGCGGCCCGTTGCAGCTCGGGGTCGGCCCAGGCGTTGACCATGCGCGCGCCGATCAGCAGCGCCTCGATCTCGTCACGCTCGAACATCAGCGGTGGCAAGTCCATGGGCTGGCGCAGTACGTAGCCAACGCCGGCCTCGCCCTCCAGAGGGACGCCGGAGAGCGAGAGATCCTGAATGTCACGATAAATCGTGCGCACCGACACCTGCAGGCGTTCGGCCAGCCACTGCGCGGTGGTCAGGCGTCGGCTGCGCAGGAACTGCACGATCTGGAACAGGCGGTCGGCGCGTCTCATCGTCTCTCCTGAGTGGGTATGCTGTGGCGCAGACAGCGTTCGCCGACCACTAGGGTACGGCGAACGAGCCTAGCCATCTCAGGACATGCTGTGCAAGCCCACGACATTGCCTTCGCTGTCTTTTATCACGGCGATGTAACCATTGGGCGCGATGGACATCTTGCTCTGGATAATTGCCCCGCCGGCATCTGGCACGCGTTGCAGTACGTTGTCCAGCTGCCCCTCGACATTCAGATAGACCAGGGTGCCGCCTGCGCCCGGCTGGCATTCTTCCGACTCGCACAGGCAGCCGCCCACGCCTTGTTCCGGAGTGTAGGGAAACAGCGCCATGCGGCGGCCCATGCCATCCTCGATGGTCAGTTTGCTTGCCAGCGCGTGCTCATAGAACTCGCGTGCCCGGTCGAAGTCGTGTACGAACAGTTCGAACCAGTTGATCGCATTCATTTATCTCTCCTTGGAATGGGGTGTCAGCAGGCCGGCGCCGATAACGGCGTGCTCCAGCCCGCGGAGGCCACTCTAGGCCAGGGCTACTGACAGCCTGGTGTCAGTAGTGTCGGCGCGCATCGTTCGATGGTTTGCAGGTCGAAGCGCGCGGGCGCGATCGCCCCCGGTTATGCTGCAAGGCACGTCTGAGTATTCAAAGCAGGCCGCTGGGCACGTTGAGCACATCCAGGTGCAAGCGCGCACTGCTGCTCAGTTCGCCGTCCTCGCCACAGACGGCCGAGCCTGAGCGGCCACGGGCTTTGACCTTATAGAGCATCTCGTCCGCGGCCTTATACAGGCCGGCGAAGTTGGTCGCGTGTTGCGGATGCAGGGCGACACCGATGCTGATCGTGACCTTCAACGGTTCGGCGCCGTACATCACCGGCTGCGCCAGTTCGCCCAGCAGCCGCTCGGCGATTTCCCGGGACTGTTGTTCGGCATCCGTGCCGCCAATCAGCACCGCGAATTCGTCCCCGCCCAGGCGCGCGACCGTGTCGCCGCCCCGTACGTGATTGCGCAGGCGTTGCGCGATCGCCTGCAACATCAGGTCGCCGGCGTCGTGGCCATAGCGGTCGTTGATCGGCTTGAAATGATCGAGGTCGATCAACAGCAAGGCGACCGTCTGATTTTGCCGCTTGGCGTTGGCCAGCGCTGACTCGCAGTGCTCGACCAGATGACGGCGATTGGGCAGCTCGGTGAGGGGGTCATGGAAGGCGGCGTGCTGCAATTCCTGCTCGCGTTGCAGCAGGCGCGCATTGGCGGCGGCCAGCTCGACGGTGCGCTGCTCGACCAGGTGTTGCAGCTCGTCGGCATTGGCCTGAACCAACGCCAGGCGCGCGGTTTTTTCGCGGTCGGCCTGCTCCAGGGCGGCAGCCTTCTCCCGCTTGAGGATCTGGATACGGTAGGCCAGGGCGAACGAAAACAGAATCGCTTCCGCCGCGACGGCCAGCGGGAACAGGTAGGCGGTCGACTCCCCGGGCTGCACCAGCCCCGCCGCGCGCAATACCAGCAGGACGAAGCTGGCCAATACCGTGCCGTAGCCGAGCAAATAGAACAGTGCCGGAGTGAACCCCTGCTTCCAGCGGATCACCGCGCACGTCAGCAGGGTCGGGACCGTGACGATCGGGATCAGGCCGATCACCAGGCCGCTCAGGCTGCGATAGCCCGCCAGATTGAGGCCCAGGCACAGCAAATAGACCAGGCTGCAAGCATTGAGGAGCCAATGCGCGCGGCGCAGGCTTTGCCGGGTATACAGCAGCTCCTGGGCGAAGCGCAGGATGCCCATGCTGACCAGGATCGGCAGGGTGATGCGGTCCAGCCAGACCGGAACCGCCCCGTGCGACCACAGATACTGGCTGCCATGGCCGCTCATGCTGGCGATGAACAGCAGCGAGGCCGCCATGGTCAGCACATACCAGAAATAGGCGCGGTCGCGCAGTGCCACGAGAATGAACAGGTTGTAGAGAAGCAGTGCGAAGATGCTGCCGTAGATCAGGCCGAATGCCAGGTTTTCGCCCTTGGCCTGACGGTCGAGGTCGGCCAGTTGCCAGGCGCGCAGCGGGAAGGAGTTGCCGGCCGGGTCGAAGGTGCGCAGGTAGAGGGTCATGCCCTGCTCGTTCAGCTCGGGTAGACGAAATACCGCGCGCCGGTAGTCATGATCGCGACCTGCGGCGAAGCCTACGCGTTCGCCGGCCTGGCGCGTTTGCCAGCCGCCTTGGCCGTCGGGCAGAAACAACTGCAAATCCAGCAGGGTCACCGCGCCCACCTCCAGCCACCACTGGCTGGGCGCCGCGCCGGTACGCTGCAGCCGTACCTTGAGCCACCAGGGATTGCGGCTCTGGCCGACGCTGGTGCGCCCGGTGGCGGGCTGAAAGCGGCTCTGCACGGCGGGGTCGGCCATATCGACGATACTCAGCCGGGCACCGACATCCTCAAGCAACTCGATGTCGCCGTTCAGCACCGCGCCGCTGTTGTCAGGCGTCAGCAGGGTGGGCGAAGCAGCGGCCGAGCCGGCGAAACAGGCCAGGTTCAGCAGCAGGATAAAGGCGATTGGGCGTGGCACCGCAGGCTTCCTGAAATCGACGGCCTGGGCGTGAGTATAAGCGCAGGCGTCCGGCTGACTACAAATCCCAGGGTATGGCCGTTACGCTGCTCAG
Source organism: uncultured Pseudomonas sp. (assembly GCA_966210435.1). Taxonomy (GTDB): domain Bacteria; phylum Pseudomonadota; class Gammaproteobacteria; order Pseudomonadales; family Pseudomonadaceae; genus Aquipseudomonas. Next base: position 68,891 of record CBIHLF010000027.1, on the reverse strand, counting down.
GGGCAGGTTCGACTCAGCTCAGCCCGCTGGGGACATCGAGCACATCCAGGTGCAGGCGCGCGCTGCTGCTCAGCTCGCCACCCTCGCCGCACACCGCCGAACCCGAACGGCCGCGTACCTTGACCTTGTAGAGCGTTTCATCGGCGGCCTTGTACAGGCCGGCGAAATTGCCCGCATGTTGCGGATACAGCGCCACGCCTATGCTGATCGTCACGGTCAGGCGTTCGGCGCCATACATCACCGGTTGTGCCAGTTCACCGAGCAGGCGTAAAGCGATATCCCGAGCCTGCTGCTCGGCGTCGCTACCGCTGATCACTACCGCGAACTCATCGCCGCCAAGGCGCGCAACCGTGTCGCCGAGGCGGACGTGGGCGCGCAGGCGCTGGGCAATCGTCTGCAGCATCAGGTCGCCGGCGTCGTGGCCATAGCGATCGTTGATCGGCTTGAAGTGATCGAGGTCGATCAGTAACAGGGCAAGGGGCTGTTGATGTCGCCTGGCCTGAGCCAGTGCCGACTCGCAGTGCTGCACCAGATAACGGCGATTGCACAGTTCGGTCAGCGAGTCGTGGAAGGCGGCGTGCTGTAGCTCCCGCTCGCGGAGCCGCAGGTGCTCATTGGCCGCGGCCAGTTCGGCGGTGCGCAATTCCACCGAGCGCTGTAGCTCGTCCGCGCTGGCTTGCATCTGCGCCAGGCGCGCGGTTTTTTCGCGGTCGGCTTGTTCCAGGGCCGCGGATTTTTCCCGCTTGAGGATCTGGATGCGGTAAGCCAGGGCAAAGGAGAACAGGATGGACTCGGCGGCCACCGCGACCGGGAAAACATAGGCGTTGGCGGCCGACGGTTGCAGCAATCCGGTTGCGCGTAGCAGCAACACGGCGATGCTGCCCAGCACCAGCCCGTAGCCGCACAGATACAGCAGCGCCGGGAAGAAACCCTGGCGCCAGCGGATCAGCGCGCTGCCGAGCGCCGCCGGTATGCTGGTCAGCGACAGCAGGGCAATGATCCAGGCCGCGGTGCTGCGCTGGCCGAAGGCTTCCAGGGCGATCGCGACTAGGTAGACCAGGCAGGCCATGCTCAGCAGATGATGGGCCCAGCGCACATGGAGGCGGGTCTGCAGCAGCGTCTGGGTGAAGCGGCTGGCGCACAGCCCCCACAGCGAGGGCAGGGTGATGCGATCCAGCCAGAACGGCACCGCCCCGCCCGGCCACAGGTACTGGAAGCCGTGGCCGGTCATGCTCATGATGAACACCAGGGCGAAGGCGGTGGTCAGCACGTACCAGAAATAAGCGCTGTCGCGCAGGCTGAACAGGATGAACAGGTTGTACAGCAGCAGGGCGAAGATCACCCCGTAGATCAGGCCCAGGCCGAGGTTTTCCTGGCCGGTCAGCAGATCGAGGTCCTGGCGTTGCCAGGCGCGCAGCGGGAAGGAGTTGCCGGCCGGGTCGTAGGTGCGCAGGTAAAGGGTCAGCGGCTGTGCGTCGAGCGCCGGCAGCTCGAAGGTCGCGCGCCGGTACGGGTGGTCGCGCCCCTCGGCAAAGCTCACTAGCTCGCCCGCCTGCCGCGCACGCCAACCGCCGCGGCCGTCGGGCAGAAATACCTGCAGGTCATGCAAGGTGACCGCACCGACTTCCAGCCACCAGTGCCGCGGTCCGTCACTGTCGCGTTGCAGTTGAATCTTGATCCACCAGGGGTTGCGGCTCTGGCCGACGCTGGCGCGCCCGTTGGCCGGCTGGAAGCGGCTTTGCACGGCGGGGTCGGCCATGTCGGCGATACCCAGTTGCGCGCCGACATCCTCGAGCAGCTCGATCTGTTCGTTCAATCCTGCACCGCTGTTGGCGGCCGTCAGCATTATGGGCATGGCATTGGCCACACCCGCGAACGCCGGGCCCAGTAGCAGAATGATGATCGAGATGATTAAGCACCGCACTGCATACATCCTGGCATCGAGGCTTATAAGGCCTGAGTATATGCCCAGGCTGGCGGTTGATCGCAAGCGGGTTGTGGCCTATGGCTATCTTGGTTCTACCTTGAGCGGCTGCTTTGCTTGCGCGCGGCTATCAACCGAGCCCGCTGGGCACATCCAGTACGTCCAGATGCAGGCGCGCACTGCTGCTCAGCTTGCCGTCCTCGCCGCACACCGCCATACCCGAGCGGCCCCGGGCCTTGACCTCGTAGAGCATTTCATCCGCCGCCTTGTACAGGCTGGTGAAATTACTGGCGTGCTGTGGGTACAGCGCCGCCCCGATGCTGATCGTTACGGTCAGGCGCTTGGCTCCGTACATCACCGGTTTGGCCAGCTCGGCGAGCAGGCGCCCGGCGATTTCCCGGGCCTGCCGCTCCGCATCCGCGTCACAAATCACTACGGCGAACTCATCGCCGCCCAGGCGTACGATCACGTCGTCGGTGCGCACAGGCTCGCGCGAGCGTTGCGCGATAACCTGCAACATCAGGTCGCCAGCCGCATGGCCATGGCGTCGATGGTCAACTGATCGCCGATATCTTCCAGTAGCTCAATCTGTTCGTTGAGATCTTTGCCGCTGCTCTGTCCATCGAGCTGAATCGGCGTGGCGCCAGCTTGCGTGCCCAGGTTGGTCAGGCACACCAGCAGAAACAGAATCAAACACCGCACTGTTTGCGCTCCCCGTGCCTATGGACCGGTAGGTTATTGTTTCCTGCCAGTATAGCGATAAGCCATTAGTGGGTTGTGGATATCTCGCCCCAAGGGAGGGGTATATGGCCGAGTGCTGTAGTCGGATTTGCTCATTTTTTGTGCTATATTTCGCGCCCGCGATTTTTCGTTCCCGTACCCAGCGCCGGTCATCCCCATGCAAGCAGTCAAGCCGTTATTCGATTATCCAAAATACTGGGCCGAGTGCTTCGGGCCGGCGCCTTTCCTGCCGATGAGCCGGGAAGAGATGGATCAGCTCGGCTGGGACAGCTGCGACATTATCATCGTCACCGGTGATGCTTACGTGGATCACCCATCGTTCGGTATGGCGATCATTGGCCGGCTGCTTGAGGCCCAGGGGTTTCGCGTCGGCATCATCGCCCAGCCGGACTGGACCAGCAAAGACGACTTCATGAAGCTCGGCGAGCCGAACCTGTTCTTCGGCGTCGCGGCCGGCAACATGGACTCGATGATCAACCGCTACACCGCGGACAAGAAAATCCGTTCCGACGACGCTTACACGCCTGGCGGCCTGGCCGGCAAGCGTCCGGATCGCGCCAGCCTGGTTTACAGCCAGCGTTGCAAGGAAGCCTACAAGCACGTACCTATCGTGCTCGGCGGCATCGAAGCCTCGCTGCGCCGTATCGCGCACTACGATTACTGGCAGGACAAGGTCCGCCACTCGATCCTGATCGACGCCTGCGCCGATATCCTGCTCTACGGCAACGCTGAACGCGCGATTGTCGAAGTGGCCCAGCGTCTGTCCTATGGACAGAAGATCGAAGAAATCACCGATATCCGCGGTACCGCCTTTATCCGCCGCGACGCGCCCGAGGGCTGGTTCGAGATCGATTCCACGCGTATCGACCGCCCGGGCAAGATCGACAAGATCATCAATCCCTACGTCAACACCCAGGACACCGCCGCCTGCGCCATCGAACAGGAGAAGGGCGGCCCCGCCGAAGACCCCAACGAAGCCAAGGTCGTGCAGTTGCTGGCGCACCCGCGGCTGGAGCGCGAGAAGACGGTGATCCGTTTGCCGTCGTTCGAGAAAGTCCGCGCCGACTCGGTGCTCTACGCCCACGCCAACCGCGTGCTGCACCTGGAGACCAACCCGGGCAATGCCCGTGCCCTGGTGCAGAAACATGGCGAGGTGGACGTCTGGTTCAACCCACCACCCATCCCGATGACCACCGAAGAGATGGATTACGTGTTCGGCATGCCTTATGCGCGGGTGCCGCACCCGGCCTATGGCAAGGCGAAGATTCCGGCCTACGAGATGATCCGTTTCTCGATCAACATCATGCGCGGCTGCTTCGGCGGCTGTACCTTCTGCTCGATCACCGAGCACGAAGGGCGGATCATCCAGAACCGCTCGGAAGAGTCGATCATCCGCGAGATCGAAGAGATCCGCGACAAGGTGCCGGGCTTTACCGGGGTGATTTCCGACCTCGGCGGGCCGACCGCGAACATGTACCGCATCGCCTGCAAGAGCCCTGAGATCGAGGCCGCCTGCCGCAAGCCGTCCTGCGTATTCCCCGGCATCTGCGACAACCTCAATACCGATCACTCGGCGCTGATCCAGCTGTACCGTTCGGCCCGTGCGCTGCCGGGAGTGAAGAAGATCCTGATCGCCTCGGGGCTGCGTTACGACCTCGCCGTGGAGTCGCCGGAATATGTCAAGGAACTGGTCACCCACCATGTCGGCGGCTACCTGAAGATCGCCCCGGAGCACACCGAAGAAGGCCCGCTGAACAAGATGATGAAGCCGGGCATCGGCAGCTACGACAAGTTCAAGCGGATGTTCGAGAAGTACTCGAAGGAAGCGGGCAAAGAGCAGTACCTGATCCCGTACTTCATCGCCGCGCACCCGGGCACCACCGACGAGGACATGATGAACCTCGCCCTGTGGCTCAAGAGCAACGGCTTCCGCGCCGACCAGGTGCAGGCTTTCTACCCCTCGCCGATGGCCACCGCCACAGCCATGTACCACTCGGGCAAGAACCCGCTGCGCAAGGTCACCTACAAGAGCGACGGCGTGACCATCGTCAAGAGCGAGGCGCAGCGGCGCTTGCACAAGGCGTTCCTGCGTTATCACGACCCGAAAGGCTGGCCGATGCTGCGCGAAGCGCTGGAGCGTATGGGCCGTAGCGACCTGATCGGCCCGGGCAAGCATCAGTTGATCCCGTTGCATCAGCCGGCCACCGACAGTTACCAGAGCGCGCGGCGCAAGAATTCCACGCCGGCTGGTAGCAAGAAAGTTGGCGCCGCCGCTGCCGCGCGCAGCTCGGGCGGCAAGAGCCGTCCGCTGCTGACCCAGCACACCGGCCTGCCGCCGCGCGACACCGGTGCCGCGGGCGGCAACCCCTGGGACAAGCGCGAACAAGCCAAGGCCGCCGCCCAGGCGCGCAACCAGCAGGCCGCCAAAGAGCGCTCCGATGCCGCCAAAGGCAAAGGCAAAAAGCCGCCGAAAAAGCCCGTCGCACCGCGTTGATGGGCGGTTGAGCCGGTTGCAGCCGTAGCCCGGGTCGAGCGCAGCGACACCCGGGAAATGTCCCCGGTATCGCATAGCTCAACCCGGGCTACGTTCGCCTTGTGCCGCTCTGTCGTAGGTTTTCGCAGTCGTAGCCTGGGTCGAGCGCAGCGACACCCAGGAAATATCCCCGGGTATCGCATGACTCAACCCGGGCTACGTTCGTTTTGTGCCGCTCTGTCGTAGGTTTTCGCAGTCGTAGCCTGGGGCGAGCGTAGCGACACCCAGGAAATACCCCCGGGTATCGCGCAGCGCAACCCGGGCTACGTTCGCCTTGTGCCGCTCTGTTGCAGGTTTGCGCAGCCGTAGCCTGGGTCGAGGGTAGCGACACCCGGGAAATGAGCCCCGGGTATCGCGGAGCTCAACCCGGGCTACGTTCGTTTTGTGCCGCTCTGTCGTAGGTTTTTGCGCAGTCGTAGCCTGGGTCGAGCGTAGCGACACCCGGGAAATGTGCGCCAGGTATCGCATACGGGCGATGCTACTCAGCCATAGCGCTTCTGCGCTTCGATGGCCAAGCCGCTGCCGATGCTGCCGAAGGTGTTGCCTTCCACGTAGCGGGCATTTGGCAGCATCGCCGCGACGCTCTGGCGCAACGCCGGGATGCCGCTGGAACCGCCGGTGAAGAACACCGTATCGACCTGTTCGACACCCACGCCGGCATCGCCGAGCAACTGGGTGACGCTGGCGCGCACGCGTTCGAGCAACGGCGCGATGGCGCCCTCGAACAAGTCGCGGGTCAGTTCGGCGACCAGGCCGGGTTCGACCCGGTGCAAATCGATGGGCCGGGCCGCCTGCTCGGTCAGGGCGATTTTGCTGTCTTCCACCTGCATCGCCAGCCAGTGGCCGTCGCGCCGTTCGATCAGTTTGAACAGGCGGTCGATGCCGGTGGGGTCGACGATGTCGTAGCGCATGCTCTGCAACGCCCGCTGCGACTGCGCCGAATAAACCGCGTTGATGGTGTGCCAGGTCGCCAGGTTGAGGTGGGTGCTGGTCGGCATCGGCGCGTCGCTTTTCATTCGGCTACCGTAGCCGAACAAGGGCATCACGCCGGCCAGCGAGAGCTGCTTGTCGAAGTCCGTACCGCCGATATGCACACCACCGGTGGCGAGGATGTCGTCGTGGCGGTCGGCGACGGCGCGGCGCTCAGGCGCCAGGCGCACCAGGGAGAAGTCCGAGGTGCCGCCGCCGATGTCGACGATCAGCACCAGCTCTTCGCGCGCGATGCCCGACTCGTAGTCGAACGCCGCGGCAATCGGTTCGTACTGGAAAGATACGTCCTTGAAGCCGAGCTTATGCGCCACCGCGACCAGGGTGTTCTGCGCTTCGAGGTCGGCTACCGGATCGTCGTCGACGAAGAACACCGGGCGGCCCAGCACCACTTCCTCGAACGGCCTGCCGGCCACGCCCTCGGCGCGGCTTTTCAGCTCGCCGATAAAGAAGCCGAGTAGATCCTTGAACGGCAGGGCGCTGCCCAGCACCGTGGTTTCGCTCTTCAGTAGCTTGGAACCGAGCAGGCTCTTCAGCGAGCGCATCAGCCGCCCCTCGTAACCTTCCAGGTATTCCTGCAGGGCCAGGCGGCCGTACACCGGGCGGCGCTCCTCGAGGTTGAAGAACACCACCGAGGGCAAGGTGATCTTGCCGTCTTCCAGTTCGATCAAGGTATCGGCGTCCGGGCGCAGCCAGCCGACGGTGGAGTTGGAGGTGCCGAAGTCGATGCCGCAGGCGCGGGCGGGAGTGGAAAAAGTCATGCGGCGCGCTATTCCTGAACGAGTACCGGGAGAAATTTTTGTAGCGACGGCCCTGGGTTGGCCGCGATGAATGACATGGCTACAAAAAACGGCCGCGCATTCTATGGGATACGTCGAGGAAATGCTGCGTCGATTGCGCTACGGCGCGACGAACGCGCCCCAACCCAGGGTCAGGGCGGCCAGCACGCAATAACGCGCGGTCTTGGCCAGGCCTACGACCAGCAGAAACACCCACAAGCGCTCGCGCATCACCCCGGCGACCAGGGTCAGCGGGTCGCCGACTATCGGTAGCCAACTGAGCAGCAGCGTCCAGCGGCCGTAGCGGGAGTACCAGTGTTGCGCCTGCTGCAAGCGCGACTCGCTGACCGGGAACCAGCGCTTATGGCGAAAGCGCTCGATCGAGCGGCCGAGCAGCCAGTTGACCAGCGAGCCGAGCACGTTGCCGATGCTGGCCAGCGTCAGCAGCGCCCAGGGCGCATAGGCGCCGCTGAGCAGCAGCGCCACCAGCACCGATTCCGATTGCAGCGGCAACAGCGTGGCGGCGCCGAACGCGGAAAGGAACAGGCCAAGATAGGCCGAAGCCGTCAACACTTCCGGGTGGGGCGCAGGCGGTTATTCCGGTTCGGCATTGGCCATGACTTCTTCCAGTTTCAGCCCGGTCAGGCCATGGATGGTGCGCCACAGGTAGTAGAAGATCGCCATCAGCATGATCATCGAGGGAATCGCGATCATCGGATAGCTGAGCAGGTTCATCTGCCCCAGCTCGGCGTTGAACGCCTCGCTGCCGGACGGGCTGACCACGATCCATTTGGCCAGCACATAGTTCATCGCCGAGGAGAAGAAGAAGGTGCCGCTTAGCCAATAGGTGGCCTTGAGCAGGCGCGCCTCGAACTGCGCGGTGTTGCCGCCCTGCTCCAGGCGCTCGTGGATCTTGTCCACATTCAGCACGCTCTTGTTGAACAGCATGGTGCGGATCAGCGGGTAGCGGGTGCGCGTCGACACCAGCACGGCGATGCCGATCAGTCCCGGAATCAGCGCTTCCTTGATCGCCAGCCACTGGTTATCCAGCTTCAGCAGGCCGATGCCGCCGGTGAGTATCACGCTGACCAGGCCAAGCAGGGCGATGAAGTTGAATTTGCGGTATCTGATCAGCTCGAACGTCCCCCAGCCCAGAGGGAAGGCCAATGCCAGCAGCAATGCGCCGTCGGCGCCGAGCCGGGCTTCGCCGCTCAGTTTCATCAGGATCATTGAGGGAATCAGGATGCTGATCAGTAAATCGACCAGTGGGCGCGGCTTATGGGTAACGGTTGGAGTATGCGTGGTGTCGGTCATGTCGTTCAAAGCATGGAGAGGAGTGCCGATCATCGCCTGCCTGGACGCTGGCTACCAGTCCGGCCGTCGCCTGGAGTGTGAAAAAATGTGAGAAATCCGCTCCCGGCCTGTCCTGGCGCGGGCTACTGTTCCCCGCTCAGGACCTCAGAGTCGTCGGCGCGATGATGCTAAAGTGATACTGCCGGGCTTGTGGTGGCCAAGGACAGGTTGGTGGCGCCTCTGGCGCTGGATACCGAGACCAATGTCGGGAGCTTTTTATGAGCACTCGTAACCGTCTGTGGCCGACTCTGTCGGGGCTGATCTTGCTTGTCAGTCTCTGCCCTCTGGCCTGGGGCGCGGACTGTATCGGCATGGTGCCGTCAGGTAGCACGGCGTTTTGGCGGCAAGTCGAGGCAGGAGCGGGCCAGGCGGCGCTCGATCTGGGCGTCGCGCTCTATTACCGCGGGCCGAGCCGCGAGGGCGATGTAGCCGCGCAGTTGCAGGTCATCGAACGGGTCCTTGCGCAAGGCTGCAAGACCCTGGTCATCGCCCCGGGTGGCGTGGAAATCGGTCAGCGCATCGATGAGCTGGCCGCAGCCGGTATACCGACCCTCTATATCGATCGGGACTTGAACGGCACTGCGGCGCTCGGTTTGGTATCCACCGACAATTTTTCGGCCGGCCTGCAGGCCGGTGAATATATGGCCGAGCTCCTCGGGGGACAGGGGCGGGTGGCGGTGTTGCGCTTGCGACGTGGCCTGCATTCGACCAGCGAGCGCGAACGCGGCTTTATCCAGGGCGCCGAGGCCGGCGGTTTGCAGGTGACGATCGACGCCTATGTCGGCGACGATCGGCAACTGGCCATGCTGACGCTGAGCAATCGGCTCGACAGCTTCGATGGGCTGTTCACGCCCAACAGCACCAGCTCACGGGCAGCGTTGGCCGCCATGCGCACGCTGCATAAGGCCGGCCAGCGGGTGCATATCGGCTTCGACGGCGACGAGGTGTTGCTCGAAGCGCTGCGCCTGGGCGATATCAATGCCCTGTTTGTCCAGCAACCACGGGCCATCGGCTATGAGGTGGTCAAGCAGGCGCATCAGGTCCGGCAGGCCATTGATGCGGGGCTTACCCCGGAGCAGGTGCGTGTGGCAATGAACGTCCGCCTGATCACTCGTGCCAACATGGCCGAGTTGTATGAGCAGCTGCGCGACATGCCGTCGAGGCCATAGGCCCTGGCAGGGCGGCGGTAACTCGCCAGATCGGTGGGTTATTGGCGGGTTTCCGCCAATGCGGCGGCCTCAGGGCGGGCGCCGACAGGCCGGGTGGTTGGTGGGGTGCTTTGGCGGGATAATTGCACCTCGTCGAAACCAGCTGCACGCTAATCTCTAGTAGGTCAGCCCTGGCTAATTCATCGCTGTGGAACCTCCCATGTCAACCATGCAACGAGCCTCCCATCACGAACTGCGCAACGCCTTCCGGGCGCTGCTCACCTCTACTTGCTGTTATCACACCGCGTCGGTATTCGACCCGATGTCGGCGCGCATCGCCGCCGACCTCGGCTTCGAGGTCGGCATTCTCGGCGGCTCGGTCGCCTCGTTGCAGGTATTGGCAGCGCCGGACTTCGCCCTGATTACCCTCAGCGAATTCGTTGAGCAGGCCACCCGCATCGGTCGCGTCGCGCGTCTGCCGGTGATCGCCGATGCCGATCATGGCTACGGCAACGCGCTCAATGTGATGCGCACGGTGGTCGAGCTGGAGCGCGCCGGCATCGCCGCGCTGACCATCGAGGACACCCTGCTGCCGGCGCAGTTCGGCCGCAAGTCGACCGACCTGATCAGTATCGAGGAGGGCGTCGGCAAGATTCGCGCAGCCCTGGAGGCGCGAGTCGACCCCGACCTGGTGATCATTGCCCGCACACACGCCGGGGTGCTGGCGGTGGACGAGGTAATACGCCGCACCCGGGCTTACCAGGCCGCCGGTGCGGACGCGATCTGCCTGGTGGGTGTGGAAGACTTCGCCCATCTGGAGCGGATCGCCGAGCACCTGAACGTGCCACTGATGCTGGTCACCTACGGCAACCCGCAGCTGCGTGACAACGAGCGTCTGGCTGCACTCGGCGTGCGCATCGTGGTCAACGGTCACGGCGCCTATTTCGCCGCGATCAAGGCCACCTACGACTGTCTGCGCGAGCAGCGCGGTGGCGGCGCCTCGGCGCTGACCGCCTCCGAGCTGGCGCACAAATACACGCTACCCGAGGACTATATCGTCTGGGCCAAGGCCTTTATGGACGTTCAGGAGTAACGCCTAGCTGCGAATCCGGCTACTGTGTCGGCGTGTTCACTCCTGCCAGAGCCGCGCCATGTCAAACGCCATTCGGGCCTCCCTGAGTCTGCAAACACGCGCCCAGTTGTTCAGTCACCTGGGTGCGATGGAGCGGGCCGGGGTACCGGCCGAGCGGGCCCTGGCCAGCCTGGCCCTGCCGGCAGACGCGGATGACGCCTTGCGGCGCTTTCGCGAGCAGTTGGCCAAGGGCGGCGATATCGCCGCCGCCGGCCTGCGTAGTGGTCTGCTCAATCCACTGGACAGCAGCCTGGTCAGCGCCGCCCAGGCCAGTGGCAGTCTTGCGGCTATCTACCTGCGTCTGGCCGAGCGCTATGGGCACAAGGCGCAGCAGGCTGCGGCACTCAAGTCGCGCTTGTTGATGCCGGTTGCGGTACTGATCCTGGCGTTATTCATTCAGCCGCTACCTGCACTGGTGGCGGGGCGGTTGAGTATCGGCGGTTATCTCTGGGTGGGGCTATGGCCCTTGCTGTTACTGGTCGGGGTCTATTGGGGTGGGCGGCAACTGCTCCGGCGACAGCAGACCAGCGGCGTGGATGGCCTGCTGTCGCGCTTGCCGCTGGTCGGCAGCAGCTATGCGCGCAGCAACCTCAGGGACTTTGTCGAAAGCCTCGGCTTGATGCTCGAAGCCGGGATGGCGATGCTCGACGCCTTGCCCAAAGCCTGTGCGACGCTGGGCGATGCGCGGTTGCGGCGCCAGTTCAGCGGGTTGCCCGAGGCGATCCGCCAGGGCCACAGCCTGGCAACCGCAATGACACCGCTGACCTTTCCCGGTCGGGCGATGCTGCTCGGTATGGTCCGTACGGGCGAAGCCAGTGGCAGCCTACCGGCCAGCCTGCTGCGCTACGCAGACCTGGAAAGCCGCCAGCTCGACAGCCTGCGCGAGCAGTGGGCGATCTGGTTGCCGCGGCTGTTCTACGCCGGGGTCATGCTGTGGATGGCGTACGGGATGATCAGTGGGGGCGGTTTTGCACCACAGCTGCCGGCCGATCTGCGATAGCCTGGTGCAGTCATAAACTGGATATCCCGCAACACAGGAGGCAGGCCATGGCCAGCGGTTGGGCGAATGACGACGCAGTACAGGAGCAGATCGACAGCAGCATCGAGGACGCCGTACAGCGCGCCCGCAGCCAATTGCCGCGCGGCGAAAGCCTGCGCCACTGCGAGGAGTGCGAGGCGCCAATCCCCGAAGCGCGTCGCCAGGCCATTCCCGGTGTGCGCCTGTGCGTGGCATGCCAGAGCGAGCAGGACCAACAGGAAAAAGCCATGGGCGGCTACAACCGCCGTGGCAGCAAGGACAGCCAGTTGCGTTAACCGATCAGCCTTGGTCGACAGTTGCGTCGCCTATACTCCATTGACTTGAACTGCCTGGCGAATCAAGGAGCGCGCTTCGTTTGTCTGATTTGTTGTTGTGGCGATGGCTGGTTCCAGGCGTTCGCCTGTGGCTGGCCGGACTGCTGTTATGCGGTGCCAGTACCAGCCAGGCGGTTGAGCTGCTGCTCTACACCGAGGAAAACCCTCCCCTTAATTTCAGCCGGGACGACTCCCCCACCGGCTTTTCCACTGAAGTGGTCGCGGCCATGGCGGCGCGTACCGGCGATAGCGTGCGGATAGTCGTCGCGCCCTGGACTCGCGGCTACAGCAAGGCGATGAGCGAAGCGAACACCGGGCTGTTTTCCACCGCCCGCATCGAAGCTCGCGAAAATATTTTTCAGTGGGTCGGTCCACTGACGCACACGCTCGATCGCTTCTATAGCCATAAAGGTGCCGGTATTCGCATCGACAACCTCGAGGATGCGGCCAGAGCCGGTCCGCTGGCGCTGCCGCGGCAGTGGTATACCCACGAATACCTGCGCAGCAAGGGTTTCGACAACCTCTACACGGTGACCTCACCGGACAGGATGATGCAGATGTTCAGCAAGCGTCGGGTGAGCCTGCTAGCGGCCAATGATATGCAGTTGCCCGGACTGTTGGAGCGGGTCGGCATGACCGAGGCGCAATTGGAGCCGCAATTCGTCTTTCTCGAGCATGAGACCTATCTGGCATTCTCGCCGAGCACCGATCCCGATGTGGTGCGCCGCTGGCAGGTGGCGCTGGACAGCCTCAAACGCGACGGCACCTTTGCCGAGATCTACCAACGCTGGTTTCCCGGCCACCCTGTGCCGCCGCGTCTGCTGGAAGTGGATCAGAACAGAAAAGTAGATCAGAACAGAAAGTAGCGCTGCGCCATCGGCAGCACCTCAGCCGGCTCGCACCAGAGCAGCTGGCCGTCCGCCTTGACCTGATAGTTTTGCGGGTCGACCTCGATATTCGGCAGGTAGCCGTTATGGATCAGGTCGGTTTTCTGCACCTCGCGGCAGCCTTTGACTATGCCGATCTTTTTCTTTAACCCAAGCTGCTCGGGAACGCCGGCGTCCAGCGCGGCCTGGCTGATAAAAGTCAGGCTGCTGGCGTGCAGGCTGCCGCCGAAGCTGCCGAACATCGGCCGGTAGTGCACCGGCTGCGGCGTGGGAATCGAGGCGTTGGCGTCGCCCATCAGGCTGGCGGCGATAACCCCGCCCTTGAGAATTAACGACGGTTTAACCCCGAAGAATGCCGGGCGCCAGAGCACCAGATCGGCCCATTTGCCGACTTCGATGGAGCCCACCTCGTGACTGATGCCGTGGGTGATAGCCGGGTTGATGGTGTACTTTGCGATATAGCGCTTGGCGCGGAAGTTATCGTTGCTGGGCGCGTCCTCGGCCAGGGCGCCGCGCTGCTTCTTCATCTTGTCTGCGGTCTGCCAGGTGCGGGTGATCACCTCGCCGACGCGGCCCATGGCCTGGCTGTCGGAGCTGATCATGGAGAAGGCGCCGAGGTCGTGGAGGATGTCCTCGGCGGCGATGGTCTCGCGGCGGATGCGGCTCTCGGCGAAGGCCACGTCCTCGGCGATGCTCGGGTCGAGGTGGTGGCAGACCATCAGCATGTCCAGGTGCTCGTCGATGGTGTTGCGGGTGAACGGCCGGGTCGGGTTGGTCGAGCTGGGCAACACATTCGGGAAACCACAAGCCTTGATGATATCCGGCGCATGGCCGCCGCCGGCGCCCTCGGTGTGGTAGGTGTGGATGGTGCGGCCCTTGAAGGCGCCGAGGGTGGTCTCGACGAAGCCGGATTCGTTCAAGGTGTCGGTGTGGATCGCCACCTGCACGTCGTACTGGTCGGCGACCGAGAGGCAGTTGTCGATGGTAGCGGGGGTGGTGCCCCAGTCCTCGTGCAGTTTGAGGCCGATGGCGCCGGCCTTGACCTGCTCGATCAGCGGCTCGGGCAGCGAGGCGTTGCCCTTGCCGGTAAAGCCCAGGTTCATCGGGAAGGCGTCGGCGGCCTGCAGCATGCGCATCATGTGCCAGGGCCCCGGTGTGCAGGTGGTGGCGTTGGTGCCGGTGGCCGGCCCGGTGCCGCCGCCGATCATGGTGGTCACCCCGCTCATCAGCGCCTCTTCGATCTGCTGCGGGCAGATAAAGTGGATATGGCTGTCGATGCCGCCCGCGGTGAGGATCATGCCCTCGCCGGCGATCACCTCGGTGCCGGCGCCGATGGCGATGGTGACGTCCGGCTGGATATCCGGGTTGCCGGCCTTGCCGATGGCGGCGATGCGTCCGTCCTTGAGGCCGACGTCGGCCTTGACCACGCCCCAGTGGTCGAGGATCAGCGCGTTGGTGATCACCGTGTCGACCACGTCCGCGGCACACAGCTGGCTCTGACCCATGCCGTCGCGGATCACCTTGCCGCCGCCGAATTTCACTTCCTCGCCGTAGGTGGTGAAGTCCTTCTCGACCTCTATCCATAACTCGGTATCGGCCAGGCGCAGCTTGTCGCCGACGGTGGGGCCGAACATATCGGCGTAGGCTTGTCTGCTGATTTTCATTGGCTGTCTTCCCGTAGAGTGCGCTATGCGCACCATTGCTATCCACATTGTCCCTGGTGCGCGCAGCCTAGGCGGCCCCGCGACACCCTACGATCACAGGTCGCCCATCACCCGCCCGGCAAAGCCGAATACCCGGCGCGCACCGGCCAGTTCGACCAGCTCGACCTCGCGGCTCTGCCCCGGCTCGAAACGCACGGCGGTGCCGGCCGGGATATTCAGGCGCATGCCACGGGTGCTGGCCCGGTCAAACGTCAGCGCATCGTTGGTTTCGAAAAAGTGATAGTGCGAGCCGACCTGGATCGGCCGGTCGCCGCTGTTGGCCACGGTCAGGCTAAGGGTGCGGCGGCCGACATTGAGTTCGATCTCGCCGTCCTGAATCTGGTATTCGCCGGGAATCATCGGGAGTGCTCCTGTGCTTCGGGCAGGATGAGTTGCATAAAGGTCAGGTCCAGCCAGCGGCCGAACTTGCGGCCGACCTGCGGCATTTGCCCGGTGACGACGAAACCGAGACGTTGATGCAGGCGGATCGAGCTGGAGTTTTCCGCTTCGATCGCCGCGATCATTACGTGCAGGTTGGCGGCGCGAGCGCGTTCGATCAGCGCTTGCAGCAAGCGCAGGCCAAGACCGCGGCCGCGTTGGTCGCGACGGACATACACCGAGTGTTCGACGCTGTGCTTGTAACCATCGTGCGGGCGCCATGGGCCGTAGGTGGCGTAGCCGAGCACCTCGCCCGCGTCGAGTGCGACCAGCACGGGAAAGCCCTGGGCCTGGCGTTCGAGCAGCCAGGCGCGGCGGTTGGCCAGGTCCACCAAGGTTTCGTTCCAGATTGCCGTGGTGTTCTGCACCGCATCGTTATAGATGGCCAGGATGCCGGGCAGGTCCGCCTCGCTGGCGTCGATGATCGAATAGCTCATGGTTCAGGCGATCGGCTGATGCACGGTCACCAATTTGGTGCCGTCGGGAAAGGTCGCTTCGACCTGGATCTCCGGGATCATTTCCGGAATGCCTTCCATCACCTGGTCGCGGCTTAGCAGCGTAGTGCCGTAATGCATCAGCTCGGCTACCGTCTGGCCGTCACGAGCGCCTTCCAGTAGCGCGGCGGAGATATAGGCCATGGCTTCCGGGTAGTTGAGCTTCACGCCGCGGGCCAGGCGTCGTTCGGCGACCAGGCCGGCGGTGAAGATCAGCAGCTTGTCTTTTTCTCTCGGGGTCAGGTCCATCAGGTGCTCCAGATTCTCGGGGGGACGGCCTCGCGGCCGAGCAAGGCCGGCCGTAGCAGGCGCCAGAGTTCGATCAGCCAGGCGCGGGCATGCAAGGCCTCTGCGGCCAGGCAGCGGGCCACCAGCAGGCCGGGTAGTTGACTGAGATCGCCACGTACCGCGCTGGCCACTGTACGGCAGCGTTCGAGCAGGTCGGCGTCGATTTCGCCGCTGATCAGCAGGGTGGCGAACACCGGCTGGCCGCCCAGGCCGATCGGCGAGTCGAGCAGGCCGTCGCCACCGATAATGCGCTGGCGCTCGTGCCAGAGCAGCTGGCCGTCGCGGCGGATATCCAGCTGCGTTTGAAAGTGGCCATCGTCGAAGCGTTCGCCGCTGGCTGGGCGGCCGAGGGCGACCATGTCCCAATACAGCAGCTTGGCGTCGCCGAGCAGTTCGATTTCGGTCCGTAGTTCGGCTTGGGCACCCGCGTAGACGATGCTTTCCTGCGGTAGCCATTCCAGGATGGCGCCGGCTTCGACGCGCAGCCTGAGTTGTTGATAGGCCGGGCCGGCGGCGCGGTACCACTTGGCCGCGCCGGGGCTGGTCAGCTGCGCCCAGGCGTGTTCGCCGACCGCGGCGCAGATATCCAGGCGATCACCGCCAGCGATGCCGCCCGGCGGATGCACGATGATGTGCTGACACACCTGCGGACCCTCGGCGTACAGGTGTTTCTGTACCCGCAGCGGGCCTTTATGGCGACGCAGGGTCGGTCGCGTGCAGTCGCCGTCGCGGCCATAGCCCAACTCCAATTCGGCGTGCCAGCTGGGGGCAAACAGGGCGGCTGGTGCGTTCATTCACCTGCCTTGCGGCGGCGTTGCCACCAGGTTTGGGCTGTGGAATAGAGCGTCAGCAGGACCAGCCCCAGGGTGACCAGGAGCCACCATTGCAGGTGCATGCCGTAATAGGGCGCGGCATGCAGCATGCCCTGCACCCAGAGCAGCGCCAAGCCCAGCGCCAGCAAGCTGGCGCACAGGGCGCGCCGCCAGGATAGGCAGTAGCTCCAGGGGCGCAGGATGGCAAACAGCACCGCGCATTCTGCGAGGACTATGGCGCAGGTAACTAGCACAGCCTGCAGTGGGTAGTCGGGATCAAAACCAGGGGGCAGGTTGCGGTGCATCCAGTAGTCGGGCATATAGCCACCCCAGATCACCATGCCTAGGCCGCTTGCGGTGACGAGCGGCAAGAGCAGGTTGCGCAAGGTTTTCATCGCGTTCTCATGTCCATGAGTGAGGCGCTGATTATGCGCAAAGTGCGGCAGCCGCGTCGTCATTCAAATCGCCACCAGCCCGCGCACGCCGTCGGCTGCCATGGTCTCGCCACGGCCCTGCTGGATGATCTCGCCGCGGCTCATCACCAGATACTGGTCCGCCAGTTCGGCGGCGAAGTCATAGAACTGTTCGACCAGCAGAATGGCCATGTCGCCGCGCTCGGCGAGCTTCTTGATCACCACGCCGATCTCCTTGATCACCGAGGGCTGGATGCCTTCGGTGGGCTCGTCGAGGATCAGCAGGCGCGGCTGGCTGGCCAGGGCGCGGCCGATGGCCAGCTGTTGCTGCTGGCCGCCGGACAGATCGCCGCCGCGGCGTTGCTTCATCTCACGCAGTACCGGGAACAGCTCGTAGATAAATTCCGGCACGACCTTGGCCTGGCTGCCGGGAAAGCGCGAAAGGCCCATCAGCAGATTCTCCTCCACGGTCAGGCGGCCGAAGATTTCCCGGCCTTGCGGCACATAGGCGATACCGGCGTGCACGCGCTGGTGCGGCTTGAAGCCGGTGATGGTTTTGCCTTCCCAGTTCACCGCGCCTTGCTTGGCGGGGATCAGGCCCATCAGGCATTTCAGCAGGGTGGTCTTGCCTACGCCGTTACGCCCGAGCAGGCAGGTGACCTCGCCGACCCTGGCCTCGAACGACAGGCCGCGGAGGATATGGCTGCCGCCGTAGTATTGGTGGAGTTGCTCAACTTGTAGCATGTCTTGCCCCCTCGATCCTTCCCACGCTCTGCGTGGGGATGCATGTGGCGACGCTCTGCGTCCCGGGAGGGGTTCCCACGCGGACGGTGCGACGCCTCGACGTGGGAACCATCAATTCGTTTGTGGGAGGGGCTTCAGCCGCGACGCTTTTGATCTTTAAGAGCTCGCGGCTAAAGCCCCTCCCACAGGTATGAATCAGCGACCGAGATAGACCTCAATCACCCGTTCGTTGGCCTGCACCTGCGCAAGCGAGCCTTCGGCCAGCACGCTGCCCTGGTGCAGCACGGTGACGTGGTCGGCAATCGAGCCAACGAAGCCCATATCGTGCTCGACCACCATCAGCGAGTGCTTGCGCGCGAGGGACTTGAACAGCTCGGCGGTGAACTCGGTCTCGGCATCGGTCATGCCCGCCACCGGTTCGTCGAGCAGCAACAGTTGCGGGTCTTGCACCAGCAGCATGCCGATCTCGAGGAACTGCTTCTGGCCGTGCGACAGCAAGCCGGCTGGGCGCTGGCGCGAGGCGTCGAGCTTGATCGTGTCGAGCACTTCGTCGATGCGGTCTTTTTGCTCGCCGCTGAGCTTGGCGCGCAGGCTGGCCCATACCGATTTATCGGTCTTCTGCGCCAACTCGAGGTTTTCGAACACGCTGAGTGCCTCGAACACCGTGGGTTTCTGAAATTTACGACCGATCCCGGCCTGGGCGATCTCGACTTCGCTCATGCGGGTCAGGTCGAGGGTGTCTCCGAAATAGGCGACGCCGTTGTCCGGGCGGGTCTTGCCGGTGATCACGTCCATCATGGTGGTCTTGCCGGCGCCATTGGGACCGATGATGCAGCGCAACTCGCCGACGCCGATATACAGGGTCAGATCGGTCAGCGCCTTGAAACCGTCGAAGCTGACGTTGATTGCTTCCAGGGTCAGGATGGTGCCGTGACGTGCATTGAGGCCCTTACCGGCGGCGCTGCTCGCACCAATGGCGTCGCGGCCGCTGCCGGCGGCGTCGAATACCGACGGGTGCATGGCTTCGGGAATCGGACCGGCTCTCATTGCTTGTCTCCGTTTTTCAGCAGGCCGATCACGCCCTTGGGCAGGAACAGCGTCACCACGATAAATAGCAAACCCAAAGCGAACAGCCAGTATTCCGGGAGGGCCACGGTGAACCAGCTTTTCATGCCATTGACCAGGCCGGCGCCGAGCAGCGGGCCGATCAGGCTGCCGCGCCCGCCGAGGGCGACCCAGACGGCGGCCTCGATAGAGTTGGTCGGCGACATTTCGCTGGGGTTGATGATGCCCACTTGCGGCACGTAGAGCGCGCCAGCCAGGCCGCAGAGCACCGCGCTCAGCACCCAGACGAACAGCTTGTAGCCGCGCGGGTCGTAACCGCAGAACATCAGGCGGTTCTCCGCATCGCGCACGGCGGTGAGTACCCGGCCGAACTTGCTGCGCGCGAGCTTGAAACCCAGATACAGACTGCCGGCCAGTAGCGCCACGGTGGCGATAAATAACGCCGCACGGGTGCCCTGTGCGGTGATGTCGAAGCCGAGGATGCGGGTGAAGCCGGTGAAGCCATTGTTGCCGCCGAAGCCGGTTTCGTTGCGAAAGAACAGCAGCATGCCGGCGAACGTCAGGGCCTGGGTCATGATCGAGAAATACACGCCCTTGATCCGCGAGCGGAAGGCGAAAAAGCCGAACACCAGCGCCAGCAGGCCCGGTGCCAGCACGACTAAACACATCGACCAGAGAAAGTTCGAGGTGCCGTACCAGTACCAGGGCAGCTCGTTCCAGGCGAGGAAACTCATAAAGGCCGGCAGGCCATCCCCCGCGCTCTGACGCATCAGGTACATGCCCATGGCGTAACCGCCCAGCGCAAAGAACAAGCCGTGGCCGAGCGACAGCAGGCCGGCGTACCCCCAAACCAGGTCGAGCGCCAACGCGACTATGGCGTAGCAGAGAATCTTGCCGACCAGGGTCAGGGTGTAGGCCGAGATATGCAGGGCGCTGTCCGCCGGCAGCAGGTGCAGCAGCGGCATGGCGAGCAGCACGGCGAGCACCAGCACGCCGATGCCGATCGAAACTTGCGGGCCGAGCTTGGCGCAGGCGCGTGCCAGCAGGGTTTGGTTTATTGGCATGGTCATCAATCAATCACCCGACCCTTGAGAGCGAACAGACCTTGCGGGCGTTTCTGAATAAACAGAATGATCAGCGCAAGGATGAGGATCTTGCCGAGTACGGCGCCGATCTGCGGTTCGAGAATCTTGTTGGCGATACCCAGGCCTGAGGCCGCCATCACGCTGCCGGCCAGCTGACCGACGCCGCCGAGCACCACCACCAGGAACGAATCGATGATATAGCTCTGCCCCAGATCAGGGCCGACGTTGCCGATCTGGCTCAGGGCCACGCCGCCAAGGCCGGCGATGCCCGAGCCGAGGCCGAAGGCGAGCATATCCACCCGCCCGGTCGGCACGCCGCAGCAGGCGGCCATATTGCGATTCTGCGTCACCGCGCGAACGTTAAGGCCTAGGCGGGTCTTGTTCAGCAAGAGCCAGGTCAGCACCACCACAAACAAGGCGAAGCCGATAATCACGATGCGGTTGTACGGCAGCACCAGGTTCGGCAGCACCTGGATGCCGCCGCTCAACCAATAGGGGTTGGCCACTTCGACGTTCTGCGCACCAAATAGCACGCGCACCAGCTGGATCAGAATCAGGCTGATGCCCCAGGTCGCCAGCAGGGTTTCCAGCGGGCGGCCATACAGGTGGCGGATCACCGTGCGCTCCAGGGCCATGCCGATGGCGGCGGTGACGAAGAAGGCCACCGGCAGTGCGACCAGCGGATACAACGCCAGGGCCTCGGGGGCCAGGCGTTGAAACATCAGCTGGACCATATAGGTGGAGTAGGCGCCGAGCATCAGCATCTCGCCGTGGGCCATATTGATCACCCCGAGCAGGCCGAAGGTGATCGCCAGACCGAGAGCGGCGAGCAGCAGGATGCTGCCGAGGCTGAGGCCACTAAAGGCCTGGCCGAGTAGTTCGCCGACCAGCAATTTGCGCTTGACCTGGGCCAGGCTGGTTTCGGCGGCGGTGCGCACCGCTTCATCTTGTTCCACCGTTGGGTCGAGCAAGGCTTCCAGACGGGTGCGCGCCAGCGGGTCGCCGGTTTCGCCAAGCAGGCGCACGGCGGCCAGGCGAATCGCCGGGTCAGCATCGGCCAGTTGCAGGTTGGCCAGGGCCAGGCTCAGGGCTGCGCGCACTTGCTTGTGCTCTTCGCTGGCGACGCGGGCATTGAGCAACGCAAGTTGTGCCGGCTTGGCGCTTTTCTGCAACTGTTGGGCTGCGGCCAGGCGTACGCCAGCGTCCTCGGCGAGCAACTGATGGCTGGCCAGAGTACCGGCGATCAGGCCGCGCAGGCGGTTATTCAGACGGATTTTCTTCGGC
The DNA here is from genome assembly GCA_966210435.1 of uncultured Pseudomonas sp. Classification (GTDB taxonomy): domain Bacteria; phylum Pseudomonadota; class Gammaproteobacteria; order Pseudomonadales; family Pseudomonadaceae; genus Aquipseudomonas. The sequence goes on along the minus strand of CBIHLF010000027.1, from coordinate 47,728 downwards.
GTGCCGACAGGCTCGGCGTCGCCCTCGGCGGCCTGGTAGCTGCCGCTGGTCTCGATAAACGGCGTCTTGTCGCTATCGGCGGCGAGGCGGCCTTGTTGCAGTACTTCGAGCAGCGGCAGGCGCTCGGCATCCGGGGTGGCGGCCCAGCGTTCCAGCAGCTTGGCCTGTTTGGACGAGCTGGCTGCGGCGAAGTCGGCGGCATCGCCGGCATGGCTGGCGAGCGGCAGCAGCAGGGTCAGAAATAGGATAAAGCGGTACACGGCAGTGGGCATATCAGGCAGACCTTGGGACTACAGCGGAAGCCCCCTCGCGAACCGGCAGAGAGGGCGCTTACCGTAGCCCGGATGCAATCCTGGAATAGCTGCTCCCGGATTGCATCCGGGCTACGAAGTCGCTTAGTTCGACTTCACCGCGTAATCCGGCTTCTTGTCGTTGCCTTCGATATACGGGCTCCACGGCTGGGCGCGGATCGGGCTGCTGGTTTCCCAGACCACCGAGAACTGACCGTCATCCTGGATCTCGCCGATCATCACCGGCTTGTGCAGGTGGTGGTTGGTCTTGTCCATGGTCAGGGTGTAGCCGCTCGGCGCGGCGAAGGTTTGCCCGGCGAGGGCGTCGCGCACCTTGTCGACGTCGGTGGTACCGGCTTTTTCAACCGCCTGGGCCCACATGTTGATACCCACATAGGTGGCTTCCATCGGGTCGTTGGTCACCGCTTTGTCGGCGCCCGGCAGGTTCTTGGCCTTGGCGTAGGCTTTCCATTTCTCGACGAAGGTGGTGTTGACCGGATTTTCCACTGACTGGAAGTAGTTCCAGGCTGCGAGGTGGCCGACCAGCGGCTTGGTGTCGATGCCGCGCAGTTCTTCCTCGCCGACCGAGAAGGCCACGACCGGCACGTCGGTGGCTTCCAGCCCCTGGTTGGCCAGTTCCTTGTAGAAGGGCACGTTGGAATCGCCGTTGACCGTGGAGATCACCGCGGTCTTGCCGCCAGCGGAGAATTTCTTGATGTTGGCGACGATGGTTTGATAGTCGCTATGGCCGAAGGGGGTATAGACCTCTTCGATGTCCTTCTCGGCCACGCCCTTGGAGATCAGGAACGCGCGCAGGATCTTGTTGGTGGTGCGCGGGTAGACATAGTCGGTGCCGAGCAGGAAGAAGCGCTTGGCGGCGCCGCCGTCTTCGCTCATCAGATACTCGACCGCAGGAATCGCCTGCTGGTTTGGCGCGGCGCCGGTGTAGAAAACGTTCGGCGACAGCTCTTCGCCCTCGTACTGCACCGGGTAGAACAGCAGGCCGTTGAGCTCTTCGTAGACCGGCAATACGGATTTGCGCGACACCGAGGTCCAACAGCCGAAGGTCACCGCGACCTTGTCCTGGGTCAGCAACTGACGCCCCTTCTCGGCGAACAGCGGCCAGTTGGAAGCAGGGTCGACCACTACCGGTTCGAGTTGCTTGCCGAGTACGCCGCCCTTGGCATTGATCTCGTCGATGGTCATCAGCGCCATGTCTTTCAGCGATGTTTCGGAAATCGCCATGGTGCCGGAAAGCGAGTGGAGGATGCCGACCTTGATGGTCTCGGCGGCCTGCGCGGTGAAGGGGAACAAACCGCTGAGCATGAGGGCGCTGGCGGCGATCGTCGATTTCAGAAAGGGACGGCGTTTCATTGTTATGGCTCCGTGCGCAACTGTTGGGTGAGACCGGAAAGCCTGTTGAACCTGAGCGCAGTAACGCAGCGCCAAGTCCGGCAGACTTCTCTAGGTCGTCAGTCCAATGGCAGCATCCGTGCCAATCAACGCAAGAGCTTGGTTTAGATGGTTTTTTCAGATTAAAGCGGAGAATTGCCGCGGCTTTGTCGCGCCGCTTTGGTGCGCCTCTCGCAGCGAGGTGCGTTCTCGGTCGCACCACTGCACCATGTTAGAGCCCGAGGTAGTTCTTCACCCCGGTAAAGATGATCTGCGCCGCCAGTGCGCAGACGAACAGGCCCATCAGGCGGCTGACGATCTGCAGGCCCTGATCGCCGAGCAGGCGTTCGAAGCGATTGGACATATAGAGCACGCCGCCGACGGTAAGGCTGGCCATGGCGATGGCCAGCACCGCCAGGGCCTTGTCGCTCCAGTCCGGCTGGCTGGCGCCCATCAGCAGCAGGGCGCCGATGGTGCCCGGGCCGACGGTGAGAGGAATGGTCAGCGGCACTATGGTCACGTCCTGCTGCACGTTGTCGCTCTGCACCGCGGGTTTACCCTGGGCCATGCCCAGCGCCGAGATGAACAGCACGCTGCCGGCACCGATACGGAAGGCGTCGATGGTGATGCCGAACAGGGTGAAGATATGTTTGCCGAACAGGTACAGCAACAGGCTGGCGACCAGCACGCCGGCCGCGACTTTCCAGGCCAGGCGCTTGCGCTCCTTGACCGTATAGCCGCGGCTCAGGCCGATAAAACACGACAGCACGAAGAACGGGCTGTAGAGCACCAGTAATTTCAAATACAGACTGAACAGCGCGGACGCCATGGGGGAACTCATTTCCGGACAAGTGGGCCGATTCCGCCGGGCTGCTCGGCGAGCAGCCCGGGTGGGGCGAATCAGGTTGGTTGAATCAGGTTAGTAACATCAGAGCGGCAGCACATCGGATTTGGATGCGTTTTCGCGTGCGGCGATCCAGTGTTCGATCAGTTCGCGCAGTTGCGACAGCTCCACCGGTTTGGACATGTGGCCATCCATGCCGACCTGGCGCGCCCGCTCCTTGTGTTCGTTGAGGATGTGCGCGGTCAGCGCGACTATGGGCGTGCGCGGGCGCTGTTCGGCGGCTTCCCAGGCACGCAACTGCTCGGTGGCGGAAAAGCCGTCGAGGATCGGCATCTCGCAGTCCATCAGCACCAGGTCGTAATGCTGCGCCTTCATCGCGGTCAGCGCTTCCTCGCCGTTGCTGGCGGTATCCGGCTGCAGCTTGAGTTTGCCGAGCATGCCGCGGATCACCTTGGTGGAAATGCTGTTGTCCTCGGCGACCAGGATGCGGAAATCGGCCGGTACATCCAGCGGTGCGCTGACGGCGGGGGAGGACTGGGTCGAATTGCTCTTGCCACGCTGCGCCAGTTCGTCGGCCAGGGTGGTCTTCAGGGTGTAGCCGGCCACGGGCTTGGCGAGGATGCGCTTGATCCCGGCATTGCGCGCGATGATCTTGCCCGGCGCGTTGCTGATGCCGGTGAGCATGATCAGCAGGATGTCGTGATTGAGGCTCGGGTCTTCCTTGATCTTCGCCGCCAGCTGCATGCCGCTCATGCCGGGCATGTCCTGGTCGAGCAGCACCACATCGAAGTATTCGCGCATATGCGCCTTGGTGCGCAGCAGGGCCAGCGCCTCCTTGCCCGAGGGCACGGCGCTGACGCTCAGGCCCCAGGCGCTGCATTGCTGCATCAGCACCTTGCGGCAGGTTTCGTTGTCATCCACCACCAGCAGCCTGGCTCCTTGCAGCGGGGCCTCGAGGTCGGCGGTCGGACGCTCCAGACGTTGACTGTCGAGCGGCAGGGTCAACCACAGCGTGCTGCCCTGGTTGTTGCTGCTCTGGATGCCGAATTCCCCGTCCATCAGGCGGATCAGCTGGCGGGCGATGACCAGACCGAGGCGACCGCCAAGCTTGCTGGCGGTGAGAAAGTCCTTGCTGTGCAGTTCGGTATTGAGCAACGCATTGCGTTCGGCGGGGTCCAGCGGGCGGCCGCTGTCCTGCACGGCGATGCGCAGGCGCGGTTGGGTGTCCTGGTTTTCCAGTGCCACGACCAGGAGGACTTCGCCTTCGTCGGTCTGCTTGAAAGCATTGTCCAGCAGGCTCAGCAGGGTCTGACGCAGGCGCGTCGGGTCGCCGCTGATCACGCGCGGCACCTGCGGCTGGGTAAAACTGATCAGCTCGACTTTCTGCTGCTCGGCCTTGGCGCGGAAGATATCCAGGCAATCCTCGATCAGCGCATTGAGGTCGAACTGCACATCGTCCAGTTCGATCTGCCCGGATTCGAGTTTGGAAATGTCGAGAATTTCGTTGATCAGCGTGAGCAGCTCGTTGCCGGAGCTGTGGATGGTCTGCACGTAGTCGCGCTGTTTAGCCGACAACGGCGTGCCCAGTAACAGTTCGGTCATGCCCAGCACGCCATTCATCGGGGTGCGGATTTCATGGCTGATCTTGGCGAGGAATTCGGCCTTGGCTTTCAACTCCGCGGAGCTGGCGGCCATGCTGGTGCGTTCGGTCAGGGTGTCGCGTTGAATCTGGCGCTGTCGCTCGGTCAGCGACACCGTCAGCACCAGTCCGGTCAGGGTGGCGATGCTGAATACGCCGGTGACCAGCCAGCCGGGATTGAGCTGGTCGAGGCCGAACAACACCGGGATGAACAGGCTGAAGCCCAGGTTGAACACCAGCATGCCGCCGGTGATCAGCCGCGCCGGTTGGTAGCCACGCTGCCAGTGCAGGCCCGTGACCACCATCACCACCAGCGAGCTGACGATCACCAGCAGGTAGATCAGCGAGCTGTACCAGAGCATGCCGGTGCTCAGGATGATCAGGGCCAGCGCCAGGTTGAGCAGCGCGTTGCCACGCAGCAGGTGGTTGAGCTTGCTGGCCTGGGTCGAGGTGCCCTGCAGGAAGCTCAGGGTGAAGGCCAGCACGCAGAAGCCGGCGCCGAGCGCGGAAAGATCGGCGATCAGTGACTGATTGACGCCCTGGCTGGGGATCCATACCGCCAGCAGGCCGATATTGGCCGCGGCGCACAGCGCCAGGCTGAAGTGCATGCCGGCCAGCCAGAGGCTACTGGCCGAACGGTTGTAGAGAAAACGGGTGAGGTTATACAGCGTCAGCAGGATCAGCCCGCCGAGCAGGGCGCCGAAGATATAGGCGGGTTTCTCCAGGCCAACCAGTTGGCGCTCGCCAATTACCTTGAACCAGACCATCAACGGGTGGTTGGAGGTCATGCGCACATAGATTTCGCGCGCCTGGCTATCGTTCGGCAGCGACAGCAGGTACGCGCGCGAGGGCAGGGGGCGGGAGCTCAGTGGCAGGGCCTCGCCGGTATGGGTGCTTTGTTCCACCTGGCCGTTGCGCAGCAGGTAATAGTCGAGGTATTGCACCCGTGGCGCGAACACCCATAGCCAACTGGGCGCATCGAGCGCATTGAGATCGACATGCAGCCACACCGCATGCTCGCTCAGGGGGAAGGTGAAGTTCTGTTTATCGAGGGGAATGAACTGGTTACGCAGGGCCTGGATGTCGTCCAGTTGCAGTCGGGCACTGTCGTCGACGAGCATCGACCAGCCGGATACACGGGGTGCCGAACCGGTCTCGCTGGCGATGGCCGGCGATAGCCCGCAGCAAGTCAGAAGCAGGCCGATGATGAGGCCGGTGGCAATCCTGAGCCGCTTCAAAGTGACGTCCCTTCGAAAGTAAGTGGCGGGATTATAGCCAAGCGTGGCCGTGGTGAAATATCGCCAAGGTCGCGATTGGGCCACCTTGGCGGGTTTCTTACCGCTCTACTGCTAATTTTTCTTCAACCCTCGCCGCGTTCGCGGGCGATGGCGCGGTAACCGATATCGGTGCGGTAGAAGCAGCCGTTCCAGCGGATCTTCTGCGCCAGGCGATAGGCCTGTTGTTGCGCATCGGCGACGCTGGCGCCAATGGCGGTGGCGCAGAGTACGCGGCCGCCTGCGGTGACGATCTGCCCGTCCTTTTGCGCGGTACCAGCGTGAAACACCTTGCCGTCCAGCTCAGCCGCATCGGCCAGCCCCTCGATTACCTCACCCTTGGCATAGTCGCCCGGGTAGCCGCCAGCGGCCAGCACCACGCCAACCGTCGGACGCGGGTCCCAGCGGGCCTCGACCTTATCCAGCGCTTGCGCCAGTGCGGCTTCGACCAGCAGCACCAGGGAAGATTCCAGGCGCACCATGATCGGCTGGGTCTCCGGGTCGCCGAAACGGCAGTTGAATTCGATGACTTTCGGTTTGCCGGCCTTGTCGATCATCAGCCCGGCGTAGAGAAAACCAGTGTAGACGTTGCCTTCGCTGGCCATGCCATTGACGGTGGGATAGATCACCTCGTCCATCACCCGCTGGTGCACTTCGGCGGTTACCACCGGTGCGGGCGAGTAAGCGCCCATGCCGCCAGTGTTGGGGCCGCTGTCGCCGTCGCCGACGCGCTTGTGGTCCTGGCTGGTGGCCATCGGCAGGACATTCTTGCCGTCGACCATGACGATGAAGCTGGCTTCTTCGCCATCGAGGAATTCCTCGATCACCACCCGCGAACCGGCTTCGCCGAAGGCATTGCCGGCGAGCATGTCGCGTACCGCGTCCTCGGCTTCCGCCAGGGTCATGGCGACGATCACGCCTTTACCGGCGGCCAGGCCATCGGCCTTGATCACGATCGGTGCGCCGACCTTTTGCAGGTAGGCCAGGGCCGGCTCGACTTCGGTGAAGTTCTGATAATCGGCGGTAGGGATCTGGTGGCGGGCGAGGAAGTCCTTGGTAAAGGCTTTCGACCCTTCCAGCTGGGCGGCACCTGCGCTCGGGCCGAAGATATCCAGTTTGCGCGCGCGGAACAGATCGACCACGCCTGCAACCAGCGGCGCTTCCGGGCCAACGATGGTCAGTTGCACATTCTTCTCGGCGAAATCGGCCAGCTGCTCCAGGGCCAGCACGTCAATGGCGACGTTCTCGCACTTGGCTTCGGTGGCGGTGCCGGCGTTGCCCGGAGCGACGAATACTTTGGCGACGCGCGGGTCTTGCGCGACTTTCCAGGCCAGGGCGTGTTCGCGACCGCCGCTGCCGATGATCAATACGTTCATATCTGTCTCCTTGTGGAGGCGGGCCAGCGGCCCGGCTGGTGGATAGAAAAAGCGCTATCCACCCTACAAAAGCGATGTTGGGTATCGCTGTGCTCAGGCTACGCGCCCCAACCTACGGTTCAAAACTTGCGACTCTGTCGAGGTCGCGATGAAGCCGGTAGATGCAAGGCGCCCCGGGGTTCGACAAGCGGAGTTGCCGATTGGCAATGAGCATTGGCGGAACCCGGGGCAACACAGCAGATGCCGGTTTCAGTGCGGCCGATTTTAGTGCCTAAAATGACGCATGCCGGTGAATACCATGGCAATGTTTGCCTCATCGGCGGCGGCGATCACTTCCGCATCGCGCATCGAACCGCCCGGTTGGATCACCGCAGTGATGCCGTTGGCGGCTGCATTGTCGAGGCCGTCGCGGAACGGGAAGAAGGCGTCCGATGCCATCACCGAACCGGCCACTTGCAGGCCGGCATGCTCGGCCTTGATCGCGGCGATGCGCGCGGAGTTGACGCGGCTCATCTGGCCAGCGCCGACGCCGATGGTCTGGCGGTTCTTGGCGTAGACGATCGCGTTGGACTTGACGAACTTGGCCACTTTCCAGGCGAAGATCAGGTCGTGGATTTCCTGATCGCTCGGCGCGCGCTTGGTGACGATCTTCAGGTCGGAGGCGGTGATCATGCCGATATCGCGGCTCTGCACCAGCAGGCCACCATTGACCCGCTTGAAATCCCAGCCCGGTGCGCGATCGGCCGACCATTCGCCGCATTCGAGCAGGCGCACGTTGGCTTTGGCGGCGACTACCGCACGGGCCTCGGCACTGATTTTCGGCGCGATTATCACTTCGACGAACTGGCGCTCGACGATGGCCTGGGCGGTGGCGCCATCCAGCTCGCGGTTGAAGGCGATAATGCCGCCGAACGCCGATTCGCTGTCGGTGGCATAGGCCAGCTCGTAGGCCTGGCGGATCCCGCCTTCGGCGTCCAGGGCCACGGCCACGCCGCACGGGTTGGCGTGCTTGACGATGACGCAGGCCGGCTTGACGAAGCTCTTCACGCATTCGAGGGCGGCGTCGGTGTCGGCGACGTTGTTGAACGACAGCTCCTTGCCTTGCAGCTGCACGGCGGTGGAGACGCTGGCTTCGCCTTTGCCATTCAAGGAACCGGCTTCCACATAGAAGGCCGCGCTCTGGTGCGGGTTCTCGCCGTAGCGCATTTCCTGCGCCTTGATGAACTGGCTGTTGAAAGTCCGCGGGAAGGTGCCGCGGGCTTCGGTGCTCAGGGTTTCGCGGCTTTGCTCGATGGTGCCCAGGTAGTTGGCGATCATGCCGTCGTAGGCGCTGGTGTGCTCGAAGGCTTTGAGGGCCAGGTCGAAGCGCTGTGCATAGGTCAGACCGCCGGCTTTCAACGCGTCGAGAACGCTGGCGTAGTCGCCGGCGTTGACCACGATGGCCACGTCCTTATGGTTCTTCGCGGCGGAGCGGACCATGGTTGGACCACCGATATCGATGTTTTCGATGGCGTCGGCGAGGTCGCAGTCGGGCTTGGCGACCGTGGCTTCGAAGGGGTAGAGGTTGACCGCGACCAGGTCGATCGGCTTGATCCCGTGCTCGTCCATCACCGCGCCGTCGAGAGCCCGCCGGCCAAGGATGCCGCCGTGGATTTTCGGGTGCAGGGTCTTCACCCGGCCATCCATCATTTCCGGGAAGCCGGTGTAGTCGGCGACTTCCACTGCGGCCACGCCATTGTCCTTGAGCAGCTTGTAGGTGCCGCCGGTGGAGAGGATTTCCACACCAAGGGCGGACAGCTCGCGAGCGAATTCAAGAATGCCGGTCTTGTCGGAGACGCTGATCAGGGCGCGGCGAACGGGGAGGCGGGTGGTCTGGTCGGTCATAACGATTCCATCAGGGGTTTAGCTGCAAGCTGCAAGCTGCAAGTCGCAAGCTGCAAGAGATGAGCCCTCTCGCTTGCGGCTTGCAGCTCATCACTTAGAGAAGATCGTACTGCTTGAGTTTTTTGCGCAGGGTGCCGCGGTTCAGGCCGAGCAGCTCGGAGGCCTTGGTCTGGTTGCCCTTGACGTAATTCATCACGGTCTCAAGCAATGGCGCTTCCACTTCGGTCAGCACCAGGTTGTAGACGTCAGTGACGTCCGCGCCCTCAAGGTGGGCGAAATAATTGTGCAACGCTTTCTCCACGCTGCCGCGCAAGGTCTGGCCTTCTTCGCTGGGCGTGTTTAGGTGCTGCTTCAAACTGCTGTTTTCAGTCACGGGAGCCATTCCACTCGCTAAAGTCTCGGTCAACATCGTCATGCGGCCACCTCTTCTCCCTTGTTATGACGTGCGCTGAAAAACTCGCGAACGTTGGCGCACTGCGCGTCCGTATTGTCCAGACGATTGAATTGGGCGCGAAACTCCCTGGCGCCCGGCAAGGTTGCTAGATACCAGCCGACATGCTTGCGGGCGATGCGTACGCCCATCACATCGCCATAGAAGGCGTGCAGTGCCGCCAGGTGCTCCAGCAAAATGCGCTCCATTTCGAACAGCTCCGGTGCCGGGTAGTGTTCACCGGTACGCAGGTAATGCTCGATTTCACGAAATATCCACGGCCGCCCCTGGGCCGCGCGTCCGATCAGCAAGCCGTCGGCGCCGGTCTTGTCCAGCACCGCTCGGGCCTTCTCCGGCGAATCGATGTCGCCATTGGCCAGCACCGGAATCGACACCGCCTGCTTGATCGCGGCAACCGTGTCGTACTCGGCTTCACCGGTATAGAGGTCGGCGCGGGTGCGGCCATGTACGGCCAGCGCGACTATGCCTTCCTGTTCGGCGATCTTTGCCACCTCGATACCGTTCTTGTTCTGTCTGTCCCAGCCGGTACGGATTTTCAACGTCACCGGTACATCCACCGCCGCGACCACCGCCTGGAGAATCTGGCGAACCAGCTGTTCGTCCTTCAGCAGCGCCGAGCCGGCGGCCTTGTTGCACACTTTCTTCGCCGGGCAGCCCATATTGATATCAATGATCTGAGCGCCCAATACGACATTCTGCCTAGCCGCCTCGGCGAGCATCTGCGGGTCGCCGCCGGCAATCTGCACCGAGCGCGGTTCCGGGTCCCCAGCATGCATCAGGCGCAGGCTCGACTTGCGGGTGTTCCACAGGCGCACATCGCTGGTGACCATCTCCGATACTACCAAGCCCGCACCCATGCGCCGGCAGAGCTGACGGAAAGGCCGGTCCGTGACGCCCGCCATGGGGGCGAGGATCAGCGAGTTGGGTAATGTGTAGGGGCCAATGCGTAACGCCGACATGGGACTTCCCTGCTCAGTGGGCCTGCTGTTGAGACCACCGGGGTCCATTTCTTGTTAGTCGTATGCCCTGTATCTGCGCGTCCCGAAGGAATGGGGTCGGTTCTGCGCGTCGCTCATATGGAACAACCAAACCTCACTCCTCAAGCCTCGTTCTGCGCGAAAAGGGCCTCCGTGCGGCTGCGGCAATGTGCCGGCAGAGCCTAAGGAGAGTGCGAAAAAGGGTGGGAATCATACCTGCTCTGGATGACCGGATAAAGGCTGTTTTGAACAAATTCTGAGCAGCTTTCGGCTTATCGCCAGGGGTTAGGTTGACGCCAAATATCCGTGCCAGGCCGTGGTGCGCTCTAGTCCGGGGGCTTCCATCGAGGGGCCGAGTCAGCCGGGCGCGCCCGTCAAGTACCGGGTGCGCAGCTATTCCGGTGAGTGGAAGCTCAGGCTGTAGTTCACCGCTTGTGTGCCCGGGTCGAGGATATCCAGGGAAATATGGATCGGCGTTTGCGGGGGCATTTCGTCCTGGCCCGCCAGCTCCCCGGCGAGGTACTCGCTGGGCTTGAAGCGCCGGCTGGCCAGTAGTCGTCCATTGATGTCGGCGAAGCGGATTTCCAGCAGAGGGAAGGGCTGGGCGAAGGGCGCGCGATTGTAGAGGATCGCGTCGACCACCAGGGCGCCGCTGAACTCTGGATGGCTGCGCACCACCAGGTTGCTGCTCTTGATCTGGTTGATGTCGACCTTGGATGGCAGCGTGCAGCCGATCAGGGGGCAGAGTTGCTCGAACCAGGGACGGTAGCTGTCCTGGCGCGCCAGTTCATCGAAATGATAGTGGGCGTACTGCCCGGCCAGTGCGGCCGCCGCGATCAGGTTGAGCAGGCCCCAGCCGAGCCAGCGTCCCCATGGCTTTTTCGGCGCCTGCCAGTCCAGTTGCAGGGGCTCTTCATCCAGTTCGAACAGATGCTCGTCGCGCAGTTCGGGTTCATTGCGCGGGTTTTTCGCCTTTTTGCCCGCTACTGGTTCGGGTGGCGTAGCGACGGGCTCCTCGATGTCTTGATCGAGTGGCTCCGGCTCGTCGTGCTCGTCGACGGCGGGTGTGGGCAGCGGCGCTTGTTTTGGGCGGTCGAGAACGGGCGCTGCGGGGCGGGGCGGCGTGGGCGCTTGCACTGGTGCGGCCGGCGCCGTGCGCTTGGGCTGAGGTGCGCTCGCCTCGCTCGGGGCGGCGCTCAAGGGCGCTTTGGGCGGGCTGTCGTGCAGCAGGGCTTCGGCCCATTGCTCGTCATGGGGTTCGGGCTCGATGCTCGGTGGCCGATTGAAGGCTTCGTTGTACTTGGGCGCCTGTTCGAGGTCGAGGAACTGCCGCGATAGCTGTTGTTCCTGCTGCTCCAGCTTGGCCAGCTCTTCATCGAGATCGAGGCTGTCGAGATCCAGGTCGTCGTGAATCCATAGGGTGTCGCTGGGCTTTTTTCCTGGCGGTGTTTCGCTGGCCGGACGCGGCTGAGGTGCTTTAGTGGCTGCCGGCGCAGGATTCTGCTGAGCGACGCTGGGCTTGGTGGCTGTAGGCGTTGCGGCGTTCGCTGAGGCCGTCGCAGTTGGCTGGTTCTGCCGTTGCGCCAGCAACTGCTGAGCCGCGTTGAACACGTGCAGGCAGGCACCACAGCGCACGGCACCATGGGCTGCGCCGAGCTGGGCGTGGTTTACGCGAAAGCTGGTACGGCAATGAGGGCACTGGGTAACGAAACTTTCGGTCATGCAAGGGTCCGGCGCCGGCGATCCGGCAAAGCGGCTAGTCTAACGCATGTGTCTGGGAAAACAGCAGCTAGGAGCCTGTCGGACGTAACGCTGTTCTACTGCGGAAAAGCCGGACTTGGTCATTTTTGCTGCTTTCTCTCGTTAAATAGCTAGCTATTCGCCTCGGAAAACCAGCAAAACTACCTCAAGCCGAAATGTCGGACCACGGCCTTTCCCTCGCTACGAACGGTTAAGTCCGACAGGCTCCTAGCCGCGACGGATGCCGCTGATGCGTACCCAGCCATCTTTTTCCGCGGTGGGGTCGAGTGTGAAGGCCTCGCTGTACGCTGCGCGAACTTCCTCGGCCTGTTCGGCGAGGATGCCCGAAAGTGCCAGGCGTCCGCCGTTCTTCACCAGGTCGATAATCTGCGGCGCCAGCGCTACCAGTGGTCCAGCAAGGATGTTGGCGACCACTACGTCGGCCGGTTGGCGCGGCAGATCTGCGGGCAGATAGACCGGGAAGCGCGCCGGGTCGATGCCGTTGCGTCCGGCATTGTCGCGCGAAGCTTCCAGCGCCTGCGGGTCGATATCTGTACCGACCGCCTGGGGGGCGCCCAGCAGCAGGGCGGCAATCGCGAGAATTCCAGAGCCACAGCCGAAATCCAGCACGCTGCAGTTGTCCAGGTCCTGGCCGTCGAGCCATTCCAGGCACAGTGCGGTAGTCGGGTGGGTGCCGGTGCCGAACGCCAGGCCGGGATCGAGCAGCAGATTGACCGCATCCGGTTCGGGGGCGGCGTGCCAGCTCGGTACAATCCACAGGCGCCGGCCGAAACGCATCGGCTCGAAACCGTCCATCCAGCTGCGCTCCCAGTCCTGGTCGGCTATCACCTCGGCATGATGCTCCGGCAGGTCTGCGCCAGTCAGCAATTGCAGGTGGGCGAATACCGCATCGGCCTCGGTGTCGGCTTCGAACAGGGCGAGCAGGTGGGTGTGCGACCACAGTGGCGTGGTGCCCAGGTCCGGCTCGAAAATCGGTTGGTCTTCGGCGTCCATAAAGGTTACCGAGACGGCGCCCACTTCCAGCAGCGCATCTTCATAGGTTTCCGCCTGCTCCGGGGTGATGGCGAGACGGACTTGTAACCAGGGCATGGCAAAACCTCATGAACGATGCGGCGGGACGAATTGGCGCGCAGCTTACTTGAAGGTCGGTGTTGCCTGCCACCGCTTGCGGTCGGCAGAAACGACAAGGGCCGCCAGATGGCAGCCCTTGTCTTGTGCGCTACGCCGAAGCTTAGTGCTTATCCATACCCAGTTTCTTTTCCAGGTAGTGGATATTCACGCCGCCCTTGCAGAAACCTTTGTCGCGGACCAGATCGCGGTGCAGTGGCACGTTGGTCTTGATCCCGTCGACGACGATTTCATCCAGGGCATTGCGCATGCGCGCCATGGCTTCTTCGCGGGTCGCGCCGTAGGTGATCAGCTTGCCGATCAGCGAGTCGTAGTGCGGCGGCACCGTGTAGCCGCTGTACAGGTGCGAATCGACCCTTACGCCATTGCCGCCCGGAGCATGGAAGTGCTTGACCTTGCCGGGGCAGGGCATGAAGTTGTCCGGGTCTTCGGCGTTGATCCGGCATTCCAGGGAATGGCCACGGATCACCACGTCTTCCTGGGTGAACGACAGCTTGTTGCCAGCGGCGATGCTGAGCATCTCCTTGACGATGTCGATGCCGGTGACCATTTCCGATACCGGGTGCTCGACCTGGACGCGGGTGTTCATCTCGATGAAGTAGAAGTTGCCGTCTTCATAGAGGAACTCGAAGGTGCCGGCGCCGCGGTAGCCGATCTCGATACAGGCATCGACGCAACGCTTGAGTACTTCGGCGCGCGACTGTTCGTTGATGAACGGGGCAGGCGCTTCTTCCAGGACCTTCTGGTGACGGCGCTGCAGCGAGCAGTCGCGGTCGCCGAGGTGAATGGCGTTGCCCTGGCCGTCGGACAGTACCTGGACTTCCACGTGACGCGGGTTGCCGAGGAACTTCTCCAGATAGACCATCGGGTTGCCGAACACCGAACCTGCTTCGCTACGGGTCAGCTTGGCCGATTTGATCAGGTCTTCTTCCTTGTACACCACGCGCATGCCGCGACCACCGCCGCCGCCAGCGGCCTTGATGATCACCGGGTAGCCGACGTCGCGGGCAATCGCCAGGGCGACTTCCTCGTCTTCCGGCAGCGGGCCGTCGGAGCCGGGCACCACGGGCACGCCGGCGCGCTTCATGGCGTCCTTGGCGGAAACCTTGTCGCCCATCAGGCGGATGGTTTCGGCTTTCGGGCCGATAAAGGCAAAGCCGGAGTTTTCGACTTGTTCGGCGAAATCGGCGTTTTCCGCGAGGAAGCCGTAACCGGGGTGGATGGCGGTGGCGCCGGTGACTTCGGCGGCACTGATAATCGCCGGGATGTTCAGGTAGGACAGGGCGCCGGAAGCCGGGCCTATGCATACCGATTCGTCGGCCAGGGCCAAGTGCATCAACTCGCGGTCGGCGGTGGAGTGCACCGCAACGGTTTTAATGCCCAGCTCTTTGCAGGCACGCAAGACGCGCAGGGCGATCTCGCCGCGGTTGGCGATCAGAACTTTTTCCAACATCGCAGGCTCTCCGCAGTTCAAACGATAGTGAACAGGGGTTGGTCGTATTCCACTGGCTGACCATTTTCGCCCAGGATGGATTCGACGACGCCGCTGGCTTCCGCCTCGATGTGGTTCATCATCTTCATCGCCTCGACGATGCAGAGAATGTCGCCTTTCTTCACGGTCGAACCGACTTCAACGAAGTTGCTCGAGGTCGGACCAGCGGCGCGGTAGAAGGTACCGACCATCGGCGAACGCACCACGGTGCCGTTCAGCTTGGCGGCAGCCGGGGCTGCGCTTTCGGCGGTGGCAGCGGCGACCGGTGCGGCGGCTGGTGCCGGTGCAGGTGCCTGGGCATAGACCGGCTGCTGGGCGTAGGCCGGTTGCTTGCCGTGGCGGCTGATGCGTACCGACTCTTCGCCTTCGCGGATTTCCAGCTCGTCGATGCCGGATTCTTCCAGCAGTTCGATCAATTTCTTAACTTTACGAATATCCATAGTGGTTCAACTCCCAGTGAGGTCAGGGCCGTTCAAGTTGTTCGAGCGCGGCCTCCAGGGCCAGCCGGTAACCGCTGGCGCCAAGGCCGCAGATCACGCCTACGGCTACATCGGAAAAGTAGGAGTGATGGCGGAAAGCTTCGCGCTTATGCACGTTGGACAGATGCACTTCGATGAATGGGATGCTCACCGCCAGCAATGCGTCACGTAATGCGACGCTGGTGTGAGTAAAAGCGGCGGGATTGATCAGGATAAAGTCGACACCTTCGCTTTTCGCCGCATGAATACGATCGATCAGCTCGTATTCGGCGTTGCTCTGCAGGTACAGCAGGTGGTGGCCGGCCTCGCGCGCACGACGTTCCAGATCGAGGTTGATCTGCTCCAGCGTGGTCGCGCCGTAGACGCCCGGCTCGCGGCTACCCAACAGATTGAGGTTGGGGCCATGGAGTACCAATAGGGTGGCCATGCTCATGTTTCCCTTGTTTTTTGCTGCGGAGGACTATGCCGGAGACACCTTGTGACTGTCCAGTTCTCGACAGTAGTCGACACGATGTCTGCAACTTAGTTGCCTGAGGTGCTTAAAATCGCGCGCGCGCACTGCTCAGGCGCGTGGCGAAGGTGGCGGCGTCGACTTCACCTACGACTCGTAAGTCCCGCCATTCGTCACCTTTGCCGTCGAACATCAGGATCGCCGGCGGGCCGAAAAGCTGATAGCGGTCGAGCAGGGCGCGCTGCGCCGTGGTGCTCTCGGTCATATCGAAGCGCACCAGGCGGTAAGCGCCGAGCTGACGGCTTACCTCGGGGCTGACCAGCACTTCGCGTTCGATCACCTTGCAACTGATGCACCAGTCGGCGTACCAGTCGAGCAGCAAGGGGGCGGCGTTGCGCTTGGCGTCGGCCAGGGCGGCATCCAGCTCGGCGGGACTGCTGACGGTCAACCAGGCGTTTGTCTCGGCTTGGGCGGTGACGCCGGTCGTGTGTGGCCGGCCGAGTGGTCGTAGCGGGTCGATCTCCCCTTGCAGGGCACCGACACCTGCGGCCAGGGCATAGATCAGCAGGGCCAGACCGGCCAGTTGGCTGAGTTTCTGCTTGTGGGTCTTGGGGCCGAATTCCAGGGCGCCGAGAAACAGCGCCACGCCGCCCGCGAGCAAAGCCCACAGCGCCAGGGACGCCTGCCCCGGCAGCACGCGTTCGAGCAACCAGATCGACACCGCCAGCAGCATCACGCCGAAAGCATTGCGTACGCTGATCATCCAGGTGCCTGATTTCGGCAGCAGGGCGCCACCACCGGCGCCGAACAGCACCAGCGGGGTGCCCATGCCGAGGCCCAGGGCGAACAGTTGCACGGCGCCGCCAACCGCATCGCCGGTGCTGCTGATGTACAGCATCAGGGCGGTCAGGGGCGCGGTGATGCAGGGTGAAACGATCAGGCTGGAGAGCACCCCGAGGGTCGCCGCGCCAGCGATCGAGCCACCGCGCACCTGGGTCGCCTTATGGTCGAGACGGTCGCGGATAAAGCCCGGCAGGCGCAGTTCGAAGACGCCGAACATGGCCAGGGCGAACAGTGTGAAAAACAGCGCGAAGGGCACCAGGATCCACGGCGATTGCAACATCGCCTGCAAATTCAGGCCGGCGCCGAACAAACCCATCAACGCGCCGAGCAGCGCATAGCAGGCGGCCATCGGCAGCACATAGGCCAGCGACAGGACCAGGCCGCGGCTGTTACTGGGGCGCCCGCGCAGCACCACGCCGGAAAGAATCGGCAACATCGGCAGCACGCAGGGAGTAAAGGTCAGGCCCAGGCCGGCGAGGAAAAACAGCGCCAGATCGGTCCAGGTCCAGTCTACGGCGGGGGGCACGTTCGCCATTCTCCGCGCCGGGCTGGGGGCTGAAGTCGACGTCGAAGTCGCGCCATTGGGACTGGCAATTTGCAAGACCTCGGTTTCCGGCGGGTAGCACAGGCCCTTGTCGGCGCAGCCCTGGTAGGTGACTTCGAGGTTGAACGGGCGCTGCTCGGGATTGGCTACCGCCAGCTCGACATCGAGTACCCCGTGGTACACCACGACATCGCCGAAATATTCATCATGCTTCGGCTCGCCCTCGGGCAGTTGCGGCGGTGCCAGGCTGACCTCCGCGGAGTCGCTGATGAACTTGAAGCGATGCTGGTAGAGGTAGTAACCGTCGGCGGCGATGAAGCGCAGCTTGACGCTGCTGGCGGAACTCTCGACCAGGCTGAGCTTGAACGCTTCGCGCACCGGCAGGAAGTCTGCGCTGTTGTTCAGTGCGGCGCCCAACGGGGCCGGTGCCGGGCGGTTGTCGAAGAGACCCGCGCTGGCGGGCAGCGCAACGGACAGAAGCAGCAGGATAAACAGGCGGCGCATGGACGTCTCGCAAATCGGAGGTGCGGGCATGATAGCGGAAGCGCCCTGCGAGGTCAGTCGACTCCTGGCCGGGTGGCGCGAATAAGCGGCTGGCAGGTTGCTATGCGAGCTAGGTAGGCGGGCTGTCTGACTTTTCAGCCGGCTATTCGAACTCCTTGGCTGTGGGCAGGATATCGCTCACCGCAAAGCGCTGCGCCAGCTCGCGGTACCCGGGCTCCTGGCGAAAGGCCTGATAGCCCGCGGCGAATTGCTCGGCCAATTGTTCGGGCGCCGCGCGGGAAAACGCCACGTACATCGGTTTGCCGGAAAAATGCGCGCCCGGCAATGCCTGTACCTGACGGCTGAGGCCGGCGACTTCAGTATTGGCCCTCACCAGCGAACTGTTGGAGCCGAACACCGCATCGAAACGATCGCTGATCAGCATGACGAACAGCTGCGCCTGGGTGACGGTGGGCTGTTCGATCGGCGCGCCAGCCTTGATCAGGGAAAGGATTTCATCGCTCATGTAGTAGCCGTTGGGGACCGCGGTGCGCCAGCGGGCGACCATCTCCGCCAGAGGCTCCTGATAGTGGATCTCGCCGGCCCGGCTGCGCTTGATGTACAGCGCTGTACCGGAGACATGCAGAAGGTTCTGCGGCAGGAAGCGGGCGAAGCGTTCGCGCTCGGCCGAGCGGGCGACGAAGGTCGCTGCTTGCACCTCCCCCGATTCGAGGGCGCGCATGGTGCGCTTCCACGGCGTGCGCTTGAATGTCAGCTGCCAGTCGAGGCGGTCGCAGACCGCGCGCACCACCTCGATATGAAAGCCGGTCAGTTGGGCCTGTTCGTCGATAAATTCGAACGGATAGTTGTTCGCTTCTTCAATGCCGACCGTCAGCGTGGTGGCATGGATGCACTGGCTCGCGAACACCAACACGCCTATTAGCAGCATGCGCAACCGCATGGCGCCGTCCTCCTTGGTATGGGGCTATTGCAGTGTAGGCGATACTGTCGGCCACCCCGACACTGTCGTCGGCTACAAGCGAAATGCCTGTACCGCGGTATGCAATTGCTCGCCCAGGCGCAGCAGCTGTTCGCCTTGCTGGCGACCTTCACCGATGCGCAGCAGGTTATTGCCGCCAAGTTGGTGGATGCGCTCGCTGTGTCCATGAATCTCGCTGACCGCACCGCTCTGCTGGGCGGTGGCGTCGGCGATGCGCTCGGCCATGCTGGCAATGGTGCCGATTGCCGCGACTATTTCATCCAGTGCGCCGTCAGCGGCTTGGGCCTGGCCCGCCGCGG
Source organism: uncultured Pseudomonas sp. (assembly GCA_966210435.1). Taxonomy (GTDB): domain Bacteria; phylum Pseudomonadota; class Gammaproteobacteria; order Pseudomonadales; family Pseudomonadaceae; genus Aquipseudomonas. The sequence goes on along the minus strand of CBIHLF010000027.1, from coordinate 29,121 downwards.
CTTGTGCATGTTCGACTTGCGTGCGCATGGCCTCGACCGATTGCAGTGCGGCCTGCTGCAGGCGGCCGATCAGTTCCTGGATCTCCGCGGTGGCGCCGCTGGTGCGTTGCGACAGCGAGCGAACCTCGTCGGCGACCACGGCGAAGCCGCGGCCCAGCTCGCCGGCGCGTGCGGCCTCGATGGCGGCGTTCAGCGCCAGCAGATTGGTTTGTTCGGCGATGCCGCGGATCACCGTCAACACATTGCCGATGGTCGCGGTTTCCTCGCTCAGGCGTTCGACCGCCTGGGCGTTGTCCTGCACTTCGCCGACCAGCGCATGCAGGCCGGTAAGGCTCAGGCCGATGACCTGCTGGCCCTGTTCCAGGGCGCGGCCGGCATCACGGCTGGCATCGGCGGCCTGGCTGGCGTTGCCGGCGACTTGCTGGATGGTGGCATCCAGCTCGCCGAGGGCGTCGCGGATCTGCGCGGTATCGCCTGCCTGGCGCTCGGCCCCGTCATGCAGGCCGCCGCTTAGGTCGGCGAGCACACGGCTGGAGCCTGCGACCTGTTCGGCATGCTGGCGAATGCTGCCGACCAGCTCGACCAGGTAGTGGCGCAGGCGGTTGAGCGAGGCCTCGATGTCGCGCAGCTCGCGGGTACGCGAGCCGAGTGCGATGTCCTCGCTGAAGTCGCCGCCGGCCCAGGTCGAAAGCGCCGGCACCAGGCGGTTGAGCACGCGGGCGAGGCGGCGCTGCAGGGTGTCGATGACCAGGGCGATCAGCAGGATCGCCCCTATCATGAGGCCGAGGATCAGTTGCACCTCGCCCTCGATTCGCCCGTGTTCGGCACGCACCGCCGGTTCCAGGGCGGCCAGGGCGTGCTGCACGCCGTCGATCCGGGCGCGGGTGGCGCTGCTCAACTCGCGTCTTTGCTCGATCAGGGTGCGGGTGCGCCGCAGCTCCGCGGGGTAACGCTTGAGCAGGCTGGCGAAGTCGCGCTTGAGGGCGATGCCCTGGTCTTCCGTCTGCTCGGCGGTCGTGTCGCTGGCCAGGCCGAGCATGCTGGCGAAACTGTCCTCGGCGGCGGCTTCGGTCTGGCTGACGCCGAGCAGCGGTAAGCCGTCGAGGTCGTGGGCCAGGCGTTCGAGGGTCGCCAGCTCGCGCTCGATATCGGCGGCCAGTTCGTCACGTTCGCTGCTGATCAGCTTCTCGCGGGCATGGGCCAGGCGTGTCAGGTGCTGGGCCGCGGCAAACAGCGGCTGTCGGTAACCGGCTGCCACGGCCGGCGCACCGCGGTCCGCATACTGCGCCAGCTGCTCAAGGGTGCCGCCGAGTTCCCGTTCGGCTTGCAGCAACAAGCCTTGCGGATTGCCGGCAAGTTTGCCGGCAGCGAGCAATTGGTCGGCGCTAAAGGTTTTCAGCTCCGCCAGGCTGGGGCCGACGTCCGCCGCCAGTTGCGGCGGTAGTTCGGCGACCGCAGCGGTCAAGGTGTCGAGCGCTTGCAAGGCGGCACTGTGTTTCAAGGCGTCGCCGCTGTCGAGGTAGCCGAGTACGTTGCTCGCCGCCTGCTGCTGGAACTGCTGGGACAGGCTGAGGTAACGCTCCATCAGCAGATACGGGCGTTCGAGTGCACGTTGCGACCACCAGAGCGTAGCGCCCAGGGCGATGCAGACGATGACCAGTAACAGGGTGTTGAGGTTGGTGAGTGACTTCAGGCGCATAGGGGCTCGACCGAGACGGAACGCTGTTGGCCCGCTCGTGTGATCACGAGCGAGGCTGGCGAGCCCTGAAGCTATTACGTTTTCATGACAGCAAGATGACGTTGCACCCGGTTAATGGCGCTAGGCCATTATTTGCGCGCAAATATTTCCACTCGGTTGCGCCCGCCGTGTTTCGCCGCATACAGGGCTTCGTCGGCCTGCTGCGACAGCACCTTGCTGTCGGCGCCATGGGCGAGCTGGGTGATGCCGGCACTGAAGGTGCAGGACAGATCCGCCGGTTGCGCCGGGAAGTGGATCTCGGCGAAACGCTTGCGGATCTCATCCAGTACCTGCTGCGCTTCTTCGGCCTGGGTATCGGGCATGACCACGGCGAACTCTTCGCCGCCATAGCGGCCGATGTAGTCTGTTTTGCGCAGTCGTTGCTTGAGAAACAGGGCCAGGCTCTTGATCACTCGATCACCCATGGGGTGGCCGTAGTTGTCGTTGACCTTCTTGAAGAAGTCGATATCCAGCATGGCGAAGCTCAGCGGCTGGTTGTCGCGTTGCGAGCGGATGCGGCAGTCCTCCAGCAGCTGCAGGGTATGGGTGTGATTGAACAGCCCGGTGAGGCTGTCGCGCACCATGCGCGCCTTGAGGTTGCGCGCGCGGGCGGCGCGGTTGCGCACGGTGGCGATCAGATGGCGAGGTTTGATCGGTTTGGTCAGGAAATCGTCGCCGCCCTCGCTCATCGCGTCGAGTTGCTTGTCCAGATCGTCTTCGGCCGACAGGTAGATGATCGGCACGCTGACATAGCGGTCGTTATGGCGGATCACCTTGGCCAGTTCCGGGCCATTGCACTGGGGCATGTACATGTCGAGGATGATCAGCTCCGGTTGGAACTCGGCCAGCTCGGTCATCGCCTGGATCGGGTCGAGCAGGGTACGGGTGACGATCCCGGCGCTGTTCAACACCCGTTCGGTATAGGTGGCCTGGGCGCGCGAGTCGTCGATGATCAACACCCGGTAGGGTTCGCTCTGGCTGACGTGGGTCAGTTCCTCGATACGCTCGAGCAGGGTCGAGGCGTCCAGGGCACCGATGAAGAAGTTCTGCCCGCCAGCGCGCACCGCGGCCAGACGGGTCGGGGTATCGGTATCGGTATGGCTGAAGAACAACAGCGGGATCTTCTGCGCCAGGCCGTCCTGCACCGTCTCGGCCAGGCGCAAGCCGCAGCCCGGCCCGGAAAAATCTACGTCCATGACGATGGCGGCGGGGTGCCGCTCGAGCATGGCGTCGCGGAAGGCGTTGGCGGTTTCCAGCGGCAGCGCGGTGATGCCGAAAAACTCCAGCTGGCGGGCCAGACGCTCGGCCTGGTCGGGATGCTGCATGGCCAGGTAGACGGGCTTGCGCAACTGCTGCAGCACGGTCTGGCCGAGGCGGTCACCGTGGCGCAGGCCGATGCGCGGCAGGCGATGCATCAGTTGATTGAGTTCGTTAATGAACTGGCTGGTCAGCCGCCCGCCATTCTTCGCCACTGCATCCAGGCAGTGATTAATGCTCTGCGCCAGGGTGCCGTGCTCGACTTGTTCGAAGCGTTCGGCGTAACGCTGCAACAGTCGCGTGGCATCGCGCAGCTCGTGCATGCCGAGCTCGTTCCACTCGCTGCGCTGCAAGCGTTGCCAGATTTCCAGAACCTGCCGCGCCTGGTGGATGACCCGCTGGGCGAAGTGCTGCTTGAGGCGGTCGTGGCTTAGGTCTTCTTGCTCGGTCATGGCCTTCTATTCTGGTGGGGCGAGAAGTGGCCCGGCTTATTATGATGGCGCTATGCTACCAGTGGTGTCGGCTGATGCCAGCGCCGTCGATCCCTCGCTGCAAGCCTTCTGTCCAGATTGCCAAGCAGGTCGCGGTTTATTGCACTGTTGCCAAGTTTGTTACCAGGCACTGCGTCCGCGTCTAGGCTCCTTTATAGTACAAGGCTGTAAGTTCCAGACCATAAGCAACCCAAATGCGGGCTTGTGGTCGTATTTTTTATGCCGTAGCGAATAAAGGACGTTGTCATGTTGGATTGGAAGAATCGCACTGCTGGTGCGCGTAACAGTGTCGATGATTCGACCACAAATAAGCGTGGTTTCCTTGGCAAAAGCCGGATCGTTCGGATAGGCGGCGCCCTGCTCGGCGTTTATCTGCTGGCCGCCTTGCTGGTCGGCTGGTACTGGAGCCAGGAGCCCGAGCCGTTCTCGGTGCAGCAGAATGCCCAGGAGGTCGCGCAGCGCGCCAACCATCAGTTGGTCAATGGCTACACCACCGTGGCCACGCTCAAGCAGGTGGCCAGTACGCTGCTCCAAAAGCCGGGCGGCTATCTGGCCAATGACCTGGCTCCGCCGGGCCTGTGGCTGGACAACATGCCGAGCTGGGAATACGGCGTGCTGGTGCAGGTGCGCGATATGGCGAGGGCCTTGCGCAAGGATTTCTCCCGTTCGCAGTCGCAATCCACCGAGGACCCGGATCTGGCCAAGGCCGAGCCGCGTTTCCATTTCGACAACAAAAGCTGGGCGCTGCCGGCTTCCGAGGCGGAGTACGGCGAAGCGATCAAGTCGCTGGACCGCTACATGGAGCGCCTGGGCGATCCGAGTGTGAACAACGCGCAGTTCTATACCCGTGCCGACAACCTGAACAACTGGCTGGGCGATGCGGCGACGCGACTGGGCTCGCTGTCCCAGCGCCTGTCCGCGAGCGTTGGTCGGGTGCGGCTTAATACCGAGGTCCGCGACCCGGCCCAGGGCGACAGCGGCGAAGCGCAAGTGGTCGAGGGCGGCTACGAGACGCCCTGGTTGCAGATCGACAATGTGTTCTATGAGGCGCGCGGTCAGGCCTGGGCCCTGGCGCACCTGCTGCGTGCGATCGAAGTGGATTTCGCCGACGTGCTGGTGAAGAAGAACGCCACCGTCAGCCTGCGCCAGATCATTCGCGAGCTGGAAGCCGCTCAGGAACCTCTGTGGAGCCCGATGGTGCTCAATGGCAGCGGCTATGGCCTGCTGGCCAACCACTCGCTGGTCATGGCCAACTACATCTCGCGCGCCAATGCCGGATTGATCGACTTGCGTACGCTGCTGAGCCAGGGCTGAAGCATGAGCGTTTCGGCACTCGAGGCGGCGCACCGCGCCGCTTCCGATGCGGAACTGATCGCCTGGGTCGACGAGCACGACCGCCTGCTCGGCAGCCTGCCGCGTGCGCAGTTGCGCGAGCGTGGGGCGATCGGCCGCGGCACCTTTATCCTGCTGTTCAACTCCGCCGGCGAACTCTGCGTGCATCGCCGCACCCTGAGCAAGGCGCTGTATCCCGGCTATTGGGACGTGGCGGCCGGTGGTATGGTGCTGGCGCACGAGAGCTATGCCGAGTCGGCGGCGCGCGAACTGGCAGAGGAACTGGGCATCGCCGCGGTCGAATTGCGCGAACACCGGCGCTTCTTCTTCGACCAGCCGGACAACCGCCTGTGGTGCACGGTGTTTTCCGCGGTGTCCGATGCGCCCTTGCGCTTGCAGCCCGAAGAGGTGCTGGAGGCTGCATTCATGCCTACCGAGCAGGCACTGCTGCGGGCACAGCAGCAGCCGTTCTGCCCCGACTCCCTCGAAGCTCTGCGGCATTACTTGGCGGCGCAGAACTAGCCATTTAGTCGAGTAGGGTGGACATGGCGAAGCCTTGTCCACCGCAGCGCTCCAGGCATCGAACCACCGTCCTACCAAGTATCGACAAATGTGCGCTTCTTGCCTTCGCGCGGCGCCGGTTTAGGCGCGGCATTCAAACCACGCAGCAACCAGGCGCGGGTTTCCGCCGGATCGATCACCGCGTCGATTTCCAGGTAGCTGGCCATATTCAGCGCCTTACCGTTGTCGTAGGCCTTGGCCACCAGCTTGTCGAACAGCGCTTTGCGCGCCGCCTCGTCCGGCTGGCTGGCCAGCTCCTTGGCGAAGCCCAGGCGCACTGCGCCTTCCAGGCCCATGGCGCCGAACTCGCCGCTGGGCCAGGCGATGGTAAATAGCGGCGAATGGAAGCTGCCGGCCGCCATGGCCTGGGCGCCGAGGCCGTAACCCTTGCGCAGCACCACGCAGAAAAACGGCACCGAAAGGCTCGCCGCGGCGACGAACATGCGCGACACATGGCGCACCGTGGCCTGTTTTTCCGCCTCCGGGCCGACCATGAAGCCGGGGGTGTCGCACAGCGACAGCATGGGGATATCGAAGGCGTCGCACAGCTGCATGAAGCGCGCGGCTTTGTCGCCGGCCGCCGCGTCGATGGCGCCGCCGAGGTGCGCAGGATTGTTGGCGATCAGCCCGAACGGTCGACCCTCGATGCGCACGAAAGCGGTGATCAGCCCTGGCGCAAATTGCCGGCGCAGTTCCAGCACGCTGCCGGCATCGGCCAGGGTCTCGATCACCTGGCGAATGTCATAGACGCGCAGGCGGTTTTCCGGAATCAGGTGGCGCAGTGCGCGCTGGTCGGCGCATTGCCAGTCGCCCAGGGGGCCCTGGAAGTAGGACAGGTACTGCTTGGCCACCCGCACCGCTTCGGCCTCGTCCGTCACCACCACATCGATCACCCCGTTCGGCCCCTGCACGCCGACCGGGCCGACCTGCTCCGGGTTGAAGCTGCCAAGGCCGCCGCCCTCGATCATTGCCGGGCCGGCCATGCCGAGCGTTGCGTTCTCGGTAGCGATGATCACATCGCAGCAGCCGAGCAGCGCGGCGTTGCCGGCGAAGCAGCGCCCGGAAACCACCCCCACAAGAGGCACCAGGCCGGACAGCCGGGCCATGCCGACGAATGTATGGCAATCCAGCCCGGCCACGCCGACGAAGTCGGTGTCCCCCGGCCGGCCGCCGCCGCCCTCGGCGAACAGTACCAGCGGCAGGCGCCATTGTTCGGCCAGGTGCAGTAGGCGGTCGGTCTTCTTGTGGTTCATCACCCCCTGGGTGCCAGCGAATACCGTGTAGTCGTAGGCGATGGCCAGGCAGCGCGCCGCCTCGGCGCCGAACTGCGCGGCGTTGACCGTGCCGGTGCCGGCCACCAGGCCGTCGGCCGGGCTCAGTTCGATCAGATCTTCGGGCGTACGTCTGCGCCGTTGCGCGGCCAGGGCGAAACCGCCGTATTCGTTGAAACTGCCTTCATCCAGCAGTTCGGCGAGGTTTTCCCGCGCCGTGCGCTGGCCTGTCTTGCGTCGCTTGGCCACGGCCTGCGGGCGACGCTCGTCGGTGAGCAGGGCCTGGCGCTCAAGCACCTCGGCGAGGTCGGCGCGGATATGTGCCAGGTCCAGGCTTTCCTCGGTGTGCAGGTGGCCGCCGTCGACCTCGGCGGGTTCGAGGAACAGCAGCGCCTGGCCCTCGCTCAGTGCGTCCCCGGGACGGGCGGCGAGGGCGCGTACGATGCCGCTGCGCTCGGCCTTGACCACGAACTCCATCTTCATCGCTTCCAGCACCGCGACGACTTGCCCGGCCGCCAGCGCATCGCCCTCGGCGACTTCCAGGCTGACCAGCACACCGGTGCTGAGCGCGCTTAGCGGCTCGCTGCCGGGCGGTGCATCAATCTGGTTTTGCGGCTGGTTGGCCGTGGCCGCCGTCTGGGCGAAGAACAGATGAGGGTGAGCCTGGGATTGCGCGGCCAGCAGTTCGTTCAGGTGGCTTTCGACGAAGCGCGTGCCGACCCGATTGGCCTGCACGGCGGGATGGCGCAGCAGGTTCTGCAGCAGGTGCAGGTTGCTCGCCACGCCCTCCAGGCGGAATTCGCAGAGCGCGCGATAAGCGCGGCGTAGCGCGCTCGGGTAGTCCGGGGCGTGGGCGATCAACTTGGCCAGCAACGAATCGTAGGCCGGGCTGACCGGGTAGCCGACATAGCCGTAGCCATCGACCCGCAGCCCAGGCCCGCTCGGCGTTTCGTAGGCGGTCAGGATGCCGGCGGCCGGGCGGGTGCTGCCGTCGGCGTGCAGGGTCTCCAGGTTCAGACGCAGTTGCACGGCGCAGCCCTTGATTGGCGGTGGCTGATCCAGGCCCAGCTCGCCCAGGCTGGCGCCTGCGGCCAGACGCAGCTGGCTGTGCAGCAGGTCGATGCCGGTGATCTGCTCGGTGACCGTGTGCTCGACCTGGATGCGCGGGTTGGCTTCCATGAAATAGAAGCGCTCCGGCTGGGCCTCGTCGAGGAGGAATTCGAAGGTGCCGATGCCGCGATAACGCACCTCGCCGGCCAGGCGCAGCGCGGCATCGATCAAGGCGCCACGGGTGGCGTCGGGCAGGTCCGGGCTGGGGGCGATCTCGATCAGCTTCTGGTTGCGTCGTTGCAGGCTGCAATCGCGCTCCCACAGATGGCTGACCGCGCCGCTGCCATCGCCGAGCACCTGCACCTCGATATGCCGGGCCTGGCCAACCAGTTGCTCGACGTAGAGTGCGCCGTTGCCGAACGCCGCCTGCGCTTCCGACTGGCAGCGCGCATAGGCGTCTGCCAGATCGGCCTCATCCTGCACCGCACGCATGCCGCGCCCGCCACCGCCGGCCAAGGCCTTGAGCATCACCGCGGCGCCGTCGCCGAGGCCGAGCAGAAACTCGCGGGCTTCCTCCAGGCTCACCGCGCGGTTGAGGCCGGCCACCAGCGGTACGCCGCAGCGTTCGGCCAGGTCGCGGGCGGCGGCCTTATTGCCGAACAGCGCCAGCACCTCCGGCGCCGGGCCGATGAAGCGAATGCCGGCCTGTTCGCAACGGCGGGCGAACTCGGCGTTCTCGGCGAGAAAGCCATAACCCGGGTGGATCGCCTCGCAGCCTTGTTCTTGCGCGATGCTGATCAATTGCGTCATGTCCAGGTAGGCCGGCACGCCACGGCCCGCAAGTGCCACCGCGCTATCGGCCTTGCGCAGATGCAGGGAAGCAGCGTCGTCCTCGGCGTACACCGCCACCGAGCGAATGCCGAGGTCCGCGCAGGCGCGGGCGATACGGATGGCGATCTCGCCGCGGTTGGCGATCAGCAGGGCGGAAAAGGGCATGGCGGCTCCGGATTTGTAGTTCTGCAGCCATCTTAGGCGCTCGGCGGGCTGGGTAAACCAAGCCATGTCGGGCGTAGGAACGGGTATTTGCCTGGGTGATGATCGTTCGGATTGCATGAGCTACGAAGCGCGCTTTTACTTTCGTAGCCTGGATAAGCCTTGGCGCAATCCGGGGAGGGTGACTGACGACGGAATGCTGTCCCGGATTGCATCCGGGCTACAGAGGCGGGTAGCGCGCTGCCTAACTGCGGCGTTCGACGATAAACCGCGCCAGCTCGCGCAGCGGCTCGGCGGCGTCGTCGAACGGGCGCAGGGCGTGCAGGGCCAGGTCGCGCAGTTCCAGGGCGTAGGCCTTGGCCGCGTCCAGGCCGAGCAGGGCGGGGTAGGTGGGCTTGTCGTTGGCCTGGTCCTTGCCCTGGGTCTTGCCGAGGGTGGCGGTGTCGCTTTCCACGTCGAGGATATCGTCCTGCACCTGGAACGCCAGGCCGATGGCGCGGGCGTAATTCTGCAGGGCCGATAGCGAGTGTTCGTCCGCTCTGCCGCTGGCCAGGGCGCCAAGGCGCACGCTGGCCTCGATCAGCGCGCCGGTCTTGTGCCGGTGCATGCTTTCCAGGGCCTGGCGGTCCAGGCGCTGGCCAACCGAGCCGAGATCGATGGCCTGGCCGCCGACCATCCCGGCCGGGCCAGCCGCCTGCGCCAGGCACGCGACCATGGCCAGGCGCAGGTCGCTGGCCAAGGGATTCAGTTGTGGGTCGGCGAGTGCGCTGAAGGCCAGGCTCTGCAACCCGTCGCCGGCGAGGATCGCGCAGGCTTCGTCGAACGCCTTGTGAGTGGTCGGCTGGCCGCGGCGCAGGTCGTCATCGTCCATCGCCGGCAGGTCGTCGTGCACCAGCGAGTAGGCATGGATCAGCTCCACCGCGCAGGCGGCGCCGTCGGCATCTTGCGCCGCCCCGCCGAGGGCTTCGCAGGCGGCATAGGCGAGCAGCGGACGTACCCGCTTGCCGCCGTTGATCACGCTATAGCGCATGGCCTGGTAGAGGCGCGTCAGTTCGGCGTGCGGTGGGACGAAGAGTCGATCCAGTGCGGCGTCGACACGCGCCTGACAGCGCGCCTGATAGGCTTCGATCATGCTTGCGGGTCCGCGTCGAAGGGGGCTTCCTCCAGCTCGCCGTCGCGCTCCAGAAGTATCTGCACCTTCTGCTCGGCCTGGCTGAGGGCGGCCTGGCAATCGCGGGTCAGGCGGATGCCCTGTTCGAATGCGGTCAGCGAGTCTTCCAGCGACAACTCGCCGTTTTCCAGGCGTTCGACCAGGTTCTGCAGGTCGGTGAGGGACTGCTCGAAGTCGAGCGAGGCTTTTTTACGGGCCATGGCGGGCGTTCTCTGGCGGGATTTGCAACCGGCGCGACACTAGCAGAGCCGCGCCGCGCGGGCAAATCGACGGGCTCTGGCGGATGCCTTGGGGCGCGGTCATGCGGCCGCGCTTCTCAGGCGCTGAAGTAGGTGCTCCAGAAATAATAGGCGGTCATTCCGCTGCCCACGGCGATCACCAGGCTGCGCAGCAGTGTCGGCGGCAAGCGCTGGCCCAGGGCGCCGCCGGCATAACCGCCGAGGGTGGCACCGACGAGCAGGATCGCCAGTTCATACCAGCTGACCCGGCCGGCGATCACGAAGGTCAGGGTGGCGATGCTGTAGATCACTGCGGATATCAGGTTTTTCAGGGCATTCGCCCGGGCCAACGGATGGCCTTCGATGGAGAAGGCCGCGAGTTGCAGAATGCCCATGCCGGCACCGAAGTAACCGCCATAGATCGACACGCCGATATGCGCGCCTAGCGATAGCGGGCCATGTGCCGGTGCGTCGTCGCGGGCGTCTGGCTCGATGCGCCGGTGCGTCGCCAGCCAGCGGCGCAACCAGGGGCTGGCGGCGAATAACGCGGTGGCGCTCAGCAGCAGCCAGGGGATCAACTGGCGAAAGGTTTCGTCGCCGCCTGCCAGCAATAGCAGGCCGCCGAGTAGGCCGCCGCACAGGCCGGCCGCCAGCAACGGCAGCAAGTAGCGGCCGAGTGGACGCAGCGAGGTGCGTGCGGCCCAGGCCGCGGCCAGGCTGGCCGGCCATAACGCCACGGCGTTGGTGGCGTTGGCGGTAACTGGCGGCAAGCCGGCGGCGAGCAGCGCGGGAAAGGAAAAGAAGGTGCCGCCGCCCGCCAGGGCGTTCATGCCGCCGGCAGCAAAGCCGGCGAGCATCAGCAGAAGCAGATCATCGAGCGCCATGGGCTAGCTGGTCACTCCATAACCGCGTGCCATAAATACCGCCAGCAACGGGATGAACAGCAACAGCAGCAGTTCAAGGCGGATCGTCATGATCACCAGGCGCGCCTGTCTCGGGCTGACGCTCGGTACCTGGCCGGCCTTGAGCTGGTTGCGCCAGTTGAGGAAGACGAAGGTCGGCAGAATCGACAACAGACCGACCAGCACGAACAGCCCGACCTTGGCGTGGAACAGGCTATTACCCAGGTAATAGGCGCTGCCCTTGCCGTACCAAATCACTCGCGCCAGGCCGCTGAGCAGCACCGCGCCGGCGGCCATGCCGTAGGACATGTCGACGAGCACCAGGCTGCGTGCGCGGGCCAGGTCGAGCGGTAATTTGAACTGCACGTGCTCGATGCCGAGCAGGGCGAACAGTACGAAGATCGACAGGTAGTGCAGGTAGGCGACGATAGCCTGGGCCATGGTGATGTCCTTATTTGAATATTCGAATCGTCAGGCTGCTGCGGGCGTCGGCGCGAACCACAGGTTGTGCCGACTCAAGCGCACAGCATAGCCGCCGAGACACAGGCTGCGCAGCCCCATAAAAAACAGAAAGGCCAGCCACAGGCCGTGGTTGCCCATGGCTTGCAGCCACCACGCCAGCGGCAGGGCGAGCAGCAGCGCCATAAGCATGGCGTCGCGCATTTCGCGGGCGCGGATGGCGCCGATGAACAGGCCGTCGAGCAGGTAGCTCCAGACCGCGATCAGCGGCAGCACCGCCAGGTACGGCAGGTGCTCGACGGCGATCGCGCGTACCTCGGCAATATCGGTTTGCAGATAGACGAACCAGTGCCCGCCAAGCCAGAAGAACAACGCGAAACCCAGGCTGGCGAGCAGCGACCAGCCGCCAGCGACGATCAGGCTGCGGCGCAACGCATCGCGGTCGCGCGCGCCGAAGGCATGCCCGCTCAGCGCTTCCACCGCGTGGGCCAGACCGTCGAGGGCATGGGCGGTGAGCAACAGGCCGTTGAGCAATAGGGCATTGCCCGCCACTGTCGCATCGCCGAGTCGGGTGCCCTGCACGGTGAGCATGAAGAACACGCCTTGCAGGATCAGGGTGCGGATAAAGATGTCGCGGTTGACCGCCAGCAGCGGTCGCCAGTTCAGCCAGCGCCGCAGCGCCGGCCAGTCGATGCGTCCGGCATAGGTACTCAGGGCTCGACGCGCCAGCCACAGGCCGAGCAGCGCGCCGCTCCATTCGGCGATCACCGAGGCCCAGGCCGCGCCGGCCACGCCCCAATCCAGGCCGAGGACGAAGAGCAGATCGAGCGAGACATTGAGCAGGTTGGTGGTCAGCAGAATCGCCAGCGGGCCGCGACCGCTCTGAGTGCCGAGCAGCCAGCCGATCAGCGCGTAACCCGCCAGTACCGCCGGCAGGCCGAGCAGGCGGATATGCAGATAGCTGCGCGCCAGGTCGTCGAGCGCCGCCGAGGGCTGCATCAGGTGCAGGGCCAGATCGCTCAATGGCAGCGCCAGGAGGATCAGCAGCGCCGCCAACAGGCCGCCGAGCAACAACGCCTGCAGCAGAATCTGCCGCAGCCCACCGCCATCGGCGCGTCCGGCGGCCTGGGCGGCGAAGCCGGTGGTGCCCATGCGCAGAAAACCCATGGCCCAGGTCAGCAGGGTGTAGAGGCTGGCGCCGACGGCGACCGCGGCCAGTTGATGGGCGTGCGGCAGGTGGCCGATCACCGCGCTGTCGACCAGCGCCACCAGCGGCACCGAGAGGTTGGACAGAATCATCGGGGCGGCCAGGGCCCAGACCCGGGTATGGGTCGGCGCATGCTGCCAGGCGTCGCGGATCAGGGACATGAGGGCTCCAGTCGAGCGGCGCAGTATAAGGCCGCAGCGCCGGCGTTCGGCAGAACCATTCCCGACGATATTTTCGGGTCTTCGAGGAGTTTCGGGGGAAGTGTCGATTGAGACTGGACTGGACTGGTAATTTTGTGTGTCGATCAATGGCTTGGCATAGCCCATTAACGCGTGTGCTGAACGTTTGGGTTGCGCCCCTCACGGGCGCCACACCTTTCTTGCTTGCCCAAGAAAGGTGTGCCAAAGAAGGGCACCCGACATCCGGGTTTCGCTTCGCTCAACTTCCCTCGCTCCGGTGTTGCTCCGGGGGCCGGCTTACATGGGCCATCCCTGGCCCATTAAGCGGGGCCGCCATCGGTATTTCGCCGCATCCCTGCGGCTCGTCCCCCTACGCAACACCTCCGCTCGGCCTCCTGACGGGACCGGGTCGCGAGCTTGCGAGATTTCCCCTGGATCAAGCTCGGCGGTGTCTGCTTTTGCTCTTGAAATGCGATCGCACAGACAACACCAAAATCCCCTTACGGAGGCCGAATCGCCGCGTAAGGAGCCGGATGTCGGGGTGCCCTTTCTTGGGCAAGCAAGAGCTACGTAGCGTAGCGAAGTAACAGCCGCAGGCTGGCCCAAGAGGTGAGCGCAGCGAATCAAGTGACTCGCCCGAGAGGGGTGAAACCAGAACTCTGATTCGACGCGTTAATGAACCTGTTCCAGAAGCAGAGAGCGCCGCGACCAGAAAACACAAAATTACCAGTCCGGTATCAAACCCACCTTGTCCATAAAATGCGATGAAGCATTTTTTTCGGGCATGAAATGCTGTGCGTGGCTTGGCGCTTTTCCCGCTTGGGGCTCGTGGCTTTTTGGGGGCTCGACTATAGTGTCTGCCCTCTGCACCCCTCATTTGTTGGAGCCCGCAATGCCGAAGAAAGGATTGCTTCTGGCGCTAGTCCTGAGCCTGCTCAGTGCTTGCGATTCCTCTACCTCCGAACCCGCCAAGGTGACCTCCAGTTCGCCGGCCAGCAGCCAGGCGATCAAGCCCGAGGTCGACCTCAAAGCCCTCGCCGAGCGTTATACCGGGCGCGAACTGAAGGTGATCGACGTCTCCGAAATTCAGCTCGAGGGCGCCAGCAGCCTGTCGGTGAGTTTTTCCGTACCGCTCGATCCCGAGCAGAAGTTCGCCGAACGCCTGCATTTGGTCGATAGCAAAACTGGCAAGGTCGATGGCGCCTGGGAACTCAGCGATAACCTGATGGAATTGCGCCTGCGCCCGCTGGAGCCGCAGCGCAAGCTGGTGCTGACGGTGGACGCCGGCCTGCGCGCACTGACTGGCGCGCAACTCGCCGATGAGTCCGTGACCCGCCTGCAAACCCGTGATCTGCAAGCCAGCGTCGGTTTCGCCAGCCGCGGTTCGCTGCTGCCCACGCGCCTGGCGGAAGGCTTGCCGGTGATCGCGCTGAATGTCGACAAGGTGAATGTCGAGTTCTTCCGGATCAAGCCGCAATCCCTGCCGGCGTTTCTTGCGCGCTGGGGCACTAGCAGCAATCTTGACACCTGGGAGGCGGGCAGCCTGCTGCCGATGGCCGAGCTGGTGTATGGCGGGCGTTTCGACCTCGATCCCGCGCGCAACACCCGCGAGACGCTGTTGTTGCCGATCGCCGGGTTGGAGCCGTTCAAGCAGCCGGGGGTGTACCTGGCGGTTATGCGTGAAGCCGGCAACTACAGTTATTCGCAGCCTGCGACGCTATTTACCCTGAGCGATATCGGCCTGTCCGCGCACCGCTATCGCAACCGTCTGGACGTATTCACCCAGGCCCTGGCCGGCGGTCAGGCGCTGGCCGATGTGAGCCTGGAGCTGCTCGACGGCGACGGCCAGGTGCTGGCCGAGGGCGAGACCGACAGCGCCGGTCATGCCGAACTGCCGCTGCCGCCCAAGGCCGAAGTGTTGCTCGCGCATCAGGGCGAACAGACCAGCTTGCTGCGCCTCAACGGCTCGGCGCTGGACCTGGCGGAATTCGATATCGCCGGGCCCAAGGCGCATCCTTTGCAGTTCTTCGTGTTCGGCCCGCGTGATCTCTATCGCCCCGGCGAAACCGTGCTGCTCAACGCCCTGCTGCGCGATGCCGATGGCCGCGCGGTCAAGGCCCAGCCGGTGAATGTCGAGGTGCGTCGCCCCGATGAACAGGTCAGCCGCAAATTCGTCTGGCAGGCCGATGATTCGGGGCTGTTCCAATACCAGTTGCAGCTCGCCGAGGAGGCGCCGACCGGGCGCTGGCAGTTGCTCTTCGATCTCGGTGACGGCCAGCCGCAGCTGTACGAAATATCGGTCGAGGATTTTCTCCCCGAACGCCTGGCCCTGGAGCTCAAGGGTAGCGAGCAGCCTTATGCGCCGGGTGACAACGCGCAGTTCGAGGTCAGCGGGCGTTACCTGTATGGCGCGCCGGCCTCGGGCAATCGTCTCAGCGGCCAGCTCTATGTGCGGCCGCTACGCGAGGCGGTCGCCAGCCTGCCGGGTTATCAGTTCGGCTCGGTCACCGAGGAGGAGCTGAGCCAGGATATCGAGCTCGATGAGGTCAGCCTCGACGAACAGGGCGAGACCCGTCTGAGTATCGACAGTCGCTGGGCGGATGCGAAATCGCCGCTGCGCCTGATTCTGCAGGCCAGCCTGCAGGAATCCGGTGGCCGCGCCATCACCCGTCGGCTCAGCCAGCCGGTATGGCCCGCCGAGCGCCTGCCGGGGCTGCGTGCCTTGTTCGACGGCGAAGAGGTGGACGCCGACAGCCTGGCCGAATTCGAGGTGCTGGTGGCCGATCCCGACGGCAACAAGCTGGCCGCCGAGCAGCTGACCGTGCGTCTGATCCGCGAGCGTCGCGATTACTTCTGGAACTTCTCCGACAGCGATGGCTGGAGCCACAGCTACACGGAGAAATTCCTCACCCTCAGCGAGCAGAATCTCAGCACCGCCGCCGACGGCACGGCGAAGATCAGCTTCCCGGTGGAGTGGGGCCCGTACCGTGTCGAGGTGATCGACAGCCAGACCGGCATGCTCAGCAGCCTGCGTTTCTGGGCTGGCTATCGCTGGCAGGACAACGCCGACGGCGGCGCGGTACGCCCGGACCAGGTCAAGCTGGCGCTGGACAAACCGGCCTATGTCGATGGCGAAACCGCCACGGTCACGGTGACCCCACCGGCCGCCGGCAACGGCTATCTGCTGGTCGAGTCCAGCGAAGGACCGCTGTGGTGGCAGGAAATCGAGGTCCCGGCCGAAGGCAAGGCCTTCGAAATCCCGATCGCCAAGGACTGGGCGCGGCATGACCTGTATATCAGCGCCCTGGTGATCCGCCCGGGCGAGCGCAAGAGCAATGCCACGCCCAAGCGCGCGGTCGGCCTGCTGCATCTGCCGCTCGAACGTGCTCCGCGCAAGTTGGCGCTGACCCTGGAAGCACCGGAAAAGATGCGCCCCAACCAGGCGCTGAAGGTCAAGGTGCGGGCGCGCAATGCCGACGGCAGCGTGCCGAAGCAGGCGCAGGTGCTGGTTGCCGCAGTGGATGCCGGGATCCTCAATATCACCGAATATGCCACCCCCGACCCTTACGCCAGCCTGTTCGGGCGCAAGGCCTATGGCGCCGACCAGTTGGATATCTACGGTCAGCTGATCGAAGCCGGTCAGGGCCGCATCGCCAAGCTGGCGTTCGGTGGCGACGCGGCATTGGCTGCTGGCGGAAAACGACCGGATACCAGCGTGCTGATCGTCGCGCTGCAGAGTCAGCCGCTGCGGCTGAATGAGCAGGGCGAGGGCGAAGTCAGCCTGAATATCCCTGATTTCAATGGCGAGTTGCGGCTGATGGCGCAAGTCTGGACGGATGAGCGCTACGGCATGGCCGAAGGCAAGACGATCGTCGCTGCGCCGCTGATCGCCGAACTATCGGCACCGCGCTTTCTCGCCGGTGGCGACGAAACCACGTTGGCCCTGGACCTGAGCAATCTCTCCGGCCGGGCGCAGTCGCTCAAGGTGCAGGTCAGCGCCGAAGGGCAATTGAGCCTGACCGAGCCGGCCGCCGCTACCGCGCTCGATCTGGCCGAAGGCGCACGTAGCATTCTGCGTATTCCGGTGCGTGCCCTCGGCGGTTATGGTCAGGGCCGGGTCAAGGTCAGCGTGCAGGGGTTGGCGCTGCCGGGTGAAGAGCTGCCGCCGTTCAGTCGCGAATGGGTGCTGGGCGTGCGTCCGGCCTATCCGGCGCAATCGCAGCACTTGCGCACGGTGCTCAAGGATCAGCCCTGGAGCCTGCCCGCAGATGCGCTGGATGCGTTCGAGCCAGCCGGGTTGCAGGCGCGCCTGGCGATTTCCAGTCGCCCGCCGCTCAACCTCGGCGAGCAGATCCGCGCGCTCGAGGCTTACCCTTATGGCTGCCTGGAGCAAACCACCAGCGGCCTCTATCCGTCCTTGTATGCCGATGCCGCAACCCTTGAACGTCTCGGCATCGAGGCCGAACCGGATGCACAACGCAAGCGTTCGATCGAGTTGGGTATCGAGCGCCTGCTGAGCATGCAGCGCTATAACGGCAGTTTCGGCCTTTGGGGCGCGGACAGCGAGGAGGAGTATTGGCTCAGCGCCTACGTCACCGACTTCCTCCTGCGCGCTCGCGAGCAGGGCTTCGGTGTGCCGGAGGAAGCCCTGAAAAAAGCCAGCGAGCGGCTCCTGCGCTATGTGCAGGATCGCAACGTGATCGAGGTGAATTACAGCGATAACGTCAACCACAGCCGCTTCGCCGTGCAGGCCTACGCCGGCTATGTGCTCGCGCGCAGCCAGCAGGCGCCGCTCGGTGCCCTGCGCAGCCTGTTCGAGCGACGCGCCGACGCCGCATCCGGCCTGCCGCTGGTGCAATTGGCGATCGCACTGGAGAAAATGGGCGATCATCCCCGTAGCGAGCAAGCGCTGGCCGCGGGCCTGGCCCGCAGCCGCGAAACCGACCGCTGGCTGGCCGACTACGGCAGCCCGCTACGCGATCAGGCGTTGATCCTGGCCCTGCTGGAGGAGCACGACCTGGCCGGCGACCGCCGCGAAGAACGCCTGTTCAACCTCGCCGATGAAATGGCCGGCAGCCCTTGGCTGTCGACTCAGGAGCGTAACTCGCTGTATCTGGCGGGACGCAATCTGCTGGGCAAGCCGGAGCCGAAGTGGGGCGCCGATATACGCAGCGGTCGTTTCGAGTTCGCCATGGGCAATGCGCACGCCGGCCTCAAGCTGGAGGGCGATGAACTCGCTGTGCCGCTGACCATCAGCAACACCGGCAGCGCGCCGCTGTACCAGCAGTTGACGCTGTCCGGCTACCCGAGCAAAGCGCCGCCCGCCGGTGGCGAAAACCTCAGCATCTATCGCCAATACCTGGGCATGGATGGCCAGCCGCTGGATCTCGGCGCACTGAAAAGCGGCGACCTGGTGCTGGTGCATCTCGGCATCGAGGCCAAACGGCGAGTACCGGACGCCCTGGTGATTGACCTGCTGCCGGCCGGCCTGGAGCTGGAGAACCAGAACCTCGGGCAGAGTTCGGCAAGCCTGGAAGACGCCGGCAGCGCGGTGAAAGAGTGGCTGCAAGCGATGCAGAACGCGGCGGTGAAACACCAGGAATTCCGCGCCGATCGCTACGTCGCCGCGGTGGATGTCAACGGCTACGACACCACCCACCTGCTGTACCTGGCCCGCGCCGTCACCCCCGGCAGCTACCGTGTGCCGCCACCCCAGGTCGAATCCATGTACCGACCGAACTGGCAGGCCCTGGGCGAAACCCCGGCACGGATGGTGGTCGAAGAGCGGTGATCCTACCCCGGACTGCATCCAGGCTTCCCTAGCCCGGATGCAATCCGGGGAAATCTATCGGACAAGGAGGTCTGTGATCGGGGGCTAGCCGATCAACCCACTCAACAACCACAACCCCAGCACCGCCCAGATCAACCCGGCGACGATCGAGCGTTTGATAAAGGCGCGGACGGCGAGGTAGAGCAGCCACAGGCCGATGATCAGCACGCAGATGCTGAGCAGCGACGGGGTCACTCCCAGGGCCTTGGACATGCCATCGATAAAGCTGCCGACGGCGCCGCCGAGCATGCCGAAGAAACCGCTCAGGCCTTCGACGATAAAGCGGATGATCGTACCGAATGCCTGGCCGAGCGATTCAAAAAAACCTTCAACACTCATGTTGTTCTATTCCTATCCCCTGCGGATGCTGCCGGCTAGTGTGCCAGTCATTCGACAAAATGGCTTTGCGATTGCTCGTCGAGCGCATTCAGGCTACAAGAGCGGCCGCAGGCTTCCAGGAGTTTCGTGTGCTTAAACTGACCGCCCGGCTAACCAGACTATGGCCCCTGTTGCGCCGCCCCTGGTTGGCCGTGCCGCTGTGCCTGGCGCTGCTGCTGTTCACCGCCGACCGCCTGTTCCCGCTGCCATTGCCGCAGGACGATCTGGCGCGGGTGGTGCTGGCCGAGGACGGCACGCCGCTTTGGCGCTTCGCCGATAGCGATGGGGTGTGGCGCTACCCGGTCAGCCCCGCCGAGGTTTCGCCCTATTACCTGGACGCGCTGCTGACCTACGAGGATCGCTGGTTCTATCAGCACCTGGGCGTCAACCCGCTGGCGCTGGCGCGTGCGGCCTGGCAGAACCTGCGTGGCGGGCGCGTGCTGTCCGGCGGCAGCACCTTGTCGATGCAGGTCGCACGGCTGCTCGACCCGCATGCGCGCAGTTACCCCGGCAAGCTCAAGCAGCTCTGGCGCACGGCGCAGCTGGAGTGGCACCTGTCCAAGGATGAAATCCTCACCCTGTACCTCAATCGCGCGCCCTTCGGCGGCACCCTGCAGGGCGTGGCGGCGGCCAGCTGGGCCTACCTGGGTAAATCGCCGAGCCAGTTGACCCGTGCCGAGGCCGCCTTGCTCGCGGTGTTGCCGCAGGCGCCCAGCCGCCTGCGGCCCGATCGCCATCCCGAGCGCGCACAGGCGGCGCGGGACAAAGTGCTCAAGCGGCTGGCCAGTTTCGAGGTATGGCCGCGGACGGCGATCGACGATGCGTTGCAGGAGCCGGTGCTGCTCGCCCCGCGCCAGGAACCGCGATTGGCGCCGTTGCTGGCGCGGCGCCTGAACACCGTCGGCAGTCCGCCATTGATTCGCACCACCCTGGACGCCGCCCTGCAGCGCCGTCTCGAGGACTTGCTGCTGGGCTGGCGCGCACGCCTGCCCGAACGCACCTCGGCGGCGATCCTGGTGGTCGAGCATTCGAGCATGGCGGTGCGCGCCTACCTGGGCTCGGTGGACATCGGCGATGCCAAGCGTTTCGGTCACGTCGACATGATCAATGCCCTGCGCTCGCCCGGCTCGACGCTCAAACCCTTCCTCTATGGCATGGCCCTGGACGACGGGCTGATCCATTCCGAATCGTTGCTGCAGGACGTGCCGCGGCGTTACGGCGATTACCGCCCCGGCAACTTCGCCGCCGGCTTCAGTGGCCCGGTATCGGCCAGCGAGGCCCTGGCCCGTTCGCTCAACTTGCCGGCGGTGCAACTGCTCGAAGCCTACGGAGCAAAACGCTTCGCCGGCGAATTGCGCAATGCCGGCGTGCCGCTGGCGCTGCCGCCGTTGGCCGAGCCGAACCTGGCGTTGATCCTCGGCGGCGCTGGCAGCCGTCTGGAGGAGCTGGTCAGCGGTTACAGCGCCTTCGCCCGTGGCGGCAAGAGCGCCCGGCTGCGCTTTCAGCCGCAGGACGCGCTGCGCGAACGGCGCCTGCTGTCGCCGGGCTCCGCCTGGATCGTGCGACGCATCCTCAGCGGCCTGGCTCGGCCCGATCGCGACCCGCGCGCGCAGCTGGTACAACGGCCGAGCCTGGCCTGGAAGACCGGCACCAGCTACGGCTTTCGCGATGCATGGGCGATTGGCGTGGCACCGCGCTACCTGATCGGCATCTGGATCGGCCGCCCGGACGGCACCCCGGTGCCCGGCCAGTTCGGCCTGGCCTCGGCCGCGCCGCTGTTGTTGCAGGTGCATGACCTGCTGGTCAACCGCGACAGCCAGCGCGGCATCGCCTTACCGGCCGACCCGCAGCCCGCCGAGGTCGGCGTCGCGGCGATCTGCTGGCCGCTGGGCCAAGCGCTGGATAGCCACGACCCCAACTGTCGGCGCCAGCGCTTCGCCTGGACCCTGGCCGGCACCACGCCGCCAACCCTACAAGCGCCCGATCAACCCCTGGGCTTGGGCCTGGAGGAAAACATCTGGCTGAATGCCGACGGTTTACGCGTCGACGCCAGTTGCCCGGGCGCCACGGCGCATAGCCTGGCCCTCTGGCCCGCGCCATTGGAACCCTGGCTGCCGCGGCGGGAACGGCGCGGCGCTCGCCTGCCGGCAGTCGACCCCAGCTGCCCGCCACAACTCCCTCTCGCCGCTGCCCCGTTGTCGATCGTCGGCATACGCGACGGCGACCAACTGCGCCGCCCCGCCGGCAATCCCGAACCGCTGCGCCTGCGCCTCTCGACCCTGGGCGGCAGCGGCCGGCGTTGGTGGTTCGTCGATGGCCAACCGGTCGGCGAAAGCCCCCCGGGCGGCGAGATCAATCAGGCCTTCAGCCACGGCCGCTACCAGCTCAGCGTGCTCGACGAAAGCGGACAGACCGCTCGGCTGGAATTTCGGGTGGATGAATAGACTGGCATTTCTGCCACTCCTGCCGGCCATTCAGGCGGTCATGCTCAATGACTGCCCGCCGGCTTGCGCTTGATGGTCTTGAGCAGGTCGTCCGGGCTGATATAGCCGACCGTGGCCGCTGCGCTGCCGGGTTGCGGCTGGTTGAGGATGTGGCCTTTCATCTTGCCAATGATGTGCATTTCGCAGGGTTTGCAGTCGAACTTCAGGGTCAGTACTTCGTCCTGGTGGATCAGCTGCATGTCGGCGACCTTGGTGCGCACGCCGGTGACGCCCTTGGCCTGCTTGGGGCATAGGTTGAAGGAGAAGCGCAGGCAGTGCTTGGTGATCATCACCGGCACCTCGCCGGCTTCCTCGTGGGCTTCGTAGGCGGCGTCGATCAATTGCACGCCGTAGCGCTGGTAGAAGGCGCGGGCCTTGTCGTTATAGACGTTGGCGAGGAAGGTCAGGTGCGACTCGGGGTAGACCGGCGGCGGTACGCTGACCGGCTTGCGCCCGCCCCGCGGGTGGGCGGCCAGGCGCGCGGCATTCAGGGCTTCGATGGCCTCGCGGCGCAGGGCCTTGAGCTGCGAGTTGGGCACGAACAGGGCCTGGGGCGCGTCGACCTGCACTTCTTCGGCGTAGTAGATCGTGGTGCCGAGTTTGCTCAGGGTGTCGCGCAATTGGTTGAGCGCCTGTTCTGCATCCTTGGCCGGGCCGAAGGGACCGTGCAGGGCGGCGCTGGCCTGAACGCCATCGCTGCTGGTGAGCGTGAGAGCGAGTTGCTGTTCGTCGAGCCGTGCCTGCCAGCGCACCGCGACGCGGCGTTCGGCCGAAGTCTTGAGCAGCGCCTGTTGCCAGTTGTGGTCGAGGTTGCGGTTGAGCGCATGGTGCGGGCGCAGCTGCTTGAGCGCCGCCGGCATCTCGTTGGGTTCGACGCGGTAGCGCCAGCGTTTGGCGCCCTCTTCATCGAACTCGTGCTGTAATTCGGCGACGTTAGCGCGAAAGCCCACCACCTCGCGCTTGATCAGCACATTGAGGCCATCGCCGTTGGACAGCGGCGTGTCGGTCACGGCGATCAGGTCGCGCTTGTTCACCTGTTCCACCTGACCCACCGGCAGGCCGGTAAAGGTCGGCGAGTCGAAGGCGCCGATGTCGATCTTGCGCTCGCTGACGAAGTAGTCGGTGCTGCCGCGGTGGAAGGTCTTGTCCGGGTCGGGGGCGAAGAAGTGTTCGGTCAGGCCGCTGGATGCGCGCGCCAGCGCCGGGCGCTGTTCGAGGATGGCGTCCAGTTCGCGGCGGTAGTGAGCGGTGATGTTCTTCACGTAGCTCATGTCCTTGTAGCGGCCCTCTATCTTGAACGAGCGCACGCCGGCATCGACCAGATCGATCAGGTTGGCGGTCTGGTTGTTGTCCTTCATCGACAGCAGGTGCTTGTCGTAGGCCACCACGCGGCCCTGGTCGTCCTTGAGGGTGTAGGGCAGGCGGCAGGCCTGCGAGCAGTCGCCGCGGTTGGCGCTGCGCCCGGTCTGCGCATGGGAGATGTTGCACTGGCCGGAGAACGCCACGCACAGGGCGCCATGGATGAAGAACTCGATGGCCGAGTCGACGCCGGCGCTGATCGTGCGGATTTCCTGCAGGTTCAGCTCGCGCGCCAGCACCAGCTGGGAGAAACCGGCCTGGGACAGGAACCTGGCCTTGTCCAGGCTGCGGATATCGCACTGGGTGCTGGCATGCAGCTCGATCGGTGGGATATCCAGCTCGAGCACGCCCATGTCCTGGACGATCAGCGCGTCGATGCCGGCCTCGTAGAGCTGGCGGATCTGCTGGCGAGCCGGCTCCAGTTCGTCCTCATGCAGGATGGTGTTGAGGGTGACGAACACCCGCGCATGGAACTGGTGGGCGAACTGCACCAGGTCGGCAATGTCCGCCACGCTGTTGCTGGCGTTATGCCGTGCACCGAAACTGGGGCCGCCGATATACACGGCATCGGCGCCATGCAGGATGGCTTCCCTGGCGATGGCGGCATCGCGCGCGGGGCTCAGGAGTTCCAGGTGGTGCGCAGGCAGGGACATAGTTTCGCTTCGCGGGTGAACGGGGCGGGCATTTTAGCGTGAAAGTGGGCCGCTGCCGTTCCCGCATTTGCACCAGTCGTCCGGGGCGAGGCTGGGCCTGGGTTTGCAGATGGTCGGCGGCGCAAGGGGCAATAGGAGTACCGCCGCTCCGGCGATCGGCTGGTCACTGCAGCCCGTACTTGGTTTTGAGGGCGTGGACCGCTTTATGTTCGCGGGCCAGAAAGGCGTCGAAACGCTGGATCAGTTGTGGATGGCGAATGCTCGACAGGTAGTAATGGCTGTCCTGCAGCGGCAGTAGGCGCGGTTCGATGGCCAGGGCCTGCGGCTGGCCTTGCAGATGGTAGTGCGCCACCTGTTGCGCCATGTTGGCGGCGTCGATATAGCCGGACAGAGCCATGTGGATCAGCCCCTGGGGATTCGGCGACTGTTTGATCTGAATCTGCCCTGCGGCGATCTGTTCCTGAAATTTCCAGGGCGTGAAGCCACGGATGAAACCGAGGATGTGGTAGTTCTCCAGCGGCTCGCCAAGCCGTTGCGGCAGTACCAGCATGGCATCCTGAAACACCAGCAGGGGCTTGGAATAGGCAATGGTCAACTGGGCCTTTTCCTGCACTTCCCAGCGCGGGTTATCGGGAAACATCAGGTCCAGCCGGCCGGCGCGGAACTCATGGCTGAGGCGGCGCACCGGCAGCGCTACATAGGTCAGCTGGATGTGCTCGTGGCCGGCGAACAGGTCGAGCAGGTCGCGGGCATAGCCGCGATAGAGATAGTCCGGCGGCGCGGCGGAATAGATCGGGTAGTAATCGACGTCCTCCACGCCGACGCGGTAGCTCTGCGGGCTTTCGGCGGCCCCGGCCTGGCCCGCCAGCAGCGCATAGAAGAACAGCGCGCAGCAGTGGATGCTCCAAGAGCGAGGCTTTATGCGGCGCTTCAGCACGTCAGGCGCTCCGTGGCCGAGTGTGCGCTAGTGTTTCTTCGATCGCCGCGCAGGGGAGGCTGGAGCAAAGCGGGGGGAGGATTGACTGACAAGAGAGGCTCGCTAGGGACGAGGGGTCGACTCGATGAAGGCTAGCAAAGGACAGGACCTTCAGCCTAGCCAGTTCTAGCGCATTCATGCAAAGGCGACGCCGGCGCTGCCTGGGCGTTCCAACCGCTCCGGAGCGCAATTCGATTGCCGGCTATTAGTTTGCCATGACGAAATTTTCACACTCTAGCTGGCATAACGGGGCGATTATTAAGTTGTCATGAGGTCGCCATGTCGGCACTAGGGCTAAACCCGCAGCGCAAGGGCGTTGACTGGGCCGGTTTGGGTTGGGCGTTTGCATTTTTCTGGTATTTCTCCGGCGTAACCCAGGTACTCATCCAGTTGACCGGCACCGCCGGTTTTGCCGGTTTTCGTCAGGCGTTCCTGGCCAGCGCGTTATGGCTGGTGCCGTTATTGCTGTTCCCGGCGCGCGCGCGGCAGTTGGCTGCGATCATCGGGGTGCCCATGTGGCTGTGCTCGCTGGGCGCCTTTGGCTACTTTCTGGTGTATGGCCAAGAGTTCTCGCAGAGCGTGATTTTTATCATGTTCGAGTCGAACCTGGCGGAAAGCAGCGAGTATCTGACGCAGTACTTCGCCTGGTGGATGCCACTGGTTTTCCTGGCCTACGCCCTGGGTGCCTGGCTGCTCTGGCGCAAGATCCGCCCGGTGTACCTGAGCCGCCCCGCCGCTTTGGTGGCGGCGGCGCTGGCGCTGTTCGTGTCGGTGGGTTATCCGGCGCTGCGCCAGTTCAGTAAACATGACAGCTGGCAGACGGGCTTCGATGAGTTCGCCCAGCGCATCGAAACGGCCACACCCTGGCAGCTGCTGGTGGGCTATAAAAACTATCGCGAGCAACTGGGCAATATGCAGGCCCTGCTGGCGGAAAATGCCAGTATTCCGCCGTTGGGTCATCTGCAGGATGACCAGGCCGGGCAGCCGGCCACGCTGGTGCTGGTAATCGGCGAGTCGACCAACCGCCAGCGCATGAGCCTGTATGGCTACCCGCGGCAGACCACCCCGGAGCTGGACCGGTTGCGCGACCAGTTGCAGGTATTCGATTCGGTCGTCACGCCGCGCCCCTACACCATCGAGGCGCTGCAACAGGTGCTGACCTTCGCCGACCAGGAGCACCCCGATCGCTTTCTCACCACGCCCTCGGTTATCAATCTGATGAAACAGGCGGGTTACAAGACCTACTGGATCACCAATCAGCAGACCATGACCAAGCGCAACACCATGCTCACGACCTTCTCCGAACAGGCCGACGAGCAGTTCTACCTGAACAACAACCGTGAGCAGAACGCCCGCCAGTATGACGGCGACGTGCTGGCGCCCTTTGCCAAGGTGCTGGCCGATGCGGCGCCGCGCAAGTTCATCGTGGTGCACCTGCTGGGTACCCATATGAGCTATCAATACCGCTATCCGCCGGAGTTCGAGCGTTTCACCGACCACACGGGAGCGCCGGCCAACGTCACCGACGCGCAGCTACCGACCTACAACAGCTACGACAACGCGGTGCTGTACAACGACCATGTGGTGGCCAGCCTGATCAATACCCTGAGCGGTAAGGACGCCAACGGCTTCCTGCTGTACCTGTCCGACCATGGCGAGGCGGTGTTCGATGCGCCCAAGCCCGATGTGTTGGGCCGCAACGAGGCCGCGCCGACCAGCCCGATGTACACCGTGCCGTTTATCCTGTGGAATTCGCCGCGCTGGCAGGCGCACCATTCGCGCGATTTCAGCGGCACGCTGTCACGGCCTTACAGCTCGGCGCACTTCATCCATACCTGGGCGGATCTGGCGGGCTTGCGTTTCGACGAGTACGACCCGCAGAAGAGTCTGGTCAGTGCCGAGTTCCGTCCGCGGCCGCTGCTGATCGGCAACCCGGCGCAGCCGAAGAGCCTGATCGACTTCAGCCTGATCAAACCCAAGCGGGTAGAGGTCGCCGCAGATCTGGTGCAACAGACCCCGAACCAGCCGCAGGTGATTCCGGCGCTGTAAACCGGCGGCGCGTTTCGCCGTAAATGGAACCCTGGACAAGCCGCCGCCACTCATCGATCACCAGAGCCAACTCACGGCTCGCTGAGTCGGTTAGGTGGCGGAAATGATCAAGAGCAACCCACAACTTTCTTTTTCCAGTGTCGATGCGATCAGGCATTCATCCGTCGATCTCAAAGCACTGGTGCGCAATGGGCAACTGAAAGTGGACGGCGCCACTTATCGCGTCCAGTTATCCCCCGACGGCGAGTTCAAGGTGCAGCGCGAGGGCCGCTCGTCCGTCTCGCCCGGGCGCTTCTTCAAGGCTGCTGGCGAAATGTTCAGCCATCGTCTGAACGATGGGGCTGCGTCGTCACGTAGCAATCGTATTGCCGACGCCCTTAACGCCAAGGCCTGGCCGGCGGAGCGGCAGGCACCCGCCCGCGCCCCGGCGAACGGCAATCCCGCGCGGGTCCATCCGATGGCCAACCAGGTCGAACCTGCTCAGGTCCGGCAGCCTTCCAGCCAAGCTTTGCGGGGCAACATCCTCAAACAGATCGAAGATCTCCCCCGGTCGAACTGGGAAGGGCCGATAAAGGCGCTCGAGCGCCTGGATGCGAAGGCCGCGACACTGCCTGCGGCCCGCGCGCAGCAGTTGTTCGGGCAATTGAACTCGATCATGGGAATCCGCGACTCGGGCACTCGTAATGCCCGCCTGGAGCAATTCTCGGCGTCATTGAGCAGCAACGCGCCCCAGGGGCGGGAGCAGGTCGGTCGACCCCAAAACCGGACCGAAGCCCCGGCCGCGAGACCGCAGTCGTTCCAGGGCCGGCCGGCTCAGAACGGCGGCCGGGTCTTTACGCAACCCTCACCGACGGGGGCGGCGCAGCGGCCTTTGACTCCGGAACATTTCATGCGTGAAGAGCGCGCGCGGGCGGACTATTACAACGAACGGCCGAGCGAGCGCAGAGCGGAGCAAGAGTACACCCGGTATATGCAACGACTTACTCAGCAATCAGGCGCGGGGGAGAGTGCGCGGCCGCAGAGCCGGCCCCAGGTCATGCAGCAGTCGCCAGGCAATTCGTCGCGCACACAGATGGAAGCCCGGACTCCACAGCGTACCCTCGAGGATTTCAACCGCGATGAAGAAGCCCGTGCCCGCTACCACGGAGAGGAGCCCAACTATGACGACGCGCGCCGGGCGTTCGACGCGCAGCAGGGTTCGAGTGCTGCGCGGCGCAAGCCCTCGTCGCGGGCTGAGCCACCCTCGGCAACCCCGGTGAGCACTGCTTCGACACGCCCTGCGGCGGCCAGTGCGCAGTTCAAGGAGCTGAGCCTGTTCGATTTCGAGCAGTCCGAGGAAAAGGAGGCCGAATATAACAACGAGCGACCGGACTACCAGCGCGCCCAGCGCAACTTCGAGGAATACCAGGCGCGGCTCAAGGAGGGTAACCGCTAGGATCGGCCGCAGTTTCGTCGCGCGCTGCTTCGAAACGACGGTAACCCCTAGGAGGTGACGGCAACACTTCTCAATCTCCCGCCCTGTGCTCGCAGCACCTGCCGGCAAGGAACCATCATGAACGACCTGTTTATCAAAAACCTGTTTGCCGATGTGATGAAGAAAATGGAGCTGGATACCGAGGGGTTGCCGG
This sequence comes from uncultured Pseudomonas sp., assembly GCA_966210435.1. Classification (GTDB taxonomy): domain Bacteria; phylum Pseudomonadota; class Gammaproteobacteria; order Pseudomonadales; family Pseudomonadaceae; genus Aquipseudomonas. Next base: position 936 of record CBIHLF010000027.1, on the reverse strand, counting down.
CGACCCATGAGTACTCGCTGATGATCGACGAACAGCACCCCGTGCTGTTGCGCTATGACGCGCCCACGGAGCGGATCATGCTGATCGGCACGCTGGATACGCAGTCGGCACCCGATCAGGACGCTATGCTCAAGCGCATCCTGCGGGCCGGCCTTAACCCGCTTCGCACCGCTGGTCCCGGCGTGGGCCTCGATGAAAGTTCCGGCTTGTATTTTTCCTATGTCACTTTGTCCCGCCTGAGCGTGAGTGCCGACGCGATATGCAGGGAGATGGTCGCGCTGGTGGAGTGGGGCAAGAGGTTGGTGGCAGGGCGAGTCTGACGCCTATCTGAGGCGCTGCGCTTGCATTGCGCAGCCTTATGGCGCGTGTTGCTTCCCGATCCAACCGCCTTTGGTTTCCGGGCCTTGGTCGTCGATCCACGTACATGCCAGCCTTGGAGAAAAGCGCTCGCCGTTCCATAGCGGGTCGATGATGCTGCTGTGGGGCAGGCCGCGGAAGTTGACGGGAGGCTGCGAAGCGAGCGAATAGCAGCGGCCGGAGGCGCCCGAGTGAAAGGTTTGCAGGCGGCGCCAGCACTGTTCGCTCAACAGCGCTGGCGGTTCAACACTGTTATTGCGCGAGATCGGCTTCGCTGTCGACGTCTGTCAGCCCTTCGCTTTCATCCGCATCCCTCTGCGCCTGCCGGTCGAAAGCGCTCTGCAGGCTCAGCGCGGCGACCACCGAAGCGGCGGTGGTGGAGACCACTGACATGGCCTTGGCCAGGCCGGTGGTTTCCTTGGACTTGGCCGCTGCCGAGGTGGCGCGCCCGGGGTTGTCGCTGCGGTTGGCCAATCCTTTGCCATTGGCTCCGGCATTCTCGTGTTGGCCTGCGTGACTGCCGCCCAGACCGCCGCCGCTGCCTTTGCCCCCACCGTTGCCGCCACCATGGCCACCCCC
>CBIHLF010000026.1:0-81658 GCA_966210435.1 uncultured Pseudomonas sp. | reverse complement strand
CCGAGCTTGCCGTAGGTGTGGGTGAATTCGGCGAACCAGGGATTGGTCAGCAGCGGGCAATGGCCGAAAATCTCGTGGAAGATGTCCGGCTCCTGCAGGTAGTCCAGCTCTTCGGGCGTGCGGATGAAAGTCGCCACCGGGAATTGCTGGCTGGCGAGCAGCTCGAAAAAAGTCTGGAAGGGGATTAGCGCCGGCACCCGCGCCACCCGCCAGCCGGTTGCTCGTTCCAGCACGCGGTTGATTTCGCCGAGTTGCGGGATGCGCTCGTGGGGCAGGCCGAGCTGTTCGATGCCATCCAGGTATTGTTGGCACGCGCGGCCTTCGATCACCTTCATTTGCCGGGTGATCAAGGTGTTCCACACGCCGTGTTCGGCTTCGTCGTAATGGATAAAGCCGTTCTCGTCGGGTTCTCGAGCCACATACTGGGTGTTCTTCATCGCCGCCTCCTGGGGCTCTTGTTGTGCTTTATGGATACCTCTTCTGCGGCGACAGCGCAGCCCGCTTACGCCTGTGCGGGCCCTTCGGGTGGTGCTGATTTCGTAAAGAAATGGTTACGTGCTCGCCGATGTGGCGAGATATCGTCTTGCTGGTGTGCTCTCGTGTCACATATTCTTGACGGAAAAACAGCCATCACCGCCGCTTCTCGCGGTGGGATGGCCCAATAACAGCCAGTCAGAGCCTTGCCATGCGTATCAAAGTCCATTGCCAAAACCGGATCGGCATCCTGCGCGACATCCTCAACCTGCTGGTCGAATACGGCGTCAACGTTGCCCGTGGCGAGGTCGGCGGCGAGCAGGGCAATGCCATCTATTTGCACTGCCCGAATCTGATCAACCTGCAGTTCCAGTCATTGCGCGCCAAGTTCGAGGCGATTCCCGGCGTATTCGGGGTCAAGCGCGTGGGGCTGATGCCCAGCGAGCGACGTCATCTGGAGCTCAATGCCTTGCTCGGTGCACTGGATTTTCCGGTGCTGTCGATCGATATGAACGGCGCGATCGTCGCCGCCAACCGCGCCGCCGCGCAGCTGCTCAGGGTGCGGGTGGACGAGGTGCCGGGCATGGCGCTGTCGCGCTATGTCGAGGATTTCGATCTGCCGGAACTGGTGCGCAGCAATAAATCGCGGATCAACGGCTTGCGGGTCAAGGTGCAAGGCGATGTGTTTCTCGCCGATATCGCGCCGCTGCAAACCGAGCACGACGAGAGCGACGCCCTGGCCGGCGCGGTGCTGACCCTGCACCGTGCGGACCGGGTCGGCGAGCGCATCTACAACGTGCGCAAACAGGAACTGCGCGGTTTCGACAGCATCTTCCAGAGCTCCAAGGTAATGGCCGCGGTGGTGCGCGAGGCGCGACGCATGGCGCCGCTGGATGCACCGCTGCTGATCGAGGGCGAAACCGGCACCGGCAAGGAGCTGCTGGCGCGCGCCTGCCACCTGGCCAGCCCGCGCGGGCAGTCACCGTTTATGGCGCTGAACTGTGCCGGCCTGCCGGAGTCGATGGCCGAGACCGAGCTGTTTGGCTATGGCCCCGGTGCTTTCGAGGGCGCGCGCCCGGAAGGCAAGCTCGGCCTGCTCGAACTCACCGCCGGCGGCACGCTGTTTCTCGATGGCGTCGGCGAGATGAGCCCGCGCCTGCAGGCCAAGCTGTTGCGCTTCCTGCAGGATGGTTGCTTTCGCCGGGTCGGCAGTGACGAGGAGGTCTACCTGGATGTGCGGGTGGTCTGCGCCACCCAGGTCGACCTCTCGGAGCTCTGCGCCAGGGGTGAATTCCGCCAGGATCTCTACCACCGCCTCAACGTGCTCAGCCTGCATATCCCGCCGCTACGCGAGTGCCTGGACGGCCTGACGCCGCTGGTCGAGCATTTTACCGATCAGGCCAGTCGGCAAATCGGTTGCCCGCTGCCGGGGCTGGCTCCGGCGGTGCTGGACAAACTCGCGCACTACCACTGGCCGGGTAACGTGCGGCAGCTGGAAAACGTGCTGTTTCAGGCGGTGTCGCTGTGCGAGGGCGGCACCATCAAGCTCGAACACGTGCGCCTGCCGGATTACGGCGCACCGCACCCGCTCGGCGAATTTTCCGTGGAAGGCGGGCTGGACGATATCCTCGGGCGCTTTGAAAAGGCCGTGCTGGAGCGTCTCTATCACGACCATCCGAGCAGTCGCCAACTGGGCAAGCGCCTCGGTGTTTCGCACACCACCATCGCCAACAAACTGCGCCAGTACGGGATGGGCAAGGAGTAGGCTAGGCTCGGCGATAGGATGCAGATGCCTGATTTGGCACGCACTGGCGGAGCATCGCCCTGAGTCTTGTGTCGGCGATGATGGAGGGGCGTATGAAGTGGCTACTGGCGAGTCTGTTGCTATCGAGTGTTGCACTGCCGGCTGTAGGAGGGGATATGCCAGGTGACGGGCAGGATGCGGGCTCGCAGCACTATCAGTTGATCAAGGTGTCGAGCGCCATGCCGCCGCCGGGGCGTTGGGACAAGGTGCACGAGCGTCTGGTGATCGACTTGCTGGCATTCAAGGATCGGCTCGATACGATGCCGGAGCCGGCCAGACGTCGCCTGGCGCAGCTTACCGCCGACTTCTCCAAATCGGTGCTGCTGCGCGATGTGCTCGCCCGGGATGACGTGGTCTATTACAGCGATTACTGGACGCGCAAGGACAGCGTCCTGAAGATCGTCGAGTACCGCAAGGTGGACTCGGCCAGCGATTTGACCCCATACCTGGGGCCGCTCTCCGCGATCCCGACCTCGACTTACGGGTTGGCCAGGTACCAATTCCGTTACAAGGACGAGGTACTGCCGTTCTGGGGTGTGGCGCAGAAGGAGAAATGGTCTCTGCGCTCACGTTATTGGTCCCAGGCTCAGGTATTTATGCCGTTCGACGAGTCGAGCGGCCTCGACGTCGCAATCATCGGCATGCAGCTGGGGACCAATTATATGGAGGCGGTGGGGACCTTTATGTTGCTGCCCAAGACCGTTCCATAAACATTGTTTTTCGGGGCTTTCGACCCGCACTCCGCTTGGGCGCAGTGCCCCAGAGCCGGCCGGCCCTGCGACTTTGGTGCAATAGCGACGGTCGCGGCATTCCACACAGACTGCTGACGTTCCTATCCTGCGTGATTCGAACACTAGCGTTCTTCATTCCAACCCTGGAATGTTTGGGTGGCGGCCGGTTGGTCGCCCTTTTTTTGTCTGCAAAATGCCATGGGCACTGACATGGGCACTATCGTCGTAGAGCGGTAATACCATGGTCGAATGGCTTTGGCAGGGTGGCTTGGCTACAAAATGCACCATAAAACCACAACTACCCACCGAGGTATTTTCGATGAGTGCTGCGTCCTTGTATCCCGTGCGCCCCGAGGTGGCGGCTCAGTCGTTGACTGACGAAGCCACCTATAAAGCCATGTACCAGCAGTCGGTGATCAACCCCGACGGCTTCTGGCGCGAGCAGGCCCGGCGCCTGGATTGGATCAAACCGTTCAGCAAGGTCAAACAGACCTCCTTCGACGATCACCATGTCGATATCAAGTGGTTTGCCGACGGCACCCTCAACGTCTCCTATAACTGCCTGGACCGCCACCTGGAAGAGCGCGGCGATCAGGTCGCGATCATCTGGGAAGGCGACGATCCTTCCGAACACCGCAACATCACCTATCGCGAACTGCACGAGCAGGTGTGCAAGTTCGCCAACGCCTTGCGCGGCCAGGACGTGCACCGTGGCGACGTGGTGACCATTTATATGCCGATGATTCCCGAAGCGGTGGTGGCGATGCTCGCCTGCGCGCGCATCGGCGCCATCCATTCGGTGGTGTTCGGCGGCTTCTCGCCCGAGGCGCTGGCCGGACGCATCATCGATTGCAAATCCAAGGTGGTGATCACCGCCGACGAAGGTGTGCGTGGCGGCAAGCGCACGCCACTCAAGGCCAACGTCGACGACGCCCTGGCCAACCCGGAAACCGCCAGCGTGCAGAAGATCATCGTGTGCAAGCGCACCGGCGGCGAGATCAAATGGCACCCGCATCGCGACATCTGGTTCGAAGACCTGATGGCAGTCGCCGGCAGCGTCTGCGCACCGAAGGAAATGGGCGCCGAGGAAGCGCTGTTCATTCTTTACACCTCGGGCTCCACCGGCAAGCCCAAGGGCGTGCAGCACACCACGGCGGGCTACCTGCTGTATGCCGCGCTGACCCATGAGCGGGTGTTCGACTACAAGCCCGGCGATATCTACTGGTGCACCGCCGACGTCGGCTGGGTCACCGGCCACAGCTATATCGTCTACGGCCCGCTGGCCAATGGCGCGACCACACTGCTGTTCGAGGGCATCCCGAATTACCCGGACATCACCCGGGTGGCGAAGATCGTCGACAAGCACAAGGTCAATATCCTCTACACCGCACCGACCGCGATCCGCGCGATGATGGCTCAGGGCGACGCGGCCATGCAGGGCGCCGATGGTTCGAGCCTGCGCCTGCTCGGTTCGGTCGGCGAGCCGATCAACCCGGAGGCCTGGAACTGGTACTACAAGGCGGTCGGCCAGGAGCGCTGCCCAATCGTCGATACCTGGTGGCAGACCGAAACCGGCGGCATCATGATCAGCCCGCTGCCAGGCGCCACCGCACTCAAGCCGGGTTCGGCGACCCGCCCGTTCTTTGGTGTGCAGCCAGCGCTGGTGGACAACATGGGTAACCTGATCGAGGGCGCCGCGGAAGGCAACCTGGTGATCATCGATTCCTGGCCGGGCCAGGCGCGCACCCTGTACGGCGATCACGATCGCTTCGTCGATACCTACTTCAAGACCTTCAAGGGCATGTATTTCACCGGCGACGGCGCCCGTCGCGACGAAGACGGCTACTACTGGATCACCGGTCGGGTCGACGACGTGCTCAACGTCTCGGGACACCGCATGGGTACCGCCGAGATCGAAAGCGCCATGGTCGCCCACCCGAAAGTCGCCGAGGCGGCGGTGGTCGGCGTGCCGCATGACATCAAGGGGCAGGGCATCTATGTCTACGTCACCCTGAACAGCGGTCAGGAGCCTTCCGAACAGTTGCGTCAGGAACTGAAGAATTGGGTGCGCAAGGAGATCGGCCCGATCGCCTCGCCCGACGTCATCCAGTGGGCGCCCGGCTTGCCGAAAACCCGCTCGGGCAAGATCATGCGCCGCATCCTGCGCAAGATCGCCACCGCCGAATACGATGCGCTCGGCGATATCTCCACGCTGGCCGATCCTGGCGTGGTGCAGCACTTGATCGATACTCATCGCAGCATGCAGGCCGCCTGACCGGCGCTTGTACTCCGCGCCCCGCTTCGGCCATAAGCCGAAGCGGGGCGTTTTCGTTTTTTATTTGCAATGGGCGTCCTGCGCAGGGACGTATCGGCCGGTAACCCGACGAGTAACCCTGCGCACCTTATTGGGGTGCACGGGAACGTTTTGTGCTCATCGGATCAGCTGTTAGCCAGTTGGATACTCTTTGAAGGCCGCGAAAATAAAGGGCTCTAGTAAAATTGGCGCAATATCTGCATTTATAACTGGTTAACCATTCTGTTCTTGCTCGCACTTTTTGCGGGTCATGTCAAGTTGTGCGCGCCCGGCGTCCAAGTCTTTTGTAATTACTTGTCGCATTGAAGAAATATCGACTTTCGAGCTGTCGCTAGAATGCCAGCCACCCCAGCCGAGGCCGCGTGCCGTCTGCATAGCCTGCAGCAAACACGGCGACTCTCTCTACACTATAAAAATGGCTGGATAAAAATTTACCGGGTTTTCCGCAACCGGCTGCCATTCCCTTTCGAAGGAGTCACAAGATGAAGAAGATTGCACTTCTAGGCGCATTGGCGCTGTCCATTCTGTCGCCGCTGGTCATGGCTGAAGACGCCAAACCGTTGCGCATCGGTATCGAGGCAGCTTACCCACCGTTCGCGTTCAAAACCCCTGAAGGCAACATCAGCGGTTTCGACTACGACATCGGCATGGCGCTCTGTGAAGAGATGAAGGTCAAGTGTCAGTGGATCGAGCAGGAGTTCGATGGCCTGATCCCGGCTCTGAAAGTCCGCAAGTTCGATGCCGTGCTGTCCTCCATGAGCATCACCGAAGACCGCCTGAAGTCGGTCGATTTCACCAAGAAGTACTACCACACCCCCGGCAAACTGGCGATGAAGGCCGGTACCGTGATCAACGACCCGCTGGTCGACCTCAAGGGCAAAAAGCTCGGCGTGCAACGCTCGTCGATCTATGACCGTCACGCCAGCGACGAGTTCGAGCCGGCAGGCGTCGAAGTGGTGCGTTACAGCTCGCAGAACGAAGCCTTCCTCGACCTGGCTTCCGGGCGTCTGGATGCGACCCTGGCCGACGTGGTGAACATTGACGAGGGTTTCCTCAAGACCGACGCCGGTAAAGGCTTCGCTCTGGTCGGCCCGGATTTCACTCAGGAGAAATACTACGGCCAAGGCGCCGGCATCGCCGTGCGTAAGGGCGACAAGGAACTGGCCGACAAGATCAGCAACGCGATCGACGCGATCCGCGCCAACGGCAAGTACAAGGAACTGCAGGACAAGTATTTCGACTTCAACGTCTACGGCGAATAAATCCACGGCGAGGCATCGCCTTTCACCGAAAGTGGCGCAGGCGCTTGGCCCAGGCCCGCGAGAATGGAAACGACCCGCGTCACTTTTTCGTTGTACTTCCCGGCGCCCGCTGGCGCCCGCATGAGGTAACTAGGGCATGTTGAACGGCTACGGCTCGACCATTCTCGAAGGTGCCTGGCTTACCCTGATTCTGGCGTTGACCTCGATGGCGGTGGCGATTTTCCTGGGCCTTCTGGGCGCGGCATTTCGCTTGTCACCGATCAAGTGGCTGGCGATTCTGGGGGAGACCTACGCCACCGTCATTCGCGGTATTCCCGATCTGGTACTGATCCTGCTGATCTTCTACGGCGGCCAGGATCTGGTTAACCGCGTAGCGCCGCTGCTCGGTTACAACGAATATATCGACATCAACCCATTCGTCGCCGGTGTCTTCACCATGGGCTTCATCTTCGGCGCCTATCTGTCGGAAACCTTCCGCGGCGCCTTTATGGCGATCCCCAAGGGGCAGAGCGAGGCCGGCGCGGCCTATGGCATGAGCGGGATCAAGGTGTTCTTCCGCATTCTGGTGCCGCAGATGATCCGCTTCGCGATTCCCGGTTTCACCAACAACTGGCTGGTGTTGACCAAGGCCACGGCGCTGATTTCGGTAGTGGGGCTGCAGGACATGATGTTCAAGGCGAAAAACGCCGCCGATGCGACCCGCGAACCTTTCACCTTCTATCTCGCGGTCGCCGCGCTCTATCTGGTGCTGACCAGTGTGTCGCTGCTGGCCCTGCGCTACCTGGAAAAACGCTACTCGGTCGGCACCAAAGCCGCCGATCTGTGAGGAGCACGCACGCATGATCTTCGACTACAACATGATCTGGGAAAATCTGCCGCTGTACTTCGGCGGCGTATTGATAACCCTGAAGATCCTCCTGCTGGCCCTGGCGTTCGGCCTGGCTCTGGCGATCCCGCTGGGTTTGATGCGGGTCTCGAAGTCGCCGCTGGTGAACTTCCCGGCCTGGCTCTACACCTATGTGATCCGCGGCACGCCGATGCTGGTGCAGCTGTTTCTGATCTACTACGGTCTGGCCCAGTTCGAGGCGGTGCGCGACAGCTTCATGTGGCCCTATCTGTCGAGCGCGACCTTTTGCGCGGTGCTCGCATTCGCCATCAATACCAGCGCCTACAGTGCGGAAATCCTCGCCGGCAGCCTGAAGTCCACGCCCCATGGCGAGATTGAAGCGGCCAAGGCCATGGGCATGTCGCGTCTCAAGCTATACCGCCGCATCCTCCTGCCGTCGGCGTTGCGCCGGGCGCTGCCGCAGTACAGCAACGAAGTGATCATGATGCTGCACACCACGTCGTTGGCGTCGATCGTCACCCTGATCGACATCACCGGCGCGGCGCGCACGGTCAGCTCGCGCTTCTACATGCCGTTCGAGGCGTTCATTACCGCCGGCCTGTTCTATCTCTGTCTGACCTTCATCCTGGTGCGCCTGTTCAAGCTGGCCGAGCGCCGCTGGCTGGCCTATCTGGCCCCACGCAAGGCCTGAGGAAAAGCCCATGCAGCGAATCGATCACCGTTTACCCTGGGGCACACCGGGCACCGAGCGGCAGCTCAGCGTGTTCCGCTTTGGCAGCGGCCCGTGCAAGGCCTATATCCAGGCCTCGATGCACGCCGACGAATTACCCGGCATGCGCGTGGCGGTGGAACTCAAGCGCCGGCTCCGCGAACTGGAAGGGCAGGGCCGGCTGACCGGGGTGATCGAACTGGTCCCGGTGGCTAACCCGATCGGCTTGGGTCAACTGGTACAAGGTTGCCACCAGGGACGTTTCGAGATCGGTAGCGGCAAGAACTTCAATCGCGGCTTCTTCGATCTGGCCGAAGCCGTTGCCCCGACCCTGGAAGGGCGTCTGGGCAAGGATGGCCCGAGCAATGTGCGGATTATTCGTGCGGCCATGCAGCACGCCCTGGAGGCGCTGCCTGCGCCGACGTCCGAGCTGCAAGGCTTGCAGCGCCTGTTGCTGACGCATGCCTACGACGCCGACGTGGTGCTCGACCTGCATTGCGACTTCGAGGCGGCAGTGCATCTTTATGGCATTCCGCAGCAATGGTCGCAGCTGAGTTCGCTGGCCGCGCGCCTGGGCGCCGCCACCGTGTTGTTGGCCGAGGAGTCCGGCGGTTCGTCGTTCGATGAAGCCTGCTCCTCGCCCTGGTTGCGCCTGGCCCAGCGCTTCCCGGACGCGGCGATCGACCCGGTATGTCTGGCCACCACGGTGGAGCTGGGCGGCATGGACAACACCGCGCCGGCCAAGGCCCAGGCCTATGCCGAGGCGATTCTGGCGTATCTCGCCGAGCAAGGCCTGATCGCCGGCGACTGGCCGGCCGCACCGCAAGAATGTTGCGAGGGCGTGCCCTTCGCCGGCACCGAGTTGTTGTACGCACCGCATAGCGGGGTGGTCAGCTTTCTGCAGCCGGTCGGCGCCTGGGTGGAAGCCGGTACGCCGATATTCGAGATACATGATCCTCTGGACGACCGCCATAGCGTGGTCAACGCCAGCACCGCAGGCGTGCTGTTCGCCATCGAGCGCACGCGCTTCGCATTGCCCGATCGCTGGTTGGCCAAAGTGGCCGGCCGCACCCCTATTCGCCAGGGTCGCTTGTTGAGCGACTGATTCAAGAGAGTGGAAACCATGTACAAACTTGAAGTTCAGGACTTGCACAAGCGTTACGGCAGCCACGAAGTGCTCAAGGGCGTGTCCCTTGCGGCCAAGGCCGGTGATGTGACCAGCATCATCGGCTCCAGCGGCTCGGGCAAGAGTACCTTCCTGCGTTGCATCAACCTGCTGGAGCAGCCGCATGCCGGCAAGATCCTGCTCAACGGCGAAGAGCTCAAGCTGGTGCCGAACAAGGACGGCGCGCTCAAGGCCGCCGACGCCAAACAGTTGCAGCGCATGCGCTCGCGCCTGGCCATGGTGTTCCAGCACTTCAACCTGTGGTCGCATATGAGCGCCCTGGAAAACATTATGGAAGCGCCGGTGCACGTGCTCGGCATGGACAAGCAGGAGGCCCGGGACAAAGCCGAGCACTACCTGAACAAGGTTGGCGTTGCACACCGCAAGGATGCCTACCCGGCGCACATGTCCGGCGGCGAGCAGCAGCGCGTGGCGATTGCCCGCGCGCTGGCGATGGAGCCGGAAGTGATGCTGTTCGACGAGCCGACCTCGGCACTCGACCCCGAACTGGTCGGCGAGGTGCTCAAGGTGATGCAGGACCTGGCCCAGGAAGGCCGTACCATGGTCGTGGTGACCCACGAAATGGGCTTTGCCCGCGAGGTTTCCAACCAGTTGGTGTTCCTCCACAAGGGCGTGGTGGAAGAGCGTGGCGATCCCCGTGAAGTGCTGGTCAACCCGCAATCCGAACGCCTGCAGCAATTCCTTTCCGGTAGCCTTAAATAAGCACCCCCCATAACGCCAACAGAGCCTAAACTCACCGCCATGAATGCCCATCGAATCGGCTTCCTGCTGTGGCCCAACACCAAGCCCCTGACCTTGGCTTTGGCCGAGGAAGCGCTGCTCGTCGCCCAGCGTGTCCACCCTGAAGTGGTCTACGAGCTGTCGTTTCTGCAGGCCGAAGTGCCGGACCCTGCCGCTGGTGGCTGGTGCCTGCCGGGCGAGTCCTGGGTGGGCAAGCTGGAGGGCTGCCAGAAGCTCTTTCTGATCGCCGACGAACCGCCTGCGGCCATGCCGGCGACGCTCTCCGGCGCGCTCAAGCAACTGGTGCGCAGCGGCTGCGCGATAGGCGCGGTCTCCGCTGGGGTGTATCCGCTGGCGCAGCTCGGTTTGCTCGACGGCTACCGCGCCTCGGTGCACTGGCGCTGGCAGGACGACTTCAGCGAACGCTTCCCCAAGGTTATCGCCACCAGCCATCTGTTCGACTGGGACCGTGACCGCATGAGCGCCTGTGGCGGCATGGCCGTGCTGGACCTGTTGCTGGCGCTGCTGTCGCGCGATCACGGCGCCGAACTCGCCGGCGCGGTATCGGAAGAATTGGTCGTGGAGCGCATTCGCGAAGGCGGCGAGCGCCAGCGCATCCCATTGCAGAATCGTTTGGGCTCCAGCCACCCGAAGCTGACCCAGGCGGTGTTGCTGATGGAGGCGAATATCGAGGAGCCACTGACCACCGACGAGATCGCCCGCCATGTCTGTGTGTCGCGTCGGCAGCTGGAGCGCATCTTCAAGCAGTACCTCAATCGTGTACCCAGCCAGTATTACCTGGAGCTGCGGCTGAACAAGGCGCGGCAGTTGTTGATGCAGACCAGCAAGTCGATCATCCAGATCGGCCTGTCCTGCGGTTTCTCCTCCGGCCCGCATTTTTCCAGCGCCTACCGCAACTTCTTCGGCGCCACACCGCGCGAAGACCGTAACCAAAGGCGCAGCAACAGTCCTTTCGAACTGACCTCGACGCCGGTCGAACGCGAGTAATCTGGCGGTGCTCCGCTGGTTGACGGATGTATTGCCGGACAGCTGGCGCGACCCGCGGCTATGCTTGAACGAACCTGTACTAGCGGACTCTCACCTCGCATGAACATTTCGCGCCTGCTGATCGGTATCGCCTTGTGCGTCTCCACCTTGCTGGTTCGGGCAGAGCCATTGATCGCCCTCGACAATGCCAACCCACCGTTCATGTACCTTGAGAACGGTGAAACCAAAGGGCTGTACGCCGAGCTGCTGCGGGCGGTATTCCAGCGGGCGGGAGTCGACGTGGATATCCGCGGAATGCCCTGGAAGCGCGCGTTGCGTATGGGCGAAGGGGGCAGGGCGGGCGTTGGCGGCATCTACCAGACTGCGCCACGTCTTGAGATATTCGATTATTCGCAGCCGATCTTTGAAGAGAAATTGATCGTTTATGCGCGCACTGGTTCTGCGTTGCGTTTCACCCGGGTCGAGGACCTTTACGGCATGCGGGTTGGCGTGATCCGCGGCTGGAGTTATACCGAGGCTTTCGATGCCGCGGCCAAGGCTGGACGGATGCAAATGACCGAGAGCAGTTCGGACGAGGCGAACTTCAGGATGCTCGCCTCGGGACGCCTGGACGCGGTGATCGCCATCGAGTTGGCTGGGCAACGTATCCTCAAGCGCCTGGACCTGTTGGACAAGGTGCGCGCGCTCGAGCCCGCGCTGAGCATCAACCCGACGTACCTGGTCTTCGCCAAGAAGGCGCAGCAACAGCAATTGCTGCAGCGCTTCGACCAGAGCCTGGCGCAAATGCGCGAGGACGGCTCGCTCGACGCGCTGGTGCAACAGGTCGTCGGCAGCCAATAGCCGACCTGAAAGCCTGATGAATTACTCACGGTCGCCTGGGCCAGATGATGCCTTCTGGCTACTCGGGCGCCGAATGCGGATACAGCGAATGCCCACAGCGATTGCAGAACGCCGAAGCGGCATCGTGCTCGGCCTTGTGGCAGTTCGGACAAGGTTGTTCGACACGGCCGTCGCTGCGCATCGCATTGGCCAGTTCGGCGGTAAAGATGCCCGTGGGCACGGCAATGATCGAATAACCGGTGATCATCACCAGGCCGGCCAGGGCCTGACCCAGCGCCGTGCGCGGGACGATGTCGCCGAAACCCACGGTAGTCAGGGTCACCACCGCCCAGTAGATGCTTTTCGGAATGCTGGTGAAACCGTTCTGCGGGCCCTCGATCACGTACATCAATGTGCCGAAGACGATCACCAGGGTGCCGACGCTGAGCAGAAATACCACGATTTTCTGCTTGCTACCGCGTAGCGCCGTCAGCAGGAAGTTGGCCTGGCTCAGGTAGGGCGTGAGCTTGAGTACGCGGAAAATTCGCAGCATGCGGATCACCCGGATGATCAGCAGGTACTGGGCATCGGCGAACAACAGCGCCATAAAGGCCGGCAAAACCGCGAGCAGGTCGATCAGGCCGTAGAAGCTGAAGATATATTGCCGGGGTTTCGGGCTGACATAGATGCGCAACAGGTACTCGCTGGCGAACAGTGCTGTAAACAGCCACTCCAGCGCCATGAACAGATCACCGTAGCTGCGGTGCGCGGCGTCGACGCTGTCGAGCATCACCACAGCCAGGCTGGCGAGAATGGCCACCAGCAGGTAGTGATCGAAGCGCTGCCCGGCCGGGGTGTTGGTGAAGAAAATGATGATGTACAGGCGCTGGCGCCAATCCTGCAACTTATCCATGGGAATTCTGCTAACTCCGTGGTGGCGCGGGTCCGAAGGCGGACGAGCGGGCGATGCGCGCCAGCCTAGGGAGTTTTGCCCGGGTGATGCAAGTTTTTGCCTCGTTGTGCCGCAGGCGCACAGTCTGCGGCGGCGTTTAGCAATAGACGCTGGCTAGCCGTGATCAACCAGCAGGCGAGGATAAAGGGCAGGGTCAGGGCCGGTAGCCCCAGGGCGGCGAAGCCGGGCTGCAGTAGCGTCGCCAGAACCATAGCCAGTAGTGGCAACCAGGGGCCGCGGTTTACCTGGCTTACGGCCACAGCCGCCAGTGCTGCGTTATAGCCATGCAGCCCCACCAGTGCGCCGTACTGCGGCCAGCCCAGGTGCAGCGCCAAACCCAGGCCGCAGGCCGAGCCGAGCAGCGCCCAGCAGGCGGCGCGCTTATCGGCGAGCAGCAGACCAAGCCATAGACAAACGCCAGCCAACGGTTGGTCGAGAAAAACCACCTGGCCAATGCCGCGGGCGATGGCGCTTACGAGGCTTAGTCCATCGGGCGGCGTGGTTTCACCTGCAGCGCCGTTTTGCAGCTGCAACGGCAGCGCCAGCAATATCCAGCCCAGAGCGATAAAGGGCAGGGTGAACGCCGGCAGCCACTGGTGCTCGCGCATGCGCCGCATCCAGGGCGCGAGCAGCAGGCTGGAAGCGCCGCCGCCGAGGATGACTACTAACGCCAGGAGTGGTGACCAGGCGAAGCTATGGCCGAGCAGCAGGCCCAGCAGAATGCCGTTGTAGCCATACAGGCCGATCTGGATATCGGCTTGGGCGTAACCACGACGCTGGGCAACGAGTTGGCCACTCAAACCACCGAGCAAGGCCGCGCCGAGCGATTCTGGCGCGCCCAGGGCAATCGCCAGTAATACCAGCGCGCCGCAACCGGGATGGCACTGCAGAAAGATCTGGCTGAAGCCATTGAGCAGCGCGCGCAGATCGGTTTTGGCAGAGGTGAGTAGTGGCGGCATGCCGGTGAACCTGAGTAAGCACCCGAATAAAAAGAGGCACCCACCAGGGGCGTGGTGGGTGCCTGCAAGCTGGCAATGCCAGGATGGGACTGACGCTAGAACCTGGTTTATCCCCAAAACGTAGCCCGGATGAAATCCGGGAAGCGCTGTTGGCCGTACAACCTCTCCCCGGATTGCATCCGGCTACCAAATCACCTGTCTTCTTGGCCGGGATCGTCACCCGCTCTCAACGCAGCGTTTCGATGCGCAAACTGTTGGTGCTGCCCGGCTGGCCGAAGGGTTCGCCAGCGGTGATCACCAGGGTGTCGCCGCGTTGCGCCATGCCGCGGGCTTGGGCGATTTCCAGGGCGGTACTGGTGACTTCCTCGACCTTGCCCAGACGCTGGTTGACCACCGAGTACACGCCCCAGGCGACGCTCAGGCGCCGTGCGGTATTCAGGCTTGGCGTCAGGCTGAGGATCGGCGCCTTCGGCCGTTCGCGCGAGGCGCGCAGGCTGCTGGCGCCGGACTCTGTGTAGTTGACCAGCGCAGCCACCGGAAGGATCGAGCTGATGCGGCGGATCGCGCAGCTGATCGCGTCCGACGCAGTCGCTTCGGCCTGGGGCCGGCCGACGTCGAGCTGGGCCTGGAAGTCCGGGCCGTTCTCCACCTGGCGGATGATCTTGCTCATCATCTGCACCGCTTCCAGCGGGTAATCGCCGGAGGCGGTTTCCGCCGAGAGCATCACCGCATCGGCGCCTTCGGCCACGGCATTGGCCACGTCGGTGACCTCGGCGCGGGTCGGCGCCGGGGAGAAACGCATGGACTCGAGCATCTGCGTGGCCACCACCACCGGCCGGCCGAGCTGGCGGCAGACGCGGATGATGTCCTTCTGGATGCGCGGCACGTTTTCCGCTGGCACTTCCACCCCGAGATCGCCACGGGCGACCATGATCGCATCGCACAGCTCAGCGATTTCCTTGAGGTGGGTAACCGCCGAGGGCTTCTCGATCTTGGCCATCAGCAGTGCCTTGTCACCGATCAGCTCGCGCGCTTCGACGATATCTTCGGGGCGCTGGACGAACGACAGCGCCACCCAATCGACGCCCAGTTGCAGGCCGAAGGCCAGGTCGCGGCGGTCCTTTTCGGTCAGCGGCGACAGTTGCAACACAGCCTCCGGCACATTGACGCCCTTGCGGTCGGACAGCTCGCCGCCGGCGATCACTTCGGTGATCACCGCAGTGGGTTCCTTGGCCGTGACGCGCAGGCGCAAGCGGCCATCGTCGAGCAGCAGGCTCATGCCCGGTTGCAGCGCGGCGATGATTTCCGGGTGCGGCAGGTTGACCCGCTGGGCATCGCCCGGGGTGTCGTCGAGGTCCAGGCGCAGGGTCTGGCCGCGTACCAGTTCGACCTTGCCTTCGGCGAAACGACCCACGCGCAGTTTCGGTCCTTGCAGGTCCATGAGGATGCCGATCGGGGTGTTCAGGCGCTGTTCCACTTCGCGCACCCAGTCATAGCGCTGAGCGTGGTCGGCGTGTTCGCCATGGCTGAAATTGAGGCGGAACAGATTGACCCCGGCTTCCACCAGTTGGCGGATATCGTCCTGGGTTTTTATCGCCGGGCCGAGGGTGGCGAGGATTTTCACTTTCTTGTTGGGAGTCATTTTGCGGGAGCCTCGAGAATCAGAATGGCGCGGAAATCATTGACGTTGGTACGGGTCGGCCCGGTGACGATCAGCGCATCCAGGGCGGCGAAGTATCCATAGCCGTTGTTGTTATCCAGCTCGTCGCTGCTGCTCAGCCCCAGTTCGCAGGCCTTGCCGTAGCTGTCGGGGGTCATGATGGCGCCGGCGTTGTCTTCCGAACCGTCGATGCCGTCGGTGTCGCCGGCTAGGGCATAAACGCCGGCCAGGCCCTTGAGGCTGTCGGTCAGGCTCAGCAGGAATTCGGCATTACGTCCGCCACGGCCGTTGCCGCGCACGGTAACCGTGGTTTCGCCGCCGGAGAGGATCACGCAGGGCGGCTTGATTGGCTGGCCATGCAGCACGATCTGCCGCGCGATACCGGCGTGGACCTTGGCCACCTCGCGGGATTCGCCCTCCAGATCGCCAAGAATCAGCGCATTCAAACCCGCTTCACGAACCTTCTTAGCGGCGGCGTCGAGCGACTGCTGCGGGCGGGCGATCAGTTGGAAGTGGCTGCGACTCAGGTACGGATCGCCGGGTTTGAGCGTTTCCGATGCCGGGTTTTGCAACCAGGCACGTACATTGGCCGGTGTGTCGATCTGATAACGCGCCAGAATCGCCAGGGCTTCGGCCGAGGTGGTGGGATCGGCCACGGTCGGGCCGGAGGCGATCACCGTGGCTTCGTCGCCCGGCACATCGGAAATCGCGTAGGTATAGACGCTGGCCGGCCAGCAGGCCTTGGCCAGGCGACCGCCCTTGATCGCCGAGAGGTGCTTGCGCACGCAGTTCATCTCGTCGATCGCCGCGCCGGATTTGAGCAGGGCCTTGTTGATCGCCTGTTTGTCGCTGAGCGTAATGCCCGCGGCGGGCAGGGCGAGCAGAGAGGAGCCGCCGCCCGACAGCAGGAAGATCACCCGGTCGCTTTCCGTCAGGTTGCTGACCAACTCCAGCACCCGCCGCGCGACCCGTTCACCGGCATCGTCCGGCACCGGGTGGGCGGCTTCCACCACTTCGATCTTGTTGCAATTGGCGCCGTGCTCATAACGGGTCACCACCAGGCCGCTGACCTCGCCTTGCCAGTGCTGTTCGATCACCTCGGCCATGGCCGCGGCGGCCTTGCCGGCGCCGATGACGATGACCCGACCACTGCGATCCGCCGGCAGGTAGTCGGCCAACACCTGGCGCGGGTGCGCGGCGTCGATGGCACTGGCGAACAGCTCGCGCAGCAGAGACGTTGGATTGACAGACGGATCGATGGACATGGCGATCTCTCTTGTTAGGTATCAACTTCGATTCTAGTGCGCAGCGCCCGTCTCGCAGGCGCTCTGCACTAGAATCGACCCACCCGGCAGACAGGCCGTGACACCGCCTGCCGGGCAGATCGAAAGGGGTGAGGCGCAGCCCCTGTAGGTTGGGTTGAGCCTGCGATACCCAACAACCGGTTCGAAGAACCGGCCAACGCCTCCCGTTGTCGGGAGCGCTGTGCGCTCCATGTTGGGTATCGCTTCGCTCAACGCCAACCTACGAGCGGTCGGCCTGATGTGTCGGTCACTCGCCGCGAATATTGAAATTGGCCATATGCTCCAGGCCTTTGATCAGCGCCGAGTGGTCCCAGCCTGAGCCGCCGATGGCCGCGCAGGTGCTGAACACTTGCTGGGCGTTGGCGGTGTTGGGCAGGTTGAGGCCCAGCTCGCGGGCGCCGGCCAGGGCCAGATTGAGGTCCTTCTGGTGCAGGCTGATGCGGAAGCCCGGATCGAAGGTGCCCTTGATCATGCGCTCGCCGTGCACTTCGAGGATCTTCGAGCCGGCGAAGCCGCCCATCAGCGCTTCACGCACCTTGGCCGGGTCGGCACCGTTCTTGGCGGCGAATAGCAGGGCCTCGGCCACCGCCTGGATATTCAGCGCAACGATGATTTGGTTGGCCACCTTGGCGGTCTGACCGTCGCCATTGCCGCCGACCCGGGTGATGTTCTTGCCCATCGCCTGGAACAGCGGCAGGGCGCGTTCGAAGGCCTTCTCGCAACCGCCGACCATGATGCTCAGGGTCGCGGCCTTGGCGCCAACTTCGCCGCCGGACACCGGAGCGTCCAGGTAGGCGGCGCCGGTGGCCTTGATCTTCTCGGCGAAGACCTTGGTGGCGGTGGGGGAGATCGAGCTCATGTCGATCACCACCTTGCCGGCGCCAACGCCTTCGATCACGCCATCGGCGCGGAACAGCACGTCTTCGACCTGCGGGGTATCCGGCACCATGACGATGATGAACTCGGCTTCCTGGGCTACTTCGCGCGGGTTGGCCAGGCCGATGCCGTTGTCGCCGATCAGCTCGGCCGGGGCCTTCTCGAAGTGCTCGGAGAAAAACAGGGTGTGCCCGGCTTTTTGCAGGTTCTGCGCCATGGGCTTGCCCATGATGCCGGTGCCGATAAATCCGATTTTAGCCATGAGTTTCGCTCCTCAGATTGCGTTATGTGCTTTCAGCCAGCCAAGGCCGGCAGTGGTGGTGGTGGCGGGCTTGTATTCGCAGCCGATCCAGCCCTGGTAGCCGATGCGGTCCAGGTGCTCGAAGAGGAAGCGGTAATTGATCTCGCCGGTGCCCGGTTCGTGGCGGCCCGGGTTGTCGGCGAGCTGCACGTGGTTGATCACCGCCAGGTTGCTTTCCATGGTGCGGGCCAGATCGCCCTCCATGATCTGCATGTGATAGATGTCGTACTGCAGGTACAGATTGGCGCTGCCGACCTTGTTGCGAATATCCAGCGCCTGCTTGGTGGTGCACAGGTAGAAGCCGGGAATGTCGCGGGTGTTGATCATTTCCATGACCAGCTTGATACCGGCAGTTTCCAGCTTGGCTGCGGCGTAACGGAGGTTGTCGACCAGGGTCTGCTCGATGCTCGCGCAGTCGTGACCCTGCGGACGGATACCGACCAGGCAGTTGACCTGCTTATTGCCGAGTATCTGGGCATAGGCGATGGCCTGGTCCACGCCGGCGCGGAATTCCTCGATGCGATCGGGATGGCAGGCGATACCGCGCTCGCCCTTGGCCCAATCACCCGCTGGCAGGTTGAACAGCACTTGTTCGAGCTTGTTGGCGTCCAGGCGGGCTTTGATTTCTTCGGCGGCGAAATCGTAGGGGAATAGATACTCGACACCGCTGAAGCCGGCTTCGGCGGCGGCGGCGAAACGGTCCATGAAGTCCACTTCAGTGAACAGCATCGACAGGTTGGCGGCAAAACGGGGCATGGGGTGCTCCTTCTTTTCGTAGCCCGGATGTAATCCGGGGGCTGTCAAAATTTCCCCGGATTGCATCCGGGCTACGGGGTTGGTCTTAGTCCAGCAACGAGATGGCGGTCGGTGCATCGGCGCCGCGGGCGGCGAGTTCTTCGAACTCGTTGACCGCATTGATCTCGGTGCCCATGGATATATTGGTGACGCGCTCCAGGATGACCTCGACCACCACCGGCACGCGGTGCTCCTCCATTAACTGCTGAGCCTTGGCGAAGGCTGCTTGCAGGTCATTGGCATCGAGCACGCGGATGGCCTTGCAACCCAGGCCTTCGACCACGGCGATATGGTCAACGCCATAGCCGTTGAGCTCCGGCGCGTTGATGTTCTCGAAGGCCAGCTGCACGCAGTAGTCCATCTCGAAGCCGCGCTGTGCCTGACGGATCAGGCCCAGGTAGGAGTTGTTCACCAGCACGTGGATATACGGCAGGTTGAACTGCGCGCCCACGGCCAGCTCTTCGATCATGAACTGGAAGTCGTAGTCGCCGGACAGCGCCACCACCTTGCGGGTCGGGTCGGCCTTGACCACGCCGAGCGCTGCCGGAATGGTCCAGCCAAGCGGGCCGGCCTGGCCGCAGTTGATCCAGTGACGCGGCTTGTACACATGCAGGAACTGCGCTCCGGCGATCTGCGACAAGCCGATGGTGCTGACGTAGCAGGTGTCCTTGCCGAAGAACTCGTTCATCTCTTCGTACACGCGCTGCGGCTTGACCGGTACTTCGTCGAAGTGGGTCTTGCGCTGCAGGGTGCGCTTGCGCTCACGACAGGAATCGACCCAGGCGCTGCGGTCCTTCAGCTTGCCAGCGGCTTGCCATTCCTTGGCCACAGCGATAAAGGCGTCCAGGGCCGCACCCGCGTCGGAAACGATGCCCAGGTCCGGGTTGAACACGCGGCCGATTTGCGTCGGTTCGATATCGACGTGAATGAATTTGCGCCCTTCGGTGTACACGTCGACGCTGCCGGTGTGGCGGTTGGCCCAGCGGTTGCCGATGCCGAATACCAGGTCGGACTCCAGCAGGGTGGCGTTGCCGTAGCGGTGCGAGGTTTGCAGGCCGACCATGCCAACCATCAGCGGGTGGTCGTCGGGGATCGCGCCCCAACCCATCAGGGTCGGGACAACCGGCACGCCGGTCAGCTCGGCGAATTCGACCAGCTTGTCGGCCGCGTCGGCATTGAAGATACCGCCGCCAGCGACCAACAAGGGGCGCTCGGCGTCGTTGAGCATCGCCAGGGCCTTTTCCGCCTGCACGCGGTTGGCGGCGGGCTTGGCCAGGGGCAGCGGCTCGTAGGCGTCGATGTC
This sequence comes from uncultured Pseudomonas sp., assembly GCA_966210435.1. Taxonomy (GTDB): domain Bacteria; phylum Pseudomonadota; class Gammaproteobacteria; order Pseudomonadales; family Pseudomonadaceae; genus Aquipseudomonas. Next base: position 61,634 of record CBIHLF010000026.1, on the reverse strand, counting down.
GAATTCGATCTCGGCCATCTGCACGTCGAACGGCAGATCGATCAGCACAGGACCTGGGCGGCCGCTGCGCATTTCATAGAAGGCCTTCTGGAATGCGCGCGGCACCTGGCCGGGCTCCATCACGGTGGTCGCCCACTTGGTCACCGGCTCGACGATGCTGGTGATGTCGACCGCCTGGAAGTCTTCCTTGTGCATGCGTGCACGCGGCGCCTGGCCGGTGATGCAAAGGATCGGGATGGAGTCGGCGGAGGCCGAATACAGGCCGGTGACCATGTCGGTGCCGGCCGGGCCGGAGGTGCCGATGCACACGCCGATATTGCCGGCATTGGTGCGGGTGTAACCCTCGGCCATGTGCGAAGCGCCTTCGACGTGGCGGGCCAGGACGTGGTCGATGCCGCCGACTTTCTTCAATGCAGCGTACAGCGGGTTGATGGCGGCGCCGGGGATACCGAACGCAGTGTCAACGCCTTCGCGGCGCATCACCAGTACGGCGGCCTCGATTGCTCTCATTCTGGCCATGATTGTGTGCCTCTTCTTGTGAAATTGTATACAAGTTGCCTGCAGCGGATTCTATTCAGCTATTGACTTAATGGTCAACAATTTTTGCGGCGATCTTCGTGCTGGGTATAAATTCTTTTAAAACGCCTGTTTAAGCGGGTTGCCATGGGCTGAAAGGCTAGAGGTGGTTTTAAATGTATACAAACAATAATTGAATTGTATTCATCTATTGATTTTTTTGTTTCTGGTGGGATAGTGGCTGCGAGCTTTGAATCGCCTGGGCTGCTGCGGGCTGCTTTAAGCAGCGCGTCCGGGCGCGTCCTTCGACTTTTCAGTTATCAGGAGTCTCGCCATGAACGTTTTGAATCTGCAGACCGCTACCGCCATCAGTACCCGGGCCCTGGCTGTGGGCCGGGAAATCAGTGCCGCGCCGCTCACTGTCGCGGTGCTCGATGCCGGTGGGCATTTGATCAGCCTGCAGCGCGAGGATGGCGCCAGCCTGCTGCGCCCGCAGATCGCCATTGGCAAAGCCTGGGGCGCCATGGCGCTGGGCAAGGACTCACGCCTGATCGCCGCCGATGCGCAGCAACGCCCGGCGTTTATCGGCGCGGTGAACAACCTGGCCGACGGCAAGCTGGTGCCGGCACCGGGTGGCGTGTTGATCCGCAATGAACAGGGCGAGGTGATCGGCGCCATCGGCATTACTGGCGATACCTCGGATATCGATGAGCAATGCGCGATCAGCGCGCTGGAGTCGCTGGGACTGAAGGCCGATGCGGGAACTATGGCCTGATGCTTAGCGCCGAATCAGCCATTTTACGGGGCTGTGGGAGGGGCTTTAGCCGCGACTGCCACCGTTGAAAGCTCGCCGCTAAAGCGCCTCCCACAGGTTTCGGCGATAACCCGCCATGGCGCTATCGAGCAAATACCGCGGTTTGGAGGGTTACGCGGCGCTTCGAGTGCGTACGCGGTTGCGGGTGATTCGATCTGCGCCGCTAACCCGCCTTACCGGGCTGTAGGCCGATGCGAGAGTGGGGTTAAGCATGCATGTAGGAGCCAGCTTGCTGGCGATCCCTGAGGGGTAAAAGCATCGCCAGCAAGCTGGCTCCTACGGGTTGGCGTCGAAGCGCCGATTCAGGCGCGGGTAACCTGCTCGGAGGTGGCGGGCTGGTTTTCATCGACTTCGCAGCCCTTGATCACCAGGCGGATGATGGTCTGCGTAGCGGCCTCGTAGTCTTCTTCGCTGAGGCTGGCTTTACCGGTGACGGTGGAGATCTGCCAATCGAAATCGGCGTAGGTCTGGGTCGCGGCCCAGATGCTGAACAGCAGATGGTGCGGGTCGACCTTGGCCATCGAGCCCTGGTCGATCCAGCGCTGGATGCAGGAAATATTGTGTTTGGCCTGGGCGTTCAGCTGTTCGGCCTGCTCGCTGGAAAGGTGGGGCGCGCCGTGCATGATTTCGCTGGCGAATACCTTGGAAGCGAATGGCAGGTCGCGGGAGATACGGATTTTCGAGCGGATATAGGCCTTCAATACCTCGGCTGGTTTGCCGGGTTGGTTGAACGGTGCGGACGCCTCCAGCAGCGGCTCGATGATGCTTTCCAGAACCTCGCGGTAGAGGTTCTCTTTGGATTTGAAGTAGTAGTAGACGTTGGGCTTGGGGACGCCGGCTTTGGCGGCGATGTCGCTGGTTTTACTGGCGGCGAAACCCTTGTCGGCGAACTCTTCGCTGGCTGCGCGCAAGATCAGCTCTTTGTTGCGTTCGCGGATACTGGTCATAAGCCTCTGTGCTTTTGTAAGTCGCCCGGCGCTGGGCGCGGTGGGGCATGGTAGCACCGGCCTCGCGCGGCGCTCAAGCCGCAGGGCAAGGGGTTGGCGACCTAATCTGACCCTTCGGTCAAGTAGTTGTATACAGGATTTTGTTTTTCTGTTTCTATCTTGCTCAACATTTGTCTAGGTTCCGCAGTGCGCTCCGACAGGCTGCGCTCTCATAACAAAAAGTCTCGGCTCTCAGGGCCCAGGAGACATGCCGTGCACAACAGCCAATTGGTCGATCCCTTCGGTCGGCGCATCACCTACCTGCGACTCTCGGTCACCGACCGCTGCGATTTTCGCTGCACCTACTGCATGAGCGAGGATATGCAGTTCGCCCCCCGCGAGCAGATTCTCAGTCTGGAAGAGCTTTACGCGGTGGCCGACGCCTTTATCGGTCTGGGCGTCAAGCGCATCCGTATTACCGGCGGCGAGCCGCTGGTGCGCAAGAATCTGCTCAGCCTGCTGGCTCGTTTGGGCGCGCGCGACGAACTCGAAGACCTGGCGATCACCAGCAACGGCTCGCAGTTGCTCGAGCTGGCGCCGCAGCTGCGTGCCGCGGGGGTCAAGCGCCTGAATATCAGCCTGGATTCGTTGCAGCGCGAGCGCTTCGCCGCCTTTACCCGGCGCGACAAGCTCGAACAGGTGCTGGCTGGTATCGAGGCAGCGCGAGCGGCGGGTTTTCGCAAGATCAAACTCAACAGCGTGGTGCAGAAGGGCCGTAACGACGATGAAGTGCTCGACCTGGTCGAGTTCGCCATGGCCCGCGGTCTGGATATCAGCTTTATCGAGGAAATGCCCCTGGGCGATATTTCCAGCCATAGGCGCGAGCAGACGTTCTGCTCCAGCGACGACGTGCGCCAGCGCATCGAGCAGCGCTACGCCCTGGTGCGCAGTAGCAAGCGCACCGGCGGGCCGTCGCGTTACTGGCAGGTGGCAGGCAGCGACACCCAGGTCGGTTTCATCTCGCCGCACAGCCATAACTTCTGCGGCGACTGCAATCGCGTACGGGTCACCGCCGAAGGCAAGTTGGTCCTCTGTCTGGGACATGACCATGCCCTGGACTTGAAAGGCCTGATGCGCGCTCATCCCGGCAATAGCCAACGCCTGTGCGCGGCCTTGCTCGATGCCTTGCAACTCAAGCCCGAGCGCCATCGTTTCGACAGCGACGAGCAGGTCCAGGTCGTTCGCTTCATGAGCATGACCGGCGGCTAGCAGGCGCCGGCGTCGCGGCTGTTCCCACGCTTCTTCATTTCGTTACCCCATCCCGCAACTCACCCCGGAGGTTTGCTGTGAAGTACTCACACGCATGCAGTTTCTTCGCCCTTGTCTGCTCCGTCAGTGCCTGCGCCAGTGCTCGCGCCGAAAGCTACGTGATAGGCGTGGAGGATTCGGCGTTCGCCCCGCATTACAGTGTCGACAAGCAGGGTCGGTACCAGGGCTTAGCTCGCGAGTTGTTCGATCTGTTCGCCGAAAACAGCGGCGTGCAATTGAGCTTCAAGGCGCTGCCGGTGAACCGGCTGCTACCGGCGCTGCTGGAGGGCGAAGTGGATCTCAAGTACCCCGATAACCAGGCCTGGGCGCCGGAGCAGAAAGCCGGCAAGACCCTGCACTACAGTCAGGGCATCGTCGACTATGTCGACGGGGTGCTGGTCGCGCCCCAGCGTCAGGGGCAGCCGATCGAACGGCTCAAGCAGCTGTCGATCGTCCACGGCTGGACGCCGGGCGGTTACGAGGAGCGTATCGCCGGCAAGCAGATCGAGTTGAATTACAGTGATGACCTGCGGCTGATGATCCGCCAGGCGCTGAAAAAACAGACCGACGGGGCCTATTACAACGTAGTGGTCGCGGCTTATTACCTGGACAACATTCGCGCCCGTCCGGGGGCTTTGGTATTCGACCCGACGTTGCCGCACAACCGCGGCAGCTTCCAGCTCTCCACTGTGAAACAGCCGCAATTGCTCGCCCGTTTCGATCGCTTTCTGCTTGAACAGCAGGCGCCAATCGCTGCGCTTAAGGCGCGCTACGGGGTCGAGGCAAACCTGGATTCGCAATACATCGGGCTGGAGCAGTGGAAGGTGGATTTCCTCAAGCGGCAGAAGGCCAAAAGTGCCAGCAGGCCCTAGCCTGGTGGCCTTACCGCTCGGCACTTTTCCTTGAACCTCGGGGCTACCTGCTCAGTCAATTTTTCGGGTGGCCAGGCTTTTTCCTGGCTTAGTAAGAAGGATTGACGAGGAGCAAGAAATGGAAAACAAAGAGGTAATTTCAGTACTCAACGATCTGATCGAAACCAGCAAGGATGGCGAGAAAGGCTTTCAGGAATGCGCCGAGAACATTCAGAGCATTCAGCTTAAAAGCCTGTTCAACCAACGTGCGCAGGAATGTGCCGCCGCTGCCGCCGATCTGCAGCAACTGGTTCGCGGTCTGGGGGGCGACCCGGAAAGCAAGTCGAGCGTCGCCGGGGCTCTGCACCGTCGCTGGGTCGACCTGAAAAGCTTGATCACCGGCAAGGACGACGAAGCCATTCTCAATGAATGCGAGCGCGGTGAAGATGTCGCGTTGAAAAACTACAAGGAAGCCCTGCAGAAGGGTTTGCCGGAGTCGATCCGCATGGTCGTCGAAAAGCAATGCCAGGGCGTGCAGCGCAACCACGATCAGGTGAAGTCCCTGCGCAACCTGGCACGCGCCAGCTGATCGGGCAACTGATCAAGGGTGCCCTGGGATAGCCCGGTGTGCTGTCCCGCCTTGCGTCACACGTGCATAGCCGCAGGCCCTTGGGTCGGCGGCGCCGGGGAGAGGAGCGATCGTGCTCCTCCCACCCCATCCCGTATCGGACCGCGACACTGGTGCCGCGTTGGCGTGGCGCCGGCAGCCACCGCTACCAATGTCAGTCCGACCTCCTCCCAAAGTACCATTCTGCCGAGCGTGTTTGCGGTGCATAACTAGCACTACCGGAATTCGCCGGCTGACAAGAAGAGGACCGCGCCATGTGGACTAAACCCGCCTTTACCGATCTGCGTATTGGTTTCGAAGTCACGATGTACTTCGCCAATCGTTGATTCGCCTTGCCCCGGCCACGTCGGGGCATCTGACTGGGAATTCAGCATGCATATCCATATTCTCGGCTCCGCCGCCGGCGGCGGCTTTCCGCAATGGAACTGCAACTGTCGCAACTGCCGCGGCATGCGCGATGGCAGCGTACGTGCGCAGCCGCGCACGCAGTCCTCGATTGCCCTGAGCGATAACGGCAAGGACTGGATACTGTGCAACGCGTCACCCGATATCCGCGCGCAGATCGAATCGTTTCCGGCCCTGCAGCCGGCGCGCAAAACGCGTGATACGGCGATTGGCGCGGTCGTGCTGATGGACAGCCAGATCGATCACACCACCGGCCTGCTGACCCTGCGCGAAGGCTGCCCGCACCAGGTGTGGTGCACCGAGATGGTCCACCAGGACCTGACCAGCGGCTTTCCCTTGTTCAACATGCTTGAGCACTGGAACGGCGGCCTGCGGCATAACCTGATCGCGCTGGATGGCGTGCCCTTCAGCATCCCCGTCTGCCCGGATCTACAAATTACCGTGGTGGCCCTGCGCAGCAGTGCACCGCCGTATTCGCCGCACCGCGGCAACCCGCACCCCGGCGACAACATCGGTCTGTTCGTCGAAGACCGGCGTAGCGGAGGCAAGTTGTTCTACGCCCCCGGCCTGGGGCAAGTGGACGAGCAATTGCTGGCCTGGATGCGCCGCGCCGATTGCCTGCTGGTCGACGGAACCCTGTGGCGCGACGACGAAATGCGCCTGTGCGAGGTCGGCGACAAGCTCGGCAGCGAAATGGGCCACCTGCCGCAAAGCGGTCCCGGCGGCATGATCGAGCTGCTCGATGCGATGCCGGCGCAGCGCAAGATTCTGATTCATATCAACAACACCAACCCGATCCTCGATGTCGATTCGCCGGAGCGCGCGGAACTCAGCGCCCATGGCATCGATGTCGCCTGGGACGGCATGAGCATCAATTTGTAGTGTGCGCCTTGCGCACCGGGGAGCTTCGATGAGCCAATCCGCCATGACTCCTGCCGAGTTCGAGCAGGCGTTGCGCGCCAAGGGCGCCTACTACCATACCCATCACCCGTTTCATCAGGCGATGTACGCCGGCCGGGCGACTCGCGAGCAGATCCAGGGCTGGGTCGCCAACCGCTTCTACTATCAGGTGTGCATTCCGCTCAAGGATGCGGCGATCATGGCCAACTGTCCGGATCGCGATACCCGCCGTGAATGGATCCAGCGCATTCTCGATCACGACGGCGGCTTCGGCGAGGAGGGTGGCATCGAAGCCTGGCTGCGCCTGGCCGAGGCGGTAGGGTTGACGCGCGAGCAGGTGCTGTCCCAGGAGCTGGTGCTGCCGGGTGTGCGTTTCGCCGTCGATGCCTACGTCAACTTCGCCCGCCGCGCCAACTGGCAGGAGGCGGCCAGCAGTTCGCTGACCGAGCTGTTCGCCCCGCAGATCCATCAGTCGCGCCTGGATGCCTGGCCGCAGCACTATCCCTGGATCGACGCCGGCGGTTACGACTACTTCCGCAAGCGGCTGAAGGAAGCGCGCCGCGATGTCGAGCATGGCCTGCGCATCACCTTGGCGCACTACACCACCTTCGCCGCCCAGCAGCGCATGCTGGACATTCTGCAATTCAAACTGGACGTGCTCTGGAGCATGCTCGATGCGATGAGCATGGCCTATGAGCTGGAACGTCCGCCTTATCACACGGTAACCCGCGAAGCGGTTTGGCATCGGGGCATCGCGTTATGAACCATAGTCAATCGGTGCGCACGGTGCACTCTGCGGCCGCTTTATCCCTTGTAGGCTGCGCCGCGCGCACCACCACGGAGTCGATCGCATGAGCCAGTCCCTCGACAGCGCGATCCCTAAGCTGCGTCGCGGTTTTCGTCTGCAATGGGAGCCGGTGCAGAGCTGCCATGTGCTGCTGTACCCGGAAGGCATGATCAAGCTCAACGACAGCGCCGGAGAAATTCTCAAGCAGGTCAACGGTGAGCACAGCGTGGCGCAGATCATTGCGGCGTTGCGCGGACGCTTTCCGGACGTGCCGGGATTGGACGAAGACATCCTGGCCTTTTTGGAGGTAGCCAATGCCCAATTCTGGATCGAGCTGCACTGACCGTCAGGTGCCCAAGGCCGGCCCGCCACTATGGCTGCTGGCCGAGCTGACCTATCGCTGCCCGTTGCAGTGCCCGTATTGCTCCAACCCGCTGGATTTCAGCCAGCAGGGCCAGGAGCTGACGACCGCCGAATGGATCGAGGTGTTCCGCCAGGCCCGCGAGCTGGGCGCCGCGCAGCTGGGTTTTTCCGGCGGCGAGCCGCTGGTGCGTCAGGACCTGGCCGAGCTGATCAAGGCGGCGCGCGACCTCGGCTACTACACCAACCTGATCACCTCCGGCATCGGCCTGAGCGAGGCGCGCATTGCCGAGTTCGCCGATGCCGGGCTGGACCATATCCAGATCAGCTTCCAAGCCGCCGACGAGGAGGTCAACAACCTGCTCGCCGGTTCGAAAAAAGCTTTCGCCCACAAGCTTGCCATGGCCCGCGCGGTCAAGGCCCACGGCTATCCGATGGTGCTGAATTTCGTTACCCACCGGCACAACATCGACAATATCGAGCGGATCATCGAACTCTGTCTGGAGCTGGAAGCCGATTTCGTCGAGTTGGCCACCTGTCAGTTCTATGGCTGGGCCGAACTCAACCGCGCCGGCCTGTTGCCGACCCGCGCCCAGTTGGCGCGGGCCGAACGCATCACCAACGAGTGGCGGGCCAAGCTGGCTGCGCAGAACCACCCGTGCAAGCTGATCTTCGTCACCCCGGATTATTACGAGGAGCGCCCCAAGGCCTGCATGAACGGCTGGGGCAATCTGTTCCTCGACATCACACCGGATGGCACCGCGCTGCCGTGCCACAGCGCGCGCCAGCTGCCGGTGCAGTTTCCCAACGTGCGCGAGCACAGCATCGAGCACATCTGGCACCACTCCTTCGGTTTCAACCGCTTCCGCGGCGACGACTGGATGCCCGAGCCCTGCCGTTCGTGCGACGACAAGGCCAAGGACTTCGGCGGCTGCCGCTGCCAGGCGTTCATGCTCACTGGCGATGCCGCTAACTCCGACCCGGTGTGCAGCAAGTCGGCGCACCACGGCATCATCCTCGCCGCGCGCGAACAGGCCGAACAGGCGCCGGGCGCATTGGACAGCCTGGTGATGCGCAACGAGAAGGCGTCCCAGCTAATCTGCAAGGCATGAATAAACCGCAGGTAGCACCATTCGGTTTCTGGGACAGCGACTGGTCGAGCGAGCAGGCGGCCGCAGCCAGCCGCGATTTCGCCGAGCTGCGTGCCGGCCTCGGCGGGCTGGTGTGGCTGGCATTCGAGCCGGTGGATGGCCGTTCGACGCTTTGGCATTGGACCCCCGACCACCTGCAATGCCTGACGCCGCCGGGGATCTCGGTGCGCAGCCGGGTCTACGAATATGGTGGCGGCGCCTTCTGCCTGGGCCGCGATGGCCTGGCATATGTCGACGAAAGCGACCAGCAACTCTACTGGCAACCGCTCGGCGGGGCGCCGCGTGCGTTGACCCGGCGGGCGGCCTGCCGTTATGGCAACCTGCAGTTCGATGCCCGAGCCGGCGCGATAGTCGCGGTCGAGGAAAGCCACGACGGGGCGCAGGTCGCACATCGCCTGGTGAGCATCGCCCTGGCCGATGGCGCTCGCGAGGTACTAGCCGAAGGCAGCGACTTCTACGCCGCGCCGAGCCTGAGCGAGGATGGCCGGCGGCTGGCCTGGATCGAATGGGATAGACCCCAGCAGCCCTGGCTGGCGACGCGGTTATGTACCCGCTTACGCGCCGACAGCGGCGCCTGGCAGGCAAGGCAAGTCGTCGCCGGCGCCCAGGGTGGACAAGCCTTGCAGCAGCCAGCGTTCGATAGCCGGGGGCGTTTGCTGGTACTCAGCGATCGCAACGGCTATTGGCAACCCTGGAGGGAAATCCCGCGCGACACCTCGGAAGAGGCGCTGGCTCTCATGCCCTGTGCCGCCGCCGAACATGCTGGTGCGCCCTGGCAGCTGGGCGCGTGCAATTACCTGGCGCTGGCTGACGAGGCGCTGTTGCTGAGCTGGTTCGACAATGGCTTCGCCGTGCTGGCCGAGCGCGACGGCAACGGCGAGCGACGTCTGGCCGAGGGCTATAGCCGCTTTCGTCAACTGGCTGCGGATGGGCATTTCTATTACGCGATTGCTGCAGCGCCCGAGCACGGCAGTGTGGTGCTGGCGATCGACCGCGATAGCCACGAGTGCCGGGTGTTGGCCGGCGCTGCGGCTGTTCTGCCGGCCGCCGAGGTATCACGACCGCAGGTATTGCGTTTCGCCAGCGGCGGCGAGGACTGCCACGGGTTTTTCTACCCACCGCATAACAACCGCTTTGCCGGCCCGCCTGACGAGAAGCCGCCGCTGTTGGTGTTCCTGCACGGCGGGCCGACCTCGGCCTGTTACCCGGTGTTCGACCCGCGCATCCAGTTCTGGACCCAGCGCGGCTTCGCAGTCGCCGACCTCAATTACCGCGGCAGCAGCGGCTATGGCCGTGCCTACCGCCTGCGCTTGCAAGGCGAGTGGGGCGCGATCGAGGTCGAGGATGCCTGTGCCCTGGTCGACCATTTGGCAACGCGCGGGCTGATCGACCCGGCCCGCGCCTTTATCCGCGGCGCCAGTGCCGGCGGTTATACCGCGCTCTGCGCCTTGGCCTTCAGCCGTGTCTTCCGCGGCGGTGCCAGTCTCTACGGGGTCAGCGATCCCCTGGCGTTGCGCCAGGTCACGCACAAGTTCGAGGCCGACTACCTCGACTGGCTGATCGGTGACCCCGTACGGGACGCCGAGCGCTATGCGGCGCGCACGCCGCTGTTACATGCGGACAAGATCGAGGCGCCGGTAATTTTCTTCCAGGGCGGCCTCGATGCGGTGGTGCTGCCGGCACAGACCGAAAGCATGGTCGCTGCCTTGAAAGATCGGGGACTGGCGGTGGACTATCATCTGTATCCCGAGGAGCGCCACGGCTTTCGCCAGGCCGGCAATCAGGCCCATGCGCTGGAGCGCGAATGGCGCTTCTACCAGCATCTGCTGACGGAAACGGAGCGGCCGTCTTAGAGGCACGCTAGCCGACTCTGGTTGCATTGCATTGGCAGGCGAATGCAGTAGGCTGAGAGCCGTTGAGAACAATAATAGGCCGAGGCATGAACGCCGATATCAGTTTGCATCGTAAATTCGTTTCGCCGGAAATCGTCTTCGGCGCCGGCTGCCGGCATAGCGTCGGCAATTACGCCAGTAACTACGGCGCACGCAAGGTGTTGCTGGTCTCGGACCCCGGCGTGCTTGCCGCCGGTTGGGTCGCCGATGTCCAGGCCAGCTTGCAGGGGCAGGGGATCGAGCACTGCCTGTACACCCAGGTTTCGCCCAATCCGCGTTCCGAGGAGGTGATGAGCGGTGCCGAGATCTACCGCAGCGAGGGTTGTAACGCGATAGTCGCGGTCGGCGGCGGCAGCCCGATGGACTGCGCCAAGGGCATCGGCATCGCCGTCGCCCATGGTCGCAATATCATCGAGTTCGAGGGCGTCGATACCCTCCGTGTGCCGAGCCCGCCGCTGATTTTGATCCCGACCACGGCCGGTACCTCGGCCGATGTCTCGCAGTTCGTGATCATCTCCAACCAGGACGAGCGGATGAAGTTCTCCATCGTCAGCAAGGGCGCGGTGCCCGACGTGTCGCTGATCGACCCGGAAACCACCCTGAGCATGGACCCGTTCCTCTCCGCCTGCACCGGCATCGATGCCCTGGTGCATGCCATCGAAGCGTTCGTGTCCACCGGCGCCGGCGCCTTGACCGATTCCCATGCGTTGGAAGCGATGCGCCTGATCAATGGCAACCTGGTGGCGATGATCGCCAACCCCAACGATATCGCCCTGCGCGAGAAAATCATGCTCGGCAGCATGCAGGCCGGCCTGGCCTTCTCCAATGCGATTCTCGGTGCAGTGCATGCGATGTCCCACAGCCTTGGCGGCTTTCTCGACCTGCCCCATGGGCTGTGCAATGCGGTGCTGGTCGAGCATGTGGTGGCATTCAATTACAACGCCTCGCCCGAGCGCTTCAGGATGGTCGCCGAAACCCTCGGTATCGACTGTCGCGGGCTCAGCCATGCGCAGATCCGCCCACGTTTGATCGAACACCTGATCCGCTTCAAGCAGGCGGTGGGCTTCCACGAAACCCTCGGCTTGCATGGCGTTGGCACCAGCGATATACCCTTCCTCTCGCGCAATGCCATGCAGGACCCGTGCATCCTCACCAATCCGCGGGATTCGACCCAGCGCGATGTCGAGGTCGTGTATGCAGAAGCCCTCTGACGATCAGCGTCAGGCGCTCAATGCGCTGCTCGGGTTGGGTGGCCATTCGGTACGCAAGAGCCATTACCCCGAGCTGTTGGCGCGTTTGGAGGAGCTGGAGGCCGAGCGCAATCGCTATAAATGGCTGTTCGAGCACGCGGTGCATGGCATCTTTCAGGCCAGCCTGCAGGACGGTATGCGCGCCGCCAACCCGGCGTTGGCGCGCATGCTCGGCTACGACGACCCGCAGCAGGTGCTCTGGTCGATGAGCGATCTGCAGCATTTGTTCGTCGGGGGCGCGGAGGAGTTGCAGCGAATTCGCCAGGTGCTGACCACCGAACCGGGGTTGTTCTGGTATGAAACCCAGTTACGGCGCCAGGATGGCAGCGTCATCGATGTGCTGATCAACCTGCTGCTCAAACCCGATGCGCAGGGTTTGTTCGAGGGCTTCGTCGCCGATATCACCGAGCGCAAGCAAGCGCAGCAGCGCTTGCAGCAGCTCAACGACGAACTTGAACAACGGGTCGGTGCACGCACCGCCGAACTGCAGGAAGTCAATCGCCATTTGCTGGAGCAGATCGTCGAGCGTAAACGCATCGAAGGGGCGCTGCGTGAGGCGCGCGACGCCGCCGAAGCCGCCAACCTGAGCAAGGACAAGTACCTGGCGACCGCCAGCCACGATTTGCTGCAGCCGCTGAACGCCGCGCGGCTGTTGATCTCCACCCTGCGCGAACGCAGCTTGCCGGCGGCCGAGCACAACCTGGTCGAGCGCAGCCACCAGGCCCTGGAAGGCGCCGAGGATCTGCTCACCGATTTGCTGGACATTTCCAAGCTCGATCAGGCGGCGATCAAGCCCGATATCGATGTGTACCGCCTGGAAGAATTGCTTGCGCCCCTGGCCTCGGAGTTCCAACCGGTGGCCGCCGCCGAGGGTCTGAGCCTCAAGGTGCGCATCGCTCCTCATGCGATCAGCACGGATTTCCGTTTGCTCACGCGGATCCTGCGCAACTTTCTCAGCAATGCCTGCCGCTATACCGAGCAGGGCGGCATTCTGCTCGGCGCCCGCAAACGCGGCGACTTTCTTGAGATCCAGGTCTGGGACAGCGGGCGCGGCATCCCCGAGGATCAGCTGGAGCGGGTGTTCCTCGAGTTCAACCAACTGGATACCGGGCGCGCTGCGGAGCGCCGCGGGGTCGGGCTCGGCCTGGCGATCGTCGACCGCATCGCGCGCATGCTCGGTTATCCGGTCAAGGTCCGTTCGCAACCGGGACGCGGCTCGGTATTCAGCATCCGGGTGCCGCTGGCGAAACAACCAGCGATGTTGCCAGTTGCGCCACTGCCACGCGCGTCCGCGGGCGATCCATTGCCGGGGCGGCGCTTGCTGGTGTTGGACAATGAACTGAGCATTCTCCACAGCATGGCCGCGTTGCTTGGGCAGTGGGGCTGTGAAGTGGTCACGGCGGTCGACCAGCAGGCCGCTCTGGAGGTCTTGGGTGCGCAGGCGCCGGACTTGATTCTGGCGGACTTTCACCTCGATCACGGGGAGACCGGCAACCGGGTGGTGCAGGCATTAAGGGAACACTACGCCTGCGATATCCCCGCGGTGATGATTACCGCCGATCGCAGCGATCAATGTCGCCGCGAGCTGCAGCAGATGGGCGTGCCCTTGCTCAATAAACCGGTGAAGCCGGCCAAGCTGCGGGCGGTACTGAGTCAGATGTTGTGCGAGTCGTAATTCTGAGTTGGCGGGTGTGGAACGCTTGAGTATTTGCCTGGTCGAATCAGAAGTCGATAAGGAGAAATTACCATGCTAAAGCCATCGTTATTCCGTCGTTTGGCCGCTTTTTTGGCGATTTTCCACCTACTGCTGGTTGTCCAGATACCCATGGCCAACGCAGCGATGATCGGCACCCCCGAGGTGCTGAACGAGCAGCAACAATCGGTCGACCGCCAGCAGTTGCTTGGCATGCTCGATGACCAGGGTGTGCAGGAAAAATTACTCGCCATGGGAGTCGACCGTGCGCAGGTCGAGAAGCGGATCAATAGCCTGACCAACGCCGAACTGGCGCAATTCAATCAACAACTGGCCGATGCGCCTGCCGGCGCTGGTGTATTGGGGGTCATTGTATTGTTCTTGGTGATCTTCATCGTCACGGATATGCTCTGCGCGACCAATATCTTCAGTTTCGTAAAATGCATAAATCGCTGAGTACCAGTCGTTTTCTTCCGTTTGCGTTGATTCTCTTGCTTGCAGCCTGTTCGAGGTCTCCGGTGTTACCGCCGGAGACCTCGCGTCTGCCTGAGCGGGTCGAGTTGAGCGATGTTCCGTTTTTCCCTCAAAGCGCCTATCAGTGCGGGCCGGCGGCGCTCGCCACCATGCTCAACCAGCGTGGGGTGACGACCAGTCCGGGTCTGCTCAAGGATCAGGTATTCATCCCGGATCGCGAGGGCAGCCTGCAGATCGAAATGGTCGCAACGGCGCGCACTCACGACATGCTGGTCTACCCGTTGCAGCCGCGTCTCGAGGCTGTGCTGGCCGAGGTGGCGGCGGGCAATCCGGTGTTGGTGCTGCAGAACCTGGCACTCGACTGGTACCCCATGTGGCATTTCGCGGTGGTGGTCGGCTACGACCGGCGGGAACGGACGTTGATCCTGCGCTCCGGTACGACGCGGCGCTGGCTGACCGATTTCGGCACCTTCGACAAGACCTGGGCGCGCGGCGGACGCTGGGCCGTACTGACATTGCCCGCCGATACCTTGCCCGCGCAGGCTGAGTTGCGCACTTGGCTCAAGGCCGCCAGCGATCTTGAAGAGACCGGGCGCACCGATGCTGCGCAACGCGCTTACCGTACCGCCGTACGGCAGTGGCCCGCTGAATCGGTCGCCTGGTTTTCTCTGGCCAACAGCCGTTACGCGAGTGGCGATATCTCGGGCGCCGAAAGCGCCTTGCGCGAGAGTCTGGCGCATCAACCCGATTTCGCCGCCGGCTGGTTCAACCTGTCGCAGGTATTGAGCGAGCGCGGCTGCACGGATGGAGGAGAGCGGGCCCGGGCCTGTGCGCAGCGCCTGGCGCCCGAGGATAAGCGCTTCGCCGCAAGTTCGGGTGGGGCGGCAAAGGCAACCGGCCAATGTGCGGTACTGCCGCTGTGTCCTGTGGTCGATTGATTCGCGTATAAACGAAAACGGCGCCCGATGAAGGCGCCGTTTTTATTTCGAGCGGGGAATCAGAAACCCAGTTTGTCGCGCAAGCTGTAGTACCAGGCACCCATGGCGGTGAAGGGAACGCGCAACAGTTGGCCACCCGGGAACGGGTAATGCGGCAGCTCGGCGAAAGCGTCGAAACGCTCGGCCTGACCACGCAGCGCTTCGGCCACTATCTTGCCGGCCAGGTGGGTGTAGGTCACACCATGGCCGCTGCAGCCTTGCGAATAATAGATATTGTCACCGAGACGGCCGACCTGCGGCAGGCGCGAGAGGGTCAGAAGGAAGTTGCCGGTCCAGGCGTAATCGATTTTCACATCTTTCAACTGTGGAAAGGCTTTGAGCATCTTCGGCCGGATGATCGCCTCGATGTTCGCCGGGTCGCGGGCGCCATAGACCACGCCGCCGCCGAAGATCAGGCGCTTGTCGCCACTGAGGCGGTAGTAGTCGAGCAGGTAGTTGCAGTCTTCGATGCAGTAATCCTGCGGTAGCAGGCTTTTCGCCAGCTCGTCGGACAGCGGCTCGGTGGTGATCACCTGAGTACCGCAGGGCATCGATTTGGCCGATAGTTCGGGAATCAGATTGCCCAGGTACGCGTTACCGGCAATCACCACGAACTTCGCTTTGATGCGCCCGTTCGGCGTATGCACCGCCGGGTTGGCCCCACGCTCGATGCGTATGGCCGGCGTTTGTTCGTAAATTATCCCGCCGAGCGATTCGACCGCGGCGGCTTCCCCCAGGGCCAGGTTGAGGGGATGAATGTGGCCGCCGCTCATATCGAGCATGCCGCCTTTATAGATATCGGTTCCCACCACTTCGCGAATGCGCTTGGCATCCATCAGTTCGAGTTGGGTATGACCGTAGCGCTCCCATAGTTTTTTCTGCGACTCGAGGTGCTGCATATGCTTGACGGTATTGGCGGCAAATACACCGCCGTCTTTCAAGTCGCACTGGATATCGTATTTGGCGATGCGTTCGCGAATGATTCTGCCGCCTTCGAACGCCATCTTGCCCAGCAGTTGCGCCTGCTTCGGGCCGACGCTGCGCTCGATCACGTCGATGTCGCGGCTATAGCTGTTGACGATTTGCCCACCGTTGCGCCCGGAAGCGCCGAAACCGACTTTGGCGGCTTCGACGATGCTGACCTTGAAGCCGTTCTCCAACAGGGCGATCGCTGTCGACAGGCCGGTGTAGCCGGCGCCGACGATGCACACATCGGTTTCTACTTCGCCGTGCAGCTCAGGGCGAGCCGGGGCCGCGTTGGCGGAAGCGGCGTAATAGGATCGGGGATAGGCCGTGTGCGTCATTTTGCAACCTCTGTTCTTTATTTTTTACGAATACGCCGATGCTACCCGAGATAAAAATCGCCGGCTAGTGCCTGTCCAAAATATTAAACGCCCTGGAGAACAGTAAAAAATTCGCTTATTCAGTCAGTTAGCGAAAAAACAGTTGACTCTTATGCGCGCCTCCGTAGAATGCGCACCCATCGGAGGCACATAGCTCAGTTGGTTAGAGCACCACCTTGACATGGTGGGGGTCGTTGGTTCGAATCCAATTGTGCCTACCAAATTCGATAAAAAGGGTCGCCCAGGCGACCCTTTTTTATTGGGCGGCTTGCCAGGGGCGAGGCTTTCTGGAAGCATCCCAGCGCTTATCCCGTGTAGAAAACCTCCAGTGAACCCGGTTCGGTTTTGGTTGGCTTAACAGGCTCCTGCCACTGTATGGCAGGCATACCACTGAATCGCTTACTGGCTCATCCCAACCCATGTGGCCTTTGGTAGAGGTCACCACTAGGAGAGGAGGCGCCATGCCCATCATTACTCTTCCCGACGGCAGTCAGCGTTCGTTCGATCACCCGGTATCCGTACTCGAGGTGGCGCAATCCATTGGGGCCGGTCTGGCCAAGGCGACGGTCGCCGGCAAGGTCAACGGCAAGCTGGTCGATGCCTGCGATCTGATCGACAGCGATGCGACCCTGCAAATCATCACGCCCAAGGATCAGGAAGGTCTGGAAATCATCCGCCATTCCTGTGCGCACTTGATCGGTCATGCGGTCAAGCAGCTGTTCCCCACTGCGAAAATGGTGATCGGTCCGGTCATTGAAGAAGGTTTTTACTACGACATCGCATCCGAGCGTCCCTTCACCATGGAGGACGTTGCGGCGATCGAGCAGCGCATGCAGCAGCTGATCGAGAAAGATTACGACGTAATCAAAAAGATCACGCCGCGCGCCGAGGTGATCGACGTCTTTGCTTCGCGTGGCGAAGACTACAAGTTGCGTCTGGTCGAAGACATGCCGGACGAGCAGGCCATGGGGCTTTACTATCACGAAGAATACGTGGACATGTGCCGCGGCCCGCACGTGCCGAACACGCGCTTCCTTAAGGCGTTCAAGCTGACCAAGCTGTCCGGTGCCTACTGGCGTGGCGATGCCAAGAATGAGCAGCTGCAGCGTGTCTATGGCACGGCCTGGGCCGACAAGAAGCAGTTGGCCGCTTACATCCAGCGTATCGAGGAAGCCGAGAAGCGCGATCACCGCAAGATTGGCAAGCGTCTGAACCTGTTCCACACCCAGGAAGAAGCGCCGGGTATGGTGTTCTGGCACCCGAACGGCTGGACCCTGTACCAGGTGCTCGAGCAGTACATGCGTGGTGTGCAGCGTGAGCATGGCTATCTGGAAATCAAAACGCCGCAGGTGGTCGATCGCTCGCTGTGGGAGAAATCCGGCCACTGGGCCAACTACGCCGAGAACATGTTCACCACCGAGTCGGAAAGCCGCGACTACGCGATCAAGCCAATGAACTGCCCGTGCCACGTGCAGGTTTTCAATCAGGGTCTGAAAAGCTACCGCGAGCTGCCGATGCGCTTGGCCGAGTTCGGCGCCTGCCACCGTAACGAGCCTTCCGGTGCGTTGCACGGGATCATGCGGGTGCGCGGTTTTACTCAGGACGATGCGCATATTTTTTGTACCGAAGAGCAGATGCAAAGCGAGTCGGCCGACTTCATCAAGTTGACCTTGGCGGTCTACGCCGATTTCGGTTTCACCGATATTCAGCTCAAGCTCTCGACTCGTCCGGAAAAACGTGTCGGCTCCGATGAGTTGTGGGATCGTGCCGAGGCAGCGCTGGCCTCTGCTCTCGACAGCGCCGGCCTGCCTTACGATTTGCAGCCGGGCGAGGGTGCCTTCTACGGGCCGAAGATCGAGTTCTCCTTGAAGGATTGCCTGGGGCGGGTCTGGCAGTGTGGTACCTTGCAGCTCGATTTCAACCTGCCGGTGCGTTTGGGCGCTGAGTTCGTCAGCGAAGACAATAGCCGCAAGCATCCGGTGATGTTGCACCGGGCGATTCTCGGTTCGTTCGAGCGTTTCATCGGGATTCTGATCGAGCATTACGAGGGCGCATTCCCAGCCTGGCTCGCGCCGACTCAGGCGGTGGTGATGAATATCACCGACAAGCAGGCCGAATTTGCTCTGGAAGTGGAAAAAACTCTCGGTCAAAGCGGTTTTCGTGCCAAGTCTGACTTGAGAAACGAAAAAATTGGCTTTAAAATCCGCGAGCATACTTTGCTCAAGGTTCCTTATCTCTTGGTTATCGGAGATCGGGAGGTTGAGACGCAAACTGTCGCCGTGCGTACCCGTGAAGGTGCCGATCTGGGCTCTATGCCCATCGCTCAATTCGCTGAATTCCTCGCGCAGGCGGTTTCCCGGCGTGGTCGCCAAGATTTGGAGTAATCATTATTAAGCGTGAAATGAGACAAGATAAACGAGCTGCACCGAAGGCCCCGATCAACGAGAATATCTCGGCACGCGAGGTTCGGTTAATTGGCGCTGACGGCGAGCAAATTGGCATCGTCTCGATTGATGAAGCGCTTAGAATCGCTGAAGAGTCCAAATTGGACCTGGTGGAAATCTCCGCCGATGCGATTCCTCCGGTTTGCCGAGTCATGGACTACGGCAAGTCGATCTTCGAAAAGAAGAAGCAGGTTGCTGCTGCGAAGAAAAACCAGAAGCAAGTGCAGGTTAAAGAAATCAAGTTTCGTCCAGGGACGGAGGAAGGGGATTACCAGGTAAAACTGCGCAACCTGGTACGTTTCCTGAGTGATGGGGACAGGGCCAAGGTGTCATTGCGATTCCGCGGCCGTGAGATGGCGCATCAGGAGCTGGGCATGGAGCTGTTGAAGCGGGTCGAAGCTGATCTGCTCGAATACGGCACCGTTGAACAGCATCCAAAGATGGAAGGACGCCAGCTGATAATGGTCATCGCCCCCAAAAAGAAGAAGTAACCACCAGGGCACGGCAGGCCTTGCGGTTATGTTTATCAACTGAATGCGGAGTATCCGAACATGCCAAAGATGAAAACCAAGAGTGGTGCAGCCAAGCGTTTTCTTAAAACCGCTAACGGCTTCAAGCACAAGCACGCTTTCAAGAGCCACATCCTGACCAAGATGTCCACTAAGCGTAAGCGTCATCTGCGCGGAAGCACCATGGTGCATCCGTCCGACGTAGCAAAAGTGGCGCGCATGCTGCGCGTTCGATAATCCGGTCAAGATAGAGGAAATTACTCATGGCTCGTGTTAAGCGCGGCGTTATCGCTCGCAAGCGTCACAAAAAAATTCTGAAACTCGCTAAAGGCTACTACGGTGCGCGTTCGCGCGTATTCCGCGTTGCCAAGCAGGCAGTGATCAAGGCAGGCCAATACGCCTACCGCGACCGCCGTCAGAGGAAGCGTCAGTTCCGCGCCCTGTGGATCGCTCGTATCAATGCTGGTGCTCGTGTTAACGGTCTGTCCTACAGCCGTTTCATTGCCGGCCTGAAAAAAGCGTCCATCGAGATCGACCGTAAGGTATTGGCTGATCTGGCAGTGAACGAAAAAGCGGCGTTTGCTGCGATTGTCGAGAAAGCGAAAGCCGTACTGGCTTAAGTCCCCGACAATCACCGGGCTCGCCCGGTGTTGAACGTCACCAGTAGGGGAAGAGCCTTCAAGCTCTTCCCCTATTTCGTATCTGGAGTCTGTAAATGGAAAATCTGGATGTGCTGGTCTCGCAAGCGCTTGAGGCCGTTAGCCACACCGACGATGTGAATGCCTTGGAGCAACTCCGGGTTCATTATCTGGGCAAGAAAGGCGAATTGACTCAGGTGATGAAAACCTTGGGCAATCTGTCGGCGGAAGAACGCCCTCAGGCCGGTGCCTTGATCAATGCCGCCAAGGATCAGGTTCAGGAAGCACTGAACAGCCGTAAGGCGACCCTTGAGCAAGCCGCATTGAGCGCCAAGTTGGCAGCCGAGCGTATCGATGTGACCCTGCCTGGTCGCGGCCAGACCTCGGGCGGTCTGCATCCGGTAACGCGGACTCTGGAGCGGGTCGAGCAGTTTTTCACGCGGATAGGCTACGGCATCGCCGAAGGCCCCGAAGTGGAAAACGATTACCACAACTTCGAAGCGCTCAATATCCCCGGCCATCATCCGGCGCGGGCGATGCATGACACCTTCTATTTCAATGCGAACATGTTGCTGCGCACCCATACCTCACCGGTGCAGGTGCGCACCATGGAGTCCCAGCAGCCGCCGATTCGTATCGTTTGTCCCGGCCGCGTCTACCGTTGCGACTCCGATATCACCCACTCGCCGATGTTCCATCAGGTCGAAGGCCTGCTGGTCGACGAGGGTGTCAGTTTTGCCGATTTGAAAGGCACCATCGAAGAGTTTCTGCGGGTGTTCTTCGAAAAGCCCCTGGGCGTGCGTTTCCGTCCATCCTTCTTCCCCTTCACCGAGCCCTCGGCCGAAGTCGACATGCAGTGCGTGATGTGCAGCGGCAAAGGTTGCCGTGTATGCAAGCAGACCGGCTGGCTGGAAGTGATGGGTTGCGGCATGGTGCACCCGAACGTATTGCGCATGTCAGGCATCGACCCCGAAAAGTACCAGGGCTTCGCCTTCGGTATGGGCGTCGAGCGTCTGGCCATGCTGCGTTATGGCGTCAACGATCTACGTCTGTTCTTCGATAACGACCTGCGGTTTCTGGCGCAATTTCGCTAGAGACACACGACCGTAACCGAATTGTTCAGGAGAGCAGGATGAAATTCAGTGAAAAGTGGCTGCGTAGCTGGGTCAACCCCCAGGTATCCCGCGATGAGTTGGTGGCACGCCTTTCCATGGCGGGCCTCGAAGTCGATAGCGTTACCCCGGCCGCGGGCATATTCAGCGGCGTAGTGGTGGGCGAGGTGTTGAGCACCGAGCAACACCCCGATGCAGACAAGTTGCGCGTGTGCCAGGTCAGTAACGGTACGGAATCCTTCCAGGTGGTTTGCGGCGCGCCGAATGTCCGCCCGGGTCTGAAGATTCCCTTCGCCATGATCGGCGCCGAATTGCCGGGCGACTTCAAGATCAAGAAGGCCAAGCTACGTGGTGTCGAATCCAACGGCATGCTGTGCTCGGCTTCCGAATTGCAGATCAGCGAGGAAAACGACGGTCTGATGGAACTGCCCGGCGATGCACTGGTGGGGCAGGATATCCGTGCGTATCTTGATCTGGATGATGCCAGTATCGAAGTCGATCTGACGCCCAACCGCGGCGACTGTTTGTCCTTGGCGGGTCTGGCCCGCGAAGTCGGCGCTCTTTACGATGCGCCGGTCAGCCGCCCTGAAATGGTGGTCGTCGCCCCCAGTCATGACGAAGTTCGGCCGGTCGAAGTATTGGCTGCGCCGGCCTGCCCGCGTTACCTCGGGCGCGTGGTGCGCAATGTCGACCTGTCCCGGCCCACGCCGCTGTGGATGGTCGAGCGCCTGCGCCGTGCCGATGTGCGCAGCATCGATGCGGCGGTGGACATCACCAATTATGTGATGCTCGAACTCGGGCAACCGATGCATGCGTTCGATTTGGCCGAGATCAATGGCGGCATTCGTGTGCGCATGGCGGAGGAGGGCGAGAAGCTCGTCCTGCTGGACGGTCAGGAAGTCAGCCTGCGTGCCGACACCCTGGTTATCGCTGACCACCAGCGTGCCCTGGCGATTGCCGGCGTCATGGGTGGCGAGCACAGCGGCGTCAGCGGCAATACCCGCGATCTGTTCCTCGAAAGTGCCTTCTTCGACACCATTGCGATCGCCGGTAAGGCGCGTTCCTATGGCCTGCATACCGATTCTTCGCACCGCTTCGAGCGTGGTGTGGATTGGCAGCTGGCCCGCGAAGCGATGGAGCGGGCAACCGCATTGCTGCTCGACATCGTCGGTGGCGAGGCCGGGCCGATCATCGAGGTACTTCATCAGGAACACCTGCCTCAGGTTGCGCCCGTCACCTTGCGCGCTGAGCGCATCGAGCAGATGCTCGGCCTGAAAATGGATGAGGCGGAAGTTGTCCGCTTGCTCACCGCTCTGGGCTTGGGTATTCGCGCTGAAAAAGCAGGGCAATGGCAGGTTGAAGTGCCGAGTCATCGCTTCGATATCAGTATCGAGGTCGACCTGATCGAAGAGCTGGCGCGCCTCTATGGTTACAACCGTCTTCCGGTGCGCTACCCCCAGGCGCGCCTTGCGCCGCAAGCCAAAGCCGAAGCCGCTATCGAACTGCCGGCGTTGCGCCGTTTGTTGGTTGCGCGTGGCTATCAGGAAGCAATCACCTACAGCTTCATCGACCCGAAACTGTTCGAACTGTTCAGTCCTGGCGTCGAGCCCTTGCTACTGGCCAACCCTATTTCCGCCGATATGGCGGCGATGCGTTCGTCGCTGTGGCCGGGGTTGGTCAAGGCGCTGGAACATAACCTCAATCGCCAGCAATCACGCGTTCGACTGTTCGAAAGCGGCTTGCGTTTCGTCGGGCAGTTGGACGGTTTGAAGCAGGAGCCAATGCTCGCTGGTGTCGTCAGTGGTAGTCGTCTGCCGGAAAACTGGGCCCATGGTCGCGATGGCGTTGATTTCTATGATGTCAAAGCCGATGTCGAGGCGTTGCTTGCCAGTGCGGGCGCTGCGAACAGTTTTAGTTTCGTGCCGGGCGAACATGCGGCGCTGCACCCGGGGCAAACCGCGCGCATTGAGCGAGATGGGCGCTTGGTCGGTTTCGTCGGTGCCATTCACCCCGAGCTGGCCAAGTCTTTGGGCTTGGATCAACCGGTATTTCTGTTCGAGTTGCTGTTGAGCGAGATCACCGTTGGGGGCATGCCACGCTTCCGAGAGCTCTCGCGCTTCCCGGAAGTGCGTCGTGATCTGGCGTTGCTGGTGGATCGTGAGATCGAAGCCGAGGCGTTGCTCTCCGATATCCGTGAGACTGCGGGTGAGTGGCTCACTGACCTCAAGCTATTTGATGTGTATCACGGTAAAGGTATTGATCCTCATAGAAAAAGCCTTGCCGTCGGCTTGACCTGGCAGCATCCATCACGCACTCTTAATGACGACGAGGTGAGCACCACAACGCAAAATATTCTCACCTCCCTGGAACAAAGGTTCAACGCCACGTTAAGGAAGTAGCGTATGGGGGCTCTGACGAAAGCTGAAATGGCGGAACGTCTGTATGAAGAGCTGGGCCTGAATAAACGGGAAGCCAAGGAGTTGGTGGAACTGTTCTTCGAAGAGATCCGCCAAGCGCTGGAGCTCAACGAACAGGTCAAGCTCTCGGGGTTCGGCAACTTTGATCTGCGCGACAAGCGTCAGCGCCCCGGTCGTAATCCAAAAACGGGAGAGGAAATTCCAATCACGGCTCGCCGTGTGGTGACTTTCCGTCCAGGGCAGAAACTTAAAGCCAGGGTTGAGGCATATGCTGGAACCAAGTCATAACGACGAACTGCCCGCGATACCTGGCAAGCGCTACTTCACCATCGGTGAAGTCAGCGAACTCTGCGCGGTCAAGCCGCACGTACTGCGTTACTGGGAGCAGGAGTTTCCCCAGCTCAACCCGGTTAAGCGCCGTGGCAATAGACGTTATTACCAGCGTCAGGATGTGCTGATGATTCGTCAGATTCGTGCGTTGTTGTACGACCAGGGCTTCACCATCGGCGGCGCAAGGCAGCGCCTGTCCGGCGACGAGGCCCGGGACGACACCACTCAATACAAGCAGCTCATCAGGCAGATGATTGCCGAGCTGGAGGATGTCTTGCTGGTATTGCGTAAGTAGCCGGACCTAATCAAAAAGTTTCCATATTTCAGAAGCTTAATGTATAGTTCGCGGCGTTTCAGGATGTACCGAAACAGAAGTAACGCCTAGTCGGGGCGTAGCGCAGTCCGGTAGCGCACTAGCATGGGGTGCTAGGGGTCGAGTGTTCGAATCACTCCGTCCCGACCAAATAATTCAATGACTTAGCCCGGTTCCGAAAGGACCGGGCTTTGTTGTTTCTGGGAGTTCAGGTTTCTGCTCGCCAATTGGTTGCCAATTGCGATTTGAGGGCGTGCTTTCAATTGGGGCTGCTCACTTTTGAGTGGCTGGCTCAACCCGTTTTTCCGCTAAGCGCTGGTCAGGATAGAGAGCAAGGGGCAGAGCCCCGCATCTGACTTGGACGTTGTGGCCCTGCCCAAACCATCCGTACATCACCATCCATTCTTGCGGATGGCAGAGCTGCTTGCACTTCTCGCCAAGCTACGGCGTTACCGAGGCGATACCCCGTCTCCATCGGCCAGGTCCGCTCGACCGCCAACAACCAACAGCGTAAGGCGAGTTGAGCGGGGCCTTTGTGGGGCTCAACAGCAGTTGGGTCGCCGACCAGAGCCCTTACCTGGTACATCGGCATGGCCAATAGCAGTCTGTTTATCGAAGCCTCAGAGGCCACAGGCGTGGATACCAAGCGCAACTGGGCCGTCCAGGCCAGACTGCGTCTGGTCGATGAATTGGCCGTTTCTGAACTGGCCGTTCAGTCCCAGCGGCAACAGGTTGAGCGCACAGGTACAGTCGTCGGTTTGATCACCGCGGTTGCCGAGCAGGCCAACATGCTAGCGCTCAATGCCACCGTTGAAGCCGCCCGGACCGGTGATCAGGGCCGCATGTTGGCGGCGCTGATCCTCTGTTGGTATGACGCTCAGATGCCCGCGTGGCTGCGCTCAGGACAGCCCTTGGGTCATGACGTAGCGGACGATATCGGCGGTGCTGGTAAAGCCCATCTTTTCCATCAGGCGTGCTTTGTGGGTGCTGACGGTCTTGTGGCTGATCGCCAGTTCCGTAGCGATCGCCGTGACGCTGAGACCATGGGCGAGTAGGCGCATGATCTGCAGTTCGCGGTTGGTGAGTTCGTCATGCGGATTTTCTGCGGCCGGCCCGGTGGCGGCGAAGGCTATTTGTTCGGCGAGCTGAGCATCGATGAAGCGCCCGCCGGCAGCCACTCGGCGGACTGCCACCAGCAGGGTTTCCGGATCGCGGTCCTTGGTCACATAGCCCGCTGCACCGGCCTTGAGTGCACGCTGGGCGATGGGCACCTCATTGTGCATGCTCAGTACCAGGATCGGCAGTTGCGGGTAGTGGCTGTGGACGCGAGACAGCAGATCCTCGCCACTGATGCCCGGCATGCTCATATCTAGCAGCAGCAGATCTACATCGTTGTGCCGCAGCTGTTTGAGCAACACCGCGCCGTTCTCCGCTTCACCAACTACATGCAGGTCGCCAGCCAGGGCAAAAAGCTGTTTCAACCCTTCGCGCATGATGGCGTGGTCATCAGCGATCATCAGTCGAATCATGGGGGCCTCGGGTAAATCTGCAAAGGGATGTGTAATTGAACACAAGTATCCTGCCCAGGGGTACTGTCTATTGTCACTGTACCTCCGAGCATGTGGTCGTGTTCACGCATTCCGAGCACACCCTGCGTGCCTTGGCGCGTCTGCTCCGGATCGAAGCGCGTGCCACAAGTCGGTCGTAGCTAGCCGACCTTGCTACTCGCCGTCGAACAGGAGGCAAAAAAAATCCCGACGGGCCTAAGCCCGCCGGGTCGATTGCCTTGCATGAGAGTTAGCTGGCGACCTTGCCCAGCCCTTCGCTCGCGATATTGCTGGCAGCCAGCATGGCGTCGCCCGCCATGGCCAAGCTGTTGGTCTGGGAAGTGCTGCCCAGCATGACGTCCTTGATGGTGTTCTTGGCTTCCATGAACTTGCCCATGCTCTCACCGGTCATGCCGTCATCGTCCGGGTTGCTCAGGGCTTCTGCCCAGGACTTGCTGTCCGTCTTCACCGAGCCGCCATCCTTCTGGTACTCAGGCTTACCGTAGACTTCCGGATGCTGGTCCATGAACTTGCCGATTTCTTCGGCCGAGCCACGGTCTCCCTCGTTCACGAAATGGCGATTATCGCCGTCCTTGTGGGTACCGATGTCGTTCAGCCCTTGCAGCGTCATGTGCGTTGCGAGGTCCAGACCGAAACCCATACCGGTCTGGCCCATGCCGCCCATGCCACCGCCCAGCAAGGCGTTGCCCAGGCCGCTCAGGCCACTGGAGAAGGGATTGTTAGCGAAGGGACTGCTCTGTGAACCACCCGCAAACGGGTTATTGGCGAACGGATCACCGCCCATCCCGCCACCCATACCACCGCCCATACCGCCCCCCATACCGCCGAACGGGCTCATGCCACCCATACCGCCGCCGAACGGGTTCATGCCGCCCATGCCGCCACCGAACGGGTTCATGCCGCCCATGCCGCCGCCGAACGGGTTCATACCACCCATCATGCCGCCCAACATGCCCATGCCGAGGCCCATAATCGCCTCGTTGAGGGAGTTGTCCAGAATGCTGGAGAGGGCGTCGCTCAGGCCTTGCTTGAAGGCGTCGCGTTCGCCCGCGTTCAGGGTATCGTTCTCGGACAGCTCCTCTTTCCAGTTGCCGGCCTTGCCATGCGGGGTGCCGTAGGCACCGCTGGAGGCATCCATGAACTCGGCCAGCATCTTCAACAGGGGGTTATCGGCGGTCTTGCTGCCTTTATCCCAATCGTTGATTTTCGAGATGCCGTGCTTGTCGGCATCGCCGAACAGGCCTTTCATCAGCGTATCCGTCAAGTTGCCGATAATGTCCTGGGCGCCGCCGCCCAGAAGTTCGTTGGCCATCCCGAGGCCGCGCCCCTGAGGTGTAACGGTCAAGGTGATGTTTATAGCGGTGGAAGCTGCGTTTCCAAGGATACTTCCCAGTGACATATGCTGTTCCTCTTCGGAGTCATTGAGTGTGAGCGCATCGCCTGAAAAAGCAGGGATGACTCGGATGCAAACAGTCAGTGTTTTCAGCTTGAGAATGTCTTGACATTCCCAATGTGAGTGAGCGTTGCGAGAATTGGGTTCCAGACGGCGTGAAAATAAACGGCATGGAGAATCTGGGAGGAATCCGCGGGCGAGACGCGGGCCGAGCGGCGGACGCAGAGAGTATCGAGAACGATTAAGCAGTCGCTCCTGACCGTCCGCGGTTGGCCAGGAGCCTGGGAGGCGGCCGGAGCAGGCATATAGGTCTGCCCATCGCAGGCCTATCGCTTGAGATCGAAGCCCTCGCGTTTCATCGCCGCGATGCCCTCGCGTGTGGCTTCGTCGTAGTGCGCGATGTCGCCGTCCAGGGTGTAGCCCTTGGGGGTGTTCTGGTCGCGGCCGAAGTCGAAGATGAGCCGGCCCAGGCAGCGGGTCAGCCCCAGCGATGTCTCGCTGCTGTAGCTGAGCAGCGGCAGGGCCGGGGTGAAGCCTTCGCGTTTGTCCACGGCCTGGAACAGGAAGATCGACTTGAGGCGCAGATTGTCGCGGTCCTGCAACTTGGCGATCAGCTTGGCCTCGCTCAGGGTGCCGTCGGCGCAGCCTCGTTCGATCTCCGCCTTGACCGCGTCCTTGAGTTCCAGGCGCACCCTGGCCGAGGTGCCGGGCGTGCCCTGCAATTGCTTGATCAACCCATCGAGCTTGGGGTCGCTGGCCATCAGGCCGGCGATGTACTCGGCGTTGCTTTGCACGTGACGTGGATTGAGCCCGGCGCTCAGCCGGGTCAGCAGGCTCATTTGGTCCAGGCGACCAAGGTCCATGTAGGTGGTGTCGAAGTAGGCCTCGCCCAGGGAGCTGTGCCCGGCGAGGGTGGCGGTATGCTTGTCGCCCAGTGCGCGCAGCTTCTGCAGGGCGGCGTACTGTTCGTCGTTGTCCGGTTCCCGGCTGGCGAAGCGCGCGCTGATGTTCGCCAGCCGGCTGCCGAGGTCGCGCTCCCCGGCCAGTTCGTCGAGCGCGGCGGCGGACGCCTTGTCGCGGAAGGCCTTGGCCAGGGCGGAGGCGGCCTTGGCGACTTCGCCCTCGGTAACCGGTTCGATTGCCTTGAAGAGGAACTTATAGCGTTTGGCCGTGCGGTTCTCCAGCGAGGCCGCGACTGTGTTGTCCAGCCCGCCGCGCACCTGCTGGAACTCCCCGTCCGATGCCGTGCGCGAGCTGACCAGGTGGGCCTGCGGCAGGTGCAGCGCCGCGCGCAGCTGGTTGAACAGGCGTGGCCGGTTCAGGCTGCCTTCTTCCCGTTGCACGGCGCCGTTGCTGGCCAGCCGGTGCTGGCTGTAGTTGAGCAGGTTCAGGGTGACTTCGGCGCCGCCCTGGAAGCGCAGAATGTCATCGAACGGAGAAATATTTTCAGACAAGTTGACTCCGTAGCCGGCGTTCGCGGACACGCTGACATCCAGGTTGACGCTGAAGCGATAGCCGCGCTGCACCTCGTGATCCATACCGCGGCGCATCAGGTCGTAGGGGTTGAGCGTGCCTTCGACCAGGCTGTCGACGAAGGCGTCGATCTCACCGGGCGCCAGGGTGAAGATCAGCGCATCCTGGGTTGTGCCGCCGGCGCTGAGGCGAAGGCTGGCGTCCAATGGGAAGCTCAGACTGGCCTCGCGGTTCGCGCCGACACTGTGGGCGTGGTTCAGGGTCCGTTCGCGCAGGCCGATGCCGAGGCTGGCCGAACCACCGCCCTGGCGGGTGAAACTCACCAGGAAGCGTTCCTCCTTGGTGAACTTGTCGTCCTCCATCTGGAAGGTCAGCGAATAACCGCGATTGCCCCCCAGGCTGCCGCTGGGATGGGTGAGCTTGCCGCCCGGGCCCATGGTAGGCGTGCTCAGCCGGCCGCCGTAACCGCGATGGATCTGCAGCTCGTGATAACCCTCGATTTCCTTGAGCGCGGCTTTCAGTCCCGTGGCCATATCCGCCGAATCGCCGCCGAAGGCGCTGCGCAGGTTGATATGCACGGCGTGGTCGCTCTTCTTGAACGCCTTGAGGAAGGCTTTTACCGCGTCGTAGTTGGCCTCCAGGCTGTCGTGGTTGCGAAAGCCCATATCGGTGACCACCTTGAGCGGATGCTCCTGGTAGTGCTGGTCGCGCAGCGTCGAGAGGACTTCGGGCAATTGCTCGAGCGGGGCGGCTTCGGTCTGCAGCCAATAAACCAGGGCCTCCAGGTCGCACAGGGTCACCGCATCCAGCGCCAGGCGCGCCTTGAGCAGGGCGCTGTCGTCGCCGGGGTCGCGGCGGCGGCCAAGGGGGATTTCACTCTTGCGGTAAGAGAGTTCGACACCCTGCTCGCTGAAACGCTCGAGCAGTTCGGCGGTGCGGCCACCTTCCGGGATCGCGTGGACCAATGCGCCGCGCAGCAGGGCAACGAGGTCGCCGTCGGCGCTGTAGGGGTCGAGCTTCTGGCGCAAGCCGGCGAGCCGCGACGGTTTGAAATCGTCCTGGGGTTCGCCGTGCATATTGAGCAATCCGGCTGCCTGGCCCAGCGCCATGGCGTGTTTCTCGCAACTGCGTTGCAGCTCGGCGCGGAAGGTTTCCAGTTCCTCCTTGAGCGATGCCGCGGATTCGAGCCCGGCGATGCGCGCCTTCAGGTCCGGGCCGGTACTTGCGCCGCCGTCGGCGGCAAGGGTATGCAAGCGGTCGAAGAGGCTGCTTTCAGCTTCGTAGATCGCGCGCAGTCCTTCGCGGCCCTGCCAGCGATGCTGCAGGTTGTAGCCGAGGTTCTTCAGCGGGCGCGGGGTTTCCAAGGTTGCCTTGAAGATATGGGCGCGGATGAACTCGCCGGTACCGGAGCGGTGTGCCTGCTCCATGCCGCTGCGGCCCAGCCGGTTGACGGCCCCCTTGACCGTGAGGCCGCCGAGCTTGCGGGTCTTGCTGTCGTCGCGCACCCGCTCGAACAGCGTCTTCAGCGCCTGGGGCGACGTTAGTGGCGCGGGTTCGTGGGGCTGCCAGCCGTGGTGTTCGAGACACAATTCCTGAGCGTCCGCCGCGCCGCGTGGCAGGGCCAGCAGGCGGTTGTCCGAGCCGGTGCGGATGCTTTCCAGAGGCTGCTCGTCCGGCAGGGCGCAAGAGTGCCAGACCGCCGGTTCGCGCTGTTCGGCTTGGCTGGCTTGCCAGTCGCCGCGCGGCAGGCTGAACAGCCGCCCGCTACGGGTCAGTGCGTAGAGGGTCTGGTGGCGGTCGAGGGCGACGGACTGCAGGTCTTCGTCGAGCCCGCTCAAGGGGATATCCGCGTCGGGCCGGGAAGGGTGGTGCAGGCGCAGCTGGCCGTCCTGCGCCAGGGCGACGAACAGCTTTTCATTGACCAGGGCGATATCGCGCAGGCCGCTGGCGGCTAGCGAGCGCCCGGTGGCGACTTTGGTGTTCTGGCCGATGGGGGCCAGGGCGTGCTGCCCATCATGGTTGAAGCGCCCCGTGCCGAGCGTCACATCCAGCTTTTGCAGCTTGCCGCCTTTGAGGATGTAGGCTTTGCCGTCAAGGCCTTGTTGCAGGCGCTCGACCCCTTTGATGCCGGTGGCCGCCCAGGTGTTGGCGGTCGCGTCCCAACGCTGCACCTCGCCGCCTTCCAGGGCGATGTGGCCGAGACGGCCGAGGTTCAGGGTGTTCGCCGGGGCGGGGGTGACCTCGGGCAGGCCGCGGCGATTGTCCAGCACCAGAGCGTCGCTTAGGTTCCAGCCGTCTTTCGCCGGTAGGTCCGCCGAACCGAGCGGCTGGCTGTGCAGATGGCCCTTGGCATCCTTGATCAGCACATTCAGCCGGGCCTGATCGTCCTGCATAAAGCCTTCGGCGAAGCGAGTGCGGCCGAGCGCTTCGCCGTCGGGTAACTCCGAGGCGTCCGGTTGCAGGTCCAGGGCGCCGTTGTTCGTGGGGTGCGTGGCGCTGTACAGGCGGCCCTGGTTGTCGATCAACACCAGGCGATCGCCGGCCAGGCCGATAGCGGTCGCCTCGGCGTTGCCGTCGTCGAGCCGTAACGGGTGATCGTGGCGGCTGTCGGCCAGACCGAGTTGCAGATGGACGTGCCCGTTTTCGGCCGCCAGGTTCGCTTGGACACTATCGGCGCGATCGGGCCTGACCAACCGCACCCGCTGCGTATCGCCCTTGCCGCAGAGCAGGGCGGCGGTGCCGTCGGCGGCGACGGAAAAGGCCACGGCGTCCCGCGCCGCCAGCGGCATGCGTGGCGTGCTCGCGCTCAGGTCCAGCAGATGCTCGCCGTGCAGCGCATAGAGACGGCCGTCCGCCTGCAACGACAGTTGTTTGAACGCGGTGCCGTCATTGGCCGGGTGCGGCGTCCAGGCCTGCTGCCCGACGTCGAAGCGATACAGCCGGCCCTCATGCAGACGCAGGCGTTGGGCGGCGGCGTCCTCGTGAACGCCGGTGAGCTGGGCGAGATGGGCGCGCCCGCTGACCTCCAGGTCGGCGCGGGTGGCGCCTTCGCCGCCGTGCGGCCGGGCATGCAGCAGAATGCTGTCGGCCTCGCGTTGCAAGCGGTACTCGGCGACGCCGCCGTCACAGGCCGTATCGAGCTGGCGCTTGGCTTCGCTGGGGCGGCTGCTGCGCAACACGACGATGGCGGCGGGCGTCTGCTGCAGGTGCAGCAGATTGCCGTGCTTGTCCAGCAGCAGTTGGTCGCCGTCCGGCTGGCCGTGGTGGGCCAGGTAGCTGCGTTGCGCTTGCCCGAGGGTGGCCTGGAGCATCTGGCGCAGGGCGGCGGGCGCGTTCTCGCCGAGCGTCAGGCGGCCGCGGCTGTCCAGGCTCATTTCCAGCGAGGTGGTGGCGTGGCGGGACGGGTCATGGGACAGGACGCGTTGGATATCCAGGCCCTGGAAGCGCCGGCCGGCGATACGCTCCAGGTTGGCGTTCGACGAGCCGGAGCTGTCCGCGTGCGCCTGCAGCGGCTCGGCCTCCCTACGCTGGCGCAGGCCGAGCAGCCGGCCCATGCGCCGTCCCAGCTCGCCGAGCGACAGGCCGTCCGCTCGCTGCGTTGCCGCCAACGGCTGCTGGCGAAGCCTGTCGTTGCCTTCCACGTGCAAGGCTGCGCGCTGCACTCGGGGATCGTGCCCGGAACCTGAAACCTGCATATATCCTCTCCATCAAACACTTGGTGATTGTTCTCGACCCAGTCGAAGGCGCAGGGAAATTGCGATTCAAAAAGGGCGCTGAACAGGTTGCCAGTGGTTTATGACAATCAGTCGAGAGGTACTGCCGGTAGTCGCAAGGCGTCGATCGGGGCGGAGAAGCCGGAGGCCTGGTTGGAGCCGGGGAGAACCCCGGACTCCAATTAAGGGATGCGCGTCGGCATGCCGCTCGGTTACACGTTGCGCTCGGCGTTGTTCAGTGGATGAGAAGGCTGTTCCGTCCCGGTGGGATGGGGTTCTTCCTCCCGGATATCCAGCGCGATGTGGTCGTTCGTTGTGCCGGTCGGCGGGGTATCGCCGGTAGTGTTCTGTGGTGGCTGTAGCCCTTGTTCCACCATTTCCAGGGCCTCGTCGCTGTTCGGCTCGATGGGCAGCGGTTGCGAACCGGAAGGCCGGCCATGCAGGTAGTTGGCGGCCTGGCCAAGCAACGAGGAGGCGGTGTCCTGCAGGTAGTTGGCCGCTTTGTCGGCCGCCGGCCCGGTCATGATCGAGGCGCCGGCCCATGCGGCGAAAACCGGCCCGCCGAGGGCGGTATTCACGGCTTGGCTGACCGCTTCGACGGCGGGTTCGCCAAGGCCAGCGTCGGTCGCGGTCTTTTTCGCTGCGGCCTGTGCCACGGACACGGCGGCAAAACCGCCACCGAGCATACCGACGTTCTCCATCAGGGCGCTGGCGGTGAAGACCTTGCGGGTCGCTTCCAGGCCATCGGTCATGATGTCCACGGGAATCTGCGCCAGCCGCTTGCCCCCGTTTATTAGCGGGTCCTTCAACGGGTTGACCTCTTTCAGTGCCGTGTACTGCGCCTCCCAGTCCTGGCGGCCTAGCAGGTATTCCGGACCGGTGCGGTGGTAATGCTCATCGATGCCCTGCTGGATCAGCGCGGAGGCGCCACCCGAGACCACGCTACCGTTGGCCGAGATCCAGGAGTCGGTGTTCTTGACGTTGACGTTGTGTTTTTCCTTGGCAGTGCGGTCTTTCGTTTCAGCCGGGGTTTCGGCCTCTTTTTTTTCGGGGACGTTCGTCATCGTTAGGCCTGCCAAGCCGGTGCGCAGGGCGTTGCGCAGCGTGAAGGTTTGCAGATTCAAGCTCGACTCGACGGTAGCTCGCAGTTGGCTGGGCTCGCGGGTCTTGGCCGCATCGGCCATCACCGGGTCCAGCTGCTCGGGCTTGGCGGTCAGCCATTGGGTATCACTGGTAGCCCGTTTCAACACGCCAACCCCGACGGTATTCGCCACGCCCGCTATCGTTCCGGCGGCCAGGCCGATCATGGCCGGTCCGGCAAAGGGGGCGAGCACCGCCGGCACGGTGTCCAGCATGCGTGAGGCCGCACCGAAGGGTACGGAATTGAGCGCTCCCGATGCCCCCCGGGACACACGATCCAACATTTGCCCCTTGGCCAAGGTTGATTCGATGCTTTGCGGGGTTTCTCCCATCTCGTTCAGGCGAGTCGCCCGCTGTTCGATGAGTTGGGTGAAGGCCCCGCGGTTCTGCTCGGTGACGTGCGGCGCGAACAATCTGGTCAGTTTTTCGCGCAGGGCGTGGGCGTTCGGCGAGTTCGCGGGGTCTTCGACGCCGGTGACGACGGCCACCGTGCTGGTCGAAGCCCCTTCGGTGCCTCCTACCTCGGAGCGAAAGGAGCCATGTGTAGTGCGGAAGGATTCTCCGTCGGCGCGGAAGGAGCCATGCGTGTGCTGGGACTCTCCGTCGGCGCGCATGGAACCATGTGCGGTACGGAAGGATTCTCCGTCGGAGCGCTCGGTATCTGGCGCT
Source organism: uncultured Pseudomonas sp. (assembly GCA_966210435.1). GTDB lineage: Bacteria > Pseudomonadota > Gammaproteobacteria > Pseudomonadales > Pseudomonadaceae > Aquipseudomonas. The sequence continues at coordinate 27,640 of CBIHLF010000026.1, read as the reverse complement.
AGGAAAGGACTGTGGCTTGGGCTGGTTATGTGCATGGTGACCCCCTTGAAATGAGAACTGATGCGAAGCGACCAGGGTCTGAGTCGCATCGATCGGTCCCAGGCCCAGTTCCATTTCTGTGGAAAAAAAATCGAGCGGGTTCCGCCCAGCGCGCCTCGATCTTGTCGCGCCTCGAGGTCAGTCGCCGTCTTTGCGAGCGAGCGTGGGCGAATAGCTGCGTGTGCTGGGCGGGAAGATCGAGGGCAGGCTTTTCAGTTCGTCCGGCATATCGATGATTTCCTCGCCGATCTCGTCGCCGAATTGTTCGTCCAGCTCGCGCAGCAGCCGGTAGACCTGGGCCACGGCTTGCAGGGTATCCCTGGGGATGTAGCTGCCTTCGTCGGATTTGTAGAGGGTGCGGGCCAGCCAGACATAGCGGATCACCGGGATGCCGTCCTCCTGAGCCTGGGCGATCAGTTCGCGGGCGTCGGCGTCGTGGCCCTTGTAGAGGATGCGCGGCAGCGGGGTGGTGTCCGGGCGATAGAACAGGGCGACGGCGAAATGGGTCGGGTTGACCAGCAGCATGTCGGCCTTTTCTGTGCGCGACGGTTTCGGCTTGCTGGTCCCGGGCTGGTCGATCAACTGTCGGGCCAACGACTTGCGGTGACCTTTCATGTGCGGGTCGCCTTCCGACTGTTTGTGCTCGTTGCGAATATCCTCTTTGCTCATGCGCTGGCGCTTGAGGAAGTAGAATTTTTGCAGGCCGAAGTCGAAGGCTGCGATGGCCAGCAAAGTGCCCAGGGTGGCGTGCGCGACATGGGCGAACAGGTCCGCGAGGGTGTGCCAGTACTGGTCGAGGTCGGTCAGCGAAAGCTTGATCAGGACGCCCAGCGCCGGCTTCACCACTATGTAAAGTACCGAACAGATAGCAGCGGCCTTGAGCACGCTGGTCAGCAACTCGGTCAGCTTCTGCGCCGAGAACATCTGCTTGAACTGGTTGACCGGATTCAAGCGGTTGAAGTCGAGCTTGAAGGCCTTGGGGGCGAACAGTGGGCCGAACTGCGCCCAACCGCCGATCACCCGCAAGAGCACGGCCAGCCCCACGGCGACGATGGAGAACGACGCCAGCATCCAGCCGGCTTGCACCAGGACTTCTTCGAAGGTGCGGACGAAGGGTTGATCGAGGCGCCGCAGGGGCAGCTCGATCAGCGACTGCAGCTGCCGCATGCCGTCGTCGGCCAGCGCCAGGATGGCCTCGATCAGGCCCCAGCAGATCAGCAGTTTGTGCACGTCCTGGCTTTGCCCGACTTCGCCCTTCTTGCGTGCCTCGCTTAATTTGTGGTCGGTGGCTTGTTCTGTTTTTTCGCCGCTCATGGCGCGCTCAACAGCAGGGGAAGTATGTGCGGCATATCGCGAAACAGCAGCAGGCGGCCGTTGGCGAGGTATTCCAGCATGGGCATGTAGAGCAGCACGAAGCCGATGCCGACCAGGCATTTGGCCGGCATGGACAACGAGGAAACCTGCAGATGCTGACTGTACAGACTGAGGATCGCGACGGCGAAGTCGAGCATCAGCAGCAGGCCGACCAGGGGCGCTGCGTAGAGCACCATATGGCTGAAGGTATCGGCCAGCAGGCCGAGGTAGACATCGAAACCGTCCGCAGTCGGTTGTGGCAGCCACAGGGTAGGTGGCCACAGCAGGTAACTGTCCCAGATCACCTGGGTGATCACGCCGTAGCCGAGGCCGATGATCAGCAACAGGGTGAACACCTGCTTGAGCAGATGGCCGAGCGGCGTGACGTCCTGGCCCAGGGCCGGGTTGAGCTGACCACCGACCAGCGCGCCGCGTTGGTTATCGAACAGCGCGCCGACCGATTCGAACAACCAGAACGGCATTGCCAGCAGCAGCCCGAGCAGGATGCCGATAATGACCTCCTTGAAGATCAATCCGACGAGCCAGGTCCAGGAGTGCTCGACCCCGACGAGGGCATACTGGATGCTCGGCATGGGCACCAGCGCCAGGGCCAGCACGATGGCGTGACGCAACATGCCCTTGAGTTCCTTGAAGGCGAAGATCGGCACCAGGAACAGGCAGGGGTAGATGCGCGCCATGCCCAGGGTCAGCGCGAGAATGGTCTCGAAGATCTGCTCGATGACGCCGGGAACCATTTCAGGCTCCCGTCTGCGCGATCATGTTGAACGCCAGCGTGGTCAGCTGGATCAGTTGCACGCCGACCCAGCGGCCGGTCATCGCCAGGGTGAGGCCGACGGCGACCAGCTTGATGGCGAACGGCAGGGTCTGGTCTTGCAGCTGCATCACCGCTTGCAGCAGGGAGACGATCACACCGACTATCACCGCGACTATCAACGGCGGCGCGGAGAGCATGACCACCAGCAACATGGCTTGTTTGAACAGGGTCAGGATTTCCATCGTTCACCTCACAGGTAGCTGTAGAACAGGCCGTCGAGCAGGCGCGTCCAGCCGCTGGCGAGGACGAACAGAAGGATTTTCAGCGGTAGGGCGAGGGTCATTGGCGAGACCATTTGCATGCCGAGCGCGAGCAGGATGTTGGAGACGATCAGGTCAATGACGATCAGCGGGATGTAGACCAGAAAGCCGATCTTGAACCCCGCCTGCAATTCCGAGAGGACGAAGGCCGGCACGATCAGCAGGAAGTCGTCGCGCTTGACCTTGCTCGCCATCTCCGCGGGCCACATGCGCGCGCTGTTGTCCATCAGGTGGGTGAGGATGTCCGGATCGGTGTTGCGCGACATGAATTTCTGCAGCGGCTCGAGCACGTGCTTGGCACCGTCTTGCAGGGTTTCCATGGTGGAGAGATCAAGGTTGTCGTCCTTGAGGCGTTCGCCCATTTCGCCGAACACCGGCGCCATGACGAACAGCGTGGCCGCCAGGGCGATGCCGTAGACCGCCATGTTCGGCGGCACCTGCTGCACCCCGATGGCGTTGCGGGTGATCAGCAGCACCATGGAGATCTTCAGGAAACAGGTGCAGACGATCATCAACAACGGCAGCAGGGAAAGCGATCCGAGAAAGAGCGCGAGCAGCAGGGGATCCAGGTGTCCGATATTCATCTACCGATTTCCAGGCGGGTTATCTGTAACCCTATGTGGCCATCCACGTCGACCAGTTCCCCGTGGGCCAGCGGACGGTCGTCGTGGCAGAGCGTGGCGAAGCCCGGCGTGCCCTTGCCGAGGCTGAGCACCGAGCCCGCGCCGAGGGTTTTCAGCTCGCCCAGGGTCAGAGACAGGCGCCCGCAATTGAGGGTCAGGGACAGGGGCAAGTCGTCGAAGGCATCGGCGGCTTCCAGGGCGATGTCCTCGCTGGCGTCGTCGACAGTGTCTTCGGTGACGGCGTCGGCGGTGGCGTCGGCGGAGAGAACCGGGGCGATCGGATCGGCGGCGAATTCGCTGGCAAAGGCATTCATGGCGGTTTCCTCTAGGGCGGTGATGACGAAATGCGGAGTGGGGGAAGTTTCCAGGCGCCCATGCAGGCGTTGGCGGCCGAGGAACAGGCTGCCGTTGCCGTCGGGTTGGAACAGCGCCTGCTCGGGCAGCACGACATCGCCACGGCGCAGGGACTTGAGTTGACCCATGGTCAGGGCGGTACGCCCCAGCACCAGCGGGGTGGACAAGCGCCAGTCGGGATTCGGCCGGCAGCTCAAGGGGCGCCAGCCGGGCCGGGCGAGAAGCTGTTCGAGGGTGGCGCTGGGCAGCTGCGCTGCGCTGAGCACCAACTGCTCGCCCAGGCGCACCTCCAGTTCGCAGGGCAGGCCATCGCCCCGGGCTTGCGCGCTCGGGGAAAAGTGGCCGAAGAGTTCGCGTAGTTGCGGGCTGAGGCATTGGTTGTAAAGCGACCAATACCAGTCGTGGTCGCCGCTCTCGTCCGTGTCGTCCGGCAGCAGGGCGGGGCAGCTCGACAGCAGGCTGAGCAGGGCGGAGGCGCGGTTCAGGTGCAGCGGACCGAGGTCGCTGGCCAGGGTCACGCCGCCCTGTTCGCAGGCCTGGTTGGCCTGGCGCAGGGTCAACACGCCCTGGCGTTCGCCCAGCTGGAAGTCCAGCGCCAGGCCCCGGCCGATGCGCCGGCGCAGCTCCGCTTGGGCGCCGGGCAGGCGCCGGAATTCGAGGAGTCTGGCGCTCATGCCCAGCGCTCCGGGTCATCGAATTCCAGTTTGATCGGGCGCCCTAGCGAGTTGGCGAGGCTGTGCCGGCAATGCTCGCGGCTGTCCCTGATTTTCTCCAGGGCCGCGCGGCGGGCAAAGCGCAGGGTGATGTTCCAGCCATTGCCGGGCATGGGTTTGAGGGCCAGCCCGATCTCGCCCAGGTGGGGCATCATCAGGGTCGCCTGCATCGCCTGGCCAGCCTGTTCGGGACGCTCGGGCAGCAGCTCGACGAGCTTCTGTTGCAAGGGCCCCCACTCGGGTGGGCAGGCCGCGCTCGTCGTGCTCTCGCTGGCAAAGCTGTCCAGCGGCTGCGACGTCTGCGGCTGCCAGGCGACGTTGTCGGCATTGTCGAGCAGCTGCATGAACAGCTCGCTGTCGCGGCCATTGGCTTGGCTTTCGGGCTGGCGCGGACTTTCCGACGGCCTGTTCGCTGGCGGTTCGGCCGCCCGCTGGCGGGGGCGATGGGCAAGATTGGCGGTGTTCACAAGGGGCCTCCCAGGTTCTTCGACAGGTAGTCCAGTTTTTCCACCGCGCGCTGGCTTTGCAGCATGGCGTCACGGGCCGAATCGATACGTTGCTCCTGGCGCTCGTGGTCCTGCGCCAGCTCATTCAGTTGCACCTGGCGGTAGGCGAGGGCGCCGATCATGGCGTGTTCGCTGGCGATCCAGTCCTGCACCTTGGCGACCGGCTTGGCCTCGGCCTGGTGCTCGACGAGCAGTTCGGTGCGGCGCTGGCGGCTTTCCCGCTGTTGCTGGTGCAAGGCCGTGCGGCCTTGTTCGAGGCTCTCGGCGAGTGCTGCGAGTTGCTCCTGCTCCTGGCGCAGCTCGCGCTCGGCGCGGCTCAGGCGTTGGCGGCGGATCGGCTTGAGCACGTCGAGGGTGCGGCTCAGCTCGGCCAGGGCCGGGTCTTCGGCCTCCGGTTCTTCGGGCATGAATCTAGTGCGGCGCATGGGCGGTCACCTGGGTCAGCAAGTCGAGGATTTCGTCTATCGGCGTCGGTTCGCGCATTTCCTGGCGCAGGAAGGCGTTGATCGCGTCCTGCGACTCCACCGCGTAGTCGGTGAAGGCGTCGTTGCCCGATTGGTATTCGCCCAACTTGATCAGCATCTCGACCTGTTGGTAGGAGGCCATCAGGCGGCGCAGCATGGTGGCGTGGCGGACATGCTCGCGCTCGACCACGTTGGTCATGGTGCGGCTCAGGCTGGCGAGGATGTCCACCGCCGGGTAATGGCCTTTCTCGGCCAGGCGGCGGGCGAGCACGATGTGGCCATCGAGCAGCGAGCGCACCTCGTCCGCCACCGGGTCGTTCATCGAGTCCTGCTCGATCAGCACCGAGTAGAGCGCGGTGATGCAGCCATCGTTGGTTTGCCCGGCGCGCTCGACCAGGCGCGGCAGCAGGGTATAGACCGAGGGTGGCAAGCCACCGCGGCCTGGCGGCTCGCCGCTGGCCAGGCCGATTTCGCGCTGGGCACGGGCGAAGCGGGTGAGCGAGTCGATGATCAGCAGCACGTTCTTGCCCTGGCGCCGATAGCCTTCAGCGATGGCCGTGGCGGTGAAGGCCGCGCGGGCGCGCTCCATGCTGCTGCGATCGGACGTGGAGCAGATCAGCACGGTGCGCTGGCGCAGTTCGTCGTCCAGTTCGTGGTCGAGGAATTCGCGCAGTTCGCGGCCGCGTTCGCCGATCAGGCCGAACACGATGGCATCGCAGGGCGTATTGCGCGCCAGTTCGGCGAGCAAGGTGGTCTTGCCGCAGCCGGCGCCGGCGAACAGCCCGACCCGTTGCCCCTGGCCGATGGTCAGCAGCCCGTCGATGGCGCGCATGCCGGTGTGCAGTGCCTGGCTGATCCGTGGCCGCTCGGTCGGCGCCGGCGCGTCGGCGATCACCGGCAACGCGTTGTCGGCATCCTCCGGGTTGGCGAAGGCGCCGCGGCCTTGGCCGTCCAGCGGGCGGCCGAAGCCGTCGAGCACGCTGCCCAGCAGGTCGTCGCCGACGACGATGCTATGCGGGCGGAACAATGGTGTGACCCGGGCGCCGATGGCGATACCGTCCAATGCGCCGAGCGCGGAGAGCAGCGTGCTCGCCTGGCTGAAGCCGACGATTTCGGCCAACACCGTGCTGCCATCGTCGCGCTGTACGTTGCACAGGTCGCCGATCTTTGCCTGGGGCAGGCAGCTCTCCAGGAGAATGCCGCTGACCCCGACGATCCGGCCATAGACGTCGACCGGCGCGAAGCGCTGCAGGCGTTTGCTCTCGCTGCTGCTCCAGGCGTCCAGGGCTTGCAAGGCGGCGTCCATCACCAGGTCACCTCGATATGCTGGGTACCGCCGAATTCGATGTGTTTGTCGTCGAGGGCGATCAGACGCAGGCCGTCGATCTCGTCGCCGATGAAAATCCGTCGTCCGCTGGCGGTGACGATATGGGCGCTATGGCCGCCGTTGATCTGTGCGATGACGAACGGCAGCGCCGAGATCAGCGGGGTGGTGCGGTCGATCACCTTCAGGGCGCCGGCGTATTGCCGGGCGAAGTGCGCCAGCATGCGTTCCACCAAGGCCCGCTCGGTTTTTTTCAGGCGCCCCTGCAACACCAGGTTGCCGTTTTCCTCGGTCAGCGTGAGCCGGTCGTGCAGCTCGCGATCCTTGATCATGCGCAGCAGGGTTTCCTTGCCTTCGCGCAGGGATGGCACGGGCTTGCTCGCCTGCTTGCCGGGCTGCTGGATGGCGGCCTCGCCGCTGAGAACCCAGCCGACGGTCGCGGTCGACAAGGCCAGGCCGGCCCCGAGGATCAACAGCCCGGTCCATGAGCGCGAACGCTTGGCTACGCTCGAGCGGTCTTCGGGAGCGGCGACGACTTCGGCGCTTTCCAGCTGCGCTACGGGTTCGTCGAGCGCCTCGAGCGGCGTCGTTTCGCTGTCGTCGTCGGCCGGCCATTCGCTATTGGCGCTGACCAGGGTCAACCACACGCCGCCCAGGGCGAACACGGTGTCGGGTTGCAATGGGGTGATCTGGCTGACGCGATGGCCTTCGCTGTCGCTGAGCTGGCCTTGGCGGCTGGACAGCGACCAGCTTTCATCCTGCCGTTCGAGCAGGCAATGTTCGGCCTCGATGCCGGGGTCGTACAGCGCCAGTTCGGCCTCGGCGGAGGAGCCGATGCGCCATTGCCCACCGCTTAGCGGCAGTGCCGCGCCGCGATGCAAACCAGTCAGAACACGTAACTCGAACATTGCTTGTTGTCCTGGTCAGTCAGGCGGAAAAATGGCTCAGGCAAGCATCGCTTGCGTTTCGTCGAGGTCGATTCGGCCCAGTACGTTGACCGGTATCGAACCCTGCAACTCGGCGAAGGACAGCACCGGTACCCGGTTGAATTCGTCTTGCAATAGCGAGCGCAACGGGCTGCGTAAATCCTGGGCGACCAGCAGCAGCGCGTTCTGCGTGGCGCGCAGGGGAAAGGCTGCACGCAGCTGTTCCACCAGGGCACTGCCCATTTCGGGGGACAGGGCGAAGAAGGTGCCGGTCTGCATTTGCCGCAAGGAGTCGCGCAGCAGCACTTCGGTCTCCGGGGTCAGCAGCCAGACATGCAGCCCGTCTGCGCTGCAGTACTGGTGGCAGAGCTGGGCTTTCAGGGCGATGCGCACGTAATCGCAGAGCACGCTGACATCGCGCTCGTGTTGGCCGTGCTCGATCAGCGTCTCGGCGATCGGACGGATCGCCCGCAGGGGCACGCGTTCGGCGGCCAGGCGCTGCAATACCGCGGAAAAGCGCGACAGCGGCAGTACCCGTTGCAGCTCTTGCGCCAGTTCCGATTGTTCGGACTCCAGCCAGCTGAGGATGGCCTTGGTCTCTTGCAGGCCGATGAACTGCGAGCTGCTGTTGTACAGCGCCTGGTTCATGCGCTCGAGGATCAGGGCATCGCTCCTCAGCCCGTTTACGCCCTCGCGCTGCAGCAGCTCGTGCTCGGGTGCGAGCCATACCCAGTGCGCTTCCTCTCGGTCCGGATCGCCGCTTTGCAGGTCGCCCGCCGCATCGTCGAGCAGCGCCCGTTCGACCGCCAGCTTGCCATTGGCGAAACTGGCTTTGAGCACCGGCACCTCGTGCACGCAGAAGCGGAATTCGTCCTCGGGCAGGTGGCCGCTGTACTCGATCTCGAACGAGGGCAGGGTGAAACCAAAGCGATAGACCAAGGTGTTGCGCTGTTGGCGGATGCCATGGATCACCGACTCCGTTAGCGGCTGGCCCGCATGCTGTGGGTGAAACTGCAGCAGGTAGGCGCGGGTGGGTACGAAGCGGCGCAGGTCTTCGAAGCCGTTCTGTTCCGGTTCGCAGTTGATGCCCGGCTGGTTTTCGCTCAATCCCTTCTGTTTCGCCCGCCAGAGTTGCAGCAGGCCGCTGCCCAGGCAGAGCATGCTGATGGTGAAGAACACCGCGCTCGGCATGCCGGGGATCATGGCGAAACCGAGCATGGCGAAGGAGGCGATGATCCAGGCCTTGGGTTGGCTGGTCAGCTGCTCGGCGATCTCCTGACCGATATTGGCGTCGACCGCTTGGCTGTCGGAGACGCGAGTGATGATCATGCCGGCGGTCAGCGAAATCAGCAGCGCGGGAATCTGTGCGATCAGGCCATCGCCGATGGTCAGTACCGAATACAGGCGCATGGAGTCGCCGGCGGCCATATCGTTCTGCACCACGCCGATGGCGAAGCCGCCCAACATATTGATGAAGACGATGATCAGGCCGGCGATGGCGTCGCCCTTGACGAACTTCATGGCGCCGTCCATCGCGCCGAACAGTTGACTTTCCTTGGCCAGTCGTTGACGTCGTGTACCGGCCTCGACGCCATCGATCAGGCCGCCGCGCAGGTCGCTGTCAATGGACATCTGCTTGCCTGGCATGGCATCGAGGGTGAAGCGCGCGGCGACTTCGGCGACCCGCTCGGAACCCTTGGTGATCACCAGGAAGTTGACCAGGGTGAGGATCAGGAAGATCACCAGACCGACCGCCAGGTTGCCGCCGACCACGAAGTTGCCGAAGGCCTCGACGATATGCCCGGCATCGGCCTGCAGCAGGATCAGGCGGGTGGTGGCGATCGATAGCGCAAGGCGGAACATGGTGGTGAGCAGCAATACCGCCGGGAAGGTGGAGAACGCCAGCGGGGTGGGCAGGTACATGGCCATCATGATCAGCAGGGAAGAAATACTGATATTCATGGCGATCAGTACGTCGACCAGTTGGGTCGGCAAGGGCAGGATCATCATGAACACGATGGCCATCACCATGACCGCGCCGACCACCTCCGAACGCTTCATCGCACTGATGGCGATGCGGTTCAGCCAGACGAATAGCAGGCTCATGCTTGCACCTTGGTGGCAGCCGACTGGGCCTGTAGCAAGCGCTCGCTGCGCGCCTGCTCGTCCAGCAGGGTGCGCATGAGGCCCAATGCGCTCTGGCGGGTTTTCGGGTCTTTCCAGAGCGGCATCGGCAAATGCTGAACGAGTGGGTGAAGGGCGTTGAGAAACGGCGCCTGACGCAGAGGGTCTTTGCCGACCGCTTCTTGAGTGAGGTTCTGGAAGTCGCGCACGAACACCCCGTTGGCGCTCAAGCGCAGCAGGTTGCGGGTCAGCTGCACGGCGCTCAAACCAGGTTTCGTCGTGTCCGTGGTCATTCGTTCGAGCAGCTCATGGCTGCTCTGCAGGGTATGGCTGAGCTGACTGGAGGCGTTCAGTTTGCCGAGCAATCCGCGCAATGCGCTGGGCGTCAGCGAGGGCGCCAGCGCGCCGATGTCGTCGGCCAAGGCGCGCTGCAACGAGCGCAGGCCGCGGCTGAAATCCTTTTCCTCGAAGCGCTCCAGCAGCGCGTCGAGAATGCCGCCCACCGATTGCTGATTGACCACCGCCTGGTAGTAAAGGTGGCGCATGGCCTGCTTCTGGCTGGGGTCCGCGCTGAACTCGGCGATGGCGCTGGCGGTGTTCAAACCAGCACGGATCTGCTCGCCATATTCCTCGTGCAGCGTGCCGAGGTATTGCTCGGCGACCTGGCTGTCCGCGTGGTTGCCGTGGGCCTGGGCTTGGCGCTGCACCTGCTGGAGCACGATGCTGGCGCGGGTCGGATCCTTTTCGGTGAGGTCGAGCAAATCCTCGAGCGAGGGCTTCTGCCTCAGCAACGATTGCATTTGCTGCGCCTGCTTGCCCAGGCTCAGCAGCGAGGGTTGGTCCAGCAGTCGGTAGAGCTCGGCCAGCTTTTCCACCCGCTCGATGTTGCGCAGCGGTTTCTTGCCGGTGACGTTGCGTTCGTTCAGCGCCTTGCTATTTCGCTCCACGCTGGCGCTAAACACCATCGACACTTCTTCCATGGAATCTGACAGTGATTGGCTGGCTGTTGCCAACCGCTCGGTCGAGGCCGTAGGCGCTGTAAAGGTTTCCAAATGAGGCACAAAAGCCCCGGCTTGAATGCCGCTGTAAGAATTGATCGACATAACGCTGAGCTCACTTGGAGGGTGTTTTCAGTTACGTGGAAAAACCTGGGAAAGAGTTCCATGGTGAGCAGTCGATACAAGTTTTATCGGCAAAATTCTATTTCCGGAATATGGCATCTATATGAAGATTTTTTGTTGCGCAATTTATTGCATTGGCTTTTTTTGATAATGCAATAGATTGCATTAATTGAACGTATAATCAAGGATAAAATCCTTATTTATCAATAACTTAATATTGTTTATATGTGTGGCACAGCCTCTGCAATAGGTGTATTCGCCAAGTCCTGGCATTCCCTGTTGATACGAGGAAAGTTCGATGGAAACTATTGCGATTCAAGGTTCTGAGCTGGTTCAAGTTAATTGGGGTGAGTTGGCCAAAGAGTGTGAGCAGAAACTTCGCAGATTCATTCGCAAGCGCGTGATGAATCAGGACGATGCCGACGATCTTATGCAAATGACTTATCTGGAAGCTTTGCGCAATCAGCACAAGTTTTCCGGTACATCGAAGCCGGAAACCTGGCTGTTCGGCATCGCCGTGAACCTGGTGCGCAATCACTTCAAGACGCTTTACGGTCAGCCGCAATGCGGTGATCTGGACGAGGTGATCGGGTTACTGGAATACGAAGGCGACCCGAGCGCGCTCGTGGAGCAACAGAGTGTTTTGGCACGCACCGCCGATGCCATCGAGGCCTTGCCGGCCGACGTACGCACACTGCTGGATCTGATCGTCGAAACCGACCTGAGCTATCAGGACGCCGCGCTGGCCCTGGGCATCCCAGTGGGCACCGTGCGCTCGCGCCTTTCCCGCACCCGGGAGCAGCTCAAGAACACAGTTTTCAACCAATGAGCGGCCATTGAAGGCCGACCCGGAAGCCTGTCGGAGTTGACTGCGCTAGGACGGTGTTAAGTCAAGTGCGACAGGCTTTTGCGGAACCCTGGAGTCGCTGTCGCCACTCAGGTCCGAGAAATGTTTCGTTTCTCGAAACATAAATGGAGATCAGTAAATGACCAAAGAAGATGAAATTTTGCAAGCTGCTCATGAACAGCGTTATGCCCAGTTGATTGAGGAGTTGGCGGATGCGTTCGGCGTCGATGCCACGGCTCTGCAGGAGTCCGGGCACCTGATCGTCGGCGGTGTCGACATCGGCCTGCTCAACTACAAGGTGTGGGATCAGGGGCGGATTACCATTTTCTTCGATCTGGGCAGTATCCCGGCGGCACGCCAGGCCGAGGCCTATCGCAAGTTGCTCGAACAGAATTTGCTGCTACCGAGAACTTTCGGCACCTACGCGATCATTCCGGGAACCGATCACGGCGCATTGGCCTACACCTTCGACTTCAGCAGTGGACTCGATGGTTATGCGTTGGCCAAGAATATCTGCGAAACGCTGAAGCAATACAAAAGCATGGAGAAGTCCCTGCAGGATGCCAGCCAGAACAGCCGGCTGCGGATGGGAGCCTCTCTGAAAGCGTCCGGGATAGGCCTTTAGTGGCCTGTTTGGCCAGCGATGTCTCTTTGTGATCAGCGATGAGTCTTGCAAGCCGATAAAACATAGGTAACGACCCATGCATGTGAATAATTCAACTCCTCATATCGCCATCGATATACCTGAGGCACCACCCGCCCCTGCACCGAGCGGCCCGCAAAGCCGTAGCGAAAAGGCCGCGGCCTGGGTGGGCGCCGCGGGTCAGCAGGCGGTCGTCAGCGGCGCGGCCTGGGGTTTCGCCAACAAGCTGCCGGTGGCCATCGGCACCACTGTCGGGGCGGCGGTCGGCGGGCCGGCAGGCGCTGCCGTTGGCGCCGTAGCCGGTAACCTGATTGGCGGCGCCACGCTGGGCATCACCCACTACTCGGCCGAAGTCGCCTGTAACAACGCGCGGGTAAAAATGGGCCATGGCTTTCAGTACCAGCCGGACCCCGGCGCGGGTGCCGCTAAGTTCACGCAGAACGCCTTTATCGGTACTTTCAGTACGCTAGGGGGGGCAAAGAGCCTGGCCAAGGCCGGTATCGAAGCCGCGGTCGGCGATGGTAAAGACTGGGCCAAAGCCTTTGCGGGTGTGGCGGTGGACACGGGGTCGTCGATGATCGGTGGGGCCATTGCCCAGACCATCATCAATGACCGCCAGCACCTGGTCGGCGAAGATGGCTTCAACAGTGAGATCAAGTACAAGGAACTCAAGCATAAAAACTTCGACATGAACGAGGCGACGACCCGCATGAAGGGTGGGGTGGCCGCAGGCGCGTCGGGGGGCTTGCTGGCTGGCGGCATGGAACTGGTGCAGAACTCCGCGAGCAGCGCTGCCCAGTTGGCGACGGGGGCGATGATGGGCGCGGCGCAAACCTCGATCATGTTGCATACCTGGTTTAACGCCCGGGCGACCTTTGCCAGCCTACCGAAGCCAGCAGCACCGCCGCCTACAGAATCGACACCACCACCGGTAGCATCGACAGCGACAGGAGCTTCCGGTCATTTGGGACAGTCGAACCGGGTTCCCGGGCTGTCGGAGTCCTCACGCTATTTCGACACCGTAGCTGAGCAGGATGACCATGAGTTGCTGAACGACATGGAGATGGGGCACCTTCATCAACAGTCGGAAATCACCGAGGAGCACGAACACCACACGTCACATGCGGAAGGGCGTGCGTGAGCCGACCTGCGTAACGATGCGGCCCGGAGTATTCCGGGCTTTTTTTCGGCTGTATCCCGGGCGGGTAAATGGACGATTGCCCGAGTGCCAGGTTGGTGGCTAACCCGTCCTAAGGGACTGTCGCTTTCCGTGGGAGGGGCTTCAGCCGCGATGTTTTCAGTTTTGTAGCCCGGATGAAATCCGGGGAAATCCGGCGCCTGCCAAACCGCTCCCGGATTGCATCCGGGCTACCCTTAGAATTTTGTAGCCTGGATGAAGTCCGGGAATGCGCTTGCCTGGGGTGAGGCCCAGGCATCCTTCTTTGCGCGGGCCAGCCGTCATTTTGGTTTCGCTATCTCGAACTGTTCCAGGGTCGGGTTCACCGTACGGCTGAATGCCTTGCGCTCCTTGCGTGCCTTCACTGCGTGGACGATTTCGCTGATGCCCATGCCGATACTCATCAGCCCGCTGACCGCCCAGCCCACCGGGCCGGCTGCGGCGCCGATCGCCGAAGCCGCCGCGGCGCCCGCCGCTTCGCCGGCGATCGCTCCCGCTACTCGGCCACCGACGGCGGCGGCGATGCGTCCGCCTAAACCAACAGCGGCTTTGCTGCCCTCGCGTTCGAAACTATTGGAAGCGAAGCTCACGACCCGGTGCACCGTATCGGCGGTCACGCTCAGCGCTTCCTTGGTTTCATCGGTCGGGCCGACTCTCTCTGGGGATGGTTCGCCCCCAGGATGCAAACCTGTGGGCGCTTGGCGAGCGTCATTCTCGACCACCTTGGCCAACCGCGGATCGCCGTTGACGATGCTGGCGGCCTGCTCGTCGAGACTGCTCGACAGGAACGCCTGCACGTCGGGATCGCCCTGCAACTGGCCGATCTTCTCCGCCAGCTCTTCCTCGGTCCGGCGCGTATCGCGGATATCGCCGCCGGCCTCGACCTGCTCGCGAGTCTGCTGCAGTTTGATCAGCACGGCGGCTTTCTGCTTGCCGCTGTAGGCGTTCGGTTGGCTGAAAACGTCGCCGTTCAACTGGCTGATATCCACGTTGGCAACTGCACCGATGCTGGCCGCGTCGCTCAGTGTTCTGGAGAAGTCTTCACTGGTGCTCGGTGCCTTGTCCTCGATCCACTTGGCGATGTCTTTGCCGCTCGATTGTCCGTCCGGTCCTTTCTTCGCCAATTGCTTGCCATTGGCGCCGCCCCGGTCGAGCAGGTCGAACATGCCGGGCTTGGACCAGGTGGTCGCGGCGTTCTGTAGAACATCCGCCAGGCCGTCGTTGCCCTGCAAGGAGGCGAGGCCGGCGGCACTGGCGCAGCCGTTCACCTTGCGTTGCTTCTCGGCTCCCTGGGCACTGGCCGGATCGGCCGCCTGGGTCAGCGGTTCGTTGGCCAGGAGCAACGCGGCGGAACGCACCAATTGCTTCGACGACAGGTCCGCGTCCGGGTGTTCTTTCTCATATTTGTGCAGGGTTTTTTCGGCCTGACCGAGCTTGTCCTCCATATGGTTGGCGAAGGCTTTCAGGTCGCGTTCGGTGATCTTGCCATCCGCCTTGCCGCCATCCTTGCCAACATCCACGGCGGTCATCAACGCCGGGTTATCGCGGATGAAGGCCCAGGCCTTCTCTGCATCCGGTCCGCCTTGCGCTGCGATTCTGGCCGCCGCGATGGGGCGGTTCAGTTCCTTGGCCGCCGCTTCCCGTTCGGCGGGCGGCAAATCGCCGAGCAGCGCCTCCCATTTTTTCAACGCCTTGGACGAGCTGTGCTTGGAATCGTCGAGAAAGCCGTAATCTTGCGCTTTCTCTTGGCTGGGCGAGTCATGCACCGAGGCCGCTGGCGGCGTATCCGCCTTGAGCGAAAGCAGGAAGCGGTCCAGCAGCGAGTGAGCGGACGGCGGGGTGCTCGGTTGGGCAGGTGCTTGAGAGGGCGTAGAGCTCGGGTTATGCCCGAACTCGATGGATTTCAGGGGGGCATTCTGAGTGCCGGATGTTCTTGCGGGTGGTTGGCCCGCTGTACCGGCTGCCGGATCCTGTGGCGGATAGGCATCGAATGCATGGTAGGCGTGACTGGAAGTTGAAATGCGATCGATCATGCTTGGCCTCAGCGTCGATGTTTTGGGGGCGTATGCCCTGAAGCCTGTAATCGCTCCAGATGCCTTGTTGTGAACGCCCGTGAGCAGCGCCTCAGGAGGACGCTCGCTTTTTCACGAATGCTGAGTGGAAGAGGGGGGCGAAGGGTTCCCCATGCCCGTTCACCAGGGGTTGAGCTGGGTGCGTATGGGGGGCGTTGACCGGGCTGTTACGGCTTTATATCCGAGAGTTGTCGAGGCACCCGTAGCCTGTTTCGGGGCGAACGCGCAGGCGAATACAACGGCACAATGGAACGAAAGACGAAGTCGCTCCACTTAAATGCAAAGGGCGCTTAATGGCGTTCTTTGTGCGGTCTTTACCGGCTCTTGCGGCGGCGAACGACCGATATGGTGGTTCCATCAATCGAATTAGTTGAGGTGGCAAAATGGCTAAGAAATTATCCGACCGTCGGCGCCAGGCTTTGGCCCAGCGCAGTATAGAAAGAGCTCAGAAGTTCAGTCTGGATTTCGAAGACACCGAGCGCATCAATCAGATTCGGGCGAAAGCGGCCAGCTATATCGCCAATAATCCTCAGCCAACAGCCATTTACCTATTGGGCTGAGCTCATAGTCCGCTGAAAGAGGCGCCGTTATCCGCATTTACTGTTCTGGATATGGCTTAGAAATATTCTCTATGCCATATCCAGAGAGTTGGATCAGGATGGACTCTGTAGCGAGCGGATTGTTTCCAGGTTGGAGCGAAACAAATTACCGGCAGGTCTGTGCGCAATTTTCTTGCTGAATAGGTCGGTTTGCGAATAAGCGATGAACTGTGCCTTTTGTGTATGGCTGTGCTCGTGTGAGGGACTGAATACCACGATGGATTTGCCTTTGATCTGCAATACGCCTTGTGATTCCAGTTTTTGTAGGACGCGTCCGACCATTTCGCGAGAACAACTGATGAGGCGTGCAATTTCCTGGCGGGTGACTTTTATCTGGATTCCATCCGGATGATTAATTGCACCGGGTTGCTTGCAGAGCTCCAGTAATATGTTTGCGACCCTGCCGGTAATGTCCAGAGTGGTCAACTGAACAGCTTTCCGTGTCGTATGACGAATACGCTCGATCATTTGCCGAATGACCACATAGAGAATCTCCGGGTAATGTTTAGTAAATTCCCGGAACTTGTCGTAGCTGATTTCCGCGACTTCACATTCTGTTTTTGCGATCACCCAGGCGCTGCGCTGCTGCTTCGTCCCTTCCTTGGCGAACAAGCCAAGCTCTCCAAAGAATTCTCCGGGCTGTAGATAAGTGATGATCAGCTCTTTTCCCGTGTTGTCGTCTATCAAGACGCTCATGGAGCCTTTAAGCACGAGATACAAGGTTTCGCAATTATCACCCAGGCAGACAACCGTGCTTTTTGCCGAATAACGTCGACGATGGCAATGCGCTAGAAGTTTTTCCAGATATTTTACTTTCGGAGGGAGGGTCGATAGCGGCATATGCCCGAATCCTTATAGAGAGAATATTTCTATTCTTGTTTGGTCAGGAATGCTGTTAGCGATGGACGAAAGCCATCCCATGCGTCCCAACGCTCGTCATGATTCATGTGTTCCACGTTGTGTGGGGGCCTTGGTTCTGAATCCGCGCTGTGCTGACACTGTTTTGGCTGCCAACAGCCTTCGTCACGAATGCTTTCCACGAATACGGCTTTACCCTGGCGTTTATCGATGCCAAGGGCCATCGGTGTTGACTGGTTTTGTCGTAGGGGGGCTACCTGGTTTTGTAAGGCATTCCCTACTTGGTGGTTGAGTGTGTCCGCAGCTCATCGGGCAAGGTTATGGGCGGTACTAGTGGCCCTGGGTGCGAGGTGCCATAGGTCTGTCGCATGCAGTTCAAGCCGCTAACGCAGGAGCAGGAGGCTTTTTAGCGGGACGAGATTACCGCCAAGATGAAAAAACAGAACGCCGTGCTGGTGGCGGTTGCTACTGCGACGCGTTGCTGCAGGTACAAAAAAAGCCCGGTGGCTCTGTTCGATCAGAGTCACCGGGCTTTTTTTGTGCGTAGCTTTTGCCGGTACCTATTGGTCTTTTTTCCCCTGTTGGACCAAGCTCGCCTGCCGGATCAGGTTCATTAGATCTTGGGGGCGTGCGTTGGCTGGAAGCTCGATATTCAGCTCCGGCTGCAGTTGGCCAAGCAGTTTCGCGTGCTCGTCTACGCAGTTGTTGTGGGTCGGGCCGGCGGTCACATACTGCGCAGGGTTTTTCATTTGCTCGGCCATGGCGTTGTGAAGAATTTTCGCTCCCTCTGGAGAAAGATGCCCGTGATCTATCCTATCGGCGTGAGGCGGTAGAGGCTGGTCCGCTCCCAATGGCTGGGCGACGTTCTGGTGCGCACGAATCGAAAATTCCTGATTGTCGGGAAATTTCCCCTTGAATTTTTCCAGCGTTTTATAACCTTCTTTCTCTGGGTTAAGCCCCATTGCTGGCGGGAGGCCATACTCATCTTGTTCCTTCTTGGTGAATTCAAGTTGAATATGCCCGGCTTTGGTCACTTGGCCTGAAGATGAAAGTACGGTTGGAGTCGCGGTGCTGTTATAGGGCCGCGTTGGTTGTGCATAGCGCTGCAATGCAGAACTTGCGGCAGAGCTTGCATTTGTTATTGCGGTGGAGGCGGGGCTGCTGGTGACAGCAGCAAGCGCAGGTAGCAGATTCATACCCGTTTTAAACATGTTATTTCTCCGATTGCCAAAGGTCGGGCATGCTCGACCGTCGGTTTTTACAGCAATCCCCGCTGGCTTGGATCAATGCGCAAAGTACGCCCTGATCAAGTTCTTTCGAGAGTCGCTGCAGCCATTGCCACGCGTCGCATCGTAAAATGCAAGGCATCGACATCGCGGCCCAAGTGGCCGCTATCTGTCAGTCCGCAACCCACCAGTGCCAATCCTTCAGTCGTAGGATGTAAGCCGATATTCAACTCGCTTCCCACCGCCCAGGAAAAACTATAGCGACCCAGGCGGATATAGCCTGCTGTGTCCAAGTAGCCGATAGTTGCGCCACTGTAGATATAACAGCGCTGTTCCTCCTTGATCGACACGACGAATACCGATCGGCCGTCAACTTCAAACGTCCATTCGTTATCGGTTGGTTTCGGAACTTCACAACTAAGCCTTGAGCACAAGGATTCGATCAGTCTGTTCACATGGCCTCCGCTATTTAACTCATGCCCTGATAAGTGGCGGAATCGCAGACTTTGTTCCAGTAATTTTGATATGGATGGTGAGCGCTTGGTATTAGGCGTCAATTCGTAGGGATTTACTGACGGCATACGGACGTATGCTGCTCAAAAATGGAAAGATATGGCGGCGGTTTTGGGCGGGGTAGGGGCGTGGACTTCGTAAAGGAGAATCTTTCTTTGTTGTGAACTGCTGGCATTTTGTTGCATAGGTGTCGAGCTGGTCACATATGGAGCCAATTAACATATATGACTCGCATCACAGAAATAGGCGCTGTCGTGACGCACCCCAATTGCTGGAATAGCTCTGTTGACTGGGCCTCCTGGCTTACAGCAGGGTAGTGGTTATGTCTCGAACGTTACTAACTGTTTCAGATTAACTACAGCGTGCTGTGATTTGCGAGCAGCAGGAGTGCGTATGAGTGAATGGACGAAAGGGGCGACAACTGCCTCTAGATCGCTGAAACATGAGCGGATGTGCTCGAATAGCCAAACACCCCATAGCTATCAATGTGGTTTGGATTTATTCGGGTCATTGGAGCCATTTATCAGGACCGCTGCTCCGTTGCGAATCGACATGGTGCTGGTCGGCGAAACCGGTACCGGCAAGGACACCCTGGCCCGGCGTATACACGAACTTTCGGGCTGCAAGGGGCGTCTGGTCGCGGTCAACTGCGCGGCGGTACCCGATTCGCTGGCCGAAAGCGAGCTGTTCGGCGTCATGCCCGGAGCCTACACCAGTGCGACCAAGGCGCGGGCCGGCTATATCGAGGCGGCCGATAAAGGGACGCTTTATCTCGACGAAGTGGACAGCATGCCGCTGTCGCTGCAGGCCAAGCTCCTGCGGGTAATCGAAGGGCGAGGGGTCGAGCGCCTGGGGTCGACCGAATTCCTGCCATTGGATCTGCGCATCATTGCCGCCACCCAGACCCCCTTGGAGAAACTGGTGGAAGAAGGGAAGTTTCGCCGCGATCTGTTCTTCCGCTTGAACGTGGTGAAGATGCAGTTACCGTCCCTACGGTCTCGCCCTCAGCTGATCGCCCCGCTGTTCCGACAGTTCACTCGCGACGCGGCCCGGCGGATGAAGATGAACGTCCCTGAAGGCGACGGTGCCTGCATGGGAGAGCTGTTGAGCTATGCCTGGCCGGGCAATATCCGCGAACTGCGCGCGGCGGCGGAGCGCTTTGTACTCGGCATGCCGCCGCTGGACGGGCAAGAGGGCAGCGGCGGGCGCCCGCTGCTCAAGGACCAGTTGCGGCATATCGAGAGAATCCTGATCCAGGATTGCCTGAACCGTCACGACAAGTGCATCGACGCCATGGTCGGCGAGCTGGGTATTCCCAAGCGAACGCTGTATCACCGTATGAAAATGCTAAATATTCAGGATGGAGAGGGAACTGTTTTTCGCTAGTCGCCACTCATTTATCGAACATCAAACATGATGTTTGAATTCCTAAAACAGCGGAGATGAATCATGGCTTTTAACCCGATTGCTAGCGGTCTGAACAACACTTTCGTTCAAGAAGGCAACCAGACTGCCGAGAACCAAGGTCAAAACCTCAAGGACATGGGGAAATTCACTCGCGAGTCGCAAGACGCTCAGAACAAGAACGCGATGGCTTCCGTCGCAACGGAGAACGCCAAGACCGCACAAAACGCCCAGATCAACGGCGCCAAGGGCGTGCAGTACTGATTGATGATGCGGCCCTGCTCGATGAGCGGGCCGCAATTCCTCCCGTAGCGATGCGCTGCATCACTATCGCTTGCTGTTTTCTTCTTGTTTTCCGGTTGCTGGGCGAATAGAGAAGATCCTTTTTTTATATTTCCATTATCCGGTGCTGTGTTTTTCTTTGCTTTCGACTTGCTGGTTGGGCGAGGTGTTTCCGGATTTATTTGTTCTGATATTCGACGAATCAATTTTTGGGTATCTATCACTCATGCCCAATATGGGAACTTGGCGGAATTCTTTTCCACTCAATAATCGGATATCGCCCGTCATTCAAATTTCTCGGAGGTTTATATGAGCATTAGCAGATCGGCTTTCGATGTGTTGGATGTGATTAACAAAGAATCCGAATTACAACTCAGCCATACGAAGAAGAGTATGCAAACCTCCGCCGAAGCCTTCAGGTTGATGTTGCGCGCGAGCGAGAAAAATGCGGCGGGTTCGATCATTCAGGACCAGCAGATCAAGTTCCAGAGCAAGGTCATCGAAGGGACGCGCGATATCCAGTTCTGAATGAACGGCATAAGCGCGTTCACGGTGGTTTTTTACCAATAACGAGGTGACCGATGAAGATCGAAAGCACAACCGGCGTCACGTCCGGGCGGGGGCTCGGCACAGAGACCTTGGCGGAAAAATTATCCGATCCGGCCGGGTCGGACGTTTCCTGGTTCAGCGCCGCCATGCAGGAAGGTGCAGGGCAGGCGCCAATGGCGCTCGGCGGTGCGGTGCGCCCCCTGGGCGATCTGTTCCAGAGTTTACAAGGCAGCTCCGACAAGGTCGCGCGGGGTCTGAAGAAGGCCTCGGCTTCCGCGGACCCGATGAACATCCGTAAGGCGAGCAAGTCCTTGTCCGAGTTCTATCTGGAAAGCCTGTTGTCCGCCAAGCTGGTCGGCAAGGCGGCCCAGGGTTTGGAAAAGCTCACCAACCTTCAGTAGCGGTGTACCTATGTCCATGCGTCTGCCCATGCGCCCGAATTGCCTTAAGCTGATTGGCCTTCTGCTATTCGCGATGTTGTCCGCCTGCGGCGATCGTATCGAGCTGCATAGCCATCTTTCCGAGCAGGATGCCAATGAAGTGATCGCCGAGCTGGCCGACAAGAATGTCGCCGCGGAAAAACTCATTGGCAAGGATAGTGTGTCGGTGCTGGTCGACACGGATAACATCAAGCGCGCCGTGCATATCCTGGCGGCGGCTGGCTTGCCGAGGCGTTCGAGAAATAGCCTGGGGGATATTTTCCAGAAGGACGGCGTCATCTCGACGCCTCTGGAGGAGCGGGCGCGCTACATCTACGCGCTTTCTCAGGAGTTGGAAGCGACGCTGTCGCAGATCGACGGCGTGGTGGTCGCTCGCGTGCATGTCGTTCTGCCCGAGCGCATCGCTCCCGGAGAGCCGGTGCAGCCCGCCTCGGCCGCCGTGTTCGTCAAGTATCGAACCGACCTCGATCCGGACAGCGTGCAGTCGCGCATCCGCAAACTGGTGGCCAGCAGCATCCCCGGGTTGTCCGGTAAGGAGGAGCAGAAGTTGGCGATCGTCTTCGTTCCGGCCGAAACCTACCGTGAAGTGCCAAGAATGGTGCGCATCGGCCCCTATAAGGTGCCGCAGGAGCGCATCGAGCTGCTGCAGCTGGTACTGATGGTCGGTTTGCTGGGGGGCGTGCTGGTTCTGCTGGTCCTGTTGGCGGTCAAGCCGGCGTGGCGCAATGCGATTTTGGCCCGGATCAACTCGGCCAGATCGTCCGCTAAGCCGGCTTGAGGGTAGAACATGCTTCCTCATGCGCAATGCTTGCAGTGGGTGCAATGGTGGGCGAGTGGCTGGCTGGGCGCGGATCGGAGTTGGCGGGTCGAGGAATATTTCTCGCCTCCGGAAAGGGCGCTGGTCGAGACGGCGAGCCAGCTGCATCACGTGGCCTTCGCCCGGCGGCTCGGCTTGTCGCCGGGACTGCCCGCCAAGCCCGACCCGGTGGTGCTGCGGTTGAGCGAATGGAGCGCCGACGCCCGGTCGCGCGCGCTGTCGTTGATCGCGGAAATCTGCGGAAAAGACCGCGCCGTCGATTTGTCCGAAGCCGAGCGCCTATGGTGTCGACGAGTGGCGAAGGCTTTGGTGCCGGGGCAATGGTTGCCGTCCGAGTGGGCCAAGGGCGATCCCGCTGTCGATGGGTTGCGCTTGTTGCGCTGTCGGCTGGATGAAGGCTGTTGGCAGCGTGCTCGCCTGCTGTTCCCCAAGCCCATGGTCGAGCAGGCGGAGTCGGTTGCGTCAGCGAGGCTACCCGCGGCCAAGCTCGCCGCGCTTTGGGAGGCGGTCATCTGGAAGAACCAGCAGCTTTGGCAAACGGGAGAGCAGGCATGCTGACACGGCGCAGTTTAAAGCTGAGCGGCTCACTGCCTGCAGGCGCAGAGCGCCTGTTGCGGCGCGAGACGATCGAGCAGTGCGTCACGGCGCAAAGCATTATTGACGCCGCCGAACGGCAGGCCGCAGCGCTTCTAGAGCAGGCGCAACGGCAGGCCGACGATCTGGCCCGGGAAGCCCGCGAAGCCGCATCGGCGGAGTTCTGGCAGCAGGCGGAAGCCTTTCTCGACGGCTGGAGCGAGCAGCAACGGCAGGTCGGCGAGCGGACGCTGGAGCTGGCTTCCCGGTTGGTCGCTCAAGCCCTGACCTGCCTGCTGGACGAGGTGCCGGAAGAGGCGCGAGTCCATGCCTTGCTACGCCAGTTGCGTATAGCCCAGGCGAGCGGCGAGGGCGGGGAGTTGTGCTGTCATCCGCAGCTTCGCCCGGCGGTCGAAAACTGGCTCGAAGTGCGTCGTTCCTGTACCTGGCGGATCCGCGAAGACGAAACCCTGGATACCGGCAGCCTGCGCCTGGCGGCAGCGCACGGCGATTTTGTCCTGAGCTGGGGCGCGGCCGTGGCCGAGTTGCTGCCTGGCGATTTTTGACGCCTCGCCTGGAACGCTTTCACGGTTTCGACCACTCACTGCATATCCACCCGTAGGAGGTTATCAGCATGTCTTTCGATAGAGTCCAACGCCGTCTCGATTCCGTTTTCCAGCGCTCGCAGAACCAGCTCGATCAGGCCGCCGTCAGGGCGGCGGAAGGCGCCTCGCTGGAGGATATCAGCGCTTTCACCGAAGCGATGATGCAGCACTCGCGGGCCAACTGGGCCTCGAGCCGCATTGGTGCGATGCAACACAGCCTGTCCAAGGCGATTCTCAATGAAATCCACTGAGGCGGGCTCGTTGCTGCAAGGCTGGCTCGACAGCGGCGAGCCGGAACTGTCCTTGGTCATCGACGGCGGCGAGGTGGTGCTGCAGCGGGCTGCGGGCGGTGTGCTGTGCAAGGCCGCGCTGAGTGTCGGCTGGCGCGGCCAGCCGGGACTACTGGAGAGGGCCCTGCGCCTGTCCGCGCCCAGCCTGGGCCTCTTCGGCGAACGTTCCGCCGCCTTGTCGATGAACCCGGCGGACGGCCGTTTCTGGCTATTGCTGCGGGCCGGCGGGGACGGCTACGCGAGCCTGGAGGCGCTCTTGGAGGCGAATCTGGATTCCCTGGTCAACCAGCGCGATGGCTGGAACGAACTGCTCAAGCGCGAGGCGCCGAAAAGAATGGCCTTCGCTCAACCATTGCCTGTGCGGCCTTTCCGCCAAGGGGGTGCTTATGCGTAACCTGTTTGTTGCATTGCCCTTGCTGTTCGGGCTAGCGATGTCGGCCGTCGCCGCGGTGCCGTCGGACTGGCGCAAGGGCGCCTATGCCTACGAGGCGGAGAGCGCGCCCCTGGAAACGGTGCTCGAGGATTTCGCCCAGAGCCATGGGATCAAGCTCCGGCTTGGCGGGGTCAGTGGCGAAGTGAACGCCAAGATCCGCGCCGACAGCGCCGAGGCGTTTCTCGATCGTCTGGCCCTGGAACACGGTTTCCAGTGGTACGTCTATAACGGCACGCTCTATATCAGCCCGGCCGAGGAGTTGGTTTCCGAACGCCTCGAGGTGTCCCCGGAAGCCGCGCCCGACCTCAAGCAGGCGCTGACCGATATCGGCTTGCTCGACGACCGCTTCGGTTGGGGTGAGCTGCCGGACGAAGGGGTCGTGCTGGTCACCGGGCCATCGCGTTACGTTCAGCAGATTCGCCGCTTCAGCCGTGAGCGGATCAAGGACGAGGAGCGTCAGCAGGTCATGGTCTTCCCGTTGCGCTATGCCGCGGTGGCCGACCGGCAGATCCAATACCGCGACCAGAGCCTGGAGATTCCCGGGGTGGCGCGGCTGCTGTCAGGGTTGCTGGGGACCGAGGGAAGTACCGGTGGCACCGCGGCCTCGTCCTCGTTCAGCGGGATAAACGAGGGCCTGCAATCGGCTATGAGCATGGCCGAACGGGCCGGCGAATCCGCCATGGGCCTGGCCCTGAAGGAGACGCCGCCGCTCGGCGCGCTGAAGGTCGGTTCCGGCCGCGCGAGCAAGGGGCGGGTGGTCGCCGATGTGCGCAACAACGCCATCCTGGTTTGGGACGATATCAAGCGCAAGGATATGTACCAGCAGGTGATCGACCGTCTCGACGTGCCGCAGAATCTGGTGGAAATCGATGCATTGATCATCGACATCGACCGCGAGCAAATCTCTCGCCTCGGCTCCAGTTGGCAGGCGCGGATCGGCAATGTCTTTGGCGGCACCTCGCTTCCCGGCGGCGGTAGCTCGACGTTGTTCATTGGCGACTTCAAGCGATTTTTCGCCGAGTTACAGGCGTTGCAGGCGGAAGGCGTCGCTTCGATCGTCTCCAATCCCTCGGTGCTGACGCTGGAGAACCAGCCGGCGGTGATCGACTTCAGCCGCACGGCCTACCTCACCGCGGTCGGCGAACGGGTCGCCGATATCCAGCCGGTTACCGCCGGCACCAGCCTCAGGGTAGTGCCCAGGGCGATCGACCAGGGCGGCCACAACAGCATTCAGCTGATCGTCGACATCGAAGACGGTCAGGTGGAGCAGAACCGGGAAGGTGCGGCATCCGGGGTCAAGCGCGGCACCGTCGGCACCCAGGCGGTTATCGACGAACAGCGCTCGTTGGTCATCGGCGGCTTCCATGTCGATGAAAGCGGCGATCGCGAGCGGCGTATCCCGTTGCTCGGCGACATTCCCTGGATCGGCCAGTTGTTCACTTCCACCCGTCGGGCGACTGCGCGCCGGGAACGGCTGTTCATCCTGACGCCGAAGCTGATCGGCGACCAGACCGACCCGGCGCGCTATGTAGCGACGGACGACCGGCAACGGCTCGACGAGGCGCTGGTCCGGGTACAGCGCCGACATACCCACGGCAACTTGCGCGCCAAGCTGGAGAACGTCCTGCTCGATCTGGTGCGCGGCAGACTGCCGGCCGATCTGCAGCCCGGAGCATCCGGCGTGGTCCTGGAGAGCCTGTGCCGCATGCAAGCCGGGATCGAATTCGATGCGACGCGCCGGCAGTGGTTCAACGATGCGCAATTCGATGTCGGTGTTGGTGTGGTGCGCAACGTCAGCGACAAAGCGCTGCAGTTCGACGAGGCCGCCTGCGGTGGGAGCGGCACATTGGCCGTCACGCTGTGGCCGCGCAGTCAACTGGAGCCTGGCGAAGCCAGCGAGCTATTCGTCGCTTTGCGCAAGCACGTGGAGCTAGCGCCGGCCAGGGCATCGTTGCTGGTTCCTTGAGGTGGGAGGGCTTGAAATGGGAGGGGTTACGGTAATGAGAAAGATCATCTTGATGCTCTGCGGTTGCCTGCTGGTGAGCGCATGTTCGACCGGGCCATGCGGCGCCAGAGGCTGCGAGCGGCCATCTTCGAATGCGCAACAGCTGGTTGTCTGGTGGACGCCGGAGCTGCGCAGCAACGTCGACGACTACACGGTAGTGCCGGTGCATGATTGAGCAGATCGAAGCCCGCTCGGAGCGCGGCAACTTTCTCGCCTCTATTCTGGCCGGTCAGGCCAGCCGCTGGAGCTGGGCGCCGGGCATCGACTTTACCTTCAGCCAGGAAAGCGTCGGTTCGGGAGTGGCGTTGAACATCAAACGCCAGTTCCAGCCCCCCGGCCTGTACGACCGCGCTCTGGGCAAGCGTTTTCAGGACGCACTGAGCTATGAGGGTTGTTACCTCTGCCTGGATAGCGGGGAGACCTTTATCGTCTGGCACGCCGTCCGGGAGGAATGCCGCGACATCGCCTCGCTGCAAAGCATCGTCAACCGGCTGCTGGATCTGGCGGGTTTGCCGCATTGAGTGTCCGCTGAAGGGGCGCCGCCCCTTCAGCATTGTTCCCTTCTTCCGCTGGCTCCTGGTTTGCGCCAGGAGCCGCGCTTGTTTCTCCCGACCAATCGCGCGAAATCCGCTCGGGGTAACGCCGGCCGCGTCTCTCTGCATGATGGGTTGACCATGCCACCTTAGAGGGGCCTTGCTGGCGATGCTTATGAGCTGCCGGGATCGCCAGCAAGCTGGCTCCTACAGACGCTGTGCTTTGGCCCGCTAGCCATTGCAGAAACCCTTTGGAACATCGCCTTATTCCTCTGGAACTTTGTAGCGCTGCCTTCCACTCACTCGTTGAATCCCTTCGTGGTGTGAGAACACGCCCAGGAATACCGATTTCCGCCTTTGTTTCCGAGGCTGCAAGAGAGTTCGAACGATGGATGTGCAACGGATCGTTGATTGTTTCCTGACCCGCTTGGGCGAGCGTCTCGGCACGCCGCTCACGCTGCAGCGCGGCGTATGCGCGCTCTATAACGATCGCGATCAGCAGCTTGCGGTGATCGAAATCCCCCAGCCGGGGCGTTCCATCATGTTTTATTGCCGGCTCGGCCAGGTGGCGCACGAAGTCGACGGTTACCAGCGGCTGTTGGCGAGCAATTTCAATATGAGTTCGATGCGCGGTTGCTGGTTCGCGTTGAGCCGCGGTGCGCTGTGCCTGTGTACCCAGCGCGATATCGCCGAGCTGGATGAGGAGCGTTTCTGCGACCTGGCGATGGGCTTTATCGCTCAGGCGCAGGCGATAAGGGACACCTTGTAACGGGTATGCCCGTTAACAGAATCGCTGGATGCCTCTCGATGCGTTTGGGAAGGGCGTGCGGCTTGATTGAGCACTACCCTGGAGGGGCCATCGATGGAACTCAGATTCAATATCAATATCCGTCCCGATGCGCTTTTACCGCAATCGGATTCATCTTCGGACTATAAAAACAATTCGCGCACCAACAGCGGCGACGCGCTGGGCGGTCGGTCCTTTGAGGAGTTCGCCGAGCAGATGGCCATGGCCTTCGTTGCCGAGCTGTTGAAGGGCAACCCCTTGTTGCAGCAACTGCTTGGGGACGGCAACGAGCGCGGCGAAGAATCCATTGGCGGTGGCGGTGGCGGTGGCGGCGCTGGCCAGGGC
>CBIHLF010000025.1:0-82040 GCA_966210435.1 uncultured Pseudomonas sp. | reverse complement strand
CCAGGCTACGAACCGCATCCCGTAGCCCGGGTTGAGCGAAGCGATACCCGGGAGCTGGACGAGATACCTCAGACCGCTACAGACGCGCTGATATGCAGATGGGCCTGGCAGACCCTTCCCGGGTTACGCCTACGGCTAACCCAGGCTACGAACCGCATCCCGTAGCCCGGGTTGAGCGAAGCGATACCCGGGAGCAGGGCGAAATACCTCAGACCTCCATAGGCACGCTGATATGCGGATGCACCTGGTAGACCCTTCCCGGGTTACGCCTGCGGCTAACCCGGGCTACGAACCGCAGCCCGTAGCCCGGGTCGAGCGAAGCGATACCCGGGAGCTGGGCGAGATATCTCAGACCGCCACGGGCGCCGGGATATGCGGGTGGGCCTGGTAATCCAGCAACTCGAAATCCTCGAATTTGAAAGAGAAGATGTCCTTCACCGCCGGGTTGAGCTTCATGGTCGGCAACGGCAGCGGCTCGCGGGTGAGCTGCAGGTCGGTCTGTTCGATATGGTTGGCGTAGAGGTGGCAGTCGCCGCCGGTCCAGATGAAATCGCCGGGTTGCAGATCGCAGACCTGGGCGACCATGAGGGTCAGCAGCGCATAGCTGGCGATATTGAAGGGCACGCCGAGGAAGATGTCGGCCGAACGCTGATACAGCTGGCAGCTGAGCTTGCCGTCGGCGACGTAGAACTGGAACAACGCATGGCACGGCGGCAGGGCCATCTGTTCGACCAGCCCGGGGTTCCAGGCGGAGACGATCAGCCGGCGCGAGTCTGGATTTTTCTTGATCATTTCGATCAGCTTGGCGATCTGGTCGATCGACTCACCATTCGGTGCCGGCCAGTTGCGCCACTGGTAACCGTACACCGGACCGAGCTCACCGTTCTCGTCGGCCCACTCGTCCCAGATACGTACGCCGTTGTCCTTCAGGTACTTGATATTGGTGTCGCCCTGCAGGAACCACAGCAGTTCGTGGATGATCGATTTCAGGTGGCACTTCTTGGTGGTCACCAGGGGGAAGCCGTCGGCCAGGTCGAAGCGCATCTGGTGGGCGAACACGCTGTAGGTGCCGGTGCCGGTACGGTCGCTCTTGAAGGTGCCGGTCTCGTGCACCAGACGCATCAGGTCGAGGTACTGCTTCATCGCGCGGCCTCCAGTGCTGCCTGTCGCTTATAGGCATAGGCCATTAGCCCCAGGCCGCCGAGGATCATCGGTACGCAGAGCACCTGCCCCATGGTCAGCCAGCCGAACGCCAGGTAGCCGAGCTGCGCGTCCGGTACGCGGACGAACTCGACGATAAAGCGGAAGATTCCGTAGCACACGGCGAACAGGCCCGATACCGCCATGGTCGGCCGTGGCTTACGCGAGTAGAACCAGAGAATCACGAACAGCGCCACGCCCTCGAGGGCGAACTGATACAGCTGCGAGGGGTGGCGCGCCAGCCGCTCGGGATCGGTGGGAAACACCATCGCCCAGGGCACGTCGCTGGCCTTGCCCCAGAGTTCGGCATTGATGAAGTTGCCGATGCGCCCGGCACCGAGGCCAATCGGCACCAGGGGCGCGATAAAGTCCATCAGCTGGAAGAAGCTCTTGTGGTTGCGCTGGCCGAACCACCAGGTCGCCAGCATCACGCCGATCAGCCCGCCATGGAACGACATGCCGCCCTTCCACACCTGCAGGATCAGGCTAGGGTGCTCGACATAGGAGGCCAGGTCGTAGAACAGCACGTAGCCCAGGCGTCCGCCGAGAATCACCCCCATGGCCACCCAGAACACCAGGTCGGAGAGTTTCTCCTTGCTCCAGCTCGGGTCGAAGGCGTTGACCCGGCGCGAGGCCAGCCACCAGGCACCGCCGATACCGACCAGGTACATCAGGCCGTACCAGTGGATTTTTATCGGGCCGAGGGCCAAAGCCACCGGATCTATCTGCGGGTAAGGCAGCATTTCAATTCCTCAAATCAGAAAATTCAGGCCCACGCACAACAGCAGCAGGGCAAATAGGCGCTTGAGCAGGCGCGGCGATAAACGGTGTGCCAGGCGTGCACCGAAACGGGCGAACAGCATGCTGGTGGCAGCAATCCCGGCCATTGCCGGCAGGTAGACGAAGCCCAGGCTCCACTCCGGCAGCTGCGGCTTATCCCAGCCCAGCCACATGAAGGTCAGCGCGCCGGCCACCGCGATCGGCAGACCGCAGGCCGC
Organism: uncultured Pseudomonas sp.; assembly: GCA_966210435.1. Lineage (GTDB taxonomy): Bacteria > Pseudomonadota > Gammaproteobacteria > Pseudomonadales > Pseudomonadaceae > Aquipseudomonas. Next base: position 79,842 of record CBIHLF010000025.1, on the reverse strand, counting down.
GGAAGTGGCCACCGCCTGCTGCATGGGCACGCTACGCCAGGTCAGAAAGGGTACGTTAAGCGAACCGCCACCAATGCCGAAAATCGCCGAGGCCCAGCCGACCAGCGTGCCGGCAATCGTCAGCCCCCATTTGCCGGGCACACCGGCGCTGGCCTTGGGACGGATATCCAGGGCCATCTGCAGGGCGATGAGGATGGCGAACACACCGATGATCTTCTGCAGCATTTCACCCTTGATGGTCGAGGCGGTCACTGCCCCGAGCGCCGCGCCGATCAGGATGCCGAGGGTCATCCAGATGAAGATTGGCCAACGCACCGCACCTTTGCGGTGGTGCTCCAGCACCGAGTTGATCGAAGTGAAGACGATGGTCGCCAGCGAGGTGCCGACCGCCAGGTGGGTCAGGACTTCCGGGGCGACGCCCTGCGCGGCGAAGCTGAAGACCAGCACCGGTACGATAATGATCCCGCCGCCCACGCCGAACAGGCCGGCCAGAACCCCGGCAGCCGCGCCCAGCACCAAATAAAGCAGCAGTTCCATCGACACCCCCGACAATAAAGCGCAATGGTAATCGGCACAGGCGTATACGGGGAAGCGCTAACAGGCCGGCGAGGCAAGCCAGGCCCGGCAAAACGATCGAAAAAGACCGCGTCGAATTTGTTCGGGCTCTCCCCGCATGCGGCCCAGGCCGCGCCAATGCTGCATAGAAGATGCTGGAGGTTTTTCACCCCGAACAGACCGTAATCGGCAGTTGCACAACTGGGCGTAGCGTTAGAAGCTTAGGCCTCGCGCTAATTGCTTCCTGGGGGGGGATCATGTGCCTGATTGTGCTTGCCTGGCGTCCTGGCCACCCGCAGCCATTGCTGATGGCTGCCAACCGTGACGAGTTCTATGACCGACCCACCATCCCCCTGGCCGAATGGCCGGAAGCACCGGGCGTGTTTGCCGGGCGCGATCAGCAGGCAGGCGGAACCTGGCTGGGCATCGGCCCGCACGGCCGCTTCGCCGCCCTGACCAATATTCGCGACCCGCGCCAACCGCCGCGCGGTCGTTCCCGGGGCGAACTGCCGGTGCAGTACCTGAGCGGCCCGCTCGGCCCGGAGGCGTTCCTGCGCGATACGGCGCAACGCCGCGGCGATTATTCGGGCTTCAACTTGCTGCTCGGCGACAGCCAGCAGGTATGGCTGCTGAATTCGGATCAGGGCGCGCCGGTACAGCTTCCCGCCGGCCTGTACGGCTTGTCCAATGCAGAACTGGATACACCCTGGCCGAAACTGGAAAAAGCCAAAGGCATGCTGAGCGAATGCCTGGTCGACCCTCAGGTCTCGTCACTGCTCGACCTATTGCATGACGACCGGCAAGTCGAGGATGCCCGCCTGCCCGATACCGGCGTGGGCCTGAATACCGAACGCCTGCTCTCGAGTATCTTCATCGCCACCCGCAGCTACGGAACGCGCGCCAGCAGCGTGCTGATGGTGCAGGCCGATGGACGACGGCAACTGGTCGAACGCAGCTATGGCCCCAACGGCGTGCACCTGGGCGATGTCAGGATAGAGACGCTCTAGCAGACCTATGCCTGGATATCGGACGCCGGGTTGATCATCCGGCCCAGGCCGAGATTGCTCAGGGCCAGGGCCAGGGTGCTGTGGATCACCTGCGGGCTGTCGATGGTCATGATCTGCGCCAGCAGCTCCTTGGCGCGCGCCATGCTGATCTGACGCAGCAGCCATTTCACCTTGGGCAGGTTGGTGGCGTTCATCGACAGGCTGTCGAAACCCATGGCCATTAGCAGCACCGCCGCCGAAGGGTCGCCGGCCATTTCGCCGCAGATACTCACCGGCTTGCCTTCGGCATGAGCATCGGCGACCACCTTGCACAGCGCTTGCAGCACGGCCGGGTGGAAGAAGTCGTAGAGGTCGGCGACCCGCGGGTTGTTGCGGTCCACCGCCAGCAGGTACTGGGTCAGATCGTTGGAGCCGACCGAGAGGAAGTCGACCTGGCGCGCCAGTTCGCGGGTCTGGTAGACCGCCGCGGGAATCTCGATCATCACCCCGACCGGAGGCATCGGCACATCGGTGCCCTCGTCGCGCACCTCGCCCCAGGCACGGTGGATCAGGTGCAGCGCCTCTTCCAGTTCCTGAGTGCCGGAAATCATCGGCAGCAGGATGCGCAGATTGTCGAGACCTTCACTGGCCTTGAGCATGGCGCGGGTCTGCACCAGAAAGATTTCCGGGTGGTCGAGGGTGACACGAATGCCGCGCCAACCGAGGAAGGGATTTTCTTCCTTGATCGGAAAGTAGCTCAGGGCTTTGTCGCCACCGACGTCCAGGCTGCGCATGGTCACCGGCAACGGATGGAACGCGGCCAACTGCTCACGGTAGATGGCCAGCTGCTCCTTCTCGCTGGGGAAACGCTCCTTGATCATGAAAGGCACTTCGGTGCGGTACAGACCGACACCCTCGGCACCGCGCTCCTGGGCGCGCTTCACATCGGCGAGCAGGCCGGTGTTGACCCACAGCGGCATGCGGTAACCGTCCGGGGTTTCGCAGGGCAACGCGCGTAGGGCATCGAGGCCCTGGGCCATCTGCCGTTCTTCCTCGACCACATCGGCGTACTGCTTGCGCAGCACTTCGCTGGGGTTGGTGAAGACTTCGCCGTGGTAGCCATCGACGATCAGCTGGATGCCGTCGATCTTCGAATACGGCAGATCGACCGCGCCCATCACCGTGGGAATGCCCATGGCCCTGGCGAAAATCGCCACGTGGGAGTTGCCCGAGCCCTGCACCGAGACCAGGCCGACCAGCTTGCCTTCCGGCACCTCGCCGAGCATCGCCGGCGACAGCTCCTCGCTGACCAGGATGCAATTGTCGGGGTACACCAGGGTCTGCTGACGTTCCTGCTGCAGGTAGGCGAGCAAGCGCCGACCGAGATCCTTGACGTCCGAGGCGCGTTCGCGCAGGTAGGCGTCGTCCATCAGTTCGAAACGGTTGACGTGCTCGCTGATCACCGTGCGCAACGCGCCCTGGGCCCACTGCCCGGTACGGATGATCTTGACCACCTCGTTACCCAGGGCGGCGTCTTCCAGCATCATCAGGTAGACATCAAACAGCGCGCGCTCTTCCGGGCGCAGCTGCGTGGCCATTTTCGCAGACAAGGCGCGCATGTCGGCGCGTACGCCCTCCAGGGCGTTGTTGAACAGCCCCAGTTCAGCGGCGATGTCGTCGACGGTCTTATCCGGCACCACGTCCAGGTCTGCGGGCGGCAACACCACCACGGCGGTACCCACGGCGGCACCGGGCGAGCCCGGCACACCGACGAACTTGGCTTCCTGAATGCCTTTGCCGAGCTTGCCCAGGCCGCGAATCGAGCCGGTGGCCTCGGCATGCGCGATGACCCCGGCGAGCTGCGCGCTCATGGTCACCAGGAAGGCTTCTTCGCCCTCGTCGAACTTGCGTTGTTCCTTCTGCTGGATCACCAGCACGCCCATCACCTTGCGGTGGTGGATGATCGGCGCACCGAGGAAGGAGGCATAACGCTCCTCGCCGGTCTCGGCGAAGTAGCGGTAGCGCGGGTGCTCGGAGGCGTGTTCGAGATTGAGCGGTTCTTCGCGGGTGCCGACCAGGCCGACCAGGCCCTCGTTGGGCGCCATGTTGACCTTGCCGATGGCTTTTTTGTTGAGGCCCTCGGTGGCCATCAGGACGAAGCGGTTGGTCTCGGGGTCGAGCAGGTAGACCGAACAGACCTGGCTACCCATGGCCTCGCGTACCCGCTGCACAATGATGCCCAATGCAGCCTTGAGGTCCTTGGCGGCGTTTACTTCCTGGACGATCTTGCGCAGCGTATTGAGCATGGCTCGACTCTAATCAGTGTCAGTCCCGCGCTAACAGGCGCGGAGCGAGTTCCTTGAGGGCGCGACGATAAACTTCGCGCTTGAATGTGACCACCTGTCCTAATGGATACCAATAGCTGACCCAACGCCAGCCATCGAACTCCGGTTTTCCGGTGAGATCCATGCGTACCCGGTCTTCGGTGCCGGTGAGACGCAAGAGAAACCATTTCTGTTTTTGCCCGATGCACAACGGTTGACTATGGGTGCGCACCAAACGCTGGGGCAGACGATAGCGCAACCAGCCACGGGTGCAGGCAAGAATTTTCACATCCTGCTGTTCCAGTCCTACTTCTTCGTTCAGTTCGCGGTAAAGCGCGTCCTCCGGCGACTCCTGGTCGTTGATCCCACCCTGGGGGAACTGCCAGGCGTCCTGGTTTATCCGACGCGCCCAAAGCACCTGACCAACGTCGTTGGTCAATATGATGCCGACATTCGGGCGAAAACCATCAGGATCGATCACGGCGCACAACCTCGTAAACGCATGTTTCGGCATTGTTCCACAAAGGCCGCGACAGCAGCAACGCGATGACCCGTGCAAGGCAACCATAGGCCGACGGCCGCGATTGGGCATGCCCTATAAAAGTCGGTATTCTGCCGCCCTTCAACTTCTAGTACGTATAGGTGTTCCGTGCGTTTGGCTTTATTCGATCTCGACAACACCCTGCTTGGCGGCGACAGCGATCACGCCTGGGGCGACTACCTGTGCGAACGCGGCATCCTCGATGGCATCGCCTACAAGGCGCGCAACGATGCCTTCTATCAGGACTACCTGGCCGGTCGCCTGAACATTCAGGACTACCTGAACTTCAGCCTGGAGATTCTCGGCCGCACCGAGATGGCCCAGCTCGAGCAATGGCACCGCGAATTCATGCGCGACTGCGTCGAACCGATCGTCCTGGCCAAGGGCGAAGCGTTGCTCGCCGAACACCGCGCCGCCGGCGACAAGCTGCTGATCATCACCGCGACCAACCGCTTCGTCACCGCGCCGATCGCCGCACGCCTGGGGGTCGACACCCTGCTGGCCACCGAATGCGAAATGGCCGATGGCCGTTATACCGGGCGTACCACCGATGTGCCTTGTTATAAGGAAGGCAAGGTCACCCGGCTCAACCGTTGGCTCGCGGAAAACCACATGAGCCTGGACGACAGCTGCTTCTACAGCGACTCGATCAACGACCTGCCGCTGCTCGAACAAGTCAGCCGCCCGGTAGCCGTGGACCCCGACGCCAAGCTGCGCGCCGAAGCCGAGCAACGCGGCTGGCAGATCATCTCGCTGCGCTGAAGAACAGGCTTCACTTGTAGCCCAGTAGCCTGGATGAAATCCGGGCTAGCAGCGCGCGAAGTCATGCCGAGCCCCCGTCAGGGCTGCAGCAGTCCGAGCAACGGCTGGCGCTGGCCGAACACCAGAAAGCGCGCCAGCTCTCTCAATGGCAAGGCCTTGCTGACCAGGAAGCCCTGTACCTGGTCGCAGCCGAACTGGCGCAGCAGCGACAGCTGCTCGGCGTTTTCCACGCCTTCGGCGACCACTTCCAGGTTGAGGTTGTGCGCCAGGTTGATCATCGCCTTGACCAACTGGCGGTTCTCCGCGCGGCCGTCCATGCCGGCAACGAAGCTCCTGTCGATTTTCAGCAGGGTGATCGGCAGGTTGTTGAGGTGCACGAAGGAGGAAAAACCCGTGCCGAAATCGTCGAGGGAGAAGCGCACGCCGAGCTTGCCGAGGGCCAGCATGGTCGTCTGCACCTGTTCGCTGCGACGCATCACCGCGGTTTCGGTCAATTCGAATTCCAGCCATTGGGCATCGACGCCACGCTCCTCGATCAGGCGGCTGAGGGTCGACAGCAACTGGCTGTCCTGGAACTGCCGGAAAGACAGATTGACCGCCATGTGCAGCGCCGGCAAACCGCGCCCACGCAGCCACTGCATGTCGCGCAGGGCGCGGGAGATCACCCAGTAGCCGAGCGGCACGATCAGCCCGCTTTCTTCGGCCAGCGGCACGAAATGACTCGGTGCCAGCAGGCCGCGCTCGCTGTGCCGCCAGCGCACCAGGGCCTCCAGGCCGACGATGCGCCCGCTGCTCAGGCACAGACGCGGCTGATAATGCAGCTCCAGCTCGTCGCGGCGCAGCGCCCGGCGCAGCTCGCTCTCCTGGTCGACCAGGCTGCGCGCGCCGCTGTTGAGGCGTTCGTCATATATATGAAAGGTGCAGCCGGCCTGGCTCTTGGCCTGCTGCATGGCGATGTGCGCGTGCCACAGCAGCGGGTCGGCGCCATCGCCCGCGCGGGCGTGGGCCAACCCCAGGCTGCAGCCGATAAGCAGGCTCTCGCCGTCGACCCAGTAGGGTTCGGCCAGGGCCTGGGTGATGCGTTCAGCCAGGTGTTCGATGCGTTGCGGGTCGCGGCGACCGTCGAGCAACAAGGCGAATTCGTCGCTGCCCAGGCGCGCCAGCTGATCATCGCCACGCAGTTGCGCCTTGAGCCGCGCCACCACCTGCAGGATCAGGTGATCGCCGGCCTGGTAACCGAGCGTATCGTTGGCATGACGGAAATTATCCAGATCGAGATGGCCGAGCGTCAGCCCGCGGCCGTCGGTTTCCGCCAGGCGTGCGGCGAGCAGGGTGTGCAGGCCCTGACGGTTGGGGATGCCGGTCAGGGCGTCCTGTTCCGCCAGGCGGGTCAGGGTCTTTTTCAGGCTGCCCTGTTCGCGGGCGTAGCGCAGGCAGCGCCGCAGTACGTCGCTGCTCAACTGATCGCGCACCAGCCAGTCGCAGACATCGTCGGGCGCCTCGGCAGGCTCCGACTCGAGCAACAGAATGGTGGGCAAAGGGCATTGGCCGGCGGCCGGACGACAGGCGCGGGTGGTCAATAGCAGGCCGCCGCCGTCACCGTCGAACAGGCCGCTGGCCGCTTCCCAGGACGGTGCGGTGATCAATGGATAGGAACCGGACACACAGCTCAACCGCTCGTGCAGGAGCGCGCCCCATTCGGGCGTTTCAGCCAACAGCACCAATCGCAAGGGTTCGACGAGCGCAGACAAACAGACTCCCCCAAAACACAATTTAACTGGCGGTCGAGCCGCCTGGATGCGCCGTTATCGGCGTCTATTCAGGCACATCCGTGTGTGTGGGTACGTATCCTGCGTCAAGACATGAAGAATGTTTCTAACGGCATCAGATTACTGGATAACTGGAATTAGCCAAGCATGGCGCGCCGCCATTACGTGCGCCATGCCACAGTTTCGGACGGCAGCGGCATAATCGCTCAGGCCTGCTAAAATGCGCGGCCATTTCCCTGGACGATCGATGCAATGTCCCGATTGAACCCCCGGCAGCAGGAAGCCGTGAACTACGTCGGCGGCCCTCTTTTGGTGCTCGCCGGTGCTGGTTCCGGCAAGACCAGCGTGATCACCCGCAAGATCGCCCACCTGGTGCAGAACTGCGGCATCCAGGCTCGGCATATCGTCGCCATGACCTTTACCAACAAGGCCGCGCGGGAAATGAAAGAGCGCGTTGGCAGCCTGCTCAAGGGCCCGGAAGCGCGCGGCCTGACGGTGTCAACCTTCCACAACCTGGGCATGAACATCATCCGCAAGGAGTACGCGCGCCTGGGCTACAAGCCGGGGTTCTCGATCTTCGATGATGGCGATATCAAGGCGCTGCTCACCGACATCATGCAGAAGGAATATGCCGGTGATGACGGTGCGGACGAGATCAAGAACTACATCGACAGCTGGAAGAACGACCTGATCCTGCCTGAGCAGGCGCTGGCCGGCGCGCGCAACCCCAAGGAGCAGACCGCCGCCATCGTCTACCTGCATTACCAGCGCACCCTGCGCGCCTACAACGCGGTGGACTTCAACGACCTGATCCTGCTGCCGGTGATGCTGTTTCAGGAGCACGCCGACATCCTGGAAAAATGGCAGAACCGCATCCGCTACCTGCTAGTGGACGAATACCAGGACACCAACGCCAGCCAGTATCTGCTGGTGAAACTGCTGGTGGGCATGCGCAACCAGTTCACCGTGGTCGGCGACGATGACCAGTCGATCTATGCCTGGCGTGGCGCGCGCCCGGAAAACCTGATGCTGCTGAAAGAGGATTACCCCTCGCTGAAGGTGGTGATGCTCGAGCAGAACTACCGTTCCACCAGCCGCATCCTCAAGTGCGCCAACATCCTCATCGCCAACAACCCCCACGCTTTCGAGAAGCAATTGTGGAGCGAGATGGGCATGGGCGACGAGATCCGCGTGATCCGCTGCCGCAACGAGGATGCCGAATGCGAGCGCGTGGCCCTGGAGATCCTCACCGAACACCTGCGCACCGAGCGCCCCTACAGCGACTTCGCAATCCTTTATCGCGGCAACTACCAGGCCAAGCTGATGGAGCTGAAGCTGCAGCACCATCAGATTCCCTATCGCCTGAGCGGCGGCACCAGCTTCTTCGCCCGCCAGGAGGTGAAGGACCTGATGAGTTACTTCCGCCTGCTGGTCAACCCGGACGACGATAACGCCTTCCTGCGGGTGATCAACGTACCGCGCCGCGAGATCGGTTCCACCACCCTGGAAAAACTCGGCAACTACGCCACCGAACGCAAGATCAGCATGTACGCCGCCGCTGGCGAGATGGGCCTGGGCGAACACCTGGACGCGCGCTTCACCGAGCGCCTCGCGCGCTTTACCAAATGGATGGACCGGGTACGCCAGGAATGCGCGCAGAACGATCCGATCGCGGCGATCCGCAGCATGGTGATGGATATCGACTACGAGAACTGGCTACGCCAGAACGCCTCCAACGACAAGGTCGCCGATGCGCGCATGGGCAACGTGTGGTTCCTCGTCGATGCGTTGAAGAACACCCTGGAGCGCGATGAAGACGGCGAGATGACCATCGAGGATGCGATCGGCAAGCTGGTACTGCGCGACATGCTGGAACGCCAGCAGGAGGAAGAGGAAGGCGCCGAAGGCGTGCAGATGATGACCCTGCATGCCTCCAAGGGCCTGGAATACCCCTCGGTGTACATCCTCGGCGTTGAGGAGGAAATCCTCCCCCACCGCTCCAGTATCGAGGCCGATACGGTCGAGGAAGAGCGCCGCCTGGCCTATGTCGGTATCACCCGCGCCAAGCGCAACCTGACCATGACCTTTGCCGCCAAGCGCAAGCAGTACGGCGAAATCATGGACTGCGCACCGAGCCGCTTCCTCGACGAATTGCCGCCCGAGGACTTGATCTGGGAAGGTCTCGAAGACGCCCCCGCCGAAGTCAAGGCGGCCACCGGCAACTCGGCGCTGGCCAATATGCGGGCGATGCTCAAGCGCTGAGTCACAGCTCGCCCCGGCGCGCCAGGGCGACGATACGGTCGGCGGTGCGACAGGCGATCGCCTGAATGGTCAGGGACGGATTGACCCCGCCCGAGGTGGGAAACACCGAACCATCGCAGATCCACAGGTTGCGGTGGTCCCAGCTGCGGCAGTCGGCGTCGACCACGCTGCTGCGCGGGTCGCTGCCCATCCGCGCGGTGCCCATCAGGTGCGCGGTGTCGTCAGCTTCGGCCCAGATATCGCGCGCATCGATATGCTCCAGCCCGCGGCGCATAAAGTCGACGGCGTGATCGACCAGGCGCCGATCGTTGTCGCCCATTGACCAGGTGACCCGCGCGATGGGCAGGCCATAGTGGTCGCACTCGTCGGCCAGGGTTACACGATTACCCTCGCAGGGCAGGGTTTCGCCAACGATCTTCAGGCCGACCTGGTGGTTGTAATAGGCCATCTCGTCGACCAGCGCCTGGCCCCAGAGGCCATGATTGCCGGTTTGCGTGGCGACCCAGGCGGCGGGCAACGGACCCTGGCTCATGACCGCGTAACCGCCGTGGAAGTCCTTGCCGCGATCCTCGTAGTTCCAGTGCTCGCTCAGCGCCAGGGACGGCGGCCCCTTGTACCAGCGCACCTCCTCTTGCAATCGCCCCCAGGCGGCCTGATTGCTGTGCACCATCAGATTCCTGCCGACCAACCCACTGCTATTGGCCAGACCGTCGGGATAACGCGGGCAGGCCGAATTGAGCAGCAGGCGCGGGGTTTCGATGGCGTAGCCGGCAACCACCACGTGACGCGCCCGCTGAAAGCGCCACTCGCCTTCGCGCTGGTAATGCACGCCGGTGGCCAGGCCGTCGTCGCCGACTTCGATACGCCCGACCATCGCCAGGTCGCGAATCTCGGCACCGGCGCGCACCGCCCAGGGCACCCAGGTGTTCAACGCGCTCTGCTTGGCGTTGGTCGAGCAGCCGGTGACACAGAAGCCGCGGTAGACACAGGGCGGCGCCTCGCCCCGTGGTGCCGACAACGTCGCCAGCGGGGTCGGCGCCCACTGCACCCCCATCGCCTCGCACGCCCGCGCCAGCGCCAGGCCGGCGCCGTTGACCTGGTGCGGGCGGTAGGGATAACGCGGGCGCTGCGGTCCCCAGGGGTAGTTAACCGGCCCGGAAATCTTCAGCGCCTGCTCGACCTCGGCGTAGTAGCGCCACATCTCCTGCCACGGCAATGGCCAATCATGGCCGTAGCCCAGCAGCGAGCGCGACTTGAACCACTCCGGGCGAAAGCGCAGCGAGACCATGGCGAAGTGCACCATGCTGCCGCCGACCGCCTTGCCGCTGTTGTTGCGACCGAGCTTGAGTGGGTTTTCGCCGTCGCAGATGCGCTCGTCGGTCCAGTAGAGTTTCTGCTGATGCGTCTCGTCGGAGGCGAACTCCTCCAGCGGTCGCCACCAGGCGCCGGCATCCAGGGCTACCACCGAGAAACCCGCACGGGCGAGCTTGCAGGCCAGGGGCGCGCCGCCAGCTCCGGTGCCGACGATGACGAAATCCACCGCCTGGTTGCGCGGGTACTCGCGCATCGGCATCCAGCCGCCGGGGCGCAGCACGTCGGGCGCGCGCCCGTTGCAGCCGCGCGGGCTTTGCAGCGCCTGGAGAAACAACTCAGCGGACACGTCGATTCAACTCCAGGGCCTGCTGTGGCTGCTGTGGCCTGGCTTCGGCCGGCTCCCAGGCGTCGCGCCGATTGCTGTCCAGGCGGACGTAACCGCGCGGGCTGGCGGGGCCGCCGAAGCCGATCTCGTTCCAGGCCGTGGGATGCGCGTAGTAGGCCGAGGTGATGTCGTGCACCAGGCGTTCGGCGAAGAAAACCGCCGCCGGCATCCCGGCCCAGGCACTGTCCTCGAGCTGACCGCGCTGCATGGCCGCGAGTAATGCATCCTGTTGATGCTCGGCGAGCAAGGCGAACGGCAGTTGGTAACGACCAACAGCTTCGGCATCCAAGGCGTCGAGACCGATGCGCCAGGCCCGCTGCAGCGGCGGCAGGCGCGCGTCCCGATAGCCGTCGCCCTGGCCCGCGAACACCTTGCCGTCGACCAGCGCCGCCAGGGGCACGGGCGGGCGGTTCGCAGGTTGCGGCAGGATGCGCGCGCAGACGGCGGTCAGCACGCGCCATTGCTCCGAATCGAAGAAGCGCGGCTCAGGCGCCACCGCGATGCGCTCGTCGATCACCCGGCGGCTGGGCTCGTTCCAGGAGGGGCCCGAACGCTTGCGCATCACGTCGTAGCCGGGGTATCGCGGCGCACTCACGACAGCCTCCGGCGATCGCGCGAGCGGTAGTTTTCTTCATCCAGCAGGGTATGGGCGGCGAGCCCCGCCAGCGCCAGCCCGGTGAAGCTCGGCGGCGCCGGTAGCGGCGGACCGGCCAGCAGATTTTGCCGCCAGTTGCCCCAGCCGCCGTGATTGCGGGCGATACCGAAGGCATGGAAGCCCGCACCGGCCAGCCCCATAAAGGTGGTGAAGCGCAGCCACAAGCGGGACAACCAGCGCAGCCGCGAGTACTTCGGCCCGGCCAGCACCGTGCCGACGAGCAAGCCGGCGGCCGCCGGCGGGGCGACCACCGGCAGGTACATCGCCGGGTTCTGGAACGAACCACGAAAGTGCAGCAACGCAACTTCGGCAACGGTGCCCAGCAGGCCTCCAGCCGCCATCACCGCGACCGCTTCGCCAGCAGGCAGGCCAAAGACCTGCGGGCGCATATCGCCACTGGCATCGCGCAGGCGCTCGGCGTAGTAGCCGAGCAACCCGGACAACACCAACGCCGAAGGTGCGCCGAGCGGCGCCGCATAGAACAGGTTGCTCCACGACCAGCCGCCGGCACGCTTGGTCACGTTGTACAGGTGCAAGCCGGTGCCCACCAGGCCACTGGCGCCGGCACCGAGGTAGATCGCATGGCGCAGGCGATTGGCCCGCGCCGAGTGGTCCTGCTGGCCATGCCCGCTGGCCAGTAGCGAGAGGCTCGCGGTCAGCAGCGGGGTGTACATCGCGCGATTCTGGAAGTCGCCGCGGTAATGCTCCATCGCACTGTCGAGCGCGACGGAAAACGCCAGCAATCCGGCTCCGCGGTTGAGCGTGCGCGCGGCGTCCACCAGGCTACCTTGCGATGGGCTGAGCAACAGGCCGCGCCCGCGCTTCTCGTGTTTTTGCCAAAACAGCGAGGCGGCGCCGAGCAATCCCGTAGCGCCAAGCGCGAGCCATTTCAGTTGGGTCTGGGTTGCCATGCAGCCCCCTTTGCTTCGGTAAATTCGATGCGCACGCTCATACCGCGTAACGCTGCGCATCCTGATGCCGGAATTCCAGGCCGTGCCCCGGCCGGCTCAGGTCGGGCGTCATCGCCCCGGCCTGGACTTCGGGTGCGCCCTCGAACAGCAACTGCTCCAGGCGCACGTGGTCGTGGAACCACTCCTGATGACGCAGTCGCGGCGCCGCACAGGCGACATGGCGATGCAACGCCGGCGCGCAATGCGCCGAGAGGTCGAGATGATGGGCCTCGCACAAGGTCGCCGCCTGCAGGAAACCGCTGACCCCGCCGCAACGGGTGACGTCGGCCTGCAGCACATCCACCGCGCGCGGTTCGAGCAAGCGGCGGAAATCGTCGAGGGTGTAGGCGTACTCGCCGGCGGCAATGTCCATCGCCTGCGCAGACGCGTCGAGCCCCGCACGCACCTCACGCAGGCCCGCCAGGTCGTCGGAACTGACCGGTTCCTCGAACCAGCTGACCTGTTGCTCGGCCACCCGCCGGGCAAAGGCAATCGCACTGCGGGCGCTGTGCGCGCCGTTGGCGTCGATAAACAGACCGGCGTCGCCGATGGCCGCACGCGCGCAAGCGACCCGCTCGGCATCGCGCTGGCTGTCGACACCGACCTTCATCTTCACCCAGCGACAGCCGGCATCCGCGACCCAACCGCCAAGTTGCTCGGCCAGGCGCTCATCGGTGTAACTGGTAAAGCCGCCGCTGCCATATAGCAGCACCCTTTCGCGGCGCTGACCGAGCAGGGTCACCAGCGGCAAGTCGAGCAACTTCGCCTTGAGATCCCAGAGCGCGCAGTCGAGCGCCGAGATGGCGCAGGCGGCGAGCCCCGAACGGCCGAGATTGCGCACGCTGCGCCACAGTTGTCGGTTGATCGCGCCGATGGCCAGCGGGTCCGCTCCCTCGAGGTGCTCGCGCAGATGCCCGCCGATCAGCCCCACCAGCGACGCATCGGCATAGGTATAACCGAGGCCGGTTTGCCCGGCGCCGTGCAGTTCGACCAGCACCAGCGTGGTCGCATGCCACTGGTAGGTACCGTCCGCTTCGGGGCCATCGGTCGGGACCCGATAGGCCGATACGCGTAATTCGTCGATCCGCGCCTTCACGATTTATCCTTGCGGTGCCCCGGCAGGATCGCCCCCAGCACCTGCTTGGCCGACTGCACCAGGATGCCACCTTCGTCGGGGTCGCCCTGCAGCAGCACGCTGGCGAATTTCTTCGCCTGCTCAAGCTTGATATGCGGTGGCAGCGGCGGCACGTCGGGGTCGGTCTTGAACTCGATAAGCACCGGGCGATTGGCCGCGAGCGCCTGTTCCCAGGCACCGGCGACCGCATCTTCGCGGTCGACATACAGGCCGATCAGGCCGATCGACTCGGCGAAGCGGTGATAGGGCACGTTGGGCAGGTTCTGCGAGGCTTCGAACTTCGGATCGCCAGCCATCACCCGTTGCTCCCAGGTCACCTGGTTGAGGTCCTCGTTGTTGAACACGCAGCAGATCCACTGCGGGTTTTCCCACTCCTGCCAATACTTGGCCACGGTGATCAGCTCGGCCATGTTGTTCATCTGCATCGCGCCGTCGCCGACCATGGCGATCACCGGCCGGCTCGGGTGGGCGAACTTGGCGGCGATCGCATAGGGCACGCCGGCGCCCATGGAGGCCAACCCGCCGGACAGCGAGCACATCATGCCGCGGCGGATTTTCAGGTCGCGGGCAAACCAGTTGGCGCAGGAACCGGAATCGCTGGTGATGATCGCGCGCTCCGGCAGCCGCGGCGAAAGCTCGAACGCCACCCGCTGCGGGTTGATCGGGTTGGCACTGACCAGCGCGCGTTTTTCCAGGGTCACTTCCCAATCTTCGCGCCAGCTTTCCACGTCCTTGCGCCAGCCGCGCTCGGTCTTTTCCTGCAGCAGCGGCAGCAATGCTCGCAGCGTCTCCCCGGTGTCGCCAACCAGGTTGACCTCCATCGGGTAGCGCAGGCTGAGCATGTCCGGCTTCAGGTCGATCTGCACGCCACGCGCCTGCCCCTCCTCGGGCAGAAACTCGGAGTAGGGAAAGCCCGAACCGATCATCAGCAGGGTGTCGCATTCGTTCATCAGCTTGTAGCTCGGCTCGGTGCCGAGCAGGCCGATGGTGCCCGTCACCCAGGGCAAGTCGTCGGGCAGGACGGCCTTGCCGAGCAGCGCCTTGGCCACTCCGGCGCCGAGTTTTTCCGCCACCTCGATGACCTCGTCGGTGGCGTTCAGCGCGCCGGCGCCGACCAGCATGGCGACCTTGTTGCCGGCATTCAGCACATCGGCGGCGCGGCGCAGATCGCTTTCGTAAGGGGCTACCCGCGGCCGACTGTAACCCACACCCGAATGCGCGGTGCCGTGCGAACGCGGCGGGTCGCTGTATGCCATCTCCTGCAGGTCGTTGGGCAGGATGATCGCGGTGACCCGCCGCTCGCCGAGCGCGGTGCGGATCGCCCGGTCGACCAGATGACGCACCTGCGCCGGTGCACTGGCCTGCTGGACGAAAGCGCCGGCGACATCCTTGAACATCGACGGCAGGTCGATCTCCTGCTGATAGTGGGCGCCGAGCGCAGTACGCGCCTGCTGCCCGGCAATCGCCAGCACCGGCATATGGTCCAGGCGGGCATCGTACAAACCGGTCAGCAGGTGCGAGGCGCCCGGCCCGGAAGTGGCCATGCAGACGCCCAGGCCGCCGCCGAATTTCGCGTCGGCGGAGGCCATGAACGCGGCCATTTCCTCATGCCGGGCCTGGATGAACCGGATCTTGCCGTTGGCCCGGTTAAGCGCGCCCAGAAAGCCGTTGATGCCGTCGCCCGGGTAGCCAAAGATGCGGCGCACGCCCCATTGATAAAGACGCTCGACGATAAAATCGCTGACGGTCATGCTCATGAAGATTCCTCAATGCGCGATGGATAGGCCTGTTTCTAGTCTTGACGGCCTAGCCATTCAGAGGTTTCCCCATTTTTTCGCCAGCCTGACGTCCGCGTGCCCCAATCGCCCCGCGCCGGCGCCCGTGCCCAGGCATAAAACTGTTTGCTTCATGGCAGCGCCGACGTAATCTCGAGCGCTTTCGACGCACGAGATCAGCCTGTGGAATTATTCAAACAGTGCATTCGCCAAAACGGCACCGTTCTCTCGGAACAGGTGCTCAAGGTCGACGCTTTTCTCAACCATCAGATCGACCCGCAACTGATGCAGCAGATCGGTCATGAGTTCGCCCAGCGCTTCGCCGGCCAGGGCATCAGCAAGATCGTCACCATCGAAGCCTCGGGTATCGCGCCCGCGGTGATGACCGGCCTGGAACTGGGGGTGCCGGTGATCTTCGCGCGCAAATACCAGTCGCTGACGCTCAAGGACGATCTCTACAGCGCCAAGGTGTTTTCCTTCACCAAGCAGACCGAAAGCACCATCGCGATTTCCGCCAGGCACCTGACGGCGGACGATCATGTACTGCTGATCGACGACTTCCTCGCCAACGGCCATGCCGCCCAGGCCTTGATCGACCTGATCAAGCAGGCCGGCGCGAGTATCGCCGGGGTCGGCGTGGTGATCGAAAAGTCGTTCCAGAGCGGCCGCGCAGAGCTCGACGCCCAGGGCTATCGAGTCGAATCGCTGGCGCGTATTGCGTCTCTGGCGAATGGCCAGGTGACATTTCTCGAATGATCCCCGGCCTGTTCAGGGCCTAACGCGCGGGCACAAAAAAACCGCTCGAGAGCGGTTTTTTTAAAGCGGTGACGCTTACAGGCCGGACATCTTGTGGATGGCGCCGAGCAGTTCGTCATCCGAGCAATCGCCACAGGTGCCTTTGGGCGGCATCGAGTTGCGACCGGCGATGGCGCTCTTCAACAGCGCATCGATACCGCCACGCTCGTCGGCGCGCGCTTGCCAGGCAGCAGTGTCACCGATTTTCGGTGCACCCAGCACGCCTGCCATGTGACAGGCACCACAGTGGGCGCCGATGACGTCGTCGGCGGTGCGCGCACCACCACTCGCAGCGGCGGCGACTTCGCCGACGCCTTTGCATTCCTGGCCCGTCACGCAGACTTCGCCCACCGGCTTCAAGCGCTCGGCGATGGCTTCATCGGTCGTGGCCTGAGCAGTCACTGCCCACAGGGCCAATACGGTAGCCGGTGCTACCAGGATTTTTTTAATCAGGTTCACGGTACACCCTCATCGTGGCTAGTCACGCTCGCGGCCACGGAATCGCGAGCGGGCGACAGTATAACGAGAAGCCCGCCCGGCCGAAACAACCCATATGTCGCAGGAGCGCAGCGGTAAGCTCCAAGCCACAAGCTGCAAGTAAAGGCACGTGCGCAGTGCCCTCACTTGCAACTTGAAGCTGGCGGCTTGTAGCTGCTTTCTAGAAGTTCGCCGGCGTGGTGGCGCTGATCAACTTCGCCGGCACGTCGAACGGGTTGCGGAAGCAATGCGGTTGGCTGCTTTCGAAGTAGTAGCTGTCGCCGCTTTCCAGGGTATAGGTCGCGCTGCCGACGGTCAGCTCCAGGCGTCCCTCGAGCAATATCCCGGCCTCTTCGCCTTCATGGGTAAGCATGTCGTCGCCGGTACCGGCGCCTGGCGGGTAGGTTTCCGAAAGGAAGGCGATCGCGCGACTGGGGTGGGCCTTGCCGACCAGTTTCATGGTCACCGCGCCGTCGGAAATATCGATCAGCTCGCTGGCCTTGTAGACAACTTGCGTGTGGTTGTCCTGCTCCACTTCGAGGGAGAAGAACTCGACCAGCGACATGGGGATCCCCGCCAGCACCTTTTTCAACGAGCTGATCGAGGGGCTCACGCTGTTCTTCTCGATCATCGAAATGGTGCTGTTGGTCACGCCTGCCCGCTTGGCGAGTTCGCGCTGGGACAGGCCTTTGAGTTTGCGAATGGATTGCAGTCGAACACCGACGTCCAATGCTGGAGTCCCCCTCGGGAAGATACGGATAAAAGTGGCCGTATCATCGCAACAGTGTTCAGTATTTACAACAGTTCATCCGCAGAATCTTCCAAGCGATCTGTTAGTCGCCCAGATAGCGCATCTGCACCCGCCGCAGGTTGCAAAACAACTGGTAGGGAATGGTCTCGGCGCGGGCCGCAACGTCGCTGGCCAGCACCTGCTTGCCCCAGAGTTCGACCCGGCTGCCGAGACCAACGCCGGGCAGGTCGCTGAGATCGACGGTGAGCATGTCCATCGACACGCGACCGATCAACCGGGTCAGTTGACCATCCACTGCGACCGGCGTGCCCGTCGGCGCGTGCCGTGGGTAGCCGTCGGCATAGCCCATGGCAACCACGCCGACGCGGGTCGGCTGCTGGCTGACGAAACGCGCGCCATAACCGACCGGCTCGCCGGCCGGCAATTCGCGCACGGCGATTATCTTCGATTCCAGGGTCATCACCGGCTGCAGGCGTGCGGCGGTGGCCTGCGCCTGTTCGAACGGCGTGGCGCCGTAGAGCATGATGCCGGGACGCACCCAATCGCTGGCCTGCTGCTGCGGGAACAAGTCGGGCCAGCCCAGTACCGCGGGGGAATTGCGCAGGCTGACTTCTGCCGCCAGGCCTTGCCGCGCCTGTTCGAAAACCGCCAGTTGCTCGGCGCTGCGCGGGCAATCCAGCTCGTCGGCACGGGCGAAGTGACTCATCAGGACGATCTTCGCCACCTTGCCGCTGGCCAGCAGACGCCGGTAGGCCTGCTGATAGTCAGCCGGGTGCAGACCAACGCGATGCATGCCGCTGTCCATTTTCAGCCACACCTGCAACGGCTTGGTTATGGCACTGCGCTCGATGGCTTCCAGCTGCCACAGCGAATGCACCACGCACCAGAGCCCGTGTTGCTCGATCAGCGGCAACTCATCGGCCTCGAAGAAACCTTCGAGCAGCAGAATCGGCGCACCGATACCGGCTTCGCGCAGTTGCAGCGCTTCTTCGATACAGGCCACCGCGAAGCCGTCGGCCTGCTCCGCCAGGGCCTGGGCGCAACGCACCGCGCCATGCCCATAGCCATCCGCCTTGACCACCGCGAGCGCCCGCGCGCCTGTCACTTCGCGGGCCAGTTGGTAGTTGTGACGTAGGGCTTGCAGGTCGATCAGGGCACGGGCTGGACGCATGGCTTTCACGCTTCGATGGATGAATTGCACTACCGGACAGGGTAGCGCGGTAATAAAAAGGCCCGGCAATGTGACCGGGCAAACGAATCAGGCCTGGGCGGCGACCACGGTCATTTCCACCAGTACTTCGGGCTTGTACATCTTCGCCTCGACACAAGCGCGGGCCGGAGCGGCGCCCTCGGCGACCCAGGCGTCGTACTCGGCGTTGAGACCGTCGTAATGGACGGCCATGTCCTTGAGGTAGATGGTCACGGAGAGAATCTTGCCCTTGTCGCTACCGGCCTCGGCCAGCATGCGGTCGATATTGGCCAGGGTTTCACGGGTCTGCTGACGGATATCGCCACTGTAGTCATCGGCCAACTGGCCGGCCAGATAAACCGTGCCATTGTGGATGACCACTTCGCTGTAACGCTTTTCCACATGCAGGCGCTGGATGGACATGTTGCGAATCTCCTGGAAAACGGGCGGCGTAGCCTATCAGGTGCGCAGCGGCTGCGGGGCAGACTGAACCGCGCGCGGCTTGCTCGAGTAGCGTGAAATATCCAGGCCCTCGGCACTGATCTGCGGACGCTTGTTGGCCAGCAGGTCGGCGAGGAAACGCCCGGAGCCGCACGCCATGGTCCAGCCCAGGGTGCCATGGCCGGTGTTGAGGAATAAATTGCGGAAGCCGGTGGCGCCGACGATCGGCGTGCCGTCCGGAGTGGCCGGGCGCAAACCGGTCCAGAACTCGGCCTGTTTGAGATCGCCGCCCTGCGGGTAAAGATCGGCGGTGATCATTTCCAGGGTGGCGCGGCGCTTCGGATTGAGGCTCAGGTCGAAACCGGCGATCTCGGCCATGCCGCCGACGCGGATACGGTTATCGAAACGGGTGATCGCAACCTTGTAGGTCTCGTCGAGAATGGTCGAGCTCGGCGCCATGTCGCCGTTGACGATCGGCACGGTCAGCGAATAACCCTTGAGCGGATAAACCGGCGCGCGAATACCCAGCGGCTTGAGCAGTTGCGGACTGTAGCTGCCGAGGGCGAGCACGTAGCGGTCGGCGGTTTCCAGCTTGCCGTCGATCCACACGCCATTGATCCGGTCGCCGGCGAAATCCAGACGCTGGATGTTCTGGCCGAAGCGGAATTCGACGCCCAGCTGCTTGGCCATCTCCGCCAGCTTGCTGGTGAACATCTGGCAGTCGCCGGTCTGATCGTTGGGTAGGCGCAAGGCGCCGGCCAGCTTGTGCTTGACCCCGGCCAGGGCCGGCTCGACGCGGGCAATGCCGTCGCGGTCGAGCAGTTCGAAGGGCACGCCGGACTGCTTGAGCACGGCGATATCCTTGGCCGCGTTGTCCACTTGCGCCTGGGTGCGGAACAGCTGGGTGGTACCCAGGCGACGGCCTTCATAGGCAATACCGGTTTCGGCGCGCAGCTCGTCGAGGCAGTCGCGGCTGTATTCGGACAGGCGCACCATGCGTTCCTTGTTGACCGCATAACGGCTGGCGGTGCAGTTGCGCAGCATCTGCGCCATCCACAGGTATTGGTCGATATCGGCAGTGGCCTTGATCGCCAGCGGCGCATGCTTTTGCAGCAACCACTTGATCGCCTTAAGCGGCACACCCGGTGCGGCCCAGGGCGAGGCATAGCCCGGCGAGACCTGGCCGGCGTTGGCGAAGCTGGTTTCCATGGCGGGACCGTCCTGACGGTCGACCACCACCACGTCGAAACCTTGGCGAGCCAGGTAATAAGCACTGGCCACGCCCACTACACCACTACCCAATACCAGAACCCGCATGTTTTTCTCCTCGCCGCGACTATGCACTGGCGTTTGTTGAACCAAGAGACGATGCGCGCAGTATATTGAGCAATGGCCAGTGCATTTCACTATATATATAGCTATATTTGGCGACAATTATTGGCGGAAACGTCATTGACAGAGGGAGATCCACCATGCGCACCCAGCACCAGAGCCGCCGCGAACTGGACAAGATCGACCGCAATATCCTGCGCATCCTGCAGGATGACGGGCGCATCAGCTTCACCGAGCTGGGCGAGCGGGTCGGCCTCTCGACCACGCCCTGCACCGAGCGGGTCCGCCGCCTGGAACGCGAAGGCATCATCATGGGCTATCACGCCCGGCTCAACCCGCAGAATCTCAAGGCCAGCCTGCTGGTGTTCGTCGAAATCAGCCTGGATTACAAGTCCGGCGACACCTTCGAGGAATTCCGCCGCGCCGTGCTCAAACTGCCCCACGTGCTGGAATGCCATCTGGTGTCGGGCGACTTCGATTACCTGGTCAAGGCACGGATCAACGAGATGGCCAGCTACCGCAAGCTGCTCGGCGACATCCTGCTCAAGCTGCCCCACGTGCGCGAGTCGAAGAGCTATATCGTCATGGAAGAGGTGAAGGAATCGCTGAGCTTGCCGGTGCCGGAGTAAGCCTACACAAGACGCTGACGGGTGCTGGCGATCAACTGGTGCACCTGGCGCTCGACCGCCGGCTCGATCATCTGCTCCGGACCGCGCCCGCGCGGACAGGGCAGACTTGGCGTGGTGCCGAACAGGCGGCAGATCAACGGGCGCTGGTCGTACACCTCGCAGCCCTGCGGCCCCAGGTGCACGCAATTGAACTCGGCCAGCGCAGCCTCGTGGGCGGCGTCGCTTTTCACCGGCAAACGGGCCATTTCCTCGGACGAGGCGGTGACCGGGCCACAGCAATCGTGGCAGCCGGGCACGCAGTCGAAGCTGGGAATCTGCCGGCGCAGGTGGTCGATCTTGCGGCTGTTGCAGCTCATGGGAAGCGGTCCTGAAAAAATCCCGCACATGGTAACAGGCCGACGAAAGTCCGAGTTTTTCCCTTGCCCCTCTTGGCGAGCGGCGTGACCCGCGCTTATCCTGCGTAAAATTTTCCAAACATAACAATCAGGATTTCACACATGAACGCCAGCGCTCGCCAGCCCGTTCACGGCGCCCAACACGCCCCGTCCTATTACGCCGCCAGCGCCAATCGGCACCTGAGCTTCCCGGCCCTGGCCGGCGAACAGCGCGCCGATGTCTGCGTGGTGGGGGGTGGTTTCTCCGGATTGAACACCGCCATCGAGCTGGCGCAGAAGGGCTTTTCGGTGGTGCTGCTGGAGGCCCGCAAGATCGGCTGGGGCGCCAGCGGGCGTAACGGCGGCCAGCTGATCCGCGGGGTCGGCCATGCCGTCGAGCAGTTCGAGCCGACCATCGGCAAGCAAGGCGTGCGCGAACTCAAACTGATGGGCCTGGAAGCGGTGGAGATCGTGCGCCAGCGGGTCGAACAGTTCCAGATCGACTGCGACCTCAAGTGGGGCTATTGCGATCTGGCCAATAAACCGGCCCACCTCGAAGGTTTCGCCGAGGACATGGCCGAACTCAAGCAACTCGGCTACAGCCATGAGATGCGCCTGCTGCAACCCGAACAGATGCACGAAGTAGTCGGCTCGCAGCGCTATGTCGGCGGCCTGATCGATATGGGCTCGGGCCATCTGCACCCGCTCAACCTGGCCCTCGGCGAAGCCGCGGCCGCCCAGACACTAGGCGTGCAGCTATTCGAAGACTCCGCGGTGACGCGCATCGACTACGGCAACGAGGTCAAGGTGCATACCGCCCGGGGTGTGGTGCGCGCCGCCCATCTGGTGCTCGGCTGCAATGCCTACCTCAACGGCCTGAACCCGAATCTGGGCGGCAAGGTGCTGCCTGCCGGCAGCTACGTGATCGCCACCGAACCGCTGTCCGAAGCCCAGGCCCGCGATTTGATCCCGCGGGACATGGCGCTCTGCGACCAGCGCGTGGCCCTGGACTACTACCGTCTCTCGGCCGACCGCCGCTTGCTGTTCGGCGGCGCCTGTCATTACTCGGGGCGCGACCCGGCGGACATCGCCGCCTATATGCGACCGAAGATGCTGGCGGTGTTCCCACAGCTACAGGAAGTGAAAATCGACTATCAATGGGGCGGCATGATCGGCATCGGCGCCAACCGTCTGCCGCAGATCGGCCGGCTCAAGGACCAGCCCAACGTCTATTACGCTCAGGCCTATTCGGGCCATGGGGTGAACGCCACGCACCTCGCCGGCAAGCTGCTCAGCGAAGCCATCGCCGGCCGCGCCAGCAGTGATTTCGACCTGTTCGCCCAGGTACCGCATATGACCTTCCCCGGCGGCAAGCACCTGCGCTCGCCGCTGCTGGCCCTGGGCATGCTCTGGCATCGGCTCAAGGAACTGGTGTAACACCACCATCGCCAAGTGCGGCTCTGGTAGCCCGGATGCAATCCGGGGAAATTAAGCGCCTGGCAAAGCGCTCCCGGATTGCGCCGAGGCTTATCCGGGCTACAGGCGGGCCGGAGATGGCGCGGGCTTGTCCGCCATCAATAGCCGGATGGTGGACCCGCCTTCGGCATGTCCACCCCGGGAAATCCTAGACCTACATGGGATCTACGCGCACCGCATCTCTCACAGCTTCCAGAACGGCCGCAGGGCCTCATCCAGCGCCTGCTGACGGGTCAGACCGATGTCCTTGAGCTGTTCGGCGTTGAGCCGGAGCAGCGCCCGACGCGTACGCAAGCGCAACCAGAAGCGCTGCCACGGCGTTTTGCCCGGCAGCCCGCAGCGGACCAGCTGCTGACGCCCCTGCGCCGCCAGCTCCTGCTGTGCCAAGGTCAGTCTTACGTCGCTAAGCCCGTTCATCTCGTTCTCCCGTTTCGAGCCGTATGGGAGATCATCATGCGCGACCGAGAAAAAGCATGACAGATCCAAAAAATACAAATTAAATACATACAGATTCAGCGAATCATCGGCTGAATTGGCGTTGTATCGAGCATCTGTACTGGTAGTGTTCTAGAATCTATGTACATGATGGAACTGTCATGACCCTGTACCTGAACCTCGCCGAATTGCTCGGCGAACGCATCGAGCAAGGCCTGTACCGCCCCGGCGATCGCCTGCCCTCGGTGCGCGCGCTGAGCGTCGAGCACGGCGTCAGCCTGAGCACCGTGCAGCAGGCCTATCGCCATCTGGAGGATCAGGGCCTGGCGATACCGCGCCCGAAATCCGGCTACTTCGTGCCAGCCGGCCGGGAGGCGCCGGCACTGCCGATGGTCAGCCGCATGGCGCAGCGCCCGGTGGAAGTCTCGCAGTGGGATCAGGTGCTGGAGCTGATCAGCCTGCCGCCCAGCCGCAACGGAGTGATTCAACTCGGCCGCGGCCGCCCGGACATCGACAGCCCGACGCTCAAACCGCTGCTGCGCTCGCTGTCGCGCCTGAGCCGCAAGCAGGACCTGGAGAGCCTGACCTACGGCTGTATCCATGGCGATCAGGGCCTGCGCGAACAGATCTCGCGACTGATGCTCGACTCCGGTTGCCAGATTCCCTACCAGGACATAGTCGTCACCACCGGTTGCCACGAAGCACTGTCGGTGGCGATCCGCGCGATCTGCCAGCCCGGCGACATAGTCGCGGTGGACTCGCCGAGTTTTCATGGGGTGATGCAGGCGCTGAAAGGCTACGGCATGAAAGCCCTGGAATTGCCCACCGACCCGCTCACCGGGATCAACCTGGAGGCGCTGGAGCTGGCCCTCGAGCAATGGCCGATCAAAGCCATACAGCTGACCCCGACCTGCAACAACCCGCTCGGCTATATCATGCCGGACGCCAACAAGCGCGCCCTGCTGGCGCTGGCGCAACGCTACGACGTGGCGATCATCGAGGACGACGTCTACGGCGACCTGGCCTACAGCTACCCGCGCCCGCGCACCATCAAGTCCTACGACGAAGACGGCCGCGTACTGCTCTGCAGCTCGTTTTCCAAGACCCTGGTGCCGGGTTTGCGCATCGGCTGGATCGCCCCGGGGCGCTACCTGCAACGAGTGCTGCACATGAAATACATGGGCACCGGCACCACCGCGCAGTTGCCGCAACTGGCGCTCGCCGAATACATCGAGGCCGGCCACTACGAACCGCACCTGCGGCGCATGCGCGGCCAGTACCTGCGCGGTCGCGACGTGATGATCGACTGGGTCAGCCGCTACTTTCCCGCGGGCACCCGGGTCAGCCGGCCGCAGGGCAGCTTCATGATCTGGGTCGAGCTGGAAGCCGGCTTCGACAGCCAGCGGCTGAACCGCGAACTGCAACCGCAGAAGATCCAGATCGCCCCGGGCAGCATCTTTTCCGCCGCGGGCAAATACCGCAATTGCCTGCGCATGAACTATGCGAACAAGCCCAGCAGCACCATTGAACAGGCAGTGAAGACGGTTGGCGAAACGGCTCAGGCCATGCTCGAGGAACGCCTGGGCTGAATTATTAGCGCACCGCTGGCGTCCAACGCATACAGAATCTTCTGCGCAAGGAGGAGGCCGCGTGCGTGCCTACCTGTTGTCGTTGGCGGCAGTTTGCCTGATCGGTTGTACCACCTCCCCTCCCCGCCCGCCGTCGCAGGCGATGCCGGCCCAAGCGTCGACGATGGGCGCGCAGATCCTCGCCCGCGCCCACGATCTGCATCACGACCAATCGGGCTTCCGTCTGCTGGCGAGCAGCGCCGACGCCTTTAGCGCCCGCGCCGAATTGATCCGCGCCGCCGAGCGCAGCCTGGATCTGCAGTACTACATCGTGGATGACGGTTTCAGCACCCGCGCCCTGATCCATGAGCTACTGCAGGCCGCCGACCGCGGCGTGCGCATCCGCATCCTGCTCGACGATACCGCGAGTGACGGCAAGGACCCGGAAATTGCCTTGCTCAGCGCCCATCCGCAGGTGTCCATCCGCGTATTCAACCCACTGCATCTGGGCCGCAGCACTGTGGTAACGCGTTCCCTGGGACGCCTGTTCAACCTGTCGCGGCAACACCGACGCATGCACAACAAACTGTGGCTGGCCGATAGCAGCGTGGCGATCGTCGGCGGACGCAACCTGGGCGATGCGTATTTCGACGCCAAGCGCGGGCTCAACTTCACCGATATCGACCTGCTCGCGGCCGGCCCGGTAGCCGAACAGCTGGCGCACAGTTTCGACCAGTACTGGAACAGCGCGCTGAGCCAGCCGATCGAGCGCTTTCTCTGGTTCACCCCGGACCTCGACGATCTCCAACGACAACGCGGGGCGCTGCACCGCGAGCTGCAGCAAGCGCGTCGGCAGCAGCCCGAGCTCTACGAACACCTGATGCGTTACCGCGATTCGCCGCAGCTGCGCGATTGGCTGGATAACCAGCTGATCTGGGCACACGGCCAGGCCTTGTGGGATGCGCCGAGCAAGGTGCTGGCCGACGGCCCACCCGACGCGCGGCTACTGCTGACGACTCAATTGGCCGCGGATCTTGCCGCGGTCAGCGAGGAACTAGTGGTGATCTCCGCCTATTTCGTGCCGGCCGACGAGGGCCTCGCCTATCTCCTCGAGCGCGCCGATGCCGGCGTCACCATTCGCTTGCTGACCAACTCCCTGGAAGCCACCGACGTGCCCGCGGTGCATGGCGGCTATGCGCCCTACCGCGAGACGCTGCTGGAACACGGCGTGCGGCTGTTCGAGCTACGCCGTCAGCCGGGCGAGGAAACCAGCTACAACCTGGGCCTGAGCGGCAGCTCGGAGTCCAGCCTGCACAGCAAAGCCGCGATCATCGACCGGCGGACGGTGTTTATCGGTTCGCTGAATTTCGACCCGCGCTCAGTACTCTGGAATACCGAGGTCGGCGTCCTGATCGACAGCCGTGAACTGGCCGAACAGGTACGCGACCTTGCGCTGGAGGGTATGACGCCGACGGTCAGCTACGAAGTGCGCCTGGAAAAGACCGCGGGCCGCTCGCAGTTGGTCTGGTACGCCGCGGACGGCGACGCGGCGGCCTATCGACTGAGCCGCGAGCCGGGCGGCCTATGGCGCCGATTCAACGCCTGGGTCGCCCGCTTTATCGGCCTGGAACGCATGCTCTGAATGACAGCAATCAGGGCGCGGCCGCAGACGTTTCGGCGAATGCGTCGCGACGAAACGCCAGCCAGATAAACACCCCAGCACCGAGCACCATCAACAACGGCAGGGCATGCCCGCTTATCCATTGGCTGGCCGCACCGGTGAGCAACGGACCGAACAGACAACCCAGCCCCCACAATTGGGCGATATGCGCGTTGGCGCGGACCAGCTCGTCATCGCGATAGCGTTCGCCGATCAGAATCAGCGACAGGGTGAACAGACCGCCGGCGCTGGCGCCGAACAGCACCAACACCGGCCAGATCAGCGGCGAATGCAACAGCAGCGGAATACCCAGGCTGGACAGCAGCAAGACCAGCCCGCAGGCGCGGAACAGATCACGCCGGGAAATGCGATCGGCGAGCAAGCCGATCGGCAACTGCAGAGCCGCATCGCCGACCACCACCACGCTGACCATCAGCAGCGCGACGTCCTGGGTGAAACCCTGGCGCAGGCCGTAGATCGGCAACAGGGTCAGCATCATCGACTCGAAAGCGGCGAACAGCATTACCGCCCAGGCGATGGCCGGCAACGTGCGGCAGAACGCCGGCAAACCACGTCCCGATGCGCTGCGGGCGTCCACTGTGGGCGCACCGCTGCGCCCCAGAAGCAACAGCGAGCCGCCGACCAACAGGCCGGTGCCGACCCAGAACCCCAGGTCGCCGGTGGTGCCCAGGGCGGTTAGCAGCAGCGGGCCACACAGTTGGCTCAGCGCGTAACCAGTGCCATACAGGGCCACCAAACGCCCGCGCCATTTCTCCACCGCCAACTGATTGATCCAGCTTTCACCGAGGATAAACACCACGGTCAATGCCACGCCGATCAACAACCGCAGCAGCAGCCACACCCAGTAATCCTGCACCAGCGCCAGCAGCGTGACCGAACAGGCGCCCGCCAGCAGACACAGCTGCATCAGCCGCACAGTGCCGAAATAAGCCGCCAGGCGGCCGGCCAGGGAAGCGCCGAGCAACACGCCGACCGCCGGCGTCGCGGCCATCACGCCAATGGCGAAGGAGCCATAACCCCAGTCCTCTAGGCGCAGCGACACCAGCGGCATGGTGACGCCCAGGGCCAGGCCGATGCTGATCACGGCCGCGCAGACCGCGAAATAACTTCCCCAACGCATGCCAGACTCCTTTATGTCTTGGCCGTTCAAAGCAAAACGGCCGGGCTTCCCAAGGAAACCCGGCCGCAGGTGTGGCTCGCAAAGAGCCGGCCCCTCAACTCAGGGGGCGGACCTCAAGGGAGAAAAAAACGCTCCCCTAAAAACAGATTAACGACCGAAACCAACACCGACAAAGATCTCCTGGGCTAAGGCCAGACAAGGCGCCCCGGAGCTTTTAAGCGCAGCGTACTGCAGTACGTGAGCATTAAAAGCGAGGACGCAACGCCGTATGGCCGACGACCAGGAGATCGTCCCGCTACCGTTACAGCTTGATCCAGGTGGCTTTGAGCTCGGTGTATTTGTCGAAGGCATGCAGCGACTTGTCGCGACCGTTGCCCGATTGCTTGAAGCCGCCGAACGGCGCGGTCATGTCGCCACCGTCGTACTGATTGACCCAGACGCTGCCGGCGCGCAGCGCCTTGGCGGTCAGGTGGGCCTTGGACAGGTTGCTGGTCCACACCGCCGCGGCCAGGCCGTAGGGCGTGTCGTTGGCGATGGCCACCGCTTCTTCGGCCGTATCGAAGCCGATCACCGAAAGAACCGGGCCGAAGATCTCTTCCTGGGCGATGCGCATGGCGTTGTTCACGCCGTCGAAGATGGTCGGCTCGACGTAGGTGCCGCCGGTTTCTTCCAGTACCCGCTTGCCGCCGGCGACCAGCTGGGCGCCGTCGTCATGGCCAGCCTGGATATAGGCCAGCACGTTGTTCATCTGGGTGGTGTCGACCAGGGCGCCGACGTTGGTCGCCGGGTCCAGCGGGTTGCCCGGCTTCCAGCCCTTGATCGCCTCGACCACCAGCGGCACGAACTGCGCCTTGATCGAGTTCTCCACCAGCAGGCGCGAGCCCGCAGTACAGACCTCGCCCTGGTTGAAGGCGATGGCGCCAGCGGCAGCCTCGGCGGCGGCCTGCAGATCAGGAGCGTCGGCGAAGACGATGTTCGGGCTCTTGCCGCCGGCTTCCAGCCAGACGCGCTTCATGTTCGACTCGCCGGCATAGACCATCAGCTGCTTGGCTATCTTGGTCGAACCGGTGAACACCAGGGTGTCGACGTCCATGTGCAGGGCCAGGGCCTTGCCAACGGTGTGGCCGAAGCCCGGCAGGACGTTGAACACGCCGGCCGGGATGCCGGCCTCGATGGCCAGCTGGGCGATACGGATGCCGGTCAGCGGCGACTTCTCGGACGGCTTGAGGATCACCGAGTTGCCGGTGGACAGGGCCGGGCCGAGCTTCCAGCAACTCATCAGCAGCGGGAAGTTCCACGGCACTATGGCCGCGACCACGCCAATCGGTTCGCGGGTCACCAGGCCCAGCTCGTTGTGCGGGGTGGCGGCCACTTCGTCATAGATCTTGTCGATCGCCTCACCGCTCCAGCGGATCGAACGCGCGGCGCTGGACACGTCGATGCTCAGCGCATCGCCGATCGGCTTGCCCATGTCGAGGGTTTCCAGCAGGGCCAGTTCCTCGCCGTGCTGCTCGATCAGGTCGGCGAAACGAATCATCACGGCCTTGCGCGCCACCGGCGCCATGCGCGACCAGACGCCGGAGTCGAAGGTGCGGCGGGCATCGGCCACGGCGACTTCGGCATCGGCCAGATCGCAGCTGGCGACCTGACCCAGAACCCGGCCGTCGATCGGGCTGATGCAGTCGAAGGTTGCCCCGGATTGCGCCGCGACATACTCGCCATGCACGAACGCACGGGTTTCGATCTTCAGGGTCTTGGCGCGCTGTTCCCAGTCGGCGCGGGTCAGGCTAGTCATTCGAGCATCCTCTATCAGTGGAAAAGTGCCGCGGAATCGACGCGTGCACTGTCAATAATTCTGCAAGGCCATGGAGCGCCAAATTCTGCTGGCAACACTAAACCAGCGGACCACACATTTTCAATATTTTTTACAAACGGCACGCAAAAGCCCTTGTCACGTTCGTTTTATTAAACATAGACTGCGCCGAATCGTGCCGATGAGCGTATTCCGCGTCCGCTCGCGGCATCCGTAGAAGATTGCACAAATGCCAGCGGTGCACAGTAAAACCCACACACCGAAAGATTTCAGCCCGATCAGTGACGGACCCAACCATGAATATCGAACAGATCGTCGACTTCGCCCAGGCCACCAGCGCCCCCGAGCACTACCGTCCGGCCGCGGAGAAAGTGCTCAAGGGCGACCCCGAGCAAAGCGTGCGCAACCACTACGGCAGCCCCTGCGGCCAATTCAACGCAGGCATCTGGGAAGGCGCGGTCGGCCAGTGGACGATCAACTACACCGAGCACGAATACTGCGAAATCCTCCAGGGCGTCTCGGTGCTGCGCGACCGCGACGGCAATGCCAGGACGGTCCGCGCCGGTGACCGCTTCGTCATCCCCGCCGGCTTCTCGGGCACCTGGGAAGTCCTGGAAGCCTGCCGCAAGGTCTATGTGATCTTCGAACAGGCATCCGCTTAAACGCTTTCTCCTGTGTCACCCCTTGCCCGCGCCGAGCGGGCTTTTTTATGCCTGCACGCCAGCTTTGGGGGCGGTTCGGACAAATCCCGGGCAAGAAAAAGCCCGCCATAAAGGCGGGCTCTTTCAACAAGGGGTTCGATCAATTACTTGATCTTGCCTTCCTTGTAGATCACGTGCTTGCGTACGACCGGATCGAATTTTTTGATTTCGATTTTGTCCGGAGTGGTGCGCTTGTTCTTGTCGGTGGTGTAGAAGTGACCGGTACCGGCACTGGATATCAAACGGATCAATTCGCGCATGATTTGCTCCTTAAACCTTTTCGCCGCGGTTGCGGATTTCAGCCAGCACCACGTCGATGCCGCGCTTGTCGATGATACGCATGCCCTTGGCGGTAACGCGCAGACGCACGAAACGCTTCTCGGACTCGACCCAGAAGCGATGATGCTGCAGGTTCGGCAGGAAACGACGACGGGTTTTGTTGTTCGCGTGGGAAATGTTATTCCCGGTTACCGGACCCTTACCGGTAACTTGACAGACTCTCGACATGCCTCAGCCCTCTAAAACCACATGCCCAACCCGGCATGGGTTGGCCGCTTAACTTAATCTCATTGGCGCTCTGCGCCGCGTTTCTCGAGGGTCTTACCGGCGACACCTGAATGCGCAAGTACCGGGCCCCTACAAAAGAGCGCTGCTTTATACCAGAAAGCCCTGGGTGCAACAAGGCAAACCGCATATTTGCCGATGTGCCGCACCGTCTGATCGCGACGCAATGGCCTGGGCCTGGGCGGCAAGACCGACTTACCGCTCGTCGCCCGGTTTTTTATCGTCACTGATAGATTTGCGGCTAGGATTAGCAGGCCTTTGCCGAGTCAACATTTACAGGAGTTCCCCATGCGCCTTGCCGCCCTACCGCTGCTGCTCGCCCCTTTGCTGGCCCAGGCCAGCACCCTCAGCGTCTGCACCGAGGCCAGCCCGGATGGTTTCGATGTGGTGCAGTACAACTCGCTGACCACAACCAACGCCTCGGCCGACGTGCTGATGAACCGCCTGGTGGAGTTCGACCCGGTCAGCGGCAAGCTGCTGCCGAGCCTGGCAGAAAGCTGGCAAGTCAGCGATGACGGCTTGAGCTACACCTTCACCCTGCGTTCGGGCGTGCAATTCCACAGCACTGACTATTTCAGCCCAAGCCGGCCACTGAACGCCGACGACGTGCTGTTCAGCCTGCAGCGCATGCTCGACCCCAACCACCCCTGGTACAAGGTCGCGGCCAGCGGCTACCCGCATGCCCAGTCGATGCGCCTGCCGAGTCTGGTCGAGAGCATCGACAAACTCGACGAGCAGCGGCTGCGGATCATCCTTGCCCACCCCGACGCCACCTTTCTCGCCACCCTGAGCATGGGCTTCGCCTCGATCTATTCCGCCGAATACGCCGAGCAGCTGATGGCCGCCGGCGAACCGCAGCGGCTCAACAGCCAACCGATCGGTACCGGCCCCTTCGTGTTCAAGCGCTTCCAGAAGGACGCGGTGATTCGTTACAGCGCCAACCCGACCTACTTCGCCGGCGCGCCGGCGGTGGACGAGCTGGTTTTCGCCATTACCCCGGATGCCAACGTGCGTCTGCAGAAGCTGCGCCGCGGCGAATGCCATATCGCCCTCTCGCCCAAGCCCCAGGATGTCAGCAGCAGTGCCGGCGACCCGGCGATCAAGGCGGTGAGCACCGCGGCCTTTATGACCGCGTTCGTGGCAATCAACAGCCAGCATCCACCCCTGGATAAACCGGCGGTGCGCCAGGCGATCAACCTGGCGTTCGACAAACCCAGTTACCTCAAGGCGGTTTTCGAGAACAGCGCCGAAGCGGCCAACGGCCCTTACCCAGCGAACACCTGGAGCTACGCCAGCGAACTGCCCGGCTATGCGCACGACCCGGCGAAAGCTCGCGCGCTGCTGACTGAGGCGGGTTTGCCGGACGGATTCAGGACCACGATCTGGACCCGCCCCTCCGGCAGCCTGCTCAATCCGAACCCAAGCCAGGGTGCGCAGATGCTGCAGGCCGATCTGGCCAAGGTCGGCATCCAGGCCGAGATCCGCGTGATCGAATGGGGCGAGCTGATCCGCCGCGCCAAGGCCGGCGAGCACGATCTGCTGTTTATGGGCTGGGCCGGCGACAACGGTGACCCGGATAATTTTCTCACCCCGCAGTTCGCCTGCGCCTCGTTGGAATCGGGGCTGAACTTCGCCCGCTACTGCGACCCGCAACTGGACAAGCTGATCGCCGATGGCAAGCGAATCGGCGACCAGGCGCAACGCAGCCAGATATATAAGAAGGCGCAGCGGATCATCCAGGAGCAGGCGCTATGGCTGCCGCTGGCCCACCCGACCGCCTACGCGCTGACCCGCAAAGAGGTCAGCGGCTACCGGGTCAACCCATTCGGCCGCCAGGACTTCGCCCAGGTGCGCCTGGCTCCCTGAGCGCCGGTTAGCGCCTCGCCCGGGTCGCGCTCGACGAGCCACCCGGGCTACCCATGCCGCGCGCCTTGCCTGGAGGCCGCCGGCTGTCGTCCAATAGCCCTTCCCCAGCCGAGAACCTCGTCATGTCCAACCCCACCCTCGTCCGCAAACCCCGCGCCAGCAGCCAGGCCCGGATCGTCGGGATTCTCGCTGCCGCCCGCGCGCTGCTTGCCGAACAGGGGGTGGCCGGGCTGTCGATTTACAATGTGGCCGAGCGCGCCGGGATTCCGCCCTCCTCGGTGTACCACTTCTTCGCCAGCGTGCCGGCGCTGCTCGAAGGGCTGACCGCGGATATCCACGGCGCCTTTCGCGCCTGCCTGCAACAGCCGATCGAGCATGCCGAACTGCGCGACTGGCGCGACCTGTCGCGCATCGTCGAGCTGCGCATGCTGGCGATCTATGCCGAGGACGCCGCCGCCCGGCAGCTGATCCTGGCCCAGCACGGGTTGACCGAGGTGACCCAGGCCGACCGCCAGCACGACATCGAACTGGGCAAACTGATGCAGGCCCTGTTCGAACGTCACTTCGCCCTGCCCGCGCTGCCCGAGGATGTCGATGTGTTCGCCCTGGCCATGGAGCTGGGCGACCGCGTCTATGCGCGCTCGGTGCAGCTGCACGGCACCATCACCCCACGCATGGCCGAGGAAGGCATGCGCGTCTTCGATGCCTACCTCGGTCTATACCTGCCGCCGTACCTGCCGAAGCGGCCAACCGCACCCTGAGCGGCACCACTCCGCGCATGGAAAGCCGCGCTTTACTCTCGAATATTTGTCGATATTTATCTGACTATAAATCGATAAATCGCATCTTATAGATATTTTCTGCTTTTAATACAGATTTTTATCGACTATAAAGTCACCCATCGCACACAGGCATAGCGGCCTGCACGGCAACCCGATGCCTTGCCTGCTAGCCTGTAACGGCCACCGCTCATTGCTCTCACGAGGTGATTCATGTCCCGTATCGTTACCGTCGCCGCCACCCAGATGGCCTGTTCCTGGGATCGCGCCAGCAATATCGCCAATGCCGAGCGGCTGGTTCGACAAGCTGCCGCCAAAGGCGCACAGATCATCCTGATCCAGGAACTGTTCGAGACCCCGTACTTCTGCCAGAAGCCCAACCCGGACTACCTGCAGCTGGCCACCACGGTGGACGCCAACGAGGCCATCGCGCACTTCCAGAAAGTCGCGGCCGAACTAGAAGTGGTGCTGCCGATCAGCTTTTTCGAGCTGGCCGGACGCGCACGCTTCAACAGCATCGCGATCATCGATGCCGACGGCAGCAACCTCGGGATTTATCGCAAAAGCCATATCCCGGACGGCCCCGGCTACCACGAGAAGTATTACTTCAACCCGGGCGATACCGGCTTCAAGGTATGGAACACCCGCTACGCCAAGATCGGCGTGGGCATCTGCTGGGACCAGTGGTTCCCCGAGTGCGCGCGCAGCATGGCGCTGCTCGGCGCGGAAATCCTTTTCTACCCGACCGCCATCGGCAGCGAACCGCACGACCCGAACATCAGCTCGCGCGACCATTGGCAGCGCGTGCAGCAGGGCCATGCCGGCGCCAACCTGATGCCGCTGATCGCCAGCAACCGCATCGGCCGCGAAGACCAGGGCGACTATCACATCAACTTCTACGGCTCGTCCTTTATCGCCGATCAGTTCGGCGCCAAGGTGCAGGAAGCCAACGAAACCGACGAGGCGGTGCTGATGCACACCTTCGACCTGGACCAGTTGGAACATATCCGCAGCGCCTGGGGCAGTTTCCGCGACCGCCGGCCGAACCTCTACGGGCCGATCAAGACCCTGGATGGCTCGCTGGAATCCTGATCGCGTAGCCCGGATGCAATCCGGGAATCCTCTGGAATTACCGCCCCGGATTTCATCGGGGCTACAGGTGAAACATGACCACCCTTACCAGCACCCCACGCGCGGACGGTTTCCGCATGCCGGCGGAATGGGAACCGCACAGCCAGACCTGGATGGTCTGGCCCGAGCGCTCGGATAACTGGCGCCTCGGCGGCAAGCCGGCGCAGGCCGCCTTCAGCGCCGTGGCCAGAGCCATCGCCGCGTTCGAGCCGGTGACCGTTTGCGTGTCCGCCGGGCAATACGAGAACGCCCGCGCCCGGCTCGCCGAGGACAATATCCGCCTCGTCGAAATGACCACCGACGACGCCTGGGTGCGCGACACCGGCCCGACCTTCGTTACCGACGACAACGGTCAGGTGCGCGGCGTCGACTGGCGCTTCAATGCCTGGGGCGGCCTCGACGGCGGCCTGTACGCCAACTGGGAGCGCGACGACCAGGTCGCCAGCAAGATTCTCGAGATCGAACGCTGCGCGGGCTACCGCACCGACGACTTCATTCTTGAAGGCGGCTCCATTCACGTCGACGGCGAAGGCACCCTGATCACCACCGAGGAATGCCTGCTCAATCGCAATCGCAACCCGCAGCTGAGCCGCGAAGAGATCGAAGGCATGCTGCGCAGCCACCTGGCGATCGACACGGTGATCTGGCTGCCGGATGGTCTGTTCAACGACGAAACCGATGGCCACGTCGATAACTTCTGCTGTTACGTGCGCCCCGGCGAAGTGTTGCTGGCCTGGACCGACGACGCCCAGAACCCCAACTACCCGCGTTGCCAGGCGGCCATGCGGGTGCTGGAAGGCGCCCGCGACGCCAAGGGTCGCCAGCTGATCGTGCACAAGATGCCGATTCCCGGCCCGCTGCACGCCACGGCCGAGGAATGCGCCGGCGTCGATCTGGTCGCCGGCAGCCAGGCGCGCGATCCGTCGATCCGCCTGGCCGGCTCCTACGTCAACTTCCTGATCGTCAACGGCGGCATAGTCGCGCCGAGCTTCGACGACCCCATGGACGCCGAGGCCCAGGCGATTCTTCAGCGGCTATTCCCCGAGCGCCGGGTGGTGATGGTGCCGGGCCGCGAAATTCTTCTCGGCGGCGGCAATATCCACTGCATCACCCAGCAGCAACCGGCGCCGCAACGGCGCTAACGCGGCATCTGCAAGGCCTGCTGCACGCTCGCGGGATCGAGCGTGCGCAGGGCCTCGTACTGGCTGACGAACACCTGGCCGCCGAAGTGCTGGAGAAAGTCCGAGCGGCGCAACTGGTCCATCACCGGCCCCTTCACTTCCGACAGATGCAATTGCACGCCGGCAGCGTGCAGACGCTCGACGATCGCCTCCAGCGACTCCAGGGCGCTGGCGTCGATCAGATTCACCCCGGAACACATCAGCACCAGGTGCTGCACCTGCGCCCGGCTCGCGATCAGCTCGCCGATACGCGTTTCGAGAAACCGCGCATTGGGGAAATACAGGCTCTCGTCGACGCGCAAGGACAGCACCCTGGGACTTTCCACCACGGCGAAGCGCGCCACGTTGCGAAAGTGCTCGCTGCCCGGCAGCTGCCCGACGATGGCCATATGCGGGCGGCTGGTACGCCAGAGAAACAACAGCAGCGACAGGCCGACGCCGAGCAGAATGCCGATCTCGACCCCCAGCGCCAGCACGCCCACCAGCGTGGCCAACTGCGCGGCGCCGTCTTCGCGGGAAAAGCGCCAGGTACGGCCGATCGACTTCAGGTCGACCAGGCTCAGCACCGCAACGATGATGGTCGCCGCCAGCACCGCCAACGGCAGGTTATGCAGCAGCGGCGTCAGCAACAGCACGCTAAGGGCGATGCCGGCCGCGGTAAACACCCCGGCCATTGGCGTTTGCGCACCGGCATCGAAGTTGACCACCGAACGGGCGAAGCCGCCGGTCACCGGGAACCCGCCGCTGAAAGCCGCCGCCAGATTGGCGCCGCCGAGACCGAGCAGTTCGTTGTCCGGTTCGATCCGTTGCCGGCGCTTGGCCGCCAGCGTCTGCCCGACCGAGACGGACTCGACGAACCCGACCAGGCTGATCAGCACGGCCGCCGGCAGCAGCTGCAACGCCAGCCCAGCGTCCAGGGTCGGCAGACGCAACCCCGGCAGCCCGGCCGGTATCACACCCACCACCTTTACGCCGAGCTGTTGCAGATGCAGCAGGCTCACCGCGACGATGGAAAACACGATCGCCAACACCGGCCCGGCCTTGGCCAGGTTGCCGGCCAGTCGCGCGCCCAGCCCGATCCG
Organism: uncultured Pseudomonas sp.; assembly: GCA_966210435.1. Classification (GTDB taxonomy): domain Bacteria; phylum Pseudomonadota; class Gammaproteobacteria; order Pseudomonadales; family Pseudomonadaceae; genus Aquipseudomonas. Next base: position 43,044 of record CBIHLF010000025.1, on the reverse strand, counting down.
TATCAGCAAGGGTTGTAGCCGCCCCCGCACCCACCAGAGGAAGGCCAGGCTGGCCACCCCGATCAGCAGCGTCGGGACATGCACCGCCGGCAGATTGCGCACCAGCGCCGGCAGCAGTTGCAGCAGGCTATCGCCGGACACCGCGAGGCCGAGAATATGCTTGAGCTGGCCGATGGCGATCAGCAGGCCCGAAGCGCTGATAAAGCCGGAGACCACCGGATGGCTGAGGAAGTTGGCGATAAAGCCCAGACGCAACACCGCCATGCCCGCCAGGATCAGACCGGACAACAGCGCCAGCAACATCGCCGCGCCGACATACTCGGCGCTGCCCTGCGCAAACAGCGGCCCCAGCGCCGCGCCGGTCATCAGCGAGGCCACCGCCACCGGCCCCACGGCCAGGGTGCGACTGGAGCCGAACAGCGCGTAGGCCAGCAACGGCAGGATGCTGGCGTACAAGCCCATCGCCGGCGGCAGGCCGGCGAGCATGGCGTAGGCGAGGCTCTGGGGAATCAGCATCAGGGTGACGATCAGCGCGGCCAGAATATCCTGCGCCGCGCTGGCGCGGTCATAGCGCCGGCCCCAGTCGAGGCATGGCAGCCAGTGGCGCAGGCTCATTTACCCGCTTCCTTGTCGAAGTCGCAGGCCGCAGCCGCCTCCACCGCCAGCGGTTCGTGGGGCAAACGCTTGGGTTCGGCCAGCCACTCGCGGCCACGCAGCATCATGTCGAAGTAGATGCTCGGCATCATTCTCACCTTCAACTCCCAGGCCACGCGACGCGGGATCGTTGGGTCCAGCGCAAAGGTCGGCAGCAGCTTGCCGCCGTAACCGAACTCGGCCAGCAGCACTTTGCCGCGCTCCACCGTCAGCGGACAGGAACCGTAGCCGTCGTAGAGCGCGCGCGGCCCCTTGCCCGCGAGCATCGCGAGGACGTTTTCCGCCACCACCGGCGCCTGCTTGCGCACCGCCGCGGCGGTTTTCGCGTTGGGGGCGGCGCAGACGTCACCGAGGCTGAAAATATTGCCGAAGCGCGGATGACGCAGGGTTTCCGGGTCCGCTTCGACCCAGCCGTCGGCGCCGGCCAGCGGACTCTGGCGAATGAAGTCCGGGGCATGCTGGGGCGGCACCACGTGCAACAGATCGAATGACTTTTCCACCACCCTGCTCGTGCCATCGGCAGCCACTTGCCTGAACCAGGCTTTCTGCGCCGGGCCATCGACGGCGGTGAGCGTGCTGGAGAAATTCAGAGCGATGTCATAGCGCTGCACATATCGCATCAAGGGTGCGACGAAATCCGCGACACCGAACAGCACCGCCCCGGCGCTGCAGAACTCGACTTCGATCTGCGACGACACGCCCTGCTTCTGCCACCAGTCGCACGACAGGTACATGGCCTTTTGCGGAGCACCGGCGCATTTGATCGGCATCGGCGGCTGGGTGAACAGGGCTCGACCGTGACGCAGGTTCTGCACCAGTTGCCAGGTGTAGGGCGCCAGCTCGAACTGATAATTGGAGGTCACGCCATGCTTGCCGAGTGTGGACTTGAGGCCGTCGATAGCGCCCCAGTCGAGGGTCAAGCCGGGGCAGACGATCAGCGCCCGGTAGCCAACGCGGTTGCCGTCCTCCAGGACCACACGCTGGCGCTCCGGCTCGAAACCAGACACCGCCGCGTGCAGCCAGTGCACGCCGTGGGGAATGCAGCGCGCCATCGGACGCTCGGTCCGCGCACGGTCGAAGACGCCACCGCCAACCAGGGTCCAACCGGGCTGGTAGTAATGCTGCTCACGCGGTTCGACCAAAGCGATACGCAAGTGCGGGTCGCGACGCAGCAGGCTGGCGCTGACCGCGCAACCCGCGGCACCACCGCCGACCACCAGCACGTCGTAACGCTGGGTCGCGACGAGCGGCGCGCTGGGCACGGCCTGCGGCGCCTGCTGCCAGCGTTGCTGCAAGCGGGGCTTGAGCCCCGTCAGGTCGTAGCCGGCACCCTGCGCGGTAGCCAAGAGCACCTCGGGGTCGAGATGGTGGGCCTCGCTCAGCGCCCACAGGCTGCAGGAGCGGGTGCCCGTGCGGCAGAACGCCAACAAGGGCCCGCGGACCCGGCCGAGCAACTCGCCGAAGGCCGCCACATCGGCGTCGCCGATCTGCCCCGGGATCACCGGCAGATGGTGATACTCGAGGCCACTGGCGCGCGCGGCGGCAGCCATCTCCTCGCTGTCGGGCTGGCCTTCGCCCTCGGCGTCCGGACGGTTGTTGATCACGCAGCGAAAGCCCGCCGCGGCCAGGGTGCCCATATCCGCCGGCTGCAATTGCGCGGCCACCGCGATAAAGGGCGAAAGACGCTTGATCGGTTCCATGGCGACTCCTCAGAGTGCGTCGAGCGGGATTTTCAGGTAACGCGTGCCGTTGTCCTCGGCGGGCGGCAATTGCCCGCCGCGCATATTCACCTGCACCGACGGCAGGATCAGCGTCGGCATGCCGAGACCGGCATCGCGGGCGCGGCGCATCAGCACGAAGTCGTCCTCGCTGACGCCATCGTGCACATGGACGTTATGCAGGCGTTCTTCGCCCACACTGGTTTGATAGCGATAGTCGTCGCGACCCGGTGCCTTGTAGTCGTGGCACATGAACAGACGGGTGTCGGCGGGCAGCTCGAACAGCTTGCGAATCGAGCGAAACAGCAGCCGCGCATCGCCGCCGGGAAAGTCGCAACGCGCGGTGCCGTAATCCGGCATGAACAGGGTATCGCCGACAAACGCGGCGTCACCGATCAGGTAGGTCATACAGGCAGGCGTATGGCCGGGCGTGTGGATCGCCCGCGCCTCGATACTGCCGATCCGGAAACCCTCGCCATCGCTGAACAGGTGATCGAACTGGCGGCCGTCGGTGGCGAACTCGGTGCCCGCATTGAACAGCCTGCCGAAGGCGTGCTGCACCACGGTGATCTGCTCGCCGATCGCCAGGGCGCCGCCCAGCTCGCGCTTGAGATAGGCCGCCGCGGACAGGTGGTCGGCGTGCACATGGGTTTCCAGCAACCAGTCGACACTCAGGCCCCGCTCGCGCACATGGGCGATCAAGCGGTCGGCGCCGGCATGCGAGGTTCGACCAGCGGCGGGGTCGTAATCGAGTACCGAGTCGATGATGGCGCAGCGCTGGGTCGCGGGATCGCTGACCACATAGCTGTAGGTGAAGGTGGCGGGGTCGAAGAAAGCGTCTACGAGCGGTTGCATGGTATTGGGCCTCTTATCGATATGCTCAACCGAGCATCAATTAAGGCACAGCGTAACTGTTTTTTAGTTCTATGCTTAGATTAATTACTTATAAACGATCAAGACCAAAAACCGCCGGGCATAAAGGCCAAAAAAAATGCCGCCCAGTGGGCGGCATGCAAAACAATGCACGAGAACGGCCAGGCCGCATCAGCCGCGCTTGCACGAGTTGATGCCCAACAAGCGATAGGCCGGGCAGAAACGAAATACCCCGGTCGCCAACGCAACCAGACCGATCCAGCCCCACAGCCCGATCATGCCGGCGAGCGTCAGGCCGATCAGAATCAGCCCGACGGCGATACGCAGGCTGCGGTCGATAGTGCCGATATTTGCTTTCATGGTGACCTCCTCGGTCATGCTAGGTGCGTTTTTCCAGCACCTTGAACAGCCACATCCCGGCCACCATGGCCAGAACGAAAACCACTGCTTGCCAATAGCCCGTCAGCAACATCGCCAATGCCGGTCCCGGGCAGATGCCGGCAATCCCCCAACCGATACCGAACAGCAGGCTGCCGCCAACCAGCCGGCGATCGAGTCGCCTGTTCTGCGGCAACCGCATCGGCGCACCGAGCAACGAACGCTCGTGCTTGCGCGCCCAGGCGAACGGCAATGCGGCGCTGACCACGGCCGCCGCCATGACCAGCGCCAGCGATGGATCCCAGGCGCCCGCCAGGTCGAGAAAACCCAGAACCTTGGCCGGATTGGCCATCCCGGCCAGTAACAGACCGGCACCGAACAGCAGGCCGGCCAGCAATGAGGTCAGTTTGCGCATTTTCATCCCCCTAACAGATGACGCAGGACAAATACCGTGCAGAAACCGGCGGCCATAAACACCAGCGTGGCCACCAACGAGCGCAATGACAGCCGCGAGATGCCGCATACTCCATGGCCGCTGGTACAGCCGGCGCCATAGCGGGTGCCGACGCCCACCAGCAGGCCGGCCACCACCAGGCCCAGCCAGCCGTTCTGGAACTCGATCGCCGGCAGCTCGCCGAACAGCCTCCAGAGCACTGGCGCAAGCAACAAACCGAGCAGGAACAGCGCTTTCTCGCCACGCCCTTCACCGCCCTCGAGCACGCCACCGAGCAGGCCGCTGATACCGGCGATACGCCCGTTGAGCAGCACGAACAGGCCCGCCGCCAAACCGATCAGGGCTCCGCCCGCCAATGCACTCCAGGGGCTGAAATGCAGCCAATCGATAGTCATCTATCCCTCCTTCGCACAGAACAATTGATAGAGCGTGTCGATCACCGCCAGAGCGGCCGGACTGCAGATGCGGTAATAGATCTGCTTGCCCTCGCGCCGGGTATCCACCAGACCTTCGCGGCGCAGCACCGCCAGCTGCTGCGACAGCGTCGGCTGCTGGATGCCGAGCAGTGTTTCCAACTCGCTGACATTGCGTTCGCCCTGAGACAGCTGACACAACAGCAACAGGCGATCCGGGTTGCTCAGCGCCTTGAGCAGCTGACCCGCCGCATCGGCATTGGCTCGCAGCTGCTGGACATCAAGTTGCTGGACATCGAGGGTGGTTTGCGACGGCATGGTGGACGGCTCTCTCACTTAGTACGAAAACAATATATTATTTTATATATTGAATGGCAACAGAGCGAGCTTCGTTGCCCGCCAAGCTCGACATGGCGCAAGGCGCCGCCGGGTCGCACGGTGCGTCCTACCAACGGCCACTCCGCGCGGAACTATAAAAAAGCCCTTGCCAGGGCAAGGGCTTTTCGTTTCGATCAGATCAACAGCGCTGGCGCTGCTCCGCTCGGCTATTGCGCCTGGAGCGTCCCTAGCGGCTTCGGCGGCTGGACCGGAACGGCTTGCAGTTTCAGTTCCGGCTTGGGCGGCTGTGGCTCGGTCTGCGGAGCCCGCAATTTCAACTCGGGCTTCGGCGGTTGGGGTTGCGCTGCCTGCAACTTCAATTCCGGTTTCGGCGGTTGCGGCGGCTTGACGCCGAGGTTCTGCGCCCCCAGGCCACCGGCCAGGGTACTGGTGCAGGTCACTTCGAGGTCGACCTTCTGCGAGTGCAGCTTGTTCGGCGCCAACACATTGAGGCGGTAGCTACGCTTGACCAGCGTGCCCTGGGTATTGGCCTTGAGCGAGTCGATGGCCTGGGGCTGTTGCAACGCACCGGGCTTGAGCGAGACCTTCTGCATGATCACCCGCTGGCTTGCTTCGCCAGGCTTGCCCGGCAATGTACTGGTCTGCTGCACAGCCGCATCCTGGCCATTCAGGGCCTCGAGCCAGTACTTGATCTCGCCGCCACCAACTCCCTTGACCGTGGCCTTGAGGGTGATCTCGGTCGGACAGACGCCGACCAGCTTGTTCTGCAGGGCGACCAGCTCCACGCTGGAAACCGAAAACGGCTGCACCGCCAGGCCGCTCGGGCCATTCATGTTGGTCAACGGGGCGACCTTGTCGGCGATTGCCGGATTGCCCAGGCACTTGATGGTGATGGGCGCGGTGTTGTCGTGTTCGTAGCGCTCGTTGGACTCGGGGCGCGAGGTATTCGGGCCACCGCCTTCGGAGTACCAGCCGTCGAGATGCAGCGGCGCGGTCAGCTTGACGTTGAAGCCCTGGCGCAGCACAGCGTTGAGGGTCTTGCCCTGCTTGAGCCGGTTGTCCTTTTCAAAGCTGCAATAGCCCGAGATATCGGTACCCGGGATGCCATCCGGCACCAGATATTTGAAGGGCACATTGAGATTGACGATGCCGCTCTTGGCCATCATCTGCGCCGAGGTCAGGCTGTAGATCTGCGCTGCCTGATAATGCTTGCCGTAGGCCTCCCAGGGGCCGCCCTTGGATTCGCCAACGTGCAGAAAGGCGTGATAGGTATGGTGGTTTGGCTTGTAGGCCCAGGTGTGGGCGTATTCGATGCGCATTTTCACGATGTCGCTCGGCACCACCGACCAGTACCCTTGCTGGTCCAGTTGCACCTGCAGGGTGTGCGACTGCTCGCCAAGGGGAATGGCTTTGATCATCTTCCAGCTCAGGGCTGCGGCCTGGGCCTGGGTACCGGCCAGCAGCAGGGCCAGGCCAAGGCCGCCAAGGGTAAAACGGGAGTGGGTGGCTTTCATGAACGTCGATCCTAAGGAGGGCACTGGATGTGCCTGACATCTCTCTGTCGTGAGATCGGGATCGAATGGTTCAAAAAAGATTGAGTTCGGCGTTTAGATGTTAGCTGTAAACGCCAACCCTGCCATGATGGCCGGCTGGCGCCCCTCGTGCGACCTACTGGAAGGCCTTGATCACGGCAGCCAGCTTCACCTTGAGCGACTGGTCGTGCCGACGAATCGGCGGCACTTCGCGGTCGATCCCCAGCAATTGATACACCGCCATCTGCGCCGCCCGCACCGAGTACTCCACGGTAAACACCACATCGTCCGGTATTTCGACGAACTGGCTGACAAAGGCCAGATTCTTCGAGATCGCGGGAACCGGAACAGGTCGGTCGCCGAGTGCCCGCGGCATGAACATGCTGGTGATATAGGGCATGCGGCAGGGGATGCAATTGCCACTGGCCAGGCAAGCCGGATCGAAGTTCAGGTGACCGCACAGCTCATGCAGAATCTCCGCGCCGGTGCAGGCGGACATCGGTTTGGCGACGAAATCGCCGATCCGATCCGGGTGCAGGGCATACCCCCAGAACACCTGCACGCCCTCGGGCTGGTCGGCGAAATGCGGCTGATGGGCCAGCACTACGGACAGCATCCAGCGCGAATCCTTGAAAGTCACCAGTCCGCCGGTGCCGGCGCGGTTGCCGGTGAAGCGTTCCATCTTGTCGAAGAATGCGCTGTCCTTGAGGGTCACGGTAAACGAGGCCCAGTAGGACTCGGCAATGCTGCTGTTGAATGCCGCCGGGTTGCCGAACTCAGGCCGCCCCGCCGCCAGCTTCTCCCAGAGCGCCCAGCCGCCACTGTCCTGCTTGCTCAGTTGAGCCGGCGCGGTGCTCATCGAGCCATGGCTGGAGGCATCGGTCATGGAGGCGTTCTGAAAGAACACCAGATCCTCGGCGCCGACCTCGATCGACTGCGGTTGGCCGTCACGCAGGTAGCGAATGCCGGTCACCGCGACCTTGCCGTCCCGCTCATCCAGGTCGAAATCGGTCACCCGACACCCCGCCAGAAGCTTCACGCCCCGGGCCTGCAACCAGGCGAGCAGGGGGCGCACCAGCGAATCGTACTGGTTGTAGACCGTGCGCTTGACCCCAGCCAGGGTTTCGATGCGCGAGAATTCCAGCATGAAACGGTGCAGGTAGCGTTTGAATTCCACCGCGCTGTGCCAGGGCTGGAAGGCGAAGGTGGTGGACCACATAAACCAGAAATTGGTGGTGAAAAACGCCGGCGACAACCAATCGGTAATGCAGCTGGTGCCCAGTTCGGCTTCGTCGGCTTCGCTGAGCTTGAGCAGCTCCAGGCGGTCTTGCAGGCTGAAGCCCATGGAGCCGACATCCGGTTTGAAGCGATTGCGATCGACCAGGCGCGCCCGCGAATGCGGCACGTTGCGCTCGTTGAAGGCCAGGGTTTCCTCGAACACGCTCTGATTCGGCGCGCTCAATGAAGGAATACTCTTGAACAGGTCCCAGGTGCATTCGTAGTTGTCGGTGGTCAGCATCCGGCCACCGCGCAGGGTATAGCCCTGCTCGGGATTACCGCCGCCGTCCAGGCTGCCGCCGGCAACCGGCAGCGCTTCGAAAATGGTGATGCGATCACCCGGGATGCCGCCGTCGCGGATCATGAATGCCGCGGCAGCCAGGGAGCCGATGCCGCCGCCAATCAGGTATGCCTTGATGTCCTTGCTCATGTGCCGTCCTCGATGAGTGGTTACGGGTCTCGGGACGCGTCGTCTGCACGAGCGTACCAAAGGCCTGCCACAATGCGGCCACCGCGCGCGAGTGATGTTGACCTGCATCAAGAACCCCGCGGCGGCGCGCAGGCTTCTGGCTCAACGGCATTCCGCCAGACGTGCCAGGCCGTTGCCGTAGGCCGGGTCCGGCCCGGGCTCGCCGAGGTCGCGGGCCTGGGCACGGAGGGCGTTGGATGAGGCTGCCAGGGCCAGCGCGGCGCTGACGAAGGGAGCGGCGAACGAGGTGCCGCTGGCGAAGTACCCCTGGCCGTTCTCATCGAGGGTCCAGATATCCTCGCCGGGCGCGACCAGTGCCAGTTCAGCGCCGTAGTTGGACTGGCGCACCCGCCGCAGGCGCGCATCCACCGCGCCCACCGCAATCACCGAGGCATAGGCGGCGGGGTAGCGAATGCGCGCCACGCCATCGTTGCCGGCTGCGGCGACAAACGCCATGCGCGACGCCAGTTGTTCGAAGGTGCGCTGCAGCAGCAGGCTGTAGGAGCCGCCGAAACTCAGGTTGACCACACGCACCGGCGGCTGGATGCCGGCCACCTGATCGAGCGCCTGGATTACCCAGTCACTGCGGGTATGCAGGCCCGCTTCCGCGTCCTCGCCGAATACCCCCAGCGCATGCAGGCTGGCACCCGGCAGCAACCCGTTCACTTGCGCGCGCCCCAGCAACAACGCCGCCACCGAGCTGCCATGTCGCGCCGCGCCGTCCGCACGCGGGCTGAATTGCGCGGGCAACAGGCTCAGGTAGTGCAGGTCGGCATCGATGAATTCCGCCAGCTGGGTATTCACCGGCCCATCGAGCATCGCCAGCACCAGACCGCCACCGCACTGCTGCGATGCCGGTTGTGCGCGGCCCATGGCGCGCTGACCCCAATTGCGCAACGACTCGGATGGTGGCGCCAGTGGTGCCGACAGGGGTCGATAACGCAGGTTGAGTTCCTGCTGCCAATCCGGAAACTGCCGGCGCAGCTGTTGTTCCAGCTGCGGTAAATCGAGTTCCGCCGGGATCCGGTAGACGCTTATGACCCCGCCCATGTGCGTCAGCTGCTGGCGCCGCACGATGGTCAGCTTGAACGCCTGCAAGGCGCGACGCTGTTCCTGCGCCTGGTCAAGGTTGCGACTGAGCACCAACCATTCGCGCAGCACCGGCAATTCCTCCAGCGGTGGCGGTTGCACCCCGCGCCATTGCTCCGGCGCCGCCTGCAGATTGGGCCGCTCGGGCCCTTTGCCGGCGGGCCGGGCGATGGTCTGCGGCGGTGTACCCGGCGCAGCGGTCCTGGTTGCTTCGGGCACGACCGGTGGCGTGCTCTGCGGCAGGCCTGGTTCAGCCGCGGGCTCGGCCGCTGGCCTGGTCGGCTCACGCGTCACCGGCGTATCAACCACCACCGTGGTCCTGGGCGGCGCGGCACCTGGCGCCGTGGGCGCCGTCCCCGGTTCGGCGGCGGCCAGCAACGACGAGCCGGCGAGCGCGCCCAACAGCAGCGCGACCAGGCGCATGCTCACGGGGCGCCGCTCATCAGCGCGGCATGCTGCACCACCGGCTGTTGTTGCAACCACAGCAACAGCGCCTTGCCATCGCTGAAGCGCGGGTCGGCCGGCACATACACCTGGACCACGCCGAGAGCCGATGGGCCGTCGATCAACAGCGCGTCTACCTCCAACAACAGCTCGCGTATCTGCTGCCACTGGGCGCTGTCGACTAAGCGCAGCTGCAGGCGATAACCACCGCTGAGCAATTGCTGCTGTGCACCTCCGCTTTGCAGGCGCCAGTCACTGTCGGTACCCGCCGGACGCGCCAGAATGCCGATCTGCAACGCCACCACCAGGGCGGCGGCGACGGCCAGGCCGGGCTTCCACCAGTCGCGGCGCGGGGCAGCCGCGGTCTCCTGGCGCAAGCTGCGCTGCAGCCGCGCCCAACCCAGCTCGCCCGGTGCCGGCTGCCGCAAATTGGTCGCCTGTTCGTCGAGCCGCACCGCGGCAGCCAGGTCGCGCAATACCTGTAACTCCTCCCGGGCCGCGGCGGAGCGCGCCAGCAGCGCCTCCACCTGCTCCCGCTCTGCCGTGTCGAGCGTGCCGTTGAGGTACCAGGGCAATAGCTCGAGCAGCCGTTGATCGTTGTCTTCAATGTCCATCGTTCACCTCCGCAATCAGTATCCCTGAGTCGTGAACGGCGACGCATCGGTTCAGTCTTTCGGCCATGTTCAGAGGCCTCCCAGCAGGCGGCGCAGACACTGCAGCAGTTGTTGCTTGGCGTGCATCATGCGGGTTTTCACGGTGCCGCCTGGAATCCCCATGATTTCGGCGATCTGTGGGTAGGCGAGCTCTTCGAAGAAGGCCAGATAGACCACCTGGCGGTGACTGTCCTTGAGTTTGTCGACGCAGTGGCGCACCTGCTCGCCACGCTGGTCCAGCTCCAGCGCACCGCTCAGCTCGCAGTGGGCGGGCTGCTCATCCTCGATATCGGCATCGTCGAGGGAAGTGGTCGGGCGTTTGCGCCGCAACAGATCGACCGACTTATTGCGGGTGATGCTGAACACCCAGGTGCGCACCTGCGAATTGCCGGCAAAGCTGTCCGCGCGGCGCCAGACCTCGAGCATCACCTCGTTGAGCACCTCGGCGGCATCGGCGCTGTTGCCGAGCGTGCGCATGGAGAACTGGAATACCGCGCCGTGAAAGCGCTGGTAGAACTCGCGCAGCGCACGCTGGTCCTGACCGGCAATGCGCTGCAACAAGCGTTCGTCGGTGTCATCGCTCATCGGCATTCCTTGGAAGTGGTGACATATCGATCAGCCCGGCGAGGTCCGCCACGGGCGCTTCGCAGCGCCCACAGCAGGCCGGCTGCTTATGGCTGGTAACGCACACGCCACTCCTGGCTGCGGCCGATCAGCGAGCCGTTCTGGTCGTGCGCGGTGACGCGCCACAGGTAGTAGCCGCCGGGCTCGAGCTTGTTGCGCAGCAAGGCCGACAAGGCGGTTTGGGTGATGCTCGCCGGCAGCAGCATACCGGAGACGAAACTCGGTGACTCGCCGAGCACATCGGCTTCGCTGGGCTGCTCGGCGCTGCTGGCGAATACTTGCAGTTGATAGACCACCGCGCCGTCGACGGTGCGCCACTTGAACGCGGTATTGCCGTCCACTTCGCCACTTTGCGGGCTGGCATCGATCAGCACCCGGGCGGACGGGTCGCTGGCGCCCAGAACTTCATAAACTGTTTCCACGGTGAGTGCCTCGATCGGACATCCGGCATCCAGTACCAGGCCATCGGCCGGCACCATTTCAGGGTTGCTGACGCAGAAGCGCAGCCGATATTTGCCCGCCTTGGCGACCGGCAATAACGGGCTGATCAGGGTTTGCTGCTGGGCGCTGCCCAGATGGCGGCGCACCAGGGTCAGGGTGCGGTAGAACGGCCGCCCCTCGCTGCTACCCGGCTCCGCGACCTGCCAGCGCCCTTCGAGCGGCCCGTTACCGCTGTAGGTCAGCAGCACCTTGGCTTGGATCTCGCTATCGGGCGGCACCACCTTGACCCGCTGATTGTCGGTGAAGCTCAGGCTCAGGCGCTGCAGCAGCAACTCCCCGCCGAGGTTCTCGCGTGGCGCGCGCAGGCCACTCGACACCAGTTCCAGCGGCAGTTGAGCACGCAGCACGCGACCGCCGACTGGCTGGCTGAAGTTGCGCGCCAGCACCACCCGGCGAATACCCTGCTGCCGCCAGGCCTGCACGCTGCTCGCGGGCAGCGTGACGAACTCGCTGAACAGATAGGGGCCGTTACCGCTCTGCGTGAGAACACCGCCCACAGTCGCCAGGACGTTGCCGCTCGCCGCCTCGATCAGCAGCAATGCAGGGGACGTGGCACCGCCGCTGTGTCCCGCCGTGGTGGACACCTGCCAGTTGAGGGCCAGGTTGTTGTCCTGGGTGGCGAGCAGTTGTCGCTGCGCCGAATGCCCATTGACCGCCTGCAATTCCGCGCGGGCGGACAACAGCGGCAACGCCGCGCATACCAGCACCAACGCAAGCCGTATGGGGTTGTTGAATGTTTTCATGCTTACCTTCCCGTCGGCTCGCAAGGCGAGAGCCCGACCTTGAACATCAGTTGCTATGGGTGTCCCAGCGCAGATCGAAGCCCAGCAACAGCTGCCAGTCCTCCCTGCCCAGGTCGTAAAGTTGGCTGTCCTGCCTGGCATAGCTGCTCTTGAGGAACCAGTCGATGCCGGGGCTCAGCCCCTTGGGCTGGCTGGCGCTCCAGGTCAGCTGCAGGTTGGCGGTCTGCTGTAGTTGGTTATCGCCAAGAAAGCCGCTCTCACCGAAATGGCTGCGATCGCGCCCCCGGTAGTAGGAGGCATTCAGCCGCCAGCGTTGCGGCACGATCTGCCAGACCATATCCAGCCCGCGACTGGTGCTGCGGTAGATGTCGCCGTCGTCGAGCGCCTGCTGCTTGCTCCATTGCCAACTGGTGGACAGGCTCAGGTTATCCAGCGGCGTATAGCCCAGCTGCAGCGTGGTCATGCGGTTGCGTTGGTCGGACGGCGGCTCGTAGACCAGAAAGCCCCCTTGCTCGACCGGACGCGAATAGTCGCGAGTGTCCTGCACGCTGTGCTGCACCGACCAGTTCCAGCGGTTCTGGTAGAAGTTGATACCGACCAGGCTCTCGCGGGTCCAGTCGTTGACGTCGAAGCCGACCACTTCGGCGTCCTCACGGGCCTGGCGGCGACGGGTTTCGGTCAGCCCGGCGTTAAGCGAGGGCACCCCGAGCAACTTCCAGGGCAATGCCTCGGCGTCCACCATCGGGTAGTAGTAGAGGTTGAACAGGCGCCGCTGGGTGACCTGATCGGCGACTTCGACGCGGTCGTCGAGGTTGTTGGTTTCCCGCGCCACTTCAGCCTCCATCTGCAGATTACCGATAAAGCCCTGCCAGTTGACGCGATCGAGCAGCAGGTCGCCCGGCAGGTACAGATTGCCCAGGGAGTAGTAATCGAGCCCGACCTGACGACGCTGCAGGGTCAGGCTCCACTGATCGAAGGGACCCGCGGCGAACCAGGAACCGGAGTTCAACTGGGCCTGCAGCTCATGCGACTGATCGCGGCGCGCACCTTCGCCGATCCCCAGACCATCGCTGTCGAAGCTGGCGCTGGCGTAATCGGCGTGCAACCACAGGCTGTTGTTGCCCAGCCGCGAATCCACACCGAGGTTCCAGCTGTTGCCGGCATAGCGTACAGGCTGATCGGGCGACCACTGGCCGATGCTGCTGTCGGTGGTTTCACCGTCGATGAAGCCCGCCGATATTTGCAGCAGTTGCGGATCATCCGGCAGCGGCGCGAACGTCAGCAGGCCGCCAGCGCTGCGCTCCTCGGAGCGCCCGGGAAAACCCAGGCGATGCCGATAGTCGGTCAAAGGCTCGCTTTGCACGCCGAACACCTCGAGCTGCAACGGGCCCTCCTGGGCGTCGCCCAGGGTGACGACCGCGCCGCGCCGCTGATAGGCGCTAAACAGCAGATCCTCTCGGCCGACGTTGTAGTTGCCCAGCGCCAGGCCCTGGCGGTTCAAGCCCCGACCGCGAGAAGCCGCCAGACGATAATTCGGCAACTCCCACTCGTAGCCGTTGGGGTTGTTCAGGCTATTGTTGTCGTACAGGGCATCCAGCTCGGCCTGCCAGCGACCCTGTTCGCCCTCGCCCTGGCCGCGATAACTGAGACCGCCGTTGCTCGCATAACGCGGCGCGTCGGCATAGTCCGCCGGGTTCTTCTCATCGACCCGGTAGTTGTTGCTGAGCAGCACATAGAGCGAATGTTCACGGCTGCCACCGCTCGGTTGCGCAGCGGGCGGGGCGCTGTCGTCGAGCGGCTGCGGCTGATCGTCGGCGCCGAGCTCAGCCGTCTGCGCCGCAGCCGAGTCGCTCGCCTCGCCATCAGCCACCTCGACACTGGCCTCGAACAGGGTGTCGACGTTGCCATTGGCATAGAACACCAGCACCTGTATCGGGTGAAGACCGCTGCTGAGCTGTATCGGCATGTCCAGTACCAGCTCGCCGCCCTGGCGCGTGGTGAGCGCGGTGACATCGTAGCCGTCGAGTTCGACCGCCAGATTGTCGCCTTCACCAAGGCCTTCCAGGCCGATCACCGCGAAACTCAACTGAGTCTGCTCGGGGGTCATGCTCAGCAACTCTTCGGCCAGGCTCTGACCGGTCAACGCGCCCAACAGCAACAACGAGCAACAGTGGCGAGCGGAGCCGCCGATGTGCCGAAGGAGTGTCATGAAAGTGCCCTTGGCGAACGATCGCAGTCGGTCTGAAACTGCCAGCCGGCGATTCTTATTGATCTATCCGCGCCTGCCCATCCAGCCATGCGGTTGGCGCGTACTCGAGTAACCATCGGCAGGGTTGGGCGAGCGGCCTCATGCGCCCTGCGCAGGCGAGTATAGTCCGCCCGTCGACCGGCATTCGCCTGTTCAAGCCGCGCGGTGGCCACGTGGAAGGGGTCTGGAAACGGCATGCTGGCAACCCTGTGCGGTAAGTGTCACCGCTGTGTCGTCAACCGCCGTCCCTATGGTTCAATTTTTTTGGCGCCACGGGTGTTCGCCGAATGGCGCCCAGAAAAAAGCCCGGACCAGGGCCCGGGCTCAACGTTTATCACCGCCGAAATGGATGCAACAGATCGGCGGTGTACAACGGCTGCGCTGTTAGAACAGTGGCAGGCTGTAGCTGACGATCAGGCGGTTTTCGTCGATGTCGTTAGTGAAGTTCGAACGCACCGTCGCGTTGCGCCATTTCACGCCGAGGTTTTTCAGCGGACCTTCCTGTACCACGTAGGCCAGGTCCATATCGCGCTCCCACTCCTTGCCGTCGCTGACATTGGTGCCCAGATCGACATTATCGCCGGTCAGGTAACGGGTCATGAAGGTCAGGCCGGGGATGCCGATCGAGGCGAAGTTGAAGTCATAACGTGCCTGCCAGGACTTCTCGTCTTTGTTGGCGAAGTCACCGATCTGCACGTAGTTGACCAGGAACGGGTCGGTACCGCTGACATAGGCCGCGCCGGTGTCGCCGCTCATGCTCTGGTAGCCCAGGCCGAAGCTGTGGCCGCTCAAGGCGTAGGTGACCATCGCCCCGAAAGCCTTGTTGTCGACGTTGCTACGACCATCGTCGGTGGAACGCGCATAGCGCACGTCGGTCTTCAGCGACTGCTTGTCGCCCAGCGGCAGCACGTGCACCAGGTTGAAGGAGCTCTGCTTATACAGGTCCTCCAGGTTGGAGTAGTAGTAAGCGGCCGTCAGGTCATCGGTGACCTTGTAGCTGCCACCGAGGAACCTGAAGGAATCGCTCTGGTTGCCACCGCTGATGGCGATGCCGCGCTTGCCGCCAGAGGTCATGGCCATGTCTTCGAAATCGTTCGAGTTGCGGTGGTTGACCTCGCGCAGATAACCGGCGTCCAGGGTCAAGCCGTCAATTTCCTGGGAAATCAATTGGCCGCCCTTGAAGACCTGCGGCAGCAGACGACCATCGCTGGAACCGATGGCCATGTTCTTGAACTGCATGCTGCCAACGCGCAGGGTGGTGTTGGACAGCTTTGCCTTGCCGGCCAAGGCCAGGTCGGAAGAGTAGTCCTGCGAGCCGCCCGAGCGATCGGGAACCAACAACCCACTGCCCGCTGTCCCCTCACCAGAGTCCAGCTTGAAGCCGAGCATGCCGATAGCATCGATACCGAAGCCGACCGTGCCCTCGGTATAGCCGGAGTTCATGCGCAGAATGAAGCCCTGCGCCCACTCTTCCTGCTTGGCCTGGGACGGAGTGGGGGTATCAGCCTGACGGAAATCACGGTTGAAATAGAAGTTGCGCGCCTCGATGCTGGCCTTGCTGTCCTTGAGGAACTCGGCATGGGCCATCTGGCTCAGCGACAGGCCGAGAGTGCTGGCCGCGATCGCCAGGGCAAGGGAGGTTCTTTTCATTGTGGTTTTCTCCAGTGTGTTTTTATGGGTGGTGCATCGGCCACGACCCTAGGTCGCCGGGGCGCTGACCGAATTCGTTGCCCGCCCACACGCAGCCGCAACCAGCCAGCGCAAAAGCGCCAGGGCAGAAGGCAAGCGGTGGACGAAGGAATCAGGACTGCGCGGCAGATCGCTGGCGGGCAGGCGGGGAATCGGCTTCAGGAAGACGGCGAGGGCTGAGCGCTTTCATGCTGTGGTCTCTTCATTTTTATTGTGTTCCGGCCGAGACAGCCGGTTAGCGTGAAGAGCACAAGGCAGATACTGTGCCAATGATTTATTCGGGATAAAAAATCGTTCAGTTTCAATAACTTGAATAGCAACAGAGCGCCTGTGACGGCCCTCTGGGGATTTGCGGGTAAGCGGATTTCAGCCGAACGTGAAACCGCCCACGGCGGATTTTCGCCAATGCCGCCGGCCAGGTTCAGCCGAGCACGATCTGGTTCTTGCCCTGGCGCTTGGCTTTGTACATGGCGATATCGGCGCGGCCGAACAGGCTATCCAGACTGGCGTCATCACCACGCAGGCTGGCCAGTCCCTGGCTGACGGTAATGCCGAACGTCCGGCCCTCATGGGTGAAACTCAGGCGCTGCACTTCACGTTGCAGACGCTCGGCGATCAGGGTCGCCAGGTCCTCTTCGCAACTGGGAAACAGCGCGGCGAATTCCTCGCCGCCGACCCGACCGAACAGGTCGTTACGGCGCAGCACCGCCGCACCGCAATAGGCCAGACGCTGCAACACCTGATCGCCGATCTGGTGTCCATAGCGGTCGTTGATCTGCTTGAAGTCGTCGACATCGAGCAGCAGGAAGGCCAATGGGCTGCCGAATTTGCGAGCGTGCTCGAATTCGCGCTGGGCACACTCGAAAAAATACCGACGGTTGCTGCTCTGGGTCAGCACATCGACGGTCGCCAGCCGCTGCAACTCGCCTTCCAGCTGCTTCTTCTCGGTGATGTCTTCGGCGATTCCGACCACGATCTGCACCGCGCCTGAAGCGTCGCGCCGACTGACAAAGCACTTGTCGCTGAGCCAGCGCAATTGCCCATCGGCGCGAATGATGCGGTACTCGCGCGCTTCCACGGCGCCGGTTTCCAGCACCTTGGCCAGGCTCTCGGCGGCGTATTCCATATCGTCCGGATAAATGCTGTTGCGCCACTCGTCATAGCCGGCGAGCAGCAGGGCGGCGGAATGGCCGAAGATATTTTCGTAGGCGGGGCTGACGTAGATAATCCGCTGCTCCTGCCAGTCGAAGGCCCAGAGCACCGAATTGACGCTACCCAGCAGGCTGCTGAACAGCTGCTCACGCTCGCGCAGACGCGCGACTTCGGCGCGGCTATGTAGCAGCGCCAGGGTCAACTCTTCCAACTCATGCGGTACTTCGCTGAGCTCATCCATAATCACCGTCCTGGGGAATATGGGCGACAAGGGGGCATAAGGCTGCCGCACAGAACTATCACCCGTAACCTGATGACCAGACAGTCAGGAAAAAGTTCGCCGGCCCGGCCTGCAAGTCGCGGCTTTTGCCTACTTAATCACTTGATCACTTGATCAGGCGCAAGGCGAACGGATAGCGATAAACCTGGCCTTCGTTGGCCTTGATCCCAGCGATGATCGTCAGCACCAGCGCCGCAATGCCGACCAGCATCATCAACGGAAAGCCGATCAGCACGACCATCAGCAAGAAGCACAGGGCCACGGCCAACGTCACGCTGATCTGGAAGTTCAACGCTTCCTTGCCCTGGTCGTCGACGAAAGGATCGAGGTCCTTCTTGATCTGCCAGACGATCAGCGGACCGATCAGGTTGCCGAAGGGGAATGCCAGGCCGAGAAAGGCCGCGAAATGGCAGAACATCGCCCACTGTCGCGCTTCCTGGCTTGGGGTTGATTGCGGGATTTGCGGATCGTCGTTCACCTTTGCTCTCCTTGGGTCGATTGCCCATTGGACGTAACCAGTCAGGCATTCGTGCCATGCGCAACGGCAGTGGTGAACGGGGTAAACCAGGCTGCCGGACGCGTTACCGCCCGGCAGTCGCTACCCGCTCAGTCGGCCAGCGCCGCCTGCTGCAACTCGAACAGCTCAGTCATGCCCTTCTGCGCCAGGGCCAGCATGGCATTCAGCTCCACCGGCTGGAAGGGCGCGCCTTCGGCCGTGCCCTGCACTTCGATAAAGCCGCCGGCGCTGGTCATCACCACGTTCAGGTCGGTTTCGGCGGCCGAGTCTTCGAGGTAATCCAGATCGAGTACCGGCTCGCCCCGATACATGCCCACCGACACCGCGGCAATCATCTGCTTGAGCGGGTCGCCGCCTTTCAGGCCGCCGCGTTTCTTGATCACTTTCAGCGCGTCGATCAGGGCCACCATGGCGCCGGTGATGGACGCGGTACGGGTGCCGCCGTCGGCCTGAATCACATCGCAGTCGACATACAGGGTGTTTTCACCGAGTTTGGACATGTCCAGCGCGGCGCGCAGCGAGCGGCCGATCAGCCGCTGAATCTCCAGGGTGCGGCCGCCCTGTTTGCCACGACTGGCTTCGCGCTGATTACGCTCGCCGGTGGCGCGCGGCAACATGCCGTATTCGGCGGTCAACCAGCCCTGCCCCTGGCCCTTGAGAAAACGCGGCACTCCGGACTCGACGCTGACCGTGCAGATCACCTTGGTGTCGCCGAACTCGACCAATACCGAACCTTCGGCATGTTTGGTGTAGTTGCGAGTGATGCGGATCGAACGCAACTGATCGGCGGCGCGGCCACTGGGACGTATCATCAAAAAATACCTTTCTTGGGAAAAAACTGCCGAGCACTATACCAGTCGCGACGCGCGTAATTGGGAGTGACCGACACACTGCGCTACAATCCCGCGCCCCGGCACCATCCGCCGCCCGCGCCGCAATCGCGAAAATCGCCCGGCCTCGCTGTTTCGCAGCGACCAGCGCAGCCGGCGACGATGATGGCTTATGCCCCTGCCCGACTTCCGAGAGGTTAACCCATGATCCACAGCATGACGGCCTTCGCCCGCGCCGAACAGGCCGGCGCCAACGGCACCCTGAGCTGGGAACTGCGCTCGGTCAATCACCGTTACCTGGAACCGCACCTACGCCTGCCGGAAGC
Organism: uncultured Pseudomonas sp.; assembly: GCA_966210435.1. GTDB lineage: Bacteria > Pseudomonadota > Gammaproteobacteria > Pseudomonadales > Pseudomonadaceae > Aquipseudomonas. The sequence continues at coordinate 23,840 of CBIHLF010000025.1, read as the reverse complement.
CTTCCGCGATCTCGAAGGCCCGGTACGCGAAGCGCTACGTAACGGCCTGTCGCGCGGCAAGGTCGAATGCACCCTGCGCTTTGCCGAAGACAGCGCCGGCAAGCCGCTGCAGGTCGACCTGCAACGCGCCGCGCAACTGGTTGCCGCCGCCGAAAGCGTGGCCCAGCTGATCCAGCAGCCGGCACCGCTCAACCCCCTGGAAATGCTTGGCTGGCCCGGTGTGCTGGTGGCCGACGCCGCCGACCCCAAGGCGCTGAATGATGCGGCGCTGAAGCTGTTCACCGAGGCACTCGGCGAGCTGAAAAACGGCCGCGCACGCGAAGGCGAAGAACTGGCCAGGCTGCTCAACGAACGCCTAGACGGCATTAGCGCCGAAGTCGCCGCCCTGCGCACCCTGGTGCCACGAATGCTCGCCGCTCAGCGGCAGAAGATTCTCGACCGCTGCGCCGAGATGCAGGCCGAACTCGATCCGCAGCGCCTGGAGCAGGAGCTTGTTCTTCTTGCTCAGAAAAGCGATGTCGCCGAAGAGCTGGATCGCCTGGTCACCCATGTCAGCGAAGTACGCCGCGTGCTGAAAAGCGGCGGCGCCGCCGGCAGGCGCCTGGATTTTCTGATGCAGGAGCTCAACCGCGAAGCCAACACGCTCGGTTCCAAAGCCTTCGACACCCGCAGCACCCAGGCCGCGGTGAACCTGAAAGTGCTGATCGAGCAGATGCGCGAACAGGTGCAGAACATCGAATAAAAACTGCTGCGCCGCAACGACTCACTCGCTACGCTTTCACAACTTGGAACAAAGGCCCCTCGGGAACCGCTATGACCCTTACCACCGGCACCCTCTACATCATCTCCGCCCCTTCCGGTGCGGGCAAAACCAGCCTGGTCAAGGCGCTGATCGACAGCGAGGCGCTGATCCGCGTATCGGTCTCGCACACCACCCGCGCCATGCGTCCGGGCGAAGTCGACGGGGTCAACTACCACTTCACCAGCCACGAGCAGTTTCACAAGATGCTCGACAACAGCGACTTCCTCGAGCACGCCGAAGTCTTCGGCAACCTTTATGGCACCTCGCAAGCCTGGGTCGAAAAAACCCTGGCCGAAGGATACGATCTGATTCTGGAAATCGACTGGCAAGGCGCCCAGCAGGTGCGCCGCCTGATGCCGCAAGCGAAATCCATCTTCATTCTGCCGCCGACCCAGGAAGCCCTGCGCCATCGCCTGACCAACCGCGGCCAGGACAGCGGCGAGATCATCGAGCGGCGCATGCGCGAAGCGGTCAGCGAGATGAGCCACTACGTCGAATACGACTACCTGCTGATCAACGACGATTTCGTCCACGCGCTCAGCGACCTGAAGGCGATTTTCCGCGCCAACCAATTGCTGCAAGGCCCGCAACAGCAGCGCCATGCAGGTTTACTTAGCGAATTACTGGCCTGACGGCAGATGAACCGCAGGCCGCAGGCATGGCTATTTCTTGCCGCTTGTAGCTTAAAGCTTGCGGCTGCCCCACGGGCTTAACTAGACTATCCAGTCCGCTCGCCCATTCGGGCCCAGTTTTATTACGCATTTGCTACGAGGAACACCATGGCCCGCGTTACCGTCGAAGACTGCCTGGAACACGTTGATAACCGCTTCGAGCTGGTCATGCTCGCCACCAAGCGCTCGCGCCAACTCGCCACTGGCGGCAAAGAGCCGAAGCTCGCCTGGGAAAACGACAAGCCGACCGTGGTCGCCCTGCGCGAAATCGCCGCTGGCCTGATGAGCTATGACGTCATCGCCGAGGACGAGATCGTCGAGGAAGAGCCGCTGTTTGCCGCATTCGAGGAAGAGGCTAACGAGCCTCTGTAAGTTTATGGTCGGTCGAAGTCGCGCGGCGCAGGACCATCGGAATCGGCAGGGGGATCGCCCATGCCGAGCATAGATGCCCTCGCCGATCGACTTGCCGACTACCTCGACAGCGACCAGGTCAACCTGGTCCGCCGCGCGTACTTCTACGCCGAACAAGCCCACGACGGCCAGCGCCGCCGTAGCGGCGAAGCCTACGTCACCCATCCGCTGGCGGTGGCGAGCATCCTGGCCGATATGCACATGGACCATCAGAGCCTGATGGCCGCGATGCTGCATGACGTGATCGAAGACACCGGCATCGCCAAGGAAGCGCTCAACGCGCAGTTCGGCGAAACCGTGGCCGAACTGGTCGACGGGGTCAGCAAGCTGACCCAGATGAACTTCGAGACCAAGGCCGAAGCCCAGGCCGAGAACTTCCAGAAGATGGCCATGGCCATGGCCCGCGATATCCGCGTGATCCTGGTCAAGCTGGCCGACCGCCTGCACAACATGCGCACCCTCGAAGTGCTGTCCGGCGAGAAGCGCCGGCGCATCGCCAAGGAAACCCTGGAAATCTACGCGCCCATCGCCAACCGCCTGGGCATGCACAGCATGCACGTGGAATTCGAGGACCTCGGCTTCAAGGCGATGCATCCGATGCGCAGTGCGCACATCCGCGCTGCGGTAAAACGCGCCCGCGGCAATCGCAAGGAAATCCTCAACAAGATCGAGGAATCGCTGACCCATTGCCTGGCCCGCGAAGGCCTGGAAGGTGAAGTGCTCGGTCGCGAGAAGCACATCTACGGCATCTACCAGAAGATGCGCGGCAAGCGTCGCGCCTTCAACGAAATCATGGATGTCTACGGCTTCCGCATCATCGTCGACAAGGTCGACACCTGCTACCGCGTGCTCGGCGCGGTGCACAACCTGTACAAGCCGCTGCCGGGACGCTTCAAGGATTACATCGCGATCCCCAAGGCCAACGGCTATCAGTCGCTGCACACCACGCTGTTCGGCATGCACGGCGTACCCATCGAGATCCAGATCCGCACCCGCGAAATGGAAGAGATGGCCAACAACGGCATCGCCGCGCACTGGCTGTACAAATCCAACGAAGAAGACCAGCCCAAGGGCACCCACGCCCGCGCCCGCCAGTGGGTCAAGGGCGTGCTGGAAATGCAGCAGCGTGCCGGCAACTCGCTGGAATTCATTGAGAGCGTGAAGATCGACCTGTTCCCCGACGAGGTCTACGTGTTCACGCCCAAGGGTCGCATCATGGAGCTGCCGAAAGGCTCCACCGCGGTCGACTTCGCCTACGCGGTGCATACCGACGTCGGCAATACCTGCATCGCCTGCCGCATCAATCGGCGCCTGGCACCGCTCTCCGAGCCGCTGCAAAGCGGCGCCACGGTGGAAATCGTCAGCGCCCCCGGTGCGCGGCCGAACCCTGCCTGGCTGAATTTCGTGGTCACCGGCAAGGCGCGCACGCATATCCGTCACGCGCTCAAGCTGCAGCGCCGCTCGGAGTCGATCAGCCTCGGCGAGCGCCTGCTGAACAAGGTGCTCGGCGGCTTCGACAGCCATATCGACAAGCTCTCGCCCGAGCGCGTGCAAGCGGTGCTCGCCGAATACCGGCAGAGCGTGCTGGAAGACCTGCTCGAGGACATCGGCCTGGGCAACCGCATGGCCTATGTGGTTGCACGCCGCCTGCTCAGCGAAGGCGGCGAAGAACTGCCGAGCCCGGAAGGCCCGCTGGCGATTCGCGGCACCGAGGGCCTGGTGCTGAGCTACGCCAAGTGCTGCACGCCGATTCCCGGCGACCCGATCGTCGGGCACCTGTCGGCGGGCAAAGGCATGGTGGTGCACCTGGATACCTGCCGCAATATCGGCGAGGTGCGGCACAACCCGGAAAAATGCATCCAGCTGTCCTGGGCCAAGGACGTGGTCGGCGAATTCAACGTCGAACTGCGCATCGAGCTGGAACACCAACGCGGCCTGATCGCCCTGCTGGCCGGCAGCGTCAACGCCGCCGACGGCAATATCGAGAAGATCAGCATGGACGAACGCGATGGCCGCATCAGCGTCGTACAGCTGGTCGTCAGCGTGCATGACCGCGTCCATCTGGCCCGGGTGATCAAGAAGCTACGGGCGATCAAGGGCGTGGTGCATATCTCCCGCGTACGCGCCTAGCAGGCCGTTGAAAAACGTAGGCGAGGCAGCCAACGCAAGGCAAAAACAGGCGAAAAAGCGGAATTTACGAGTTGTAAATGAGCATTTTGAGCCTGTTTTTAACGCCACGATGGCAACGCAGGTAGTTTTTCAACAGCCTGCTAGCGGAAGAGCGCTGAAAAACACCTGCTAAGCCCCTGCCTCTTCTATTAAATCTGCCATCCCTCGGCGGACAAGGCTTCGCCATGTCCGCCCTACAAAACGCACCCCGCATCTTTCCCGCCACTTGCCTTACTTGTCCTAAACCCCGCCTCGGCGCTTGCGCCGGTGTGGCCCTCGCGTGCACGCAACGCACCAGCGAAGGGCGATCGGCGGGAAAAACGGGCCTGACCACAAGGTCATAAACGCCCGCCAATACTTGTTTGAAAACAGTCGCCTAAGGCGATTTTCGCGCTTCCTGGCACGGCCGGTGCACCTTTCAAAGCAGGCGTTATGTCCTGTTAGTACAAGTTGCCCAACCGACAAGGGGAAGACTATGCACAACCCAAACAGCCTGTTCACCACCCTGTTATTCAGCTCGATTCTGCTGTTCAGCGGCGCGGCAGCCGCGGAAAAAATCACCATCGGCATCGGCCATCAGAGCATGGTCACCAACACCGTTTCCGGCGGCATCGTGCTGGAGAAACTCAAGCTGATCGAGAAATACCTGCCGACCACGGGTAAGTACCAGAACGCCACCTACGACCTCGAATTCCGTGACTATGACTCCGGCCCGCCGATCACCAACCAGATGCTCGCCGGCAAACTGGATTTCGGCGTGATGGGCGATTACCCGCTGATCGTCAATGGCGCCAAATTCCAGGAAACCGGCAAGCAGCAGAGCCGCCTTATCGCGGTGACCGGCTACAACCTCAAGGGCACCGGCAACGCCATAGTGGTGCCGGCGTCCTCGTCGGTGCAGTCGCTGGCCGACCTCGCCGGCAAGACCATTTCGGTACCGGTGGGCAGCGCCGCCTGGGGCATGACACTCAAGGCGCTGCGTGACGCCGGCCTGTTCGACAAGGTCAGCATCGCCAACCAGAGCCCGCCGGTGGGCGCGGCCAATATCGCAGCGAGCAAGATCGACGCCCACGCCGACTTCTGTCCCTGGTCGGAGATCATGGAATTTCGCGGCACCGCACGAAAAATCTTCGATGGCAGCGAGGCCGGCGTGCCGACCTTCCACGGCATCGTGGTGCGTGAGGAATTCGCCAAGCAATACCCGGAAGTGGTCGAAGCAGTGCTGATGGCGACGCTGGAAGCGCAGCGCTGGATTCAGAACGATCCGATGGCCGCTGCCACCCAGGTCGCCGAATGGACCGGGGCGGAAAAGGAAGTGCTCTATCTGTATTTCAGCAATGGCGGCATTTCCACCATGGAAGCCAGCATCAAGCCGCAGTGGGTCGAGGCGTTGAAATACGACCATGCGCTGCTGCAGAAGGAAATGAACATCCCCGACCTGGATTTCGCCGCCTGGATCGACCCCAGTTACCTGAAGAAAGCCTACGCCGCCAGCGGCCTGGACTACGACGCGCTGGTCGCCAGCGTGGTCGCACCGAAGCCGCGCGACCCGGCGCTCAAGCCTGCGGAGATCTGGTTCAAGGACAAAGGCGTGGTCGCCTATGACAGCGTCGCCGCCATGCTCGCCGCAGCGGAAGCCGCCAAGAGCAGCGGCCAGATGATCAACAGCACCTATGTCTACGACAACCTGACCGGCCTGAAGCTGTTCGGCAAGGCCGCCTACCTGGTCAAGGACAAGACCGGCGAAGTGCTCGCGTTCATGAAGAAAGCCGACTCGCAGCAACACATCGCCGAGCACGGCGGCAGCCCACTGCCGCTCAGCGAAGCATTGGCCACGCTGCCGTAACCCGCCTGAGCGCCCTACGCGCCGCAGAGCGCGCGGGCGCCCCTGAGCCGAGGATTAACCATGAGCGTTAAACAGAACCTTGCGTTGCAGCCCGCCGAACCCGTCAACCCGGCGGTGCTGCAGGTGTCGCCAACTGCAGCAGCGGTCGCGCAGCCGATCCGCCGGCGGCGCCTACCGGTCGATTCCGTGCATTACCTGGTGCGCATCGGCGCGCTGATCATGGCGGTCGTGTTCTGGCATCTGGCCGCCAGTAACGGTTTCAATTTCCTACTGAATTTCGAAAATATCCCGACCCCGCTGGTGGTCGGCCAGGCCCTGCTGACGCAACTGGCCAGCCAGGAATTCTACTGGCATATCGGCTACAGCCTGGAGCGCATCGCCATCGCCTACGGCCTGGCGGTGACTCTCGGCGTACTGCTCGGGGTCTTGATGGGCCGCTCGCGCTGGGCCGAAGACATCATCCTGCCGTATATCGAGCTGCTGCGGCCGATCCCGGCGGTGGCCTGGATTCCCCTGGCGATCCTGATGCTACCCAGCGAGCAGTCGAGCATTGTCTTCATCACCTTTCTCGGCGCTCTGTTTCCCATCGTGTTGAACACCGTGCACGGCGTCGAACAGACCCCCGACGTGCTGGTGCGCGCCGCCCGCAGCCTGGGCGCGAGCAAGCGCGCGATCCTTTGGCATGTGGTCATTCCCGGCGCCATGCCGAGCATAGTCGCCGGTCTGGCGATCGGCATGGGCGTGGCCTGGTTCTCCCTGCTGGCCGGGGAAATCATCAGCGGCCAGTACGGCATCGGCTACTTCACCTGGACCTCCTACACGCTGATCCAGTACCCGCAAATAATCATCGGCATGCTCACCATTGGCGGTCTCGGCACCCTTTGCACGCTGCTCGTGCGCAAGGCCTGCGAACCGCTGCTGCGCTGGCAGGCCAAAGGAGGCCGGCCATGAACAGCAGCGTTATCGATAACCGCCTGGCCGTGCTCGACCACAGCCGCCAGCGCGCCCAGGCCGAAACCAGCGGGCGCGGGCATATCCGCGTGAACGACGTGCATATCGAGTTCGAGCACAACGGCGGCAAACGCGCTGCGGTGCAGAACGCCCAACTGGAGATCAAGCCCGGCGAATTCGTCTGCCTGCTCGGCCCGTCCGGCTGCGGCAAGTCGACCCTGCTCAATGCCATCGCCGGCTTCGTCCAGCCGACCCGCGGCAGCTTGAGCATCGACGGCCAGGCCGTCAGCGAGCCGGGCCCGGATCGCGGCATGGTGTTCCAGCAGCATTCGCTGTTCCCCTGGAAAACCGTGCGCGACAACGTCGCCTTCGGCCCGCTGATGGCCGGGGTCGGGCGCAACGAGGCCTGCAGCGTGGCGCGCACTTTTCTCTCCCTGGTCGGCCTGGCGGCGTTCGAGGATGCCTATCCCGCGACGCTTTCCGGCGGCATGCAACAGCGCGTCGGCATCGCCCGCGCCCTGGCCAACTACCCCAGCGTGCTGCTGATGGACGAACCCTTTGGCGCCCTGGATGCACAGACGCGGATCATGATGCAGGAGAACTTGCTGCAGATCTGGCGCGAGTTCCGCAACACCCTGGTGTTCGTCACCCACGACATCGACGAGGCGGTATTCCTCTCCGACCGCATCGTGGTGATGAGCGCCAGCCCCGGCCGGATCATCGCCGACATTCCGGTGCCGCTGCCGCGCCCGCGCGAGCAGAGCCTGCTGACCAGCCCCGAGTTCATCGCAATCAAGCGCCAGTGCATGGACCTGATCCGCCAGGAAACCCTGTGCGCCTTCCAGCAACAGAACCAGGTGGGCTGAGCCATGAACGCACAGCCCTTACTCACGTCCGCGCTCGACATGACCTGTCATGACAGGCTGGAGGCTCCCACGATGAACGGTATCCAACAGCTCGCCCCCGGGCAGTCGCCGCTGCCGCTGTATGTGCAGATTCGCGACAGCCTGCGCCAGCAGATCCTCGAAGGCAGCTACGCGGTGCATAGCCGCCTGCCCTCGGAAAACCAGCTGATGCAGGCCTACGGGGTCAGCCGCATCACCATCCGCCAGGCCCTGCGCGACTTGCACAACGAGGGCCTGGTGTTCAGCGCCCAGGGCAAGGGCACCTACGTCAGTAAGCCCAAGGCGGTGCAGAACGTGCAGCGCCTGCAGGGCTTCGGCGAGGCCATGGCGGCCCAGGGTTACGAGGCCACCGCGCGACTGCTGAGCATTCAGCAACGCAAGCCGCCCAAGGCGGTGGTCGCCGCCCTGCACCTGGCGCCCGGCGAGGACGTGGTCGAGGTCAAGCGCGTGCGCTACCTCAACCGCGAGGCGGTGTGCGTGGAGAACAGCTACTTCCCCCTGGATATCGGCCGCCGGTTGTTCGGCCAGGACCTCTCCGGCGACATCTTCCCGATGCTGGAAAACCTCTTCGGCATCGCCTTGGGCCGCGCCGATATCGGCCTCGACGCCGTGCTCGCCGACGACGAGGTGCAGCACCTGCTGGGTCTCAAGGCCGGCGAAGCGATTCTGCGGGTCGAGCGCCTGACCCACGACCGCGGCGGCCGGCCGATCGACTTCGAATACCTGTGCTACCGCGGCGACTCATTCAAATACCAGTTCCGAGTGGATCGGAAATAGGAGACGACAATGACTACCACCCATATCAACGGTATTCCGGTGATCGACACCGACGTGCTGGTCATCGGCGGCGGCACCGCCGGTCCGATGGCCGCCGTGACCGTCAAGGAGCAGGACCCGACGCTCAAGGTGATCCTCCTGGAGAAGGCCAACGTCAAGCGCTCCGGCGCCATCTGCATGGGCATGGACGGGCTGAACAACGCCGTGGTCCCCGGCCACGCCACACCCGAGCAGTACGTCAAGGAAATCACCATCGCCAACGACGGCATCGTCCACCAGCCGGCGTTGCTGGCCTACGCCCAGCGCTCGTTTCCGATGATCGAAAAGCTCGACTCCTGGGGCGTGCACTTCCAGAAGGACGAAACCGGCGACTACGACATGAAAAAGGTCCACCACCTCGGCACCTATGTGCTGCCGATGCCCGAGGGCCACAACGTCAAGAAGATCCTTTACCGCCGCTTGCGCCGGGTGCGGGTAGAGATCGAGAACCGTTTCCAGGCCACCCGCCTGCTCAAGGACGCCGACGGCAATATTGCCGGGATGATCGGGGTCAACACCCGCACCGCCGAGCCGATCATCATCCGCGCCAAGGCGGTGATCATGGCCACAGGCGCCGCCGGGCGCATCGGCCTGCCGAACTCCGGTTACCTGTTCGGCACCTACGAGAACCCGGCCAACTGCGGCGACGGTCATGCCATGGCCTACCACGTCGGCGCCGACCTGGTGAACCTGGAGTGCTTCCAGGTCAACCCGCTGCTCAAGGACTACAACGGCCCGGCCTGCGCCTACGTCACCGGCCCGCTCGGCGGCTTTACCGCCAACGCCTACGGCGAGCGCTTTATCGAGTGCGATTACTGGTCCGGGCAGATGATGCTGGAGTTCTTCAAGGAGCTGGAATCCGGCACCGGCCCGGTGTTCCTCAAGCTCGACCACCTGGCCGAGGAAACCATCCAGGAAATCGAGACCGTACTGCACACCAACGAGCGGCCGACCCGCGGACGCTTCCACGAAGGCCGCCAGGTCGACTACCGCCAGCGCATGGTCGAGATGCATATCTCCGAGATCGGCTTCTGCTCCGGCCATTCGGCCTCCGGGGTGTGGACCGACGAGACCGGCGCGACCACGGTGCCGGGCCTGTACGGCGCCGGCGACATGGCCTCGGTGGCGCACAACTACATGCTCGGCGCTTTCGTCTACGGGCAGATCTGCGGCGAGAGCGCCACCGCCTTCGCCCAGGCCCGCGGCGAAATCCAGCTCGACGAGGCGTTTATTGCCGAGGAGCTGGCGCGCATCCAGGCGCCGCTGCTGGTCAAGGACGGCATCCCGCCGGAGCAGATGGAATACAAGGTGCGTCGCCTGGTGAACGATTACCTACAGCCGCCGAAGGTCACCAAGAAGCTGGAAATCGGCCTGGAACGCATCCTCGCCGTACGCGCGGACCTGCCCAAACTGTGCGCCGCCGACCCTCACGAGCTTCTCCGTGCCCTCGAGGTGCAATCGATCATCGACTGCGCCGAGATGGCCGCCCGCGCTTCACTGTACCGCACCGAATCGCGCTGGGGCCTGTACCACTACCGGGTCGATTTCCCCGAGCAGAACGACGCCGAGTGGTTCTACCACAGCCGCCTGTTCAAGGACGAAAACGGCCAGATGGCCCACGGCAAACGCCCGGTCGCCGACTACGTGGTGGCCCTCGGCGACGAGAAGGACGCCTACAGCAAGCTGCGCGTGAAAAAAGCCGCCAATGCCTGATAGCCGCAATGACTGATCCCTGTGGGAGGGGCTTTAGCCGCGAAGCGCCTGAGATGTTTTCGCGGCTAAAGCCCCTCCTACAAAAACTGTTTGGATGAGGAGAACACCATGCCCGTAGCCAACCACCGTTCCAGCGTCCCGGTCGTCGTCGACGAGGACAAATGCATCGCCGACAAGGGCTGTCGCGTGTGCATCGACGTCTGCCCGCTGGATGTCCTGTGGATTAACCCGAACACCGGCAAGGCCCATATGAAGTACGACGAATGCTGGTACTGCATGCCCTGCGAGACCGACTGCCCGACCGATGCAGTGAAAGTGAACATTCCCTATTTGCTGCGCTGATCAAGGAATTGCCCATGAAACACTATGACGACCCTCAACTGCAGGTCCTCGCCGAAAACCTTGCCTCGGCCGATCCGGGCATTCGCCGGGTGGCGGTGCTGGAACTGGTCGATTGCGGCGAGCCTGAAGCGGCCGAGCTGCTGATTTTCGCCCTTAACGATCCCGATCCCTCGGTGCGCCAGGAGGCCGCCAAGGTGGTCGACGAGTTCGATGCCGCGGATATCGCCGATGCCCTGATCGCCGCCCTCGGTGACAGCGACGAGGTGGTGCGCAACGCCGCCGCCCACGCCCTCGCGGACCTCAAGGACCCGGCCGCCGCCACACCGCTGCTCGCGGCCCTGGAACAGAGCCAGGACAGTTTCGTGGTCGCCGGCATTCTTCGTGCGCTCAAACCGCTGCGCAATCCGGCGGCCCAGGTCCCGGCGCTGGCGCGCCTGACCGACGCCGATGCGCAGGTTAGGCGCGAGGCGGTGGCCGTGATCGGCTGGCTCAAGCAGCCGCAGAACTTGCCGGCACTGATGCAGCGCGCGCAGCACGACCCCGATGCCGAGGTGCGCCGCGCCGCGGCCGGCGCCCTGGTCTACGCCGAGGCCGAGCAGGTCGGGCCGACCCTGATCGAGATCCTCCAGGACGAACACTGGCAGGTGCGCGTCGAGGCCGCCGTCAGCCTCGGCAAACTCGATTGCCAGGCAGCGCTGCAACCGCTGGTCGACGCCACCCACGACAGCTTCTGGCAGGTCCGCGAAAAAGCCGTCGACGCCCTCGGCAAGCTTGCCGCAGTGGACGCCATTCCGGCGCTGGGCGTGTGCGCCCGCGACCCCATGAGCAACCTGCGCAAGGCGGCCATCGGCGCCCTCGGCAGCATCGGCCACAGCGCCGGCCGGCCGTTCGTCGAAACCGCCATGCAAGACCCCGACCCGGACGTGCGCAAGCTGGCGCGCTGGGCCCTGTCGAAGCTGGATGACGCGGCCTGAGGCCGCATGGCAGGCGCGTGGGAGGGGCTTTAGCCGCGAATCGCTGACAACCAAGTGTCGCGGCTAAAGCCCCTCCCACCGACGAAGCGAGGAAGACCCGATGACCTACGTAGTGACCGAAAACTGCATCCGCTGCAAATACACCGACTGCGTCGAGGTGTGCCCGACCGATTGCTTCCACGAAGGCCCGAACTTTCTGGTGATCAACCCCGGCGCCTGCATCGACTGCAGCCTGTGCGGGCCGGAGTGCCCGGCCGATGCGATCTTCGCCGACAGCGACGTGCCGCCGGAGCAGAGCCATTTCATCGAACTCAACGCCGAGCTGGCCGAGGTCTGGCCGTTGCTCAGCCATACCCGCAGCCCGCTGGCCGAGGCCGACGCCTGGGTCGACCAGGCCGACAAACTGCAATTTCTGGAGCGCTAACCGTGCCCGAGCGCCTTAAACCCTGGTTCGAGCGCGCACTGCTGGCGGTGCTGATCGCCAGCGCCGCGGCCACCGGCAGCGCGCGCCCGCTGGACAGCGAGCAGCGCCAGGTCAAGCCGCCGGAAGTGCCGACCCTGCTGCTGCCGCAAGCCGAACCGCCGCAATTCCCGTAACCCGACTGGCGCCTGACGAGGTCGCCGGCGCGCAGCAGAACACCGGAGATCATGTCCATGAACGCCTTGACCGCCGCACCTGTCGAAATCCGCCTGCGCAAGGCGCAGAAAACCCTCGAAGTGCTCTGGCCGGACGGCCATCTGAGCCGCCTGAGTTGCCTGGCCCTGCGCAAGAGCTGCGCCTGTTCGGCCTGCAACCAGACCCGCCAACGCGGTGCCCTGACGCTGATCGATGCCGATGTTGCGGTAAACAAGCTGGAAGTCTCGGGCATCAGCGGGCTACAACTGTTTTTCAGCGACGGTCATTTCCGTGGCCTCTACCCCTGGGCCTACCTGCGCGAGCTCGGCGAACTGAGCGAGCCGCAACCATGAATGCACGCGCCCTGCACTGGCTCGCCTCGCCGCTCGACAGTCTGCGTCGCCTGTATCCCGGCCTGGCCCTCGGCGTGGTGCTGACGCTGGCCGGGAGCTTTCTCGCCGAGCACTACGGCGCCCCGGCGCTGCTGCTGGTGTTACTGCTCGGCTTCGGTTTCGCCAGCCAGGCCGGCGACCCACGGCTGCAGCCCGGCGTCGGCTTCTGCAGCCGCCAGGTGCTGCGCATCGGCGTCGCCCTGCTGGGTGCGCGAATCGGCGTGGAACAGCTGGTGGCGGTTGGCGGCTTACCGCTGCTGGTGGTGCTCGGCAGCGTGCCGCTGATCATCGGCGCCGCCCTGCTGCTCGGCCGCTGGCTGCGCCTGCCGACCCTGCACAGCCTGGTGGCCGGGGTGGCGGTGGCGATCTGCGGGGTGTCGGCGGCCATTGCGGTGGCCGCGGTGATTCCTGCCGGGCGCCTGGAAGAGCGCCGCTTGCTCGGCGTGGTGGTCGGCGTGACCGCCCTCGGCACCCTGTCGATGCTGCTCTATCCGCCGCTGCTGGCAAGCCTCGGCTACAGCGCCATCGACAGCGGCCTGCTGCTCGGCGCAAGCATTCATGATGTGGCCCAGGCCGCCGCGGCCGGTTATCTGGTGTCCGACAGCGCTGGCGATGTCGCCACCCTGACCAAACTGCTGCGGGTCGCCCTGCTGGCGCCGCTGGTGCTGTTGCTCGGCGTACTGCTGCGCAGTGGCGATAGCGGCGCCAGCGAGTTCCCGTATTTCCTCCTGGGGTTTCTCGCCCTGTTCGGCCTCAACAGCCTCGGCTGGCTCCCGGGCGGCCTGCGCGACTGGCTGGTGTTGGCCTCGCAGACCTGCCTGTTGCTGGCCATGGCCGCCCTGGGCATGCGCACCAGCCTTGGCCAGTTGATCGCCCAGGGCTGGAGACCGCTGCTCTTGCTGGTAGTGCTGAGCGGCGGTCTGCTGCTGACCAGCATGGGCTTGCTGGCATTGTTCAGCCGCCCCTGAGCGCAACCGCTCGGGGCTTGCTCAGGGCCGGCGAGCGGTAAATATCTTTTACAGCGCCGACCACTTTGACAGCGCCCCCCGCTATCGACCACCCTATGCAGCCCAACCCTGAGCGCAGATCGCGTACAGGGTGCGACGGCGCGCCGCCGACCGTGGCGTACGTCATTCTCAACACCGCTTTCAAGGAGCTCCCATGAGCAAGAGCGTCATCAGCAGCGACCAGGCCCCGGCCGCTATCGGCACCTATTCCCAGGCGATCAAGGCGGGCAACACCGTCTACATGTCCGGACAGATTCCGCTGGACCCCAAGACCATGGAGCTGGTGGAAGGCTTCGAAGCCCAGACCGTACAGGTCTTCGAAAACCTCAAGGCCGTGGCCGAAGCGACCGGTGGTTCGTTCAAGGACATCGTCAAGCTGAACATCTTCCTCACCGACCTGTCGCACTTCGCCAAGGTCAACGAGGTCATGGGCCGTTACTTCGAGCAGCCTTACCCGGCCCGCGCCGCCATCGGCGTCGCCTCCCTGCCGCGTGGCGCCCAAGTGGAAATGGACGCGATCCTGGTCCTCGAATAACCCCCGGATTGCATTCGAGCACGCCTTTGTAGGGTGGACATGGCGAAGCCTTGTCCACCGCTGGCGACGGCGCCAGCCTTGTAGCCCGGATGAAATCCGGGGCAATGTATAGCCTCACCAACCGCTCCCGGATTGCATCTGGACTACGGGAGAGCGGCTTTAGGCTTCCCGCAAAATCGCCTCATAACCCTCGCGATAACTCGAATACTGCGGCGCCCAACCCAGGGCGCGAGCGCGGGCGTTGCTGCAGCGCTTGCTGCCGGCACGACGCACAGTGGCTTGCTCGGCCCAGTGGCTGACGCCGAGTTGCTCGCGTAGCCAGGCGACCACCTCATGCAGCGGCGCCGGCTGGTCGTCGACGCCGATATAGCAATCCTCCAGCGCCACGCCGCGCAGATCGGCCTGTAGCAGAAACGCCAGCAGGCCTGCGGCATCGTCGATATGAATACGGTTGCCGTACAACGGCGGCTCGCTCGCCACCCGATAGCCCTCGCGCACCTGATTGAGCAGCCACTGCCGGCCCGGTCCGTATAGCCCGGTCAGGCGCACTACCGTGGCCGGTATCGCGCTGTTCAGGGCGAGTTGCTCGGCCTCGCGCATGATCCGCCCCGAATAGCCCTCGGTTTCGGCCAGCGACGATTCGTCGACCCATTCGCCGCTCTGCTGGCCATAGACGCTGCTGCTGGAAACGAACAGCAGGCGCTTGGGCTTTTGCCCGTGCTGCGCCAGCCAGCCGAGTACCCGGCGCAACCCCTCGACATAGGCCGCGCGATAACCGGCCTCATCGGAGCTGTTGGCCGACGCGCAATACACCAGGTAGTCCAGCTCGCCCACCGGCCAGGCTGTCGGGCAGGCATCCACTTCAAGGTCGCCAGCCACCGGCAGGATAGCCGCGGGCAATTGCCCAACCGAACGGCGCAAACCATGCACGCGCCAGCCCTCCGCCGCCAGACGCATGCCCAGGCGGGCACCCAGATCGCCGCAACCGGCAAGCAATACAATGACTGTCATGGTGCGCTCCAGGTTTTTCGCAAAGCGGCAGTTTAGCAGGCGGTTGAAAAACGTAGGCGAGGCAGGCAAGACAAGGCAAAAACGGCCGAAAAAGCGGAGTTTACTGCTGTAAATGAGCATTTTTAGGCTGTTTTTAACGCAGTATTGCCAACGCAGGTAGTTTTTCAACGACCTGCTAGCCCGGTTGGTGGTTTGCAATGCAAAGGCTATGCTTGGCGGCACATCAATGGATAGACACTATGACCCTCACCGAACTGCGCTATATCGTCACCCTGGCTCAGGAACAACACTTCGGCCGCGCCGCCGAACGCTGCCATGTCAGCCAGCCAACCTTGTCGGTGGGGGTGAAGAAGCTCGAGGACGAGCTCGGCGTGATGATCTTCGAGCGCAGCAAGAGCGCGGTCCGCCTGACCCCGGTCGGCGAGGGCATCGTCACCCAGGCGCACAAGGTGCTGGAGCAGGCCCAGGGCATCCGCGAACTGGCCCAGGCCGGCAAGAACCAATTGGCGGCGCCGCTGAAGATCGGCGCGATCTATACGGTCGGCCCCTACCTGTTCCCTCACCTGATTCCGCAGCTGCACCGGGTCGCCGCGCAGATGCCGTTGTATATCGAGGAAAACTTCACCCACGTGCTGCGCGACAAGCTGCGCACCGGCGAGCTGGACGCGATCATCATCGCCCTGCCGTTCCAGGAGGCCGACGTGCTGACCAAGCCGCTGTACGACGAACCCTTCTACGCCCTGCTGCCCGCCGGCCATCCTTGGGCCGAGATGAAAACCATCGACAGCAAGCTGCTCAACGACAAGAGCCTGTTGCTGCTCGGCGAGGGCCATTGCTTCCGCGATCAAGTGCTGGAAGCCTGCCCGACCCTGCGCAAGGGCGGTGAAGACAACGCCAAGCACACCACTGTGGAATCCAGCTCGCTGGAAACCATCCGCCACATGGTCGCCTCAGGCCTCGGCGTCTCCATCCTGCCGTTCTCGGCGGTGGACAGCCACCACTACGCGCCCGGCATTATCGAGGTGCGCCCGCTCAGTGCACCGACACCGTTCCGCACCGTGGCGATCGCCTGGCGCGCCAGCTTCCCGCGGCCCAAGGCCATCGAAGTGCTGGCCGATTCGATCCGCCTGTGCTCGGTCAGCCATGCACCGAAAGTGGCCAGCTAAGGCGCGACCATGACCGAACTGGCCGAGGTATCCGTTACCGCACTCAAAGGGGTGGGCGCGGCGCTGGCCGAGAAGCTCGCCAAGGTCGGCCTGGAAACCCTGCAGGACGTGCTGTTCCACCTGCCGCTGCGCTATCAGGACCGCACCCGCATTGTGCCGATCGGCGCGCTGCGCCCCGGCCAGGACGCGGTGGTCGAAGGCACTGTGGCCGGTGCCGATGTGGTCATGGGTCGCCGACGCAGCCTGCTGGTACGCCTGCAGGACGGCAGCGGCACCCTCAGCCTGCGCTTCTACCATTTCAGCCAGGCGCAGAAGGAAGGCCTCAAGCGCGGCACCCTGGTGCGCTGCTATGGCGAAGTGCGTCCCGGCTCCTCGGGCCTGGAGATCTACCATCCGGAATACCGCGCCCTGTCGGGCAGCGAACCGATTGCCGTGGAACAGACCCTGACGCCGATCTACCCGAGCACTGAAGGCCTGACCCAGCAGCGCCTGCGCGCCTTGAGCGAACAGGCCCTGGCGCGCCTCGGCCCGCATAGTCTGCCGGATTGGCTGCCCGGCGAAGTGGCCCGCGACTATCACCTCAGCCCGCTGGACCAGGCCCTGCGCTACCTGCACCGGCCGCCGCCGGATGCCGACCTGGAAGAGCTCGCCGAAGGCCGGCATTGGGCCCAGCACCGCCTGGCGTTCGAGGAATTGCTGACCCATCAACTGTCGCTGCAGCGCCTGCGCGAAAGCGTGCGCGCCCAGCAGGCGCCCGCCGTGCCGCCGGCCAGGCAGTTGCCCCAGCAGTTTCTGGCCAACCTGGGCTTCGCCCCTACGGGCGCGCAGCAACGGGTCGGCGCCGAAATCGCCTACGACCTGAGCCAGGACGAACCCATGTTGCGCCTGGTGCAGGGCGATGTCGGCGCCGGCAAGACCGTGGTCGCCGCCTTCGCCGCCCTGCAAGTGCTGGAGGCCGGCTATCAGGTGGCCTTGATGGCGCCGACCGAAATTCTCGCCGAGCAGCACTTCATCACCTTCAGCAAATGGCTGGCGCCGCTGGGCATCGAGGTCGCCTGGCTGGCCGGCAAGCTCAAGGGCAAGGCCCGCGCCACGGCGCTGGAGCAGATCGCCGGCGGCGTGCCGATGGTGGTCGGCACCCATGCGCTGTTTCAGGAGGAGGTGCAGTTCAAGCACCTGGCCCTGGCGATCATCGACGAGCAGCACCGCTTCGGTGTGCAGCAGCGCCTGGCGTTGCGCCAGAAAGGCATGGGCGGACGGCTCTGTCCGCACCAGCTGATCATGACCGCCACGCCGATCCCGCGGACCCTGGCGATGAGCGCCTACGCCGATCTCGACACCTCGATCCTCGACGAACTGCCGCCCGGCCGTACCCCGGTGAACACCGTACTGGTGGCCGATAGCCGCCGCCTGGAAGTGGTCGAGCGGGTACGCTCGGCTTGCAACGAAGGGCGCCAGGCCTATTGGGTCTGCACCCTGATCGAGGAGTCCGAAGAGCTGACCTGCCAGGCTGCGGAAACCACCTTCGAGGACCTCGCGGCGGCGCTCGGCGGGCTGCATGTCGGCCTGATTCATGGGCGCATGAAGCCAGCGGAAAAAGCCGCGGTGATGCAGCAGTTCAAGGATGGCCAGCTGCAGCTGCTGGTCGCCACCACGGTGATCGAAGTCGGCGTCGATGTGCCCAACGCCAGCCTGATGATCATCGAAAACCCCGAGCGCCTCGGCCTCGCCCAACTGCACCAGTTGCGCGGGCGGGTCGGCCGCGGCAGCGCCGCCAGCCACTGCGTACTGCTCTATCACCCGCCGTTGTCGCAGATTGGCCGCGAGCGCCTGGGCATCATGCGCGAGACCTGCGATGGTTTCGTCATCGCCGAAAAGGATCTGGAATTGCGTGGCCCCGGAGAAATGCTCGGCACACGCCAGACCGGCCTGCTGCAATTCAAGGTGGCCGATCTGATGCGCGACGCCGACCTCTTGCCGGCGGTACGCGATGCGGCGCAAGCTTTACTCGCGCAATGGCCGCAGCACGTCAGCCCATTGCTGCAGCGCTGGCTGCGTCACGGCCAGCAATACGGCCAAGTGTGACCCAGGGCACAGGCGCTTGTCGCCTTAACCGGCGCCCTGCTTGTCTGCTGGTTATACTTCGCAAAACGCACCACAAACGGATCTCGCCATGACCGATGCAGTCCTCGCCACCGACAATACGCCGCAAGCCCCTGCGATGATTCTGCAGCTGCTGGAGAAACTCGGCCTGCCGCATCAGGTATGCCGCGACCAGCCCGGTCTGCCCGCGGCGCAGCGCGTGCAAGCGGTGTTGCTCGACGATGCGGTCGGTGCGTTGCTGGTGCTCTACCCGCAGAACCAGCTGCTCGATCTCAACCGCCTGGCCGAACTGACTGGGCGCCAGCTCACCGCGGTCAAGGCCGAACGCCTGGAGCGCATGCTCGGCAAGCACAACCTCAGCGTATTGCCCGGCCTGCCGCCGCTGACCAGTTCGCCCTGTCTGTATGACGAACGCCTGTTGCAGGTACCCAGCCTGTTCATCGCATCCGGCCAACCGGGCGTGCTCCTGGAAATCCCCAGCGAGGCTTACAAGAAGGTACTGAGCAAGGCCAGCGCCGCGCGTTTCGGCGAGCCGATCAGCAATATCCAGCCCAACCTCGACCGCCCTGACGATGACCGCGCCGAGATCACTCTGGCGGTACAGACCTTCACCGCGCGGCGCATCCAACAGCGCCTGGAAGAAACCATCGAGATCCCGCCGCTGCCGGAAACCGCGCAGAAGATCATTCGCTTCCGCGTCGACCCGGACGCCACCGTCGACGACATCACCGGCGTAGTGGAGACCGACCCCGCCCTGGCCGCGCAGGTGGTCAGTTGGGCCGCATCACCCTATTACGCCGCGCCCGGCAAGATCCGCTCGGTGGAAGACGCGATCGTCCGCGTACTGGGCTTCGATCTGGTGATCAACCTGGCGCTGGGCCTGGCTCTGGGCAAGACCCTGAGCCTGCCCAAGGACCAACCGCAACACGCCACGCCCTACTGGCAGCAGTCGATCTACACCGCCGCGGTGATCGAGGGTCTGACCCGCGCCATGCCGCGCGCGCAACGCCCGGAGGCCGGATTGACCTACCTCGCCGGGCTGCTGCACAACTTCGGCTATCTGGTGCTGGCACATGTCTTTCCACCGCACTTCTCGCTGATCTGCCGGCACCTGGAGGCCAATCCGCATCTGTCGGCCAGCTATATCGAGCAGCACCTGCTGGGTATCACCCGCGAGCAGATCGGCGCCTGGCTGATGCGCTTCTGGGACATGCCGGAGGAACTGGCCAGCGCCTTGCGCTTCCAGCACGACCCGGACTACGACGGCGCCCATGCCGCCTACCCGAATCTGGTCTGCCTGGCGGTCAGCCTGCTGCGCAACCGCGGTATCGGCGCCGGCCCCTACAACGAGATTCCGCAAAGCCTACTGGACCGCCTGGGGCTGAGCCGGGAGAAAGCGGAGGACGCGGTGGAGAAAGTGCTCGCCGCCGAAGTGGCGCTGCGCGAACTGGCTTCGCAGTTCCACCCCACTCATTGAACGCGATAGCACTCAACGCAAAAGGGGCCGAACAGGCCCCTTTGCTTTTGTAGCGTTTTTCCGTCGGCTTTAGCGCAGTGCCGCGCGCCGCTCGGCGAATAGCTGCGGCAGTGCCTCGACGCTGCTTTTCAGCAATAACGCGACGGCGGGTTGCTCATAGAGCGCGGCATAGTCGGCCAATTGGTCGCTGGGAATCTGCCGATAGGCATAGAGCATAAAGGACTCCACCGCCTTGCCACTGGACTCGCGCAGGGCTTTTTCCTGCTCGCGGGTCTGCTTGCTCATTGTCTGCTCGTCGATGCTTTCGCCGCGCGCCCTGAGTGCCAACAGCGCCTGGGTCTTGCCCACCTCGTAGCGCAGCAGGGTGGCCAATTCGGTGGTATGGGCCGCCATGTCCAGACGCTTGACCAGATCCAGGCGATCCTGGCGCGGTGGACGCTCCTTCAGTTGCACGCGGTAATCCGCCAGGCCCTTGGCATCCTTTTCGCCAACCGCCCGTTCGGCGGCGGTAAAACGCTGCGCCAGCGGGCTATCGAGTAGTTGCCGGGCGCGCGCCAGTTGTCCCTGATCCAGTTTGCCGCTCAAGCGTTCGGCCAGATCCCCGCACAGGGCATCGGCGCTAAAGGCCTCGCCCAAGGCGGTCTGCTGCTTGGCATCAAGGCCTCGGCGCAACAGTGGCGCGCTTTGCTCGCAAAGCAAGCGGATGCCGGACAGTTCGAACACTTCGACGAAGCCATCGGCTTTAGGTGGGGCGGCGAGCGCCAGGGCGCTGGCGAGTAACAGCGGTAATACGGTGACAAAACGCATGGCTGGGCTTCCCGGATAACTGTGCCCAGCCTAGCGAACGCGGCCGGCATCGGCCAGCGCCCTGGTGCGAGCTTGTCTATCAGGCAGCTTTTTTCTCGCCGCTCGGCTTTTTCGGCACCAGGTATTTGGTCAGGCCCTGAAACCACATCACCAGTGCCGGGTTGCCCTGAATCTGGATGTCCTTGTTCTGGATGCCCTGCATAAATGCCAGCTGCTTGTTCTTTGCGTTCATGGTGGCGAAACCGTAAGCGCCGTCCTTGAAACCGATGGCGAAGGCCGGCGATTCAGCGGCGCCGCGCCTGCTGACGATGCGTTGGTCTTTGACGATGAAATGGCGGGCGATCTTGCCGTCGAGGGTGTGCAATTGGAAGGTCATGTCGCGATCGACCAGCTGTTGCTGGAAAGCGGGATTTTCACGGCTGGCTTTGGCCATTAGGCGACCCAGCATCCACAGAAGAAAGCGAAATTTCATGCGCATGGCCTCGAAGGGGGAAAGAACGGCGCGCATTGTAGCGAGTTGTCGCGTCAGCGACAGCCAACCGAACGGTTGGGCGGGAGGTGCACGGAGCCAGTGGCGTGTATGGCTAGTTCAATTATTCAACTTCAGCGGGTGAGATCCAATTCAGCGAGCTATTCGGAACTTCACCATCCGAACCTGAGTAAACCGACTAGCCGTACAGGCCAATAGCGGCTCCGGTGCAGGTCACTCAATTAACGGCGTCTTTCAGGGATTTACCCGGTTTGAAGGCGACGGTATTGCTGGCTTTGATCTTCACCGGCTCACCGGTTTGCGGGTTTTTGCCGGTGCGGGCACCGCGGTGGCGTTGCACGAAAGTGCCGAAGCCCACGAGCGTCACACTGTCCTTGCGGTTCAGTGCGCCGGTGATTTCTTCGAGCACGGCGTTGAGTACACGATTAGCCTGATCTTTGGTCAGATCTGCCTTGTCGGCAATGGCGGCGGCGAGTTCCGGTTTACGCATAAATGCCTCTTTGACGGTTTTTGTTGTTGTATCCGTGCTGCTCATTCCAGAACAGCGCCCAAGGCGCTGCAACAGCTCTGCGCTGCGGCAGACCCCATGGAGAATGGCATGTGGCGTGGACCTGCGCCAGTCTTGTCCGACAATTTAAAGCGGCTATTTTACGACAAAAGCGCCAGAACATCCGCCATTTACGCCAATAGACTGGGAAGTGCCTTATTCAGCGCTAACTTTTCCTGCACCGCAGTACCGGTCAGCGCGTAGCCCAGCAAGGCTCCGCTGGCGTCGTGACAGAGTGCCTGAATGTCCGCGCCGCTGCCGTGCACCGTCCATTCGCCGCTCGTTCCGCGCGGAGGCGGCGACACCACCAGCGGACACACCGGCGTCTTCACCGTCACCGGCATCGGGCCATAGGCGACCGCTGTCGGCACGCCGGCCAGGGTTTTCGCCAGCGCCCGGGCACAGTTCATCAGCGGCATCACATACAGCATGCTCAAGCCGTCAACCTCGGCACAATCGCCCAGGGCGTAGATGTTGGCGTGCGAGGTGCGCAACTCCCGATTGACCATGACACCGCGGTTGACCGCCAGGCCGGCGGCTGCCGCGAGGTCGATCCGCGGGCGCAGGCCGATCGCCGAGAGCACCAGATCGCAGGCGATGCAGTTGCCGTCCGAAAGGTGCGCCTGCAGGCCATCGCCGGCTTTTTCCAGACGGGTCAATACCGGGCCCAGGTGCAAGCGCACACCGAGACTCTCCAGGCCTGCCTGAATCGCCGCCGCTGGCGCCGGATGCAACAAGCCGGGCATGACCTGCTCGCAGGGCGCCACCAGTTCGACCTGATAACCGCCAAGGCTGAGGTCATTGGCGAACTCGCAACCGATCAGTCCGGCACCGAGGATCAACACTCGACGCTTACCGGCCGCCGCCGCGCGAAAGCGCGCGTAGTCTTCAAGATCGTTGATCGAGAAAATCGCCTCGGCGCCGTCGCCCTCAACCGGCACGCGAATCACTTCGGCGCCCCAGGCCAGGATCAGGTCGCGGTAAGGCACCGCTTCCTCGCCGATCCATAGCTGTCGGTGCCCCGGATCGATACCCCTGATTCGGGTATGGGTGCGGATCTCCGCCTTCAGCTGTTCGGCCATGGCGCCCGGCTCGGCCATGCTCAGGGCATCCGCGTCCTTGTCCTTGGCAAAACCGGTGGAGAGCATCGGTTTGGAATAGGAACGCCCGTCGTCGGCACTGATCAGCAGCAAAGGGGTGTCGCCATCCAGCTTGCGGAACTCGCGCGCCAGGTTGTAACCAGCCAGGCCGGTGCCGATGATCACCACAGGTGCGGATAGCGGGGCAGTCATTTTTCACTCCCAAAGATGGCGGCATAGCGCCGCGGAATTTGCCTGACGATTCGGCTGCGTTTGGCCAGGGCAAGCAGACAGACGACCGGGTCGTCCGCTGTACAGGCAACGAGGATCAGGCCACTCAAGCGATCTCGATCATCTCGAAGTCGACCTTGCCCACACCGCAATCCGGGCACAGCCAGTCGGCGGGAATATCTTCCCAGCGCGTGCCGGGCGCGATGCCCTCCTCGGGCAGCCCGAGGGCTTCGTCATAAATGAAACCGCACACCACACACTGCCACTTACGCATGCGTTCCTCGCTTGGATTCGGCCAGACCGGCACATGGGCGCCGCTGGCGGGGTTACCAATCAGCCGATTTCGATCATCTCGAAATCCAATTTGCCGACACCGCAATCCGGACACAGCCAGTCTTGCGGAACATCCTGCCAGGGCGTTCCGGCGGCGATACCTTCATCCGGCCAGCCCAGGCTTTCATCGTAAACCAGGCCACAAACTACACATTGCCACTTCTTCATAACGACCTCAGGTGAATCCCACAGAACGTGCGCCGGGCAAACTACCGTAAATGCGCCGGAGCGCCAAGTCGCCGGGCGACGAGCGCCCGAACCCGGGGATGGCCGCAGAACTCCGCCAGCCCCTGCAAAATCGGCGCATTGGCGGCCTGTGCCACGCACCGTTCGAACGCCGGCCACGGGCAATCCCCAAGCACCCCCTGATCGCCGCGAATGACCATGCTAGACTCGCGCGCTCCGAGCAACCGACGAATTCGCCCGTGCCCCACGCCGCCCTCGCC
>CBIHLF010000024.1:0-83922 GCA_966210435.1 uncultured Pseudomonas sp. | reverse complement strand
AATGCGTTACCTATGTCTCCCGACACCTGTTACCTATGTCTCCCGGCTGAACACCGTGCGCACCAATACCAAAATCAACGCCAGTACCGGTACTGGTAAGTTAATGTTTTCTGATCGCGGCGCTCGCTGCTTCTGGAACAGGTTCATTAACGTGTTGAACCAACGTTCTCGTTTCGCCCCTCACGGGCGAGTCACTTTCTCTTGCTTGCCCAAGAGAAAGTAACCAAAGAGAAGGGCACCCCGACATCCGGCCCCGGCTGCGCCGGGGTTCCCTCCTTCCATCACCGCTCCAGGGGCCCGCCACGAAGGGCCATCCCTGGCCCATCGTGGCTCTCGCGACATCCATGTCGCTCAACCCCTTACGCGGCGATTCCACTCGGCCTCCTGAAGGGGGTTTTGGCGTCGCCTGTGCGATCGCAGCTCAAAAGCAAAAGCAAAAAACCAGACATCATCGAGCTCGATTTAATCCCCCTGAATCTTGCTCAACAAACTACGCGCCAGCTGCACCGCCTCGCTGCGATGGCTGATATTGAGCTTCTGGTAAAGACTGCGGATATGGGTCTTGATCGTGGTCGGGGCTACGTTGAGGTGTTCGGCGATCTGCTCGTTGGACTGGCCGGCGTGGATCAGGCTGAGCACCTGCCATTCGCGCCGGGTCAGCGGCGAGTGACGCAGCAGCTCGGGCACGTCGGGGCGGTTGATGATGTCCTGTATCACCGCCTCGTCGAGGGTGATGCGGATCGCCCGACTGAAGTCGCGCTGCTGCTGGGCCAGCTGGATCAGCCGGTCGGCGCGCTGGGCTTCCAGCTCGCCGAGGCGGCGTTCGTGCTGCAGGGATTTAAGCATGACGATGATCAGCTTGCCGATGCGCAGGAAGCTGCCGATGGCGCCGGTGTTGCTGGCCAGGGTCAGGGCCTGGTGCAGGTGATCGAGGGCCAACTGGCGCTCTTCGCGCAGCCAGTGCAATTGGGCCTGGAGGATGTGGTTACGGTTGGCATCCATCACCAGGCCGTGGTGTTCGGCATCGGTCTGTAACTGGCGGATGATCGGCAGGGCCTTCTCCGGCTGGTTCAGCGACAGGTGCGCGCGTACATGGTTGCGCCCGTTGTACTGGGCGAAGTGGTTGACCCCGGGCTTGAGCGGCGGCGCGGTGCCGAGCCATTGCTGGATGGCTTCCTTGTCCTGGGTCGAATCCCAGTAGCCGAGCATTACCGCATGGGCGTTGGTCAGCCAGTCGATATGGTAATTGTCGTCGGCCAGCATGCTCTGGATCTTGCCGATATAGTCGGCACACACGCTCTGCTGGCCACGCGCGTGGGCAATGCTGGCGAGCAGCGCATAGCATTGCAGCAGCCAGCGATCGCCGACCTCGTCGAGAATCTGGATGCCCTGCAACGCGCATTGCTCGGCAGCATCGAGGTGGTGCCATTCCCACAGCACCTGGCCACGCACGCGGTAGATGAACTCCATGATCGGCGTGGCCTGCAGGCGTTCCTGCTCGATGTAATGGATGGCCTTTTCCTGCAGCGAATAGGCCTTTTGCAGATGGCCCTGGGCGATGGCGATTTCCGACAATTGCCCCAGGCTCCAGACCACCAGGTGCGAGGCGCGAATCTCACGGGCGCGGCTTTCGGCCTCCTCATATTGTTGCTGCGCCTGCACCAGCAAACCCTGAACGAAATGCGCCTCGGCCAGGCCGGACAGCGCGGCGACCTTGGAGGTCCGCATGATCAGCGGCTCACAGGCCAGCGCCTCGTGGGCCAGGGCAATGGCCTTCTGCTCGTCGCCGCGATTCATCGCCACCTGGGCGCGCACCGCATTGAACTCGCCGACGATACGCGCCCACTCCTGCTCGGAACAACGCTCCTGCAACGCCTGTTCGCCAGCGCTGAACCAGTTCTCGACCTGATCGAACTGATAGGAGTTTTGCGACACCCAGGCCTGCAGCAGGGTGAACAGCGGCGAGTTGGCGATGCTGCTGACCGGCAGAGTTTCCAGGCACTGCTGCAGCAGGCTCAGGCGGCCCTGGCGATAGAACTGCCGACCGTGGCGCTCCAGCACTTCGCCGACCCGCGCCGGGTTGCGCGCCAACACCGCATGGCGCGCGGCTTCTTCCGGCATGTTCTCGGTGAACAGCGCTTCCGAGGCGCGCAGATGCAGTTCGGAGACCCGCTGCGGCTGGTGAGTATGCAGTTCGCCCTGGAGGAATACGGCGAATAACGGGTGGTAGCTGTACCACTGGCGCAGGCTGTCCAGGGGTTGCAGGAACAGGCCGCCGCGCTCGAGTTGCTCGAGCATATCGCGGGCGTTGCAGCCCTGGGTCAGGTGGTCGGCCAGGGGCGCACTGAAGCGTTCCAATAGGCAGGTCGAGTGCAAAAACTCCAGGGTTGCCGGGCTCAACTCGTCGACCACCTGCTCGCGCAGATAATCGCGGATATAGGGGTGGCCGAGCTGCAGGCCTTCCAGAAAAATATCCATGCCACGGCTGGTCTGCACTTCCTGCAACACCAGTTGCAAGGCGCTCGGCCAGCCGCCGATACGCCGATTGAGGCGCTCGATCTGTTCGCGGTTGATCGCCACCGGCAGGCTCAATTCCAGCAGTGCCTGGACTTCCTCGGTTTCGAATGCGAGTTGCTGGGCATCCAGGGTGAGCAATTGGTGTTTGACCCGCAGCTCGGCGACGCCCAGCTCCGGCAGGCCGCGGCTGCACACCAGCAGGGTCATCCAGGTCGGCATGTTGCGCAGGAAGAAGCGCAGCGCGGCGATCACCTCGCGGTTGTCCAGCAGTTCGAATTCATTGAGCACCAGCAGCAGCGGCGCATGTTCGGCGGGCAACTCGGCGAGCAGGTGGGTCAGCAGGGTTTCGAAACTCTCGCCGCCCTGCTCGGCAAGCAACAGGCTCAGCGGGCAGCCGTGCTCCAGCTGACGGTCGAGGGCGTGCAGCAGGTAGCGGCTGAGCTGGCGCGGCTGGTTATCGCTGGCGTGCAGTTGCAGCCAGGCGACCGGGCCGTTGAAAGCCCCGGCCCATTGGCAGGCCAGGGTGGTTTTGCCGAAGCCGCTGGGCGCCTGCAGCACCACCAGGCGCACCTCGCGCAGACGCGGCAGCCACTCGTCGAGGCGCGGACGCGCCAGCAACCCGGCCGGCAGGGTCGGCATGGTGAGTTTCGCGGGAATCAGCGGCAAAGCGGCTGGCATGGCAGCATTCATGATCGTTTCCCGTTTCTTATCGGTTATTCGGGTAAGCGCTGAATTCTACGTAAATTGCGGGCCGAGGCCCGCGCTGCGTATCACATGACATAGACCAAACGTAGGGTGCGCCATGCGCACCGGCCTCGCACCGACCTCGGCATAGGCGCAAATCTTTTGGTGCGCATGGCGCACCCTACTCATTGCGGCCTCGTCCAGCGCGCACCCTACCCAACTGCTAGCCCTTCACCCCACCCGCGGTCAAACCGCCGACTATCCACTTCTGGCAATAGAGGAACACCGCGGTGATTGGCAAACCTGAGAGCACCGCGGCGGCGGCGAAGTCGCCCCACAGGTAGTTCTGGTCGTACAGGTACTGCTGGGCGCCGACCGACAGGGTCAGCTTGTCGACGTCCATCAACAGCACCGAAGCGATCGGGTATTCGGTGATGCTGGTGATAAAGGCGAGGATAAATACCACCGCGAGGATCGGCACGCTCATCGGCAGGAGGATATGCACGAACGCCTGCCAGGTGGTGGCGCCGTCGACGATCGCGGCCTCTTCGAGCGAGGCGTCGATGCTCTCGAAGTAGCCCTTGATCGTCCAGATATGCAGGGCCATGCCGCCCAGGGAGGCGATGATCACCGCGCCATGGGTGTTCACCCCGAGCCAGCTCACGTGCTCGCCGAGCTGGTCGAACAGCGCATAGATCGCCACCAGGGTCAGCACCGGCGGGAACATCTGGAAAATCAGCATGCCTTTGAGCAGCGCGCCCTTGCCGGAAAAACGCAGGCGGGCGAAGGCGTAGGCGCTGGTGGTCGACAGCAGCAGGATCAGCAGCGAGCTGATCACCGCGATCTTTATCGAGTTCCACAACCAGGTCAGCACCGGGAACGGCGGTTGTACCAGCGTGCCGTCGGCCTGGGTGTAGGGAATGCCCAGGGCCAGCGACCAGTGCTCCAGGGTCGGGTTGTCGGGGAACAGGCTGCCGGTGGCGAAGTTGCCCTCGCGAAAGGAGATCGACACCACCATCAGCAGCGGGAAGAGGATCAGCGCGATAAAACCGAGCAAGCCGAGATGGGTCGCCCAGACGCGGTATTTGACGGAGTTTCGGTGGACCATGGCCATATGCAGTTCCTCAGACCTTCACTTTCGAGAGCTTCAGGTTCAGCCAGGCCATGGCGCCGACGACGATAAAAATCATGGTGGCGATGGCGGCGGCCAGGGCGAAGTTCTGCCCTGAATCCTGGAAGGCGATGCGGTAGGTGTAGCTGACCAGCAGGTCGGTGGTGCCGGCCGGCGTGGTGGTGCCGAGAATGTCCGGGCCGCCGCGGGTAAGCAGGGTGATCAGCACGAAGTTGTTGAAGTTGAAGGCGAAGCTGGCGATCAGCAAGGGCGCCAGCGGCTTGATCAACAGCGGCAGGGTGATCTTCAGCAGGTTGTCCAACGGCGTCGCGCCGTCGATCGCCGAGGCCTCGTAGAGGTCGCGCGGAATCGCCTGCAACAGGCCCATGCACAGCAGCAGGATGTAGGGGTAACCGAGCCAGGTGTTGACGATCAGGATCATCGTGCGCGCCAGGGTCGGGTCGCTGAACCAGTCCGGGCGCACGCCGAACAGCGAATCGAGCAGCAGATTCAGCTCGCCGAAGTTCTGGTTGAACAGCCCCTTGAACACCAGGATGGAAATGAACCCTGGCACCGCGTAGGGCAGGATCAGCATCATCCGGTAGAACGCCTTGCCGCCGACCAGCTCCCACTGCAGCACGCTGGCCAGCGTCAGGCCGACAGCCAGGGTGAAGAGCACGGTGAGGGCGGCGAAGCAGATGGTCCAGATGAAGATCTGCACGAAGGGCCCGCGGATTTTCGGGTCGCTCAACACCTTGGCGAAGTTGCTCCAGCCAGCGTACACGGTAAAGCCGGGGGCCACCCGCTGGCCTGCGGCGTCGACGTAGAAGCCGCTGTCGTGGTCGGCGACCAGGCGTTCGCCGGTTTGTGTATTGAGCAATGCACCGTCGTCCTGCAGGCGGTACAGCGGCTTGACCGCCGCCACTTCGCGCAGGCCATACAGGCGCAACAGCTCGCCCGCACCGCCGCGCAGCACCCATTGTTCCAGCTCGGCGCGGCGCCGAATCACCTCGCGCAGCGCCAGCGCCGCGCCGATCTCGCCGGCATCGGCTTGCGGCGTCAGGCTCAACGGCTCGGCCGTCTGCGGGTCGCCGGACAGCGGCGCGGAGACGAACACGCCCCGCTCGCCCTGGTCGATGCGCAAGCGCAGCTGGCCCTGCGCGTCACGGTGCAGACTGAAGGCATAGCGATCGCCGGCCACATAGGTCTGGCGCAGGTGATAGCGCTGCACCTGCTCGAAGCTCAGCAGGTTGTCGCCGCTGTAATTGGTGAAGCCGATGCCCACGGTGTACAGCAGCGGGAAAATCACGAACACCAGCATGCCGGCCACCGCCGGAAAGATGTAGCGGTGGGCATAGGCGCGCTTATTGATGAAGATGAAACTGGCGAGCCCGCAGACCACCAGCCCGAGCAGGGCGAACACCGTTTGCCCCTGGGCATAGAGGGCGATCACCAGATAGAGCGCGAGCCCGTTGCACAGTAGCCAGACCGCCCAACGCATGACAACGGACAGGGACGCGGCGCTCAGGTTTTTCGACATGGCGGAGTTGGACAGCTCGATGGGCAGGTTGACGGCGGACATCTGAATCATAGCCTCATGGCGCGCAGCCGGTGACGAGAGCCCCTGCAATTCGCCCAGCGAAACCGCCCCGCTCGCCGAGGCGCGGCGCGGGCGGCTGGATCGCGAACGCATACAGGTTGAAGGATGCCGCAGGCGACATCCCGTTCACGTCACCGCTGCGGGGTTACTGGACGATGCGCTTGGCGGCGTCATCGAGAGCCGCGTCCACGGGCTGGCGGCCCGAAGTGATGTTGGTCAAGGCCGGCTCCATGGCGGACCAGAACACGCCCATTTCCGGCACGTTCGGCATCGGTCGGCCCTGCTGGGCGCTGTCGAATGTGGCCTGGATCAGCGGGTCCTTGCCCAGCTCGGCCATATAGGCCTTGTTCGCCACCGCACCGAGCGGCACGTCGGCGTTGACGGTTTTCAGGCCTTCGACCTGCAACAGGTAGTTCTCGAGAAACTCCACCGCCAGGGCCTGGTTCGGGCTGGCCGCGTTGAGGGTAGCCGCCATCACCCCGGAAAACGGTTTGCTGCTGCCCTCGCCGACCGCCGGGATAGGCGCCACGCCGAAGTCGATGCCGCTCTTGCGCGCATTCGCCCAGGCCCAGGGGCCGCTGATGAACATTGCCGACTCGCCCTTGTTGAAGGCTGCCTCGGCAACGCTGTAATCCGCGCCCTTGGGCATCACGCCTTCGTCGATCAAGCGCTTTAGCAGCGCCGCGCCTTGCTTGGCGCCGGCGGTGTTCACCCCGGTGCTTTTCACGTCATAGCCGGAACCGTCGTTACCGAAGGCATAACCGCCATTGGCCGCCAGCAGCGGCCAGCTGAAATACGGCGTGTTGTAGGCCCAGAGGATCGCGCGCTTGCCGTCTTTGGCCAGCTCCTTTTGCAGGGCGAAGACTTCTTCGAAGTTGGCCGGCGGAGTTTTCACCAGCGCCTTGTTATAGATCAGCGTGGGCGCTTCGATCGCCAGGGGATAGCCCCACAGCTTGCCCTGGTAGCCGACCGCATCCCAGGCCAGGTCGACGATCTCGGCCTTGCTCTTGGCGCTGGGGTTGATCGGCGCGATCAGGCCGCTCTTGGCCCATTCGCCGAAACGGTCGTGGGCCCAGATGAAGATGTCCGGGCCGTTGCCGGTGGCGGCGGCCTGCTGGAACTTGTCGGTGATGCTGTCGGGGTGCGCGACTTCGACCGGGATACCGGTGTCGGCGGTGAATTTTTCGCCGACCTCGGCCAGGCCTTTATAGCCTTTATCGCCATTGATCCAGATGACCAGCTTGCCTTCTTCGATGGCAGCCAGGGCCGAATGCGGCAGGCTCAAGGTGGCGGACAGGCCGATAACGGCTGCTGCAAACAGCTTTTTGTTCATGGGTGTTCCCTCGTGGCTTGTTATTTTTAATCCACAGCATGTGTTTCTGCCTGCCGCAGCGCGGTTTCGCAGTGGGCCCATGGTCGATCAGCAGGCGAACCGGCACATCCTCCCCACGAGGAGGATGAGGGGGCGTAGAAGCAGGGCGTAGTCTGCCAGCCGACGCCCTGGCGAACCCAGATTTTTCACCATGTCTCAGCCTGCACAAGCACAGGGGATCGCGGCTAAATGAGCGGCATTGCCCTTCTGTGCGGAGTTGCGCATGCCCATGTTCAGTCTACTTAGTCGGCGCCTGTTGGCGCTTTGCGTCAGCCTGCATTTTTCCCTCGCCCTGGCCCAACCGAACCTCGACGTCCGGCTCGACGGCCAGCCGCTGGCGCTGGCTTGGCAAGCGCTGGATAGCCCGGCAGCCCAGGGGCAACGCTTCGCCGCCGACCTGCAGTTGTCGCCCGGCCAGCTGCAACTGGGCCAGGGCAACGGTGCCGGCGAAGCCCTGAAGCCGTTCCAGCGTTTCGACCTGCACCCCGCCAGCCGGTTCGATTTCGCCGTGACCGAGGCCGGCCGTTATCGCCTGCTGGTAGAGACCGGCGCGGATGCGCACCTGCGCCTGCTGCCGCTGCCCAGCGAGGTCGCGCAGCAGCAGAGCGCCTGCTCGACCTGGGATGGCGAAGCCCTGAGCGTGGATGTCTCCAGCGTTTTCGCCGACGGCCAGCCCCTGCGTGACGCCTACAGCGGCCAGCGTGCGCGGGTCAAGAACGGCCATGTCGATCTGACCCCGGCACCCGAAAGCGATGGTTTGCTGCTGCTTGAAGCCGCCGATACGCCGGCCAGCGCCCGTTGGGATTGGCGCAACGCCAGCGTGTATTTCGCCATCGTCGACCGCTTCGCCAATGGCGACCCGGACAACGACCGCAGCTACGGCCGCGGGCCCGATGGCGAGCAGGAGATCGGCACCTTCCACGGCGGCGATCTCAAGGGTCTGACCGGCAAACTCGATTACCTCGCGGAACTGGGCATAGGCGCGCTGTGGATCAGCGCGCCCTACGAGCAGATTCACGGCTGGGTCGGCGGCGGCGACAAGGGCGACTTCCGCCATTACGCCTACCACGGCTACTACGCCCTGGATTACACCCAGCTCGACGCCAATATGGGCAGCGAGCAGGACCTGCGCGAGCTGATCCGCCAGGCCCATGCCCGCGGCATCCGCGTGCTCTTCGATGTGGTGCTCAACCACCCCGGCTACTCGACCCTGGCCGATATGCAGGCGTTCGGCTTCGGTGGCCTGCGCGACGGCATGGCCCGGTACCTGCCCGCACGCTGGAGCGACTGGCGGCCCGAATCCTTCGAAAACGCCCACGCCTATCACAACCTGCTCGACTACCAGCACCCGGACTGGGCCAACTGGTGGGGCAAGGACTGGGTGCGCGCCGGCATCGCCGACTACCCCACCCCGCCCAGTGTGCTGGTCGATCCGCTCAAGGGGTCGCTGGCGTTTTTGCCGGACTTTCGCACCGAGCGCGAAGAAGCGGTCGCCCTGCCGGTTTTTCTCAAACACAAACAACCGACCCGCGCCGTCGAGCGCGAGGGCTACCGCGTACGCGACTACCTCAACGAATGGCTGAGCTTCTGGGTACGCGAGTTCGGCGTCGACGGCTTTCGCGCCGATACCGTCAAACATGTCGAACCGGCGGCCTGGGCCGAACTGCGCGCGGCGGCCGATAAAGCGCGGGCCGACTGGGCCGAGGCCAACCCGGATGATCCCTTCGCCGGCGAGCCATTCTGGATGGTCGGCGAGGTGTTCGGCCATGGCCCGGAAACCAGCGAGTACCAGCGCAACGGCTTCGACGCCCTGATCAACTTCGCCTTCCAGCAGCAAACCGCGAGCAAGGCCAGCGATTGCCTGCGCCAGGCCGAGGGCAGCTACTCGCACTATGCCGGACTGCTGAAGGAAAACCCCGGGCATAACTTTATGAGCTACGCCTCGTCCCACGACACCGCGTTGTTCTTCGCCGAGCAGCACAACGACCTGGCGCGCCAGCGGGGCCTGGCCGAGGCCCTGCTGCTCAGCCCCGGCGCCGTGCAGATCTACTACGGCGACGAAAGCGCGCGGCCGCTCGGGCCGAGTGGTTCCGACCCGTTCCAGGGCACCCGTTCGGATATGAATTGGAGCGCGCATGATCAGCCGCAGACCGCCGCGCTGATCAAACATTGGCGCCGTCTCGGCCAGTTCCGCGCGCGCCATCCAGCGGTCGGCGCCGGCAGCCATCGGCAACTCTCCGAAAAGCCCTACGCTTTCGTTCGCGAAGCGGGCAACGACAAGGTGGTAATAGTCCAGGGCCGCTAGCGCCATACCAGACACCAGCCCGTAGGGTTCGCCATGCGCACCAATCGCCCCCAACAAGAGGTATCCAGATGACCGCCGAACAACAACGTCAACACGATCAACTGGCTTTTATCGCCAGCGGCGCCGAGCTTGAAATTGGCAACCCCGCGGACTGTCCGCTGCCGCTTGAGCGACTGGCCGCCACCCAGGGCGACGAACCCTATGTGCGCGAGCGCTTTGCCGGCGGCCTGACCGCCCACGTTTATCGCATCGAGGCGGGCGGCCGCGACTGGACGCTCAAGCGCGCTCGCGAACGCTGCCTGGTGCAGAATCCCAACGGCCAGACCAGTTTTCTCAATGAGATCCAGCGCCGCGCCGATCTGCGTTTGCTGAAACAAGACGCGCAACTCGGCAAACGCCTGGACGCCATCGTCGACACCCAATACGCCAGCCTCAAACACGGCGTGCTGCTGTCGCCCTGGATCGCCGGCACAGCGGTAACCGAATGGCACGAACGGCAATTGCTCGAACTGTTCGATGCCCTCGGCGCACTGCTGCTGGGCGGCCTGTTCGAGTGGGACCTGTGCCCCGGCAATACCCTCGACGACGGCCAGATTCGCCTGTTCGACTTCGGCTATATGTACCGCTTCGACCCGTTGCGCCAGTTCAACAGCAACGGCACCAGCGTGCCGCAATTCCACGCCGCCGAACGCTTCGAAACCCGCCAGTACTTCGCCTACTTGCTGGGCCTGGAACAACGCAGCGACAACGACGCCCTGGCCGCCTTCCGCGTGGAAAAACAGATCGCCCTGCTCGCTTACCAGCGCTTGCACCGCGAACTAAGCGGCCGCCACGCCAGCGCCGAGGTGCTCGATTGGTTGCAAGGCATCATCGATGAGTGGCGCAGCGCCCTGAGCGGCGACCTCGAAGGCCTCTACCTGCGCGAAGCCTGGCGCTCCCATGGCCTCGACCTGGAAGACGACCTCAGTGGCCAGACCTGCACCCCGCTGACCCTGCGACGTATTGACTGGCTCGAACGCAATGCCCGGGAACGCTACGCCGATCTGCGGCAATTAGCGGTATTCGGCGAGACGGCGCCAGGCGCCGCCAAGCTGCTGAGTGAATTTGCCGAGGCAAGAAAGCTGGCGCAGAAGTGGCAGATCCAGAATGCCCCGTAATCCTGTAGCCCGGATGAAATCCGGGGAGAATATGGCGCCTGAAACCAAGCTCCCGGATTGCATCCGGGCTACAGCACATAGCCTGGGTTGAGCGCAGCGATACCCAGGGCGCCGATACACGGGTATCGCTTCGCTCAACCCGGGCTATCATTGTGTGACTTTGATCGTTCCCACATCGAGGCGTCGAACCGTCCACGTGGGAACGATCAGCTGCTCCCGCTTGCGGCATAGGTCGCTGTCGCTCGTCGTAGGCTTCGAGTAGATCACCCATGGCGCCAGCCAGGCCGGCCAATGGGTGATCCTCATCGTCAGCATTTTGCGAGGGGCAAGAGCAACGCTCACCCCCACCCATAGCAAGTTGCGATATTTGCCTAACAGCAAACCGAACCGCGCGATTGAGCGGCTCGGCCTATTCGCGGCTCAGAAACTCCCGCTCGTAGTCACCCCCGCCGCACTGAGCACCTGATTGTTGCCACCCGGTTGCCAGCTCTTGACCAGGCTCGGGTCGCTCTCGCTGCGAACGATGCATTTCCATTCGACGCTCTGCTGCGCCGGCAGGCTGATGTTGCCTTTCCAGGTCGGGTAGGCGCTGACGTCGGTCAGGCGCACGGCGCTGGCCGGGCTCCAGTTGCCGAGTTGGCTGAGGTTGCCGACCGCGTAGACGCTGTCGCCCGGTTGGGTCACGCCGTTATCGCAGCGGAAATTCACGCTGACCAGGTCGCCACCGCCAGTGGTGCCGCTGGTCCAGATGCGCAGCTTGCCGCCATCCTGATTCAGCGCCGCGTTGAAGCTGCCGCTGGCGACCTGCCCTGGGTTGCCGAGGTTGGAATCCAGGGCGATGACCAGCGTCTGCGTGGTGCCGGTCACGGTCGCCACCAAGCCCGAGTAGCCGCTATGAAACTGGATCGCCGAGTCGGCGCGCACCCCGGCGGCGCGGCGGATCTGGATCAGTTGACGGATCAGCGGGCCATAGCCCCAGTCGTACATATGCGACCAATAGACCACCGGCGTACCGGGGCTGGAGAGGATGTAGGCATAGGCCTGTTTGATCAGCCCATCGGCCAACGGCCAATGATGCTGCCCGCCGTTCTGCCCTGGCGAATAGCCGGTGTCGTGGTTGTCGACGAAGGTCACCGCCACCTCGCGCCAGCGCGCATCGGGGTTGCCGTTGAGGCCGTTTTTCCAGTCGGCGATGGAACCGTTCTGCATGCGTTCCTTGAGGGCGAAGTCGAAGATCGGGCACTTGGCGCGGTCCGACCAGTCCTTGAGCACCTGCTGCCAGCTGGCGCCGCTGCGCCAATCCCAGCTCGGGTATTCGCCCGGCGCCTTCCACAACTCGCCAACGCAGAAGGCATCGTCGTTGGCCGCACTCATCCAGCTGTCGACCCGCTCGCCGGCGTAGCCGCGGACGAAGTCGAAACGCAAACCGCCGGCGCCGTAGTTGTTGCGCAGGTTGGCGAACTCGTCGCGGAACATCCCATAGACCTGCGGGTTGCCGGTATTGAGGTCGGCATCGCCACCGATAAAGCGGTCGCCGTCGTCGCAGTCATTGGGGTAGTTGCCGGGGTCGGCGCAGTCGTTGCGCCACATGCCCTGGCCGGCCGGCAGGTTGATTTCCTTGTCCGGGTAACCGCGGTTCATATGGTTGGGCACCACGTCGTAGAGCACCTTGACCTGGGCATTGTTCAAGGCGCCAGCGGCCTGTTTGAGCTGGGCATCGCTGCCGTAGCGGCCGTTCTTGTTGAAGTCGTGCCAGAAATAGCCTTCGCCACCGCCGGAGTTGGCGCCGTCGCTCCAGCTGGAGAAATCGCGCCAGGGTACCGGCATCCAGATTGCGCTGAAGCCATCGGCGGCGATGGTCGGCGCCATGTCGCGCAAGGTGTTGTACCAATTGTTCGGCGCTTCGCGCACCACGTTCCAGTGAAAGCCCTGCAGGATGATTTCGTCGCCGCCGTGATAACGCACGCCGGCCGGGCTTTTGCCGGCCAGGTCGGCGGCCTGGGCGGCGCCCAGGGTGAACAGCAGGGAAGAAACCGCCAATGCCAGGCGGGCAGGTTTGAACAGGTTTTTCATCGTGTCGCTCCACTCTTGTAATTGTTGTTGAGAGCATCCGACTGCGGGTGATCAGACCGTTGAAAAGCTGCTGCGCTCGACTTACGGCGTGTTTCCCCCTGGATGACGAGGCCACTGCGGCGCATGCGCCGACCCTTGCAGCCTGCCCCCCCACGCCGCCGCGCAATACCTCCCCAAAGCTTTTTTTACAGGCGTAGTGGCCAGGCGTAACGCGCTTGCCGGCCAGAGCTCGGCCCTCCTCCCCGACTACGCCCCAAGGCTCCGCCTCGAAAAAACATAGCTGGGAGGATGTGGCGAAAAGCGCCGATCTCCACTCTTCGTGCAGCGCTGACCTCGGAATGGCTTCCCCACCGTACGGCCACCAAGGGTTCGGCTGGCAGCGCCCTGACCAACAACAAGAACAAGGACCATTGAAATGAATACGCCGAAACACCTACGTCTTCTGCAACCTTCCCTGCTGTGCGCTGCCATGTTCGCGGCCATGCCGTCCCAGGCAGTGGATTTCCACGGCTACCTGCGTTCCGGCATCGGCGCCACCGGCAGCGGCGGCGACCAGGCCTGCTTCCAGGCCGCTGGCGCCCCGGCCAAGTACCGCCTGGGTAACGAGTGCGAAACCTACGCGGAAATCGGTCTCGGCGAAGAAGTCTGGAAGGAAGGCGACCAGAGCTTCTACGTCGACAGCATGATCGCCTACAAGTCCGACCAGGCTAACGACTGGGAAGCCACCGACAGCGAGGGCGGCAGCGCCTTCAACAACGGCACCAGCTCGATTCGTCAATTCCACGTACTGGGCAAGAACCTGCTGGAAAGCCTGCCGGGCGCGACCATCTGGGCCGGCAAGCGCTACTACAAGCGTCACGACGTACATATCAACGATTACTACTACTGGGACGTCTCCGGCCCCGGCGCCGGCATCGAAGACATCGACCTGGGCTTCGCCAAGGCCCATGTCGCCTGGATGCGCAACAACGATGGCGACTACGTGTACGACGGCACCGGCACTGGCACCAACGTCGCCAACAACACCTTCGATTTCCGCCTCACCGATATCGACACCAATACCGACGGCAAGCTGATCGTCGGTTACGACTTCGGCAAGGCCAACCTCACCGATGAGCAGGAACGCGACCCCGGCTACACCAACCAGAAGGGCCACCTGATCACCCTCGAACACACCCAGGGCAACTGGTTCGGCGGCTACAACCGCCTGGCGCTGCAATACGGCACCGACGGCATCATCGGCAG
Source organism: uncultured Pseudomonas sp. (assembly GCA_966210435.1). Lineage (GTDB taxonomy): Bacteria > Pseudomonadota > Gammaproteobacteria > Pseudomonadales > Pseudomonadaceae > Aquipseudomonas. The sequence goes on along the minus strand of CBIHLF010000024.1, from coordinate 69,858 downwards.
CAGCGGGCGCAACAGCACCGGCAACAGCGACGGCAGCATGCTGCGCCTGGTCAACCACGGCGTGGTCGGCCTGAGCGACAACATCGAGATGATGTACGTGCAGATCTACGAAGACCGCGATCTGGACAATGACTCGGGCCAGACCTGGGCCTCGTTCGGCGTACGCCCGGTGTACAAGTGGAACGACACCATGAGCACCGCCCTGGAGTTCGGCTACGACTACATCGACCCGCAAGCCGATGGCGATAAATCCCGCGATCTGACGAAGATCACCCTGGCCCAGCAATGGTCGGCCGGCCGCAGCTTCTGGGCGCGTCCACAAATCCGCGTATTTGCCACCTACGCCATGTGGGACGGCGGCCGTTATCAGGCTGCCAGCGAAGCCATCGATGCCGGCGACGACAATGGCCTGACCTTCGGCGTCCAGGCCGAGGCCTGGTGGTGATCGGTTGCGGCGTCTAGGAGCCAGTTGAGGTTCCTGACGCCGCATCGATACAACGCAACTTCCACGCTGCTCCTGTGGGCTTTCACCCCGGCCTGCTCCGGCCGGGGCCTTTTCCATACGAGCCCAACGAGGTCACCATGACGCCATACAAACTTTCCCTGTGCCTGCTCGGCCTGATGCTCGCCGGTTGCGCCAGCGAACCGTTACGCCGCTTCGATGCACTGAATGCCAGCCCGGCGCCGCTGCAGGCGTCGGTTAGCCAAGCGCAGCATCGCCTGGATATCGCGCCCTCCTGCTGCGCCAACCTGCGCGACCTGCCCTTTACCCGCATCGGCGCCGACTTCAGCGGCGAGGTGCTAATTGACGAGAATGCCCCAGCGTTCGAATTCGATAGCGGCAAGAGTTTCTTCCGCGCCTTTCAGTTGCCTGCCGACAGCAAATCCTTCGAGATCCGCCTGTACAGCCAGGCCGGCGATACGGTGCTGGCGCCCAACGCCATGCTGCTCGACAGCCAGTACCGGGTCACCCGCCTGCTCGGCGCGGAGGACTTCGTCTACGCCCCGGCCGCCGGCCTGAAAAGCGACAGCCTCGACGCCCGTCTGCGCGTCGACCGTCTGTATAAAGACAACCCCGGCAATGAGCACTACCTGGTGCTGTACAGCTCGGCCGAGCAGATGAGCGGCCAGACCGTGATCGAACACCCGGCCAAGGCCTATGCCCGCGCCCTGGGTAACCAGCCACCGAATATTCCCGACCCGGTGGTCAAGCACGCGCCGGTGGGCGTGCTGAAGATGGTGCTGATCGAAGACAAGATCGCCGGGCAAACCGCCAACACCTATGTGCCGCCCTACAGCATCGGCCAGACCATGGGCAACACCGTGCCCTCGGTGCCGGCGCCCGCCGTGCTGCCGGAAACCCAGGCTTATTACCGCCAGGGCATAGACGCGGCATTGGCGAGCCAGGACCTGTCGCGCGCCCTGCGCCTGGCCGACGAAGCCGAGCGGGTCGGCGACCTGAGCGCCAAGGCTTATCTGCTTGAGCGTATTCAGATCAAGTGATGGTTGGGCTGGCGACGCTCTTTCGCCATCTACCAAAGCCGGCAACGCTGCCCTCACCCCCGGCCCCCTCTTCCGGGGGTGAGGCAGCTCATGCCGGCCTGTCATTGCGAGAACCTATATATGAACGCTTTGCTAAAGGCCGGGGCCCTGTCGCTGCTGTTCTGCCTGAGCGGCTCCGCCTGGGCTTTCGAACGCGACACGCTGTTGGTCTGGGTCAGCCAGGACAAGGGCTTCAACGGCATTGCCGAGGTCGGTAAACGCTTCCAGGCCGACACAGGCATCCTGGTTAAGGTCGCCACCCCGGAAGACTTGGCTGCTCGCTACGACCGCCAAGCCGGCACCGCCAAAGGTCCGGATATCGTGATTTTCGCCCATGACCGCTTCGGTTCCTGGATCAATGCCGGCCTGCTCGCCAGCGTCACGCCCGGCCAGGAGGCCTTGCAACGTGCTCCCGCGTTCGCCTGGGAAGCGGTAAGCGTGGCCAAACGCATCTATGGCTACCCGCTGTCCACCGAAGTGGTCAGCCTGATCTACAACCAGGACCTGGTGCCGGAGCCGCCGCACACTTGGGCCGAGGTGATCGAACTGGATCGCCGTCTGCGCGCCCGGGGCAAGCGCGCCATCGAATGGGATTACAGCAACCTGTACTTCTCCTGGCCACTGATCGCCGGCAGCGGCGGCTACAGCCTGAACAAACGCGACGGTCTATATGATCTCGCCGACTCGGGCATCGCCAATGCCGGCGCCATTGCCGGTTTCGAGCAGATCCGCAGCCTGCTCGACAGCGGCGTACTGGCGCGCGATGCGAGCTACGAGAGCATGATGAACGGCTTCAAGGCCGGCGAGGTGGGCATGATCATCAATGGCCCCTGGGTGTGGAACGAGCTGCGCGCCGCGAATATCCGCTTCGCCATCGACTACGTGCCCGGCATCAGCGCCGAGCAGCCGGGCAAACCCTTTGTCGGCATAGTCGCGGCGGCGATCAATGCGCATAGTCCCAACAAGCAGCAGGCCCAGCGCTTTCTCGAGGATTACCTGACCAGCGCCGACGGGCTGCGCAGCATCGATGCCGACAAGCCGCTCGGCGCGGTGGCCAATCTGCAACTGCTGCAAACCCTGCAACAGGACCCGTTGATCGCCCACACCTACAACTCCGCCGCCCGCGGTGAAATCATGCCCGACCTGCCGGAGATGAAACGCTTCTGGGCGCTGTTCCAGACCCGCCTGAAGCCCATGTTGCACGGTCAACGGCCGTTGCTGGCGACGCTGGAGGAAATTACCGCACGCCTGGATAAGCAGGCGCAGATGCAGGCTACCCGCCGTCGCCACTACCCGGCCAGCCCGTTGCACTGAGAGGGCTTGTCGCGGCGCCGGTTCATCCAGCGCTTCGCCCGAATTAATCCGCCATCGCCATGGTCCACCGAATGGAATGTTCAGCCTTTTTGATCAGACTTCCTGAGGAGGAACGGAAATGACGATGGAATCACTGCAAGGCGCGCTGGTGGTGGTGACCGGCGCATCCAGCGGCATCGGTCGCGCGGCCGCCAACGCTTTTGCCCAACGGGGTGCGAAGCTGGTATTGGCGGCGCGCGACGCCGACGCCCTCGATCAGGTGGTCGCCGAATGCATGCAGCAGGGCGCCGACGCCACGGCGGTACCGACCGATGTGACCGATAACCAGGCGGTGCTGGATCTGGTCGAGGCCGCCGCCGACTTCGGCGAAGGGCGAATCGACGTGTGGATCAATAACGCCGGCGTCGGCGCCCTGGGCAGTTTCGACAAGACGCCGTTGCGTGCCCACGAACAGGTGATCCAGACCGACCTGCTCGGCTATCTGCGCGGCGCCCACGGCGTCATGCCCTACTTCAAGGCCCAGGGCTGCGGCGTGCTGATCAATACCCTGTCGGTCGGCAGTTGGGTGGCGCAACCCTTCGCCAGTGCCTATTCCGCGGCGAAATATGGGCTGCGCGGTTTCACCGAGGCGCTACGCGGCGAGCTGACCGACTGGCCGGGCATCCATGTGTGCGATATCTACCCGGCGGTGGTCGATACCCCGGGCTTTCGCGACAGCGGTAATTACAGTGGTCACAGGATGGCTCCACCGCCACCGGTGATCGACCCGCGCGAAGTGGCCGAGGCCATGGTGCGTCTGGCCTTGCACCCGAAACCGACGGTCACCGTCGGCGCCAGCGCCTCGCTGCTGCGGCTGATGCACTTTCTCGTGCCGCATTTCGAACGGTTGTCGGGCAAGCTGACCGGCGAAGCGATACGCCGGGCACAAACCTGCGACCCGTCATCCGGCAACCTGTTCGAGCCGGCGCACGCCGAGCGACGCGTGGATGGCGGCTGGCGCGCGGAAAGGGCGAGAACCACCCGTCCCTTGCTCGCAGTCGGGGTGGTCGCGGCGCTGGTGGTCGGTCTCGGCGTGCTGGGTTTACGCCGCCATTAACAGGCGTTTAGGGCGCTTCGTGGCCGCGCGCGACCTGGGCCAGATGGAACCAGGTCGGCGCATCCAAATGCAGCTGCGCCCCCGCCAGGGCATTTTCGATACGCGACCAGCGCAAGCTGCCGATGATCGGCACGGGCTCGCCGGGCAAGCGCCGCAACCAGGCCAGCGCAACCTGATCGGCAGTGGCGCCGAGCGTGTCGGCAACCGTCTCCAACGCTTGCTGCAAGGCCACCGGAAAGGCTCCGCCGGCGAACGGCGACCAGGCCAGCGCCTGCAAACCGGCGCCCTGCAGTGCCTGCAACTGGCCATCCCAGGCCGCGTCCTGGGCCAGCAGCGACAGCTCGATCTGGTTACAACGCAGCGGTAACTCGCGCGCCAGCTGCTGCCACTGCAACGGCAGGAAGTTGGACACGCCGAGCCAGCCGACCTTGCCGCTGTCGAGCATGTCCTGCAGCACGCGAATGGTTTCCTCGGCCTGCATCAGCGGGTCGGGGCGGTGCAGCAGAAAGCCGTCCAGGCGCTCGACCCCAAGACGCTTGAGCGACGCATCGAGCGAATCGCGCAGGTGCGCCGCGCTGCTGTCGTAGTGTTTGACCTGCCAACGTGAAACATCCTGCGGGGCCAGGACAATATCGGCCTTGCTGATCAACTGCAGCTGCCCGCGCAATTGCGGCCTGAGGCGCAAGGCGTCGCCGAAACGCGCTTCGCAGCTGCCCAGGCCGTAGATATTGGCGTGGTCGAAGGCATGCAACCCGCGCTCCACACAGCGCTCGATAAAAGCCAACAGCGTCTGCGGCGTGGCCAGCTCGGGATAATCGTGCAGGCGCATCATGCCGAGTAGCAGCGGCACCTGGACCGGACTTGGGTTGGTGTTCATAACGGACATCCCTGGTTTTTTCTGCAGGATGCCAGAGCGCGCGAGAAAGCGCTGCACCGCCACTGCCCCCCGCCATTGGCCGGCTACCTGAACTCCCGTATGCGCTTGCGCCTCTATCCCTATACCTACAACAACCATAACGAGGGCCTTGCAATGACGGTTAATCGTGCTGTTACGTGGCTGGCACGCAGTGGTTATGCGGCGCGTGGAGCCGTGTATGTGATTGTCGGCTTCTTCGCCATCAGTGCCGCCCTGGGTGCGGGCCAGGCGGTCGATAGCGAAGGGGCGATGCGCAAGATTCTTGGCGAAAGCTTCGGTGAGGTGCTGCTGTTGATCATCTCGCTCGGGTTGTTTTCCTTCAGTGCCTGGCGCCTGACCCAGGCCATCGGCGATACCGATGGTCATGGCGGCGATGCCAAGGGCTTGCTGATTCGCGCCGGGCTGATCGGCAGCGCAGTGGTGCATGGGCTTCTGGCGCTATTCGCCCTGAGCCTGCTGATCACCCTGTCCGATAGCGCAAGCGAGGGCGGCAAGGACAGCCTGCAGCGAATGCTGGGCTGGGAATATGCCAACTTGCTGGTACAGGCGATGGCGCTGGTGCCCTTGGGCGTCGGCCTGGCGCACTTGATCAAAGCCTGGAGGGCCAATTTCCAGCGCTATTTTCAAGCCGATGAGCGGATCATGCGCTGGGTTCGCCCCATTTCCCGCATTGGCCTGTTGACCCGCGGATGCGCCTTTTTGATCATCGCGGCGCTGTTATTCTCCGGCGCGCACAATTACCAACCGACCGATCCCCCGGGGCTCAAGCAAGTCCTGCAAGCACTGCAGAGCATGCCCGCAGGCACCTGGCTATTGCTGACCATTGGTCTTGGCTTATTGGCGTTCGCCTTGTACAGCCTGGCCGAAGCACGCTGGCGGCGCATCGATGTAGCGCGTCTGATGCCCAACTGATTCCGGCGCTTTTCTGATCATGCTTTCAGACGATCGACGCACCAGAGTAGCTGGCTCGGAGCCCATGGCGGGCTAATCCAGGTTCAGCTGCCGGGCGTTACGGGTGGCGCCGGGAGTCTGCTTGAAACGACTCTTGTAGGCCCGGGAAAAGCTCGATGCATCGGCAAAGCCGACCTCATCGGCCACCGCCGCCAGCGACATTGCGCTGTTGAGCAAGAGGTATTGCGCCCGCTGCATGCGCCGACCCATCACGTATTGCTGCGGGGTCATGGCGAAGCTGCGCTGGAACAGGAAATTGAAATGGCTTTCGCTGAGGTTCAGCGCCGCGGCCAGGTCGCCGTTGCAAGGTGGCTCGGCGAGACGCCGGTCGATCAGTCGATTGAGTTCGGCGAGCGCCAATCGCGAATCCGCGGGTAACGCTGGAACCGATGAATAGCGCTGGACCAGCTGGGTCATGAACAGCGACACCAACTGGTAGTTGATCAGGGCACTGTCCCGCTGCGCACCACGCTGCAGCTGCCCGGCGGCGAAATCCAGCAAAGGCATCGCGGCGGCATCCAGGGTGATGAATTCCGGGCGCTGGAACAGCGTCTCGCTAAACTTGAGGTCGCAGGCCTGCTCCAGCGCGCCGATATAGGGATCGTTCAGCGCCACGTCGATCACCAACAGCTCGCTTTCTTCACTGAGGCCGGCATATAGGTGGCTGGCCGAAGCCGGCACCAAGGCGGCGATGCCGCTGGCCAAACGCCCCTCGCTGTCGCTGAACGCGCAGTCCATCCGCCCGCGCCAGCCAATCAGCACCTGCGCGTAGTCGTGACAATGTTCGCCGCGCTGCCGTGCGATCAGGTTGCGTCGGGCCTGGCTATTGTTGATCACGCCAGGCCTCCGGTAGGAGCATGAAATTTCATAGCCTGAGTATATAACTCCAGCGCCTGGGTCAATGGCAAACGATCAGGGAGTGGATAGGATTTAAAGCACCTTAGCTACGGGAAAAGCCGCCATGCAACTGAATGCCGATCAGGTACAAAACGCCCTGCCGTGGGACAGTTTGATCGACGCGCTGAGAGATATCTTCGCCCGCGAGGATGTGCGATCGCCGGTCCGCCACCACCATACGATCGAGGTTCCCGGCGAGCCAGCAGCCACCCTGTTGCTGATGCCCGCCTGGATCGAAGGCGAGTACCTCGGGGTCAAGCAGGTCAACGTGTTCCCCGGCAACAATGCGCGCAACCTGCCGGGGTTGAGCAGCCATTACATGCTCAGCTGTGGCAAGACCGGTCGCCCCCTGGCCCTGCTGGACGGCAACGAGCTGACCGCCCGGCGCACCGCTGCCGCCTCGGCACTGGCCTCGCGTTTTCTCTCCCGCGCCGATGCCAGCAGCCTGCTGATGGTCGGTGCCGGACGCATGAGCCGCCGGCTGATCCCCGCGCATATGAGCGTGCGGCCGATCCAGACCGTTCAGGTGTGGGATCGCAACGAGGCGACTTCGGCGGCGTTGGTGGCCGAGCTTACGGCCTGCGGTATCGATGCCCGGGTCTGCCGCGTCGATGGCTTGCGCGAGGCCGCCGGCACAGCCGACATCATCAGTTGCGCGACCATGGCCAGCGAACCGCTGATATACGGCGACTGGCTCAAGCCCGGCGCGCACCTCGATCTGGTCGGCAGTTTCACCCCGAGCATGCGCGAGACCGATAACACCGCCATGCAGCGTTGTGCGCTGTTCGTCGATACCCGCGCCGGTGCGCTGAGCGAGACTGGCGACCTGCTCATTCCGATCAGCGAAGGGGCGATCGACGCCGACAAGATCCTCGCCGAACTTACCGAGCTGTGCCGCGGCCAGCACGCCGGCCGCGCCGCCCTGGCCGACGCCGAGCAGGCGGTGACCCTGTTCAAGTCGGTTGGCGACTCGCGCGAAGACCTCGCCGCGGCGATTCTCGCGTTCCGCAATCAAGGCTGAAAAGAGCAACCGCTTAGGCACTCCGCCCGGGTGCCTCTTTTATTCCAGCGAACACCCATACAAGACGATGAGCACAGCCGTCGCTCATCTTTCGGAGTCCCGCGCATGACCGCTACCTCCCCGCCCGCGATCAATGGCACGAGCGCCGTCCAGAGCGTTGCCGTAGTCGGTGCCGGGGTGGTCGGCCTGTGTACCGCCCTGCAGGCCCAGCGCAAGGGTTACCGGGTGACCCTGCTCGACCGCGATGCGCCGGGCCGAGGCGCCTCGTTCGGCAATGCCGGCTACCTGGCCACCGAGCTGATCGACCCGCTGTCCAGCGGCAAGACCCTGCGCGGCGCGCTGGCCATGCTGCTCGACCCACATGGCCCCCTGGCGCTGCCGCTGGGCTACTTGCACCGCAGTTTGCCCTGGCTGCTGCGCTTTATCGCCGCCGCCCGCCCCAGCCAGGTCGAGCGCTCAAGTGCAGGGCTGCGTCAGCTCAATCGGGCGGCGCTGCCGGCATGGCAGCGCTGCCTGGCCGATATAGGCGCGAGCGAGCAACTGTGCAATTCCGGTTACCTGCTGGTGTGGGAATCGGCCGCTCGCCTGGAGGACGCCAAGGCCCATGCCCGCTATCTGCAGCAATGGGGCGTACGTTGCGAGCTGATCGACGCCACACGCCTGGTCCAACTGGAGCCGGCGCTGGCCGGTACGCTCAGCCATGCGCTGTACTTCCCCGATGCCTGCCAGGTACGCGAACCCTATCAGCTCTGCCGCCTGCTATTCGCCGCGTTCGAAGCCCGTGGCGGCCAGTTCGTGCAACAGGCCGTCGAAAGCATCTCGGCGGATCCCCAGCAGGTAGAGCTGAAGACCGCGGGCGCCACCTTGCGCTTCGATCAGGCGGTGATCTGTACCGGCGCCTGGAGCAAGGTGCTGCTGCAAGGCACGGGGATCGAGGTGCCGCTGGAAGCCGAGCGCGGCTATCACATCAGCATCGACAGCCCGGCCATCAGCCTGAATCGGCCGATCGGCTCGGCCGAGCGCCGCTTCGTCCTCAGCCCGCTGGATTCCGGCCTGCGCGCGGTGGGCTTTACCGAACTCGGCGGCCTGCACCTGAAGCCAATTGCGCGCCGCTTCAAGACTTTGCGCCACCACAGCCAGGCCCTTGTCCCGGCGCTCGCAGATCCAGCGCTGAGCTGCCGCGAGTGGATGGGCCACCGCCCCACCCTGCCCGACTCGCTGCCGGTGATCGACCGTCACCCGCAACACGCCCGGCTGCTGTTCGCCTTCGGCAATCAACATCTGGGTCTGACCCAGGCGGCGATCAGCGCGGAACTGGTGGTCGACCTGATGACCGGGACCACGCCGACCATCGACCCGCAGCCGTACCGGGTCGAGCGGTTCTGAAGCGGCTCAGTGGGTTTCATCCAGGCAGAATGGCGATACTTGGTAGTGCGTTCTGGTATCGGCGCTTACATGTCGGGAACCAACCCCATAGGGTGCGCCGCGCGCACCAGCACATGCGCGAGAACTTGAACCAGCGACGATTCCCGGTGCGCACGGCGCATCCTACCCATTGCTACCTGCAAGCAATGTCAGCCTTGCCCAGTTGGCCGAGGCAACGCGCAATGGATACGCCGCAAAAAAAAGCCGATCCGATACCCGTAGGTATGGATCGGCGAAGCCCTATCGGGTCGTGGGAGAGTCGCTCAGCCGGGCATCAGCAATAAATTCCGGCTGGCGATGCCTACCCTCAGACGACCAGCTGCGGGCAGGGTGAATGAGTCATGTGCGGTAACCGACCGACCTGGCCAGCTACCGCAGTTCACGCCAGGTAATCAGACCGTTTGGTATTCCTTTTCGGCTTCTTCGAAGCGCTTGATCATCGAGGCGCTCGGTGCGTTGCCGACGCGGCTGAAGATCAGAATGCCGATCGTGGCCAGGATGAAGCCGGGAATGATTTCGTACAGACCGGTCCAGCCGAAGAAGTTCTTCCACAGAATTACGGTGACCGCGCCGATCAGCATGCCGGCCAGCGCGCCGTTGCGGGTCATGCCCTTCCAGATCAGCGAAAGGATTACCACGGGACCGAAGGCAGCACCGAACCCAGCCCAGGCATAGGACACCAGGCCCAGCACGCGGTTTTCCGGGTTAGCAGCCAGGAAGATGGCAACCAGAGCGATCAGCAGCACCATGCCGCGACCGACCCAGACCAGCTCGTTTTGCGAGGCATCCTTGCGCAGGAAGGCTTTATAGAAGTCTTCGGTCAAGGCGCTGGAACACACCAGCAGTTGGCAGCTCAGCGTGCTCATTACCGCAGCGAGAATGGCGGACAGCAGAATGCCGGCGATCCACGGGTTGAACAGCAGCTTGGCTAGTTCGATGAAGACCCGCTCCGGATTTTCCGTTACGGCGCCGGCAAGCGTCGGGTTGGCGGAAAAATAGGCGATGCCGAAGAAGCCGACGGTCACCGCACCAACCAAGGTCAGGATCATCCAGGTCATGGAAATACGGCGAGCCGCCGGTATCGATTTTGCCGAGTCAGCGGCCATGAAACGCGCCAGGATGTGCGGCTGACCAAAATAGCCCAGCCCCCAGGCCATCAGCGAGATCACCCCGATGAAGGTAGCGCCCTTGAGCATGTCGAAATTGGTTGGGTCCTGCAGCTCGATGGCGGCGAATGTGGTGTCCGCGCCACCAGTGGCGATCAGCACCGCGATGGGGGTGAAGATCAGGGCGAAGATCATCAGCGTGGCCTGTACGGTGTCGGTCCAGCTCACCGCCAGGAAACCACCAATAAAGGTGTAGATGATGGTCGCCGCAGCACCAGCCCAGAGCGCTGTGCCGTAGGACAGGCCGAAGGTGCTTTCGAACAGACGTGCGCCAGCGACTATGCCCGAAGCACAGTAAATGGTGAAGAACACCAGAATCACCAGGGCCGAGAAGATACGCAGCACCCGGCTGTTATCTTCGAAACGGTGGGTGAAGTAGTCCGGCAGGGTCAGGGCGTTGCCGTTGTGCTCGGTCTGCACACGCAGACGGCCGGCAACCAGCAGCCAATTCAGATAGGCACCGACGATCAGGCCGATGGCAATCCAGGCTTCCGACAGACCGGACATGTACACGGCGCCGGGCAAGCCCATCAGCAACCAACCGCTCATATCAGAGGCGCCAGCGGACAGCGCGGTAACGAAGCTGCCGAGACTGCGGCCGCCGAGGATGTAGTCGGAAAGATTTTTGGTACGCATGTAGGCGAATAGGCCTATCAGCACCATCGCTGCAATGTACACCACGAAGGTGACAAGCATGGGAGTACTAGCATTCACTGAGGATGCCCCTTTCGTTTGTTGTTATTTAAGCAACGGGCACGCACCCGAAACCAATGTTGGCGATGCAGGTCCGCGTGGCGAACGCTCCATCTCGGTAGTGCCGCATCCCAGAAACCCGGCGTTTGAGACCCCGCCCAATACCCGCATCCTGGAAAAGCCGCCCTACCTATTCGGAGTGACAAGCACCCCAAAACAACAACGGGCAGCAGTCCGAAGACCGCTGCCCGCTTGTAACTGTTACTCGTCGCCCAGCGACAGCAGCGAGGCGTTGCCGCCCACCGCAGTGGTGTTGACCGAGGTAGTGCGTTCGTTGACGAAACGCAGCAGGTAGCTCGGACCACCGGCTTTCGGCCCGGTGCCGGACAGGCCGCAGCCGCCGAACGGTTGCACGCCGACCACGGCGCCGATCTGGTTGCGGTTGACATAGAGGTTGCCGACCCGCGCCAGTGCTTCGATGCGCGCGGCGGTTTCTTCGTTGCGGCTGTGTACGCCGAGGGTCAGACCGTACCCGGTACCGTTGATCGCGGCAACCACCTGCTCAAGATCGCGGGCTTCGAAGCGCACGATGTGCAGAATGGGGCCGAAGTTCTCTTTCTGCAGCTCGGCGATGCCAGCGATCTCGAATGCCACCGGGGCGACGAAGTGGCCATCCAGGCCGGCCGGCAGAGCGGTTTCGGCGATCAGCTTGCCCTCGCCCTTGAGCTGGGCGATGTGTGCTTCGAGGCCGGCCTTGGCTTCGGCGTCGATTACCGGGCCGACATCGCTTTCACGCAGGTGGGTCGGGCCGACCTTCAGCTCGGCCATGGCGCCCTTGAGAAGGTCCAGCACGCGTTCTGCGATATCGCTCTGCACGTAGAGCACGCGCAGGGCCGAGCAACGCTGGCCGGCGCTGGTGAAGGCCGATTGCACGGCATCCTTGACCACTTGCTCAGGCAGCGCGGTGGAGTCGACGATCATCGCGTTCTGCCCGCCGGTTTCGGCGATCAGCGCGGCGATCGGGCCGGCCTTCTCGGCCAGTTGGCGGTTGATGATCCGCGCGGTGTCGGTGGAGCCGGTGAAGCACACCCCGGCGACGCGGGCATCGCGGCAGAACACCCCGCCCAGGGTGGCGCCGTCGCCCGGCAGGAAGGCGATGACATCCTTCGGCAGGCCGGCTTCGAACATCAGTTCAAGAGCGCGCGCGGCGATCAGGCTGGTCTGCTCGGCTGGCTTGGCCAGTACGCAGTTGCCGGCGACCAGGGCGGCGGTGATCTGCCCCAGGTAGATCGCCAGCGGGAAGTTCCAGGGACTGATGCAGACGAAAATGCCACGGCCTTCATGGAACAGCTCGTTGCGCTCGCCGGTCGGCCCTTGCAGTTCTTCGCGGCCCAGACGCAGGCGCGCCTGCTGGGCGTAGTAACGGCAGAAATCCACCGCCTCGCGCACTTCGTCGATACCGTCCTGCATGGACTTGCCGGCTTCCACCGTGCACAGCGCCATCAGCTCGGCGCGGTTGGCTTCGAGCAGGTCGGCCAGGCGCTCGAAGATGCTCGCGCGGCTGTCGATGGCGGTGGCGTTCCAGCGTGGCCAGGCCGCGTGCAGTACGTTCAGGGCTTCGGCCGCCTGGGCGGCAGTGGCGAACTGGGCGCTGCCGACTACCTTGCTCAGCTCGTAGGGGCAACGTACTTCCTGCGCGGTGCCGGCGAGTTTCTCGCCGTTGATCACCGGGGCGGCTTGCCACTGACGGGAAAGTTGCGGCTTATAGGCGAGCTCGAGCTCGGCCCAGGTCTGCTGAATATTCATGTTTAGGCCCTGAGAATTTTTCCGCGCACTGCCGAACAGCGCAGGTGGGAGAGGAATTTTGTCGTTGCCGAGGGTTCTGCAAGCACGCAGCTGGGTCACCGGATGGTCGAGCAGCGACTCGATTGGCGTGTTCGGGTCGACCAACTGGTGCACGAACGAGGAGTTCGCGCCGTTTTCCAGCAGGCGGCGCACCAGATACGGCAGCAAGTCCTTGTGCGCGCCGACCGGGGCATAGATGCGTACTGTCTTGCGGTGCTTTTCCAGAACGGTGTCGTACAGCGCGTCGCCCATGCCGTGCAGGCGCTGGAATTCGAAATCGCGCGGCTGCTTCTGCTCGGCGGCGATCGCCAGGATGCAGCTGACGGTGTGGGCGTTGTGGCTGGCGAACTGCGGGTAGATCACCCCGCGGGTGAACTCCGACAGCAGGAAGCGTGCACAGGCCAAATAAGAGGTATCGGTACCTTCCTTGCGGGTGAATACCGGGTAGCCGTCCAGGCCCTGGACCTGGCACTGCTTGATCTCGGTGTCCCAGTAGGCGCCCTTGACCAGGCGCAGCGGCATCTTCTCGCCGAGTTCCTTGCCCAGCAGGGTCAGCCAAACCAGCACCGGCAGGCAGCGCTTGGAATACGCCTGTACCACCAGGCCGAACTCGCCCCAGCCCTTGAGGGCCGGATCGCGCATCAGCTTTTCATAGAGCTCCAGCGACAGCTCGAGGCGATCGGCTTCTTCGGCATCCACCGAGATGCCCACGCCCAGCTTGCGCGCCCGCACGGCCAGTTCCAGCACGTTGGCGAACAGCTCGGTCAATACGCGCTCGCGCTGGGCCACTTCGTAACGCGGGTGCAGTGCGGACAGCTTGATCGAGATCGACGGCTTAGGCCCCGGTCCGACCTGCCCTTCGGCACCGACGGTGTCGATGGCCTTGCGGTAGTCGGCCATGTACTTCTCAGCATCAGCTTGTGTAAGAGCCGCTTCGCCAAGCATATCGAAGGAATAGGTGTAGCCCTTTTCGCGTTCCGGGCGGCCATTCTTCAGCGCTTCGGCGATGTTGCGGCCGAGCACGAACTGCTTGCCCATCAGCTTCATCGCCTGGTTCATCGCGGCGCGGATCACCGGCTCGCCGGAACGCTGGATCAGACGGCCGAGGACGTTCTTCGGGCGACCGTCGGCGGTTTCCGGGTCGACCACCTTGCCGGTCATCACCAGGCCCCAGGCGGCGAAATTGACCAGCACGCTGTCGCTCTTGCCGAGGTGGCGTTCCCACTCGGCGGCGTTCAGCTTGTCGCGGATCAGCGCGTCGGCGGTGGCGGCGTCCGGCACGCGCAGCAAAGCCTCGGCCAGGCACATGAGCATCAGCCCTTCCTGGGTGTCGAGGCTGTACTGACGAAGCAGTGCGTCGAGGGTATCGACGGCATTGTCCCGGCTACGTACATCCTGAATCAGGGTACGGGCACCGCGGCGGATAGCCTCGATGCCGGCTTCACCGGGATCGGCGAGCTCAAGGAGCTCAGTGAGATAGGCTGCCTCGTCAACGCTGTAATTAGCACTGATGACAGGGAAAAAATCGGCGGCCTTGGCGTCGGAGATCCCCTGAAGGAACTCGCTCTGCAAGACGTGACTGGCTTTGAACATCACGCCCATCCTCTTGTGGAGTGTATTGTTATCGGTCTAGCGCAGCTTGGCTGGCATGACCAATTGCAAACTGGCCAAAACCTGCGCACTGCGTCCATGAACGACTCAATTTAGTGGCAGAGCGATGACAGCTTCTTGCTGAAAACTCTGGAGTTTTTGCGGAAACCTCCAGTAACGGGAACTTCTTGCGACGATTCATTGGAAACCTGCCGAACGGTAGATCAGGCGTGACACCAGCGCGCCGGGCTACGTCACTGCAGCATTCCTTCGACTGCGCAGACCCTTGTATGCACCCACTCAGAACCGTCCTGCATAACGAGCTGCATGCCCGCCCCTCGCTGTATTTCAACGAACCGGCTCACGTCTTCCATATCGCCTTGCTCGACCAGAGCAGCGTCAGCGAAACGGTGATCGCCGCGCTCGCCGAGCTTGCGCCAGCGCCCTGGCCCGCCGGTACCGCCCAGGGCCTGGTGCAGATGGATGGTGGCCCGTTGAAGTGGGAGCGACATGCCGAATTCTTCACCCTGACGCTGATGCTGCCCAAGCAGGCCAACGGCGAATTCTGGCCAGCCCTGCCGCAGGCTCTGGCGGCGCTGATCGAGCCCTACCGGCAACTGATCATCAACGCCGTGCAGATCCTCGTGGAGTCGGAACAACACTGGGAAGGACACAACGCCCGCTATGGTTTCAAGGACCCGGCCGGTTCGGATATCGGTGGCGGCGATGCCACGGTGTGGAGTGACTTCCAGCTCAGCGAGGACGGGCGCAACCGCCTTCTGCTGGTCAACCGAAGGCTCAACGCCTACCGCCTCGGGCGGATGATCCGCCGCCTGCTGGAAATCGAAACCTACCGCATGATGGCCTCGCTGACGCTGCCGGTGGCGCAGACCGTGGATCGTCAACTCAAGGCCTATGACCAGCAACTGGCGAAACTGTCCGACCGCAACGCCGACCCCGGCAACAGCAATGCCAAACAGCTGCTCAGCGATATCGCCCTGCTCTCGGCCACTCTGGTGCGCAATACGGCGATTCACCGGCAGCGCTTCAGCGCCACCGAGGCCTATGCGCAGCTGGTATTCGAACGCATCACCGAGCTACGCGAGAGCCATGTCGGCGACTGCCAGCGCCTCGGTGTATTCATCGAGCGGCGCTTCAAACCCACGGTGCGTTACTGCGCGGTAACCGAACAACGCCTGCTACGCCTGGGGCAGAGCGTGGCCAACCTCGGTGAGCTGCTGCAAACCCGGGTACAGGTCGAGGTGGAAGAGCAGAATTCGGAGATCCTGCGCAGCCTCAATACCCGCGCCAACACCCAGATCAAAATCCAGAAGGCGGTCGAAGGCCTGTCGATCATCGCCATCAGCTACTACCTGCTCAGCCTGTTCAAACTCGGCGTCGAGGGCTTGCACAGCCTGGGCATCGCGTTCTCGCCGGAAATGGCCGCCAGCGTGCTAGGGCCGGCGGCGCTGGCGATCATCGGCGGCATCGCCTTGCGTATCCGCAAGGCGAAAAGGCACTAGCAGGCTGTTAAAAAAGGGCTGTGAAACCCGCTGACACCGCTTGCCACTGATCGCCTGCGAGGCCAAGTAACGGACCGCTGCCTACACTGTCGAAAAACGGCAGGAGCACGAATCTTGAGCACGGACACCCTGGCTGGCGAAGCTTCGGAATATTCGATCTATCGGCGCGTGGTTTCACAGCTGATGCAGGGTGAGGAACAACTACCCAGCCTGCCAACCCTCACCCTGGATATTCGCCGCGCCCTGGGCGATGCGCAGGTGCCGATGACCGCCTTGGTGCGGCTGATCAGCCGCGACCCGGCGCTCAGCGCGCTGCTGATGAAACACGCCTCCTGCGCCCTGTATCGGCACAGCCACGCACCCAAGACCCTGAACGAAGTGATCGTGCTGCTCGGCATGGGCGAGGTCGATCGCATTACCATGGTGCACAGCATCAAGAGCCTGTTCACCCTGCACAGCCCGGCGCACAAGCGCCTGTTCGTCGAAGCCTGGAGCCGTCTGGTGCTCAAGGCCAGTACCAGCGCCCTGCTCGCGCGCCTGCTCGGCCATGTGGCGCCGCAGCACGCCTTGCTCGCCAGCCTGCTCAGCGAAGTCGGCACCCTCGCCGTGCTCTCGGCGTTCAGGGACGCCAGCACCCCGCCCAACCCAGAGTTGTACGGCAAGCTATGCCGCGAATACAGCAAGTCCCTCGGCATTATCGTGTTGAAGAAGTGGGCGGTGGACGGCGAATACATCGAGGTGACCCGCGAGGCCGGCAACTGGCAATGCAGTGGCGGGCCGCGTATCGACCTGCTCGACCTGGTCAATCTGGCGCTATACCACGCCCTGAAAGAACGCCATATCGATGTCGGCTTGCCTCCGCTGCAAGCGTTGGCCGCTTACCGCAAGTTGCTTCCACCGCAGGATTCCATCGGCGAAAACGGCGAATTGAGAATGATCGTCGACCATCGCGAAGACATCCACGCGATTGCCGACACGCTTCGCTGAAAACCCTCTAGACCGGGACGTGCGAGTCGTCGGCAAGCTCCACTGAAGGCGCAACAAAAACGCAACAGGGCTGCTCTAAAGTGCGTACTGAATTTTAGGAGGGTGTGCCGGTGAGCCGTGCCACAAGAAACCTGTGCAAAACGCTGGACCTGGTCGCCGACAATAACGAAGCAGCCGCCATCGCGGTAATGCGCGCGGCGGAACGCATCGGCGACGAACTGCTCAAACAGCAACTGTTCAATGTGATCCACCGGATGAACCAGGATGCCGATCAATTGCGCCTGGCGCGCGAAGCGATCGCCCTGCAAGGCATGCAGCGCGCCTGATTTCCCGCCACTGCGCTGCTGAGCGCACACGCGCCAAGCTGGCGCCGGCATAGCACCCGGCGGGCTCGATTAGCGATCGATGATTTGTCCGCGCATCGGCGCCAGGCGCGCCAGCAAGCGGTTTTGCGCGGGCATGGCGATGCCTTCGGCGCTCATTGCCGCCTGCAGATTCTCCACCAGTGCATTGAAGTCGCTGGGCGTGAGCTGCTGGCCCTTGTGGCTCTCTTCCATGCTGTCACCGCTGTAGGTGCAAGGGCCGCCGGCCTCGACGCAGAACTGCTCGACCAGCTTGTCGCGCAGACGCACGATATCGACGTTCTCGAAATGACCGACGATGCGTTTATCCCTGGCGATATTCAGCAGCATGCCTTCGACGATCCGGGTGATCCCGGCCTGCTCGCCAAGCGCCCGGTACAGGCTGTCGTCCTGCGGCGGAAGCGCCCGCGCGCAGGCCATCAGGCTCAACAATGCAGCCAGAAGCGCGATACGCATGATCAGAAACTCCCCTGCACGGACAGGTAGGCGCCGTTCTGGTTGTCCAGCCCGGCGATACTGCCAAGCCGCGCGTAGGCCAGCACCACGGCCAGGTGCTTATTGGGGAAATAGCCGACGAACAGATCGGCCCAGTCGCTTTCGCCGGCAAAGTTCAGGTTGTCGGGTTTCTCGCGGTATTCCATGCCCAAAGCCCAGCGCGGATTGAACAACACCGCAGCAGAGCCCTCCTTCAGCAATGAGCGGCGGTCGCGACGATCGCCGCCAAAGCCCAACAACCCCAGCTCATTGGCCCGGCTGTAGCGCATACCGGCGTTGAGCAGCAGGTTGTAACCGAAGGCGCCGCCGAGGATCAGCCGGCTGGCGTTGAGATAGCCCTCGGTATCTTCGCTGCGCTGGGCGCCCACCAGGCGGGGGATGAGAAAGTCCTTCTGCCGCTTGTGCTGCACGCCCAGGGACACCTGAAGCAGGCGGTCATAGATCAAGTCGCCGAACAAGCGTAGCTTGATCCCGAATATATCCTGGCTCAGGCTGTTTTCCGGAAGGTCGAGCCCGCGCGCCAGGTTGCCCAGATCGAAGCGTTGTCGTGCATAGGACAGCTCCACCCGGTTATCGAAAGCCGCTGCAACCCCTGCCGCGTCCAGGCGGTAATCGCCTGTTTCCACCCGGGTGGCGAACGCCGTCGCGCCCCATTCGCCGCGCTCGCCATAACCGGACAGCACCGCCCAGGGGGTGATTCCGCCACCTGCGGCGCCCTCAAGGCTGCTCGCACCAGCGCTGGCGAGCAGACGCCCATCGGCCAGCAGCAGGCTCGGCCAGAGGCCAAGCAGACACAAGCCGAGGCCGCGCAAATAGATCATCCGTTCACCTCTCGCAGGGGCTGTGCCATCCAGCTCTCGAATGCGTTGGCCGCCAACGGGCGGCTGATCAGGTAGCCCTGGACGGTGTCGCAGTGCCAATGCTGCAATAGCGACAGGCTGCGCTGGTATTCGACGCCCTCGGCGACGACCTTGAGGCCCAGGCTGTGACTCATTTCGATGGTCGAACGGACGATTACCGAATCCTCGCTGGCGTCGTCCAGATCGCGAATAAACGACTGGTCGATCTTCAACTCCTGCACCGGCATGCGTTTGAGCTGAGTCAGCGACGAGTAGCCAGTGCCGAAATCGTCCACCGAAAGGCTGATGCCACAGTCGCGCAAGCCGTGCAGCACCTGCAGGGCGACCGTTGGGTTGAGCATCACGCCGCTCTCGGTGATCTCGAACACCAGTTGCGCGGGCGCTACCTGATAACGCGCCAGCAACTGCCGGACCCGGACCGGCAGTTGCGGGTCGACCAGGTCTTCAGTGGAAATATTCAGCGAGACCTGCACCCGCAGACCACGCAAGCCCCATTCGCGCAGCTGCCGCAAGACCTCTTCGATGACCCACGCCGTCAGTAGCTGAATGCTTCCCGTGCGCTCGGCCAGGGGAATGAACTCGCCTGGCGAAATCAACCCCAGTTCGGGGTGTTGCCAGCGCAGCAGCGCCTCAGCCTGCAGCACCCTGGCGTTTTTTAGGTCCAGCTTGGGCTGATAATGCAGGACCAGCTCGCTTCGCTCCGGCGCGCGGTAGAGGTCGCGGATCAGGCGAATCTGCCGTTGGTGGGCGGCGTCACGTCCCTCCTGGTAGACCTGCAGACGGCCGGGCAGGTGCTCGGCATCCTGCATGGCGATGCCGGCGCGGCGCAGCAGATCGTCCGGGGTCTCACCGTCGACCGGGTAGGCGCTGATACCGGCCCGGCACTCGAGTTGCGCCTCGCCATTGCCGATCGGCAGCGGTTTGCTCAGCGCACGCAGGATGCGGTCGGCCACGGCCACCGCGGCATCGCTGTCACAGCCGTCGAGCTGCAGGAGGAATTCATCAAGCAGCAGGTGCGCAAGGCTATCGCCAGGCCGCAGGGTACCCTGCAATTGCCGCCCGAGCTGCTGCACGGCCAGGTCGCCAGAAGCGGCGCCGTAGCTGTCCTTGATCGCGCGCAGGTTACCCACACCGAGACACAGCAAGGCAAACGGCCGCCGGGCGGTGATCGCCGTGCCGAGACGTTCGAGTGCCAGAGCGCGATTGGGTAACCCGGTCAAACGATCATGCAGGGCGTTATGCGCCAACTGTCGCTCACGTTCGGCAATCCCCTGCTGCATGGCCTGGAAGGCTTTGGCCAAGCTGCCCAACTCATCGTCGCGATCGAGCTCCAGCGGCGCCTGATAGTCGCCCTGACCGATCCGTTCGGTAGCCGCGGCCAGGAGCCGCACCGGTTGCGACACACCGCGCGCCAGCAGCAAGGCGCCGACGAGGGAGGCCAGCAAGGCGGCCAGAGCAATCAGCAGAATATTTCGATCGAGCGGGGCGAACGCCTCCTGGGCCTGCCGTAGCGATTTATGCAGCAGCGCCTGCACGCTGAAGCCGTCGCCGCTGGCCAACACCAGACGCTGTCCCAGGTAACGACCGTCGGCAAACTGCGCGGTATCGACCGGGGCGCCCGCGGCCGCCATGTCCCGCTGCAACTGCGCGCGCGATTCGTCGGCGAGGGTGCTGATCCAGATATCCGCCACACCGTCCTGGCTGGCTACCAGGGTCAGATCGAGGTGGGTCAAGCCGCGCAGCTCGGCGGCAAACACCTCATCCACGCGGAACCCCAACATCACCCGGGCGATCGGCAGGGGAGCGCTGACCGTGGTTTGCACCAGCAGATAGATTCTGTCGTCGATCGGCATCAGGAAAACCTGCATGCCCTCGCGTTGTCGCCGCATGACTTCCGCGCTCAGGCGTTGGGCGGTCTGCCCCTGAATCTGCCGATCGGTGGTGACCGCCAGGCTGCCGTCCAGACCGAGCATCAGTACCAGGTCGGCATTGATGCGGGCGCCGTGATTGGCCAGCGCCGAACGGATCGTCTCGTGGTCGCCGCTGGCTACCGCCTCCTTGAAGCCGAAATCGGCGGCGAGCACCTGCACCGCATCGTGCAGTTGCCGACCGCGCACTTCGAGCAGTTGCTGAAATACCAGGCTACCGACCTCCAGCTGCTCGCGTGCCTGGCTCCGGACCGCCACGCTGGTCGCCGTCTGCACCGCGAGGTACAGCGCACCGACCACCACCGACAGCAGCAGGATCAGCACAATGGCGATACGCGCCTGAAAGCTATTGCGCAGCATCGTCGGCCGCTTTTTTAAAGGCAGCGCCAAACGCGCTGACAGGTTCGCCACTCACCGGGGCCGGGGCACTGCGCAAGCCCAGGGTAAAACGCTGCTGCAGATCGGCCGCGCCGATCTGCACCTCGCCGGCCGCCTGCGGCAACATGTCGGGCACTTGCGGATGCCACAGGCTGACCGCGTAACGCCCGGCCGGCAATCCATCGAAGGTCACCCTGCCCTGTTCATCGGCCACGGCGAACCAGGGATCGTCCGTCACGTAAACGTAGCCCACCATCCAGTCATGGATATTGCAGCCCAGTACCACCACTCCCGGCTTGTCGAATATCACCGGCTCGCTCGGCGTGCCTTGATACAGGCGCAGCTCGAAACGCTTGGCCGGCGAAAAGGTATAGACGTGATGACGAATATTGTCGCTGTTGGGAAAGCTCACCGCGCTGCCGGTGTGCACCGCCAGGACGCGGGGTTGGAACTGGCGGGCCACTTGATCCATCACCGCCGGTGGCTCGGCGGCCCCAGCGCCGAGGGGGCCACGCAGGGTGATCAGCGCATCGGCTAACGGCTGCCCCTGAGCATCGACCAGGACGGCCTGCATACCGGCCGCCGAAAGCATCGAACTGACCAGCCAACAGAGGCCAGCAACGCCCCAGCGCAGTGGTTTGAATGGTTGCGTCATGCTTGGTGCTCGGATTCGACGCAAGTCGCGCCGCAAATTAAAGGACTCGCCAGCCTGGCAACTTCATCGCTCAATCTCATGCAGAGTAGTCCGCAGTGCGCCTGGGGTCACCTTTTTTACCGGCAAGCAGCCACCGCCAGGCACGAGAAACCGGCGGCGAAACGGCTAAGACAGACTGGAACCCGGCCGCGCCGCGAAGGGACGCCGGCCAGGCGATCAATCGGCGCTGCGCAACCGCTTGGGGGTCAGACCGAGGTAGCGCCGCATCGCATTGGTCAGGGCGCTTTGACTGGAGAAGCCGCACTCTTCGGCGATACGAATCAACGGCAGAGCACTTTCGCGCAGCAGCCGCGCGGCCAGATCGAGACGCGATTTGAGCAGGTATTGGTGGGGCGTCAGGCCGACGCTGTCCTTGAATTGGGCGTGAAAGTGGCTGGGGCTGAGGCAAGCGACCTGCGCCAACTCGGCGACGCTGATGCGCCGCGCCAGGTTATCCAGGATAAAGGCATCGAGCCGCTCCAGATCGAGCGGCCCGGTGGCCCGTTGCGCCTGCTCGCCGAACAGGCGCAAGTGTAAGGCCCGCAACAGCACCCCGCCCAGAGAACGCGCCAACATCGGGTCGCTGCCATAGCGTTCGAGCTCGGCACCGGCATAACTGAGCAGATGCTGGAAGTCCACATCCAGCTGCGGATAACGCGGGGTTTCGAACAGATGGGTGAGCAGCTCCAGGTCTTCGCTGGAGGTGCCCTGCCCGTTGAGATCGACGATCAGCATACGGTTATCGCCGATACCAGCGAACTGGTGATCGGCATCGCCGGGCACCAGGCAGGCGCGCATGCGACAGACTTCGCCACCACGGCCATTGACCTCGAATTCCGCGCGCCCGGACAACGACAGCACCAATTGGTGGTGATCGTGGGTGTGTTCGTGGGCCTGGTGATCGAGGTGCAGCAGGCGGGCTTTGAGCATGGCGACAACCGGAAGTTCGTGTAAGGGAACTTTAACTCTTTGCCGCAAAAAACAGCAGCCCGCACGACAAATGGCCGGCATTTAGCCAGTAATGCACCAAAGCAGCCATCACCAAAAGTGCGCGCACTGTATCGGTGCAACGCACTGCCCCCAACCGGTCATACACGCCCTATTTATGCGCATCCGCCAACTGGCAGGAGAGTTGCTAAGACTGAGCGTTCAAAGCGTACACGCCCATCCGTGTAAGGAACCACTCGATGGAACTCGGCATTGCCCTGGCCTTGGCCCTGGGGCTGTTTATTCTCGGCCAATGGCTGACCCGGCGCGCGGCACGCCAGCACCAAAACACCCTCGACCACCTGCAATACACAACCCTGCAGCGCAGCCTCGAACTGCTGCCAGCGGTGCAGATGCACCGTGACCTCGGAGCCCAGCAGGACATTGGTAGCGTCAGTCAGCGCAATGCACTCGCGCGCAAACTCGACAAACTCTGGCTCAACTGGCCGGGCGAGAGCCTGCAATTGGCGCCGCTGCACAAGGACTGGCCACAGCTGCGGCGCAAACCGGCCGACTTCGAGGCCCATTGCCAAATGATCGAGGCGCTGCTGATCGTCATCGAACAATTGGAAGACCACCTTTGCCTGACGACCTGGCCGCAATTGCAAGGGCTGGCCATCGCCTGTCACAGCCTCGAAGACCTGGCGCGCCTGCGCGGCCTGGCATTGCGCGCCACCAACTACAGACGCTGCCCGGCCGGCTTGAAAATGCAGATGCAATTGCTCTGTCAGCGCCTGCAGCGGCTCGTGACATCATTGCCGATAGGCGACCTGCTGCTACGTCTGCAGGAGGACTTGATCGACGCCCCCCAGGCACGCATCACGGCCCAGGACTGCGTCGCCTTGTTCGGCCCGCTGCTCGACGCACAGATTGAGCGGGTGCAGCGCTGTTGAACCTAGGCGCTACGCCCGGGGACACACAGCGGCTATGCTAGGCGCTCGCGGTAAAGTCGCCCATGCAAGCCTTCATCGATCAAGGAGCCCACCGATGACCACTCTTCGCGTACTGCCGTTGCTCGGTCTGGCGCTACTGGCCGGTTGTGCCCACAACGCCGGTAGCCAACTTGTGCAAAAGCAAAGTCAATGCCCGCTAAGCCTTGGCGTTGGCGACAGCCTCCTGCTGACGCTGCCCAGCAATCCCACTACGGGCTTCCGCTGGGTACTGCGCGATGGCGCCGATACGGTACTCGAAAGTCTCGGCCCCGAGGTCTACAGCAACCCGGAAGATGCCGGTCTGGTCGGCAGCGCCGGTCTTTCGACCTGGCGCTTCAGTGTCAAGCACGCGGGCTCGGGCCATCTGCGCCTGACTTATCAACGCCCTTGGGAAACCGACGTGGCGCCGGCGCAAACCTTCGACTGTGCACTCAAGGCGCACTGACACCCGAGCGCGCCGCTAATCTTCCAGGCATCCTGGCGCACATGCCATCAAGGGGCGTCCATTGGTTCGCCCGGGCGGACCGCTGGCGAACGCATACAGGCAGGCGACCGATAAATGGGCTATAGGGAATAGACATCCACGACTCAGAGATCATGACATGACGGACACTAGGCATGCAGTCGGCCTGCTCCTCATGCTGGCTTGGCTATCGGGTTGCAGCAGCTTGCTACCCAGCGAACGTGAAGAAGCATTATCGCCTTTTGACGATTATCTCGATGCGGAAATACGCTACTCCCAGGTAGCAGCGGGCATCACCACCCGCTCCGAACTATTCGCGCTGGGCTTCGACCCGCTGTCCGAAGGCAACGGCAAAATGCTCTCGTTTATCGATCTACGCCTGATGTTCGTGCAACCGAACGTTCCCATCGATTATCTGCCGGAAGGCCTGTTGCGCTGCCTGGAAGCCAAGGATCGTTGTGTGGGCTACGCCTTCGAGTTCAACAAGACCGACTCCAAACGGGTCGGCAACTTCTGGGCCGACATATTCAACTTCCGCAAGAAAAGAGAACTGCAAGGATGGGTCTTTCGCGCGGTATTCGTCCTGGTCGACGACGTACTGGTGCATAAGGTCAGCAACGGCGAGCCGAACATTCGCCGCTACGAGGTCAAGCGCAATCCACTCGGTCCGCTACAGGGCGCGGGGGAGTTTCTTTCCGATCAGTTGAAGTAGGTGTGAGCGCGTGGCGCCAGGCATGATCCTGGCGCACTCGGCCCGCCCTGCAACGCCAAGCGCGACTAGGAGTCGTCGCCCAACGACTTTCCCGTTAAAATCGTCGGCCTTCTTCGACTCGTGCGCCGCCAACGTGACCAAACAATCCGACCGCCTGTTCGCCCAGCCCCTGCCCCAGGTGCCGGACTTCGTCTTCAACGAGGACGTCGTGCGGGTTTTTCCGGACATGATCAAACGCTCGGTGCCCGGCTACCCGACGATTGTCGAAAATATCGGCGTGCTGGCCGGTCAGTTCGCCCAGCCGCATAGCGTGCTCTACGACCTGGGCAGTTCCCTCGGCGCCGTGACCCAGGCGCTACGCCGCCATGTACAACTCGAGGATTGTCGGGTGATAGCGGTCGACAACTCGGCGGCCATGGTCGAGCGCTGCCACGAGTACCTGCACGCCCAGGACTCGATGTTCCAGGAGCTGTTGCCAGTGGAGGTGATCGAGGCCGATATCCTTGGCCTGGAGCTGCAGCCAACTTCCCTGGTGGCCTTGAACTTCACCCTGCAATTTATCCAGCCGGAACAGCGTTTGGCATTGCTCGCACGCATTCGACAGGCACTGCTGCCGGGCGGCGCGCTGATCCTCTCGGAGAAACTGCGCTTCGAGGACGACGAACAGCACCAACTGCTCGGGGATTTACACATCGCCTTCAAACGCGCCAATGGCTACAGCGAACTGGAAATCGCCCAGAAGCGCAGTGCAATCGAGAAAGTCATGCTGCCGGATAGTCTGGAGCAGCACCGCGAACGTCTGCTGGCCGCCGGCTTCAGCAAGGTGGTGCCCTGGTTTCAATGCCTTAACTTCGCCTCGCTGATTGCCTTGCCATGATCGGCCGCCTCGATCTGGACGCCCTACAAGCGCAGTTGGCCGGCACCCCGCTGCAGGACTGGTGCGCCGGTCTGCCGGGGCAAATCGACGCCAAACTGGCGATCGGCCACGGCGACCTGCAGCGCTGGTATGGTGCAGTCCAGGCGCTGCCGCCGCTGGAAGTGGAGCAGCTGGAATTGCTCGAAGCCTTCACTTTCACCGGCCCCTGCGACGCATCGACCCGCGTCGCCCTGGACACCGCCCTGCGCGGCCTGATCCCCTGGCGCAAGGGGCCGTTCCGCCTGTTTGGCGTGCACGTGGATACCGAGTGGCGTTCGGACTGGAAGTGGCAGCGCGTCGCGCCCCATCTCGACCTGACCGGCAAACGCGTGCTGGATGTGGGCTGCGGCAATGGCTACTACATGTGGCGGATGCTCGGCGCTGGTGCCGATAGCGTGGTCGGCATCGACCCGAACTGGCTGTTCCTCTGCCAATTCCTGGCGATGAAGAACTACCTGCCCGACCTGCCGGCCTGGCACCTGCCACTGGCCTTCGAGGAATTACCGGGCAAGCTGCAAGGCTTCGACACGGTGTTTTCCATGGGTGTGCTCTATCACCGTCGCTCGCCCATCGATCACCTGCTGGACCTGAAGGATTGCCTGGTCAAGGACGGTGAACTCGTCCTGGAAACCCTGGTGGTCGAAGGCGACGCCCAACAGGTGCTGATCCCCGAGGACCGCTACGCGCAAATGCGCAACGTCTGGTTCCTGCCCTCGGTGCCGGCGCTGGAGCTATGGCTGCGTCGCGCCGGCTTCGTCGATGTGCGCTGCGTCGACGTCAATACCACCTCGGTCGAGGAGCAACGCGCCACCGAGTGGATGCGCTTTCAGTCGCTGCCGGACTTTCTCGACCCGGCCGACCATAGCCGCACGCTGGAAGGGCTGCCCGCGCCGAGCCGCGCCGTGTTGGTGGCGCGCAAGCCGTAGGGTGGATAGGGGCGCGTAGCTGACGCTTTCCTCATCCAGCGCTATGGTGGATGAATACAGCGTCATCCACCCCATGGGGCCTCTACCCGCGATTGGCCGCCGCGACTATCAGCTGCTTCATCTCCACCACCGCCTGTTTGAAGCCGACGAATAGCGCATGGGCGACCAGCGCGTGGCCGATGTTCAGCTCATTGATTCCGGCGATCGCCGCCACCGGCTCGACGTTATGGTAGTGCAGGCCATGACCGGCATTGACGATCAGGCCATGGGCCAGGCCGCAGGCCACACCATCGCTAATTCGCGCCAGCTCCCGCGCCGCTTCTTCCGGCGTATGGGCGTCGGCGTAGCGCCCGGTGTGCAGTTCGATAGCTGGCGCGCCAACGCGCTTCGACGCTTCGATCTGGCGCGCATCCGGATCGATAAACAGCGAAACCTCGCAACCAATCTTACTCAGCCGCTGTACCGCAGCAGCGATCCGCGCTTCCTGCCCGGCGACATCCAGACCGCCTTCGGTGGTCAGTTCCTGGCGGGTTTCCGGTACCAGGCAAACGTGCTCGGGACGGATGCTTTCGGCGAACGCCAGCATTTCCTCGGTAACGCCCATTTCGAAATTCATCCGCGTTTGCAGCACCTCCTTGAGCAGACGCACGTCGCGCTCCTGGATATGCCGGCGGTCCTCACGCAAGTGCACGGTAATGCCATCGGCCCCGGCCTCTTCGGCATCCAGGGCGGCTTTCACCGGGTCGGGATAGCGCGTACCACGGGCCTGACGCAGGGTCGCCACATGGTCGATATTCACACCCAGCAACACACGATTGGCATCAGTCACGGTTTGGCTCCTTGAGCGTCATGAACAATTCGCGACTGACCAGCGGTCGGCCGCCTAGATGAGGGGCGAGAGCCTGGCGCATCAAGCGCTTGGCCGCAGCCAGAGCACCCGGCGAGGCCCAGTCGGCCTCGGCCATGGCGAGTAACTCAGCACCTTGAAAAACCCCGGGTTGAAACTGCCCAGCGGGCTGTAAACCTGAATCGACCTGCAGCCGATAGAGCCCTTGAGTGGCGATGGGCTGGCCGTTGCAATCATGATCGAGTGCGAAACCATAGCCCAACTCGCCAAGCAAACGCCATTCGAAAGCACGTAACAAGGGCTCCAGCGCACGCCCCTGGGCCAGCGCCAGGACGGTCATGGCGTAGTGCTCGAAGATTTCTGGATGCGGGTCTTCCGCGGGCAGCAAACGAATCAGCAGTTCGTTCAGATAGAGGCCACTGAACAGCGCCTCCGCGTTGAGCAGATTGGGAATGCCAGCAGCTTCCAGGCGGCCGATATTCTTCAGTTCGCCACGTCCGCGCAGCTCGACTTCGATGGGGATGAACGGCCGCGCCAGGGTTCCCGCCTTGCCTCGCGCACCACGCAGCACCGCGCGCAGCCGACCCTGAGGAGTGAGCAAATCGACCAGCGCACTACTTTCGCGGTAAGCGCGGCTATGCAGTACATAGGCGAACATCAGCGGCAAGCCTCAAGCTTCGAGCGGTAAGCAAAGCACCAGTTCCAGCCGCCCCGTCGACACTCGGCACGATCCACTTGGAGGCTTGTCGCCTGCGGCTGTTGCTTTAGATATTGTCGTAGCCCAGCGAGCGCAGGGCGCGCTCGTCGTCCGACCAACCGCCTTTGACCTTGACCCAGAGATTGAGCATGACCTTGGAGTCGAACATCACCTCCATGTCCTTGCGCGCTTCCTGACCGATGCGTTTGATCCGCTCGCCCTTCTCGCCAATAATGATCTTCTTCTGACCATCACGCTCAACCAGTATCAGCGCGTGGATATGCAGGATGCGCCCATCGCGCTTGAACTCCTCAATTTCCACAGTGATCTGGTACGGCAACTCGGCGCCGAGCTGGCGCATGATCTTCTCGCGTACCAATTCGGCGGCGAAGAAACGGCTCGAACGATCGGTGACCTGATCTTCCGGAAAGAAATGCACGCCTTCCGGCAAACGCTCGCCGACCAGTTTTTCCAGGGTGTCGAGGTTATGACCGTGTTGTGCGGAAACCGGCACTATTTCGGCATTCGGCAGCTGAGTCGCCAACCATTCGAGGTGCGGCATCAGCTCCGCTTTATCCTCGATACGGTCGGTCTTGTTGATCGCCAGAATCACCGGGCCCTGCACGTACTGCACGCGCTCCAGGACCATCTGGTCCTCATCGGTCCAGCGGGTGCGGTCGACCACGAAGATCACCACGTCGACATCCTTCAGCGCCGACGAGGCATTCTTGTTCATATAGCGGTTGAGGGCTTTCTCGTTGTTCTTGTGCAGACCGGGCGTATCGACATATATCGCCTGGACCTCTCCCTCGGTCTTGATTCCGAGCATGTTGTGCCGGGTGGTCTGCGGCTTACGCGAGGTAATGGCCAGTTTCTGCCCGAGAATATGGTTGAGCAGCGTCGACTTGCCCACGTTGGGCCGGCCGACGATGGCGACATAGCCACAGCGTGTTGCAGGTGAATCAGTCATGCCCATTCTCCACACCCAGGGCGATCAAGGCAGCCGCCGCCGCGACCTGTTCGGCAATACGGCGGCTGGCCCCCTGACCCAGGGTTTTATCGTTCAGTAAGGTGATCTGGCATTCGACGACGAACGTCCGGCAATGCGGATCACCCTGGATATCCACCACCTCGTAGCGCGGCAGATCGCAAGCCCGGGATTGCAGAAACTCCTGCAGACGGGTTTTCGGATCCTTGTTGGTGTCGACCAGCGTCAGGCTCTCCAACTCATTGGTTAGCCAGGCCAATACCCGCTCGCGCGCCGCCTCCATGCCGGCATCCAGGTAAATGGCACCGATCAGCGCCTCCAGGGCATCGGCGAGAATCGACTCGCGGCGAAAACCGCCACTTTTCAACTCGCCCGAGCCCAGGCGCAGATATTCGCCCAGGTCGAAACCACGGGCCAGGATAGCCAGCGTCTCCCCCTTGACCAGGCGGGCACGCAGACGCGACAGCTGACCTTCACGGGCCAGAGGAAAACGCTCGAACAGCGCCTCACCGGCGACGAAGTTGAGAATGGCGTCGCCGAGAAACTCCAGGCGTTCGTTATTGCGCCCAGCGAAGCTGCGATGGGTCAAGGCCAGGATCATCAGTTCCTGGTCCTTGAAGGTGTAACCGAGTCGTCGTTCGAGACGGGCTAACGAAGCACTCACGGCATACGCACGCGGAATTCTTTATCGAAATTAACTACCAGATCGATATTTTTAATCAGAGGCTCACGCCGCTCATATTGCAAGTGGGCACGAAATTCATTGTTTTCAATTTTCACTTCAAGAATATCTTTCGGGTTCAAATCACGGATGCTATTGACCTCCATCCCCCTGATAACGTGACCATAGAATGCGCCTACGGTATTTATTTCCAGAGACTCGTCGGTTTCCACCGACGTGATGATTTTCTCCAACGACATATAGTCGAGGTAATGTGGAATCAACTTGAATGCCGCACTGGCGAAAAATGCAACCAAGGCCAAGACCATCAGCCAGCCCAGAACCGACATACCCTTTTGCGAGCGTGCAAATTTCATATGGAGCCCCAATTCTCAATGAGATAAATGCCGATCAGGCAAAACCCAAGATTATTTATAGCCTGTAGCGCTGTATTGAACAGCGCCAGGCTGATGCAAAACCTAGTGAATCAAACCGACACGGGAGAAATTCGGCAGATGGCTGAATTTCGGATCGGGCCAGCTCATCCACACGGCAAAGGCTTTGCCGACGATATTCTTGTCCGGAACCATGCCCGAGAACTCCGGCGGAGTCCCCTCTGGATCTTCCCAATAACGGCTGTCTTTCGAGTTATCGCGGTTGTCGCCCATCATGAAGTAGTGCCCCTTGGGCACCAGCCACTCGCGTCGGACGGAACCGCGCACTCGATCGCGCTCGCGAATACTGTGCTCTACATTGCCCAGCGTCTCAGTGTAATAACGCGCAGTCGGATAGACGCCGGAGCTGCGATCGCCCCTGGCTTCCTCGTCCAGTCCTTCGTAGAGGAAGCGCCGGGGCAACGCTTCACCATTGATGTAAACCTGCTTGCCTTCCACCGCGACACGGTCGCCAGGAATGCCGACGACACGCTTGATGTAGTTGATATTCGGGTCGTTCGGGTAGCGGAAGACCATGACATCGCCGCGTTGCGGGTCACTTACGTCGATGATCTTGGTATCCAGCACCGGCAAACGGATGCCGTAGGCGAACTTGTTGACAAGAATAAAATCACCTACCGCCAGCGTCGGCTTCATCGAGCCCGATGGAATCTGGAAGGGTTCGACCAGAAAGGAGCGCAGAACCAGGACGATCGCCAGTACCGGGAAGAACGACTTGCCATACTCAACCAGCAGCGGTTCCTTGTTCAGACGCTCGACAACCGTCTCGTCCGGCTGCTCGACCTGCCCCTGATAAGTGGCAATCGCGGCACGGCGACGCGGGGCGAGAAATATCAAATCGAATAGCGCCAGCGCGCCGCATAGCGCAACGGCGACGACCAGCAACAACGGGAAATTAATCGACATAAAACCTTAGCCATCCACCTTGAGAACCGCGAGGAAGGCTTCTTGTGGAATCTCCACGTTACCAACCTGCTTCATCCGTTTCTTACCGGCCTTTTGCTTTTCCAGCAATTTACGCTTACGGCTCACGTCACCACCGTAACACTTGGCCAGCACGTTCTTTCTGAGAGCCTTGACCGTGGTGCGGGCGACAATCTGCCCACCGATCGCCGCCTGAATCGCCACATCAAACATCTGACGCGGGATCAGTTCCTTCATTTTTTCAGTCAGGGCGCGGCCCTTGTAGTGGGCCTTGTCACGATGCACGATCAGGGCCAGGGCATCGACTTTTTCACCATTAATCAGAACATCGAGCTTGACCAGATTGGCCGATTGAAAGCGGTCAAAGCTGTAATCCAGCGACGCGTAGCCACGGCTGACAGACTTTAGCCGGTCGAAAAAGTCCAGGACCACCTCATTCATCGGCAAGTCGTAGGACACCTGCACTTGGCTGCTGAGGAACTGCATATCGCGCTGTACACCGCGTTTTTCGATGCACAAGGTGATGACGTTGCCCAGGTGTTCCTGCGGGACCAGAATATTGGCGCGAACAATCGGCTCACGCATATCCTCGACCGACGACAGATCCGGGAGCTTCGACGGGTTGTCGACATACAGGATCTCGCCATTCTTCATCACGACTTCGAAAACCACGGTTGGCGCCGTGGTAATCAGGTCCAGATCGTATTCGCGCTCGAGGCGCTCCTGGATGATCTCCATGTGGAGCATACCGAGGAAGCCGATACGGAAACCGAAACCCAGCGCATCGGAACTTTCCGGCTCATATTGCAAAGCCGCATCGTTCAGGGTGAGTTTTTGCAACGCCTCGCGAAAATCTTCGAAGTCATCGGAACTGACAGGGAATAACCCCGCATAGACCTGGGGCTTGACCCGTTTGAAACCAGGCAGCATGTCGACATCGGGCGTGCTCGACAGAGTCAGGGTATCGCCCACGGGCGCACCATGAATGTCCTTGATACCAGCAACGATAAAGCCCACCTCGCCCGCCTTGAGGTCCGGGGTGCTGGTCAGCTTCGGGTTGAACACGCCGACATTGTCCACTTGATGGATCTTGCCGGTGGACTTGACCAGAACCTTGTCGCCCTTCTTGATGCGCCCGTGACGCACGCGCACCAACGACACCACGCCAAGGTAGTTATCGAACCAGGAGTCGATGATCAACGCCTGTAATGGCGCCTCGATATCGCCGGTCGGAGGCGGAATTACAGCGACCAGACGCTCGAGAACTTCGTCCACGCCCATACCGCTCTTGGCGCTACAGGCCACTGCATCGCTGGCATCGATGCCGATGATATGTTCGATTTCGTCCTTGACCTTGTCCGGGTCGGCCTGTGGCAAATCCATCTTGTTCAGGACCGGCATGACTTCGAGCCCTTGCTCGATCGCGGTGTAACAGTTCGCGACCGACTGAGCCTCGACCCCCTGCCCTGCATCCACCACCAGCAAAGCGCCTTCACAGGCGGCCAACGAGCGGCTCACCTCATAGGTGAAGTCGACATGGCCGGGAGTATCGATGAAGTTCAACTGATAGGTTTTACCATCACGCGCCTTGTAATAAAGCGTGACGCTATGGGCCTTGATGGTAATACCGCGCTCACGCTCCAGGTCCATCGAGTCGAGCACCTGAGCTTCCATTTCGCGCTCGCTCAAACCACCGCACATCTGGATGAAGCGGTCAGCCAAGGTGGACTTGCCGTGGTCAATGTGGGCGATGATAGAAAAGTTGCGGATATGACTCAGGTCACTCACGGATCGGCACTCGAAAAAGGCGCAGGCAGGCTGCCCGCCAAAAATAGCCGCAAATTGTACCCGATCGACAGCCAGCCCGTCACCCAAGCACTTATTGACGGACATGAAAAAGGGCGACCTGAATCGCCCTTTTTCATACTGCCCTAAAGGCTTATTCAGCAAGCTTGAAGGTGATAAAGCTCGCACGGCCCTGGCGTAGCACGCGCATGGACACGGAACGATTCTTCGGCAGGTTCTGAGCAACCTCGGTAAAGGTCTTAGCTGAATCGATAGCCTGATTGTTCAGATGGGTAATCACATCGCCGGCGCGCAGGCCGATCAGCATTGCCGGCCCTTCCTGCACTTCGGTGATAACCACCCCCCCCTTGAGGTCCAAGCCCTTTTTCTGCTCTTCGGTCAGCTCGACGACCTTAACGCCCAACCGGTTGCTGCTGCGCTCGACCCCGGGCGATGCCATTTCGGCAAGCTCCTGGCCCTCCTCGGGCAAGGCACCGATAGTTACCTTGAGCTTCTTACGCGAGCCTTCGCGGACAACATCCAGCTCAGCCTTGCTGCCCGGCTTGAGCACACCGACCAGATGCGGCAGATCGGCCGACATGATGATCGGCTTGCCATCAAGGCTAAGAATCACATCGCCAACCATCAAGCCGCCCTTGGCAGCGGGACCGCCATCCAGCACCTGCGCCACCAGCGCACCAGCCGGCCGCTCGAGACCAAACGACTCGGCAAGGTCCTTGTTCACTTCCTGAATCACCACCCCCAGCCAGCCACGGCTGACTTTGCCGCTGGCCTTGAGTTGATCGGCCACATCCAGCGCCACGCTCATCGGAATGGCGAAAGAAAGCCCCATGAATCCGCCGGAACGAGTGAATATCTGCGAGTTGATACCGACCACCTCACCCTCCAGATTGAACAGCGGCCCACCGGAATTACCCGGGTTGATCGCCACATCGGTCTGGATGAACGGCACATAGCTTTCGTTCGGCAGACTGCGCCCCGTGGCACTGACAATCCCGGCGGTTACCGAATGATCGAAGCCGAACGGCGAACCGATCGCGAGAACCCACTCACCGACCTTCAAATCTTCGGACTTGCCCAACTTGACCGTGGGCAGCCCCTTGCCCTCGATCTTCAGCAGCGCAACATCACTACGTGGATCGGTGCCAACAAGCTTGGCCTCAAGCTCACTGCGATCGGGCAGACGTACGATGATTTCATCGGCATCCGCAATCACATGGTTATTGGTCAGCACATAGCCGTCTTCGGAAATAATGAAGCCCGACCCCAAGGATTGCGCTTCACGCTGGTGACCACCGCCACCACCCGGACTACGGGGGGCCTGGGGGATTCCGCGCTCGAAGAACTCACGGAATATGGGTGGCAAACCTTCCAGATCAGGAATATTTAACTGACTGCTGGATACCGCACGCTCCGGCAGCTTCTGCCGCGTGCTGATATTCACCACCGCAGGCGAGGCCTGCTCGACCAGCTCGGTAAAATCCGGCAATTGTGCTTGGGCGGTCGCTGCCACCCCCAACACCAGAACGGTTAGCAACGTGGAAAAAGATCGTTTCAGACTAGGCATCGACACTACTACTCCCCATTGTGGAACAACCAGAAACTTAAACTGCTGCACCAACCCCCACCAGCAAAGCCCGCACAACCACGGGCTGCAACGCTGGGTCGTCAGCGCTACGGGCACTGCGCCAACGCACCAGAATCCAGGAAAGAAGAAACCCCAAAGCCGCACCAACAATGACCAACGGCTCGCCCAGGGTCAACCATTGCGCCAATAACGCACCGGCAAACAGCCCTAGCAGAGGTATCAGATAAACCAGTAGAGCCCCCCGCACTAGCAGATCCTCACGCACACCGATCACCACCGCGTCGCCAATCTCGAGCTGTAGATCGCATAAGGCCCGCACATGACCTCGGCGCCCCTCGACCCCCAATTTATCGAGCACCCCCTGGCCACAACCTGCCTTGGCGGAACAACTGGAGCACGTGCTCTTGCGCAACGTTTCAACCCAGACCGCACCTGGTTCGAGCGCAATGACCCGACCTTGCTCTTCGATCATGGAGAAACTGGAGCCCCCGCCGCGCGCATGGAGAGGGCAACCCGCTCAGCGGTTCCCAACGGAATCTCACCAACGACAGTCACCATCACATCGCCGTCGGAAGTAGAAAGACGCCGCGACACCGCGACAGTAGGCCCCAGCTGGCTACGGGCGTCTTCCACCAACGCCCCATGCAGGGGCTCGAGGAAAACCGAAAAACGCGCCATGCCGTCGCCGTAGACCAGGCCATCGACCATGTCAGCGGAAGCAGGGCTACGCCGTTCGATGACAGCATTCAATGTAAAGCCAGGGGGGAGCCAATCAGAGCGCCAGGCGGATTTGGTCAATTCCTGCTTCGGCGCAGTCTGCATCGCCTTGCAGCCAGCGGCGGGCTGCAAGGCCTCGACAGTCGGAATCGTCTCGGTATCCAACTGAGTGAACTGAAAACGCTCGAGCAACTGGCCTTTATCGTTAAGCAACAACGACTTCAGCGGCAAGCCAGTCTGCTGATCAAGGTGCAACTCGATCCCGTAGCGATGCTGATCACGCGGCAGCAGCGCCAACACGACCGTCTTGCGCCCAGCCACCCGGGACTCGCCGACCAAGCGCAAGTCGTACCACTGCATCAGTCGCTGGACATCCAACTGGCGCGCAGGCCAGACCTGGCCACTGGCCAATTGATCGACCAAGGCGCCACTGACGCACTTTACCTGCCCGTCGGCTCGTACGATTTCCTGGGCGGAGCCATCGAGCTGCAAGAATCGTTCGCGTGTGGAACCATCTTCTTCGACCCGATGACGCACGCTATGTGTGGAGAAGCTGCCATTGCGCTCATAGACGAAAGTTCCCTGGAAACTCTGCTGGCGCTCGGCATCAGCCAAGCGCTGCAGCCAATCCTGGGCACTGGCGGCCTGAACCGGCGTAGCCAGCCAACTGACAGCCAGAACAGCGGTCAACAATATAGAGCAGCGCATGCGCCTCCTTACTGGCCTTCCATACTTGCCGCACGGGCATAAGGCAACGCGCTTTCGTTCGCACTCATGGCCGCTTGCTGAGCGTGCTGACGCAGGTACGCCGGCAAACGCAGCTCATGCCAGCCGGCTTGCGCTTGTGTCGACGCAGCGCCGGCAGGCAGGTTTTCACGCTCCGCATTGAAGCCCGCCAACATCGCCGGCCCCTGCATCTGAGGGATAGCCAGACTCGGCATCGCAGCCTGCTGAGCCATTTGCTGCGCACCGGCAACCTCGTCCTGATTGTACAAGCGCACGCCCGCCAATACGGCGACCGTAACCGAAGCCGCAACCGCCAAGCGTCCCAGCGTGCGCCAAGGCGCCTGAAAACGCTTCTTCACGACGGGCACCGCCTCATCGGCAAGCGCTGCGGAAACGGCGGCGGCGAGATCCAGGCGCGGCTCCAGCAGTTCTTTATGGATGGCCGCACGAGCGAGCTGATAGCGTGACCAGGTGGCGCGCACTTCGGATGCATCGCTGGCGTTGAGCACACGCCGCAACTCCAACTCATCCGCCTCGTTATCCATAACCGCGGACAGCGATTCCTGTAGGTTTTCACGACTCATGACGATTCCTCTCTCGCTTTACACCGCTGCCTTAGGCTTCCTGCAATAAAGGCTGCAGGGACTTATCAATGGCTTCGCGCGCTCGAAAAATTCGTGATCGCACGGTACCAACCGGACATTGCATGACACTCGCGATGTCTTCGTAACTAAGACCATCAAACTCACGCAAGGTTAGCGCCATACGCAAATCTTCTGGCAACTGCTCGATGGTCCGATGCACGGTGGCTTCGATTTCATCTCGCAATAACGTGCGCTCCGGCGATTCGATATCCTTCAGAGCATGATTGCCGTCATAGAACTCCGCATCGTCGGTGCTTACATCGCTATCCGGTGGACGCCGACCACGCGAAACCAGATAGTTTTTTGCCGTATTGATCGCAATGCGATATAGCCATGTATAAAAAGCGCTGTCGCCGCGAAAATTACCTAACGCCCGGTACGCCTTGACGAAGGCTTCCTGCGCCACATCCTGTGCTTCATGGGTGTCATGCACAAAACGCACGATCAACCCGAGAATTTTGTGCTGGTATTTCAGCACTAGCAGATCGAAAGCACGCTTATCGCCACGCTGCACGCGCTCGACCAGTTGCTGATCCTCTTCCTGGGTTAACATGAACACTCCTCATAGGGTTCGGAGGGGTGCCGCGCAAGCCAGTCAGACCGCCTGCTGAAGTAGACTAGGACCTTGCGCAAAAGTTCTCCCCTCTAAACAAGTTTCCTGCAGATAACGTACGACCCTGCTCGGATAACGCAACAACGAACTGAACCTGAACCCTTGCCGCGCAAATAATTTCACACGCCTGACCTCTGACCTCGACCCCCAACCCATACGACTCGAGCCCACCGCACATCGCCCCGGCAACACAGAACGCTCCAGACAGAAGTTTATAGAACTCAAAATGCTAACAAAGTTCCCCAGCACCATAACGGTTTATTAACCCGCTATTGTGCAGACCGCCCTCTCTATATACTAAAGCCGCGTTTTCAGCGGATACGGACATGAGTCGACATTACCAACACGACGTTCTGGTCATAGGCAGCGGCGCTGCCGGCTTGACCCTGGCCTTAACCCTGCCCGGCGACCTGCGTATCGCCGTACTGAGCAAGGGCGATCTTTCCCACGGCTCAACCTATTGGGCCCAGGGCGGCGTGGCGGCGGTATTGGACGATACCGATACCATTGAATCCCATGTGGAAGACACCCTCAATGCAGGCGGTGGCCTGTGTCGTGAAGCGGCAGTACGCTTTACGGTAGAGCATAGTCGCGAGGCAATTCAATGGCTGATCGACCAGGGGGTGCCCTTTACCCGCGACGACCAGACCGCTCGTGAAGATGGCGGCTTCGAATTTCACCTGACTCGCGAAGGCGGCCACAGCCATAGACGCATCATCCATGCGGCCGATGCGACCGGCGCCGCGATTTTCAACACACTGCTCGAACAGGCA
Source organism: uncultured Pseudomonas sp. (assembly GCA_966210435.1). Taxonomy (GTDB): domain Bacteria; phylum Pseudomonadota; class Gammaproteobacteria; order Pseudomonadales; family Pseudomonadaceae; genus Aquipseudomonas. The sequence goes on along the minus strand of CBIHLF010000024.1, from coordinate 31,800 downwards.
AGACTGCGCGGCAACATTGAACTGCTGGAGCAGCGCGTCGCCGTCGACCTGATCACCGAGCGCAAACTGGGCCAGGAAGGCCGGCGCTGCTTGGGCGCGTACGTACTCAATCGCGCCAGCGGCGAGGTCGATACGCTGCGCGCACGCTTTGTAATTCTCGCCACCGGCGGCGCGGCCAAGGTCTATCTCTATACCAGCAACCCCGACGGCGCTTGCGGCGATGGCATCGCCATGGCCTGGCGTGCCGGCTGCCGGGTCGGCAACCTGGAGTTCAACCAGTTCCACCCGACCTGCCTTTACCATCCGCAGGCCAAGAGTTTCCTGGTCACCGAGGCGCTGCGTGGCGAAGGCGCGCTGCTCAAGCTGCCTAATGGCGAACGCTTCATGCCGCGCTTCGACGAGCGCGCCGAACTGGCCCCACGCGATATAGTCGCGCGCGCTATCGATCATGAGATGAAGCGCCTGGGTATAGACTGCGTATTCCTCGACATCAGCCACAAACCGGCCGAGTTCATCAAGTCGCACTTCCCCACAGTTTATGAGCGCTGCCTGGATTTTGGCATCGACATCACCAAACAGCCCATCCCGGTGGTGCCCGCGGCGCACTACACCTGCGGCGGCGTGGTGGTCGACCAACACGGTCGCACCGATGTACCGGGCCTGTACGCCATTGGCGAGACCAGCTTCACCGGCCTGCATGGCGCCAACCGCATGGCCAGCAATTCGCTGCTGGAGTGTTTCGTTTATGCCCGCGCCGCGGCCGCCGATATCACCGAGCAACTGGATCGGGTCGCGATGCCCGCCAGCTTACCGACCTGGGATACCAGCCAGGTTACCGACTCGGACGAGGACGTGATCATTGCGCACAATTGGGATGAACTACGGCGCTTCATGTGGGACTACGTCGGCATCGTGCGCACCAACAAGCGCTTGCAGCGCGCCGAACACCGGGTACGCCTGCTACTCGACGAGATCCACGAGTTCTACAGTAACTACAAGGTCAGCCGCGACCTGATCGAGTTGCGCAACCTGGCCCAGGTCGCCGAATTGATGATCCGCTCGGCAATGCAGCGCCACGAAAGCCGAGGCCTGCACTACACCCTGGACTATCCGCAGCTGCTGCCGCAGGCGCGGGATACTATTTTGACGCCCCCCACCTACGGCGACTGAATTTCAGCCGTACCCGCAAGCGGCGATGCACGTCGCGCGGCAAGCCGTCACAGGCGATGCACAACGCACGAACGCGCCGCTGCCCGCTCAGGCGAAAACGCAACACGACTATCAATGGCAACGCCAGACTGTCCGGACGCAGTTCGATCGACTGCCAGCCGCAGGCCGCGCTGCCAACTTGCCAACCCTGCGCGCCATGCCGCAAGGCGGTGTATGCCTCCGGCACGCTGAACAGCAGGTGCCGCGGCACGACCCAGCAGGCATGGGCCACGCACAGCGCCACAGCGAAAAAACGAGCCCAGGGGACAATCTCCACCCAGTACAGACTGCAGAGCGCCAGAAGCTGGATCAGCGCATACAGCGTGAGCAACCCGGGCGAGGGTCGCCACCGGCATTCGAAGGCTTCACTTGGGCTGGACACGATCCAGAATCATCTGAACCATGCGCTTGATATCGGCATCCTCAGGCTCCGATCGTTGCATAAACCAGCCGAACATATCCTGATCCTCACATTCGAGCAGTTTGCGGTAACGCTCGCGATCCTCGGCATCCAGGGTGGCATAAACCTCCTTGACGAAAGGCACCAACAGCACGTCCAGCTCCAGCATGCCGCGTCGGCTGTGCCAAAAAAGACGATTGAGTTCAACCGAGTCGACCATGGGGCTGCTCCTTGAATGAGGCGCGCAGTATAACGGCGAAAAGCGCCGCTGTTGATCGCCACCAGCAAACTGACCGACTGCAAGCGCTGACAAGCCCAGGGCCGCGCTCTATCATGGCGGTCCTCACTCTACGTTTGCGATAGCTCACCCCATGGCCGATACCGCGTTTTTCTGCTCCCTCGATCACGAAGGCGTTCTTGCCATCCAAGGCCCCGATGCCGGTAAATTCCTTCAAGGCCAGCTGACCTGCAACCTCAACTATCTGAACGAGAGCACCTCCAGCCTGGGCGCGCGCTGCACGCAGAAAGGCCGCATGTTTTCAAGCTTTCGTATCCTCGGCATGGACGACTCATTCCTCCTGGCCATGAGTCGCGAACTGGTCGAACCACAACTCGCCGAGCTGCAAAAGTACGCGGTGTTCAGCAAGTCCAAGCTCAGCGATGCCAGCAACGCCTGGCACCGCTTCGGCCTGAGCGGTGGCGACGAAGCCCTGCGCAGCCTCGGTCTCGAGTTGCCAAAAGGCGCCAACAGCCTGGTTCGCCACAACGAATTGCTGGCCACCCGCCTGAGCGATGGCCGCGCCGAACTCTGGGCGCCCGCCTCTCAAGCGCAAAGCCTGCATCTACATCTGACCAACCACCTGCCGCATGTCCCGCTCGACAGCTGGTTGCTGGCCCAGGTCCGTGCCGGCGTCGGCCAGGTCTTCGGCGCGACCCGTGAACTGTTCATCCCACAGATGCTCAACCTGCAGGCCCTCGGCGCAGTGAGTTTCAAGAAGGGCTGCTATACCGGGCAGGAGATAGTCGCGCGCATGCAGTACCTCGGCAAACTGAAACGCCGACTGTATCGCCTGAGTTTGGAAGCCAATCACCTACCTGCCCCCGCGGACGCGCTATTCTCTCCGGTACATGAGAGCAGCGTCGGCGAAGTGGTCCTCGCCGCCCGGAGCGAAAACGGCATCGAATTATTGGCGGTACTGCAGGAAGATGCAGCCAGCGACGGGCGAATCCACCTCGCCAGCCCCGAGGGCCTTGCGCTCAAACTGCTCGACCTGCCCTACGTATTGGATCGTGACCTGGAAATCCAACGCTAACCGTTTCCTACTAGATTGCCTGAACGCCTAAGAGAATTCGCATGAGCCAACTTGCCGAGAAAGTCCAACAGGAACTCATCAAGGCCATCGACAACGATGAGCTGGTCCTACCCACTCTGCCGGAAGTTGCCCTTCGAGTCCGCGAAGCAGCGGAAGATCCGAATATCAGCATTCCCAATCTGAGCAAGGTGATCGGCAACGACGTGGCGCTCTCCGCGCGCATCATCAAGGTGGTGAACAGTCCACTGCTACGCACCAACAGGGAAATTACCGACCTGCAGATGGCTATCAGCCGGCTCGGCATCAATTACACCTGCAACCTCGCGACCGGCCTGGCGATGGAACAGATGTTCCAGGCCACCTCCGACGTAGTTGATCGCAAAATGCGCGAAGTCTGGAATAAAAGTACCGAAATTGCCGGCATTTGCCACGTTCTCTGCAAGCACTACACCCGTTTGCTACCGGATCAGGCCACACTCGCCGGGCTGGTACACATGATCGGTGTGCTGCCGATCCTCACCTACGCGGAAGAACACGGCGAACTGCTGCGCGACTCGATCAGCCTCAACCACATCATCGAACGTATTCACCCGATCATCGGCGAGAAGATTCTGCGCGCCTGGGATTTCCCCGAACCGATCGCCATGGTGCCGAACAACTACCTGGATTTCAGCCGCGACTCGGCCAAGGCCGATTACGTGGATATCGTTCAGGTCGCCACCCTGCAGAGCTACCTGGGCAGCACCCACCCCTACACCCAGCTGGACTGGAGCACGATCCCGGCGTTCGGCAAACTCGGTATCGACCCGGGCCAGAACCTCAATGACGACGAAGACCTTTCCGCGGCCATGGAAGCGGCGATGAGCATGCTGCAATAAGCCGGGCCTGCCATCGATAGCGCCCTGCCACACTGAACCTGGCGGGGCTCGCCGGCTTTAGCCGGCATCCAGGGGGAACTCCACCCGCACCCACAGGCCTTGCGGCGCCGCGTGATCCAGCCGGATCCGCGCCTGATGGGCGCGGCAGATCTCGCCAACGATAGCCAGGCCCAGCCCCGCCCCCGTACCCTCGGCATGGCGGCGGTAGAAGCGCTGAAAGACCTTGTCGCGCTCATCCTCGGGTATGCCCGGCCCGTCGTCCTGCACCTCCAGCACACCGCCCGGCGATACACGCAGGATCACATTGCCGCCAGCCGGGGTATGCGCCAGGGCATTGTCCACCAGATTGCACAGCAGCTCGTTGAGCAAGGTCGGCTCGCCGCGGACCCAAACCGGCTGATCCGCCTCGAGCGCCAGGGCGACGCCGCGCGAATGCGCCAAGGGCGCCAGGGCCATCGCCAGTTCCTGAGTGAGGTGACTGAGGTCCAGGCGCTCGGCCCCGCCTTCGGCGATCGCCCGCGCCCCGCTTTCGATACGCGCCAGCGACAACAGCTGGTTGGCCAGATGGGTCAGCTTGTCGGTATTTTGCGCCGCCTCTTCCAGGGTGCTGCGCCAGATCGCCGGCTGCTGGGCGCGCAGGCCCAACTCGACCCGCGCCTTGAGCGCGGCCAGGGGCGTGCGCAATTCGTGAGAGGCATCGGCGATGAATTGCGACTGGCGCTCGAACAGGCCATGCAGACGCTCATTGAACTGATTCAGCGCATTCACCAGCGGGCGCAATTCGCGCGGCAGCTGGCTGTCCGGCAGTGGCCGCAGATCGTCGCTCGCCCTGCTGGCAACCGTACGCCTCAAGGTCTCCAGTGGGCGCAAGGCGGCGCTCACCGCCAACCACACCAGCAACAAGGCGCTGAACGCCAGCAAGCCCATGCGCCACAAGGTGCCATAGAGCAGCTCGCGCGCCATCCGCTCGCGGGCTCCCAGGGTCTCGGCGACTCGAATCTCGGCGATGCCATTGAGCTGCGGTTCGCTAACCGGTTGCAGCAGGCTTACCACCCGCACGCCTTGGGTGTGGTAATCGGCATCGTAGAAGCGCGCCAGCGCCGGGTAATCGTCGGTGCGCGGCGTGCCCGACGGCGGCGCGGGCAGGTCTTCGTAGCCCGACACCAGCTCGCCGCGCAGGTCGAGCACCTGGTAATAGATGCGCCCGGCACTGTCGTAGGCGAAGGTGTCCAGGGCGACATAGGGCACATTGGCCTTGAGCTTGCCATCGTCCGAGTACAGCCCCTCGGCGATTGCCCGCGCGGAGGCCAGCAAGGTGCGGTCATAGGCGGTGTCGGCGGCGCGCCTGGCGCTCCAGTAGGCGCTCAGGCTGGCGACCAGCAAAAGCAGGGCAAGCAACAGCGCCAGACGCCGCAGTAACCGCCCACGCAAGCTGCCCGGCGCAGCCGTCCGCGGCCCTCGGCGCTCAGTCACCGGCAACTGCCTCGAGCAAATAACCCAGGCCGCGAAAGGTGACGATGCGCACCGCGTGGCCTTCGAGCTTCTTGCGCAGGCGATGGATATAAATCTCGATGGAGTCGGCGCTGGCCTCCTCGTCGAGGCCGAACACCTGCGCCGCCAACTGCTCCTTGCTCATCACCCGCCCCGGTCGGGCGATCATCGCTTCCAGCACCGCCTGTTCGCGCGAAGTCAGGCTGAGGCTTGCACCCTGTACGCTGAAACGCCGGGTGCCCAGGTCGTAGACCAGCTCGCCGCAACGCTGCTGCTGCTCGCCACCAAGTACGCTGCGCCGCAACAGTGCCTTGACCCGCGCTTCCAATTCGGTCAGTTCGAAGGGTTTGGCCAGATAGTCGTCAGCGCCGAGGTTCAAGCCATGGACCCGATCCTTGACCTCGCCGCGCGCGGTGAGCATCAGCACCGGCAGGGTCTTGCCGCGCTCGCGCAGACGCGCCAGCACCTGAAAACCGTCGAGGCGCGGCAAGCCGATATCGAGGATGGCCAACGCATACTCCTCGCTGGCCAGCGCCAGATCGGCGGCCACCCCGTCATGCAGCACATCCACCGTCAGACCGGTGTCTTTTAGCGCCTGGGCCACGCTCGCGGCCAGTTGCGGATGGTCCTCGACCAGCAGAATGCGCATGGCTATCTCCCACCTTGCTCTCGAATGCGTCGAGCAGTGTACAGGCGCGCCGCGCCCTGTGAATGGGCAAGCCGGCACCTGGGAAAAACTTTCTGGCCTGCCATCCCAGGCTCACACCCTGCGGGCCGGCGCAGGCAACGTCAAAAAACGCTCCAGGCGTTTTTTTTCAGCACTGAAAGCTTGGTGAAAGCTTGACCTCCTAGGATCGATTTCAGATGGCTCGACCCATCGACCGAGCGGCTGGCGCAGTGGTGCGTAGCCGCGACAAAAACAACAACGGAGACCACCAGATGCTCGACGCCTCACGCCAGGCATTGTCGCCTGTACACCTGCTTAGTCTAGCCGTCGCCGCGGCATTGCTCGCGCCTGCAGCCCAGGCTGCTTTCGTCGAAGACAGCAGCGCCAGCCTGACCACCACCAACATCTACCTGAACCGCGACTTCCGTGAAGGCAGTAGCCAGAACAAGCGCGAGGAATGGGGGCAGGGTTTCTGGCTCGACATCCAGTCCGGTTACACCGAAGGCACCGTCGGATTCGGTCTCGACGCCCTCGGCCTGCTCGGCGTCAAGTTCGACTCGGGCGGCGGCCGCACCGGCACCGACCTGTTTCCGGTCCAAGATGATGGCGGCACTCCGGACACCTTCGGCCGCCTCGGCCTGACCGCCAAGATCAAAGCCTCGCAGACCGAATTCCGCTACGGCTCGCACATCCCCGAACTGCCAGTGGTCAAGGCCAGCGACAGCCGTCTGCTGCCACAGGTATTCGAGGGCGGGCTACTGACCTCCGCTGAGCTCGACGGCCTGACCTTCACCGGCGGACGCCTGGACAAGGTCATCGACCGCGCCTCGACCAACTCCGAAGACCTGGTACTCAATAGCAAGAACAGGCGTTACACCGGCGGCGTGACGGCTGATCACCTGGACCTGGCCGGCTTCGACTACCAGTTCAGCAAGAACCTGAAAGGCCGCTACTTCTATGCCGAGCTGGACGATATCTACCGGCAGAATTTCTTCAACCTGCTGGCCACCCAAGCGCTCGCCGGCGGCACCCTGGCCGCCGACCTGCGCCTGATGATCAACGACGACAGCGGCGCGGCGAATGCCGGCAAAGTCGACAACCGCGCACTGAACGGCATGCTCAGCTATGCCCATAGCGGCCACAAGCTGACCCTCGCCTACCAGAAAATGAGCGGCGACACCGGCTACGCCTATATCGACGGTAGCGATCCCTACCTGGTCAACTTCGTGCAGATCAACGACTTCGCCAACCCCGACGAACGCTCCTGGCAGGCCCGTTACGACTACAACTTCGCCAGCCTCGGTTTACCCGGCCTGAGTTTCCTCACCCGCTATGTCAGCGGTGACGACGCCGAGATCGCCGGCAGCGACCAACACGGCGGCGAATGGGAACGCGACATCGAGTTCAAATACGTAGTGCAGAACGGACCGGCGAAGAACCTCTATGTACGCCTGCGCAACGCCAGCTTTCATTCCGACTTCGCCCGCGATGCGGACGAGAACCGCGTGATCGTCGGCTACACACTGCCGGTTTGGTAACCCACAATAACAATCGAGAGGAATCCATCATGAAACTTGCCTTTACCCGCATCGCCCTGGCCACCGCCTGCCTGGCCTTCGCCGGCCAATTGCTCGCTGCCGAACCGAAACGCCCCGAATGCATTGCCCCGGCCAAGCCGGGCGGTGGCTTCGACCTGACCTGCAAACTGGCGCAAAGCGGCCTGAAAGACAGCGGCCTGCTGAAATCGCCGATGCGCGTCACCTATATGCCCGGCGGCGTTGGCGCGGTCGCCTATAACGCGGTCGTGGCCCAGCGTGCCGACGATCCGGGCACCATCATCGCGTTCTCCAGCGGTTCGCTGCTCAACCTCGCGCAAGGCAAATTCGGTCGTTACGACGAAACCGCGGTGCGCTGGCTGGCCGGTATCGGCACCGACTACGGCGCCATCACCGTGCGCGCCGATTCGCCCTACCAGAACCTCGATGATCTGGTGCAAGCGCTGAAGAAGGACCCGTCGAGCATCGTCTTCGGCGCCGGCGCCACCATCGGTGGCCAGGACTGGATGCAGACCGCGCTGATCGCCCGCCTCGCCGGCATCGATCCGAAAAACCTGCGCTACGTAGCCTTCGAAGGCGGCGGCGAAACCCTCACCGCCATGCTCGGCGGCCACGTGCAGGTGACCAGCAGCGGCCTTGGTGAAGTTACCCCGCAACTGGAAGCGAAGAAGGTGCGCATCCTCGCGGTACTGTCCGACGAGCGCCTGCCAGGCAAACTCGGCGATATCCCCACCGCCAAGGAGCAGGGTTACGACATCAGCTGGCCGGTGATCCGCGGCTTCTATGTCGGCCCGGAGGTCAGCGACGAACAATACAACTGGTGGAAACAGCAGTTCGATACCCTGCTGGCCAGCGAGGACTTCGCCAAGCTGCGTGAACAGCGTGACCTGCTGCCGTTGTCGATGACCGGCGACGAGCTCAAGGACTTCGTCTTCAAGCAGGTCGAAGAGTACAAGGTGCTGGCTGATGCATTCGGCTTGATGCGGGAGTAACACCCCGCCCGGGATGGGTCGCACCGTGCAGGCTGGCTGCATTGCGGTGCGACCCTACCTGCGGGCCCGGCTCCCCGGTCCCGCCTGACCCTCGACAAGGTAATCCGTCATGTACGTCCGCCTGTTTGCCGCGAGCTGGCTGCTTTTATGCGCCGGTCTCGCCGTTCTCGCCTGGGGCTTCCAGGCTCCCTTCGCCTACGACCCGGTGGGTCCGCGGGCCTACCCGTTGCTGTTGCTGGGCTTGATGGCCGCGGGTAGCGCCTGGCTGGTGGTCAAACCCGGTCACTCCGCGCAACGCCTGAACACAGCCGCGGCAATGCGCGCCGGGCTCTGCGTACTGGCGTTGCTGGCCTATGCGCTGCTGTTCGAAACCCTCGGTTTCGTCCTCGCCACCAGTCTCGCCACCTTCGTTCTGGGCCTGCTGTTTGCCGGTCGGCCGCTGCATTGCGCGATCAGTGCGCTGTTGATGGGCGTATTGCTCTATCTGTTGTTCGACTATTTGCTGGATGTGCCGCTACCGCTCGGCCTGTTCGAAGCCTTTGTGGAGAGCTGAAATGGAAACCCTTAATTTCTTGCTGCATGGCTTCGATGTCGCCACCCGGCCCGCCAACCTGCTGGTGGCGCTGTTTGGCGCTTTCGTCGGCACCATCGTCGGCCTGCTGCCGGGCCTCGGCCCGATCAACGGCGTAGCCCTGCTGCTGCCGCTGGCCTTCGCCCTCGGCCTGCCGCCGGAAACCGCCCTGATCCTGCTGGCCGCCGTGTACCTCGGCTGCGAGTACGGCGGACGCATCTCGGCGATCCTGCTCAACGTACCGGGCGACGCCGCCGCGGTGATGACCACCCTCGACGGCTACCCACTGGCGCGCCAGGGCAAGGCCGGTATCGCCCTGTCGCTGTCGGCGGTCAGTTCGTTTATCGGCAGCATCATCGCCACCTGCGGCGTGGTGCTATTTGCGCCGCTGCTGGCGAAATGGGCGGTGGCCTTCGGCCCTGCCGAATATTTCGTGCTGATGATCTTCGCCATCGCCTGCCTCGGCGGCATGGTCGGCGACAAACCGATGAAAACCCTGATGGCCGCCCTGATCGGCCTGGCCCTGGCGACCGTCGGCGTGGACTCCACTACCGGCGTGTACCGTTTCACCTTCGGCAGCGTCAGCCTGTCCGACGGCATCCAGTTCGTGATTGTGGTGATCGGCTTCTTCAGCGTCAGCGAAGTGCTGCTGATGCTGGAAAAAACCCACAGCGGACAGAAGGCGGTGAAAGCCAGCGGCCGTCTGCTGTTCAACTTCAAGGAATTCTGCTTCACCTTCTGGACCATGGTGCGCAGCGCCATCGCCGGGTTCGTCATCGGCACCCTGCCCGGCGCCGGTGCGACCATCGCCAGCGCCATGACCTACATGAGCGAGAAGCGCATGGCCGGCGCCAACGGCACATTCGGCGAAGGCGACCTGCGCGGTCTGGCGGCACCGGAAGCGGCGAACAACGCCTCGGCCTGCGGCTCGCTGATCCCCATGCTGACCCTCGGCGTACCGGGTTCCGGCACCACTGCGGTGATGATCGGCGCATTGACGCTGTACAACATCACCCCCGGACCACTGTTGTTCGAACAGCAGCCGGATGTGGTCTGGGGCCTGATCGCCTCGCTGTTTATCGGCAATGTGATCCTGCTGGTGATGAACATCCCCCTGGTCGGCCTGTTCGCCCGCATGCTCAGCGTGCCCAACTGGGTACTGGTGCCGGCGATCACCGCGATCAGCATGGTCGGCGTCTATGCGGTGCACAGCACCACCTTCGACCTGGTGCTGATGGTGGGCCTCGGGGTGTTCGGCTATCTGCTGCGCAAGCTGGATTTCCCGCTGTCGGCGTTGATCCTCGGCTTCGTCCTCGGCGAGCTGATGGAAGACAACCTGCGCCGCGCCCTGTCGATCTCCGCCGGCGACCTGGCGATTCTCTGGCACAGTCCGATCAGCCTGAGCCTGTGGGCCCTGACCGCACTGATGCTGGCACTGCCGGGCGTGCGCTGGTGGCGTTCGCGCCGCGCCGCACAGCTGGCCAGCGCCTGAATTGCCGCGAGCGAATAACGTGCCGCGCTGGCTGGCCACGCCGCTGATCGGCCTGGCCGGCGGCTACCTGGCCAGCCTGATTGGCTGGCCCTTGCCCTGGATCATCGGCTCGCTGCTGGCGGTGATCGCCGCGCGCTGCAGCGGCTGGCTGGTCAGCGAAGTCCCGGGTGGGCGCCAAGCCGGACAATGGCTGGTCGCCAGCGCCATTGGTCTGCACTTCACCACGGACGTAATGGGCGAGCTGCTCGGCCACCTCGGCATGGTGGTCGCAGGCGCATTCGGCACCCTACTGCTCAGCCTGATCGGCATCGTGCTGCTGCGTCGGGCCGGGCTCGACCGCGCCACCGCATTCTTCGCGAGTATGCCCGGCGGCGCCAGCGAGATGGTCAATCTGGCCCTGCGCCACAATGCCGAAGCCGCCAAGGTGGCGGCCGCCCATAGTTTGCGCCTGCTGCTGGTGGTGTTGCTGATTCCCGCACTGTTCGCCTGGAGCCTGCCGGCGGTCGCCGCACCGGCGCCAGCAGCGGTCGACTGGCCATGGCTGGCGGTGCTGCTACCGGCTGGCGCCCTGCTCGCCCTGCTGTGGAAAAGACTCGGCCAGCCCAACCCCTGGATGCTCGGCCCACTGACGGTCTGCGCCGTCGCCAGCGTCATATTCGATCTGCACATCGGTTTGCCCAGCGGCGCCGGCCAGGTGGGGCAATGGCTGATCGGCAGTGCACTGGGTTGCCACTTCGACCGTGCCTTCTTTCGCAATGCGCCGAGCTTTCTCGCACGCATTCTGCTGTTCAGCCTGCTGGCCATGCTCGCCGCCGCGGCGCTCGGTCAGGGTCTCGCCTGGCTGACGACGGAAAACCCCAGCGCCCTGATGCTCGGCATGATGCCCGGCGGCATCACCGAGTTGTGCCTGACCGCCGAGGCCCTGCACCTGTCGGTCGCCCTGGTCACCGCGCTACAGGTATTGCGCCTGTTTCTGGTGATGTTCCTCGCCGAGCCGCTGTTCCGCCTTTGGCAGCGCACCAGCCCCCAGCGCTAGCACTTCCCGCGCGGCAGCCCGCCCGGCAGCCCGCCCAGCAGATAGTGCCGGCGGGCTCGACCAATTTGGTTGAACCCAAACTTTTGGCGGCCAGTCACAGCAATTACGGCACCCGGCGCCTTATGTGCCGCTCATGCCTGGTTGGCACACCGTTTCGCTTTCGACGCCAGCCGAGGGCCGTAACCCAGACCAGGAGAAATGGAACATGAAACGACTTATATCTGCCTTCTTTACCGGTGTGCTTGCGCTGATCCTCAGCGTGACGTCCGCATTGACCCAGGCGGCGCAATCGTCCGAGGAGTTCGTCGAAGACGCCTCGGCCAAAGGCCTGGCGGAGATCGAAGCAGCCAAGATGGCGCTGAAGAAAAGTACGTCCCAGGACGTCAAGGATTTCGCCCAGCTGATGATCGACGACCACGGCGCGGCGAATCAGAAGCTCAAGCAGCTGGCCAGGCAGAAAGGCTTGGAAATGTCCGACGATGCCAGCCTGATGGCCAAAGCCAAGACGATGATCCTGAAGCTGCGTGAAGGCGAGTCCTTCGATGAGGCCTACGCCAACAATCAAGTGCAGGCGCACGAGGACACCATCGAGCTGTTCCGCAACTACGCGCAGCAGGGCCAGGACCAGGAGATCAAATCCTTCGCCAAGGAAACCCTGCCGACGCTCGAAGAGCATCTGCAGAAGGCCCGGGCGCTGGTCGCCGCCCACGGTCAAAAGCAGCAACGCAACGATGAGGAGATGAATGAACCCCAGCGCCAGAGCAGTGAAAACAAGAGCAGCGGTAAACAAAAGAGCGCCAGCGGCACCCCGCAGACCAGTAGCTGAAAGTAATTTGGCCAGCACCTATGCGGTGCTGGCCCACACCCTCTCTATCCGTCTCGGCGCTGTGAACCCAGGCGACGGCCCGCGACCATCGCCAGCGCAGCCGGGACGAAACGCCATGACGCCGCTGCGCTGCCTGCTGTTGGCGTTGTACCTGGGCCTGTCATTGGCAGCCTGCAGCCGCATTGCCCTGGTCTATAGCAATCTCGACTGGCTGATCCCCTGGCGCCTGGACAGCTACCTGGATCTCGACCGCGACCAGCAAGCCTGGCTTGAGCCGCGCCTGCATGCTCACCTGCACTGGCACTGCAGCAGCGAGCTACCACACTACCTAGACTGGTTGAGAAGCACCCAGCGCATCATCGAACAGCCCGAGCCGTCCGCAGAGGCACTGGATGCGCAATTGATCGAGATCGATGCCGCCTTTGCCCGTATCGGCAGAGAAATCGCGCCGACCGCCATCGCTCTGCTGCAATCCCTCGACGACAAGCAGGTCGCCGAGCTGTTCGCCACCTTCGAAAAAACCAACCGTGAAGCCCGCGAGAAGTTGCTCGATCCGCCCCTGGCGATCCAGATAGAGGAACGCCAGGAGCGCCTGGAAAAGCGCCTACGCCCCTGGCTGGGTCGGCTCAACGATCGCCAGAAAGCCCACATCAAGGCCTGGGCTGAGACCCTCGGCGAGTACAACAGCCTGTGGCTGGATAACCGCCTGCGCCTGCAACACGAGCTGCGCGCCGCGCTGCAGGCGCGCGGCAGCCCGGACTTCGCCGCACGCTTGCACCGCCTGCTGCAGGATCGCGACAACTTCTATGACGCGACCTTTCGCCAGGCCTACACGAACGCGCGCCAGGCAACGGCCAGACTGCTCAGCCAACTGCTGGTCGCAGCCGACCGCGAACAACGCCAACACCTGAGCGAGCGCCTGAACGATCTGCGCCACGATCTCGGCGAACAGCGTTGCGCGTCGCCTACCGCCGACTGAGGGCGAACGAGCCGCCGCATAAACGCCGCTGATCAGGCGCAATTGCCGACGTGCGCCGCCATCGACAATGACCAGCCTTATAGAGCAAGCTCGCTGTCGCCCCGGCGCCAGTGCACTGGCGCCTGCCGGACCATCCCAACTGGAGCATGCACAATGATCGGTTATACAACTGTCGGTACCCAGGATATGACCAAGGCCAAGGCCTTCTATGGCGAGCTGCTGGGCCTGTTAGGCGCCAAGCTGGTGATCGACATGGGCCGCCTGGCACTGTTCGGCATCGGCCGTGGCCAGCCCATGTTCGGCGTCTGCCTGCCCTACGATGGCCAGGTGGCGCAGCAAGGCAACGGCAATATGGTGGCCCTGACCGCCGATAGCAGCGAACTGGTCGACCAGCTGTACGCCAAGGCCCTTGAACTCGGTGCCAGCGATGAAGGCGCGCCGGGCTTGCGCCTGCCGACCTTCTACGGCGCTTATGTGCGCGACCCGGACGGCAATAAGCTGGCGTTCTTCAAGATGAGCTAGCAGCACTCAATCCAGCGGCGGCAGGCGCCAGTCGATCGGCGTCATGCCGTGCTGCTCGAGGAATTTATTGGTGCGGCTGAAGTGGCCATTGCCGATAAAGCCGCGATGCGCCGACAACGGCGAGGGATGCGGCGAGCGCAACGCTAGATGCTTGCTGGTGTCGATCAGGCGCTCCTTACCCTGCGCATGGGCGCCCCAGAGCAGAAACACCAGGTGCTCGCAGTGCTCGCTGACCACCTCGATCACCTTGTCGGTAAAGAGTTGCCAGCCCTTGCCCGCGTGGGAGCCGGCATTGCCGCGCTCCACGGTCAGCGAGGTGTTGAGCAGCAACACACCCTGCTCGGCCCAGTGCTGCAGGCAGCCATGCGCGGCGATATCGATATTCAGGTCGCGCTTGAGCTCCTTGTAGATATTGCCGAGCGATGGCGGCGTGGCTACGCCCGGCTGCACCGAAAAGCACAGGCCATGGGCCTGGCCGGGGCCGTGATAGGGGTCCTGGCCGATCACCACCACCTTGACCCGATCCAGCGGTGTCGAATTCAGCGCATTGAAGATCAATGGGCCCGGCGGATAGATTTCCTTGCCGGCGGCCTTCTCGCTTCGCAGAAAGTCGCCCAACTCCTTCATATAGGGTTTTTCGAATTCTTCGCACAGGGCCTGTTTCCAGCCCGCTTCGAGTTTGACGTTGTCTGCGGCGCTCATGCCTGAATTCCCGGGGTCAGCGAATGAACGGGGCACGCTAGAGAAGGCGCCTGGTCAAGTCAAGGCGCCAGGTGATAGCGGGCCATCACGCCGCTGGATGGGATTTGCCGAAACGCCAGGCGCGACCAAGACTGAGCGTTCACCTAGCCGGAGAGACGCCATGGACATGCCCACTGCCTTGACCCGCGAACGCCTGGAACAAGCGCTGGAACACTCGCCATTCGCTCAGATGATCGGCTTTGCGCTCACCGACTTCGGCCCCGGACACATCGCCCTCGAGGTCCTGCCACGTCAGGAACTGACCCAACACCATGGCTTCGTCCATGGCGCCGTGGTCGGTTTCATGATCGATAGCGCCTGCGCCTGGGCGGCTGCCAGCCTGGTCGGCGACGTGGTAACCAGCGAATACAAGGTCAATCTGCTGGCACCGGCCATCGGCGACAAGCTGATCTGCCGCAGCTCGGTAATCAAGGCCGGGCAACGCCAGGTCGTCGCCCGCGCCGATGTATTCGCCCTGCGTGACAACGAAGAGAAAATCATCGCAACCGGCCTGGCGACCATTGCCAGGGTCTAACGCCGCAGAGTAGCCCGGATGCAATCCGGGGAGCGATTCTGTAGGCGTCGGGCGCTCTCGAATTGCCCCCACATTCAAGGCGCTCGCAGCCCCATTAACCCTGGTGCAACGCCCGATAATGACTCGGCGCCATGCCCACCACTTTGCTAAACAGTCGCGAGAAGTAATACACATCCTCGTAACCAAGCTGTTCGGCGACTTGACGAATGCCCTGTTCGCCTTCGTCGAGCAGGCGGCAGGCATGGGCCATCTTCAGTTGGATAAAGTCCTGGATCGGCGCATGCCCGGTTAGCGCCCGATAGGTCTTGGCGAAGTGAAAACGCGACAGTTTGAACTGCGCGGCCAGCTCATCGAGATTCAATTTGTCATGCAGGTGGGCGCGCATCACCGCCTGTACGGCATCGACATCCAGTACCCGTCCGGATTTCAGCGTGGCCCGCGCCGGCAGCACCGCCAGCGAGGTCAGCAGCGCCTGCAACTGATGAGCCGCGTGGATGAAATGGGGCAGGCTCAGCCCCTGCTTGCGCACGTTGAGCAAGGCATCGAATTCGGCCAGCAGGCGCGGCTGCACGCCGATGCGCCACAAAGGCCCCTTGCCCAGCGGGCGGAGAAAATCAGCCACCAGGTCGCCATCGAAATGTATCCAGTACAGCGTCCAGGGCTTGTGCGCATCCGCGCCGTAGGCATGGGCGAGCCCCTTGGGCAATAACAGCAGATCGCCACCGCCAACAGCTAATCGTCCATCCGCGGTGTCCAGCCAGCCTCTGCCCGAGCGGCAGTAGATCAGCAGATGATCGTCCGGCAGCGGGCGCGCCATGCGATGCCCGCGCGCGTCCGGATAGAAACCCAGGGCCAGCGGATAACAGCCCATGGCCAATGGGTGTTTGATCAACAGCCGGCGCAGCCTCGGCGGCGTGATGAAGCGCACGCCGTTGACCGGCAATGGCCAGTTTGAAGTATCGACAGCAACCGCCATGAATCACCCGATAAGCGTGGATGCATGCTGGGCAGGATCAGCCGCAGGCGCGTTCCTAGCATTGATTGAATCCCAAGATAGTCCATCCAGCAGCCAAGATCGTCAATCCACAAAGCGTTCGGAGGAAGCTATAACACTGAACCAACAGCCACCGAAGCCGCCCGCGGCTCACCCTGGAGAACACAATGGCCAAGGCAATCCCCCAGTTGATCGATGGCGAGTGGCGCGAAAGCCGCGCCCGCGAATTCATCGAAGTCACCGATCCGGCGACCCAGGAGGTTCTGGCGCTGGCCCCTAAAGCCACCGCCGAGGAAATCGAGGCGGCGATCGCCAGCGCCAAGACGGCGTTTCTGACTTGGCGCGAAGTGCCGGTTTCCGAGCGGGCACGGGTGATGCTGCGTTATCAGCATCTACTCAAGGAACACCATGACGAGCTGGCGGAAATTCTCGCTGGGGAAACCGGCAAGACCCTGGCCGACGCCAAGGGTGACGTCTGGCGCGGGATAGAGGTGGTGGAGCAGGCCTGCAATATCGCCAGCCTGATGATGGGCGAGACCGTGGAAAACGTGGCCCGCGATATCGACACCAGCAGCTGGATCCAGCCGCTCGGTGTATGCGTCGGCATCACCCCGTTCAACTTCCCGGCGATGATTCCGCTGTGGATGTTTCCCCTGGCCATCGCCGCCGGCAACACCTTTATCCTCAAGCCGTCCGAACAGGATCCGTTGACGCCGAACCGCCTGGCCGAGCTGTTTATCGAAGCCGGCGCGCCCAAGGGCGTGCTGCAGGTGTTGCACGGCGCCCGCGAGGTGGTCGACAGCCTGCTGACCCACCCGGATATCCGCGCGATTTCCTT
Source organism: uncultured Pseudomonas sp. (assembly GCA_966210435.1). Taxonomy (GTDB): domain Bacteria; phylum Pseudomonadota; class Gammaproteobacteria; order Pseudomonadales; family Pseudomonadaceae; genus Aquipseudomonas. The sequence continues at coordinate 14,760 of CBIHLF010000024.1, read as the reverse complement.
CGTCGGTTCGGTGCCGGTCGGCCAGCACATCTACCGCACCGGCACCGCCCACCTGAAGCGCGTACAGGCCTTCGCCGGGGCCAAGAACCATATGGTGATCATGCCCGACGCCAACAAGCAGCAGGTGTTGAGCAATCTGGTCGGCGCCAGCTGCGGTGCCGCCGGGCAGCGCTGCATGGCGATCAGCGTGGCGGTGTTCGTCGGCGAGTCCAAGCAGTGGATCGAGGAATTGCGCGGGCAGATGGCCGACCTGCAACCCGGCTACTGGACCGATGGCCATGCCGCCTTCGGTCCGCTGATCAGCCAGCAAGCGAAACAACGGGTGCTGCGCCTGATCGCCGAGGGCAAGGCTGAAGGCGCCGAATGCCTGCTCGATGGTTCGCAGTGCACGGTCGAGGGCTACCCGAACGGCAACTGGCTGGGGCCGACCCTGTTCCGCGGGGTGACCAGCAAGATGGGCCTGTACCGCGAGGAAATCTTCGGCCCGGTACTAGTGTGCATGGAGGTCGAGACCCTGGAGCAGGCGATCGAACTGGTCAACGCCAGCCCCTACGGCAACGGCACCTCGATCTTTACCCGAGCGGGCGGCGCGGCGCGCCACTACCAGCACGCGGTTGAAGTCGGCCAGGTCGGCATCAACGTGCCGGTACCGGTGCCCCTGCCGTTCTTCTCCTTCACCGGCTGGAAAGGCTCGTTCTATGGTGATCTGCATGCCTATGGCAAACAGGGCGTGCGCTTCTTCACCGAAACCAAGACGGTCACCAGCCGCTGGTTCGACGAGGATGCGCTCAACGCCGCAGTGCCGGCAGGGCCGAACATGACCATCCAGTTGAAATGAAAGCAGACACGCGAGCAATTCTGGCACGGCGTTTCAGCTTAGCGGCAGCGCCCACCGGGGGTTGGCAGAACGATCGAATCAACCGTTTTTCGCACACAAGTCAGGCACGAACGTACAAGCTTGCGCGTGGCAAGTGCGATGGTTCGCAGCTTTGGGACAAATGAGATGCGACGAATATAGGTTACAGCGTACAAGCGCTCCCCTCGACAACCACAACGGGGAGCACTTTTATGAAATCGAAAACCCTTGCCACTTTGGTCTGCTGGGCAGGGCTTAACACGTGTGCGCAAGCCTCCGATCCCGTAACCCTCGGGCTCAACTATCCGCACACCGGCACTTATAAGGAAGAGGGATTGGCACAGATGCGTGGCGCTCTACTTGCCATCGACGAGCTGAATGCCCAAGGCGGCGTGCTCGGCCGACCGCTCCGACTTTCCAGTCGGGACGACGCATCGCGCCCGGAAAAAACCGTGCACAACGTCGACGAGTTGGCCAACGAAGGCGCGGTGATGCTCTTCGGCGGCTCTGGCGGTTCCTCCAGTTCCAGCGCCGCCGGCAAGCGGGCCAAGGAACGCGGCCTGCTCTACTTCGGCGCCCTGAGCTACTCCGATGAAACCACCGGCAAGGACGGCCACCGCTACCTATTCCGCGAGTGCAACAGCGCCTCGATGAGCGCCCGCGTACTCGGCCAGTACCTGAGCAAGAACCTGCCGGACAAGCGCTACTTCTATGTCACCTCCAACAACACCTGGGGCCTGACCACCGAGAACGACTTGCGCCAGGCCACTGCCAGCAGCAACGGAGCCCTTCACCCCAGCGCCAAAGTCCCCTTCCCCGGTGCGCACATGTCCGACTATCAGGACGCGCTGACCCGGGCTGCGGCAAGTGACGCCGAGGTGCTCGCCTTGATCCTGTTCGGCGAAGAAATGGTGCATGCCATGCGGATCGTCCATCACCTGGGCCTGAACAAACGCATGCAGATCGTGGTGCCCAATCTGACCCAGAGCATGATCGAGGATGCCGGCCCCGGCGTGATGCAAGGCGTGATCGGTACCGAATCCTGGACCTGGCGGGTGCCCGAGCTGGAGAACTCCGCAACCGGCATGGCCTTCGTCAAAAACTTCATCGAGCGCTATGAAATGTACCCGTCCAGCGCCGCCGCCTCGGCCTACAGCATTATCTACCAGTGGGCCGACGCGGCGAGGCGGGCCAACAGCTTCGCCAGCGAAGCCCTGATCAAAGCCCTGGAAGGCCACCGCTATAGTCTATTGAAGGGCGAGCAGGAATGGCGCGCCTTCGATCACCAGAACGTGCAGACCATCTACGCCGTAAAGGTCAAGTCGCGCGACGAGGTGATGAAGGACCAATTCAAGCAGGGTTATTTCGAAATCGTCGACAGCATGAGCGGCGATCAGGCCGCCCCGCCACTTGCCGAATGGCAAGCCGAACGCCGCGCGGCCGGCCAGCCAATTACTTTGCAATAAGGATTTATAACGTACTGAACGCTCGGCGTAGCGGCCGGGAGGATCTGACGATGCAGGGCTTTTGAGGGGCCTGTTAGACCAAAAGACGATCTCAACAATAGGTCTAATGGCGTAAAACTCTTCTCAGCCATAACAAAAACGAGGAGAGCTGCCATGCAACGACTAACTGCCACCCTGGCCCTGTGGGCCGGGATTATTGCCTGTGCGCAGGCCGCTGACCCGATCACCCTCGGGCTCAACTACCCGCGCACCGGCCCGTACAAGGAAGAGGGACTCGCCCAGATGCGCGCAGCCATCCTGGCCATCGACGAACTGAACGCCCAGGGCGGCGTGCTCGGCCGCAAGCTGCGCCTGGCCAGCAAGGACACCGCCTCGCGACCGGCAAAAGCAGTGCGCAATGTCGACAAGCTGGTAGCCGACAATGCCGCGATGCTGTTCGGTGGTTCCTCCAGCGCGGTGGCGATCGCCTCGAGCAAGCGGGCCGGCGAGTTGGGCGTGCTCTACTTCGGTACCCTTACCTACTCCAACGACACCACCGGCAAGGACGGCCATCGCTACATGTTCCGCGAGTGCAACAATGCCTGGATGAGCGCCCACGCCCTCGGCCAGTACCTGAGCAAAAACCTGCCGAACAAGAACTACTTCTACGTCACCTCCGACTACACCTGGGGCCACACCACCGAAAGCTCATTGCGCCAGACCACCAACAGCGGCGACACCGGCAAACACCCGGGAGCCAAGGTACCCTTCCCCGGCGCGCGCCTGGCCGACTACACCAAGGCCCTGACCCAGGCCGCGTCGAGCAAGGCCGATGTGCTGGTGCTGGTGTTGTTTGGCGAGGACCTGGTGCGTGCCATGCGCATCGCCAAGGACCTCGGACTGACCGCGCGCATGCAGGTGGTCGCGCCGAATCTGACCCAGAGCATGGTCGAGCAGGCCGGCCCTGGCTTGATGGAAGGCGTGATCGGCACCGAACCCTGGACCTGGCGCGTACCGGCCCTGGAAAAGTCCGCACGCGGCGAAGCCTTCGTCAAGGCCTTCAGCGAACGCTATGAGATGTACCCGTCGAGTTCCGCCGCATCGGCCTACAGTATCGTTTACCAGTGGGCCGACGCCGCCGAACGGGCACACAGCCTGGACAGTGAAGCCCTGATCAAAGCACTGGAAAACCACCGCTATCAGTTACTCAAAGACCCGCAAGAGTGGCGTGCCTTCGATCATCAAAACGCGCAGACGATCTACGTCGTCAAAGTGAAGACCCGCGCCGAGGTGCTCAAGGACCCGCTCAAGCAGGACTACTTTGCGATCGTCGACCGTCTCGACGCCAGCCAGACTTCGCCCGACCTCGCCCAGTGGCAGGCCGAGCGACGCGCCGCTGGGCAACCCCCGACCCTGCAATGAGGACTTATGGACTTCGAACTCAGCGATGAACAACGCCTGCTGGTAGACAGCGCCCGCCAATTCGCCAGCCGAGAACTGGCGCCGCATGCCGCCGACTGGGACCGAGACCACCATTTCCCGGTGGAGGTGATCAAGCGCGCCGCCGAGCAGGGCTACCTGGCCCTGTATATCAATGAAGACGACGGTGGCCTGGGGCTTTCCCGGCTGTCCGCTTCGCTGATCTTCGAACAGCTGGCGGCCGGCTGCATCGCCACCACGGCCTTCCTCACCATCCACAACATGGCGTCGTGGATGCTCGCCTCCTTCGCCGACCAGGCCTTGAAAGACGCCTGGTTGCCGCGCCTGGTCAGCGGCGAACTGCTCGCCTCCTACTGCCTGACCGAGCCGGACGCCGGCTCCGACGCCGCCCACCTGCGCACCCGCGCCAAACGAGAGGGCGACGACTATGTGCTCGATGGCAGCAAATGCTTTATCTCCGGCGCCGGCAGCACCGATGTGCTGATCGTCATGGCGCGCACCGGCGAGGACAGCGGCGCCAAGGGCGTGTCCTGCTTCCTGGTACCGGCCGACGCCGAGGGCGTCAAATACGGGCGCAACGAACTGAAGATGGGCTGGCGCGCGCAACCGACCCGCACCATCACCTTCGAAGGCGTACGCATTCCCGCCGGCAACCGCATCGGCCCGGAGGGCCAGGGCTTCGTTTATGCGATGAAGGGCCTGGACGGCGGCCGTATCAATATCGCCAGTTGCTCGCTGGGTGCGGCCCAGGCGGCGCTGGAGCAATCGTTGCGCTACGTCGAGGAGCGCAAGCAGTTCGGCAAACCGCTCAGCGATTTCCAGTCCCTGCAATTCAAGCTGGCCGACATGCTCACCGACCTCACCGCCAGCCGGCAGATGGTGCGCCTGGCCGCGCACAAGCTCGATCACCAACACAGCGAAGCCAGCCTGTACTGCGCCATGGCCAAGCGTTTCGCCACCGACCATTGTTTCAACCTGTGCAATGAGGCGCTGCAACTGCATGGCGGCTACGGTTATCTAAATGATTACCCGTTGGAACGCTGGGTACGCGACAGCCGCGTGCATCAGATTCTCGAAGGCACCAACGAGATCATGCGGGTGATCATCGCCCGCCGCCTGCTCGACCAAGGAGGCATGCTCGATCGCCTACTGTAGGGTGCGCCATGCGCACCATTCGCCTCGGTGCGCACAGCGCACCCTACGCGACCCAGCCAATGACACGAGGACACTTATGAGCCACGCCATCGAACCCTACCATCCCGGTATCTTCGACCTGACCCACAAGCTCACCGTTGAGAAGCACGGCCACACCGCGCTGATCACCATCAACCAGCCGCCGGCCAATACCTGGGACCACGACTCGCTGATCGGTCTCAAGCAACTGCTCGAACACCTCAACCGCGACGACGACATCTACGCCCTGGTGATTACCGGCCAGGGCGGCAAGTTCTTCAGCGCCGGCGCCGACCTCAAGCTGTTCGCCGATGGCGACAAGGCCCGCGCACGCGATATGGCCAGGCGTTTCGGCGAAGCCTTCGAAGCGCTGCGGGATTTCCGCGGTGTATCGATGGCAGCGATCAACGGTTATGCCATGGGCGGTGGCCTGGAATGCGCGCTGGCCTGTGACATCCGCATCGCCGAGCGCCACGCGCAGATGGCCCTGCCGGAAGCCACCGTGGGCCTGCTGCCCTGCGCGGGGGGCACACAGAACCTGGCCTGGCTGGTCGGTGAAGGTTGGGCCAAACGCATGATCCTTTGCGGCGAACGCCTGGATGCGGAAACCGCGCTGCGTATCGGCCTGGTCGAACAAGTGGTGGATAGCGGCGAAGCACGCGGCCATGCGCTGCTGCTGGCGGCCAAGGTGGCACGACAGAGCCCGGTGGCGGTACGCACGATCAAACCGCTGATTCAGGGCGCTCGCGAGCGTAGTCCGAACACCTGGCTGAGCGAGGAACGCGAGCGCTTCGTCGACCTGTTCGACGCCGACGATACCCGCGAGGGCGTCAACGCCTTTCTGGAAAAGCGCGAACCGCAGTGGCGCAATAAATAACCCGACTCCCCTAGGGTGCGCCGTGCGCACCAGGAACCCGCACCATGAACGTACTGTTCGAAGAACACCATAGCCTGCACGGCCTGCGCATCGGCGTCGCCAGCCTGGATGCCGAGAAAAGCCTGAACGCCCTGTCGCTGCCGATGATCGAGGCGCTGGACGCCAAACTCAAAGCCTGGGCAGAGGATCCCTCGATCGCCTGCGTGCTGCTGCGTGGCAACGGCCCCAAAGCCTTCTGCGCTGGCGGCGATGTGGTGCAACTGGCCCAGCAATGCCGCGAACACCCGGGCGAAGTACCGCCTCTGGCGCGGCGCTTCTTCGCCGACGAATACCGCCTAGACCACCGCATCCATACCTACCCGAAACCGCTGATCTGCTGGGCCCATGGCCACGTGCTCGGCGGCGGCATGGGCCTGATGCAGGGCGCAAGCGTGCGTATCGTCACCCCGAGCAGCCGTCTGGGCATGCCGGAGATCAATATCGGCCTGTATCCGGATGTCGGCGGCAGTTGGTTCCTCGCACGCCTGCCGGGCAAGCTCGGGTTGTTTCTCGGCCTGACCGCCAGCAGCATCAATGCCCGTGATGCACTGGATCTCGACCTGGCCGACCGCTTTCTACGCGACGAACAACAAGACGACCTGCTCGAAGGCCTGATCCAGCTGAACTGGTCGGTGCAGCCGCAGTTGCAACTGCACAGTCTGCTCAAGGCCCTGGAGCACGAAGCCCGCGCCGACATGCCAGAAGCGCAATGGCTGCCCCGCCGCGCGCGCATCGATGAACTGCTCGACCAGGCCGACCTGCCTCACGCCTGGCGTGCGCTTACGGCGCTGCATAACGACAGCGACCTGCTGATGGCCCGCGCGGCCAAGACCCTCGGCGGCGGCTGCCCGTTGAGTGCGCACCTGGTCTGGGAACAGATCGAACGTGCCAAGCAGCTATCCCTGGCCCAGGTGTTCCAGATGGAATACGCCATCAGCCTGAACTGCTGCCGTTACCCGGAACTGCCCGAAGGCGTGCGCGCGCGGCTGATCGACAAGGATCAGCAGCCGCACTGGCACTGGCCGGATGTGGCGGCGATTCCGCCGGAGGTCATCGAAGCGCACTTCACCGCCATATGGGAAAGCGAACATCCGCTGGCGGATCTGTAGGCTGTCGCGGGGCCGCCCAGGCCGTGCGCACCAAACAATGGAATTCTGGTGCGCAAGGCGCACCCTACGAGGAGGGCAACAACCATGACTCAAATCGCCTTTATCGGCCTCGGCCATATGGGCTTGCCCATGGCCCGCAACCTGCTCAAAGCGCAATTCAGCCTGCGTGTTTTCGACCTGGTGCAGAGCGCTATCGATGAGCTGACCCGGGAAGGCGCCCAGGCCGCCAGCAGCGCGCTGGATGCCGTACAGGGTGCCGACGTGGTGGTGAGCATGCTCCCCGCCAGTCGTCATGTCGAAGGCCTGTATCTCGGCGAGAACGGCCTGCTGGCGGCGCTCAAGCCCGGCACCCTGGTATTGGAATGCTCGACCATCGCCCCGGAATCCGCACGCAAGGTGCACCAGGCGGCGGCCGCGCGCGGTATCGAACTGCTCGATGCGCCGGTTTCCGGCGGCACCGCCGGCGCGGCGGCCGGCACCCTGACCTTTATGATCGGCGGCGCGGCGGCAACATTGGAAAAAGCCCGCCTGATCTTCGAGGCCATGGGCAAAAATATCTTCCACGCCGGTCCCGACGGCGCCGGCCAGGTGGCCAAGGTGTGCAACAACCAGGTGCTCGCGGTACAGATGATCGCCACCGCCGAAGCCATGGCCATGGGCGTGGCCAATGGGCTGGAGCCAGCGGTACTGGCCGAGATCATGCGCCAGAGCTCAGGCGGCAACTGGACGCTGGAGAAGTACAACCCCTGGCCCGGCGTAATGGAGAACGCCCCCGCATCCAAGGGCTACAGCGGCGGCTTTATGGCCGAGCTGATGACCAAGGACCTTGGCCTGGCCCAGGAGGCCGCGCAACACAGCGGCAGCAGCACACCAATGGGCGCCCTCGCCCTGCAGCTATATCGCCTGTTGCTTAAACAGGGCAAGGGCAAGCAGGACTTCTCGGTGGTGCAGCAACTGTTCGTCGAGTAACCGCGCGGCTCTTGTAGCCCGGATGAAATCCGGGGATAGATACCGCGCCTGATACCGCTCCCGGATTGCATCCGGGCTACGGAACTACCGGGCCACGAAACCGTCTCGTAGGGCCTCGGCGCGGGGCGCGGATGATTGGTTTGAGTTGTAGCCCGGATGAAATCCGGGGGAAGGTGCAGCACCCGCCATCGCTCCCGGATTGCATCCGGGCTACAGTACCGTCTCGTAGGGCGGACATGCCGAAGGCTTGTCCGCCATCTGCGCGCCGGCGGTGGACGAAGCGTCGCTATGTCCACCCTACAAAAACGCACTTCCTAACCATTCAACGCTCGCGCAGGGCCTCGGCCCGGGCGCGGATGATTGGTTTGAGCAGGTAGCTGAGGATGCTTTTCTTGCCGGTGATGATATCCACCGAGGCGACCATGCCGGGGATGATCAGCAGCGGGTGTTCCTCGGAACCCAGGTGGTTCTTGTTGGTGCGCAGCTTGATCTCGTAGAAGCTGTTGCCTTCATCGTCGGTTACGGTGTCGGCACCGATCTGCTCCAATTCGGCCTTGAGGCCGCCGTAGATGGTGTAGTCATAGGCGGTGAACTTGACCACTGCTTCCTGGCCGGGGTGCAGGAAGGCGATGTCCTGCGGCCGGATGCGCGCCTCGACCAGCAGATTCTCGCCCAACGGCACGATCTCCACCAGGTCGCTACCGGGCTGGATCACACCGCCGATGGTATTGACCAGCAACTGCTTGACGATGCCGCGTACCGGCGAGGTGACCAGGGTGCGGTTGACCCGGTCTTCGAGCGCCTTGCCGGTCGATTGGATCTTGCTCAGATCGGTGCGCGCCTCGTTCAACTGGCCCAGCGCTTCGCTGCGAAAGCGCTCGCGGGTTTCGTCGATTTTGCGCTCGACTTCCTTGATCGCCGATTCGGCGCGGGGAATCGCCAGAGTGGTCGCCTCCAGCTGACCGCGCGCCTCCACCTCGCCACGTTTGAGGCGCAGCACCTCGACGGCGGAAATCGCACCTTCGGCCACCAGCGGCTCGGACATCTGAATTTCCTGGCGCAGCAGGTTGAGACTGTTGCGAAACTGCGTCTGCTTGGAGACGAACTCGCGCAGCTCCTGTTGCCGCTGGATCAACTGTTCCTCCAGCCCTGCGACTTCACTGAGCAGTTGTTGCTTGCGACTATTGAACAGTTCGATTTCGTTATCCGCCTGACGCGGCACCTTCTCGCGCACCTCGTCGGCGATCACCAGATCGCGCCCCTGCACTTCGGCGCTGAGCCGTTCGACCCGCAGCAGCAAGGCCAGGCGGTCGGCCTCGGTTTCACCGACATTGGAAGCGAAGCGCGTATCGTCGAGACGCAACAAGGCATCGCCGACGTCCACCACCTGGCCTTCGCGCACGAACAATTCGGCGACGATACCGCCCTCCAGGTTCTGAATCTTCTGCAGGCGCGAAGACGGGATGGCCTTGCCGTCGCCGCGGGTCACTTCATCGACCACCGCGAAGTTGGCCCACAGCAGGCAAAACGCGACGAAAGCGATCAGCCCCCAGATAGTCAGACGCACCACCCTAGGCGCGTCTTCGATCAAGGCCTTGCTGACCTCCGGCAAGGGTTCATCGCCCATCTCCTCGCGGCGCCCGAAATAACCCGCGACAGCTCGGCGCAAGCCTTTCTCCGATCGTTTAACCGACACTGATCTGCCCCTTCTTCAGCGCTTCCATCACGCTGCCCTTTGGTCCGTCGGCGATGATCTGGCCGCGGTCGATGATGATCAGACGGTCGACCAGGCTGAGCATCGAGGCACGGTGGGTCACCAGCAACAGCGTCTTGCTGCCGATCACGGCGGACAAGCGCTGCTTGAGCCGTTCCTCGCCGGTGTTGTCCATGGAACTGGTCGGCTCGTCGAGCAGCAGAATCGGCGGATCGAGCAACAACGCGCGAGCCAGGGCCACGTTCTGCCGCTGGCCGCCGGACAGGTTCTGCCCGCGCTCGCCGACCTGCAACTCGTAACCTTTGGGATGTAAACGGGCGAATTCATGCACGCCGGCCAATTCCGCGGCCTGCAGCACCAGTTCATCCTCCACGCAGCGCGCCCCGGAAACCAGGTTGTCGCGCAGGGTACCGGAGAACAGCTGAATGTCCTGGGGCACATAGCCGATGCTGTAGCGCAGGTCGCTTACGTCGAGCTGGCGCACGTCGATGCCGTCGACCAGCAGGCTACCGGCATCCGCCTGGTAAAGGCCGACGATCAGCTTGGCCAGGGAACTTTTGCCGGAGCCGCTGCGGCCGATGATGCCGATCTTCTCGCCGGGCCGGATCACCAGATTGATTTTCTGCAAAGCCGCCTGCTGCTGGTCGGGGTAGTGGAAATCCACCTGACGAAACTCCACCGCGCCTTGCAGGGTTTGGCGCTTGAGCGGACGCTCGTCTGCATGGCGTTCCTGCGGCAGCTCCATCATGTGATTGACCGAGTCGAGGGTCACCTTGGCCTGTTGATAGCGGGTCAATAGGCCGGAAATCTGCGTCAACGGCCCAAGCGCGCGACCGCTGAGCATGTAGCAGGCGATCAGCCCGCCCATGCTCAGGTTGCCGGCGATGATCTGATAGACGCCGAGCACGACCACCACCACACCGGCCAATTGCTGCACGAGCATGGTCGAGTTCATCGCCAGGCTCGACAGCATGCGCGCGCGCAACTCCAGGCGGCTGAGGGTGCCGATGGTCTGTTCCCAGATATATTGGCGCTCGCTCTCGGCGTTATTCACCTTCACCGCATCCAATCCGGCCAGGCTCTCGATCAGACTGGATTGGCGCTCCGCCGCCAAGGCCATGGTGCGCTGCATCGTCTCGGCCAGCGGACGCTGCAGCACCCAGCCGATCAACGCCACCAGCGGAAACGCGAGAACCGGAATCCACACCAGATGCCCGCCGATCAACGCCACCACCGCCAGAATCAGCAAGGTGAACGGCAGATCGATAACGCTGGCCAGGGTCAACGAAGCGAGGAAATCGCGCAGGTTCTGAAATTCATGGATGTTCTGCGCAAAGCTGCCGACCCGCGCCGGACGGAACTTCATGGCCATGCCGACGATGCGCTCGAACAGCGTCGCGGAAATGATCAGGTCGGTCTTCTTGCCTGCCAGATCCAGACAGAGTCCGCGCAGGGTTTTCAGCAGCAGGTCGAAGCAGAACACCCCGGCGATCCCGACCGCCAGCACCCAGAGCGTGGCTTCGGCCTGGTTGGGCACAACACGGTCGTAGACATTCATCACGAACAGCGGCGTGGCCAGGCCAATCAGGTTGATCAGCAAGCTGGCGGCGATGGCGTCGATATACAGCCAGCGCGAGCGCTTGAGCGTGTCGCGAAACCAGGAGCTGGCGCGCGGTATCAGCTCCTCGCGATTGAAATCGAACTTGTGCAGAGGCTGGGCGAAAAACACCTGACCGTTGTAGTCCTTGGCCAGCACTTCAGCGCTGACGCGCACCTCACCGCCTTCGCTTTCGCTGGGCATGACCCGCGCCAGGCCCTGCTCGTCCCAGCCCAGCAGCAAAGCGCTACGTCCGTCGCGCAACAACAACAGGGCGGGCATCGCCAGTTCCGGAATCTTGTTCAGACCGCGCCGCAGCCAACGCCCCTGCAACCCGGCCCGGGCTGCCGCACGGGGCAGCAGCTCGGCGCTCAGGCGCTGGTCGGGCAGCGGCAAGCCAGCAGTCAGCATCGCCCGACTGACGGACTTCTGATGCAGGCTGCACAGCGACAGCAGGCTATCCAGCAATGGGTCGTCATAGCGATCGCGCGGGTCGCTACGGGTCTGCGCCTGACTAGTATCTACTGCCACTGGGGTTACTCATCTTCGACTTGGCTCAGTTGAGGCCAGGCAAGCTTACCTTGGCCCTTACCTCGTCCAGCGGCGCCGCCGCAATGGGTGCGATTACGCCCTGGCTCTTGAGCAGGGAGCCCATGGTGGCCTTGATCCGGTACTGAGTAAACAGTTCGGTAAAGCGCACCTCTTCAAGACGGCGGGCGGCACTGAACAGCTCGTTTTCGCTATCGAGCAAATCCAGCAGGGTGCGGTCACCGAGACTGAACTGTTTCTGGTAGGACTCGCGTACCCGAGTGCTGTGGTCGACGTATTGCTGAGCGATCGGCAATTGCTGGCGCGCGTTTTCCAATGCGTTCCAGGCCAGGCCAAGCTCTTCGATAAGCACCCGCAAGGCATTGTTGCGAACGTCCATGGCCTGATTGACCTGATAGGACTTGGATTCCAGGTCGGCCTTGTTGCTACCGCCAGCGAACAGGTTGTAGCGCATGTTCACCATGGCTCGCCATTCGTTGCTATGCCCGGCGGAGCCGTCGATGTTGTTGTCCATGCCGCGCGACAGCTCCGCATCGAAACGCGGGTAGAAGGTCGACTTGGCCGCCTGGTACTGCTGCTCGGTAGCCTGCACATCGGCCTCGGCCGAGCTCAGGTAGGGATTGTTCAGCAGCAATTCTTCGCGCGCCGCCCCGATGCTCTCGGGCAGCTTGCCCGGCAGGCCGCTGGGCATGCTCAGGTCTTCGGCGTCACGACCCACCGCACTGAAATAGTTGACCTGGGCATCGGCCAGATTGGTGCGCTCGGTGATCAGGTTGTTGCGGGCCTGGGCCAGGCGCGCTTCCGCCTGGTCGAGATCCGCCGTACGCCCCACGCCACGCTCGCTACGCAATTTGATCTGGTCGTAGATGCGCTCGTGATTGAGCAGATTGTCCTGAGCCAGTCGGACCATTTCCTGGCGTTTGAGCACCTCCAGATAAACCTGGGCGACGGTCAGGGCGGTGCTCTCGGAGGTGCCCATCAGCTCGTACGCACGAGCATTGACGGTAGCGCGCTGGCGGCCCACCTCACTGCTGGTGGCAAAGCCGTCGAACAGCATCTGCTGCACCCGCAGAGTCGATTCACCGCGAGTCAGGGTCCGGTAGTCATGTCCGTCAACTGCCCGGGTGCCCGGACTGTCGGTGCCTTCGCGACCGTATCCGGCAAGTATGTCGACCTGTGGCAGATAACCGCCTTTGGCCGCGTTCATCTGCTCTTCTACCGACAGCCGTGCATTGATCCCTGCCCGAACCTCGGGATGAACCTCGAGAGCACTTTGCATGGCGTCGCTAAGAGTCTGCCCTTGGGCAGATAGAGAAACGGCAAAAGCAGCCAGGGAAAGTAAGGCTGGGAAACGCATAATCGAAAGGATTCCTTACAGATATAGAAGGGAAATTGCTGCCGCTTTAAAAGGCGCCAATTGCCTGCGGCAACGCGCGTCGGCAGACTAGCGCAAACCACCCAATAATTGAGAAACGCATCACAAAAATAACGCGACAAATATCAAAGTGACATCACTCTTGAAGATTGTTTATGATTGCGACTATATGGTCAATAGCCTGGCATAAGAGTAATTCCAAACGGCAATAAGCCGATTTATTGACGCCAATAAACCATCACGCAATTTATATTTAGCGTGGTGCTATTTTAAAGTTTCCTATTGAGCGCCCTGCGCCTGGAGCTTAGGTATGAGCAACTTCGTCGCCATCGTTAAATCGCTTGTTGGTCAGGTATTCGCCGTCTCTCTCGACGGTTTTAAGCGACAGATTTTCGAAGGCGACCATTTGCTCGCAGGGGAACAGATCATGACCGCACAGGGTGGCGAAGTCGCCCTGCAGCTGAGCAATGGCGAGCTGGTCGAGTTGGGTGAAAACAACACCTGGCAAGCGGCTTCGGCAGATAGCGAAAGCGCACAAAGCGCGCCGGATGCCGCGCTTGAGCAAGCCCTCGCGGCAGGCTTCGACCCCACGGTCGATCTCGAGGCGCCTGCCGCGGGCCCTGGCGCAACCGGGGGCGCAGGTGGAACGACTGGCGGGGGGCACAGCTTCGTATTGCTCGATGAGACGGGGCAGCAACTGGAAGCAACGGTTGGGTTTGAGACTCAGGGTCTTGGCTTTGCCAGCGAAGGACTCAACCAGGAGGTGGGCGCTACTGAAGAAGATGCGAACGCCAACACCCAGATCAATACCCCACCGACTGCGCTCCCCGACATCTTTACGGTGAATGAAGACGGCAGTATCAGCATTGACGTGCTGAGCAACGATACCGACCCGAACGGCGATAGCCTGACTATCAGCGCAGTCGATGGACAACCGATTGCCGAAGGGATTTCAGTCAATGTCAGCAATGGCTCGGTGACCCTGACCAACGGCCAACTGGTATTCACCCCCTCAGCCAACTACAACGGGGCGGTGAGCTTTGCATACACCATCAGCGATGGTGTATCGACCAGTACTGCAACCATCAACGGCACAGTAACGGCAACTAACGACGCCCCCGTTATCACCGTCACCGCCGCCCCAGCCCTGCTGGAAAACAGCGCCGCGGTGGGCGATGTCGTCGCGACCTTCACCGCCTCCGATGAAGAAGACGGCACCCCGGCGGTCGACTTCACCCCGGGCAGCAATGCCGATGGCTACTACGCCCTCGACGGCAACACCGTGGTCCTCACCAGCGACGGCGCCGCCTTCGTGCAAGCCGGCGGGACCTTGCCGGCCGTGGACCTGACCGCGACCGACAGCGGCAGCCTCACCGCCAGTGACAGTGATACTCCGTCTGTCACCGCACAGAACGATGCCCCCGTCATCACCGTTACTGCCGCTCCAGCCCTGTTGGAAAACAGCGCAGCAACTGGGGATGTCGTGGCGACCTTCACCGCTTCCGATGAAGAAGACGGCACGCCTGCGGTCGACTTCACCCCGGGCAGCAACGCCGATGGCTACTACGCACTCGACGGCAACAACGTGGTCCTCACCAGCGATGGCGCCGCCTTCGT
>CBIHLF010000023.1:0-85189 GCA_966210435.1 uncultured Pseudomonas sp. | reverse complement strand
ACCCCTGTTACCGCCGTGAAAGGGCGGTGTCCTAGGCCACTAGACGAAGGGGACGCAGCCCGGAAGACATTACCAACTTTTCCGGCTTCACACACTACACCTAATGGTGTTGCGCTAGAAGTGGCGCGCATTCTATGGAGCCTTGCGGGACTCGTCAACCTCTGTGTAAATATTTTTCAAAATCAATGACTTCAGAGCAATATATAAGGCTGCTCTATCGGCTTCAAAGCTAAGGCACTACACTCAGGAACAAAACCAGCGCCAGAGAGACAACACGATGTCCCCACTCGTGATTACGCTGTTAGTAGTAGGCGGCATCATCATGCTGATCGCCATCGCCTATATCAATAACCTGGTCGAAAACAACAAGCTCGAAAAGGCGCGCCGCAAAGCCGACCTGCTCGATCGTATTCGTCGCTGCCAGGATGTTTCCGAGGGCATGCCAGGGCAATTGATGGCGCCGCAGCTGAAACTTCTGCTGACCCGCCTGCAGCTGCACTTCGCCGAATCCCTGTTGCCGCTGGATAAAAAGAACGAGCAACTCCATGCCCGCATAGAAACCCTGAGACGCCTGATCGCGATGGGTGAATCCATTTCCGTCGCCAACCAGCCACAGAACATCCTCAACGAAGCCAAAGCCAAGGAAGTGCGCTTCCAACTGGAAAACCTGCACGGACAGATCACCCGCGCCGCCCGCGATGGCGTGCTGCCCGGGAAGGAAGCCCAGCATTGGGTCAAGGAAATCCAGCACCTGCTGGTCAAACTGCATATCGAGTTCTTTGGCAACCTTGGCCAACAGGCGCTGCAGCAACAACAGCCCGGCCAGGCACGCCTGGCCTTCGAGCGCGGCGTGCAATACCTGCGCAAGCAACCCGACCCGGCGCGCTATCAAAGCGAAATACAGAAACTCTCCCAGCAACTGGCCCGCGCCAATGCCATGGTCCTGGACAAGAGCCAGCCGACGCCTGACGAAAATAGCGAGCTGAACCAGGGCTTGAACTCGCTCGAAAGCGAAGAAGACTGGAAAAAGAAGAACATCTACGACTAATCGCCCTGCGCGCGGTCACACCTTCGGCGCCGGCCAACCGCTGGCCAGCGCCGGCGATCGAATCGATCGAGATTTCCAAACCCTGCCCTCGAAGGAGCCCTCATGAGCCTGGTCGTTTATGGCGCCCCGCTTTCGCCATTCGTGCGCAAAGTACGCCTGTTTCTCCATGAAAAAGACTTGCCCTACCAACTGGAAGTCGTGCTGCCGTTCGGCAAGCAACCCGACTGGTACCGCACACTCAACCCGCTAGGGCGCATCCCGGCAATCAAAGACGGCGATTTCAGCCTGGCCGACTCCAGCGTGATCTGTCAGTACCTGGAGGAAAAACACGAGAATCTCGCCCCGCTACTCGGACGCAGCGCCGAACAACGGGCACAGGTTCGCTGGCTGGAAAAATACGCAGACTACGAGCTGGCGCCGCTGACCACCTTTACCGTATTCCGCAATCGCCTGTTGAAACCCAGCTTTGGCCAGAGCTGCGACGAGCAGGCGGTACAGCAGGCACTGACCGAGAAACTGCCACCTCACTTCGACTACCTGGAAGCGACGCTGGGCGATGCCCAATATTTCGTCGGTGACGAGCTGACGCTCGCCGATCTTGCATTCGCCTGCCAGATCATCAACCTCGGGCACGCGGGCGAAACTCTCGACGCTCAGCGCTGGCCGGGACTGAGCGCACTGTTCGAACGCATCCTGGCGCGCCCCTCGGTGCAGGCGGTATTACCGAAGGAGCAGGCCGTAGCGGCCAAAATGCGCGGCTGAACGGCGCCCGGCGATCAGTCCTGCTGCGCCAACAGCTCGATACCGACCCATTGCCGGGCAAACTGGTAGGCGCAACGGCCGTTACGGTTGCCGCGCGCCAGGGCAAAGCGGATCGCGGCCTTTTCCAGGTCTTCGTTCCATTGCCATACCAGCCCGGCGGCTTCGGCCTGCACGCCGACCCAGTGGCGTACCACCGCGAGAAAATGATCCTGGGTGAAGGGATAGAAGGACAACCACAAGCCGAAGCGATCCGAGAGCGCGATCTTGTCCTCTACCGCCTCGTTCGGATGCAACTCGCCGTCGATCATCTGCCAGTGCTCGTTGTCGCTCTGTTTTTCAGGCAGCAGGTGCCGCCGATTCGAGGTGGCATACAGCAGCACGTTGTCCGGTGCCCGCTCCAGGGAGCCGTCCAACACGGTCTTTAGCATCCTGTAGTCGCCCTCGCCCGCCTCGAACGACAGGTCGTCGCAAAACAGCACGAAGCGCTGCGGCAGCTCGCTCAACTGCTCGACCACCCGCGGCAGATCCGCCAGGTGATCGCGCTCGATCTCGATCAGGCGTAAACCCTGATCGGCATACTCCGCCAACAACGCCCTGACCAGCGACGACTTGCCGGTGCCGCGCGCGCCCCAAAGCAAGGCATGGTTGGCCGGCAAGCCCCGGACGAACTGCCGGGTATTGCGCGCCAGCTGTTCGCGCTGGGCATCTACCCCGATCAGGTCGCCCAACCCCATGTCCAGCGTTACCTGCAGCGCCTGCAAATAACCGCCGCGCCCTTCACGGCGCCAGCGTGCCGCCAGGCTCTGCTGCCAGTCGATCGCGACAGGCGATGCCGGCAGCAAGGGTTCGATGCGCGCCAGTAGATTCTCTGCGCGCACCAGGAAATTGTTCAGACGCTCATCCACGGTTAACTCCTGGGGTGTGACGGCCTATGCCAACTGATAAAACAGATCGGCTATGCTTGGCAGGCAAACGAATACGGGAAGTTTCTCATCTATGGATATCGCGCTCACCCAACGCCTGTCGTTCAAACAGGCAGGTTTGACGGTTCTGGTAGCGTTTATCCTCGGCACCGTGCTCAGCTTGATCCAAGTGGGTGTCGATTATGCCAGTGAAGACGCCTCCATCGACCGCGAGATTCATGCGCTGATCGCCATCAGCCATAATCCGGCGGCTCGCATCGCCTACAACATAGACAGCGAGCTGGCGCAGGAGCTGGTGCTGGGCCTGCTGCGCTCGCCCGCGGTGATCAGCGCGCAGATCATCGACAACAGCGAATTGATGCTCGCCAGTGTCAGCCGGCCGCCGATGGAAAGCCCTTACCGGGTGTTCAGCGACTTCCTGTTCGGCAAGCGCCGGCATTTCGAAACCGCCCTGTTCGTCAGTCACGCACCTGGCGAGGCGCTGGGCGAACTGCGCCTGGAAGTCGATACCTTCGCCTTCGGCAGCCACTTTCTGCGTCGTTCGATGCTCACCCTGCTGACCGGCTTCGCCCGCACCCTGGCGCTGTCGCTGATTCTCCTGGTGCTGTTCTATTTCATGCTGACCAAGCCGCTGACCACGGTGATTCGCGCCCTCAGCGAGCGCGACCTGCGCACCCCGGACCATAGCAAGTTGCCTTGCCCGCCCGGGCATGAGCGCGACGAGATCGGCATTCTGGTCAACGTGGCGAACCAGCAGCTGTCGAGCATCACCACCGAAATCGAACACAGACGCGATGCCGAAAACCGCCTGACGCAGTACCTCGGCGAGCTGGAAAACATCGTATCGGCGCGCACCAATGAACTGAAATCCACCAATGCCAGGCTGATCGAATCCAACAAGGCCCTCGAGAAAGCCCGCCGCGACGCCCTCGATACCGCCCAGGCACGCTCGGCGTTTCTCGCCAATATGAGCCACGAGATCCGCACACCGCTCAATGGTCTGCTCGGCATGCTGTCGCTGGCCCTGGACAGCGCCCTGGATGGCGAGCAACGCCAGCAGCTGTCGATCGCCCACGACTCGGGAAAGATCCTCGTCGAGTTACTGAACGATATCCTCGACCTGTCGAAATACGAAGCCGGCCAGCTGGTGCTGGAGAGCATCCCCTTCGACCTCGGCACCCTGGTCGAGGAAACGGCCAGCCTGCTTTCGCAAAATACCGCGTCCGACGTCGAACTCACGTGCCTGATCGACCCGCAGTTGCCCACGCAAGTGCTCGGCGACCCGACCCGGGTACGTCAGATCGTCAGCAACCTGCTGTCCAATGCGTTGAAATTCACCCGCTCCGGGCGGGTCGATGTACGGGTCGAAAGCAGCCCCAATGGCGCCCGGATTATCGTCCGCGACACCGGCATCGGCATCGCCGATGAGGCCCAGGCGCGCATCTTCCAGCCCTTTGCCCAAGCTGGCGTGGACATTACCCGGCAATTCGGCGGCACCGGCCTGGGCCTGGCCCTGACCCGCCGCCTGTGCGAAGCCATGGATGGGCAACTCAGCCTGTCGTCGCACCAGGACGCCGGCAGCGAGTTCTGCGCCGCATTGCCATTACCGGGCCATACCCCGGCGAACCCGGCGCCAAAGCTGAAGGGGCGCATCGTCGTACTCAGCGCCGAGGATTCCGGATTGAGCGAGCTGTTGGGCAGGCTGCTGCCTTACTGGGGGCTCGACTATCGGCGACTCGACCGTTTTGACCCTGCCGATGAGCTGCACGCCGACCTGCTTATCAGCGATAGCACCGAGCAATTGGACGAGCTGCGCGTTGGCTACTCCGGCGCCATTCTACTGGTCGGTGCGCATGCCGATTTTCTGCCAGGCGATCGAGCCGACGCCTTGGCCCCGTTCGAACAACTGGCCCGGCCGCTGTCGCGCAAAACCCTGCTGCAAGCGCTACGCCGCGGCCTGCAACTGCCCGAGGAGCACCCGCCATCGCCGGCGCTGCACGAGCAGCACATCAGAAATCTGGCACGGGTACTGCTCGTCGAGGACAACCCGGTCAATCAACTGGTCGCCAAAGGCATGCTGGTCAAGCTCGGCTGCGAAGTGCTGATCGCCAATCACGGTGCCGAAGCCCTGAAGCAACTCGAGCGGCATACCGTCGACCTGGTGCTGATGGATTGCAATATGCCGGTCATGGACGGCTACGAAGCCTCGCGCCGCATCCGCCGCAACCAGCAATATCAAAACCTGCCGATCATTGCCTTGACCGCCAATGCCCTGGCGGACGAGCGCGAGCGTTGCCGCGCCGCCGGGATGAATGACTACCTGGCCAAACCCTTCCGCCGCGAAGAGCTGGCCACCCTGCTCGACCAGTGGCTGCCGGCTAACGCCGAATCGTAAAGCGCTCGAGCAATTGCCCCAGGCGATCACGCAATTCAACCAACTCGTCCAGATCGACGCCCTGCTCGCAGAGCAATTGCCGCTTCAGCGGCAACACCTGCGCGCGCAGGGCCTGCCCGGCATCAGTCAGCGCCAGGTGCACTTCGCGTTCGTCGCCGCTCGAGCGTTTGCGCACGAGCAGCCCCAACTGATCCAGGCGTTTGAGCAACGGCGTCAGGGTTCCCGAATCGAGCGACAGCCGCGCGCCCAATGCTTTCACCGTGGGTTGCCCAGGCGGTGCCCCTTGCCATTCCCAGAGCACCAGCATCACCAGATACTGCGGGTAGGTCAGCCCCAGCTGATCAAGCATCGGCTTGTAGCCACGAATCACCGCCCTTGAAGCCGCATACAGCTTGAAGCACAGCTGGTTGTCCAGCTGCAGTTCAAGCTCCAGTTCGGACGGCGACGGGTTCATTGCAGCAGCGCTTCGATCTCGGCGCTGAGGTCTTCGGGCTTGGTGGTCGGCGCAAAGCGTTTGACCACCTGGCCATCGGCACTGACCAGGAACTTGGTGAAGTTCCACTTCACGCCCTGACTACCCAGCAGGCCCGGCGCACGCTTCTTCAGGTTGACGAACAAAGGATGGGCATCGCTGCCGTTGACGTCGATCTTCTTGAACAGCGGAAAACTGACCCCGAAATTCAGCTCGCAGAATTCGCTGATTGCGCCTTCGTTGCCTGGCTCCTGCTTGCCGAACTGGTTGCAGGGGAAGCCCAGCACCACCAGCCCCTGGTCCTTGTATTGCTGCCACAGCGCCTCGAGCCCCTTGTATTGCGGGGTAAAACCGCACTTGCTGGCGGTATTGACCACCAGCGTGACCTTGCCGCCGAAATCGGCCAGGGTCTTCTGCTCGCCTTTGATGGTGGTGCAAGGAATGCTGAGAAGTTCGTTACTCATGAGGAATTGCCCGTGCCGAAGAATGAAGAGGAACAAAATAGCGAGCAATTAAATTGCACACAACTTAATTACCGGAAATAACCCGTGGTGATTTCGCCCTATCAGACGGGCCGATGGCAGGCACGCTACGCCAGCCATCGGCCCTCAATATCAGGCTTCAGCTTTGGGAATCAGCTTCAGCGATGCGGAGTTGATGCAGTAGCGCAGGCCGGTTGGCGCGGGGCCATCGGGAAACACATGGCCGAGGTGGGCATCGCACTTCGCGCATTTGACCTCGATACGGTGCATGCCATGGCTGAAGTCGTCCAGGTTGCTGATCGCCTCCTTGCTCACCGGCTGAAAATAGCTGGGCCAGCCGCTGCCCGAGTCGAACTTCGCGTCCGAGTCGAACAAACCGGCGCCACAACAAGCACAGTGGTAGATGCCAGGCACTTTACTGTCGTGATACTGGCCAGTGAACGCACGCTCGGTACCGCCCAGTCGGCACACGTGGAACTGCTCATCGGAAAGTTCTTCGCGCCATGCGTCCAGGGGTTTTTCCAGCTTGTCCATGAACAGAATCCTCAATAGAGAAAATATCGCCAAGAGCGATTTTTAACGCCGCGCAGCGGCGGCCCGCAGGGTGGCGGCCCTGGAGGGCACGCCATAAAAAAAAGCCCGACCAGTACCTTTGCCAAGATCGGAGCGACACGTATGATTCGACCCCAGTCTGTCACCGGCGTTACACCCTGCCAAGGCTTGGCAGGCCGCAAAAAAACCAGGGCATATGGCGATGCGACGATGAAATCGGCCCCGGCCATTATCATGGCGCGAGGCTCGTACGGCGCGTTTCCTGGCGCTTGATGCCTCCTCCGTGTAGCGCCCTCGTCCGCTGCCCGCGAGTTTTTTTACGGTCTATCCGGCAAACCGTGGTTGTTACGCGGTATTTCCTCATATCGGGATCACTTACATGCAGTTCAGCAAATCGAACAAGCTCGCCAACGTCTGCTACGACATTCGCGGGCCGGTGCTCAAGCACGCCAAGCGCCTGGAAGAGGAAGGCCACCGCATCCTCAAGCTGAATATCGGCAATCCGGCGCCGTTCGGTTTCGAGGCGCCCGAGGAAATCCTCCAGGACGTGATCCGTAACCTGCCGACCGCCCAGGGTTACAGCGACTCCAAAGGCCTGTTCAGTGCGCGCAAGGCGGTGATGCAGTACTACCAGCAGAAGCAGGTCGAAGGCGTCGGCATCGAGGACATCTACCTCGGTAACGGCGTCTCCGAGCTGATCGTGATGGCCATGCAGGCGCTGCTCAATAACGGCGACGAAGTGTTGATCCCGGCGCCGGATTACCCGCTGTGGACAGCCGCCGTAGCCTTGTCCGGCGGCAAACCCGTGCATTACCTGTGCGACGAACAGGCTGGCTGGTTCCCGGATATCGCCGACATCAAGGCCAAGATCACGCCCAACACCAAGGCCCTGGTGCTGATCAATCCGAACAACCCGACCGGCGCGGTGTATTCGCGCGAAGTGCTGATGGATATCGTCGAAGTGGCGCGCCAGCACAACCTGGTCCTGTTCTCGGATGAGATCTACGACAAGATCCTGTATGACGAAGCCCAGCACATCTCGACCGCTTCCCTGGCGCCAGACCTGCTCTGCCTGACATTTAACGGCCTGTCGAAATCCTACCGGGTCGCCGGCTTTCGCTCCGGCTGGGTGGTGATTTCCGGCCCCAAGCATCGCGCTCAGAGCTATATCGAAGGCATCGACATCCTCGCCAACATGCGCCTGTGCGCCAACGTTCCGAGCCAGCATGCGATCCAGACCGCCCTCGGCGGCTACCAGAGCATCAACGACCTGGTGTTGCCCAACGGCCGTCTACTGGAGCAGCGCAACCGCACCTGGGAGCTGCTCAACGATATTCCCGGGATCAGTTGCGTCAAACCGATGGGCGCGCTGTATGCATTCCCGAAAATCGACCCCAAGGTCTGTCCAATTCATAACGATGAGAAATTCGTCCTCGATCTGCTGCTTTCGGAAAAGCTGCTGATCGTGCAAGGCACGGCCTTTAACTGGCCCTGGCCCGACCATTTCCGTGTGGTGACGCTGCCGCGGGTGGACGAACTGGAACAGGCCATTGGCCGCATCGGCAACTTCCTCAAGTCCTACCAACAATAGTTGGAAACCGTTATGGCCCAGGGCAAACGCTACCTGCTGACCGGGGCCAGCTCCGGCATCGGTGCCGCGCTTGCCCGCGAGTTGGCCGGCAAAGGCTACGATCTGGCCCTGGCCGCGCGACGCGCCGACAGCCTGCATCTGCTGGCAGCTGAACTGCAGGCGCGCTTCGGCCGCAAGGCGATTGTCCTGCCGCTCGACATCACCGACTACGACGCTTGCCACGATGCCGTCGGCCTTGCAGCGAACGCCCTGGGCGGGCTCGACGGGGTCATTGCCAACGCTGGTATCGCCTTGACCGGCAAAGCCGGTGGCGGGCACTTCAAACGCGTCCGCGTGACCCTGGAAACCAATCTGATCGGCAGCATCGCCTGCCTGGATGCGGCCTGCGCGCTGTTTCGCCGGCAAGGCCACGGCCATCTGGTGGCCATCGCCTCTGTGGCCGGTAAACGGGGCCTGCCGCATACCGCCGGCTATTCGGCGAGCAAGGCCGGGTTGATCAGCTACATGGAAGCCACCCGCGCCGAGCTGATGGGCAAAAATATCGACACCACCCTATTGCTTCCCGGTTTTATCGATACACCACTGAACCGCGACATGGCCAGGCGTCCGTTTCTGATCGACGTCGAGCGCGGCGCCGCGCTACTCGCCAAACATATCGACAAACGCCATAGCAGCGCCTATGTGCCCAGTTGGCCCTGGGCGATTATCGGCCGCATACTGCCGTTCCTGCCCACCTCGATGATTGCCAAGTTCTAATGGACCTACAGATCGACGACTTCTACAAAGATGCGGCCGCCGGCCTGCTAACCCTTTACCAGGTATTTCCGCGCAAGATGGCGCTGTACGTCGAGGACCTGATCGGCCGCGAGGAGCCCGACGAGTTCGGCCTGCCCACGCCGCGCCATCAGAGCTGCCTGGGCGCCTTGTTATGGCTGGCCGAGGAAGGTTACCTGCGCTTCGAGTCGACCATCGGCTACGACGCCCTCGATCAAGCGGTGCTCAGCGAAAAGGGCTTTCTGCGCTTGAGCCGTGGCGTGCCCCATGCCTTGCGCGAAGGCGAGAGCTTGCCGCCCAGCGTACGCCGGGTGCACGCCACCCTGGCCTTTCAGCTACGCGAAGCCTTGGCGCAACGACATGGCGAGCGCATCGCCCGGCTGACTCGCCTGCTCTTCGAAAGCGCTCTAGATCGGGCCAGCGACACAGTTTGAAATAGTCACTCGATTGAATAGCCACGGGCTTGGCCCTATATAGCCGGCATCCAGTAAGACTTTCCCATGAGGACTCGATAATGCGTATCTTGCTGTTCCTGGCTACCAACCTGGCCGTGCTGCTGATTGCCAGCATTACCCTTAAGCTGTTGGGAGTCGATCGATACACCGGCCAGAACTACAGCAGCTTGCTGATTTTCTGCGCGGTATTCGGTTTCGCCGGCTCGCTGATTTCGCTGTTCATCTCCAAATGGATGGCGAAGATGAGCACCGGAACCCAGATCATCACCCAGCCGCGCACCCGCCACGAGCAGTGGCTGTTGCAGACCGTCGAGCAGCTGTCTCGCGAGGCCGGGATCAAGATGCCGGAAGTCGGTATCTTCCCCGCTTACGAATCCAATGCCTTCGCCACCGGCTGGAACAAGAACGATGCCCTGGTCGCGGTCAGCCAGGGCCTGCTGGAGCGCTTCTCGCCCGATGAAGTGAAAGCCGTGCTGGCCCATGAAATCGGCCACGTGGCCAACGGCGACATGGTGACGCTGGCGCTGATCCAGGGCGTGGTGAACACCTTCGTGATGTTCTTCGCGCGGATCTTCGGTAATTTCATCGACAAGGCGGTATTGAAGAACGAAGGCAGCCACGGAATCGGCTACTACCTGGCGACCATCTTCGCCGAGCTGGTGCTCGGGGTCCTGGCCAGCATCATCGTCATGTGGTTCTCGCGCAAGCGCGAATTCAGGGCTGACGAAGCCGGCGCACGCCTGGCTGGCCCGACGGCCATGATCGCAGCCTTGCAACGCCTGCGAGCCGAACAAGGCGTACCGGTACAGATGCCTGACAGCCTCAATGCCTTTGGCATCAATGGCGGCCTGAAACATGGCCTGGCCGGGCTGTTCATGACTCACCCGCCGCTCGAAGATCGTATCGAAGCGTTACGCCGCCTGAGCTAAGGGCGATAAACAAAAATGGCGACCTCGAAGGTCGCCATTTTTTTTGCAGCCTCATTGGCGCTCTCGGACGCAAGCCGCCTGACGAATCGGAAATCCGCGAGACCAGGCCCGAGCCGACCGGCACCCCAGGTTCAAGCTCTGCGCAACCGGTACACCCGCTCGTCCAGACGCTGCAGGCCACGCTGGCGGAATTTCTCATCCAGCGCGTCGCCACACTCAAGCGCTTCGATCCGCCACCCGCCGGCAAACAATTGCTGCACCTCGCCATCGCTCACGGCGAACGGCGGGCCCTGCATCTGCGCCTGTTCGTAATCCAGAGTAACCAGCAAGCCTTGATCGGCAACCGGCAGGATGGCCGAAAGATGTGCGACATAGCGCGGGCGCATTTCATCCGGCAGCGCAATCAGCGCGGCGCGGTCGTAAAACGCCTGGCAGTCGCCGAGCTGCTGCGCCGTCAGGGCAAAAAAGTCGCCACAGTAAATTTCCACCGCCCCCGCGCGATAAACCACAAATGCGCCCTCCTGGCTGATCTGCGGTTGTAACTCATGTTCGAGGAAAAACGCCTCGACCGCCTCCTGCGCCAACTCGACGCCCACCACCCGATGCCCCAGGGAAGCCAACCAGGCGATATCCAGGCTTTTGCCACACAACGGCAGCAGCACCCGCGCCTGACTCGGCAGCGCCAAGGACGGCCAATGCCGCTGCAGACTGGGATTGACCTCCGGCAGATGGAAGCCGATCTCACCGCGCGCCCAACGCGCTTGCCAAAACTCCGCCTGCATAACACCCCCTATCGATAGCCAAGCCGTCGATGCTGACTGAAACCTTCCTGAGAAGCCAATCATGCCGGCCACTTAAATGCAGATAAACATCGAAATATCCGATATTAATCTCAGTATATTTACGCTTTTATATTCGCATTAGCAGATGGAACATAGGGGCAATCGTTAAGGAGCCAGCCATGTTGCCCAGCCTCTTCATCTCTCACGGTTCGCCCATGCTGGCCCTCGATCCCCAGGCCAGTGGCCCCGCCCTCGCCCGCCTGGCTGCCGAGTGGCCGAAGCCTAGCGCCATAGTGCTGGTGTCCGCCCATTGGGAAAGCGCCGATTTGCGCGTTGGCGCCGCCGCCCGGCCAGGCACCTGGCATGATTTCCATGGATTTCCCGCCGCCCTGTACGCGCTTAGCTACCCCGCACCTGGCGAACCCGCCCTGGCCGCGCGCATCGTCAATTTGCTCGACGACGCCGGCCTGGCCGCGCAACTCGACCATGAGCGGCCACTGGATCATGGCGCCTGGGTGCCGTTATCGCTGCTCTACCCGCAGGCCGATATTCCGGTTGTACAGATATCCTTACCCAGCCATTTCGGGCCGGCCCTGCAAAGCCGCATCGGCCGTGCCCTGGCGCCCCTGCGCGAACAGAACATACTGCTGATCGGCTCGGGCAGCATCACCCACAACCTGGGCCAACTTGATTGGCAGGCAGGCCCCGAGGTTATCGCGCCCTGGGCGCAAGCGTTTCGCGATTGGACGGTCGACAAGCTGGCGAGCGACGATGAGAGCGCCCTGCACGATTACCGCCGCCAGGCACCTCACGCCGTACGCAGCCACCCGACCGAGGAACATCTGCTGCCGCTATTCTTCGCCCGCGCCGCTGGCGGCCGTTTTAAGGTCGAACACAGCGGCTTCAGCCTCGGCGCACTGGCGATGGATATCTACAGCTTCACCTGACCCGGCGGCATTCAGGCGGCATTCGGCTCCTGTGGCGGATCCTTGAGCAGATAGGCCTCGAACCCCAACTGATTGAGCAAATGCACCGCCAGCTCACTGCGAATGCCACCTTCCGCGGTCACCGCATAGAGGGTATCGCGATCCAGGGTTTCGGCCTGACCACGCAGATTGGCGACCGGCAGGCTGATGCTGCCGGGCTGATGGCTGATGCGGTACTCCACGGACAGACGCACATCCAGCAATAGCAGCTGTCGCTGGTCGCGCGCGACCATCTGCTTCAGCTGCTCCGTAGTGGCCTGAGGAATCAGCGTCGGGTGCACCAGTTCGACGAACAGCTCACGGTCTAGACGCGCTAACACCCCATCTTCGAGCATGGTCACGGTAGCCGAACGCACGGCACCGCTGACCAGCGCCTCCTCACCGAAAAAATCCCCGACCTGCAGAATCTGCTGCGGCTCCTGCTGGTAGGCCGAAGGCAGCGTCACCGCCGCCCGGCCGCTTTTGAGCACGAAAAAATGCTCACCCGGCTCGCCGTAGCGCACAACGGCTTCGCCCGCCGCCACCTCGATATCCTCGAAGCGCGCCAGCAAGGTATGCAGATGCGACGGCGGCAATCGGCCGAACAACGGCGAGCTCAATAATTTGCCCAGCCAGTCTTCGTCATCGTGCTGGTCGTCGACTTGGGTATCGAGGCTCACCACGCCGTAATCGGCAGTCTGGCTCCAGCTCAGCAACCGCTCCAGCAGACCGCGATCCACCGCGAACAGGCTGACATCGCTGAACGCCACCACCGACTGCACATGGGGTTGCGCCTCGTTGAGCGCATTGCAGGCTTGCGGGCTGCCCGCCAGCATCGACTTGCGTGCGCCCTCTTCACCCACCCCGACCTTACCTTCCAACAGGTAGTACAACGCCGTGGATTTCTCCCCGCGCTTGAACAGCGGGGTTCCGGCTTTGCGCTGCACCAGTTGCACGCTATCGAGCACTTGTTGGCGGTATTGCGGGCTGAGAAAGTCGAACGGACTGAATCGGAGCAGCGTCTCCAACGTCAGAGAAGGTGTAGCGGTACCCATAACGATGCCCTCCGCAATGACGATCGGCGCATGAGCCACCCATAGGTTCACACTAGCTCATAGCATAACGACAGGGCGTTCATTTCGTCAGCGTAGCGCCCGAAGCCATCGCGCTTTTCGAGTGGTTGTTTCGGCCAATACTATTTTCACGCGCCCCCAAGTCGGCGGCCGCGAGGCCATGGGCACCCGGCGCCCACTTGCAGGTTGTGTAGAGCACTCCAGGTCATCCAGCGCACCACCACAGTGAAGCGAACCGCGCCAGTCACGGGGCTAGGCGCCATGCCGGGCGCACCCACAAAAAAACCGGCCAAAGGACCGGTTTTAGTAAGTTTCAGGTTGATAAGGGAATACCTGAAATTGTATCAATGGTGCCCGAAGCCGGAATCGAACCGGCACGGGGTTACCCCCGAGGGATTTTAAGTCCCTTGCGTCTACCGATTTCGCCATTCGGGCGGTAGAGCGTTTGAACAAGGTCTGGACTATATACAGCCTTGGCAGGTCTCGCAAGGCGTCCAGCTCTCAACAAAAAAGCCTCGTAAATCATCGATCTACGAGGCTTTTCTAATTGGAGGCTGAGGTCGGAATCGAACCGGCGTTCACGGATTTGCAATCCGGTGCATAACCACTCTGCTACTCAGCCGAAAACTAAATCTTTGAAACTAAACGGGCCGTTCTGGACGGCCCGTTGAAATTGGAGCGGGAAACGAGACTCGAACTCGCGACCCCGACCTTGGCAAGGTCGTGCTCTACCAACTGAGCTATTCCCGCTTGTCGTGTTGACGGGCGCCATTCTATAGCTTCAAAACGCCCCGTCAAGCCCTTGATTCAAAAAAGCTTATTTCTTTTCCGCAGTGGTACGCAGGTGCGGCCAGGCGGCCATCAGGTAATGCACCATCGACCACAGGGTCAGCACTGCGGCAATAATCAACAACACATAGCCGACTATCACCCAGAGGGTAAATGTCGGTGGATTGGCCAGCAGCATCATGAGGGCGACCATTTGCGCCGCGGTCTTCCATTTGCCCAGGTTGGACACCGCGACCTGCGCCCGCGCACCCAACTCTGCCATCCATTCGCGCAGCGCCGAGACCACGATTTCGCGGCCGATGATGATAGCCGCCGGCAGCGTCAGCCACAGGTTGCCGTGCTCCGCTACCAGCAGCACCAGAGCGACCGCCACCATCAGCTTATCCGCGACCGGATCGAGAAAGGCGCCAAAAGGCGTGCTCTGCTCCCAGCGCCGCGCCAGGTAGCCATCCAGCCAGTCGGTGGCGGCGGCAATAGCGAATACCGCACTGGCGGCCCAGTAGCTCCAGCTGAACGGCAGGTAGAACAGCAGAATAAAGACCGGAATCAGCGCTACGCGGAGCACGGTGAGTAAATTGGGGATATTCATCAAGGGGACTTGGCGGCTAAGTGATTCGGCATTCTACTCGCTGTGCAGGGCTGCATAAATCAGCTCGGCAAGCTTTTTACTGATCCCTGGCGCCTTGCCGATTTCCTCGACGCTGGCGCGGGTCAACTCCTGTAGACCACCAAAGTGGTTGAGCAATTCACGCCGCCGTTTCGGCCCGACCCCGGCGACATCCTCCAGGGTCGAAGTACGCCGCGCCTTGCCGCGACGCGCGCGGTGCCCGGTAATGGCGAAGCGGTGCGACTCGTCGCGTATCTGCTGGATCAGATGCAACGCCGGCGAGTGCCCCGGCAACGTGAATTCATGATCGGCGTCATTCAGATACAGGGTTTCCAGCCCGGGCTTGCGGGTTGTGCCCTTGGCCACGCCAAGCAGGATCAACTCGGGCACCGCCAGCTCTTCGAGCACGTTGCGAGCCATGGCCAGTTGCCCCTTACCGCCGTCGACCAACAGGATATCCGGCAACTTGCCCTCACCATCCTTGATTTTGCTGAACCGCCGCGTCAGCGCCTGGTGCATCGCGGCATAGTCGTCGCCACCGGTAACGCCTTCGATGTTGTAACGGCGATAGTCGGATTTCAGCGCCCCCTCCGGGCCAAACACCACGCAGGAGGCGACCGTCGCTTCGCCGCTGGTATGACTGATATCGAAGCACTCCAGGCGCTGCGGTACCTCATCCAGCTTCAAAGCCTCAGCCAGGGCTTCGAAGCGCGCCGCCACATGCTGCCGATTGGCCAGTCGTGCACTGAGCGCCTGCTCGGCGTTGGTCACCGCCAGCTGCTGCCAGCGCGCACGATTACCGCGCACCCGATAACTGATCTCCAGTTCGCGACCACGCACTTCATCAATGGCGGCGATCAGCGTGGGGAAGTCCGCATGCTGGACGTTGACGATCAGTTCGCTCGGCAGATCGCGCTCCTCGTTACCCAGGTAATACTGGGCGAGGAAGGCCAGAAGCACTTCACTGCTGTCTTCCTCGATCGCCACCTGGGGAAAGAAATTCTTGCTGCCCAACACCCGACCGCCACGCACGCTGATCAAATGCACGCAGGCGCCGCCCGGCGTGACCATGGCAGCGACCACATCGACATCGCCGGTGCCGCCCTCCATGCTTTGCTGATCCTGAACGCGCCGCACCAGGGCAATCTGGTCACGCAACTCGGCAGCACGCTCGAAATCGAGCTCACCCGCGGCTTTCTGCATGGCACTGGACAGCTCGTCGCTCAGGGCGTTGCTGCGCCCCTCGAGAAACATCACCGAGTGACGCACGTCCTCGGCGTATTCCGCCGGTTCGACCAGGCCGACGCACGGCCCCTTACAGCGCTTGATCTGATATTGCAGGCAAGGCCGGGTGCGATTTCTGTAGAAGCTGTCTTCGCACTGCCGGACCAGAAACGCCTTTTGCAACAGATTGAGACTCTCGCGAATAGCGCCGGCGCTGGGATAAGGCCCGAAATATCGCCCCTTGGGTTTCTTTGCACCACGGTGAATGCTCAGCCGCGGATATTGATCATCCGACAAAAATACATAGGGGTAGGATTTGTCGTCGCGCAACAGGATGTTGTACGGCGGCCGCCACTCCTTGATCAGCGTCTGCTCGAGCAGCAGCGCCTCGGTTTCGTTGGCGGTGATGGTGGTTTCGATCTGGGCGATCTTGCCGACCAGGGCAGCGGTTTTCGGCGCCTGGCCAGTCTTTCGAAAGTAGCTGGCCAGGCGCTTTTTCAGGTTTTTCGCTTTACCGACGTAGAGCAGCTTGGCGCCCGCATCGAACATGCGGTAGACACCGGGGCGAGCACTACAGGTCGCAAGAAAAGCGCTTGGATCGAAAGCCGCGCCGGTTTCAGCTGGAGGCATCGATCATGCCATGGCGCACCGCTAACAGCGCCAGCTCCACATCGCTGCTGATCGAGAGTTTTTCGAAGATGCGGTAGCGGTAGGTATTGACGGTTTTCGGCGACAGACACAACTTGTCGGAGATGCTTTGCACCTTCTGGCAGCCGGCAATCATCAGCGCAATCTGAATCTCACGCTCGGATAGCAAGTCGAACGGCGAGTTATTGCTCTGCGGCTGGAACGACTTGAGCGCAAGTTGTTGCGCAATTTGCGGGCTGATGTAGCGCTGCCCCGCGAAGACCAGGCGAATGGCTTGCACCATCTCGGTCAAGGCCGCGCCTTTGGTCATGTAGCCGGCCGCCCCGGCTTGCAGCAAGCGCGTGGGAAAAGGGTCTTCTTCACAAGCGGTAACGGCTACGACCTTCAGATCGGGATAGCTGCGCATCAGCTTGCGGGTTGCCTCAAGCCCCCCGATACCCGGCATCTTGACGTCCATCAGGACGACATCCGGCTTCAGCTCGCGGGCCTTTTTCAGCGCCTCTTCCCCGGACTCGGCCTGACCGACAACCTGTAGGCCATCGATATCGGCGAGCATGCGCGTGATACCTGTACGAACCAGATCATGGTCATCGACCACCAGCACCCTAATCAAGCGACACCTCGTTCTGCGTCAGCCGCTGTTTATAGCGGTCTTGTGGACGATTTGCCAACCTTACAACAAGGAAAGACCAACCTAGCTTGGCGCATAAACCTCAGATAGCAAGCCTGCATTGCGGCCGAAAAACTGCTGATCTGACTATAAAGATGGCGGAAGCGGTGAGATTCGAACTCACGGAAGAGTTTCCCCTTCGACGGTTTTCAAGACCGTTGCATTCAACCGCTCTGCCACGCTTCCGGCGTAAGTGCGGGCGGCAATCTTACCCGAACGTAACACGCTGTCAAACTCTCCGACTTGGAGCAGCGGCAGGCTCTGTTATGATCGACCCAACTCTGATCACAGAACCATCCGCTACATAAAGGAGCGTCGCGATGCAGGAACAAAATTACGCACTCGATCATGTGCAGGCTGAACAACACGAAGTTAGCCGTGTTTTGCGCAATACCTACGGCCTGCTCGCCATAACCCTCGCCTTCAGCGGCCTGATGGCCTATGTCGCCTACCAGACGCGCGCACCGCATTTAGGCTTCATCGTGACCCTGGTCGGCTTCTATGGCCTGTTCTTCCTCACTGCCAAACTGCGCAACTCGCCATGGGGCCTGGTTTCCACCCTGGCCCTGACTGGCTTCATGGGTTACACCCTCGGTCCGATCCTCAACCGCTACATGGGCATGGCCAATGGCGCGGAAGTCGTCAGCTCGGCATTCGCCATGACGGCCTTGGTATTCTGCGGCCTG
The DNA here is from genome assembly GCA_966210435.1 of uncultured Pseudomonas sp. GTDB lineage: Bacteria > Pseudomonadota > Gammaproteobacteria > Pseudomonadales > Pseudomonadaceae > Aquipseudomonas. The sequence continues at coordinate 67,362 of CBIHLF010000023.1, read as the reverse complement.
TCGGCTTATGTGCTGACCACGCGCAAGGACATGAGCTTCCTCAGCGGCTTTATCACGGTCGGCTGCTTCGTGTTGATCGGCGCCATGCTCGCTGGCTTCTTCTTTCAGATCAGCGGCCTGCAACTGGCGATCAGCGCCGGCTTCGTACTGTTCTCCTCGGCCTGCATCCTGTTCCAGACCAGCGCGATCATCCATGGCGGCGAGCGCAACTACATCATGGCGACCATCAGCCTGTATGTATCGATCTACAACCTGTTTATCAGCCTGCTGCAAATTTTCGGCATCATGGGCGACGACTGATTGCCGAACGCTTTGATCAAGCCCGCCTCGGCGGGCTTTTTCATGCCTGCGATGGGCATCCCGGCCGTTCAAGCCGTATCATTGCCTCAGTTCTCCTTGATCGGCCCTGTCATGAAATTCGCTATCGCCCTGTTCTCCCCCTCCTACGCGCCCTCCTCCCGCCGCGCCTTGCGTTTCGCCCAGGCGGCGCTAGCTGACGGCCATCAGATCGTGCGGTTGTTCTTCTATCAGGATGGCGTGCACAGCGCCGCCAGCAATCCGGTAACGGCCCAGGACGAACCCGATCTGGGCGCCGAATGGCGCACCTTCGTGCGCGAGCACGCGCTGGATGCCGTGGTGTGCATCGCCGCAGCCTTGCGCCGCGGCGTACTGAACGAAGAGGAAGCTCAGCGTTACGACCGACCGGCGGCCAACCTCGAAGCGCCGTGGGAGCTGTCCGGCCTGGGGCAATTGCACGAGGCGTCACAAATCGCAGATCGCCTGATCTGTTTTGGAGGACCGTAAGGTGAGCCAATCTCTGCTGATTATCAGCCGGCAAGCGCCCTGGAGTGGCCCCGGCGCCCGCGAAGCTCTGGATATCGCCCTGGCCGGCGGCGCCTTCGACCTACCGATAGGTATGTTGTTTCTCGACGACGGCGTCTGGCAACTCGCGCCGGGACAAAAACCGGCCAACCTGCAACAAAAAGACCTGAGCGCGAACCTGCTGGCCTTGCCCATGTTCGGCGTGGAAGCCTTATATGCGTCGGCACACAGCCTGCAGGAGCGCGGCCTCGACGGCCAGGCACTGATCGTTGAGGCCGCCGTGCTGGCGGACGCCGATCTGCCCGCGCTTATCGACCGTTATGACCAGGTGATCACCCTCTGATGGCAACTCTGCACGTACTTTCCCACTCCCCGTTTGGCGATATCCGCTTGAACAGCTGTTTGCGCTTGCTGGGCGTAGGCGACGGGGTGCTGCTCTGCGGCGACGCGGTCTATGCCTTACAACCCGGAACCCCGACATACCGGGCCCTGGAACAGTTGCCCAGCGGGGCCGAGCTGTTCGTCCTCGACGAGGACCTTCAAGCCCGCGCCCTGGCAAGCCCCGACTGGGTCCAATCCGTCGACTATCCGGCCTTCGTCGCCCTGAGTTGCCGTTACGGCAAGGTCAACAGCTGGCTATGAACATCCTGACTGTCGACGGCCGGCTTATTGAACTGGATCAAGACGGCTACCTGAAGAACCTTGCCGACTGGTCGCAGCCGGTGGCCGAGGCGCTCGCGCAGCAGGAGCAACTGCCGCTCAGCCCCGAACATTGGGAAGTGCTGATGCTACTGCGCGCATTCTATGACGAGTTCCAGCTCTCGCCGGCCAACCGCCCGCTGGTCAAATACGCCGCCCTCAAGCTCGGCCCGGAGAAAGGCAATAGCCTGAACCTCAACCGCCTGTTCAAAGGCACGCCCGCCAAACTCGCCGCCAAACTGGCCGGCCTGCCCAAACCGACGAATTGCCTATGAACCTCATAACCCCTGCAGAGCACCCTTTCGCCCAATTCGTACGCGCCCTCGGTAAAGGTAAGCGCGGTGCGCGCAACCTGACCCGCGAGGAAGCCCGCGAGGCCATGGGCATGCTGCTCGATGGCAAAGCCGAAGAGACCCAGTTGGGCGCCTTTTTGATGCTGCTCAGGCACAAGGAAGAAAGCGCCGAAGAAATGGCCGGCTTCGCCGAAGCGGTGCGCGAACGCCTGCATGCACCGGCGATTCAGCTGGACCTGGACTGGCCGAGCTATGCCGGCAAGAAGCGCCATCTGCCCTGGTTCCTGCTCGCGGCCAAAGCCCTCGCCAACAGTGGCGTGCGCATCCTCCTGCATGGCGGCGGCGCCCATACGGCCGGGCGCATGTATACGGAGCAGTTGCTCGAGCCGTTGCAGATTCCGCTGTGTCGCAGCTGGGACGAAGTCGCGCAAACGCTGGATAGGCAGCAACTGGCGTTTATCCCTCTGGGCGCCTGGATGCCGCAACTGCAACGGATGATCGACCTGCGCAACATCCTCGGCCTGCGCTCGCCGATTCACTCGCTGACGCGCATCCTCAACCCGCTGGGCGCACGCTGCGGCCTGCAGAGCATCTTTCATCCGGGTTATCAGGCAGTGCACCGCGAAGCCAGCCAGCTGCTGGGCGATTGTGCCGTGGTAATCAAGGGCGAAGGCGGCGAGATCGAGATCAATCCGGATGCCGTCAGCCACCTCTACGGCACCGCCGATGGCCAGAACTGGGATGAAGATTGGCCATCACTGTCACCCCAGCGGCACGTCAAACCCGAGTCTCTCGACCCAGCTCATTTGCAGCGTTTCTGGCGCGGCGAAATAGAAGACGAATACGGCCAACTCGCCGTGATCAGCAGCATGGCGCTGGCGCTTAGAAGCCTGGGGATACCGCGGGAAGAGGCCTTAAGGGACGCACAACAGCGCTGGGATAAGCGACTTCTATCGAACTAGACGATGGTTAGCGGCGGCTTTTTGCACCTTTCCATCCAAACCATGTCTTTAAACTGATCCCTACGCAACGAGCTAAGGAGTCAGTTTTATGGGTCTGCTGATCGAAGGGCGCTGGCACGACCAGTGGTACGACACGGCGAAAGATGGCCACTTCCAACGCGAAAGCGCGCAGCGGCGTAACTGGATTACCGCCGATGGCGCGCCGGGGCCAAGCGGTGAAGGCGGCTTCGAGGCTCAACCGGGCCGCTATCACCTGTATGTTTCCCTGGCCTGCCCATGGGCACACCGGACGCTGATCATGCGTCAGCTGAAGAGCTTGCAGGATCTGATCGGCGTTTCGGTGGTGAGCTGGTTGATGCGCGAGGATGGCTGGACCTTCGACCCCAGCCATGGCTCCAGCGGCGACGCGCTCGACGACTTCAACTACCTGCATCAACGCTACACCCGCGACGACCCGAGCTATACCGGGCGCGTCACCGTACCGCTGCTGTGGGACAAACAACGCCAACGCATCGTCAGCAACGAGTCGGCGGAAATCATCCGCATGCTCAACTCGGCTTTCGACGGGCTGACCGGCAATACCCTGGATCTCTATCCCGAAGCCCTGCGCGACGAAATCGACAGGCTCAACAAGCGCATCTATCCGGCAGTGAACAACGGCGTGTATCGCGCCGGTTTCGCCACCACCCAGGCCGCGTATGAGGAAGCGTTCGTCGAACTGTTCGATGAACTGGATACGCTCGAAGAATTGCTGGCTAGCCGCCGCTATCTGACGGGCGAATACCTGACCGAAGCGGACTGGCGCCTGTTCACCACCCTGATTCGCTTCGATGCCGTGTATTACGGGCACTTCAAGTGCAACCTGCGGCGCATCGAAGACTACCCGAACCTATCCAACTGGCTGCGCGAGCTATACCAATGGCCCGGGGTGGCGGAGACGGTGAATTTCGACCATATCAAAAATCACTACTACGCCAGCCACCGCACCATCAACCCCAACGGAATAGTACCCCGCGGCCCGGCGCTGGACTTCAGCCGCCCTCATGACCGCGAGCGCTTGGCCGGTGCCGGCATCTTCGGCGGCTAACGGCCGGACCAGGTTGGCCGCAGCGGGCTGATGGCCTAGCGCTGCGCTTGAGCGCCTTCGAACCAGGCGAGTTTATCGCGCAACTGCACCACTTCCCCGACGATCACCAGGGTAGGCGCGTGCACCTGATGCTCGGCCACCAATTGCGGCAGGTCGGCCAGCGTGCCGGTAAACACCCGCTGATTCTGCGTGGTGCCTTGCTGGATCAGGGCAGCAGGCGTATCGGCGCTGCGACCATGGGCAACCAATTGCTGACAGATTAACGGCAAGCCGACCAGGCCCATATAGAACACCAGGGTCTGGCTGGGCGCCGCCAGCTCGGCCCAGGGTAGATCGCAGCTGCCATCCTTGAGGTGGCCGGTGACAAAACGCACCGACTGAGCATGGTCGCGGTGGGTCAGTGGGATGCCGGCATAGGCCGCACAGCCACTGGCAGCGGTAATCCCCGGAACGACCTGGAACGGGATGCCATGCGCCGCCAGTTCTTCGATCTCCTCGCCGCCACGGCCGAAGATAAAGGGATCACCGCCCTTCAGGCGCAATACCCGCTTGCCTTCTTTGGCCAGCGCAACCAGGCGCTGGTTGATCTGTTCCTGGGGCAACGCGTGTTCGGCGCGCTGCTTGCCGACGTAGATGCGCTCGGCATCGCGGCGACACAGCTCGATGATCGCCGGCGCGACCAGACGATCGTAGAGCACCACATCGGCCTGCTGCATCAGACGCAAGGCGCGGAACGTCAGCAAATCCGGGTCGCCGGGCCCGGCACCGACTAGGTAGACCTCGCCCAGTGCCTGCGGTGCGGCACCGGCGATTTTCGCTTCGAGCAGGCGCTCGCCTTCCTGCAGTTTGCCGGCGAATACGCTCTCGGCGATCTGCCCCTGGAACACATCCTCCCAGAACACCCGGCGCTGCTGCACATCGGGAAACAAGCCTTTGACCTGGGCGCGAAAACGCTTGGCCAAACCGGCCAGCTGGCCATAGGTCGCGGGAATCCAGGTCTCGATCTTGGCTCTGATCAGCCGTGCCAACACCGGTGCATCACCGCCGCTGGTAACCGCGACGATCAAGGGCGAGCGGTCGACGATTGCCGGGAAAATCACGCTGCACAGTTTGGGCGCATCCACCACATTGACGGGAATCCCCAGCGCTTGAGCCTGCTCGGATATCCGCGCGTTAAGCGGTTCATCGTCGGTGGCGGCGATGATCAGCGCCACACCGTGCTGGTCTTCCGGTTGGTAGCCGCGCAGAAAAAAACCGCCCTCGCCGGCCAGGCTTTGCAACTCGGCGCGGACCTCAGGGGCGACGACACGCAGCCGCGCCCCGGCATCGGCAAGCAGGCGCGCCTTGCGTAACGCCACTTCGCCGCCGCCGACCACCAGCACCAGGCGATCCTGCAATTTATGGAACAGGGGAAGGAAATCCATTGCGGCAGCCTCAAGCAGCACGATTTGAGCAGTCGGCCTCAAGCCGCTGTTAACCGCGGCTTGAGGCTTGCGGCTGTGTTCAGCCGATTACGTCGATGCCGCCCATATAGGGCTTGAGCACCTCGGGCACGCGGATGCTGCCATCGGCCTGCTGGTAGTTTTCCAGCACAGCGACCAGGGTACGGCCGACCGCCAGACCGGAACCGTTGAGGGTATGCAGCAGTTCTGGCTTGCCGGTTTCCGGGTTGCGGTAGCGCGCCTGCATGCGCCGCGCCTGGAAATCGCCGCAGTTGGAGCAGGAGGAGATCTCCCGATACTTGTCCTGGCTCGGCACCCAGACTTCAAGGTCGTAAGTCTTGGTCGCACCGAAGCCCATGTCGCCGGTACACAGTGCCAAGACCCGATACGGCAGTTCGAGCAATTGCAGAACCTTCTCGGCGTTGCCGGTCAGTTCCTCCAGCGCCTGATAGGACGTGCTCGGCTCGACGATCTGCACCATTTCGACCTTGTCGAACTGATGCTGGCGGATCATCCCGCGGGTGTCGCGCCCGGACGCACCGGCTTCGCTGCGGAAGCACGGGGTGTGAGCGACGAACTTCAACGGCAGCTGTTTGGCGTCGAGAATCTCTCCGGCGACGATATTGGTCAGCGACACTTCAGCTGTCGGGATCAGGTAGAGATCGGCCTCGTTCTCGCGGCAGATCTTGAACAGATCCTCCTCGAACTTCGGCAGTTGGCCAGTGCCCTGCAATGCCGGGGCCTGCACCAGATACGGGGTGTAGGCCTCTTCATAGCCGTGCTCGCTGGTATGCAGGTTGATCATGAACTGCGCCAGCGCGCGATGCAGGCGGGCGATGGGGCCGCGCAGCAGGGCGAAGCGCGCGCCAGACAGCTTGGCCGCCGTTTCGAAATCCAGCCAGCCGTGCTGCTCGCCCAGGCTGACATGATCCTGAATGGCGAACTCGAATGCCTTGGGCGTGCCCCAGCGGCGCACCTCGACGTTGTCCTCTTCGTCGGCACCGACCGGCACCGACTCGTGTGGCAGGTTGGGAATGTTCAACAGCAGGCTATCCAGTTCGGCTTGGATGCCGTCCAGTTCGCGCTTGCCCTCCTCCAGCTCGTTGCCCATGCGATCGACATCTGCGAGCAGGGGCGCGATATCTTCGCCACGCTGTTTAGCCTGGCCGATGGCCTTGGAGCGGCTGTTGCGCTCGGCCTGCAACTGCTCGGTACGGGTCTGGACGGCTTTGCGTTGGGTTTCCAGCGCTTCGAAGCGCGCCACATCCAGTTGAAAACCACGGCTAGCGAGACGCTGAGCCACTTCGTGAAGTTGGCCGCGTACCAGTTTGGAGTCGAGCATGTTCAGTTTCTCAATACAGATACAGAAATTTGCATGGCTAGGGCCATGTCGCGATGCCGCGCAGTTTAAGGCTTAAAGCAAGCGCAACGCCAATACCAGGCCGGCCTGGAGTTTACTCAATGGCACATACGCGCCAGGGTCAGGCCAAGCCAGGCGGCCAATACGCCCCCCACTACGCTGCAACCCAGATAGGCCATGGCTTCGGCCAGGCGTCCGTGTTCGAGCAGCGTGACCGTCTCCAGGCTGAACGAGGAAAACGTGGTCAACCCGCCCAGCAGACCGACCGTCAAGCCGGTACGCAACTCCAGCGGCAAATCGGTACGCAATAGAAATAGCCCGGACAGGATGCCGATGGTCAGACAGCCGACCATGTTCACCGTCAGAGTTGCCAGGTAGAAATGCCGAGGCCAGTGGGCCACCACCCAGCTCGCGGTAAAAAAGCGCAGCAGGCAGCCCACTGCACCGCCCGCGGCAACCGCCAAGGCCACACGAATCATGGTTTTCTCCGCTGCTTTGGACTCGCCTGGTCCTGATTTTTCAGATGCTGCAGCTTATCGCGAATTTTCAACTCGAGGCCGCGCGGCACGGGCTGGTAGTACTGGCGCGGCTGCAGCATCTCGGGGAAATAGTCCTCACCGGCGGCGTAGGCATCCGGCTCGTCATGGGCGTAGCGGTATTCGTCGCCGTAGCCGAGCTCTTTCATCAATTTGGTGGGTGCATTGCGCAGATGCAGCGGCACTTCCAGAGAGCCGTGCTCGGCAGCATCGCGCATCGCGGCCTTGAAGGCGCTATACACCGCATTGCTCTTCGGCGCACAGGCCAGGTAGACAATCGCCTGGGCCACCGCCAGCTCGCCTTCCGGGCTGCCCAGGCGCTCCTGCACGTCCCAGGCATTCAGACACAGAGTCAGCGCCCTGGGGTCGGCATTGCCGATATCCTCACTGGCCATGCGTACCACCCGGCGTGCGATGTACAGTGGGTCGCAACCGCCATCGAGCATGCGTGCGAACCAATACAGAGCGCCATCGGGACTGGAGCCACGCACCGATTTGTGCAGCGCGGATATCTGGTCATAGAAGGCTTCTCCGCCCTTGTCGAAGCGTCGGCGACTGTCCCCCAGCAGACTGAGCAACAGTTCGCTGCCGATTTCGCCACCATCCTCGGCCAGGTCGGCGGCATTCTCGAGAAAGTTCAGCAGACGCCGGCCGTCACCGTCAGCGGCGCTCAAGAGCAACTTGAAGCTCTCGTCCGGCAGTTGCAGGTGGCGTTCGCCGAGGCCTTTGGGATCGCTCAGGGCGCGGTCGGCCAGCTTGCGCAGTGCCGCTTCATCGAGGCTTTTCAGGACATAAACACGCGCCCTGGAGAGCAACGCGTTATTCAATTCGAACGACGGATTTTCCGTGGTCGCGCCGATAAAGATCAGCGTGCCGTCCTCCACATAGGGCAGGAAGGCATCCTGCTGCGACTTGTTGAAACGGTGCACTTCATCGACGAACAGAATGGTCTGGCGGCCATATTGCGCGGCATGCTGCTGGGCGACTTCCACCGCCTGGCGAATCTCCTTGACCCCGGAGAGCACTGCGGAAATCGTCTCGAAGTGGGCGTCGGAGACCTGCGCCAGCAAGCGCGCCAGAGTGGTCTTGCCCACTCCCGGCGGCCCCCAGAAGATCATCGAGTGCAGCGCGCCCTGCTCCAGCGCCTCGCGTAGCGGCTTGCCACGCGCGAGCAAATGCTCTTGCCCGACGTACTCGTCCAGGTTTGCCGCGCGCAAGCGTGCGGCAAGCGGTTGGGCGATCGGGGCCTTGCGAAACAGATCCATCAAATGCCGCCGACCTCTACTCTTGAATGACGTCAGCGCCTTTCGGGATATCGAAGCTGAATTGCTTGTCGTCCAGCACTTCGTTCATCTTCACATTGAGGAACAGGATATTGGTGCGCTGACCAATGCTGTCGATCAATTGCATGTCATTCAGCACATTGCCGCGGAACGACAGGCGCAGGCTGTCGAACAGACTGTCCTTGGACTTGGGCTTGAGAATGAAGTCGACCACGTTGCCGCCTTCCTTGTAGCTGATCTCGAAGTTCTCGCTGATCTTCGAAATATCGCCGGAGAGCAACAGCGCCGGCGTATGCGTCAGGCGCTGATCGAGGGTCTGGATGGTGACCTGCTCAAGATCCGGGTCATACAGCCAGACCTTCTCGCCATTGGACACCAGCAGTTGCTCCATCGGCTCGTCGGTATGCCAGCGGAACAGCCCGGGCCGCTTCAATGCCAGCTGGCCGGCGGTTTCCTGCAACTGCGTACCGCTGCCGTCCAGGGTCAACTGGGAAAAGCGCGCGGTGATGGTTTGCGCCTGGTTGAGCAACTGGGTGAGTTTCTGCACGGCGACCGTATCGTCGGCCATCGCACACAGGCTCGACAGGCTGAGAACCGCTAACAACATCATGCGAATCAGGCGCATGGGACTCCTTATCAAATAGGGTTTGAGCATTAATCAATCACGCATGGGCCCGGGGGCGATAACCTCACGGGAGCCATTGGTGTTCATCGACGTCACCACACCCGCCATCTCCATGGCTTCGATCATGCGCGCGGCGCGGTTATAACCGATCTTCAGCTTGCGCTGCACGGCGGAAATAGACGCGCGGCGGCTTTCCAGAACGAAATTGACCGCCTCGTCGTAGAGCGGGTCGGACTCGCTGCCTTCACCGCCACCTTCGCCGCCACCACCATCGAAACCGCTACCGGCCTCTTCGACGCCGGCAAGGATGTCCTCGATGTAATCGGGGGTGCCGCGCTGTTTCCAGGCCTCGACCACGCGGTGCACCTCATCGTCGGACACGAAGGCGCCATGCACACGAATCGGTAAACTGGTGCCCGGCGGCATATAGAGCATGTCGCCATGGCCCAGCAGCTGTTCCGCGCCGCCCTGGTCGAGGATGGTCCGCGAGTCGATCTTGCTCGACACCTGGAACGCCATGCGCGTCGGGATGTTGGCCTTGATCAGACCGGTGATCACGTCAACCGAAGGGCGCTGGGTCGCGAGAATCAGGTGAATCCCCGCAGCCCGTGCTTTCTGCGCGATACGCGCGATCAGCTCTTCGACCTTCTTGCCGACGATCATCATCATGTCGGCGAATTCGTCGACTATCACCACGATGGTCGGCAGGGTTTTCAGCAGCGGCGCTTCGTCCTGCATGCTTTCGCGCTTATACAAAGGATCGGCGAGGGGTTCGCCCGCCTCTTCCGCATCCTTGACCTTGCGGTTGAAGCCGGCCAGGTTGCGCACGCCCAGCTTGGACATCAGCTTGTAGCGCCGCTCCATTTCCGCCACGCTCCAGCGCAGGGCATTGGCGGCCTCTTTCATGTCGGTGACCACGGGGCACAGCAGGTGCGGGATACCTTCGTAGATCGACAATTCGAGCATTTTCGGGTCGATCATGATCAAGCGTGCATCTTCCGGCCCGGACTTGAACAGGATCGACAGAATCATCGCGTTGACGCCTACCGACTTACCCGAACCGGTGGTACCGGCCACCAGCAGGTGAGGCATGCGCGCCAGGTCGGTGATCACCGGTTTGCCGCCAATATCGTGACCCAGCGCCAGGGTGACCGGCGACTTGGCGTCATCGTATTCGGTTGACGACAGCACTTCGGAGAAGCGCACGATCTGCCGGTCTTCGTTGGGAATCTCGATGCCGACCGTGGTCTTGCCCGGGATCACTTCAACCACCCGCACGCTGATCACCGCCAGCGAGCGCGCCAGGTCTTTCGCCAAGTTGGAAATACGGCTGACTTTCACCCCGGCCGCAGGCTGAATTTCGAAACGGGTGATCACGGGGCCCGGATGCACGGATTCGACTATGACCTCTACGCCGAATTCCTTGAGCTTGATCTCCAGCAGGCGCGACATCGCCTCCAGGGATTCCGGCGAATATTTCTTCTGCACCTTTTCCGCTACATCGAGCAGGGAAATAGGTGGCAGGCTACCGGCCAGGGCGCTGTCCTCGAACAGTGTCACTTGTTTTTCTTTCAGCACCCGCTTGCTCTGCTCCGGCGCTTTGGGCGCCGCTGGCGGCGTAATGACCGGGGCCGGCCGACTCGCCCGCTCGCCCATGTGCTTGCTCAAGGCCTCCTCGCGTTCGATCAGGCGCGCCTTGACCTTGGCCTGTTCGCGGCGATCGAGCACGATCGGTGCGGATACTTCACTTACCCGCTCATCGACCTCACGCAGTTGCGCGACCATCTGCTTGCGTTCTGCGCGAGCGTTCCACCAGCGGTTGACCAGGCTGTGCACCAGCTCGATCAGATCCAGGGTGATCTTGCCGGTCAGGTCCATCACCTTGAACCACGACAGGTCGCTGAATACCGTCAAGCCGAACAGAAACAGCGCAATAAACAGCAAGGTGCTGCCCTGTACATTCAACGAGGCGACCGCCAGCAAACCCAAGCTTTCGCCCAGGGCGCCACCGGCGGAGGCGGGCATTTCGGCGCCCGCGTGGAAATGGATATAGGCTAGGGAGGCGCCGGACAGGACCAGAAACACCAGGCCGATCAACCGCCAGGAGAACAGCCAGCCGCTCCATTGCCAGGGCTGGTGGCGCGCACGAAACACTTGCCAAGCCTTGATCCCGAGCAATAAGGGAAACAAGTAGGCGAAGTACCCTAACGCCATGAACAGCACGTCGGCGAACCAGGCGCCTGCGCGTCCGGCGGCATTGCGCACCTGTTCGGCATTGCTGGTATGGGTCCAGCCGGGATCGCTCGGATCGTACGTCAGCAACGCCATCCAGAGGTATAGACACAAAGCTCCGAGAGCGATCAGGGCGCCCTCCTTGAGCCGGTAGGGCAACTGCTGACGCCACATGGGCGCCTGGGCGGTAGAGCTAGAATTCTTCAAACCATCGGTTCCTGCGTCGGCATCATGCCGAGTGGTCGATTGAACAGGGCAAAGATGACCTATTGTACGGCTTTAACCGGGTGCCGCCATGCCGGGCTCGACATCCGCAGCAACGGGGACGCGCCGAGGTCAAGCCTCGGCTCCCGCTTGCCGCCTGCTTCGGTGTAGCATATCGGCCAGCATCTTCCGTGCGGCTCAATTTGAGCATGCATTCTCTTTTGTGACAAAGGCTTATGAGGTGTTTTTATGAGTGAAGTCAAGCATTCACGCCTGATCATTCTGGGTTCCGGCCCTGCCGGTTACAGCGCCGCGGTCTATGCGGCCCGCGCCAACCTCAAGCCCGTGATTATCACCGGTATTCAGCCCGGCGGTCAGCTGACCACCACCACCGAAGTGGACAACTGGCCCGGCGACGTCGAAGGCTTGACCGGCCCGGCGCTGATGGAACGCATGCAAAAACATGCCGAACGCTTCGACACCGAGATCATTTACGACCATATCCACACCGCCGAGTTGCAGGCCCGCCCCTTTACCCTTAAAGGCGACAGCGGCACCTACACTTGCGATGCGCTGATCATCGCCACCGGCGCCTCGGCCCAGTACCTGGGCCTGCCATCGGAAGAGGCGTTCGCCGGTAAAGGCGTCTCCGCCTGCGCCACCTGCGACGGCTTCTTCTACCGCAACCAAGTGGTCGCGGTCATCGGCGGCGGTAATACGGCCGTGGAAGAGGCACTGTACCTGTCCAACATCGCCAAGGAAGTGCATCTGATCCACCGCCGCGACAAGCTACGCTCCGAGAAAATCCTGCAGGACAAGCTGTTCGACAAAGCCAGCAATGGCAACATCACTCTGCACTGGAACCATGCGCTCGAAGAGGTGCTGGGCGATAACAGCGGTGTGACCGGCGCGCGCCTGAATGACACCCAGACCGGCGTGACCAAGGAGCTGCCCCTGGCCGGCGTATTTATCGCCATCGGTCACAAACCCAACACCGAGCTGTTCCACAACCAACTGGAAATGCGCGACGGTTATCTGCTGATCAAAGGCGGCAGCGAAGGCAATGCCACCGCCACCAGCATCGAGGGCGTGTTCGCCGCAGGCGATGTCGCCGATCACGTCTACCGCCAGGCAATTACCTCGGCCGGCGCCGGCTGCATGGCGGCTCTCGACGTCGAGAAATTTCTCGACGATAACTGATAGCCTCAGGAGACACCGGGCAACTCGCCGCACTGTTTCGACGAGCTGCCCCGCCCTCCTCCCTCACGGCATTCCCCCATGCTGACTTGGCTGCAACGCGACTCCCTGGAATTTCCCCCTCTCGACAACGCCCTACGCGACCCCAACGGGTTGCTCGCCGCAGGCGGCGACCTCAGCCCGCAGCGCCTGATCCAGGCCTACCGCCATGGCTGCTTTCCCTGGTATCAGGACGGCCAGCCCATTCTCTGGTGGTCGCCGGACCCACGCACAGTGCTTTTCCCCGACGAGCTGCATATCTCTCGCAGCCTGCGCAAAGTGCTGCGCCAGCAATGCTATCAGGTCAGTTTCGATCGAGACTTTGCCGCGGTCATACAGGCGTGCGCGGCGCCTCGCGACTACGCCGACGGCACCTGGATCACCACCCCGATGCAACAGGCTTATCTGCAACTGCACCAGCTCGGTATCGCCCACTCCGTCGAGGTCTGGCAAGACGACAAACTGGTTGGCGGGCTGTACGGACTGGCCATGGGTCGACTGTTTTTCGGTGAATCCATGTTCAGCCGGGCCGACAACGCCTCCAAGGTCGGCTTTGCCACTCTGGTCGAGCGCCTGCGGGCATGGGGATTCGTGCTGATCGACTGCCAGATGCCCAGCCATCACCTGCACAACTTCGGCGCCCGAGCGATCTCGCGCAATGCCTTTGCCGATTACCTGCGGCAGCACCTCGATCAACCGAGTAATGCCGACTGGCCTGCCTAGTCGAGTGCTGCAGCCTGGCATACACTGAATGCAGACTTGCCCCGAGAGCCGAAGATGACCGAGCTGGCCCGCCTCAAGTTCTATGCGACACAGCCCCACCCATGCAGCTACCTGCCCGGCGAACAGGCCACAACCCTGTTCCTCGACCCCAGCCAGCCCATGGATGCGGATGTGTATGCCGAACTCTCGGAGATGGGCTTCAGGCGTAGCGGCGACCACCTCTATCGCCCCCATTGCCAGCGCTGCACGGCATGCGTCCCTGCACGCATCCCTGCCAGCGAGTTTCGCCCCAATCGTCAGCAACGGCGCATTTTCAAACGCAACAGCGACCTCGATGTCCGCGTAGTTCGCCCCAGATTCACCGAGGAGTATTACGCCCTCTATGTCCGCTATATCGAACTGCGCCATGCCGACGGTGACATGTACCCACCCAGTCGCGAACAGTTCTCCACGTTTCTCGTGCGCGATCTAGCCTTCTCGCGTTTTTACGAGTTCCGCAAAGACGGACGGTTGCTGGCCATCGCCGTGACCGATGTCCTGCCCAACGGGCTTTCAGCGGTTTATACCTTTTACGATCCCGACGAAGAGCGCCGCAGCCTGGGGCGCTTCGCCATCCTCTGGCAAATCGCTGAAACCGCACGATTGGGCTTGCACGCGGTCTATCTCGGCTACTGGATCAAGAACTGCCGGAAGATGAACTACAAGACGCAGTACCGGCCGATCGAGCTGTTCGTCAACCAGCGTTGGATAGCACTTACCTGAAGCCCTTGGCGCAAACCACTATTTTCGGGCACAATGCACGCCGCTTTTGCCTGGGGCCAGTTGCACCGGGCCATTCATTGGATACCGAGGGCTTTACTGCATGTCGAAAGAAGACAGCTTCGAAATGGAAGGCACTGTCGTCGACACCCTGCCCAACACCATGTTCCGTGTGGAGTTGGAAAATGGGCACGTCGTAACCGCGCATATCTCCGGAAAGATGCGCAAAAACTACATCCGTATTTTGACTGGCGACAAGGTGCGCGTTGAGCTGACACCTTATGACTTGAGCAAGGGCCGCATTACTTACCGGGCCCGCTAACAGGCAGCTGAAAGCCGCATTCTCAGCCTCTGTTTCATCAAGCACCAGTGAAAACGCCCGGCATTGCCGGGCGTTTTTGTGGTTGCTGGTTTTTAAGGCTTAAGCCATTTCCGCCGTGGTTTCGAAATCGAAGGTCAACTCGCCGCCTTCCAGATCGATATGCACCACGCCACCATGCTCGGCCAATTCGCCGAATAGGATTTCTTCCGCCAGCGGACGCTTGATCCTGTCCTGAATCAAACGCGCCATCGGCCTGGCCCCCATCTGCACGTCGTAACCCTGCTCCGCCAGCCAGCTGCGAGCCGCATCGCTGACCTCGAGCATGACGCGCTTGTCCTCGAGCTGCGCCTGCAGCTCGGTGAGGAACTTGTCGACAATGCTCTTGATCACTTCATGGCTCAGGCGGCCGAACTGGATAATGGTGTCCAGACGGTTACGAAACTCCGGCGAGAAGCTCTTCTTGATCACTTCCATCGCATCGGACGAATGGTCCTGATGAGTGAAGCCAATCGATGCCCGAGCTGCTGTTTCGGCACCAGCATTGGTGGTCATGATAAGAATGACGTTGCGGAAGTCCGCCTTGCGCCCGTTGTTATCGGTCAACGTGCCGTGATCCATCACCTGCAGCAGCAGGTTGAAGACCTCTGGGTGAGCCTTCTCGATCTCATCGAGCAGCAGCACGCAATGCGGCATCTTGGTGATCGCCTCGGTCAGCAGACCGCCCTGATCGAAACCGACATAACCGGGTGGCGCACCGATCAGGCGGGATACGGTATGCCGCTCCATATACTCCGACATATCGAAACGCACCAACTCGATACCCATGGCCTTGGCCAACTGACGAGCGGCCTCGGTTTTACCCACGCCGGTCGGCCCAGCGAACAGGAACGAACCTACGGGCTTATCAGGCGCTTTGAGGCCTGCACGCGACAGCTTGATCGCCGTGGCCAACGAATCGATCGCCGCATCCTGGCCAAACACAGTGAGTTTGAGATCGCGCTCCAGATTACGCAGCAGCTCTTTATCCGAGCTGTTTACGTGCTTCGGCGGAATGCGCGCGATTTTCGCCACTATGTCTTCGACCTGGGCCACATCGATGCGCTTGGCGCGCTTCTCTTCAGGTTGCAAACGCTGATAGGCGCCCGCTTCGTCGATTACGTCGATGGCCTTATCGGGCATATGCCGATCGTTGATATAGCGCGAGGCCAACTCGGCCGCAGCGCGCAGGGCCTCATCGCTGTACTCGATGCCATGGTGTTGCTCGAAACGCCCCTTGAGCCCCTTGAGGATGCCATAGGTGTCATCCACCGACGGCTCGCTGACATCGACTTTCTGGAAACGGCGCGCCAGCGCCCTGTCCTTCTCGAAAATGCCGCGGAATTCCTGGAAGGTGGTCGAACCGATACAACGGATCTCACCCGAGGACAGCATCGGTTTGAGCAGGTTTGACGCATCCATTACTCCGCCAGACGCGGCACCGGCACCGATGATCGTGTGAATTTCGTCGATAAACAGAATCGCCTGTGGGCGCTTGCGCAATTCATTGAGCAGCGCCTTCAGGCGCTTTTCGAAATCGCCGCGGTACTTGGTACCCGCCAGCAGAGCGCCCAGATCCAGGGAATACACCACACTGTTGGCCAGCAGATCGGGCACCTGATTATCGACGATGCGCTTGGCCAGGCCTTCGGCGATCGCGGTTTTACCCACACCGGCCTCTCCGACCAGCAACGGGTTGTTCTTGCGCCGCCGCGCGAGAATCTGCGCGACACGCTCCACCTCAGACTCGCGCCCGACCAACGGATCGATACGCCCCTGGCGTGCGACTTCATTGAGGTTGCTGGCGTAAGCGTCCAGAGGGTTGCTGGACGCCGAAGACTCACCGCCGTCCTCGTCCTGCATTTCCTGCTCGACTTCCGGGTGCCCGCCATGCCCCGGCACCTTGGAGATGCCATGGGCGATGAAATTGACCACATCGATACGCGCGACGCTCTGCTGCTTGAGCAAAAATACCGCCTGGCTTTCCTGCTCGCTGAAGATTGCCACCAGCACGTTGGCGCCAGTCACTTCTCGCTTGCCAGAGCTTTGCACATGGAACACCGCGCGCTGCAGTACACGCTGAAAACCCAAGGTCGGCTGGGTTTCGCGCTCATCGTCATGCTGCGGGATCAACGGCGTCGTTGAGTCGATGAACTCCTGCAGATCATGCCGCAGCTTATCGAGGTTGGCGCCGCAAGCACGCAGTACGCTTGCTGCAGCCTCGTTATCCAATAGCGCTAGAAGGAGATGCTCCACCGTCATAAATTCATGACGCTTGGTGCGAGCCTCCTTGAAGGCCAGGTTGAGGGTGACTTCGAGCTCTCGATTTAACATAGCTGCACCTCATGCCCAAGCGGCCGGCGTTAACCGTCCTTCTCTATTTCACAGAGTAGCGGATGCTGACTCTCTCGCGCGTACTGATTTACCTGCATCGCTTTGGTTTCAGCGATATCACGGGTGAACAACCCACAAACTGCTCGCCCCTCTGTATGAACGGTAAGCATAATTTTCGTCGCCAGCTCCCGGTTAAGGTTGAAAAAAACCTCTAGCACCTCGACCACAAAATCCATTGGCGTGTAGTCGTCGTTGAATATGACCACTTTATACAGCGGTGGTGCCTGTAACGCCGGTTTGGATTCCTGTACGGCAACGCCGGACGAATCGTCCTCATGCGTGGCGGGACGATCCTGATTGAATGTTAGTCGAATCTGGCTACTTGCGTGCATGCTGGAAGGGTATCGTAGGTTGGACGAACACTGATAGTAGAGCGATTTCACCGGATTGGCAGCCAGTTGCAGCAGAGCCTTGACTATCGGCAAATCGGTGTTACAAACAAGGGGTACCCACCCCGGGTATTTAGGGGGTTCCGCGTTTTCGTCCAACGTCGTTGTGTGCGCGGAATCAAAGTGGATGATACTCCAGAGATGGGGTCCTTTGCAGAGGGAGATCAGCATGGTTAGCGGTAAGGTCAAGTGGTTCAATAACGCCAAAGGCTATGGATTCGTTCTGGCTGACGGGAAAGATGAGGACCTATTCGCCCACTATTCAGCCATTCAGATGGACGGCTATAAAACCCTGAAAGCTGGTCAGCCGGTAAGCTTCGATATAATTCAAGGTCCTAAAGGACTCCATGCTGTAAATATCCGTGCGCTCCCGGCCACAACCGAAACGCCGGCTTCAATTAGCAAGCCTGAAACCACTGCAGTTAAAGCCTGAACTGAGCGTATTTGCAGTCGTTCAAAAAAAGGGCCGGTCAATCGACCGGCCCTTTTTATTACCGCTGATCAGCTCACATATGAGAGATCATGGCATCGCCGAACTGCGAGCAGGACATCAGCTTGGCGCCGTCCATCAGACGCTCGAAGTCATAGGTCACGGTCTTGGCCGAAATAGCGCCATTGGTGCCTTTGATAATCAAGTCTGCCGCTTCGACCCAGCCCATGTGACGCAGCATCATTTCGGCGGACAGGATCAGCGAACCCGGGTTCACCTGATCCTTGCCAGCGTACTTCGGTGCGGTACCGTGCGTCGCCTCGAACATGGCGATGCTGTCGGACAGGTTGGCGCCAGGTGCGATACCGATGCCGCCGACTTCGGCCGCCAGGGCGTCCGAGAGGTAGTCACCGTTCAGGTTCAACGTGGCGATCACATCGTACTCCGCCGGACGCAGCAGGATCTGCTGCAGCATGGCGTCAGCGATAGCGTCCTTGACGATGATGTTCTTGCCGGTTTTCGGGTTCTTGAACTGCATCCAAGGACCGCCGTCGAGCAGAGTCGCACCGAACTCTTCAGCAGCGATTTCATAGGCCCACTCCTTGAAGGCACCTTCGGTGAACTTCATGATGTTGCCTTTGTGCACGATGGTCAGCGAGTCGCGATCGTTATCGACGACGTACTGCAGTGCTTTGCGCGCCAGGCGCTTGGTGCCTTCTTTGGAAACCGGCTTGACGCCGATGCCGCAGTTCTCGTCGAAGCGAATCTTGGTAACGCCCATTTCCTCTTTGAGGAATTTGATCACCTTGTCCGCTTCCGGCGAGCCGGCTTTCCACTCGATACCGGCGTAAATGTCTTCCGAGTTCTCGCGGAAGATGGTCATGTCGACGTCGCCAGGCTTTTTCACCGGGCTGGGCACGCCTTCGAACCAGCGCACCGGGCGCAGACAGACGTACAGATCGAGCTGCTGACGCAGGGCGACGTTCAGCGAACGGATGCCACCACCAACCGGAGTGGTCAGCGGGCCCTTGATGGAAACGACGTAGTCCTTGACCGCGTCGAGGGTTTCTTGCGGCAGCCAGGTATCCTGGTCGTAAACCTGAGTGGCTTTTTCGCCGGCATAAACTTCCATCCAGGAAATCTTGCGCTCGCCGCCATAGGCTTTTTCCACGGCCGCATCCACGACCTTGATCATCACCGGACTGATATCGACACCGATACCATCACCCTCGATAAAAGGAATGATCGGATTGTTCGGTACATTAAGCGACATATCGGCATTAACGGTGATTTTGTCACCGGTTGCTGGCACCTGGATCTTTTGGTATCCCATGCTGGACTCCGTTGTTCTCGTGGTCTGACACCCCGCCGCAAATGAGGCGGCGGGATAGATCTTTTGGGTCTCGGAAAGGCGCGCCATTTTTGTAGTTTTTCTACAAAAAGTCACGCACTTTTCCGTGAGTAAACACTTCAATGGCCCATTACAAGGGCATGTAGCTAAACGCCAATGAAGTCTTGTAGTCAAACTACAAAGAGCACTACATCGGCATGCAGGCAAGACGCTTTCAGCCTAGCAGCTCAATCACCGATTGCCGGCAGCGCAATCGAACAACACAAAATACCGAGTTTGTTCGCCCTTTCAAGGAGTCAACATGCGTTTTACCCCCCATGTCACCGTCGCCACCATTGTCGAAGACCAGGGCCGCTTTCTACTGGTCGAAGAAATGGCTGACGGCCGCGCAGTATTTAATCAGCCTGCGGGCCACTTGGAAGCAGACGAAAGTCTCATGCAGGCAGCGTTACGTGAAACTCTCGAGGAAACCGGCTGGGATGTCGAGCTCACCGGCGTCACGGGCATTTACCTTTATACCGCCCCCAGCAATGGCGTCACCTACCAGCGCATATGCTTTGCCGCCAAAGCATTACGCCAACACCCGGACCTGGCACTCGACGAAGGCATTATCGGTCCACGCTGGCTGAGTCGCGACGAGTTGGCCAGCCAACCGCAACGCTGGCGCAGCGAGCTGGTCTTGCGCTGCATCGATGACTACCTGCAAGGCCCCCAGTTCCCCCTGGGCCTGATCCGCGACTAGCCCCTCTGTCGCACCGGCATGCACCCGGCAAGAAACCTGGCGATTTTGACCGCCCGGTTTCTCGCGGCAAGGCCACCAGCCCTGTTAGAATCGCCTCCTTTTCAGCCTATGCACATCGCCCCCATGTCAGATCCAAGCACAACGCGCGTAATCGTCGGCATGTCCGGCGGCGTCGACTCCTCGGTATCCGCCCTGCTGTTGCTCGAACAGGGCTATCAGGTCGAGGGCCTGTTCATGAAGAACTGGGACGAAGACGACGGCACCGAATACTGCACCGCCATGGACGACCTGGCCGACGCCCAGGCCGTGTGCGACAGGATTGGCATCAAACTGCACACCGCCAACTTCGCCGCCGAATACTGGGACAACGTGTTCGAGCATTTCCTGGCCGAATACAAGGCCGGGCGCACGCCCAACCCGGACATCCTCTGCAACCGCGAAATCAAGTTCAAAGCTTTCCTCGACTACGCCCTGATGCTCGGCGCCGACCTGATCGCCACCGGCCACTATGTGCGCCGTCGCGATATCGACGGCCGCACCGAGCTGCTCAAGGGCCTGGATCCGAACAAGGATCAGAGCTACTTCCTGCATGCCGTCGGCGGCGAGCAGATCGCCAAGACCCTGTTCCCGGTCGGCGAACTGGAGAAGCCGGCAGTGCGCGCCATCGCCGAGAAACATGAGCTGGCCACGGCGAAGAAGAAAGACTCGACCGGCATCTGCTTTATCGGCGAGCGCCGCTTCAGCGACTTCCTCAAGCAGTATCTGCCAGCCCAGCCTGGCGATATCGAAACCACCGAAGGCGAAGTGATCGGTCGCCACCATGGCCTGATGTATCACACCATTGGCCAGCGTCAGGGCCTGGGCATCGGCGGCCTGAAGGACGCCAGCGACGAACCCTGGTACGTGTTGCAGAAAGATCTGCAGCGCAACGTCCTGGTGGTCGGCCAGGGCAACGATCATCCCTGGCTGTTCTCCAGCGCCCTGCTCGCCTCGGATATCTACTGGGTCAATCCGGTTGACCTGAGCAACCCGCGCCAGCTCACCGCCAAGGTGCGGTACCGCCAGGGCGACCAACAGTGCACCCTGGAGAAAACCGCCACGGGCTACCGCGCAAGCTTCGCCATGCCCCAGCGCGCGGTCACCCCGGGGCAATCGGTGGTGTTCTACGATGGCGAAATCTGTCTTGGCGGTGGCGTAATCGAAGTCGCCGAACCCTGGCGAATCAAGGACAAGCACCCATGAACCCGATGCAAGAACAATTGATTGCACTGGGCGCGGTGTTCGAGTCCGCGGTACTGGTCGACAAGGTCGCCAGAACCGGGCAGATCAGCGCGCCGGCCCTGAGCTGCATGCTCGGTAGCCTGCTGGTACGAAACCCCAAGGACACCCTGGAGGTCTACGGCGGCGACGACCTCAACCTGCGCGAAGGCTATCGCGCGCTGGTCAGCTCACTGGAGCGAGACCCCACCAGCCTGCAACGCGAACCCCTGCGCTATGCCCTGGCGCTGCTGGGGTTGGAGCGACAACTGGCCAAGCGTGATGACCTGCTGCAGATCATGGGCAGTCGGCTGGATCAGATCCAGTCCCAGGTCGATCATTTCGGCCCGGCGCACGAGAACGTCGTAGCCGCCTGCGGCAGCCTCTACGAGGACACCATTAGCACCTTCCGCCAACGCATCCAGGTACAGGGCGACATGCGCCACCTGCAGCAGGCAAGCAATGCCTCGAAGATTCGCGCACTGCTGCTCGCAGGCATTCGCGCGGCGCGATTGTGGCGGCAACTCGGCGGCCATCGCTGGCAGCTGGTGTTCAGCCGCAAGAAGCTGCTCAAGGAACTCTACCCGCTGCTACGTGGCTGAGCATCGCACATGCGCTCGGTCAAACCCTTGCAGGGCGCCGCTTTGCTGGCGCTTTCCGCCCTATTGTTTTCGCTGATGGGCGTCGGCGTGCGTGAGGTATCCGCGAGCGTCAATAACGAGTCGGTGGTGTTCTTTCGCAACCTGATGGGCGTGCTGTTCTTTCTGCCGCTGATCCTCCTCCGGGGGCTGCGGCCGCTGAAAACCCAACGCATAAGGTCGCACCTGTGGCGCACCGCCTTCGGCTTGGCGGCGATGTACTGCTTCTTTTACGCCATCGCTCATCTGCCACTGGCCGACGCCATGCTGTTCACCTACTCGGCACCGGTGTTCACCCCGGTAATCGCCTGGTGGTGGCTGAAAGAGCCCTTGAGCAAGCGCATGCTGATCACCACGGGCATCGGCCTGCTCGGCGTATTGCTGGTGGCCAAACCTTCCGCCGCACTGCTCGACAGCCAGGCACTGGTGGGCATGGCCGCAAGCATCCTCGCCGCCTTCGCCTTCGTCTCTATTCGCGAGATGAGCGATACCGAGCCGGCGTTTCGCATGGTGTTCTATTTTTCCCTGTTCAGCGCCCTGATCTCGGCGATACCGCTGGCCTGGACCTGGCAACCGGTGACGCAGCACGATCTCGAGCTGCTCGTGATAATCGGCCTGCTGGCCACCGCCAGCCAGATCATCATGTCCAAAGCCTACAGCTTGGCGCCTCCGGGACTGATCGGCCCATTCGCCTATCTCGCTATCGTTTTCGCCGGTCTGATCGCCTGGCTGCGCTGGGGCGAGGCGCCGAACCTGAGTTCGCTGATAGGCGCCACACTGATCTTCAGCGCCAGCTTGCTGGCAATTACCCGGCGCGCCCGCTGAACGGCAACCGTCGATCGCCGTTCCGTGCTCGATTTCATGTATGATACGCGCCCCTTTTCAACAGCCGATTGTCCGAGAACGCCCTCTTATGCAGCTTTCCTCGCTCACCGCGGTTTCACCCGTCGATGGCCGCTACGCCAGCAAAACCAGCGCTCTGCGCCCGATCTTCAGCGAATACGGCCTGATCCGTTTCCGCGTGCTGGTAGAAGTGCGCTGGCTGCAGCGCTTGGCCGCCCATGAGGGCGTCAGCGAAGTGGCGCCCTTCTCCGCCGAAGCCCAGGCCATCCTCAACGAGCTGGCGGAAAACTTCTCGGTCGAGCACGCCGAGCGCGTGAAGGACATCGAGCGCACCACCAACCACGACGTCAAGGCCGTGGAGTACCTGCTCAAGGAACAGGCGGCAAAGCTGCCGGAGCTGGACAAGGTCAGCGAGTTCATCCACTTCGCCTGCACCAGCGAGGACATCAACAACCTGTCCCACGCGCTGATGCTGCGCGAAGGCCGCGACACCGTGCTGTTGCCGCTGATGCGCCAGACCGCCGAAGCCATCCGTGAGTTGGCGATAAAATTCGCCGATGTGCCGATGCTCTCGCGCACCCACGGACAGCCGGCATCGCCGACCACCCTGGGCAAGGAACTGGCCAACGTGGTTTACCGCCTCGAGCGGCAGATTGCTCAAGTCGCAGCCGTGCCGCTGCTGGGCAAGATCAACGGCGCAGTGGGCAACTACAATGCGCACCTGTCGGCCTACCCGCAAATCGACTGGGAAGCCAACGCCCGCCAGTTCATCGAAGGCGACCTGGGCCTGCAATTCAACCCCTACACCACGCAGATCGAGCCGCACGATTACATCGCCGAGCTGTTCGATGCGGTCGCCCGCTTCAATACCATCCTGATCGACTTCGATCGCGATATCTGGGGCTATATCTCCCTCGGTTACTTCAAGCAGCGCACCATCGCCGGCGAAATCGGTTCCTCGACCATGCCGCACAAGGTCAACCCGATCGACTTCGAAAACTCCGAAGGCAACCTGGGCATCGCTAACGCCCTGCTCCAGCACCTGGCCAGCAAACTGCCGGTCTCCCGCTGGCAGCGCGACCTGACCGATTCCACCGTGCTGCGCAATCTTGGCGTCGGCTTCGCCCACAGCGTTATCGCCTACGAAGCCAGCCTCAAGGGCATCGGCAAGCTGGAACTTAACGAAGCACGTATCGCCGCCGACCTGGACGCCTGCTGGGAAGTCCTCGCCGAGCCGATCCAGACGGTGATGCGTCGTTACGCCATCGAGAACCCCTACGAGAAGCTCAAAGAGCTGACCCGCGGCAAAGGCATCAGCCCAGAGGCGCTGCAAAGCTTCATCGACGGCTTGGACATGCCAGCCCCCGCCAAGGCCGAGCTGAAGCTGCTGACCCCGGCCAGCTACATCGGCAACGCGGTCGCCCAGGCCAAACGCATCTAAGCGGCGCCAGCCTCCCAGACGCCCGGCTGCGCCGGGCGTTTTTATTTATGGGTATTTAAGTACTTCAAGGGCTTAGCGATGAATCATGACACTCCGCTACAACTGCTGGGCGGCCTGAGCGCGCGCGAATTCATGCGCGACTACTGGCAGAAAAAACCGCTTCTGGTGCGCCAGGCCATCCCGGGGTTCGAAAGCCCCATCTCTCCGGATGAGCTGGCCGGCCTGGCCCTGGAAGAGGAAATCGAGTCGCGCCTGGTTATCGAACACGGCGCGCACCCCTGGGAGCTGCAACGCGGCCCCTTCGCCGAGGAAACCTTCGCCACCCTGCCCGAGCGCGACTGGACCCTGCTGGTGCAGGCCGTCGATCAGTTCGTACCGGAAGTGGCCGAGCTGCTCGAGCAATTCAAGTTCCTGCCCAAATGGCGCATCGACGACGTGATGATCAGCTTTGCCGCACCGGGCGGTGGCGTGGGTCCGCACTTCGACAACTACGACGTATTTTTGCTGCAGGGTTTCGGCAAGCGCCGCTGGCAGATCGGCCAGATGTGCAACTCCGACAGCCCGTTGCTGGCTCACGCGGATCTGAAGATCCTCGCCGAATTCGCTAAAACTGAAGAATGGGTTCTGGATCCCGGCGACATGCTTTATTTGCCGCCGCTTCTGGCCCACTGTGGTACCGCTGAGGATGATTGCATGACGTATTCCGTAGGCTTCCGCGCGCCAAGCGCCGCCGAAGTACTCACCCATTTCACAGATTTTCTCGGCCAGTTCCTGCCCGACGAAGAGCGCTACAGTGATGCTGGCGCGCAGCCGACCGAGGATCCCACGCAAATCCAGCGCGATGCCCTGGATCGCCTGAAGGCGCTGTTGAACGAGCACATGAGCGATGAGCGCCTGTTGATGACCTGGTTCGGCCAGTTCATGACCGAGCCGCGTTACCCTGAACTAATCGCCGGCATCGAAATCGATGAAGAGGCATTTCTCGGTAGCCTGGAAGACGGTGCCGTGCTGATTCGCAACCCCAGTGCCCGCATGGCCTGGTCGGAAGTCGGCGACGACCTGGTGTTGTTCGCCAGCGGCCAGAGCCGCTTGCTCTCTGCCACCCTGCGCGAGCTGCTGAAACTGATCTGTTCTGCCGATGCCCTGCATATCGCCAACCTCGGTCCATGGCTGGTCGACGACGAAGGGCGTAACCTGTTGGTGGAACTGGTCAAACAAGGCAGCCTGGAGTTTGCCGATGAATGAGATTCACATCCGCCTGGCCGATTGGCAAAAGGATAATGCCGAGCTGCGGCGCATTCGCGAAACCGTGTTCATCGCCGAGCAAGCGGTGCCCCCGGAGCTCGAATGGGATGCGGAAGACGCCGAGGCCGTGCACTTCCTCGCCTACGAAGGCGATTATCCGATAGGCACCGCTCGCCTACTGCCCGACGGCCATATCGGCCGGGTTTCGGTGCTCAAGGACTGGCGCGGCCTGAACGTCGGGGTCGCCCTGATCAACGCGGTAATCGCCGAAGCGGAAAAGCGTGGGCTTACCCAACAAATGCTCAGCGCCCAGGTGCAGGCCACCGCGTTCTATGAAAAGCTTGGTTTTGCCATCGTCAGCGGCGAATACCTCGATGCCGGCATCCCCCATGTGGATATGCTTCGTCACAGCTGAACGCTTGCGCGTTTGAGACCGCTGCCGTCGTGTGCCGCGCAATAGCCAGCTATTCTGCTCGGCACGGCAACGCATCCCGACAGGCAGCGAGACACTGCAATGAACGACGACAACGCCCCACCCGAAGCATCCGAGAGCGCCGAGCCCATCGAGCTGGCGGTCATCGAGTTCCAGTCACCGGGGCGTTTCGCGGTAAATAATCCCGATACGCCGAACAACGACGCTACGCATGTGGAAGCGGCGCCCTTCGACCTCGGCAGCCATGTACAGCTGGAGCGTTTCGAGCACCCCGACGAAGCCCGTGCCCATGCGCTCGCCCTGCTGCAGCAAGCGCAACGCAGCCTGTGCATCTACAGCCACGACCTGGAACCCTGGCTCTATCACCGCGGCAGCGTGCAGCAAGCCTGCACCCGTTTCCTCCTCGCCAGCCCACGCAATCAGCTACGCATTCTGGTCAGGGACACCAGTCGCATGGTGAAGGAAGGCCACCGCCTGCTCAGTCTTTCCCGCCGCCTGCCAAGCAGCCTGCAGATCCGTAAATTCAACCCGGACTACCCCAACGAAGAACTGGCGTTCCTCCTCGCCGACGACTGCGGCTTGCTGCTGTTGCCGCAACCGGGCCAGCTCAGCGGCTACGCGCTTTACCAGGATGCAGCTCGCGTGCGCACGCGGCGCACGCAATTCGACCAGGCTTGGGACACCAGCATCACCGACGCCGACTTACGGAGTTTCCTGCTATGACGTTTCGAATTCTGCTCGCAACCTTACTGCTCGGCTGCAGCTTGTCGCTCAGCGCGGCGACCGAGGTGCTGCCGCTCAACTACCGTACCGCCGATGAGGTACTGGCGCTGGTGCAGTCGGTACTGGGCAGCGAGGGCCGGGTCAATGCGTACGGCAATCAACTGATCGTCAATGCCCCGCCGGCGAAAATCGAGGAGGTTCGCACCCTGCTGGCGCAACTCGATACGCAACCGCGGCGCCTGTTGATCACCGTCGAAAGCGGCGAATCCAGCCAGCGCAGCGATAACGGCTACCGCGTCGATGGCAGCATCAGCGGTGGCGATGCCGAAGTGCAGATCGGCCGCGGTGAGGTCCAGGGCCGCGATCAGGTCCGCATCATCAGGCGCAGTACCGACAGCCGCAGCGGCGGCACTCAGCAGGTTCAAGCCACCGAAGGCTATCCGGCGCTGATTCAGGTCGGCCAGAGCGTACCGCTCACCAGCTATGGCCGTGACGCCTATGGCCAGCCTTATAGCAACACCCAATACCGCAACGTGACCCGTGGTTTCTATGTCACCGCCAGCCTCAGCGGCGAGCGCGTGCATATCAGCATCAGCAGCAACCGCGACCGCTTGAGCCAGACCGACCCCGGCAGTATCGATATACAGAGCACCGACACCCGGGTCAGCGGCCGACTCGGCGAGTGGATCGAGCTTGGCGGCGTCAGCGAACAAAGCCAGGGCGACAACGGCGGATTCATGCAGCACCGCTCGACCCAGGGGCGTGAAGATACGAGCCTGCGGGTCAAGGTCGAAGTAGTCGATTGAGCGGTCCGGAGCTGACTCATCGGTCGCCAAAAAAATTTATGTAGTAGTCATCCAAAAAGCACTACAAAATAATTGACGAACACTTTTGGCGGAGGCATCATGGCCCCGCTCCCGCTAATCAGAGGTTCCGTTAAGGGCCTCCGAATCGCGCTCCAACTTACCGTCAGAGCCGATTTGCGTTGTAAAGCCCACAAGGCCGTTCGATGAGATTGCGACTGGAACGAAGTTGTCCTGAGGGACGGGGAAGCGTTTAGCATCAGCCAGCAGAAGTTACAGCCACCTGAGTCGTCCAACGGCATCTTTGATCCGCTGAACGCCAAACGAACCACTCGTTTGCAGCCACTGTAGCCAGCTAACTGTTTGTCGCGTCACCCCTCCTCCCGGATCAATTCCGTCTTAGTCGATTTCTCGGCGTTCTGCAGTGAGCCACAACAACCTCCGGCAACATGGGCTGTCAGTGGGGAAGCCGGTGCTCAACCAAACACATACTTTGAAGGATTGACCATGTCAGCTTATCAAAACGACATCAAGGCAGTCGCCGCTCTGAAAGAGACTTACGGCAGCAGCTGGAGCGCTATCAACCCGGAATCCGTGGCCCGCATGCGCGCTCAGAACCGCTTCAAGACCGGTCTGGAAATCGCTCAGTACACCGCCGATATCATGCGTAAAGACATGGCCGAGTACGATGCCGACTCCTCCGTCTACACCCAGTCGCTGGGCTGCTGGCATGGTTTCATCGGGCAGCAGAAGCTGATCTCGATCAAGAAGCACCTGAAGACCACCAACAAGCGCTACCTCTACCTGTCCGGCTGGATGGTTGCTGCTCTGCGTTCCGACTTCGGCCCGCTGCCGGACCAGTCGATGCACGAGAAGACTGCAGTCTCCGACCTGATCGAAGAGCTGTACACCTTCCTGCGCCAGGCTGACAGCCGTGAGCTGGACCTGCTGTTCACCGCTCTGGACGCTGCTCGCGCCGCTGGCGACACCGCCAAGGCCGCTGATATCCAGAACCAGATCGACAACTACGAGACCCACATCGTACCGATCATCGCCGACATCGACGCCGGTTTCGGTAACCCGGAAGCCACCTACCTGCTGGCCAAGCGCATGATCGAAGCAGGCGCTTGCTGCATCCAGATCGAAAACCAGGTTTCCGACGAGAAGCAGTGCGGCCACCAGGACGGTAAAGTGACCGTTCCGCACGCCGACTTCCTCGCCAAGATCGCTGCCGTTCGTTACGCCTTCCTCGAACTGGGTATCGACAACGGCGTGATCGTTGCTCGTACCGACTCCCTGGGTGCCGGCCTGACCAAGCAGATCGCCGTGACCAACGAGCCGGGCGACCTGGGCGACCTGTACAACTCCTTCCTTGATTGCGAAGAAGTGTCCGCAGCCGAGCTGAACAACGGCGACGTGGTTCTGAACCGTGAAGGCAAGCTGCTGCGTCCGAAGCGTCTGCCGAGCAACCTGTTCCAGTTCCGTAAAGGCACCGGCGAAGCGCGCTGCGTCCTGGACTGCATCACCTCGCTGCGCAATGGCGCCGACCTGCTGTGGATCGAAACCGAGAAGCCGCACGTTGGTCAGATCGCGGCCATGGTTGACGAAATCCGCAAGGAAATCCCGAACGCCAAGCTGGTCTACAACAACAGTCCGTCGTTCAACTGGACCCTGAACTTCCGCCAGCAGGTGTTCGATGCCATGGCTGCCGAAGGCAAGGACGTTTCCGCCTACGACCGCGCCAAGCTGATGAGCGTCGAGTACGACGAGACCGAACTGGCCCAGGTTGCCGACGAGAAGATCCGCACCTTCCAGCGCGACGGTTCGGCCCACGCCGGTATCTTCCACCACCTGATCACTCTGCCGACCTACCACACCGCCGCGCTGTCGACCGACAACCTGGCCAAGGGTTACTTCGCGGATCAGGGCATGCTGGCCTACGTGAAAGGCGTTCAGCGCCAGGAACTGCGCCAGGGTATCGCCTGCGTCAAGCACCAGAACATGGCTGGCTCCGACATCGGCGACAACCACAAAGAGTACTTCGCTGGCGAAGCTGCTCTGAAGGCAAGCGGTAAAGACAACACCATGAACCAGTTCGGCTAAGAACAGGTTCGCTCGATCCGGGCCACGACCCCTGGTTGAGTGTGTTGGCAAGAAGAACCCCGGCAGAAATGCTGGGGTTTTTTTTGCCTGAAAATCGCCTGCGGCTTTTGTGCGCTGTTGTAACGGTTCTGTCGTGTTGCTTGGTTAGCGTCGGTACTCCGTCGATGAGTCCCGTGAATAACCTGAAGGAGCCCGGCATGAGCCGCAATAACGACAACGACACCGCGCTATTCGGTAATGGCGATGAATTACCCAGCAACCACTCCGGCAATCCGCATATCAATCAACTGATCAATCCGACCCTGGCCCGACGCCAGGTCGTCGCCGGCGGAGCGGCGCTCGGCGCCCTGGCATTCTTCGGCGTGGGCCTGCCCGGCATCGCTGCCGCAAAAACGCCGCAGGACGGCTTAGCGGGCCGCCCATTCAAGCGTAATCGGCTGCCCTTCGCCCCCGTTGCGGTGACTCGCGCCGACACCATCAGCGTACCCAGCGGTTTCACCGCCAAACCCTTTATCCCCTGGGGCACGCCGCTCACCGGCAGCTACCCGGCATTTGCCGAGGACGCCAGCAACAGTGCCCAGGATCAGGCCGAGCAGCTCGGCATGCACCACGACGGCATGCACTTCTTTCCCATCGATGCGCAATCGGGCCGAGGCAAGCGCTCCGACCATGGCCTGCTGGTACTCAACCATGAATACATCGATGTACAACTGCTGCACCCCAACGGCCCGACCGCGGTCAACGGCAAACGCACCGTCGCCGACGAGGTGCGCAAGGAGATCAACGCCCACGGCGTATCGGTGGTCGAAGTCCGCCGCAACGCCGCCGGCGATTGGCGGGTCGTACGTAGCCCGCGCAACCGACGGATCACCGCCGCTACGCCGATGATCATCGCCGGTCCGGCTCGTGGTCATGAACTGATGAAGACCCGTCACAGCAAAAGCGGCACCTGGGCACGCGGCACACAGAACAATTGTTCCAATGGCCATACGCCCTGGGGCACCTACCTCACCTGCGAGGAAAACTGGGCCGGCTATTTCGCCAACCAGGATAGCGAGCAACCGCGCGAACAGAGCCGCTACGGCATCCGCAAAACCAGCCGCTACGGCTGGGAAACCCTGGCCGGCGACGAATTCCAGCGCTTCGACTCCAGTCGACGCGGCAGCGATGCCAGCGAGGACTATCGCAACGAGCCGAACCAATTCGGCTGGATCGTCGAGATCGATCCCTTCGACCCGCAATCGGTACCGGTCAAGCACACCGCCCTGGGCCGCTTCGCCCATGAGGGCCTGGTGTTCGCCCCGGTGAAACCCGGCAAGCGTCTGGTCTGCTATTCCGGCGACGACTCGCAGAACGAGTACATCTACAAGTACGTCAGCCGCGACAGCTACAAGCGCGGCAAACATCGCGAACATAGCCGCTTGCTGGATGTCGGCACCCTCTATGTCGCACGCTTCGATGCCGACGGCAGTGGCACCTGGCTGCCCCTGGATCACGCCGACCCGAACTTCCAGGCCGCCTGCGCGGTTGCCGGCGTGAGCTTTGCGGACCAGGGCGACGTGCTGATCAACACCCGTCTGGCCGCCGACGTCGTAGGCGCGACCAAGATGGACCGCCCGGAATGGGGTGCGGTCAACCCCAATACCGGCGACGCCTACTTCACCCTGACCAACAACAGCAGTCGCACCACCGGCGATGCCGCCAACCCGCGCAGCCCCAACCCCTACGGCCATATCATCCGCTGGCGCGAAGCCAGCCGCGATTTTGCCGGCAACCGCTTCGCCTGGGATATCTTCCTGCTCGGCGGCCCCGAGGCAGACAGTCGCGGCCCTGACGGCCAGCCGTTGAACGCAGAGAACATTCTCGCCAGCCCGGACGGACTCTTTTTCGACGACGAGGGGCGGCTGTGGATTCAAACCGATATGAGCGGCAGCCAGCTCAGCGACGGCCCATTCGGTAACAACCAGATGCTCGTGGCGGATCCGCAGAGCGGCGAACTCAAGCGCTTCCTGGTCGGCCCGGTTGGCGCCGAAGTCACCGGCATTACCCAGACACCGGACTTCAAGACGCTGTTCGTCAATATCCAGCACCCGGACGATGGCAGCACCTGGCCCGACGGCCCGGGCAAACGTCCCCGCTCAGCAACGGTCGTCATCAGCCGCGAGGATCGTCGGCGACTTCTGTAACTGGAGCTCCATCAAAACCGGCCTGACAGGCCGGTTTTTTCTTATCGAGCCAAGGCTGCGGCAAAATTGACCGCACCGCGATGCTCGTCTAGCCTCGATGGAGGATGACGCGGGTCGCTTGGCTCGCAAGCCAGGGGCCACCCGTCAGATCAATACAAGGAGGCAACAAGACGGCGCTGATAGATCGACTGTTTTTACTCAAGTAGCGCACGCCGTGGGCTGTGCTTCCTCTCAAAATAAATACTCGTCCTCTCAAACGCTTACAGCAAAAGCCTGAACCCCAGCTGATTTTTAAAATATTGCCTTCGAAGTAAATTATTTAAGGCTGAAAAATTTACTTACATCCCAATACCTGCATAATATTGCGCACCAGATTGGCGCGATCAGTACGTCAGCCAACCCATTTTCGTTCAAATTCAAGCGAACGCCGTTCCTTGCACCAAGGAGTTCTGGCATGTCGGAAGCAACCATCGCTCTCTCCCACAACTGGGCGCTGAGCATTTTCCTGTTAGGGGTCGTAGGTCTCTGCGCATTCATGCTGGGCGTTTCCAGCCTCCTGGGCAGCAAGGCCTGGGGCAGAAGCAAGAACGAACCCTTCGAATCCGGAATGCTTCCCACCGGCAGCGCGCGCCTGCGCCTCTCGGCAAAATTCTATTTGGTCGCGATGCTTTTCGTGATCTTCGATGTTGAAGCCCTCTTTCTCTTCGCTTGGTCCGTCTCCGTCCGCGAAAGCGGTTGGGCCGGGCTTATCGAAGCTACCGTTTTTATAGCAATTCTGTTGGCAGGTCTTGTCTACCTTTGGCGCATCGGGGCTCTCGATTGGGCTCCCGAAGGTCGTCGCGAGCGGCAGGCGAAGCTAAAACAATGAGGCTTTGGCGATGCAATACAAACTTACTCGGGTCGACCCCGATGCTCCCAACGAGGAGTATCCGATCGGCCAGCGGGAGACTGTTTCCGACCCGCTGCTAGACGATCAAGTCCACAAGAATATCTACATGGGCAAACTGGAAGACGTGCTCAACGGCGCGGTCAACTGGGGACGCAAGAATTCGCTGTGGCCGTACAACTTCGGTCTTTCCTGTTGCTACGTGGAAATGACTACCGCCTTCACCGCGCCCCATGACATCGCCCGATTCGGTGCGGAAGTCATTCGCGCGTCCCCCCGCCAGGCAGACTTCATGGTCATCGCCGGCACCTGCTTCATCAAAATGGCACCCGTCATTCAGCGCCTCTACGAGCAGATGCTGGAACCCAAATGGGTCATCTCCATGGGCGCCTGTGCCAACTCCGGCGGCATGTACGATATCTACTCGGTCGTTCAGGGCGTGGACAAGTTTTTGCCCGTGGACGTCTACATACCAGGCTGTCCGCCCCGCCCCGAAGCGTTCCTGCAAGGCCTGATGCTGCTGCAGGAATCCATCGGCAAGGAGCGTCGCCCGCTATCCTGGGTCGTTGGCGACCAAGGCGTCTACCGCGCCGACATGCCTTCGCAAAAGGAACAGCGACGTGAACAGCGCATTGCTGTCACCAACCTGCGCAGCCCTGACGAAGTCTGAGTCTTCCCCTTTCACAAGAAGGCCGATTCATTCTCTACGTTGACCGATAGCGACCGAGACTATGACTGCAGACACCGCTCTGTTTATCCCGCCGTACAAGGCTGACGACCAAGATGTCGTCGTTGAGCTCAATTCCCGCTTTGGTGCTGAAAGCTTTACCGCACAAGCCACCCGCACCGGCATGCCGGTAATCTGGGTCACCCGGGAAAAGCTGATAGAAGTACTGACCTTCCTGCGCAACCTGCCGCGCCCCTTCGTCATGCTGTACGACCTGCACGGCGTCGACGAGCGCCTGCGCGCCCAGCGCAGCGGCCTGCCGGGCGCCGATTTCACGGTGTTCTATCACCTGATGTCGATCGAGCGTAATAGTGACGTAATGATCAAGGTCGCCTTGTCCGAGCGCGACCTCAACCTGCCCACCGCCACCAGCATCTGGCCGAACGCCAACTGGTACGAGCGCGAAGTCTGGGATCTTTACGGCATAACCTTCACCGGTCACCCGCACCTGACCCGCATCATGATGCCGCCCACCTGGGAAGGTCATCCGCTACGCAAGGATTATCCGGCCCGCGCGACCGAATTCGATCCCTTCAGCCTGACCCTGGCCAAGCAGCAGCTCGAAGAAGAAGCCGCGCGCTTCAGGCCGGAAGACTGGGGCATGAAACGCGGCGGCGAACACGAGGACTATATGTTCCTCAACCTCGGCCCCAACCACCCGTCCGCCCACGGCGCGTTTCGCATCGTCCTGCAACTCGACGGTGAAGAGATCGTCGATTGCGTACCGGACATCGGCTACCACCACCGTGGCGCCGAGAAAATGGCCGAGCGTCAGTCCTGGCACAGCTTTATTCCCTACACCGACCGTATCGACTACCTCGGTGGGGTGATGAACAACCTGCCCTATGTCCTGGCCGTCGAGAAACTCGCCGGCATCACCGTGCCGCAGCGGGTCGATGTCATCCGCATCATGCTGGCCGAGTTCTTCCGCATCACCAGCCACTTGTTGTTCCTGGGCACCTATATCCAGGACGTCGGCGCGATGACCCCGGTGTTCTTCACCTTCACCGACCGCCAGCGCGCCTACAAGGTGATCGAGGCCATCACCGGCTTCCGCCTGCACCCGGCCTGGTACCGCATCGGTGGCGTCGCCCACGACCTGCCGCGCGGCTGGGACAAGCTGGTCAAGGAATTCGTCGACTGGCTGCCCAAGCGCCTCGACGAATACACCAAGGCCGCACTGAAGAACAGCATCCTGATCGGCCGTACCAAGGGCGTCGCCCAGTACACCACCAAGGAAGCCCTCGAATGGGGCGTGACCGGCGCCGGCCTGCGCTCCACCGGCCTTGATTTCGACCTGCGCAAGGCGCGCCCTTACTCCGGCTACGAGAACTTCGAGTTCGAAGTGCCGCTGGCCCACAACGGCGATGCCTATGACCGCTGCATGGTCCGCGTCGAAGAAATGCGCCAAAGCATCAAGATCATCGACCAGTGTCTGCGCAACATGCCGGAAGGCCCGTACAAGGCCGACCATCCGCTGACCACGCCGCCACCGAAAGAGCGCACGCTGCAACACATCGAAACCCTGATCACCCACTTCCTGCAGGTTTCCTGGGGACCGGTGATGCCAGCCAACGAAAGCTTCCAGATGATCGAAGCGACCAAAGGGATCAACAGCTACTACCTGACGAGCGACGGCAGCACCATGAGCTACCGTACACGCATCCGTACGCCGAGTTTCCCGCACCTGCAGCAGATTCCGTCGGTGATCCGCGGCAGCATGGTCGCCGACCTGATTGCCTACCTGGGCAGCATCGACTTCGTTATGGCCGACGTGGACCGCTGATATGAACACACTTATTCAGACTGACCGTTTTGCCCTGAGCGACGCCGAGCGCTCGGCCATCGAACATGAAATGCACCACTACGAAGACCCGCGTGCGGCGAGCATCGAAGCCTTGAAGATCGTGCAGAAGGCGCGCGGCTGGGTGCCGGATGGCGCCGCCGACGCGATCGGCGCGATTCTCGGCATCCCCGCCAGCGACGTCGAAGGGGTTGCCACCTTCTATAGTCAGATCTTTCGTCAGCCGGTGGGCCGCCACATCATCCGGGTCTGCGACAGCATGACCTGCTTTATCGGTGGCCATGAGTCCGTGGTCGCCTCCATTCAGCAGCAGCTGGGCATCGGCCTCGGGCAAACCAGCGCGGACGGTCGCTTCACCCTGCTACCGGTCTGCTGCCTGGGCAATTGCGACAAGGCGCCCGCCGTGATGATCGACGACGACACCTTCGGCGATGTCCAGGCCGACAAGGTCGCGCAACTGCTGGAGGCCTATTCATGAAGAGTTCGACGGTCGTTCTGACCTCCATGGGCCCGGCCAACCGCATCGCCCGCAGCGAGGAGACCCATCCGCTGACCTGGCGCCTGCGCGACGACGCGCAGCCGGTATGGCTCGCCGAATACCAGCAGAAGAATGGCTACGCCGCCGCGCGCAAGGCCCTCGGCGAAATGGCCCAGGCCGACATCGTGCAAACCGTCAAGGACTCCGGCCTCAAGGGCCGGGGTGGCGCCGGTTTCCCCACCGGGGTCAAGTGGGGCCTGATGCCCACCGATGAGTCGATGAACATCCGTTACCTGCTGTGCAACGCAGACGAAATGGAGCCCAACACCTGGAAAGACCGCATGCTGATGGAGCAGCTGCCACACCTGCTGATCGAGGGCATGTTGATCAGTGCGCGTGCGCTCAAGGCCTACCGGGGTTATATCTTCCTGCGTGGCGAGTACGTCGACGCGGCGCGCATTCTCAATCGCGCGGTCGATGAAGCCAAAGCCGCCGGCCTGCTCGGCAAGAACATTCTCGGCAGCGGCTTCGACTTCGAACTGATCGTCCACACCGGCGCCGGCCGTTATATCTGTGGCGAAGAAACCGCGCTGATCAATTCCCTGGAAGGTCGCCGCGCCAATCCGCGCGCCAAGCCGCCCTTCCCCGCGACAGTCGGCGTCTGGGGTAAACCGACTTGCGTCAACAACGTCGAAACCCTGTGCAACGTGCCGGCGATCGTCGGACAGGGCGTCGACTGGTACAAATCCCTGGCGCAATCGGGCAGCGAAGACCACGGCACCAAGCTGATGGGTTTTTCCGGCAAGGTGAAAAATCCCGGCCTGTGGGAGTTGCCATTCGGTATCAGCGCCCGCGAATTGTTCGAGGACTACGCCGGCGGCATGCGCGACGGTTTTACCCTCAAGTGCTGGCAGCCGGGCGGCGCGGGTACGGGCTTCCTGCTACCCGAACACCTCGATGCGCAAATGTATGCCGCTGGCATCGCCAAGGTCGGTACGCGCATGGGCACCGGGCTGGCCATGGCAGTGGACGACTCGGTGAGCATGGTGTCGCTGCTGCGCAACATGGAGGATTTCTTCGCCCGCGAATCCTGCGGCTGGTGTACCCCTTGTCGCGACGGCCTGCCCTGGAGCGTGAAGATTCTCCGCGCGCTGGAACGCGGCCAGGGTACCCGCGAAGACATCGAGACCCTGCTCGGCCTGGTCAACTTCCTCGGCCCCGGCAAAACCTTCTGCGCCCATGCACCGGGCGCGGTCGAACCGCTGGGCAGCGCAATCAAATATTTCCGCGACGAATTCGAGGCGGGCGTGGCCAACCAGGCGCCCCCGGTAACGACGGGCCAATTCGTGCCCGCGTAAGAATCAGCTTCATGGCGGCCACTCACCTGGCCCCGTGGCACAACCGTTTTTCCATTAGCCAAGCCTGCTCCGGCGGGTAAGAAGACACTCAACCATGGCCACTATCCACGTAGACGGCAAAGACCTTGAAGTCGATGGTGCAGACAACCTCTTGCAGGCCTGCCTGTCCCTCGGACTCGATATTCCCTACTTCTGCTGGCACCCGGCGCTCGGTAGCGTCGGCGCCTGCCGCCAATGCGCGGTCAAGCAGTACACCGACGAAAATGACACCCGCGGTCGCCTGGTGATGTCCTGCATGACACCCGCCACCGACAACACCTGGATCTCCATCGACGACGAGGAGGCCAAGCAGTTTCGCGCCAGCGTCGTCGAATGGCTGATGACCAACCACCCGCACGACTGCCCGGTGTGCGAGGAAGGCGGCCATTGTCACCTACAGGACATGACCGTCATGACCGGTCATAACACCCGCCGCTACCGCTTTAGCAAACGCACCCACCAGAACCAGGAACTCGGCCCGTTTATCGCCCACGAGATGAACCGCTGCATCGCCTGCTACCGCTGCGTGCGTTACTACAAGGACTACGCCGGCGGCACCGACCTCGGTGTATTCGGCGCCCACGACAACGTCTACTTCGGCCGTGTCGAAGACGGCACGCTGGAAAGCGAATTCTCCGGCAATCTGGTCGAGGTCTGCCCGACCGGTGTCTTCACCGACAAGACCCACTCCGAGCGTTACAACCGCAAGTGGGACATGCAGTTCTCACCGAGCATCTGTCATGGCTGTTCGAGCGGCTGCAATACCAGCCCAGGTGAACGCTATGGCGAAATCCGTCGCATCGAGAACCGTTTCAACGGCGATGTGAATCAGTATTTCCTCTGCGATCGCGGTCGCTTCGGCTATGGCTACGTCAACCGCGACGACCGCCCACGCCAACCGATGATGATGCTGAGCAAGATGACGATGGGCATCGACGCAGCACTCGACCAGGCCGCTGCCCTGCTGAAAAACCGCAAGGTCATTGGCATCGGCTCGCCGCGCGCCAGCCTGGAAAGCAACTTCGCCCTGCGCGAATTGGTAGGCCGCGAGCATTTCTATTCCGGCATCGAGGCCAACGAACAGCGCAACCTGCAGCTGATTCGCGACCTGTTGCTGAACGGCCCCCTGCCCGTACCGACCTTGCGCGAAGTGGAAAATCACGATGCGGTGTTCGTCCTCGGCGAGGACCTGACGCAAACCGCCGCGCGCCTGGCGCTGGCCATGCGGCAGTCGGTGAAAGGCAAAGCCACCGCCATGGCTGCCGCCATGAAAATTCAGGAATGGCATATCGCTGCGGTGCAGAATGTCGCCCAGACCGCACTCAATCCGCTGTTCATCGCCAGCGTCACCGCCACTCGCCTGGACGACATCGCCGAGCAGTGCGTACACGCCGCGCCGGACGACCTGGCGCGCATCGGTTTCGCCGTTGCCCACGCCATCGACCCGAGCGCACCAGCCGTCAGCGGCCTGGAAGATGAGGCTGCCGCGCTGGTACAGCGCATCGCCGACGCCTTGCTGGCTGCCGAACGCCCATTGCTCGTTGCTGGCGCGTCGCTGGGCAACAGAGCACTGATCGAAGCCGCGGGCAACATCGCCAGCGCCCTGAAAAACCGGCAGAAGAATGGCTCCATCAGCCTGGTGGTGCCCGAAGCCAACAGCATGGGTCTGGCCCTGCTGATGGCCGATGACTTCGCGACCCATTCCCTCGACGCCGCACTGGATGCTCTCAGCTCCGGCCAAGCCGATGCGCTGGTGGTGTTGGAGAACGACCTGTATCGCCGCGTCGATGCCGCCAAGGTCGATGCCGCACTGGCGGCGGCCAAGGTAGTGATCGTTGCCGATCACCAGGCAACCGCCACCACCGCCAAGGCTCACCTGTTGTTGCCGGTCGCCAGCTTCGCCGAGGGCGATGGCACCCTGGTCAGCCAGGAAGGCCGTGCACAACGCTTCTTCCAGGTGTTCGAGCCGTCCTATTACGACGCCTCGATCCTGATTCGCGAGGGCTGGCGCTGGCTGCATGCGCTGCACAGTACCCTGCTCGGCAAGGCCGTCGACTGGACCCAGCTGGACGAAGTGACCGCGGCCTGCGCCGCCAGTAACGCACTGCTCGGGCCTATTCGCGAAGCCGCACCGACGGCCTCGTTCCGCATCAAGGGCATGAAACTGGCGCGCGAACCGCACCGTTACAGTGGCCGTACCTCGATGCGTGCCAATATCAGCGTGCACGAACCGCGTCAGCCGCAGGATCCGGATTCGGCGTTCGCCTTTTCCATGGAAGGCTATTCAGGCAGCAAAGAACAGCGTCAGCAGATCCCCTTCGCCTGGTCCCCGGGTTGGAACTCGCCGCAGGCCTGGAACAAATTCCAGGACGAAGTCGGCGGCCATCTGCGCGCCGGCGATCCGGGTGTACGCCTGATCGAAGGCAAAGGCCAGACGCTGCCCTGGTTCACCCCGAACAGTGCA
This sequence comes from uncultured Pseudomonas sp., assembly GCA_966210435.1. GTDB lineage: Bacteria > Pseudomonadota > Gammaproteobacteria > Pseudomonadales > Pseudomonadaceae > Aquipseudomonas. The sequence goes on along the minus strand of CBIHLF010000023.1, from coordinate 28,007 downwards.
TTCAGCCCGGCTGCAGGGACCTGGCAGGTCGCGGCGCTGCATCACCTGTTCGGCAGCGAAGAAACCTCCGCCCGCGCAACGCCGATCCAGGAACGCATGGGCCAAGCGTACGCGGCCCTGGCGCCGCTCGAAGCCGAACGCCTCGGCGTCAACGACGGCGCCCTGCTCGCGGTCAACGTAAACGGCCAGATATTGCGCTTGCCGTTGCGTGTGTGTGATGAGCTGGCGGTCGGTCTGGTTGGCTTGCCGGTCGGTTTTCCAGGTATTCCGGCGCTGGTCGGCGGTGCACTGGCGACCTCGATCGAGGAGGCTGCGCAATGAGCTGGCTGACACCTGAACTGAGCGAAATCCTCATCGCGGTAATAAAAGCCATTGTCATCCTTCTGGCGGTGGTAGTTACCGGCGCCCTGCTCAGCTTCGTCGAGCGCCGCCTGCTCGGTTGGTGGCAGGATCGTTACGGTCCCAACCGCGTCGGCCCCTTCGGCATGTTCCAGATCGCGGCGGATATGCTGAAGATGTTCTTCAAGGAAGACTGGACGCCGCCGTTCGCCGACAAGACGATTTTCGTCCTGGCGCCGGTAATCGCCATGAGCGCCATGCTCCTGGCCTTCGCGATCATTCCCATCACCCCGAACTGGGGCGTCGCGGACCTGAATATCGGCATCCTGTTCTTCTTCGCGATGGCGGGTTTGTCGGTCTATGCCGTGCTGTTCGCGGGGTGGTCGAGCAACAACAAGTTCGCCCTGCTCGGCAGCCTGCGCGCCACCGCCCAGACCATCTCCTATGAGGTTTTCCTGGCGTTGGCGCTGATGGGCATCGTCGCTCAGGTCGGCTCGTTCAACATGCGCGACATCGTCGATTACCAGGCGCAGCACCTGTGGTTCATCATTCCGCAGTTCTTCGGCTTCTGTACCTTCTTTATCGCCGGCGTGGCGGTGACCCACCGGCACCCCTTCGACCAGCCGGAAGCCGAACAGGAGCTGGCCGACGGTTATCACATCGAATACGCCGGGATGAAATGGGGCATGTTCTTCGTCGGCGAATACATCGGCATCGTGACCATTTCCGCCCTGCTGGTGACCCTGTTCTTCGGCGGTTGGCATGGGCCATTCGGCATCCTGCCGCAAATTCCGTTCATCTGGTTCGCCCTGAAAACCTGCTTCTTCATCATGTTGTTCATCTTGCTGCGCGCCTCTATTCCGCGCCCGCGCTATGACCAGGTGATGGCCTTCAGCTGGAAGTTCTGCCTGCCGCTGACCCTGATCAACCTGCTGGTGACCGGCGCGCTCGTGCTGGCCGCGGCCCAGTAAGGAGAAACCCATGTTCAGATACATCAAAGACGTCGTGATCGGCACCTACACCCAGCTGCGTAGCCTGGTGATGGTGTTCTCCCACGGCTTCCGCAAGCGCGACACCCTGCAGTACCCGGAAGAAGCGGTTTATCTGCCACCGCGTTACCGCGGCCGCATCGTCCTGACCCGCGACCCCGACGGCGAGGAACGCTGCGTGGCCTGCAACCTCTGCGCCGTCGCCTGTCCGGTCGGCTGCATCGCCCTGCAGAAGGCCGAGACCGATGACGGTCGCTGGTACCCGGAGTTCTTTCGCATCAACTTCTCGCGCTGCATCTTTTGCGGTCTGTGCGAGGAGGCCTGCCCGACCACCGCGATCCAGCTCACGCCGGACTTCGAGATGGGCGAGTTCAAGCGCCAGGACCTGGTGTATGAAAAGGAAGATCTGCTGATTTCGGGCCCTGGCAAGAACCCCGATTACAACTTCTACCGCGTCGCTGGCCTGGCCATTGCCGGCAAGCCGAAAGGCGCCGCGCAGAACGAAGCCGAGCCGATCAACGTGAAAGGGCTGTTGCCGTAAGGAGAGGTTCCGTGGAATTCGCTTTCTATTTCGCCGCAGGCGTAGCCGTCATGGCCACCCTGCGGGTGGTGACCAGCACCGACCCGGTGCATGCCCTGCTCTACCTGATCATTTCGCTGCTGGCGGTTTCCATGGTGTTTTTCAGCCTCGGCGCGCCCTTTGCCGGCGCACTGGAAATCATCGTCTATGCCGGCGCGATCATGGTGCTGTTCGTATTCGTGGTGATGATGCTCAACCTCGGCCCGGCCGCGGTCGAGCAGGAGAGAAAGTGGCTGACACCCGGCATCTGGTTCGGCCCGGCGCTACTGTCGGCGCTGCTGCTCGGGCAACTGCTCTACGTCCTCTTCGCCAGCCCAAGCGGTGCCGCTATCGGCGCTACCGCGGTGAGCGCCAAAACGGTCGGCGTCAGCCTGTTCGGCCCATATCTGCTCGCGGTAGAGCTGGCCTCGATGCTATTGCTCGCCGCGCTGGTGGCCGCTTACCACCTGGGCCGCCAGGAAGCCAAGGAGGTCAAGCTATGACGGGTATTCCAATGGAGCACGGCCTGGCGCTGGCCGCCGTGCTGTTCAGCCTGGGGTTGGTCGGCCTGATGGTGCGCCGCAATATCCTGTTCGTGCTGATGAGCCTGGAAGTGATGATGAACGCCGCCGCACTGGCTTTCGTGGTCGCCGGCGCCCGCTGGACCCAGGCTGATGGCCAGATCATGTTCATTCTGGTAATCACCCTGGCCGCGGCCGAAGCCAGCATCGGCCTGGCGATCCTGTTGCAGCTGTATCGCCGCTTCAACACCCTCGATATCGACGCAGCCAGCGAGATGCGCGGATGAACCTTCTATTTCTGACCTTCCTCTTCCCGCTGCTCGGCTGGTTCGTCCTGGCCTTCTCGCGCGGACGTTTCAGCGAAAATACCGCGGCGATCATCGGCGTTGGCTCGGTCGGCTTGTCGGCCCTGACCGCCGCCTGGATCATCTGGCAATTCAACGTTGCCCCGCCCCTGGGCGGCGTGTATACCCAGCTGCTCTGGCAATGGATGAGTGTCGACGGCTTCGCCCCGAGCTTCACCCTGTATCTGGACGGCCTGTCACTGACCATGCTCGGCGTGGTCACCGGGGTCGGCTTCCTGATCCACCTGTTCGCGTCCTGGTACATGCGCGGCGAAGAGGGTTACTCGCGCTTCTTCGCCTACACCAACCTGTTCATTTTCAGCATGCTGTTGCTGGTGCTCGGCGATAACCTGCTGTTCCTGTACTTCGGCTGGGAAGGCGTGGGGCTGTGCAGCTACCTGCTGATCGGCTTTTATTACAGCAACCCGAACAACGGCAACGCCGCACTCAAGGCCTTCGTGGTCACCCGTATCGGTGACGTGTTCATGGCCATCGGCCTGTTCATCCTGTTCCTCAACCTCGGTACCCTGAATATTCAGGAGCTGATGCTGCTGGCGCCGCAGAAATACGTTTCGGGCGACAGCTGGCTGTGGATCGCCACCCTAATGCTGCTCGGCGGCGCCGTCGGCAAGTCCGCGCAGTTGCCGCTGCAAACCTGGCTGGCCGATGCGATGGCCGGCCCGACCCCGGTTTCCGCTCTGATCCACGCGGCGACCATGGTCACCGCCGGCGTCTACCTGATCGCCCGCACCCACGGCCTGTTCATCCTCACCCCCGGGGTTCTCGAACTGGTCGGCATCGTCGGCGGCGCGACCCTGGTGCTGGCCGGTTTCGCCGCGCTGGTGCAGACCGATATCAAGCGGATCCTCGCCTACTCGACCATGAGCCAGATCGGCTACATGTTCCTCGCCCTCGGCGTCGGTGCCTGGGACGCGGCGATCTTCCACCTGATGACCCATGCGTTTTTCAAGGCGCTGCTGTTCCTCGCTTCCGGGGCGGTGATCAACGCCTGCCACCACGAACAGAACATCTTCAAGATGGGTGGCCTGTGGAAGAAGCTGCCGTTGGCCTACGCCAGCTTCATCGTCGGCGGTTCGGCGCTGGCCGCGCTGCCGCTGATCACCGCGGGCTTCTACTCCAAGGACGAGATCCTCTGGGAAGCCTTCGCCAGTGGCCATCAGTGGCTGTTGTACGCAGGACTCACCGGCGCATTCCTGACGTCGATCTACACCTTCCGCCTGATCTTCATCGCCTTCCACGGCGAGCAGAAGACCGAGGCCCATGCCGGTCATGGCGTGGCCCATTGGCTGCCCCTGGCGACCCTGATCGTGCTCTCGACCTTCATCGGTGCGCTGATCACCCCGCCGCTGCACGGCGTACTGCCGCAGAGCGTCGGCCACGCCGGTGGCGAGGCCAAGCACGGTCTGGAAATCGCCTCGGGCGCCATCGCTCTGGCCGGTATCCTGCTCGCCGCGCTGCTGTTCCTCGGCCAGCGCAGGCTTGTCGGTGCGGTCGCCCAGAGCGGTCCCGGGCGCTTCCTCGGTGCCTGGTGGTTCGCCGCCTGGGGCTTCGACTGGCTGTACGACAAACTCTTCGTCAGGCCTTATTTGCTGACCTGCCGCCTGCTCGGTCGCGACCCGATCGACGCGAGTATCGGCGTCGTCCCACGCCTCGCGCGGGGCGGACATGAGCTGCTGAGCCGCAGTGAAACCGGACAACTGCGCTGGTATGCGGTGTCGCTCGTTGGCGGTGCCGTGCTGGTACTCGCCGCCGTCCTGCTGGCCTGATCGACTATGCCTATTTTGCGAAAGGAACACCGCCCATCATGATTCTGCCCTGGCTAATCCTGATCCCCTTCATCGGCGGCCTGCTGTGCTGGCTCGCCGAGCGTTTCGGCAATACCTTGCCGCGCTGGATCGCGCTCCTGACCATGACCTTGCTGTTCGGCCTGGGCCTGTGGCTCTGGGCCAGCGCCGATTTCAGCCTGGCCCCCGCACCTGCTACCGGCCCGGTTTGGGCTGCTGAATTCAAGGTGCAATGGATCGAACGCTTTGGCATCAGCGTGCACCTGGCGCTCGATGGCCTCTCGGTATTGATGATCACCCTCACCGGCCTGCTCGGTGTGTTGTCGGTGCTGTGCTCGTGGAACGAGATTCAGAACCGCGTCGGCTTCTTCCACCTCAACCTGATGTGGATTCTCGGCGGCGTGGTCGGGGTATTTCTCGCCGTCGACCTGTTTCTGTTCTTCTTCTTCTGGGAAATGATGCTGGTGCCGATGTATTTCCTCATCGCGCTTTGGGGTCATAGCGGCAGCGCCGGCAAGACCCGCATCACGGCAGCCACCAAGTTCTTCATCTACACCCAGGCCAGCGGCCTGATCATGCTGATCGCGATCCTGGCGCTGGTCTTCGTTCACTTCAACCAGACCGGCGTGCTGACATTCAACTATGCCGACCTGCTGCGCACCGAACTCGCACCTGGCACCGAATACATGTTGATGCTCGGTTTCTTCATCGCTTTCGCGGTGAAGTTCCCGGTGGTGCCCTTCCATTCCTGGCTGCCGGACGCCCATGCCCAGGCCCCCACCGCCGGCTCGGTGGACCTGGCCGGTATCCTGTTGAAAACCGCGGCTTACGGCTTGATACGCTTCGCCTTGCCGCTGTTTCCCAATGCGTCGGCGGAGTTCGCGCCCATCGCCATGGGCCTCGGGGTGTTCGCCATTCTCTATGGCGCACTGCTGTCGTTCGCCCAGACCGATATCAAGCGGCTGGTTGCCTACTCCAGCGTGTCGCACATGGGCTTCGTGCTCATCGCGATCTACTCCGGTAGCCAGATCGCCATGCAGGGTGCGGTGGTGCAGATGCTCGCCCACGGCCTGTCGGCTGCCGCACTGTTCATCCTTTGCGGCCAGCTATACGAACGCCTGCACACCCGCGACATGCGCGAGATGGGCGGTATCTGGGCACGCCTGCCCTGGTTGCCGGCGCTGAGTCTGTTCTTCGCCGCGGCAGCCCTGGGTCTGCCGGGCACCGGTAATTTCGTCGGCGAATTCCTGATCCTTATTGGCAGCTTCCCCGCCTCGCCCTGGATCACGGCCATTGCGGCCAGCGGTCTGGTGTTCGGCTCGGTGTATTCGCTGATCATGATCCACCGCGCCTACTTCGGCCCGGTGAAGTCCGAGGAACCGCTGTTCGTACTGAAAGCCCGCGAACTGGGCATGGTTCTGCTACTGGCCGCGCTGTTGATCCTGCTCGGCATCTACCCGCAGCCGGTACTCGATACCTCGGCCGCCAGCATGCACGGCGTGCAGCAGTGGATGAGCACCGCCCTCGATCAACTCGCCCGGCCCGGTAGCCTGTAAAGGAAAGCAGCGATATGCAATTTACCGTTCAACACCTCATCGCCCTGCTGCCGCTGCTGGTCACCAGTGCCACGGTTATCGTGGTGATGCTGGCGATCGCCTGGAAGCGCAATCACACCCTTACCTTCGTCCTGTCGGTGCTGGGTCTCAACCTGGCCTTGCTGTCGATCCCTGTGGCCCTCACGATCACGCCGCTGCAGGTGACGCCGTTGTTGCTGATGGACAACTTCGCCTACTACTACATGGCGATCGTGCTTGCCGCCACCCTGGCCTGCGTGACCCTGACCCATGCCTACCTGGGCGAGGCGACCGTCAGCAGCAGCCAATCCGGGCAAAAGGGCTACCCCGGCAACCGTGAGGAAATGTACCTGCTGATGCTGCTGTCGGCGGCGGGCGGCCTGGTACTGGTCAGTGCTCAGCACCTGGCCGGCCTGTTTATCGGCCTGGAACTGCTGTCGGTGCCGGTGTACGGCATGGTCGCCTACGCCTTCTTCAACAAGCGCTCGCTGGAAGCCGGTATCAAATACATGGTGCTGTCGGCTGCGGGCAGTGCCTTTCTGCTGTTCGGTATGGCGCTGCTGTACGCCGAATCGGGCAGCCTGAGCTTCAGTGGAATCGGCGCCAGCCTGGCGACCGGCGGCAGCGGCCTGCTGGTGCAGATCGGCATCGGCATGATGCTCATCGGCCTGGCCTTCAAGTTATCGCTGGTACCCTTCCACCTGTGGACGCCGGACGTCTACGAAGGCGCCCCGGCCCCCGTGGCGGCGTTTCTCGCCACCGCCAGCAAGGTGGCGGTATTCGCGGTGCTGCTGCGGCTTTATCAGCTGTCGCCGGCCACCGAGGGCGGCTGGCTGAACGACCTGCTGAGCGTCATCGCCATCGCCTCGATCCTCTTCGGCAACCTGCTGGCACTGCTGCAAAGCAACCTCAAGCGCCTGCTCGGTTATTCCTCGATCGCGCATTTCGGCTACCTGTTGGTGGCCTTGATCGCGAGCAAGGGTCTGGCCGTGGAAGCCGTCGGCGTATACCTGGCCACCTATGTGCTCACCAGCCTCGGCGCGTTCGGTGTGATAACACTGATGTCCACGCCCTACAGCGGCCGCGATGCCGATGCGCTCTACGAATACCGCGGCCTGTTCTGGCGCCGTCCATACCTGACGGCGGTGCTGACCGTGATGATGCTGTCGCTCGCAGGGATTCCACTGACCGCCGGTTTTATCGGCAAGTTCTACGTGGTAGCCGCCGGCGTGCAGGGCCAGCTCTGGTGGCTGCTCGGCTCGCTGGTGCTGGGCAGCGCCATCGCGGTGTTCTATTACCTGCGGGTGGTGGTGACACTGTTCCTCAACGAGCCCAACTTGCGCCGTCACGATGCGCCGTTCAATTGGGGTCAGCGCGCGGGCGGCATCATGCTGCTGTTCGTGGCCCTGCTCGCTTTCTTCCTCGGCGTTTATCCGCAGCCACTGCTGGATATCGTGCAGCAGGCTGGCCTGGCCACCCTGGTACGCTAGGAAACGAGCATAAGAACCCGTGCGACCCAACTCAGTCGCACGGGTTCTTGTCTGAAGCCGAACAGCCGACCAGGCCGCTCAGCCGTCCCTCTCGCCCTGAGGCTCAATGCTGGGCAATGCCTGGGAGTTGGTCAGCACCGAGACCGACTCCGCTTCGTCATCATGACCGAACATCCCCCAGCAGGAAATGAACAGCGCCGCGATCAGCGGGCCGATAACGAAGCCGTTCAAGCCGAATAGCGATAAACCGCCCAGGGTCGAAATCAACACCAGGTAATCCGGTAGCTTGGTGTCCTTGCCGACCAGTATCGGCCGCAGAATGTTATCCACCAAGCCAATTACGCCGACACCGTAGAGCGTCAGGATAAGGGCCTGGGTCGGTGCGCCGCTGAATAGAAAATACAGCGCGACGGGTCCCCAGATCAGCCCGGCGCCGACGGCGGGAAGCAGCGCCAGGAACGTCATCAGCACGCCCCACAGCAGCGCACTGGGGATCCCCAGGATCCAGAAAATCAGCCCACCCAGAACGCCCTGACTGACGGCCACCACGATGTTGCCCTTGACGGTCGCCCGCACCACCCTGGTGAACTTACTCAGCAACCGCCGTTTTTGCTCGGTGCCCAAGGGCGTCGCCTGCTTGACCCGTGCAATCAGTTCCGCACCGTCGCGAATCAGAAAAAACAGCAGATACAGCATTACGAAAAAGCCGATAAGGAACTCGAAGGTGCCCTGCCCGAACACGAACGCCTTGGTCGCCAGGTAGCGGCTTCCCTGGCGCGCCGAATCAGACAGCGTCTCACGCAGGCTGCCCCAGTCGCCAAGACCGAAGCGATTCAACTGGTGCTGTACCAAGGGTGGCAAGCCATCCTTGATATCGGCAACGAACTGGCCCAGGTCCAGCTCGCCATTGTCGATGCGGGTATAGATGACGCTGACTTCCTGCACCAGCAGCCCGGTGATCATGATCACCGGCAAAACCACCAACAGAATGCACAGCGAGGTGGTGGCCAGCGCCGCCAAGGTGCGTCGACCATTCAGGCGCCGCAACAGATAATGCTGCAGGGGGGCGAACAGCGTAGCCAGTATGACCGCCCAGAATATGGCGCCGTAGAACGGCCAGAGAATCCAGCCGAAGGCCAGCGATACGCCCAGCAGCAAGCCGAGAAAGACCTTCGTTTCAACCTGATCGTTGCTCATCTGTTCGCTTGGTGTCCGCATTGGCCAATTACCGTTAGTCCACAGACAAGCGGGCGAGTGCGAACAAAAAACGCGCATGCAAAGGCGCAACGCCGCCACCTGCCTGCCCGCCGATGACCAGAGTGTCAGCCGGCAAGCGGCTCACCAGGCCCGATAAGGCTGGTGATCGTCACTATGCTTTTCATCGTTTCGACGCACTATTGCTTAGTTGCGCCGCCTTGCGACCACCACCCGCCTAATGACCTCCATAGTTGCTACGCTTGATTCAAGAAAGCTAAAGCGGCGCCGATAGGCGCATATAGCCCGCTAGAAAAATAAGGTCATAAAACATGCCGTTCAGCCGACTCTCGATCCAACTCAAGATCACCCTGCTCGCGGGCCTGTGTTTGTTGACCATAGTCGCGGTGCTCGTCGGCGCGTCGGTACTGCAAGCCTCTCGCAGCGCCGGCCTGGTCAAGCAGGTCAGCAGCAAGATGCTCGAGGAGTCGGCGCAATTGCGCATGGAGGCGCGGGCACAGTCCCAGGCGCTGCTCATGCAGCGCTACTTCATGGATGCCTATCAATACGGCAAGGGCTCCGCGGAGCAGGTGCTGTTCATCCGCGAACAGGCGCAGAAGCGCTTCCTCGATGCCTTCGATCTGCGCGAAGACCTGACCCGGCAGATCCGCAGCGCCCTGGAAGCCAACCGCAGCCTGCTCGGCATCTATGTGGCCTTCGAGCGCGAAGGTCTGGATGGCAAGGACAGCCTGTTCGGCGACATGCCCGAATTGGGCAGCAACGACAGCGGCCGCTATGCCCTGTATTGGTCACAGGATAAGAGCGGCAAACTCAGCTCGGAAACCATGACCGAGGCGAACCTCGCCGACACCACCCCAGGGATCAGCGGTGCGCCCTACAACGCCTGGTTCACCTGCCCGATCAAGACCGCTGCGACCTGCCTGCTCGAACCCTATATCGATGAAGCCGACGGGGTGAAAATCCTCATGACCAGCATTGCCTTCCCGCTGGAAGAGAAAGGCAAAATCATCGGCGTGCTGGGCGTGGATATCGCCCTCGCCAACATGCAGGACATCAGCATGCAGGCCAATCGCGAGCTTTTCGATGGTCAGGGGCATGTCAGCATCGTCAGCCCGTCCGGCATACTCGCCGGGCACAGTCGCGACAGCAGCCTGCTCGGCGGCAAGTTGGACAAGGCATTTGCCGACCAATACGGCGAGATGCTCAACCTGATCAACAGCAACCAACCCCAGGTGCTGCACCATCAGGGCAACCTGCAGGTGCTGACGCCGTTGCTGCCGATCCCCGAATCCAAGCCCTGGGGCGTCCTGATCGAAGTTCCCGAAGATGTATTGCTGCGGCCGGCCCTGCAACTCGAAGAGCAACTGGATTCGATGAGCAGCCGCAATACTGCCATCTCCCTTGGCCTAGGCCTGGCGGCCGGAGTAATCGGCATCCTGCTGATCTGGCTCACCGCGCTCGGCGTGACTCGGCCGATCCTCGGCGTCGCGGCCATGCTGAAGAATATCGCCAGTGGCGAGGGCGACCTGACCCGGCGCCTGGATTACGCCAAGCAGGACGAGCTCGGGGAATTGGCGGGCTGGTTCAACCGTTTCCTCGACAAGCTCCAGCCGATCATCGCCGACGTCAAACGCAGCGTGCAGGATGCGCGCAACACCGCGGACCAGTCGTCCGAGATCGCCAACCAGACCAGCGCCGGTATGCAGCAGCAGTTCCGCGAGGTCGATCAGGTCGCTACCGCCTTCCAGGAAATGAGCGCCACCGCCCAGGACGTTGCGCATAACGCTGCCCAGGCCGCCGAAGCCGCGCGTAGCGCCGATAGTGCCACTCGCGAAGGCCTAAGCGTGATCGACAAGACCACTTCGAGCATCGAGTTGCTGGCCAACGAAATGAACGTGGCGATGCAGGAAGTCGAAGGCCTGGCCACCAGCAGCGAAAAAATCGGCTCGGTACTCGAAGTGATCCGCTCCATCGCCGAACAAACCAATCTGCTCGCACTCAACGCGGCCATCGAGGCGGCGCGCGCGGGCGAGGCCGGCCGTGGCTTCGCCGTGGTCGCCGATGAAGTGCGTAACCTGGCCAAACGCACCCAGGACTCGGTGGAGGAAATCCGCCAGGTGATCGAAGGTTTGCAGAACGGCACCCGCGAGGTGGTCAGCACCATGCACAGCAGCCATCGCCAGGCGCAGGGCAGCGTCGACCAGGTCGAACTCGCCGTAGCCGCGCTGCAACGTATCAGCCAGGCGGTCAGCGTGATCACCGACATGAACATGCAGATCGCCAGCGCCGCCGAAGAGCAGAGCTCGGTCGCCGAGGAAATCAACCGCAATGTCGCCTCGATTCGCGACGTCACCGAATCCATCTCCAGCAAGGCCGACGAATCGGCGCAGGTCACCCAGAATCTCAACAGCCTGGCCAACCACCAACAAGGCCTAATGGATCAATTCCGCGTATAACAGCCCTCTCCAGTGCCCGATCGGCGTCCGCTCGCTTGCGTGTCGGCCGGTCTGGCGCGCGTTCAGTTCAGGAAATAGAGCATGCTCAATATCGCCCTGGTGGCCGGTTCCGGTCGCAGCAACAGTCAATCCGGCAAAGTCGCGCGTTTTCTGCGCCAGCGTTTGATTCAACTCGGACAAACCAGCGAGGAGTCGAGCAGCCTCATCGACCTGGGCCTGGCCCCGTTGCCCCTGTGGCCATCCGAGGATGCGGGCCCCTGGAGCCTGTATAGCCAGCAATTGAAAGACGCCGACGCGCTGGTGATAGTCGCCCCAGAGTGGAATGGCATGGCCTGCCCGGCGATCAAGAATTTCTTCATCTATGCCAGTAAAGCCGAGTTGGCGCACAAGCCCGGCCTGCTGGTCGGCGTTTCTTCGGGCATCGGCGGCGCCTACCCGATCAGCGAACTGCGTGCCTCCAGCTATAAAAACTGTCGCTTGTGCTACCTGCCCGAACATTTGATCGTGCGCCAGGTCGAGCAGCGCCTGAACATGCCGCAAGCGGCCAGCGAAGAGGACCAGCGCCTGCGTGCACGGATCGATTACGCGCTGGATATTCTGGCGAAATATGCAACCGCGCTAATACCGGTGCGCGAAGCCATCGATATGAGCAATGCGGCATTTGCCAATGGGATGTAAGGCAAGCGGCCGACCCGGCGAGCTTTAAGAACTGAGCCGCGAACTGGAGGACACGGGATCGCCTCTCGGCAAGGCCCGCAAGGGTAGCTCGATGCGCACGCACAGGCCGCCCAGTTCGCTATCGAGCAATGCCAGGCGGCCGGTCCAGGCGTCGACGATATCGCGCACGATGCCCAGGCCCAAGCCGTGGCCGGCGACCTGCTCGTCGAGGCGTGCGCCGCGGCTCAGCACCGTTTCTCGCTGCCCCATGGGGATACCCGCGCCGTCGTCATCGATAGTCAGCACATAAGCGCTGTCGCTACGCTCGATATGCAGGCACACCTCGCTGTGCGCCCACTTGCAGGCGTTGTCCAGCAAGTTGCCGAGCAACTCCAATAGATCCTCACGATCCCATGGCAGGCGCAAGCCCGGCGCGGCGTGCCAGTGCATCTGCAGTTCGCGGCCATGAATCACGGCCAAGGTGGAGAACAGGCTCGGCAACTCTTCGGCACAGACGAAATGCGCTCCCGGCGACGCCTCGCCCGCCAGGCGCGCCCGCCCGAGCTCCCGGGCCAAACGCTGCTCGATCTGCTGCAACTGCTCGATAAGGCTCGCGCGCAGCGCGGGATGGCGCTCGAACGCCTCCCTTGAGGCCAGGCCGAACAATACCGCCAGCGGCGTTTTCAGGGCATGGCCGAGATTGCCCAGCGCATGGCGCGAGCGCTTCAGGGCATCTTCGGTGTGGGCCTGGAGGTGATTGATTTCCCCCACCAACGCCGTCAGCTCTTCCGGTACCCGGGTATCCAGTGTCTCGCGCTGGCCTTGCTGCAACTGCTCGACCTGCTGCCGCACCAGCTCCAAAGGGCGCAACGCGCGGCGCACCGTCAGGCGCTGCAGCAGCAGGAGCAACGCCAGCGCGGCCAGGCCAACCCCCAGGGCGACATGCTGCGCGCGACGAAAACTTTGCAGAATTGGGGTGTAATCCCTGGCCACATGAATCGACAGCGGCTGGGCGAAGCGCTGGAAGTCCGCACGATAGGTCAGCAATAACTGCCCCTGGGGACCGTCGGCCAACTGCGTTTGCAGGCCGGGTTCGGCGGCCATGGAAAGCTCCCGATCCCACAGAGAGCGCGAGCGCCAGGTTTTATCGGCAAAATCGATACGAAAATACTGCCCCGAATAAGGCCGTTGATAGGCCGCACTGAGCCGACGCTCATCCAGTTGTACGCCGTCCGGCCCACGCACCAGGGCCGCGAGCAGGGTTTGTGCGTCGTCCTTGAGTCCGGCCTGCAGATAGCGGCGCAAGCTGTCGTCGAACAGCCACAGACTGCTTTGCGCGAACAACAGGCCGACCACCACCAGCACGCCGATCAGCCCGAGACTCAAGCGCCGTTGAATCGATTTCAAGCGGAGCCTCCGCCAAGCCGATAGCCCTGCCCGCGCCGGGTCTCGATCACCTCGCGTCCCAGCTTGCGGCGCAGATGATTGACATGCACCTCGATGACATTCGAATCGCGCTCGCTTTCGCCATCGTACAGGTGTTCGGCCAAATGGCTTTTCGACAGAAGCTGCCCGGCATGCAGCATGAAATAGCGCAGCAGACGAAACTCGGCCGCGGTCAGTTCGATCTCCTCGTCGCCCCGGCTGACGCACTGACGCCCCTCATCCAGTTGTAAACCGGCGGCTTGCAGTTGCCTGTGGTTGGCCAGCCCGTGGGCGCGGCGTAATAACGACTGGATACGCAGTTGCAGCTCTTCCGGGTGGAAGGGTTTGCTCAGGTAATCGTCAGCCCCGGCCTTGAGTCCTTCGATGCGCTCGGCCCATGAGCCGCGCGCGGTGAGAATCAGCACCGGCGCGCTCATGCCGCCCGCACGCCACTCCCGCAACACCTCGAGCCCCGGTTTGCCGGGCAGGCCGAGGTCGAGAACGATCAGGTCATACGGCTCGCAAGCGCCCTGAAAGGCGGCGTCGCGGCCATCCGCCAGCCAGTCCACCGCATAGCCTTGACGGGCCAGGCCGACGAGCAGTTCATCGGCCAGAGGCACATGGTCTTCTACCAGCAACAGGCGCATTCAGTCGTCCACCTCGTCCTTGAGTAGTTCGGCGCTGCGGGCGTCCAGCTCCAACTCGCGGACGACGCCTTGCGCCGTCACCAGCTCTACCTCATAGACCAGAACGCCCTGCTCTTCTTCCAGTTCGACTTCCAGCAGAACGGCTCCGGGATAGTGCTTCAGCGCCACGACCAGCATCTGTTCGAGGGGCAGAATCGCCCCCTCGCGACGCAGGCGCAGCGCCTCATCCTGATCCAGGTCGCGGGCGCTGCTGGCAAACGCCAGCATGACCAATGACAGTGCCAGGAGAGGGCGATAAGCCAAAGCCGTTGTTCGCATTAACTGTCCTGTTGATTCTTGAGTACCTGGCCATTGCTGGCATCCAGTTCGATATCCCACTGCACACCCTTGGCGTCGCGTATTTCGACCTGATAAACATAGCGGCCGTATTCTTCTTCCAACTCGGTTTCTTCGATCTTGCCGCCGGAGTGCTGCGCCAGGGCGGCGGCATTGAGTTTTTCGAACGACTGGATAGTACCCGCGTCGCGCAATTTAAGCGCTTCGTCCGGGCCGAGATCGCGAGCCTGGGCGAGCCCGGCGGTGAGTGTCAGGGCAGCGGCGGCGAATAATGCAGTAAAGGCTTTCATGTTCAATCTCCTTGAAGGATTTGCTTTCGACGGGTTCAAGGTACCGCGCCGGACTTAATTCAAGCTGAATCGAACCGCCACAAGGATTGACTGCACATCATTCACCGCCTGAAGTCGCTTGGCCTGCGGGGCGATGGCCCCTCTATAATCGCTACCTTGCGCGATGGAGACCAGCATGAGTGCGATTCTGATCAAAGCCCCGGCCCTGACAATCAAGGCCGGATCACGAGCCATGGCGCGGATACGCGAACGCGGTTTGCTGCCGGCCGACGTGGGTACGCTGCCGGGCGCCGCCGGTGGCCCCAAAGCGCTCGGCATCCAGGGCCTGGATCTGGCGCTGTTCGGCGACTGGCTGACGCGCGCGCCACGGGAGCGCTCGCTGATCGGCGCCTCCATCGGTTCCTGGCGCTTCGCCAGCGCCTGCCTGCCGGATGCGGCGGCCGGCATTCGCCGCCTCGGCGAGCTGTATACCGAACAGCGCTTCGCCAAAGGCGTGAGCATGGCCGAGGTGTCGCGCAGTTGCCGCTCGATGCTCGAACAACTGCTGGAGGACCAGGACGAGCAGGTGCTGAGCAATGCGCATTACCGCCTGAATATCGTCGTGGTGAAAAGCCATGGCCTGCTCCAACACGATCACCGCGGCGCCCTGGGGCTCGGGTTGTCTTCGGTGATCGGCAGCAACCTGTTGGGCCGCTCGCGCCTGGCCCGGCACTTCGAACGGGTAATCCTGCATGACGCACGCCTGCCGCCACCACTGGGGGTGCTGAACGATTTCCCCTCGCGCTACCTGACCCTGGATGCGCAGAACCTGCGCCATGCCTTGCTCGCTTCGGGTTCTATTCCGATGGTCATGCAAGGCGTGCGCGACATTCCCGGCGCGGGCCCTGGCACCTACCGCGATGGCGGGCTGCTCGATTACCATCTCGACTTGCCCTACAGCGGCGACGATATCGTGCTCTACCCGCATTTCACCGACCGAGTGATTCCCGGCTGGTTCGATAAAGGCATGCCCTGGCGACGGGGCGACGCCACGCGTTTACAGGATGTCGTGCTGCTGGCCCCCTCGAGCGAATATCTGGCGCGTTTGCCCCACGGCAAACTGCCCGACCGCAAGGATTTCAGCCGCTATCTCGGCGACGACGTTGGCCGCGAGCGCTATTGGCGCACAGCCATGGACGAGAGCCGGCGGCTCGGCGATGAGTTTCTCGAACTGGTTGGAAACGGCCATTTCGCCGAGCGCATGCAAGCGCTCTAACCTGACGGCCAGCGATGCCAGCCCGGAACCGGGGATAAACGCACCAGGGAAGACCAGATGAAGCTAGCAGTCGCCATTATCCATGGTATCGGGGTTCAACCAGACAGCCGCGACCTCGAGGGCCAATATGCGTACTCCCAGCGCATGATTGCCGGCCTGCGTCGGCAACTCGGCGTAGAGGCCGAGCACGTGGCCTTCCAGAGCCTGTACTGGGCCAGCGTGCTGGACAAGCGGCAATTGGATTTCCTCGACAGCCTGCGCGATCAACCAGTGCGCTGGCGCTGGCTAAGGCGCCTCGTCACCCTGTTCCTCGGCGATGCCAGCGGTTACCGCAAAGTCAGCGAGGCCTATGACACCACCTACCAGGAGGTGCACCAGTGCGTCCGTGCAGGGCTCAATGCGCTGCGCGCCAAGGTCGATGCCAATACCCCTCTGGTGGTGCTGGCCCATTCGCTGGGTGGGCATATCTTTTCCAACTATGCATGGGATCAGCAAGGCATCAATAAAACCCCGAGCTGCCCACTCGACCCCTTTATCGCCCTGGAAACCCTGGCCGGGCTGGTGACCTTCGGCTGCAACATCCCGCTGTTCACCTTTGCCTGCGACCCGGTGGTGCCGATTCGCTTCCCCGGCCACTGCCTGACCGAAGCGGTACGTGAGCAAGCCCGCTGGTTCAATCTTTATGCCCCGGCCGACCCCTTGGGCTATCCGTTACGGCCACTGCAGAACTACGCCGCCGTGGTCGCCGAGGATCGCGCCATGCCGGTAGGCCCCTGCTATAAACGTCACACTCCGCTGAGCCATTTCGAGTACTGGAACGACAAAAGCCTCCACCGCTACATCGCCCGTTACTTATGCCAACTGTTATCGGCGTGCCCGTCCAACACCGGCACGCCGGAGCTGCCCAGCGATTAATCGACGCCCCTCAACAATACGCACTTGAACACCATACTTGCGGTGAATGTTGCGGCGATTTGTTTGTCCTACCGTACATGGCGCACGGTTCTAAACTTATTTCTAGAAAAAGTATGTTTTTTTATCTGCCGATGTGACTTGGCAAGCCGATGCGGCCATCAACAGATATGACAGGCCGGCATAACCTTAGTGAATGCAGGCTAACGCTAATAGGGAATACCTCGGAGTAACCGACCCCATGAACGCCCCGCTGCGTTTTAACGAAGCATTACTGATCGCCGATCGTGCTTTTCAACCTTTCCAGTGCATTGCCTGGGCACCACAGGACGGTACAGGGCAACTCAGCCTGAGCGTCGTCGATCGCACCAGCACCCGCCTGCTCGGTCGCACCCAACTGTCCTGCAATACCTATAGCGACCCGGTCCAATTCGCCAAGGTATTGAAAGCGTCGCGTGACGAACTGAGCCAGCAAGGCTTTGCTCTGGCGCCTTGGAGCATGCCCGAGTAGCACGCCCCACCTTCCCGGTTATGCATCTGCCGCGCATAACCGGGTTTGTACTTGAACTTGGCTATTCAATTCATCGTTTTATCGTTTAATCCCGCATCCGAACGGCAAGTTGTTGTTCTCAACTTGCCGTGCACGCAAAACGCCCCTCTCCTTCGCTATAACCCGTGCCTTCCACTGGATAGCTGCCGCGCTGCTTATTGCGCACGCGACCTCGCCGCTATAAACGAAGCGGAAAAACGGAACTTCCCGGCTAATTAGCAGGCCAATGAGTCATCGGCCCATTGGAGTTAGTCATGAGCGCTTTCGATTGGCAGCGGATGCTGTGGGACCAAACCAGCGTTGAGTTCCTCGCCGAAGTGGCAGTTCGCACCTTGCTGGCTTATTTCGTGGTTTTCCTGTTTCTGAAAATCGCCGGTAGGCGTGGGGTCCGACAATTGTCGCTGTTCGAACTGGTGGTCATCCTGACCCTCGGATCGGCCGCGGGCGACGTGACCTTCTATGAGGATGTACCGCTGCTGCCGGTATTCAGCGTATTTGTCGCGATGAGCCTGCTATACCGCCTCACCACCTGGTTAATGAACCGGTTCCCGCGGCTACAGGCCTGGATGGAGGGCCGGCCCTTCATCCTGATCCGCAACGGTAGCTTCGAACTGGAAACCCTGACCCAGGGCAATATCTCTCACGATGAGTTTCTTATGGAGCTGCGTCAGCATGGCGTGGAGCATCTGGGTCAGGTACGCCTCGGCATCGTCGAGGTCAATGGCGACGTAAGTTTGTACTTCTACGATCGAGATGCCATCCGCCCTGGCCTATCGGTACTGCCGGAAGCTCAGAGAGTGCTATTCACCCGAGCCCCAGGCGCGATGCTGGCGGCCTGCAACATGTGCGGCGCACTGCAACAGTTCGAGGCTGGACAACAGCTGAAGTGCTCTCGCTGTGGCCATGACCGTTGGTGCGAAGCACTGCGCACACCCTATATCAGCTGAAATCCGACCAGCGATGGAGAAGCGCTCGACTTGGCAATATCTGTGGGTTAATTGTCATTGTCGCCAGCCTGAGGCACGAGCACACTGCATCCATGACTGCTGGAGCCCCGCCCATGGATGCACCGAATACGATCGCCTGCCTGCTTTATCCGCAGGTCATGAGCCTGGATGTCAGCGGGCCGCTGCAAGTTTTCGCTTCGGCCAATGTCGAGCGCCAGCGCCAGGGACTGCCGCCCTTCTATCGGCTACTGGTGCTCGGCGAATGGGTGGGTGCCATGCCAACCTCCGCAGGCCTGCAAATAGTTGCCGAGCACACCTGGGCCGACATCGCCCCGAGCACCATCGATACGTTGTTGATCCCTGGTGGCGCGGGCGAAAAGACTCAAGCACAAAATCCTGCCTTGCTGGCCTGGCTGCGCATTGCAGAACCTCAGGTAAGACGCCTGGGGTCGGTTTGCTCGGGCGCTCTGATCCTGGCGGCCGCCGGCCTGCTCGATGGTCGTAGGGTCACAACCCACTGGGCCGATGCACAGCACCTGAGGGAAAACTATCCCGCTGTCGAGGTGACCGCGGACCGTTTGCATACCTACGACCCCAACGATGCCGACGGCAACGGCCATATCTTCACCTCGGCAGGCGTCACGGCGGGTATTGATCTGGCGCTGGCACTGGTCGAGGCCGACCTCGGTCGCGCCATGGCGCTGGCGGTGGCGCGCCGTCTGGTGATGTTTTTACGCAGGCCCGGCGATCAGGCCCAGTTCAGTGCCCTGCTCGCCCCGCAGGCTAACCGCACATCACGACTGGCAGCTTTGCTCGACTGGATACCGGCCAACCTGCATCAGGATCTGTCCCTTGAGGTGCTGGCGGCCCAGGCTCGCATGACTCCGCGCACGCTCTCACGCGTATTTGCCCAGGAGCTGAACATGGGGCCGGGCCGTTATGTGGAACGCGTCCGTCTGGAAGCCGCGCGCACCCTGCTGCAGGACGCCCAGACATCAATCGGCACGGTGGCGCACCTAACCGGTTTCGGTCATCCGGAAAATCTGCGCCGCACCTTTCATAAGCATTTCTCGGTAAGCCCTCAGGAATACGCACAGCGTTTCGCCTGATCTATCCAGCCAAGGAGTCAACCATGTTGCAACTGCGCCCCAACTGCGAGTGCTGTGATCGGGAGCTGCCCGGCGATTCCCCGGATGCGCTGATTTGCTCGTTCGAATGCACCTTCTGCATCGATTGCACACATCAACGACTACAGGGGTTGTGCCCCAACTGTGGCGGCGAATTGTTGCAACGCCCGCGACGGCCGCCGGCCAAGCTGACGCGGTTTCCCGCCTCGACAACCCGGGTGCATGCCGCCACTCCCTGTCCGCAACCCGCCGAGGTGATCGATGTTACTTGCCAATAGCACCATTTCACGCTTGTTTCTCGGCCAGGCCCTGTACTGGAGTTGCAACCTTATTGGCATCACCCTGACCTCACTGGTGGGGCTGCAACTGGCACCGCTGAATATCCTCGCGACCCTGCCCCTGGCGCTGTTGGTACTGGGCAATCTGCTCACCGTGCAACCTCTATCGGTATTCATGCAGCGCCACGGCCGCAGGCTCGGATTGGTACTGGGGGCCGGGGGCGGTATTGTCGGCGGCTTGCTCGGTGCACTCGGGGTATGGCTGAACGATTTCACGCTGTTTTGCCTGGCCGGATTGCCGCTGGGGGCGTATCAGGCGTCGGCGATGTATTACCGCTTTGCCGCGCTGGAGGCGGTGGACTGCGCCCAGCATGGACGCGCCAGTGCCTGCGTGATCGGCGGCGGCGTACTGGCGGCGGTGGTCGCACCTAGTCTGGCAATCTGGTCTCAGGGCGCCCTGAGCAGGCCGTTTGTCGGTGCCTATCTGATGATGGCGACGTTGGCCGCCATCGCTCTGGCGCTGATGACACAGCTACGCGAAGGCGTGGCGCCGCTGCCGAGCCGCCGCGGCTGGGCGGTGGTGCGCGAGCTGCTCGGCCGCCCGCAGATCCGTGCAGCCATCGCCACCACGGCGGTGGGTCATGGCCTGATGATCATGATCATGACAGCCACTCCGCTGGCCATGCAGTTCTGCGGGCTGTCCATCGGGGATGCCACCCAGGTCATCCAATGGCACATGCTTGGCATGTTTCTGCCCGCGTTCGTTGCCGGCCAGCTGGTCGACAAGCTTGGCAGCGCCAGGGTCGCGGTTCTGGGTAGCATGATCTTGTTGACCAGCGCCGGCATCGCCCTGAGCGGCTTGGCCAAGGAGTACTTTCTGCTCAGCACCTTCCTACTCGGGCTGGGCTGGAACCTGATGCTGATTGCCGGAACCACAATGCTCGCGAGCGCTCACAGCGCCGTCGAACGCGGTAATGCCCAGGGTTTGATGGAATTGAGCAACGGCACAGTGGCTGCCAGCGCCTCCTTTGCCGCCGGCGCATTGATCAGCACCCTCGGCTGGAGCGCGGTCAACATCGGCATCCTGCCACTGGTGGCGGTAGTGCTGCTGACCTTGCTGCCACTGAGAGGCAAGACGCTGGCCCAGCACAGCTGATTCAGCCCTTGTAACAGGTAGTGCGGTTGCGACCGCCCTCCTTGGAAACATAGAGGGCCTGGTCGGCACGCTCGATCAACTGCTGGTAATTTTCGGTGGGGTGGCCGAAGTCCGCCACACCGAGGCTAATGGTGAAGGGAATGCCCTGGGTCTCGTAGGTCACCAGCAGCGACTCGATACGCTGGCGCAGGCGCTCGGCAAATAGCATCGCACCCGCGCTGTCGACATCCGGCAGTAACACCACGAATTCTTCGCCGCCATAGCGGCCGGCATAATCGGTACCGCGGATCTGCTCGCGCACCACCTCGGCAACCGCCTGGATCACCTTGTCGCCAGCCTGGTGACCGTAGGTATCGTTGACCGCCTTGAAGTGATCGATATCGAACATCACCAGCGAGGCCATGCTCTGGTAACGCCGATGCCGTGCATATTCGTGCTGCAGGCACTCCTCCCAATAACCGCGGTTGTTCAGCCCCGTCAGCCGGTCGGTGCGCGACAGGTGCTTGAGTTGCTGATTGACCGCCTGCAACTGCTGCTTGTTGGTCGCGACATTGGTGACGTCGTAGATAATCAGGCAGATATGTTCGACCGTGGTGTTCACCCCCTGCAGCGGCAAGAGCACCGTGTTCTGGTACATGAACTCTTCCTGCCCGGTTATCGGCTGATAGTTCTTGAAGCGCACCAGGTAAGGCCGCTGTTCCCAGATGGTGAACGCCGGGGTGCCCAGGGTCGCCACGCTTTCTACCTTGTGGCGGAACCACTCCTCCTCCACCTCGGGAAACAGGGAGAAGAAAGATTGTCCATGCACGTCCCTGGGCAACCGCCCGGAGCGGTTCTCCATGAACGTATTCCAGACCTGAATGCGGTACTCGCGGTCCAACACCACGACACCGACATCGATGCCCTGGACAATCGCCAGCAGCCAGTGGAATTCGTTTAGATCCAGGTGATCACTCATGGTCAATTCATCAGGTAATCAAGCTTTTTAGAGAGCAGCTCCACCGAATCCTCGGTGAACAACAGCAGCAAATCGAAATGAATGACATGTCCCTCGATGCTATAGCTAACTTCCACCGCCAAGGTGTTTTTCCAGCGCGAGCGATTTAGCCGGATCAGCTCATCGATCGAGGTGTGCTGGCCCAGCACCATCGGGTGGCTTTGCGAGAACTTCACGTCGATTTGCCCGGCCACTCCGCTCAGGCAGGCACCAATCAACACCGTGGAAAGATCCAGGAGCATTTCCATTTCGGAATAGTCCTCGGAGTACCAGTGCATCAACTTGGCCATATCGCCGACTTCGGAATCGTGAAACACCAGCAATGCCTCACCGGCGATACCACCACCGATAAAACCCTGGCATACCGCGGTCAACCCGTCGCCACGCTGCGCATCGACCAGCGCCATATGCAATTCGCCGACTTCGAAAAGATTGACGTTGGGCACCGGCAACTGGACGAATACACCCAGCACCCGGGCCAGTAGCGCCGCAGCCCGGCCCATGGCGACGTTGATCACCTCACGGAACGCATCGTTGAAGCTGATGCTCACTTCGTCCAGCGGCGCGTAGGTCGCCGGTGCCTTGGCGGCTTTCTGCAACAGCCCGAGCTTGTCCAGGGTGGCTTCGAGCAACGCAGGATCGGCGGGCTTCTGCACAAAGGCCAAGGCGCCCAACTGTTTGACCCGCTCGATCGCCTGTTCCTGAACGTCCCCGGAGACCACGATGGCCTTGCAGCTGATGCCCTCCTCCTGCAAGGCGATGAGCACCTGATAGCCGTCCATTTCCGGCATGGTCAGATCGAGCAGCATGACATCGATACCGCCCCGACGCAGTATCCCCATGGCTTCGGCGCCATTCGCCGCTTGCACGATGGAAACCGGCCAGTCTGCAGGCAATGCACGCAGCAACTGCTTGCGCGCCATATTGGAATCGTCACAGATGAGCAGGGATCTGACGGTCATGCGCACCACTTCTGGTTGTTCGATCTGACGAAATATCCCGCACACCTGAGGTGTCGTCGGCAGCAATCATGCGCAGGTATTAGTTTTGACAACGCTTCTCGGGAATAACTCGGGCCTGCCCAATAAACAATTTCGCCCCCAGGGCGCTGCCGCCCAAGCCCCGCACCCTTCCCTGCAACTATAGGCAACTTGGCGCTGATTGCTATCGCTTTAGCGGTAACACAACCCCAATTGTTCGGAACCCACACCGGCAGCCACCCATCGCTTGCGGGCGCGATAGGCAATGCGTCGTCGATCAGCGTCCCGACGATCACGATCGATTCACGGGCGTGGATCATATGGCTGATCAAACCGGCCGGGGAACCGATACCCGGTAATCGGTTGTTGCGAACGGAAATAAAAAAGGCACCTGTCGGTGCCTTTCCCAAACGCAATGCGCCCGCTCGTACCTGGGCACCGGCAGTGCCGTCGAACAGCTCGATACGGCATGCACCCCAAGCGGGGACGAACCCGAACCAGGCGCCGACGTCCGAATGCCGATTGACAGCAAGCCGAATGCGCCCAGTCATTGCCTCGCCTGCTTTGGCAGGCCGCTATCGGTATTGGCCTGCCGGCTTCGCCTGGGTGTTTCAACGGCCTGCTAGTAGTAGGCGTTTTCCTTGTTGCTGTGATCAGTCACATCGCGCACCCCTTTAAGCTCGGGAATACGCTCGAGCAGAGTCTTCTCGATGCCCTCCTTGAGGGTCAGGTCGACCTGACCGCAGCCCTGGCAACCGCCGCCGAACTTCAGCACGGCGATACCGTCGTCGACCACATCGATCAGGCTGACCTCACCACCGTGGCTGGCCAGACCTGGATTGATCTCGGTTTGCAGGTAATAGCTGATGCGCTCATTGATCGGGCTGTCTTCGTTGACCATCGGCACCTTGGCGTTAGGTGCCTTGATGGTCAGCTGGCCACCCATGCGATCAGTCGCGTAATCGACAACCGCATCTTCGAGAAAGGGCTCGCTGACCGCGTCGATCCAGGCGGTGAAACTGGCCAGCCCTAGGGCTGTGTCTTCCGGTTTCTGCTCGCCCGGTTTGCAATAGGCGATGCAGGTCTCGGCGTATTGGGTACCCGGCTGGGTGATAAACACACGAATACCGATGCCCGGAGTGTTCTGCTTGCTCAGCAGATCGGCCAGATAATCGTGGGCTGCATTGGAAATGGTAATGGTGCTCATGGCAACTCCTCGCAAACATGGGCGCAGTGTACGCCAACCTGCGGGTTTCGATAAAGCCCGACTGTTTAGCTCGGATTAATTTTCGCCCCTATCAAGCTGTCGTGCCACCCCGGCCATTACAGGTTCTCGTAGCGGTTCATATCCAGCACGCCCGCCTCCACTGGTTCGGTTTCTTCCAGGTAGGCCGATAAGTCATGGAAATAACGCCAGAATTCCGGATGGCTACGCCTGATCCCCCAGTGCTGCACGATGTCATCGAAGGCCGCCTCGCTGCTGACCCGCTGCATGGCGTCGACCCAGGTCGGCACTTCGCCGGCCTTGAGATTGAACATGAAGTTCGGGTAGCTGCTGAGCACACCGGGGTAAACGGTCAAGGTATCCAGCTTCGGTTGATAGCGCAGCTGCTCACCGAGCATGAAGGCCACATTGCTGTGGGCACGGTTGCGTAGCAGGCTGTAGACCTCCCGGCTACCATCGGCCAGTTCGATGCGCAGCAGCGTCGCCTCGGGCAATTGCAGGATCACCGCAAGTTGCGCGGCGGTTTTCCCGGTCAGCTGGCTCAGGGCCTGTTCGGCAGCTTGCAAGTCGAGCGCCAGCCCTGATCGATGGCAATTCATGCCATCGCAGCGGTTGATCGGATCAGGCCTGGCGTTGAGGCTGCCATAGCGCTGCAACAGGGCGTCGGCGAATACCCGCTTGGGGTCCGAGCCCGGCAGGATCAGGGCCGTCGGGCTCTGGTCGTCGATGTCCGTATAGTCCAGCCAGCGCTTCAATTTGCCACTGCTTCGATACCAGTCGTCGAGATAACCGATGCGCGACCGTGCCGGCATCAAACGGAGGAAATTCGCCTCCGCGCCGTTGCGGATCAAATCGAAATACAGCCGAGTCTGCGCTTGATGGGAGACGTTGCCGAACACATTGAAATTAACCACCAACTGGTAATAGGTGCGCTCCAGCAACGGAAAATCCATCCACCAGAACGTTTGCGGCACCTCGCCGATCAGTCCTTTGCGCACCGAAGCGCTGTCGTGCTGGCGGAATACCGATAGCAGCGCATTGTCGTTGCCCGCCCAGATATGCGACCAACTGGGCGCTGGCGCCTTGGCGTAGCTGGCCATGCGCAAGGCTTCGTAGCGATTGCGCTTGTTACGGTAGCTGTTCCAGATGCCGAGCAGGTCGCCGATGTCGTCCAGCTGCCCGGGCATTTCCAGCAAGGGAGTGGCCTTGGCGCGGTAATCGGCATTCCGGAGGTAAAGGTCGTGCTGGGGATCCTGGAAGACCAGCCAGAAGTTATCGCGGATCACATCGGTGGCGATCTGCCCGCGGCACACGGGGCCACGAATGAAGGTACGCACGAAATATTCGGCGTCGTCCAACATGAACTGGTAGCGCGCCTCGGCGGGAATCGCAGCAAAGGTCTCGAAGGGATTGGCACGGTGCCTCGGGCCGTAGCCGGGCAGCGCATCCGCCCGCCAGTCGCCGGCAAAGAACAGCTCGCGCACCCGCGCAAGCTTCTCGTCGCTCAGCGGGTAGGTGATATGAGTCTTATGCACGATGACGCCCTGAATAGGCACCAGGCGATAGTAAAAGACAGTACCGGGATCGTCGTTGGGCTGGCGGCTGGCGATAGGGTCGACTGGCTGGCCGCTGGCCGTGCGCGAGCGCAACACCTGGAAAAAATGCCCGGGCTCGCCGCCCTGAAAATACAGATGGGCAAGAAACAGATGCTCGTACAACCAGCGCGCCACCAGTCTCTCGCGCGCGCCCGGAGCGTTCAGCATGCGCTCCCATGCCCCTATCTGGCGGGTTTCGACCGCACTGGCCTGTAGCTCCTGCCGATCCATCGGCGCTCCCTGCTCCAACCAGCGCTGCAGGGTTCGATAATCCGCCTCGCTGAGCCCGGTAACGGCGAATGGCATGCCGGCTTGCGGGCTTTTCCGGGCAAAGTTGGCGAACTCATCCGGCAGTGGGCATTGATTCTCCCGGGCGATACCGACATCCAGTCCGGCCGGCAACTTGGCATTCGGTTCGAGCGGCGAGGCATGGCCCAGTTCGAGCATCCGCGCCATCAGCGCCGCCTGGCCAGCTTGTGGGTCGAGCACCGAGAAGAATTCTTTGCGCCGCCAGGCATCAGCACCATGGGCGTCGAGAAACAGCCGGGTACTATCCTGAGCCTTGAGTCGTGTGCCCGAATATACCGGCAGCTTGTTGGCGCCGCGCTCGGCGCCTTCGCCACTGCCCAGGTTGAGCTGACAAGGCGAGTCGTAACAGGCATGGCAGGCCACGCAATGCCGGGTAAAGATCGGCTGCACGTCCTCGCTATAGGAAATCGACTGCGCGGCCGGCAATGGGCTGATGAACAACCAGCACGCGATAAACAACAGACGACCGAACATGGGGATTTCCTAATATGACAGCGGCGGCGATTCTAGCTGCCGCATAGGCCATAAGGCTAATTGACCAACATGAATATTATTCATGAAAAATAGCGAGCGCTGCAAAAGCGTGCAGCTTTGTTATCATCGTGCACCCAATGTTTCAGCTTTGCTCAGGTAGTTTCGCCCATGTCCCTGTCCGACCGCAGCGCCCGTCTCCATGCCCTTCAGCAAGCCCTGAAGGAACGCATCCTGATCCTCGACGGTGGCATGGGCACCATGATCCAGAGCTACAAGCTGGAGGAACAGGACTATCGCGGCGAACGCTTCGCCGACTGGCCGCAGGACGTCAAGGGCAACAACGACCTGCTGATCCTCAGCCGCCCGGATGTGATCGGCGCCATTGAGAAGGCCTACCTGGACGCCGGCGCCGATATCCTCGAAACCAACACCTTCAACGCCACCCAGGTGTCCCAGGCCGATTACGGCATGGAGGCCTTGGTCTACGAGCTGAACGTCGAAGGCGCCCGCC
This sequence comes from uncultured Pseudomonas sp., assembly GCA_966210435.1. Classification (GTDB taxonomy): domain Bacteria; phylum Pseudomonadota; class Gammaproteobacteria; order Pseudomonadales; family Pseudomonadaceae; genus Aquipseudomonas. The sequence continues at coordinate 1,044 of CBIHLF010000023.1, read as the reverse complement.
TGGCCCGCCAGGTCGCCGACGCCAAGACCCTGGAGACCCCGGATCGCCCGCGCTTTGTCGCCGGCGTGCTCGGTCCTACCAGTCGCACCTGCTCGATTTCCCCGGACGTGAACAACCCCGGCTACCGCAACGTCACCTTCGACGAGCTGGTGGAAAACTACGTGGAAGCCACCCGCGGCCTGATCGAAGGCGGCGCGGACCTGATCCTGATCGAGACCATCTTCGACACGCTCAACGCCAAGGCGGCGATCTTCGCCGTGCAGGAAGTCTTCGAGCAACAGGGCGTCGAACTGCCGATCATGATTTCCGGCACCATTACCGATGCCTCCGGCCGCACGCTCTCGGGCCAGACTACCGAGGCGTTCTGGAACTCGGTGCGCCATGCCAAGCCGATCTCCGTAGGCCTGAACTGCGCCCTCGGTGCCAAGGATCTGCGCCCGTATCTGGAAGAGTTGGCGGCCAAGGCTGAAACCCATGTCTCCGCCCACCCCAACGCCGGCCTGCCGAACGCCTTCGGAGAGTACGACGAAACCCCGGCGGAAATGGCCGTGGTGGTCGAGGAATTCGCCGCCAGTGGCTTCCTCAACATTGTCGGCGGCTGCTGCGGCACCACGCCGGCGCATATCCAGGCGATTGCCGAAGCGGTTAGCAAATACCCGCCACGGGCCATCCCGGATATCCCCAAGGCCTGCCGTCTGTCCGGCCTCGAGCCGTTCACCATCGACCGCAACTCGCTGTTCATCAACGTCGGCGAGCGCACCAATATCACCGGCAGCGCCAAGTTCGCCCGTCTGATCCGCGAGGACAACTACACAGAAGCCCTCGAAGTCGCCCTGCAGCAGGTGGAAGCCGGCGCCCAGGTGATCGACATCAACATGGACGAGGGCATGCTCGACTCGCAGAAGGCCATGGTCACCTTCTTGAACCTGATCGCCGGTGAGCCGGATATCTCCCGCGTACCGATCATGATCGACTCATCGAAATGGGAAGTGATCGAAGCCGGCCTCAAGTGCATCCAGGGCAAGGGCATCGTCAACTCGATCT
>CBIHLF010000022.1:0-89604 GCA_966210435.1 uncultured Pseudomonas sp. | reverse complement strand
AGCTCCCGGTTGAGTAAAAACTGGATCAAGGACGACCTCCAGGCACTTTATTGTTCTCTTATCAGGCCTTGCTAAAGCGGCTGCACGGCAGTGCAGCGCTTTGGCGCAGCTAGGCATGGGCCAAATCTAGAGATTTCTGACTTTTGGGTCAACAAATATTTGACTCTTTGGTCAGGTGCTTGTCATGCAATTCGGTTATGAACGAAAAAATCCCTCGGCGCCTGGATAAAAATCTAGCGGGTTTTGTTCCAATAGCCGCGTGTAGTCGCGCTTGGCTGGTTAACGCCCTGTGTTACACTCGCGACCAGTATTTACCCGCCCGCGCCAAGTCTGGCCGGCGCTTCTATGATCAGCACCGCTTTCTGTATCAGGTCGGATCGAGCCTAAGGATCATCATGACGTTCAAGGCGCCGGATAGCCTCGCCGAACAGATCGCCCATCATTTGGCAGACCGCATCATTCGTGGTGAATTGAAGGCCTGCGAGCGCATTCAGGAGTTGAAGATCACCCAGGCGCTGAATGTCAGCCGCGGCTCGGTGCGTGAGGCCTTGTTGATTCTCGAGCGCCGTCACTTGATCGTGATCCTGCCTCGGCGTGGCGCTCAGGTCGCCGAGCTGACCCCGCACAAGGTGAAAAGCCTGTATGCACTGGTGATCGAGCTGTACGTCCTGTTGGGCAAGGCGGTCGCTGATAATTGGCGTCTGGAGAGCGATCTGGAGCCGCTTTTCACCGTGCAGCTGCGCTTGCGCGAGAGTATGGATCGCGAAGATATAGTCGCTTTCGTCGAGCACAGCTTCGATAGCATGCGCGCGGCCTTTCCGTTCTCCAACAATCCGTATTTGCAGGAAACCGTGGAAAATCTGCTGCCGGCCATCAGTCGCACTTATTACCTGGCGCTTGAACGGCGCAAGGGCGAGATGGGGCACTTCATCGAGACCTTCGCCGAGTTGCTGGAGGCGATTCTCGCCCGCGATCATCAGCGGATTCGTCAGGTTCTGCTCGGTTATGGCGAGCGCAATTGCAGATTGGTACTCGCGACATTGGCCGATCGTTGAGGGGCGCTGTAGATGCGGCTTAAATGCATAAAATTGGCGGGGTTCAAGTCCTTCGTCGACCCGACTACGGTGACTTTCCCGAGCAATATGGCGGCGGTGGTCGGGCCCAATGGCTGCGGCAAGTCCAACATCATCGATGCGGTGCGCTGGGTGATGGGCGAGAGTTCGGCGAAGAACCTCCGTGGCGAGTCGATGACCGATGTCATCTTCAACGGCTCCAACACCCGCAAACCGGTGACCCAGGCCAGCATCGAGCTGGTCTTCGACAATTCCGACGGCACCCTGACCGGCGAGTACGCTGGCTATAACGAAATCTCCATCCGCCGCCGGGTTACCCGCGACAGCCAGAACACCTATTTTCTCAACGGCACCAAGTGCCGGCGCCGCGATATCACCGATATCTTCCTCGGTACCGGCCTGGGCCCGCGCAGCTACTCGATCATCGAGCAGGGGATGATCAGCAAGCTGATCGAGGCCAAGCCCGAGGATTTGCGCAACTTCATCGAGGAAGCCGCCGGCATCTCCAAGTACAAGGAGCGCCGCCGCGAGACCGAGAATCGCATCCGCCGCACCCACGAGAACCTGGCGCGCCTGACCGACCTGCGCGAGGAGCTGGAGCGTCAACTGGAACGCCTGCATCGCCAGGCCCAGGCCGCCGAGAAGTATCAGCAGTACAAGGCCGAGGAGCGCCAGCTCAAGGCCCAGCTCACTGCATTGCGCTGGCAGGCGCTGAACGAACAGGTCGGTCAGCGCGAAGCGGTGATCGGCAACCAGGAAATCAGTTTCGAAGCCCTGGTCGCCGAACAGCGCAACGCCGATGCCTGCATCGAACGCCTGCGTGACGGTCACCATGAGCTGTCCGAGCGCTTCAACCTGGTGCAGGGGCGCTTCTATTCGGTCGGTGGCGATATCGCCCGGGTCGAGCAGAGCATCCAGCATGGCCAGCAGCGCTTGCGCCAATTGCAGGACGATCTGCGCGAGTCGGAGCGCGCACGCCTGGAAACCGAATCTCACCTGGGCCACGACCGTACCCTGCTGGCGACCCTCGGCGAAGAGTTGGCCATGCTCGAACCCGAGCAGGAACTGACCGCCGCTGCGGCCGAAGAGGCCGCCGCCGCGCTGGAGGAATCCGAAACCGCAATGCACGGCTGGCAGGAGCAGTGGGACGGCTTCAACCAGCACAGCGCCGAGCCGCGGCGTCAGGCCGAGGTGCAGCAATCGCGGATTCAGCAGCTGGAGCAGAGCCTCGAGCGCCTCGCAGAACGCCAGCGTCGCCTCAGCGAAGAATCGCAACAACTGGCCGCCGATCCCGAAGACGCCGCGATACTCGAACTAAGCGAGCAGATCGCCGCCAACGAGCTGAGCCTCGAGGAACTGCAGCTTGCCGAAGAGCAGCAGGCCGAGCGCTTGCAGCAGTTGCGCGACGAGCTCCAGCAGGCCGGGCAGGCGCAGCAGCAGGCGCAAGGTGAACTACAACGTCTGAACGGTCGCCTGGCCTCGCTGGAAGCCCTGCAGCAAGCCGCATTGGACCCTGGCAAAGGCGCGGGCGACTGGTTGCGCGAACAGCGGCTGAACGAACGCCCGCGTCTGGCCGAAGGCCTGCGGGTCGAGGCCGGTTGGGAGCTGGCGGTGGAAACCGTACTCGGCGCCGACCTGCAAGCGGTCTTGCTCGACGATGCTCTCGTACAAGATCTCGGCGGCCTGGATTTCGCTGGCCTGACCCAGGGCGATCTACGCCTGGCCTGCCCGGGCAAGGGCGGTTCGCGGGTTGCCGGCAGCCTGCTGGACAAGGTCGAAGCCAGCGTCAACCTGGCGCCCTGGCTGGCCAAGGTCAAACCCGTGGAGTCGCTGGACGACGCCTTGGCTGGCCGCGCCGCGCTGGCCGACGACGAAAGCCTGATCAGCCGCGACGGATACTGGGTCGGTCGGCATTTCCTCCGTGTCCGTCGCGCCAGCGAGGCGGAAAGCGGCGTGCTCGCCCGTGGCCAGGAGCTCGAACGGCTGAGCCTCGAGTGTGAGGAACGCGAAGCGGCGCTGGCGCTGCTTGACGAACGTTTGCTGACCCTGCGCGAGAACCAGCGTCAACAGGAGGAACTGCGCGAGCAGCAGCGTCGCCAGTTGCAGGACCGCGCGCGCACCTTGGGCGAATTGAAGGCGCAGCTGTCGGCCGGCCAAGCCAAAGTCGAACAACTGACCCTGCGCCGTCGCCGCCTCGACAGCGAACTGGCGGAGCTGACCGAACAGCGCGAAATTGAGCACGAGCAGTTGGGCGAGTCACGCCTGCAATTGCAGGACGCTCTGGATGCCATGGCCGTCGATAACGAGCGCCGCGAAACCCTGTTGGCCAGTCGCGATGCGTTGCGCGAGCGGCTCGACCGGGTGCGCCAGGAGGCGCGGCAGCACAAGGACCATGCCCATCAACTCGCCGTGCGCATGGGCTCGCTGAAGGCGCAGCACGACTCGACCCGTCAGGCCCTGGAGCGCCTGGAGTTGCAAGCCGAACGCCTGCACGAGAAGCGCGAACAACTCAACTTGAATCTGGAGGAGGGCGAGGCGCCGCTGGAAGAGCTGCGCCTGAAACTCGAAGAATTGCTCGACAAACGCATGGGTGTCGAGGAAGAGCTGAAGCTGGCGCGCTTGGCCCTGGAAGACGCCGACCGCGAGCTGCGCGACGCGGAAAAGCGCCGCACCCAGGCCGAGCAGCAAGCGCAATTGTTACGCGGCCAACTGGAACAGCAGCGCATGGACTGGCAATCGCTGACCGTGCGGCGCAAAGCTCTGCAGGATCAGTTGCTGGAAGACAACTACGACCTCCACGGCGTGCTTGCAACGTTGCCCGAGGAGGCGAGTGAAAGCGCTTGGGAAGAAGAATTGGAGCGTCTCTCGGGGCGTATCCAGCGGCTCGGGCCGATCAACCTCGCGGCCATCGATGAATACCAGCAGCAGTCCGAGCGTAAACGTTATCTGGATGCGCAGAACGCCGATCTGGTGGAAGCCCTGGATACCCTGGAAAACGTTATCCGCAAGATCGACAAGGAAACCCGCAACCGTTTCAAGGAAACCTTCGACCAGATCAACGGCGGACTGCAGGCGCTGTTTCCTAAAGTTTTCGGTGGCGGCAACGCTTATTTGGAACTCACCGGCGAAGATCTACTCGATACCGGTGTAACCATCATGGCGCGTCCGCCGGGCAAGAAGAACAGCACTATTCACCTGCTCTCCGGTGGAGAGAAGGCGTTGACCGCTTTGGCGTTGGTATTTGCCATCTTTCAGCTCAATCCGGCGCCGTTCTGCATGCTCGATGAAGTGGATGCGCCTTTGGACGACGCCAACGTCGGACGTTATGCGCGGCTGGTAAAAGAAATGTCGGAGAAGGTGCAATTCATCTATATCACCCACAACAAGATCGCCATGGAAATGGCCGACCAATTGATGGGGGTGACCATGCACGAGCCGGGCTGTTCGCGCTTGGTAGCGGTCGATGTGGAGGAGGCACTGGCGATGGTCGAAGCCTGATGCGAGCGCCGGTGTAAAGTTGCCTTTCGTCGTGCTAGCTTATTGCCCAGTATTTTTGACCATAAAGCCTGCACAAGCATGAAGCAGGTGTCGTACAGAGCTAACGAAGCAAGGGCAGGATGCCCTTGGTTCATACAAAATTTTATTAGGGGTTCAGGTATTTCATGGAATTCGGTCTGCGCGAGTGGCTGATCGTTATCGGCATTATTGTGATCGCTGGCATTCTTTTCGATGGCTGGCGGCGTATGCGCGGTGGCAAGGGCAAGCTCAAATTCAAACTTGATCGCAGTTTCGCCAATATCCCGGACGATGACGGCGACCCCGATCTACTGAGCCCGCCGCGGGTGATCAATCGTAATCATGAACCGTCACTGGACGAGGAAGATCTGCCGTCGATGAGCGCCCGCGAATTGAATCGTCGGCGTTCGGGCGAGCCGCAGCAGGGCGACTTGAACCTGGGGTTGGATGAGCCCGTGCCGACCTTGCTCAACCCGGTCGACGAAGGCGGCGAAAATTCCGCGAATGCGGCACCGGCACCAAGCAAGGAACTTCCGCCAGTGGAGGAAGTGCTGGTGATCAACGTGATCGCTCGCGATGGTGACGGCTTCAAGGGGCCGGCGCTGCTGCAAAATATTCTGGAAAGCGGCCTGCGTTTCGGTGAAATGGACATCTTCCATCGTCACGAGAGCATGGCCGGTAATGGCGAAGTGCTGTTCTCGATGGCTAACGCACTCAAACCGGGTACCTTCGACCTGGACGATATCGAAGGCTTCAGCACCCGCGCGGTGAGCTTCTTCCTCGGTTTGCCCGGCCCACGCCACCCCAAGCAGGCGTTCGATGTGATGGTGGCGGCGGCGCGCAAGCTGGCCCATGAATTGAACGGCGAACTGAAAGACGACCAGCGCAGCGTGATGACCGCGCAAACCATCGAGCATTACCGTCAACGCATCGTCGAGTACGAGCGCAAGCAGCTGACCAACAAGCGCTGATCCAGGTGGGGTGACGCCAAGGCGTCTCCCCTGGCATTGACCCCTCGATCCGTTCGGGTGAGGGAGGGAAGAGCAGCCGCGGCTGCTCTTTTCGTTTTCGAGAAGCACAACCATGACCGACGCCGCTCCATCCGCACAGCAGGCCGCCGAACGTATCGCCCAGCTGCGCAGCGAAATCGACCAGCACAACTACCGCTACTACGTACTCGACGAGCCGAGCGTGCCGGACGCCGAGTACGACCGCCTGTTCAACGAGCTGAAGGCGCTGGAGGCCGAGCATCCCGAGCTGATCACCGCAGAGTCGCCGACCCAGCGTGTCGGCGGCGCGGCGCTGGCCGCCTTTGGCCAGGTGCGCCACGAAGTGCCGATGCTCAGCCTGGGCAACGCCTTCGAGGAACAGGACCTGCTCGACTTCGACCGCCGCGTGCGCGAAGGCCTGGATTTGCCGGCCGGCGATCTGTTCGGCGATGGCGTGGCGGTGGAGTACAGCTGCGAACCCAAACTCGATGGCCTGGCCGTCAGTCTGCTCTATGAGAACGGCCATCTAGTCCGCGGCGCCACTCGCGGCGACGGCAGTACCGGCGAAGACATCAGCGCCAACGTGCGCACTATCCGTAATATCCCGCTCAAACTGCATGGCGAGAACTGGCCGTCGGTGCTGGAAGTGCGCGGCGAAATATTCATGCCCAAGGCCGGCTTCGAAGCGCTCAACGCGCGGCAACTGGAAGCTGGTGGCAAACCGTTCGCCAATCCGCGCAACGCCGCTGCCGGTAGCCTGCGCCAACTCGATCCGCGGATCACCGCCGGCCGCCCGCTGGAGTTGTGCGCCTATGGCGTCGGGCGCAGCGACGGTGAGCTGCCGAAAACCCATTTCGAGCTGTTGCAGGCGCTGAAGCGCTGGGGGCTGCCGATCAGCCGCGAGCTGAAAATCGCCAAGGGCGTCGAAGAGTGCCGTGACTACTACCGCGATATCGGCGAGCGCCGCGATGCCCTGGCCTATGAGATCGACGGCGTGGTATTCAAGGTCAACGATATCGGTCAGCAGCGTGAGCTGGGCTTCCGCGCCCGTGAACCGCGCTGGGCCATCGCTCATAAGTTTCCGGCGCGGGAAGAAATCACCGAGCTGCTCGGCGTCGAATTCCAGGTCGGCCGCACCGGCGCCATCACGCCGGTGGCGCGGCTCAAGCCGGTGCAGGTGGCCGGTGTCACCGTATCCAACGCCACCCTGCATAACATGGACGAAGTAGCGCGCCTGGGCGTGATGATCGGCGACACTGTGATCGTACGCCGCGCCGGCGATGTGATCCCGCAGGTTCTCGGCGTGATCGCCGAGCGTCGCCCGGCCGATGCCATTGCCGTACAGGTGCCTGAGCACTGCCCGGTATGCGGCTCGGCGGTGGAGCGCACCCAGTTGATCAAGCGCAGCAAAGGCAAGGAGTCGATCAGCGAAGGCTCGATCTACCGCTGTGTCGGTCGCCTGGCCTGCCAGGCGCAGCTCAAACAGGCGATCATTCACTTCGTTTCGCGCCGCGCCATGGACATCGATGGCCTTGGCGACAAGATCGTCGAGCAACTGGTGGACAAAGGCCTGGTCGGCTCGCCGGCCGATCTCTACACCCTGACTTACGAACAGGTGGTCGAGCTGGAAGGCTTCGCCGAGCTGTCGACGAAGAATCTGCTGGCTTCGATCGATGCGAGCAGGAAGCCGCTGCTCGCGCGTTTTATCTTCGCCCTCGGCATTCCCGATGTTGGCGAGGAAACCGCCAAGCTGCTGGCCCGCGCGCTCGGTTCGCTGGAGCGTATCGGCCGGGCATTGCCTGAGGTGCTGATCTATCTGCCGGATGTCGGCCTGGAAGTGGCCCACGAAATCCATAGCTTCTTCGAGGACCCCCACAATCGCACGGTGATCGGGCAGCTGCGCGAGCGCGGCGTGGAGTTGCAGGAAGAGGGCGATGTACACGCCGAATTCGCCGCCTGCGCGACCTTTGCCGGGTTTATCGATAAGTTGAATATCGCCGGCATCGCCAGCACTGGCGCGAAGAACTTGGCGGAGAAGGTCGGCGACCTCGATGGCTTGATCGCCCTCAGCCGGGACTGGTTGGAGCTGAGCGTGATGAAGGGGCTCAACGAGAAGGCCAAGCAGGCCCTGCGCGAATTTTTCGCCGACGCGGGCAATGTCGCCCTGGCCCAGGCTATCGAGGTGCAGCTACGCGAATTCGGCATGCACTGGCAAAGCGAACGCAAATCGGTCGAAGGCTTGCCACTGGCCGGGCAGACCTGGGTGCTGACCGGTAGTCTGGAAGTGCTGAGCCGCGATCAGGCCAAGGACAAGCTGGAGGGCTTGGGCGCCAAGGTCGCCGGTTCGGTTTCGGCGAAAACCAGCTGCGTGGTGGCCGGGCCGGGTGCCGGTTCCAAATTGGCCAAGGCCAATGAGCTGGGGCTCAGGGTGCTCGACGAGAGCGAGTTCGTGAAAGTACTCGAGGGGTTTGGTATCGCGCTCTGATGCTGGCGGGTCGGTCAGGCCCGCCAATCCGCGGTACTAGCAGGCCGTTGAAAAACGTAGGCGAGGCAGGCAAGACAAGGACTAGGCGTCCCCACAAAAACGGCCGAGGAAGCGGAGTTTACTGGCTGTAAATGAGCATTCCGAGGCCGTTTTTAACGCAGTATTGCCAACGCAGGTAGTTTTTCAATGGCCTGCTAGTTGATCGCGTCGCTCAGGGCCTTGGCCGGCACATACTTGACCACTTTCTTGGCGGCGATTTCGATCGCCTTGCCGGTCTGCGGATTGCGCCCGGTGCGCGCCGGGCGCTCGCTGACCTTCAGCTTGCCGATGCCGGGCAGGGTAATTTCCTCGCCGTTTTCCAGCGCGTCGCTGACAATCTCGCTGAGTTGTTCGAGTACGGCGCGAATGGTGCTTTTCGGCGAATCGGTGGCTTCGGCGATATCGCTGATCAGTTGGTCTTTGGTCATGGCCATGCGGTTACTCCTGGAGGTTGGTGGGGCATGCAAAAAGCCCCGCGCAGCTTACTGCGATTTGCCGCCCCAGGCATTACATCCTCGCGCCACCGACCCGTTTCCCTCCCGGGAGTCGCTGCAGTGCCGCACCGCCCCAATGTCCGTATGCAAGCACTATCAAGCAGCGCTAAGTGGTTGTAAGTTCGAAACAAGCCGGTACAATGGCGCGGCTCGCAGCGACAAGGCGAGCTGCGTTATGGTGGCCCTGTCGGTCCCCCCGCAACGATTACCCGTGAACCTGGTCAGATCCGGAAGGAAGCAGCCACAGCGGGAACATTGTGTGCCGGGGTGTGGCTGGCGGGGCTGCCTCCATCTCTAAGCCCATTCAGGCTGTTGCTGTAAATATCCTTTGAAGAGATTCGCGTGAAGCCAGGGTGCGTGCTTGCTTCGCGGTATTGCCGTGTCCGCTGAGTGACGGGCGGCAAAAAGCCCCGCGCCAGTTCGACTCGCGCGGGGCTTTTGATTTGTGTACTCAGCTCAGGATCATTCAGCCCAGATCATAGCTGAGTACGCTGTCCTGTTCCTTCAGGGCCTTGCGCATGTCGGCGGGAATGTTGCCGGCCCTCAGGGCGAGCTCCAGTCGAATGTCCTCCAGGCTTCGGACGAAGGCCTGGGTGTCCTGTTGCGCGGCGCTGATCACCCGGCTGTAGGCGGTAGCGTCACTGTCATCGAGCAGTGCGAGGACGATACCGCCGTCGGGGCGAGGGGGGCTGAAGGTGACGCGCAAGGGGGCGAATAGGGATTCGGCGAGCTGCCTGTTTCTGCTTTCCATGACCGTACTCCATCCTGATGGTGATCAAAATGGACCTTTATTCGGTCAGTAAGTTCGAATCGCTATCGCCGTGCTCGGTTCAGGCCTTTAGTGACTGTCGCGCTTGCTCGATGATCCGCGGCAGGCATTCGCTGCTGTATTGTTCCGGATACAGGCGCTGGGTGTGCTTGGCGACACCGGTCTGATCGACGACGGTAAAACTGAAGTTGCCTTTGCGAGCCGCCATGATATGGCAGGCGAACGGGGTGAAGGCGTTGGAGAGAATGCGCATGGCATCCTGGATTTGATGTTGTGTGTTCATATGTGGTGTTCCTGAAACAGCGGGCGCGTCATTGCGCTTAATAGAGCTCCAAGCACTCGAGTTGATTCGAGGGGGATTAGCTAGTGGGAGCCGGACTGCAGGCAAAAGTTCCGAGTTTTTCGGGCGTTGAGCCAGGTCGGTACGTCGGAGGCTGGCTGAGTCGACGCTTGGTGAGCGGGACGGCCAGATCAGTCAGCAGGGTGGGGTCGTGTAAAGCATTGTGGCATCGGAGTTGGATGCGGGCTTTAACGGAAACCATCGAGGAGGCGCGAGGCCGATAGACTTACAGCGTGGTACGAACGGCGCCGATGATAATGCTTCGGTTGAATTTTAGCCAGTGCTATCGATGGCTGTTCATCTTGTTGCCATGCCATTCAGCGCATCGGATGCAATTTAGGCGGTGCTCCGCTAGGATTAGCCCACTTTGCTTTTCTCTCGTGACGGTTTTCAATGAGTTATCAGGTTCTTGCACGTAAATGGCGTCCGCGCTCGTTTCGCGAAATGGTTGGCCAGACCCATGTGCTCAAGGCACTGATCAACGCCCTGGATAGCCAGCGCCTGCATCATGCCTATCTGTTTACCGGCACTCGGGGCGTGGGTAAGACCACCATCGCGCGGATTATCGCCAAGTGCCTGAACTGCGAGGCGGGCATCAGCTCGACCCCTTGCGGGGTGTGTTCGATCTGCAAGGAGATCGACGAGGGCCGTTTCGTCGACCTGATCGAAGTCGACGCCGCGAGTCGGACCAAGGTCGAAGACACCCGCGAACTGCTCGACAACGTGCAGTACTCGCCGAGCCGTGGGCGCTTCAAGGTCTACCTGATCGACGAAGTGCACATGCTTTCGTCGCACTCATTCAATGCCTTGCTGAAGACATTGGAAGAGCCGCCGCCCCACGTCAAATTCCTGCTGGCCACCACTGATCCGCAGAAACTGCCGGTCACCATCCTGTCACGCTGCCTGCAGTTCTCGTTGAAGAACATGCCGCCCGAGCGGGTGGTCGAGCACCTCAGTCATGTACTGGCTGCGGAAAGTATTCCGTTCGAGGTGGATGCGCTCTGGTTGCTCGGCCGCGCCGCCGACGGTTCGATGCGCGATGCGATGAGTTTGACCGATCAGGCCATCGCCTTCGGCGAGGGTAAGGTGCTGGCCGCCGACGTGCGGGCAATGCTCGGTACCCTCGATCATGGTCAGGTCTATGGCGTATTGCAGGCCTTGCTCGAAGGTGATGCGCGTGCGCTTATCGAGGCCGTGCGCCACCTGGCCGAGCAGGGGCCGGACTGGAATGGCGTGCTGGCGGAAATGCTCAACGTGCTGCATCGCGTGGCCGTCGCTCAAGCCCTGCCTGATGCCATCGACAATGGCCAGGGCGATCGCGACCGGGTGCTGGCGCTCGCCGAAGTGCTGCCGGCCGAGGATGTGCAGTTCTACTATCAGATGGGTCTGATCGGTCGCCGCGACTTACCGCTGGCGCCTGATCCTCGCAGCGGCTTCGAAATGGTGTTGTTGCGGATGTTGGCGTTTCGGCCCGCGGGTACGGACGCCGTGCCCAGGGTGGCGCTAAAGCCGCTGGGGATTAGCCAGGCCACTGCTGATCCCCGTGCCAACCCAGTGGCCGGCGCCGCCATGGTGGCGCCGGTCGTCGTTGCGCCCAGTCCGGAGCCCAGCGCTCCAGCAATCCAGGCGCCGAACGCCAGCGCACCTGTAGTGGCTGAACCGGCCCGGGTGGTTGAGGCGACTCCTGAACCGCTCGCGGCGGAACCGCCAGCCGTGCCCGAGCTGTCTAATGCCTTGCCGAGCGATCAAGCGAAATCGCTGCACGTCGCTGCGGTTGAAGATCTGCCCTGGGAGGAACCGAGCGTTGTAGCTGAACCTTCAGCGCCCAACATGCCGGTCGAGCCCCTGACGCCCGTGGCAGAAATTCCCGAAGTAGCGGCGGATGCCGATAGCCAGGGTGAAGACGACGGGCCACCTCCCAGTGATTACGATTACATGGAAATGGACGCCGAGTCGTTCGATTACGATTTCGGCGCTGTAATAAGCGAGCAGGCAGCGGAGCCGGAAGTGCTTCCTGCCGCACAACCGGCCACTGGGCTAGCTGCGGACTGGCTGGAGCTGTTCCCCAAGCTAGGTCTGTCCGGGATGACCGGCAACATTGGCGCCAACTGCACCCTGATGTCGGTGGAGGGCGATAACTGGTTATTGCACCTGGACCCCGGCCATAGCGCACTGTTCAATGCGACACAGCAGCGTCGTTTGAACGATGCGCTGAACCAATACCACGGGCGCGAGCTGGTTCTGCAGATCGAGTTGCGTAAGCCCGAACAGGAAACTCCTGCACAGGCGGCCGCACGTAAGCGCGCCAATCGCCAGCGCGAAGCCGAGGCCTCGATCCATAACGACCCGGTAGTGCAGCAGATGATTCAGCAGTTCGCCGCGGTAGTCCGCGCGGACAGCATCGAACCCCTGGATACTCCAGTAAACCCCTGAATACCGAGGACTAGCACCATGATGAAAGGTGGCATGGCCGGCCTGATGAAGCAGGCCCAGCAGATGCAGGAAAAGATGCAGAGGATGCAGGAAGAGTTGGCGAATGCCGAAGTGACCGGACAATCCGGCGCCGGCTTGGTCAGCGTGGTGATGACCGGTCGACACGATGTCAAACGCGTCAGCCTGGACGACAGCCTGATGCAGGAAGACAAGGAAATCCTCGAGGACCTGATTGCCGCTGCAGTCAACGATGCGGTGCGCAAGATCGAGCAGAGCAGCCAGGAAAAGATGTCCGGCATGACTGCGGGCATGCAACTGCCTCCCGGTATGAAGCTGCCTTTCTAAGACCGTTTCGGCAACGCCCTGATCGCAGCGGCTGCGACTAAGCCCGCTGATGACAGATGCCTGCGCAGCGACGTATCTCTACGGCGCTGCGCTGCCGCCCTGCTTTTACAAGCAACCGGAATATGCTGCAACGGCAATGTCGGTTAGTTTGCGGTGTCAGCGAATGGTGTTAACGGTCGGCACTATCCTGTCTCTTTCTTTTAATTAAATCTCTACAGGTCTTCTGTGATCGAAGCGCTGTTCGCTTCGTTGTTTTCGCTTGCCATTAATTTGCTATTCGGTTTGCTGTTTAGTGTATTTAATATGGCGCTGAGATATCAGCCTAAACAGGCGCTTGTGTGTGTTTGCTGTTTCAGTAGGCAGGCGCTTGTTATTGATATAGTTATATTGGTTATTGTCGGCCGCTTGCCTTATTTGTTAATGCTTAAATGTTTAAAATGAAATCAAATAGCTAGCAACCATTCGTCTGCCATGAACTTGGTGAGATGAACGTATGTTGAACTCTCTGTCTTAAGCTTATTCAAAAATCGTGACAGGTTAATTTTTTGTAGGGCCGCAATCATGTGAACTGTCTTCCATCTATCGACTAACGAGAGCGAAGCAGGAGAAGGCAAATGGCAGATAAAGGCAATATGAGCGTGCGCGATGCAGGTCGCAAGGGTGGTAAAACCACTTCTGCCACTCATGACCATGAGTTTTATGAAGAAATTGGCCACAAAGGTGGCACCAAGGGAGGCCGGCGTGTGCGTGAGCTGATCGAGGAAGGAAAGAGCGTGGAAGACAATAGCGGTAAATAAATAGTAGTTGTTGCGTTTTATAGGCTTATAGCGAGGATTAAAGAAATGGCCAATGAAGAGAAAAACTACGAGACGACTGAAAAGCAGGAAACTGAAAAGGGCAGTATGAGTGTGAGCGAAGCTGGACGTAAAGGTGGCGAAACGCGTAAAGAGCAACTTGGCCCGGAAGGTTACTCTGAACTTGGCAAGAAAGGTGGTCAGCGGGTTCGCGAGTTGGTTGAGGAAGGTAAGCGCGCTGAAGGTGAGGGCGAAGAAGAGGAAGCTAGTGAAGGTGAAAAAAGCGAATCCTGAGACGTTGTTCCCATGCAACCAGAGGAGGTGCTCAAATGGCTAGTAATAAAGGCGATATGAGTGTGAGTGAAGCGGGCCGCAAAGGTGGTCAAGCCACGTCTGCGACGCATGACCGCGAGTTCTATCAGGATATAGGTCACCAGGGCGGTGAAGCCGGCGGTAAGAAAGGTGGTCAGCGAGTGCGCGAGCTTATCGAGGAAGGGAAGCAGGCTGAAAGTGAAAGCGACCCTAAGCGGCCATCGAGATGAGTGTCAACTGAAGTGAAGGGTTTGTTGTCATTTATCACGCATCCTATCGAATTAGGAGGAAGTAAAAATGGCGAATACCGAGAAAAGTAACGAGAAAGGCAGTATGAGCGTCCGTGAGGCCGGTCAGAAAGGCGGTGAAATCCGCAAAGAACAACTCGGGCCAGAAGGTTATTCCGAGCTGGGTAAGAAAGGCGGTGAAACCCGTAAAGAACAATTGGGTTCTGAAGGGTATTCGGAGATGGGCCATAAGGGCGGCGAAACTCGCAAGGAGCAACTTGGCCCGGAAGGCTACTCCGAACTGGGCCACAAAGGTGGCGAGGCCCGTAAAGAACAGTTGGGGCCCGAAGGCTATTCGGAATTGGGACACAAAGGTGGCCAGCGGGTTCGTGAGTTGGTCGAGGAAGGTAAAAAGCAAGAAGGTGAAAAGCAAGAAGGTAATAGCTGATTAATTCACCTGTATCCTTTTGCCGTGGCCGCAGCGAGCACGCGGTCTTGTCGAAGAGCCAAGGCTGCGATAAAGAGACGTAGTGGTA
This sequence comes from uncultured Pseudomonas sp., assembly GCA_966210435.1. Taxonomy (GTDB): domain Bacteria; phylum Pseudomonadota; class Gammaproteobacteria; order Pseudomonadales; family Pseudomonadaceae; genus Aquipseudomonas. Next base: position 75,252 of record CBIHLF010000022.1, on the reverse strand, counting down.
AGTAAGCGCAGTGGCAAGTAAGTGCAGTGACAGGTTGCGCGGAATGCGGGAGTTTCCGCATTCCGTTATTTGTTATCCCGTTATTTCTAGAATCAACCGAATACTGGAGGCAATTATGACCAGAGGAATGGGTGGTAGCTCTCCTTCCAATATTGCGCACCATTTGAAAGGCGTTAATTTCCCTGCGAGTAAAGAGCAACTCCTGGAGTGCGCTCGGAACAATAATGCGGATCAGGAGGTTCAGCAGACGATCGAGCAGATGCCTGATACCCGGTACGGCGACATGGCCGAGGTAATGAAAGGTTATGGCGACGTGCATTGATGCCGAGTTACCCATCCCGGGGGGGCATTGCATTGACGCTGGGGCGCGTGATGGGTATAACCGCGCGTCTATGCATTTACGGTTATTTCCCCATGAGCTTCAGTCCGCTTATTCGTCAATTGATCGATTCTCTGCGCATCCTACCGGGTGTGGGACAGAAAACCGCCCAGCGCATGGCCTTACAGATGCTCGAGCGCGATCGTGGGGGCGCTTTGCGTTTGGCCCAGGCATTGACCCAGGCAATGGAGGGGGTAGGGCATTGCAAACAATGCCGCAGCCTTAGCGAAGATGAGGTCTGCCATCTGTGCCTCGATTCGCGTCGCGACGACAGCCTGCTCTGCGTGGTCGAGGGGCCGATGGATGTCTATGCAGTGGAACAGACTGGTTTCCGTGGCCGTTATTTCGTGCTCAAGGGTCACCTGTCCCCGCTCGACGGCCTTGGGCCGGAAGCCATCGGTATTCCCGAACTGCTGGCGCGGGTCGAGAGTGGTCGTTTCAGCGAGGTGATATTGGCGACCAACCCTACAGTGGAAGGCGAGGCGACAGCTCATTACATTGCACAACTACTTGCCAACAAGGGCTTGATCGCCTCGCGTATTGCCCACGGCATGCCGCTAGGCGGCGAGTTGGAGTTGGTCGACGGCGGCACCTTGGCGCATTCGATTGCCGGACGTCGGCCGATCCAGCTATAAGGCGCACCTCCGCGCTTTTCAGCGATGCTGTCCATGCACCCAGTTCCGGACTGCGCTACTGGGATCCCATAGTCGAGAATGCCCTGTGGGATGGCGTATACCTCATCTTGTAAACCAAGCAAGCGCTCGGTATTTTCCCTGAAAACCTCAGTGGAAACTGCTCATGTCTGCTTATCAAGAATACTTCGATGACTCCCACCAGCTGGTGCGAGATTCGGTCAGGCGTTTTGTCGAGCGGGAAATAGCTCCTGCCATTGATGCGTGGGAGGAAGCCGAAGAGTTTCCACGGGAGCTGTACCTCAAGGCGGGTGCTGCCGGCATTCTCGGTATCGGCTATCCGGAGCGTTATGGCGGTAGCCATGAGGGCGACGTTTTCGCCAAGGTCGCGGCCAGCGAAGAGTTGATGCGTTCCGGTTCGGGTGGTCTGGTGGCGGGCCTTGGGTCTCTCGATATCGGTTTGCCGCCGGTGGTGAAGTGGGCGCAGACCGAAGTACGGGAGCGCGTCGTGCCGCAGGTGCTGGCCGGTGAAAAAATCATGGCGCTGGCGGTGACCGAGCCGTCAGGCGGTTCCGATGTGGCCAACCTGAAAACCCGAGCAGTGCGGGATGGCGATTTCTACCGGGTCAGTGGCAGCAAAACCTTTATCACCAGCGGCGTGCGCGCCGACTATTACACGGTAGCGGTGCGCACCGGCGGCGAGGGTTTCGCTGGCATCAGCTTACTGCTGATCGAGAAAGATACGCCGGGCTTCACCATTGGCCGCAAGCTGAAGAAGATGGGCTGGTGGGCCTCGGACACCGCCGAATTGTTCTTCGACGATTGCCAGGTGCCGGTAACCAACCTGATCGGTGCGCAGAACATGGGCTTTGCCTGCATCATGGCCAATTTCCAAAGCGAGCGGTTGTCGCTGGCGATCATGGCCAATATGACCGCGCAACTGGCGCTCGAAGAGTCGCTTCGCTGGGCCAAGGAGCGCGAGGCGTTCGGCAAACCCATTGGAAAGTTTCAGGTGCTGAAACATCGCTTGGCGGAAATGGCCACGCAGTTGGAGGTATCCCGCGAGTTCACTTATCGCCAGGCGGCAAAGATGGCAGCGGGCAAAAGTGTGATCAAGGAGATTTCCATGGCCAAGAATTTCGCCACCGACGTGGCCGACCGGGTGACCTACGACGCAGTGCAGCTGCTCGGCGGCATGGGCTATATGCGCGAGAGCCTGGTGGAACGGCTGTATCGCGACAACCGCATTCTTTCAATTGGCGGCGGTTCGCGGGAAATCATGAACGAGATCATCAGCAAGCAGATGGGCCTGTAGCCCGCCAAGGCCTGGACGGACACCGGAAAAAAACAAGCCCCGCATGTGCGGGGCTTGTTTTTGAACAGGACAGAGGCTTAAGCCACCTGTACCTCTTCAGCTTGCATACCTTTCTGGCCACGAGCGGGCACGTAGGTAACGGTTTGGCCTTCTTTCAGGCTTTTGAAACCGTCGCTCTGGATTGCTTTGAAGTGCACGAACAGATCATCGCCGCCGTTAGCCGGGGTGATGAAGCCGAAGCCCTTCTCATCGTTGAACCATTTGACGGTGCCAGTTTCGCGATTAGCCATGATGTTTCTCTTAAATCAATACGAATTGCGGTGCCAGAGTCTTCATAGCACCTATGCGGTTGCTGATAACTACAGTTCAGCGCGTTCATTCTAGGCCGTTTTTTCTTTGCGTGCTGGGATTGAAGCAAATTAGCTGCGAATTGCTCGCAGAAAATTCGACATTTTACGTTGGCGAGAGGTTTTCCCTGGCAAAAGCGCCACTGCCTCGTCCCGGTTTCAGGCTGGTTGAGGCTGCGAGCACGGTCGGCTGGCTACTGGCGGACCTGCTGAAAGTTGTTCCGCAGTGCGATCAGTTGGTCTTTCAGGGCCAGTAACTGATCGACCGGTTGCCCGCTGGCTTCGACGATGCAGCTGGGAATCGTGGTGGCTTGTTCGCGCAAGGCGCGACCTTTATCGGTCAGGTACAGTTCGACCACGCGTTCGTCCACTTTGCTGCGCGTCCGTTTGATCATCCCCTCGGCTTCCAGGCGCTTTAGCAGCGGGGTCAATGAGCCCGGGTCGGTCAGCAGGCGCGCGCTGATTTCGCCGACGGTAATGCCGTCGGCCTGCCACAGCACCATCATTGCCAGGTATTGCGGGTAAGTCAGGCCCAGCTTCTGCAAAAGTGGCTTGTACACTTTGGTCATCTGCAGTGAGGCCGAATAGAGGGCAAAGCATAATTGGTTATCGAGCAGCAGCTCGGCACAGGGCGGTTGCGTAGCCATTTGGGTACTCCAGCGGCATAGACGGATGGGCTTAATTTAGCGCGCCAACTAACTCGATGCCAACTAATAGCGAGCTGCCCGACCTTATCTATTACCAGTCCATCCTGACGTTGCGCTAGCTTTTCAGGTTATCCAGCTGCTGAGGGTTATCGTCCGTAGGCTTTGCCTGGTTGTAATGCTGAAAGGCCTGGGCAATGGTTGCGCGCAGTTGCTCGTCGTTCCAGGGCTTGGTCAGAAACTTGTAGATGGCCCCCTGGTTGATCGCGTCGGTCACCGACTTCAAGTCGGTATAGCCGGAAAGCACGATGCGGATGGTATCGGGATAAAGATCCTTGACCCGGCTGAGGAACTCGGTGCCGTTCATTTCCGGCATCCGCTGGTCGGACAGAATAACCTGCACATCGTGCTTCGCGAGCAGCGCGAAAGCATCCTGGGCACGGCTGGCGGTGAGGATGTGATAGCCGTCGCGGCGCAGCACGCGGGCCAGTGCGCGGAGGATATTTTCCTCGTCGTCGAGCAACAGCAGGGTCGGCTTGTCGTCGTCCGGCTCATTGCCGGGTGACTGGGTACTGTGTAATTCGTCCTGCTGGCGAAGAAAGACGTTCAGCTTGTCGAAGGGCAGGGGCTTGGCGAAGTAGAACCCCTGGAACTCGTCGCAGTGGCTTTTCTTCAGGAAGGCGAATTGCGGTTCGGTTTCCACCCCCTCGGCGATGACTTTCAGCTTGAGGTGATGGGCCATGGAAATAATGCCCTGGGTAATGGCCGCATCGTTGCGATCGCTGATGACCTCCTGGACGAACGAACGATCGATCTTGACCTTGTCCACTGGCAGACGCTTGAGGTAATTCAGGCTGGAGAAACCGGTGCCGAAGTCGTCGATGGCGATGCGCACGCCGAGCGACTTCAGGGCATGCAAGGTAAAAATGGCGCGTTCGGCATTATCCAGCAGGACGGTTTCGGTGATCTCCAGCTCCAGGTGATCCGCGGGGAGGTCGGCCTGGGCAAGCGCCGCTTGCACGGTCTCGACGAAGTTGCTGCGTTGGAACTGCACGGGTGAAATATTTACCGCCATCACCCCGTTTTGGTAGCCCTGGTCGATCAGCTTGCGCGCGGTCTGGCAGGCGGTGGCAAGCACCCACTCGCTGAGAGGGATGATCTGTCCGGTGTCTTCGGCGAGAGGAACGAACTGCGCGGGCGAGATAAAGCCATGTTCCGCATGCTCCCAACGCAGCAGGGCTTCATAGCCGACTACGCGGCCGCTGCGGCCATCGATCTGCGGCTGGTAGTAGAGTTCGAAGGCCTCGGCTTCGATGGCTTTTTGCAGGGCATTGCGCAATGTCACGCGCTCGGTGACCTTGAGATTGAGGTCTTCGGTATACCACTGGTAATTATTGCGGCCCTGCTGTTTGGCTTTGAACATTGCCAGGTCGGCCTGCTGGATCAGCAGCATCGGGTCTTCCAGGTCGCCGTCGCTCAGGGTGATACCGATGCTCGCGGTGATGCGCAGCTCGACTTTGGCGATCTTGTAGGGGCGCGCGATACTTTCGATAACCCGGTCGACAACCAGTAGCACGTCCTCATCGCGAGCCAGGTCGGGCAGTATCACCACGAACTCGTCACCGCCGAGACGCGCGACGGTATCCCCAGGACGTATCTGCTGGTTCATGCGTCGCGCCACTTCGATGAGGATCTGATCGCCGACCCCGTGGCCCATGCTGTCGTTGATCGGCTTGAAACCATCCAGGTCGATGAACATCACGGCCAGGCTGCGGCTGTAGCGGCGGCTGATCTGGCAGCCTTGTTTCAGGCGGTCTTCCAGCAGGGAGCGATTGGGCAGGCCGGTCAGTACGTCATGGCTAGCGTTGTATGCCAGCTCGGATTCGTAGCGCTTCTGCTCGGAAATATCGCTCAATACGCCGATGAAGTGAGTGATCTTGCCGTCTTCGTTAGGCACCGGCGCGATATACAAATCGTTCCAGAATGGAGTGCCATCCTTGCGGAAATTACGCAAAACCACATGGCTGTCGCGTTGCTCCGCCAGGCCTTGGCGAATTTCACCGATGCCCACTTGCTCGCGCTCCTGGCCCTGGAGGAATCGGCAGTTCTGGCCGAGGGCTTCGTTGGCGCTGTAGCCGGTTATGCGTTCGAACGCTGGGTTGACGTAGATGATCGGCAGATTCTCGACCTGCGCATCGCAAATGATCGCGCCGTTGTAGCTGGCTTCCAGGCTGCGTTTGAGCAGGCGCAGCTGTTTATCCGACTCCTTGCGTGCGGTGATATCGCGAAAGGCCACGACCCAGCCGAGTGGGCCGCTGTCGTCCAGCAACGGCGCGCTGTCGTAGGCGATATAACGCTCGCCTTTATCCTCGAACGGCAGGTTTATTTCGCCGTGTCGGTTGCTTTCGATGCATTCGAGCGGCAATGCCATGAAGTCGGTTAGCGTCTTGCCAAGCAGAGCTTCCGGCGGATGGCCGAGGAGGTCGGCGGCGGTTGGGTTGATAAAACTCAGCGAGCCTTGGCTGTCGACGGCCAACAAGCCTTCGGCAATGCTGTCGGTGATCGCCGAGGTGAAGTCCAGTTGGCTTTTCAGGCGGCGTTCGCCAGCGATCACCGCTTGCATCAGGCGATTGTTTTCCAGGACTGAAACTGCCATTTGGGCGAATTGCTGAGTGATGGCCAGATCGTTCTCGTCGAATTCGCCCAGGCATTTCTCGGTGAGTTGCAGCAAGCCGATATTGTTGCCGGCATAATCTTTCAGTGGGCTGGCGAGCCAGCCTTGCATCGGCGGGTGGCGATGATCTTGCCGGGTAAGTGCGCCCCATCGTGGGTCCTGCTCGAGTTGCGCCTGATCGAGCATGATCGACTGCTGGATTTCCCGGGCAAGGGCATGGATGCCATTACCGTCATGGGGTGGCTGGTAATCCTGCCAGTCGGCATATTTCTCCGAAAGGGAGAATGCTGAGATAGAGGCTGCCGCATCTTCGCCCCGGAATAAAATCATGCTGGCCTGGTGAACCCCGATCAGCAGTCGCAGGCGTTCGGCCATGTATTCGAGCAGTGCCTGGCTGTCCATGACACTGTTGATGTGCACCGCGGTTTCGCTAAGGCCGCGTAGTAGTTCGGCCTGGTGTTCCGAGCGCTGCAAGGTGTCGCGCAGGGTACGCGTCATCTGGTTGCGCCCGCTGATATCCTTGGCGATGCCGAATACCCCGACGATCTTCTCATCGACGATGATCGGCAGATTGGTCAGGTCGAGCTCCAGCAACCTGCCGTCATGGGCGCGGCAACTCAACTCGTAGTGCTGCGGTTGGCCTTTGAGCGCGGCTTTGATGTGTTCCTTGGCCTGAGGCAGATCATCCTCGATGAGCATTAAGGAAATAGGTCGACCGAGCACTTCCTCCTCGCTATAGCCCGAGAGTTTGCATCCGGCCTGGTTCATGCCGGTGTAACGGCCCGAGAGGTCGAAGGCAAATACCGGGTCGGGGTTGAAGGTGAAGAGCGAGCGGAAGCGTTGCTCGCTTTCCAGCAGGCGCAAACGGTCGTGCCGGCGCTCGATGGCAATGGCCGCCAGTTGCCCGAGGGTGCCGATCAGTTGCAGGTGGTCGTCGTCGGGCGATCTGGGCTCGCTGCTATAGATCGCGAAAGTGCCGAGTACATCGCCATGGGGGGAGATCAGCGGAATCGACCAACAGGCGCGCAAACCATGCTCCAAAGCCAAGGGGCGCAACCTTTGCCAGCACGGGTCGCTAGCGATAGTGTCGGTTATCACCAATTGCCGGCGATGGACCGCGGCGCTGCACGAGCCGGCGGCTGGGCCTATATCGAGGTCCTGTAGGGCCTGGACATACGGCGGCGGCAGGTTCGGCGCGGCGCCTACCGTCAAGTGATGTTGGTCTTTGTCGACCAACATCACCGAGCACGCGGTATTGGAAGCTTGCGATTCGCCCAGCAAACAAATGGTCTTGAGTATTTCCGGCAGCGCTTGATCGGTGGAGATCATATTGAGAATGTCGCGCTGATCTTCCGCATAGGCCTCGTTTTGCAGCAGGCGGGTTATATCGTGAGCCACGGCCAGCAGCGTGTGCTCGCTTTTCGACCACCAGCCGGCGTACCAGAGCAGGTTTGCGCTGCTGCCATCCTTGCGGCGGTAACAATTGCGAAACCCCTGGAGCAACTCTCCGGCTATCACCGCTTTGGTCATGGCCTCGGTGCGCTGGCGGTCTTCGGGTACGACGAATTGCAAATAAGGTTGGCCCAGCATTTCTTCGGGGGTAAAGCCGAGTATCGCCGCCGAGGAGGGGCTGACTTGGGTGAAATGGCCCTGCTCATCGATCGAACAGAGCAAATCCATCGAGTAATCGGTGATCCGTTGATTCAGCTCTTGCAGGTCGGCTTGGCGTTGCAGGCTTTGTTCCAGCTTCTGGTTGCTACGTTGCAAATGCTGGGCGTGTTCGATGGCCACATGCGCCAGGCGTTGGCTGATCATCAGAAAGAAGCTGAACGCCAGGCCCAGCAGCATCACCAGATTGGGCAGGAAACCGCCCGCTTGCGTCGAAGTGGGCGTGTTGCGGAAGCTGGCCAGACGCCAGCTATTGGCACCGACCTGAATGATCTGCTCGCCCATTTGACTGGGTGGCGGGTTGGCGTCGGGCGCTGCGGTTGCGTAGAGCAACTGCTGATCCTGATAAACCTTGAGGCTGAATCCGCCAAGCCCGGTGTCCAGCCCCTCTTGCAGGGTAAGGCTCAGGTTCAGGCTGGTAACCAGCAACCAGTTTGAACCATCGGGTTGGAGCAGACGAATTGCCAGCAGGCTTTGCGGTGTCGGGGTTTTGTATGCCTCGCTGACATGCGGTTTGGCGTCATCGGGTATGTGCTGCAACCATTCGCGCAACTCAGGTTGTTCAAGCAGGTTTTGCAGGTGTTCGCTGGCGTTGTCGCTGCGGCCGGCGATCAGGTGCGTGCGCAACGTATCGTCCAGCAGAGCGACTATTTCGATATCGGGAAAGTCTCGGAAATAACCGCGAATTTCCTGATTCCATTGGGCATCGCTAGGCAGGCTCGCTTCTTCTTTCCAGTGCTCGGCACTGCGCTGGAGTAGGGAGCTACGGTTATCCAGCGTACTGGTGATGGAGCCCTGCAGTTTGGACAGCAGCAGCTCGTTCTGTTGAATGCCGGACTCGATGCCCTGCAGGTGCAGGAGGTACCAGCCGCCGCAGGTCAGCAGGACACCCAGGGCGCCGGTCCACAGGCTGTTGCGGTCGAACAGATGGTTGCGATTGGACGGTAACCGGATCAGGCAAATCAGGCCTAAGGCTATGCAAAAGGTGAAGAGGTTGGCCGTGCTGTTGACGTGGTAGCGAAAACCGAGATGCCATGCGGTCAGGTCCGGTAGCCAGATCGATAACAGCGATAGACAGGCGAGCGCGATCACGGTCATTGCTATCGCATTGCCGAAGCGTTTGCCCCAGGCTCCCCGGGAATAGCTCGAGAAACCGACCGCGAGTAGAGAAAAAACCAGAGCGAATGCGGGACGCATGTGCTCCGTGCCGCTAAGCATAAAGTTTTCGGGCTGCTCACCGTTGCTCATGAACGTCAGGATCAGCGTGTAGGCGCCGACCCCGAAGAGCAGGAGCAAGCTGTATCTGGCCAGGTTTGGCAATTGGTAGATGCAGCCGAACAGGCCAATGCCCAGCAGTATCGCCGCGATCGATGCATCGGGTAGCAAGACCACTTGGGCGGCGCTGGACATTGGCAGAATCAAAAAACTCGCCAAACTGATACAGCCGACGGCCAGGATCGAGCAGGCCAGGATATGCAGGAAGGCCTGATAAATCATGTGACGGGTTCTGATATCCATCCGTGAATCCTGTGATCTATAGAGGATGCCGCGCTACCACACAGCGGGTCACGGGGTTACCTGCGGATCATCGAGATCTTCGAGTAATACCGCCCCGTCGTCATCGCGGCTTACCCGGGTCAGGCCTGGATGTTCGGCTTCCAGGCGAAGCAATTCCTGCTGTTGGCGCTCGATGGCGCTTTGTTGCCGACGGATTTGTGCCACTAGACGCTGGTTTTCATCGCGCAACAGGTACATGTCGATGGCGCCACGCACCGCGTTTTCTATTTCCAGATCCTCCCAGGGCTTGGAGATAAAGCGATAAACCTCGGCCTGGTTGATCGCCTGCATCATCGATTGCCGGTCGAAATGCCCAGTCAGCAGGATGCGCACGGCATTGGGTTGGCGCTGTTTGGCGAATTGCAGGTAGGTCACGCCATCCAGATGGGGCATTTTCAGATCGGAAATGATCACCGCGTAGGTGTGCGCGGTCAGTGCTGTCAGCGCCTCCTGCACGTCGGTGAAGGCATGCACCTCCCAATTATGGGGACGGAGCATCCGTTGCAGGGTTTTGAGAATCTGTGGTTCGTCGTCCAGCAATTGGATTTTGATCATGGCGCTTTCTCCGTGGCGAGGGTGGAGTCCTCGGCGGTGCGGACAAACAGGGTGTAATGACCATTTTCACTGGCTTCGAAGGCGATCAATTTATCGATGAGAAGGGCGTTCAGCGGCTTACCCTCGTTGAGCAGGAGCATGCCGTTATCGGCATACAGGTTGCGGGCGAGCACCATGCCTGGCTCCAGGCGGCGGGTATCCAGTGCGAGAATGCTCGGGTCGGCGAGGATGACGTCGGGTGCCAGTTCGGTGCACAGTGCGATGAATTTCTCGCAGAGTGCCGGGTCGTAGAGGCGCCCACTGTATTTGTTGATCAGCAATAGCGCCTCGTCGCGGGTCAGCTTGCGTTCGAGAATGATCCCGCGTTGCAGCTCGATGAAGTCCACCGCCAGCTTCAACAGTCGCGAGCCCAGCGGCGTGGCCTCGCCCTTGAGACGATCGGGAAAACCGCTACCGTCCCAGCGCTCTTGATGGTGGCGGATCAGTCGAGCGGCGTCCTGTAGCGGCTCCAGGGTCATCAGCAGGCTCTCGCCTTGCACCGGGTATTGGCGGTAACGCTCGCGCTCTTCCTTGTACAGCAGGTCGGAAGGGCGGTTGAGCAATTGGTCGTCCCAGGTCAACTTGCCGACGTTGTAAAGCGCGGCGGCCATGGTCAGGTCGCGGCTCAGGCCTGTGCCGAAGGCGTGCTGTTCTGAATAGGCGCGGACCAGGGCGATGACCTGGGTGTTGGTCTGCTTCTCCCGTGGAATACGCTGGTTGACCAGGCTGGAAAATACTTCGGTAGCGGTGACGTAGCTGCGCTTGAGTTCCTCGTAGGCCAGGTCGAGCATGTCGGCGGTCTGCTCGAGCTCCGCGGTGCGCGCCATGACCCGTTGTTCGAGGGTTGCGTTGAGCTCTTGCAAACGCTGGTTCTGTTCCTGCGCCAAGGCCTCCAGGCGAATTCTTTCACGCTCGGAGTGCTGGTAGGCGAGGGCCTGTTGGATGGTCAGGCGCAGTTCGTCATCGACCCAGGGCTTGCTGATGTAGCGATAAATCTGCCCCTGGTTGATGGCGCGGATGGTGGTGCTGATATCGGCATAGCCGGTAAGCAGAATGCGCATGGTCTTCGGCCAGTGCTTCTGCACTTCGGCGAGCAGGGTGGCGCCGTCCATGCCGGGCATGCGGGCGTCGGAAATCACCAGGTCGACCGGCTGCTTGCGCAGTATTTCCAATGCTTGTTCGCCGCCGTTGGCAATCTGCACGCTATAAGGCTGGCCCCTCAGCACACGGCGCAGGCTGCTGAGAATATTTTCTTCGTCGTCCACCAACAGCACGCTGGCGACGGCCGCAGTAGTCGATTCATTCATAGTGACCGGTGTCTTCCATAATGAGTGGCTCGGCGGGTTGTAGAACTGGCAGCCAGACACGGAAGCGTGTGCCTTCGCCAGGTGTGCTGAATACTTCGATGCGGCCGTTGTGTTTGCGGATGATGTTGTAGGAGAGCGACAAACCGAGGCCGGTGCCTTTACCTACCGGCTTGGTGGTGAAGAAGGGTTCGTAGATACGATTGAGCAGATGCGGCGCAATGCCCTGGCCGGTGTCTTCGACTTCGATCCAGACCCAGTCGCCTTCATGGCCGCTGCGCAGGGTGATGCGGCCGAACTGTTCGATGGCATGAGCGGCGTTGATCAGAAGATTCATCACCACCTGGTTGATCTGCGACGGCATGCATTCCACTTCCGGCAATTCTCCGTACTCCTTGATTACCTCGGCTTTGTACTTGAGTTCGTTATTGACCACATTGAGTGTGGTGTCGAGGCCGCGATGCAGATCGGCTTGGCGAAATTCGTCCTCTTCGATATGAGAAAAATCCTTGAGCGAGGTGATTATTTTCTTCACGCGCTCAATGCCATCCTCGGACTCGCCGATCAAGGCTTCGACATCGTTGCGGATGTAGTCGTATTCCATGCTGCGCTTGAGTTGGCGCAGTTCGTCGAGGTCGGCAGCGCCATCCACGGCATCGATGATTCGCAACAGGTCGTGAACGTAACCGGCGAGGGTTTTCAGGTTGGAAAACACATAGCCGATCGGGTTGTTGATCTCATGGGCAACCCCCGCGGCAAGCTGGCCGATGGCGGCGAGCTTTTCCGATTGCAGCAGCTGGGCATTGGCCTTTTCCAGCTTCTTGATTAGCTGATCCTGCTCGATTTGCTTGCCACTCAGGGCATTGAGCGCTGCATCCAGCTGTTCGTTGGAACGTGCCAGCTCCGTGGTGTCGTAGAGCAGCAAGCCGAAGCACAATTGTTCGTCGAGGCCGCGGAACGGGAACAATAAGGTACTTTGCAACATCAGCGGCATCGCCTGCCCGGAAGCATTGAATGGCAGATGAATGAGATAGGGATTTTCCCGCCACTGGGTATTGACGTGCTCGCCGTGATCGCGCGCACGCGCGAGCATCTTGCTCAGGTGCGGCGTATCGGCTTCAGGAAAGACGCTGGTCAACGGCTGTTGATGTGCCTGCTGCAGCGACTTGCCACTACACTGGCTGATGAAACGGTTCCAGTACTGAATGCGCAGGTCCGAGTCGAGAATGATTACGCCGATTTCAACGTGTTCAACTAGAGCACTGGCCAAATCAATTTGGCGGCTGTCCATGGCTAGCTCCATGTAATGTGTTGCCGTGATGTTTAATGTGAGAAGGGCCGCGTTTTACAATTTTGAGTATTGACTAGAACTTGGCGCCTGTATATTGGCGAGCGATCATTGGCTCGTCAGCATGCTTTACTGTCACCCTGTCCATCGTTCAGGTTAGCCCATGGATCATGATTCAGCGGATGATTCGGTCATCCAATACCATTTCGAGTTTGCCGATGGCCGTAACTGGCAGCATCGAGTCGATCTCGTCCCCGCGTCCGCAACCGAGCCGTTGGCCGAGCCCCTGCCAGAGTGGACCCGCCTAGGCTCGCAGCAATGCAGCCATTGTCCGTTACGCGAGGCCGATTCGCCCCATTGCCCATTTGCTGTGGCGCTGCTCGAACCGGTTAAGGTGCTGGCGCAATTGCCATCCTACGAGGCCGTTGCGGTACAGGTGCTATGGCGCGGGCGAGACATTCGTCAACGCACCACGTTGCAGCGTGCCTTTGGCTCCTTGCTCGGGGTCATAGGAGCGAGTTCAGGCTGTCCGCATACGCGTCTGCTCAAGCCGATGGCGTGGTTCCACTTGCCTTTCAGCAGCAGCGACGAAAGCCTCTATCGGGTGTTCGGTACTTACTTGCTCGGCCAATACCTGCGTCAGCAGAGAGGACTGGAGCCGGATTGGACTTTGACTGAGCTGCGTGCGCTCTATCGCAACCTGCGCCAGGTCAATCAGGGGATGACCAAGCGCTTGCGCGGCGCGGCTCTGGAGGATTCCGGGCCGAACGGCATGATCCTGCTCGACTTGCTGGCCGCGGACACGCTGTATTCGCTCGACCAGTACGATGGCGAGCTGGACCGGTTCTTCGAGGCGTTTTTCCACCAATAGCCGATTGCCAGCGTCGTTCATCTGCGCGATGGTTTGCTGCAACCGCCTGCCGGGCGCTCGCCCGCCTGTAACCTGTGGCGCATAGCCTCAGCGCCGTCAAAGAGCTATTTCCAGAGTCGATACCGGATTGCCCTATGGATTGGCCGTATAGCGATAAGGATTACTCATGATCGAAGTCACCTGGATCGCCTTTGCTTTCATTATGGGGCTCGGGGCTCGTTTTATCGGCCTGCCGCCTTTGGTGGGGTATCTGGGAGCAGGTTTCGCGCTGGCCGGGTTTGGTGACCTGCTTGGCGTCGGTCCGCACGACAGCGCGGCCCTGGGGCATATTGCCCATGTCGGTGTGCTGCTCTTGCTGTTCACCGTGGGTTTGAAATTGAAGGTCGGCAATCTGCTGCGCCGCGAGGTGATTGGCGGCGGCCTGCTGCATTTCGCCATTTCCAGCCTGTTTTTTCTGCCGGTGATCGGCTGGCTGTTCGATCTGCCCTGGCGCCAGGCGTTGCTGATCGCCATCGCGCTCTCGTTCTCCAGCACCGTGTTGGCGGCCAAGGTGCTGGAAAGCAAACGCGAATTGCGGGCGTTTCACGGACGGGTCGCGATAGGTGTGCTGATTATTCAGGACTTGCTGGCGCTGGTGGTCATGAGCCTGACGGCGGGTGAGTTGCCGTCGCCCTGGGCGTTGGCGTTGTTCGCGCTGCCGCTGCTGCGCCCAGTGCTGTTTCGCCTGCTCGATGCCAGCGGTCATGAAGAGTTGTTGGTGCTTCTGGGACTGTTGCTCGCGCTGGTGGCCGGTGGCTATGGCTTCGAGCAGCTCGGCCTCAGTTCGGAGTTGGGCGCGCTGGCTTTCGGCGCCATGTTGGCCAAGCACAAGCGCGCTGTCGAGCTGGCCAATTCCCTCTGGGGAATCAAGGAGGTGTTTCTCGTCGGCTTCTTCCTGCAGATCGGAATTGGTGGGCTACCGGATGCCCGCACACTGGCTTTCGCCGTCGCGATGGCGGCGTTGCTACCGTTGAAGGGGACATTGTTCTTCTTCCTGTTTCTGCTGTTTCGCCTGCGTGCGCGTAGTGCTTTTCTTACTGGCGTGAGCCTGGCCAACTATAGTGAGTTCGGCCTGATCATGGTCAGCGTGGTGCTGCCGCAATGGATGATTCCATTGGCGATCACCGTGGCGCTTTCCTTCGTCATTTCGGCACCGCTCAACCGAATCGCCCATCCCTTGTACGAGCGTCTGGCCAGGCGCCTGATTGCCATGGAGCGGGATATCCGGCACCCGGATGAGCAGCCAGTGTCGATAGGCGATGCGACGGTTTTGGTCATGGGGATGGGGCGTACGGGCCGTGCCGCCTATGATCACCTGGCGGCAAAGGGGGTGAAGGTGGTTGGCCTCGACTCGGACCCGGTGGTGATCGAATTTAGCAAGAGTGCCGGGCGTCGGGTGCTGTTCGCCGACGGCGAAGACCAGGTGTTCTGGCAGCATCTGGATATGCCCAAAGCCGAAGCGGTGATCCTGGCGCTCAACGACGCCGAGGCGAAGATCATCGCCACTCGTAAACTGCGCGAACGCGGATTCACCGGTTTGCTGGTGTCTCACTCGCTGTACGAAGACGTCGCCGAGCGTATTCGGGAGGCTGGCGTCGATCACACTTACCTGACGATGAGCGAGGCCGGCAACAGCCTGGCCGAGCATGTGTGCAGGAAAATACAGCGCGCCGGGTAGCGGGGCGCGTTATTGATCGTCGAGGGCGAAGGCGGTGAGGGTGAACACGGGGATGCCGGCATCCTGCAATTTTTGCGAGCCGCCCAGCTCCGGCAGGTCGATCATCGCCGCGGCTTCGTGCACGCCGGCGCCCAGGCGCCGGACCAGTTGCGCGGCGGCCAGGAGCGTGCCGCCGCTGGCGATCAGGTCATCGAACAGCAGGACGCTATCGCCCTCACACAGGCTGTCGGCCTGGACTTCGAGTGAATTGCTGGCGGGCGCCGGCCCCAGGCGCTCGGCAATCACATCGCCGGGCAGGGTGCCTTGTTTGCGGAACAGGATCAGCGGCTTGTTCAGCTCATACGCGATGATCGAGCCGACCAGGAAGCCGCGTGCCTCGATGACCCCGACATGGCTGAATTCGGTCTCGACATAACGCTGGATAAAGCTGTCGGCAACCATGCGCAGTGCGCGAGGCGACTGCAGCAGCGGGCTGATATCGCGAAAGATCATGCCCGGCTCGGGAAAGTCCAAAATCGGGCGAATCAGGGTCTTGATGCTGAACTCGTCAAAAATCATCGCGCAGGTCCTGGATTGGCAGGCCGACAAACACACAGGATACGCCGGTGAAATCAGCCTTCGAGGTTACCGCCGGCCAGAGCGCACAACTCGATGGGGTCGAGGATATGCACTTCCTTGCCTTCGGCTTCGAGTAGCTTGTTTTGCTGGAAACGGGTGAACACCCGGGACACGGTTTCAACCGCAAGGCCCAGGTAGTTGCCGATTTCGTTGCGCGACATGGACAGGCGGAACTGATTGGCGGAGAAGCCGCGTGCCCGGAAACGTGCCGATAGGTTGACCAGGAAGGTGGCGATACGTTCGTCCGCGGTTTTTTTCGACAGCAGCATCATCATCTGTTGATCGTCGCGAATTTCTCGGCTCATGATGCGCATCAACTGGCGTCGCAACTGCGGCAGTTGCACCGAAAGATCATCCAGGCGATCGAAGGGGATTTCACAGACCGAGGTGGTTTCCAGGGCGATTGCGGAAACCGGATAGGCTTCGCTGTCCATGCCGGAAAGACCGACCAGCTCGCTGGGTAGATGAAAACCGGTGATCTGTTCTTCGCCGGTATCGCTCAGGCTGAAGGTTTTCAACGCCCCGGAGCGCACCGCGAATACCGAAGCGAAAGCATCGCCCTGACGGAACAGGTACTCGCCTTTCTTCAAGGGGCGACCACGTTTGACGATATCGTCCAGAGCGTCCATGTCTTCCATGTTCAACGACAGCGGCAGGCACAGGCTGGACAGGCTGCAGTCGTTGCAATGGATCTGATGCGGGCTATGCACCTTGATGCTTTCGGACATCTTCTTGATTCCCGGAAATGAACTCTGAATGCTCGCTAGATTACAGCAGGGTAGCGGCCTCAGCCAGTCAAGGCGTGGGCTAACCTGCCGGCGAAATGTATCCCAATGGTTACTGCCAATGGGCATACGTTATTGTTCGAAGCCTATTACCGATGGGGGCGGTGTCAAGCTGTTCATGCGCGCGGAGTGCCGCCGGGAGCAGCATTCGCGCATTTAAATGACGCGGGAAAATAGTCGGTCGTTCTGCTCGCTCAGGTAACGGTCGAACAGCATGCACACCGAGCGTACCAGCAGACGTCCGGGCGGTTGCACGTCGATGCCCTGGATATCGAGGCGGATCAGGCCATCCTGGGCCATTTTCTGCAGCTGCGGCCAGATATCGGCGAAATAATCGCGGAAGACAATGCCGTGGGCTTTTTCGATTTCGGTGAAATCCAGGCGGAAATTACACAGCAACTGTTGTATGACCGCACGTCGCAGCAGATCGTCCGCGCTGCAGCGCAGGCCGCGCTCGGTCGCCAGCTGTTGGGTATTCAGGGCTTGCTGATAGTGATTCAGATCGATGGCGTTCTGGCAGTACAGGTCGCCGATCTGGCTGATCGCCGATACGCCGAGACCGAGCAGATCGCAATGACCGTGAGTGGTATAGCCCTGAAAATTACGTTGCAGGCGGCCATCTTCCTGGGCGCTGGCCAGTTCGTCGTCGGGCAGGGCGAAGTGATCCATGCCGATGTAGCGGTAACCCGCCGCGTTGAGTTGAGCGATGCTGTTTTGCAGGATCATTAATTTATCCGTAGCGCAGGGCAATTCGCTCTCATCGATGCGGCGTTGGGCGATAAAGCGTTCGGGCAGGTGCACGTAGTTGAATAGCGACAAACGGTCGGGTTGCAGTGCAATGATCTCGTCGAGGGTCTGGGCAAAACTGGCCGGGGTTTGCTTGGGCAGGCCGTAGATCAAGTCGATATTCAACGAGCGGAACTGCAGCGTGTGCGCGGCATCGACGATGGAGCGGGTCTCTTCCAGGGTTTGCAGGCGATTGACCGCACGTTGCACGGCCGGGTCGAGGTCCTGCACACCGATGCTGATGCCATTGAAGCCCAGTTCGCGAAGCAAGCCCATGGTTGACCAGTCGGTTTCGCGCGGGTCTATTTCGATGCTGTAGTCGCCGGAATCGTCATCTAAAAGGTGGAAATGCTCGCGCAGCTTAGCCATCAACTGGCGCAGTTCGTCATGGCTGAGAAAGGTTGGCGTGCCGCCGCCCAGGTGCAGTTGCTCGACGGTCTGGCGTCGATCGAGCTGGCGCCCGAGCATGGTCATCTCATGTTCCAGCGCATGCAAATAGGGCTGGGCGCGCCCGCGGTCCTTGGTGATCACCTTGTTGCAGACGCAGTAATAGCAGGCATGCGCGCAGAACGGCAGATGCACGTATAGCGACAGCGGGCGTAGCGCCTTGCGGCTATCGCGCAGCGCATGCAGCAGGTCGAGCGGGCCTATCCCGGGATGGAACTGCAGGGCTGTGGGGTAGGAGGTATAGCGCGGACCGACCTGATCGTAACGGTGGATCAGGTCGCTATCCCAATGGGTGGCATCGAACATGCGGGCGTTCCCGGATTGACTGTCAATGCCAAGAGTCTAAGAGCGCGCCGTCGGGCTTGTTTTGACCTGGGTCATGGCTCCGCAGGCTGCACCCAGGCGAGAGGCACCGGGGCTTGTAGCCTGCCGCTATCGGCTTGCGGCCCGTGATCGCCTCAATGTCCCATCAGCCAATGCCGATGGGGGCCGGGCAGGGTCCAGAGGCCGAAGAGAATCACCAGAATACCGCCGGCCATGCGCACCCCACGTTCGCGCAGCAATCTCGCAATGCGTTCAGCGGCCAGGCCGGTGGCGAGCAATACCGGTAGGGTGCCAATGCCGAACGCCAGCATCAGCGCCGCACTGTCGAGGGCGTCGCCCTGGCTGGAAGCCCAAAGCAAGGTGCTGTATACCAGGCCGCATGGCAGCCAGCCCCACAGGCCTCCGAGCATCAACGCCCGCGGGATGCTGGTGACCGGCATAAAGCGGTGCGTCAATGGCTGGATATAGCGCCACAGCCCGCGGCCAAGCGCTTCGATGCGGGTGAGCCCACTCCACCAGCCCGCGAGATAGAGACCCATGGCGATCAGCAGCAGCGCCGCGACTATCCGCAGCAGCATTGCCGCCGGGCTGTTGGTGACGGCCCAGCCGGCCAGGCCAAGCAGCAGTCCGGCGAGGCTGTAGCTGCCGATACGCCCCAGGTTGTAGGCCAGCAACAGTTTGAAGCGTCGCCCGCGTTGTTCGGCGGGAATGGCCAGGGTCAGCGCGCTCATCAAGCCGCCACACATACCCAGGCAATGACCGCCGCCGAGCAGGCCGAGGATCAGCGCGGACAATAGCAGGGGCGCCAGTTCAAGCATCGGTTTTGCGCTCGTTGCCCGCGTCCGCCTGCGGCTGATTGTTTTTGCTGGTGCCGGCGACATGCATCGGGTCTTCGTCGTCGAACAGAATGCTGTGGGCCGGGCCGTCGAGATCGTCGTACTGACCGCTGTCAACCGCCCAGAAGAACAACCAGATGGCGAAGGCGACCAGAACGATCGCCACGGGAATCAGAATATAGAGTGCGGGCATGGGGTCTCCTGGCGGCTGCTCGAGGGACGATCTGTGCGGTCCGGCGGGGTATGGATACTCACGTCGGAGCGTTCGACGTACGGACACGGGTTAGGCGCAAGGCATTGAGCACCACCAGCAGCGAGCTGAGTGACATGCCCAGTGCCGCCCAGATCGGTGTGACCCAGCCGAGCGCGGCGAACGGCAGAACCAGGCCATTGTACAGGCTGGCCCAAGCCAGGTTTTCGATGATGATCCGCCGGGTCCGCCGCGCCACCGCGAAAGCCTGTATCAGGCTGCTCAGGCGATTGGACAGCAAGACCGCGTCGGCACTGGTTTTCGCCAGATCGGTGGCGCTGCCCATGGCCACGCTGATGTCGGCTGCCGCCAATGTTGGCACATCGTTGACGCCGTCGCCGAGCATCAATACGCGATGGCCCTGAGCATGCAGCTTCTGCAGTTCGGCGAGCTTGGCGTCCGGTGTCAGGCCGCCCTGCGCCTGCTCGATCCCGAGTTGCTGGGCGATTTCACCGACCATCGGCGAGCTGTCGCCCGACAGCAGCAAAATCTGCCAGCCACGGGCGCGACAGGCATCGATCAGCGCGGGCGCATCCTCGCGCAGGCGGTCGTCAAGCACCAGCCAGGCCAGCGGCCCGCGATCATCGCCGAGGAGCAACCATTGGCCGTGTGTCCCGGGAATCGTCGGTGTCGACTGGCCACTGAGCTGGCTAACGAATGCCGGCTGGCCGATGCGCAAGCGCTGGCCGGCGACCTGGCCCTGCAAGCCGAGGCCCGCCACGTTTTCGACATTGTCGGCGGCTTGCGCGGCGCGACCAAAAGCGCGCGCAATCGGGTGTTCGGAACGGTTCTCCAGGGCGGCGGCCAGCGCCAGGCAGCTGTCGCTGTCGAGTTGCCCCACCGGGATGATCGATCTCAGGGTCAGGCGACCCTCGGTCAGGGTGCCGGTCTTGTCGACGATGACCGTGTCGATCTGGTTCAACCCTTCCAGCACATGGCCGCGGGTCAATAGTAGGCCGAGCTTGTGCAGACTGCCCGTGGCCGCGGTCAGGGCTGTCGGTGTGGCCAGGGCCAGGGCGCAGGGGCAGGTGGCGACCAGCAGGGCGAGGACGATCCAGAAGGCCCGCGCCGGATCCAGTTGCCACCAGATCAGGCCAACCAGTGCGGCGGCGGCCAGTACGACCAGCAGAAACCACTGCGCCACCCGGTCGGCCACTTCCGCCAGGCGCGGTTTTTCGTTCTGCGCCCGCTCGAGTAGACGCACTATGGCGGAGAGCCGGGTGGCGTCGCCGAGGGCCAGCACTTCTATCGTCAGCGGCCCCTCGACGTTCAGCGTGCCGGCGGTAACGCCATCGCCGATCGTGCGCGGCAGGGGCAGGTATTCGCCGGTCAGCAGGGATTCGTCGACGCTCGATTGGCCGTCGACGATGCGTCCGTCCGCAGGCAGCAGGGCGCCGGGCGGCACCAGGACGCGATCGCCGACCTGCAGTTCGCTGAGCAAGATGCGCTGGCTCTGGCCGTCATCAAGCAGGCGCAGGCAGGAGGCCGGTAGCAGGTTGACCAATTGCGCCGTAGCTGCAGCCGTGCGTTCGCGTGCGCGGCGTTCCAGATAGCGCCCGGCGAGGAGAAACAGGGCAAACATGCCGACCGCATCGAAGTACAGCTCGCCCTGGCCGGTCACTGTTGACCAGATGCCGGCGATATAGGCGCCGCCGATAGCCAGCGATACCGATACGTCCATGGTCAGGTGACGGGTGCGCAGGTCGCGCAGCGCGCCGCGGAAAAACTGCCCGCAGCAATAGAACACGATGGGCGTGGCGAGAAACAGGCTGACCCAGCGCAGAATGATGTCCAGCTCGGGGGAGAGGTCGATGTTGAACTCCGGCCAGGTGGCCATGCTCGCCATCATCACCTGCATCCAGAGCATGCCGGCCACTCCCAGCTCGCGCATCGCCCGGCGGTTTTCGCGCTGCAGCTGTTCGGCGGCGGCATCGGCCTGCCAGGGGTGGCCGACATAACCGATCTTGCGTAGCTCCTTGAGCAATTGGCTGAGCGCCAGCTGGCTATCGGCCCAGCGTACATGCAGGCGCTGGTTGGACAGATTCAGCTGCGCCTCGGCGACGCCGGGCAGGTTGCGCAGGTGCTTTTCGATCAGCCAGCCACAGGCGGCGCAACTGATGCCTTCGATCAGCAGGCGCGTCTCACTCAACTCACCGTGCTGTTCGACGAAGGGCGCGCGGACCTCTTCGCGGTCGTACAGCGCCAGTTCGTCGGGTAGCGCCTGCGGTAGGTTCTGCGGGTTGGCGGCATTTTCACTGCGATGCTTGTAATAGTGCTCAAGGCCGCCGGCGACTATGGATTCGGCGACCGCCTGGCAGCCGGGGCAGCACAGCTCGCGCTGCTCGCCGAGCACCTCGGCCTGGAAGCGGCTGCCGGCGGGCACCGGCAAGCCGCAGTGGTAGCAGGGGATCGGATTAGCCATTGCGACGCAATCTATCGCCTGTTGTCACTGCTGGTGGCCGATGAAGATGGGCTTGCCGGCCTCCAGGGTGCGCTCTTCGAACAGGCGCCAGTCCTTGCCGCCTTCCTGGCCGATCAGCTCGACGAAGCGCCGGCCCTCGACCACATCCTGCATTTGTCCTCGGTAGAGCCCCTCGCCCTGGGGCTGCAGGATGATCCGACGGTCTCGCTCGGGTTGGGTCGGCGAAAGCAGGTTGAGAACCAGCTGCGCGGGGCCGCTGAAACCCTGCAGGCGCAGCTCGGCGATACCGCGCTCCTGATCGAGGTCGATGGTGGCGCGCAGTTGCAGTTGCTTGGCCAGCTTTTCCCGCTCCAGCGACTGGTTGATGCCCTTGCCGACGTCGTAGTAGTCATCGGAGATCAGGCCGGGTGGGTTGAGCGTGGCGAATATCAGCATCGACCCGCCCTGGATCACCGACAGCCCCAGTAGGCCGATGATGAACCACGGCCAGAGTTGCTTGTACCAGGGTTTGACTACAGTTTGTTCGGGCATGCTGTGTGTTTCTCTTAGCGGACGCTGGGGCCGATAAAGCGGCTGTCGGCATCGTTATTGATGTTCGCGTCGTCTATAGCGCGGACACGGAACATGATTTCATTGGTGCTGGAAGGCAGTTTTTCCGGCTCGATCGACAACTCGATCGGTAGCGACAGCACTTCGCCGGCCTGGGCGGTGACTTCATGCTTGCCTTCGTATACCAGGCCATCCAGGCCACTGGCTTCGATAACGTAGGTGACGTCGCGCTGGGCCTTGTTCATGATTTTCAGGGTGTAGACGTTCTCGATCCGGCCCTCTTCGTTCTCGCGATAGAGCACGCGGTCCTTGATCACGTCGAGTTCGACCAGCGAACGCTCATGAACCGCCCAGGCGAACAGTCCCATCATCGCCGTCAGGGCCACGGCGTAGCCGATCAGGCGCGGACGGGCCAGGTGGGTCTTCTTGCCGGACAGATTGTGTTCGGTGGTGTAGCTGATCAGTCCCTTCGGATAGTCCATCTTCTCCATGATGCTGTCGCAGGCGTCGATACAGGCGGCGCAGCCGATGCACTCGATCTGCAGGCCGTCGCGAATATCGATGCCGGTCGGGCAGACCTGCACGCACATCTTGCAGTCGATGCAGTCGCCGAGGCCTTGGGCCTTGTAGTCGGCGTCCTTGCGCCGTGGCCCGCGCTGTTCGCCGCGACGCGGGTCGTAGGAAACGATCAGCGTGTCCTGGTCGAACATCACGCTCTGGAAGCGCGCGTACGGGCACATGTAGATGCACACCTGTTCGCGCAGCCAGCCGGCGTTGCCATAGGTGGCGAGGGTAAAGAAGGCGACCCAGAACAGTGCCCAGCCGCTGGATTCAAGGGTGAACAGCTCGACGATCAGCTCGCGAATCGGGGTGAAGTAGCCAACGAAGGTGATGGCGGTGATTAGCGATACGCCAATCCATATACCGTGCTTGGCCAGCTTGCGCAGGAACTTCTGGCCGGTCAGCGGCGCTTTGTCGAGTTTCATGCGCTGGTTGCGATCGCCTTCGGTGACCTTCTCCGCCCACATGAACACCCAGGTGAACACACTCTGCGGGCAGGTATAGCCACACCAGACCCGGCCGGCGAACACGGTAATGAAGAACAGGCCGAAGGCGCAGATGATCAGCAGCCAGGACAGCAGAACGAAGTCCTGTGGCCAGTAAGTCGAGCCGAAGATGTAGAACTTGCGCTCGGGCAGGTTCCACCAGACGGCCTGGCGACCATTCCAGGTGAGCCAGACGGTACCGAAATACAGGAGGAAGAGGGCGGCGCCACCGAGCATGCGCAGATTGCGGAAAATACCGGTGAAAGCGCGGGTGTAGATTTTTTCTCGATTGGCGTAAAGGTCGACGGATTCGACCTTGGCCGGGGCAGGCGTGACGTCTTTAACGGGAATCTGTGAGCTCATCATTCGTACCACAGCGGTTGGTTGGCCGCCTCGGCCGATATGTGCCGGCCGAGGTCAATTCACGGTATCGCTATGGTACGCCTGAGAGGTCCCGCTCGGGTGCGACAGGGGGTCGCGTCGGGCGGGACAGGAGAGGTTATTTCTCCGGGTTTTGTTGCGACAGGCTGTACACATAAGCGGCCAGCAGGTGCACCTTGTCGTTGCCGAGGTGGTCTGCCTGAGCCGGCATACGGCCATTACGGCCATAGCGCAGGGTTTGTTGTATCTGGGCGAAGCTGGAGCCGTACAGCCAGGTCTTGTCGGTCAGGTTGGCCGACCCCATGGCGTGTTGGCCTTTCGCATCAGCACCATGACAGACTGCACAATTGGTCTTGAAGATGTCTTGACCTGCGGCAATATCGGCGTTGATACCTTCAGGTGTCTTCAGGCCCGAGAGGCTGCGCACGTAAGCGGCGACGTTCTTGATGCCTTGCTCGCCAAGACTGTCTTTCCAGGCCGGCATGGCTGCCTGACGGCCGCCCATGATGGTGGTCTTGATGGTTTCGGCTTCGCCGCCGTACAGCCAGTCGTTATCGGTCAGGTTAGGGAAGCCGTAAGCGCCCTTGGCGTCGGAACCGTGGCATACCGAGCAGTTGGAGGCGAACAGACGACCACCCATTTTCAGGGCTTTCTCGTCCTGGGCAACCTGTTCGATCGGCATGGCTGCGAATTTGGCGAAGATCGGGCCATATTCGGCGTCGGCCTTGGCCATTTCCTTTTCCCACTGGTGCACACCAGTCCAGCCGGCGTTGCGTTCTTTGCCGTCGGCGATCTGTACGTTAGTGGCGAAAGGTGTTTCGGCCTTGTTGTCGAGATACTCGTAGCCCGGCAGCAAGCCCTTCCAGTTACCCAGGCCCGGGTAGAGCACCAGATAGCCGAGGGCGAAGACGATGGTGCTGACGAACAGCATGAACCACCATTTGGGCAGCGGGTTGTCGAACTCCTCGATGCCGTCGAACTCGTGGCCGACAGTCTCTTCGGTGGTTTCCTGGCGTTGCCCCTTACGGGTGCCGAAGATCAGCCAGGTCAGGGCGAAGATGGTGCCGAGGGAGAGGATTGTTACGTACCAACTCCAGAACGTGGTCATTGGTTATTGCTCCTGGAAGATTGCTCGTCACGTACGTTGGTTTTCGGTTCGTCGGCGAAGGGCAGGTTCGCAGCCTCGTCGAAGTTGGATTTGCGCTTGCTGCTGTAGGCCCAGAGCACTACGCCGATGAAGGCGATAAACACCACCACCGTGCCCAAGCCGCGAATAGTCCCGACGTCCGTGAGAAAGGAAGGCATCGTGCGTTACCGTTTGTTGGCGATCGAGGTGCCGAGGACCTGCAGGTACGCAACCAGCGCGTCCATTTCGGTCTTGCCCTTCACTGCGTCCTGGGCACCGGCGATATCTTCGTCGGTGTAAGGGATGCCGAAGCCGCGCATCACTTCAATCTTCTTCGCGGTGTCCTTGCCGTCGAGCTTGTGCTCGACCAGCCATGGATAGGCCGGCATCTTCGATTCCGGTACCACGTTGCGCGGGTTGTACAGGTGGGCACGATGCCATTCGTCCGAGTAGCGACCGCCGACCCGGGCCAGGTCCGGACCGGTACGCTTCGAGCCCCAGAGGAACGGGTGGTCGTAAACGCTTTCACCGGCGACCGAGTAGTGGCCATAGCGTTCGGTTTCGGCGCGGAACGGACGGATCATCTGCGAGTGGCAGCCGACGCAACCGTTCTTGATATAGACGTCACGGCCTTCCAGTTGCAGCGCGGTGTAAGGCTTGAGGCCTTCCACCGGTTCGTTGGTGACATCCTGGAAAAACAGCGGAACGATCTGCGTCAGGCCGCCAATGCTGACGGCAAAAACCATCAGCAGCGCCATCAGGCCGATATTCTTCTCGATGATTTCGTGTTTCATCAGTGTGCTACTCCGGCAGGAATCTGTGCGGCCGCGTCATATTCAGACGCCTTGGCGGCACGCACGGTGCGGAAAGTGTTGTAGGCCATCAACAGCATGCCGGTGACGAAGAAAGCGCCGCCGATCATACGTACCAGGTAGCCGGGGTGGCTGGCTTCCAGGGCTTCGACGAAGGAATAGGTGAGGGTGCCGTCTTCGTTGACCGCACGCCACATCAGACCCTGGGTGATGCCGTTGACCCACATCGAGGCGATGTAGAGCACGGTGCCGATGGTGGCGAGCCAGAAGTGCGCGTTGATCAGGCCGACGCTGTGCATCTGCTGACGACCATAGACTTTCGGGATCAGGTGATAGAGCGAGCCGATGGAGATCATCGCCACCCAGCCGAGTGCGCCGGCATGTACGTGACCAATGGTCCAGTCGGTGTAGTGGGACAGGGCGTTGACGGTCTTGATCGCCATCATCGGACCTTCGAAGGTCGACATGCCGTAGAACGCCAGGGAAACCACCAGGAAGCGCAGGATCGGGTCGGTGCGCAGCTTATGCCAGGCGCCGGACAGGCTCATCATGCCGTTGATCATGCCGCCCCAGCTCGGTGCCAGAAGAATCAGCGACATCGCCATGCCCAGGCTCTGCGCCCAGTCCGGCAGTGCGGTGTAGTGCAGGTGGTGCGGGCCGGCCCAGATGTACAGGGTGATCAGCGCCCAGAAGTGCACGATCGACAGGCGATAGGAGTAGATCGGACGTTCGGCCTGCTTCGGCACGAAGTAATACATCATCCCCAGGAAGCCGGTGGTCAGGAAGAAGCCCACCGCGTTGTGGCCGTACCACCACTGGATCATCGCGTCGGTCGCACCCGAGTACATCGAGTAGGACTTGAACATCGACACCGGCATTTCCATGCTGTTGACGATGTGCAGCAGGGCAGTCACCAGGATGAAGGCACCGAAGAACCAGTTGCCCACATATATATGCTTGGTCTTGCGCTTGACGATGGTGCCGAAGAACACCAACGCATAGCTGACCCAGACGATGCCCAGGAGGATATCGATAGGCCACTCGAGCTCAGCGTATTCCTTGCTGCTGGTGTAACCCAGCGGCAGGGTGATGACTGCCAGCACGATCACCGCTTGCCAACCCCAGAAGGTGAAGGCTGCGAGACCGTCGGAAATCAGGCGTGCCTGACTGGTCCGCTGGACCACATAGAAGGACGTGGCCATCAGGGCGCAGCCGCCAAAGGCGAAGATCACCGCGTTGGTGTGCAAGGGACGGAGACGACCGAAGCTGGTCCATTCCAGGCCTAGGTTGAGTTCCGGCCACACCAGTTGCGCGGCGATGAACACACCTAGCGCCATGCCAATGACCCCCCAAATCACCGTCATCACGGCGAATTGGCGGACCACCTTGTAGTTATAAGCAGTCTGACTGATTGCTGAGCTCATGCTGGGTTCCACGGTTAATGGAGTTTCTAGGGACAAAAATCGGCGGCAAGTATGGAGAAAGCAGATAGCCAATGCAACGACACGGGTCGATACAAACGGGCTTGCAAAAGGCGTTGATTTCCTGCTTCGCCAGGCGATTCGAGCCGGCTGTCGAGCGTTCCCTGTGCCTGAAGGCACTGCGCGAAGGGAGGATCGCCCGGCCTGCTGGCGGGTGCGACCCGACCACTAGATTAGCTCAGTTTGGGCAATAGCAAGGGTATTGCCCGGAGGGGGTGCGACCTTGGGTCGCAGACTGCTGCGCATGCTTTGGGACTGACGGCAGCTGGTTGCTGCCGTCAGCTGAACGGTTACTGATCGGCGGTTTTCCCCTGGCTGAGGCTCAGCACATAAGCCGCCAGCAGGTGCACCTTGTCGTTACCCAGGTACTGTTCCTGCGCAGGCATCTTCCCATTGCGACCGTAGCGGATGGTCTGCTGCAGCTGCGCCAGGTTGGAGCCATAGATCCAGCCGCCGGGTTGCGTCAGGTTGGGCGCGCCCATCATCGGGGTGCCCTGACCGGTTGCGCCGTGACATGCCTGGCAGTTATTGCTGAAGATCTGTGCGCCCTGTTGCAGGTCGAACGACTCGTCAGCAGGCAACGGCAGGCCGGCCAGACCATTGCGTACGTAGGCCGCGACCTGCTTGACGCCGTCCTCACCGAGAATCTGACCCCAGGCCGGCATGGCACCCATGCGTCCATTGAGAATGGTGGTCTTGATCACGTCGGGCTCGCCGCCCCAGCGCCAGTGGTTGTCGGTAAGGTTGGGAAAGCCCACCGCGCCCTTGGCATCCGAGCCATGGCAGACCGCGCAATAGGTGGCGAACATGCGGCCACCCATTTTCAGTGCCTGTTCATCCTTGGCGACATCGGCCAGCGGCATAGCCGCATATTTGGCGAAGATCGGCCCATACAGCTCATCTGCCTGCTGCATTTCCTGACGCCACTGGGCAACCTGGGTCCAGCCGCCTTCATAGGTCGGATGCATGCCCTTGAAGTTACCCAGGCCGGGGTACATCAGCAGATAGAGCACGGCGAAGATCAGCGTGCCGATAAACAGCATGAACCACCATTTGGGCAACGGATTGTCATATTCCTCAATGCCGTCGAAGGCGTGACCCATGGTCTGGTCGGTTTCGTTCTTGTGGACTTCGCTCTTGCGGGTGGCGAATACCAGCCAGAACAGGGCGATTAGGGTGCCGATGGTCAGCAGGGATACATACCAGCTCCAGAAGGTGCTCATGGGGTGTCGCTCCTCAATGCAGCGGACTTGATTTCGTCGGCAAAAGGCAGCTGGGCCGCCTCGTTGAACGCCACGCGGCGCTTGCTGCTGTACGCCCAGAGCGTCACGCAGACGAAGGACAGCAGGACCAGTGCGGTGCCTATGCCGCGCAGGGTGCCGATATTGATGATGTCGAATGCCATGGTCTTACCTCTTGTTCTTCAAGGCAGTGCCGAGGACTTGCAGGTAGGCGACCAGTGCATCCATTTCGCTCTTACCCTTGACCGCTGCGCCGGCTTCGGTAATGTCCGCATCGCTGTAAGGCACGCCGACGAAGCGCAGTGCATCCATCTTTTTCGCGGTATCGGCGCCGTCCAGAACGTTCTCCACCAGCCACGGATAGCCCGGCATCTTCGATTCCGGCACGACGTTGCGCGGGTTGTACAAGTGGGCACGGTGCCATTCGTCCGAGTAGCGGCCGCCGACCCGGGCCAGGTCCGGACCGGTACGCTTGGAGCCCCAGAGGAACGGGTGGTCGTAGACGCTTTCGCCAGCGACCGAGTAGTGACCGTAGCGCTCGGTTTCGGCGCGGAACGGACGGATCATCTGCGAGTGGCAACCGACACAGCCTTCGCGGATATAGATGTCGCGACCTTCCAGTTGCAGCGCGGTGTAGGGCTTGAGGCCTTCCACCGGTTCATTGGTGACATCCTGGAAGAACAGCGGAACGATCTGGGTCAGGCCGCCGATACTCACCGCCAGCACCATCATCAGGGCCATCAGGCCAATGTTCTTTTCGAGAATTTCGTGTTTCATCAGTGCGCTCCTTCCAAGGAAAAGCGTGCTGCAGCCTGCACGTCGGCCGGCTTGCTGGCGCGCACGGTCTGCCAGACGTTCCAGGCCATGAACAGCATGCCGCTGAAGAAAATCGCCCCGCCGATCATCCGCACCACATAGCCCGGGTGGCTGGCTTCAAGCGCTTCGACGAAGGAGTAGGTGAGGGTGCCGTCCTCGTTGACCGCACGCCACATCAGGCCCTGGGTGATGCCGTTGACCCACATCGAGGCGATGTAGAGCACGGTGCCGATGGTGGCGAGCCAGAAGTGCGCGTTGATCAGGCCGACGCTGTGCATCTGCTGACGACCATAGACTTTCGGGATCAGGTGATAGAGCGAGCCGATGGAGATCATCGCCACCCAGCCGAGTGCGCCGGCATGTACGTGACCAATGGTCCAGTCGGTGTAGTGGGACAGGGCGTTGACGGTCTTGATCGCCATCATCGGACCTTCGAAGGTCGACATGCCGTAGAACGCCAGGGAAACAACGAGGAAGCGCAGGATCGGGTCGGTGCGCAACTTATGCCAGGCGCCCGACAGCGTCATCATGCCGTTGATCATGCCGCCCCAGCTCGGTGCCAGCAGTACCAGCGACATCACCATGCCGAGGCTTTGCGCCCAATCCGGCAGTGCGGTGTAGTGCAGGTGATGCGGGCCGGCCCAGATGTACACGGCGATCAGTGCCCAGAAGTGCACGATCGACAGGCGATAGGAGTAAACCGGGCGCCCGGCCTGCTTCGGCACGAAGTAGTACATCATCCCGAGAAAGCCCGCAGTGAGGAAAAAGCCCACGGCGTTATGCCCGTACCACCACTGGATCATCGCGTCGGTGGCGCCGGCATAGGCCGAATAGGACTTGGTCAGGGTGACCGGGATTTCCAGGTTATTGACCAGGTGCAGGATGGCCACGGTGAGGATGAAACCGCCGAAGAACCAGTTGCCCACATAGATGTGGCTGACCCTGCGTTTCATCACGGTGCCGAAGAACACGATGGCGTAGCTGACCCAGACCACGGTGATCAGCAGGTCGATCGGCCATTCCAGCTCGGCGTACTCCTTGCTGCTGGTCCAGCCCATGGGCAGGGAGATCGCCGCGAGCAGAATCACCAGCTGCCAGCCCCAGAAGGTGAAGGCCGCAAGCTTGGGTGCGAACAATGTTGTTTGCGAAGTGCGCTGCACCGCGTAATAGCTGGTGGCGAACAGCGCGCAGCCGCCGAAGGCGAAAATAACCGCGTTGGTGTGCAGCGGGCGCAGGCGCCCGAAGCTGATCCAGGGGAGGTTGAAGTTGAGCTCGGGCCAGGATAGCTGCGCGGCGATAAACACGCCTACAGCCATCCCGACTATGCCCCACACCACCGTCATGATGGCGAATTGGCGAACCACCTTATAGTTATAGGCGGCACTGCTGGTTGTGTTCCCGGTCGTGTTCATTTACGGGGTTTCCATCCGGTTATTGGCAGGTCTTTTGTCAAGCAGTGGCAGCGGGCCTGTACCATCGGCGCCACGAACCAACAGACTCTGTAAGCGAGGCAAGCATGAGCAAAGGGCAAAGTGCCGGTATTGACCGGGATCAATGCTCGAAGGGGCAGGGGGATGAGGTTCTGCTATGGGACAGGCCCGCTGGCGAGGCGCGCGCGACCCTGATTCTGGCCCACGGCGCGGGCGCGCCTATGGATAGCGAGTTCATGCAGAAAATGGCGCAATGCCTTGTGGTACGGGGCATTGCGGTGGTGCGCTTCGAGTTCGCCTATATGGCCGCAAGGCGCCTGGATGGCAAGAAACGCCCCCCTAACCCCCAGGCCAGGTTGCTGGAACAGTGGCGCGAGGTGCATGCCCTGGTGCGCCAACAGGTCGCAGGACCATTGGCGATCGGCGGCAAATCCATGGGCGGGCGCATGGCCAGCCTGTTGGCCGACGAACTGGGCGCCGACGCCCTGGTATGCCTGGGCTATCCGTTCTATGCCATCGGCAAGGCCGACAAACCGCGGATCGCCCATCTCGCCGACCTGCAGACGCCGACCCTGATCGTCCAGGGTGAACGCGACGCCCTCGGCGACCGCGCTACGGTGGCGGCTTACCCGCTGTCCCCAGCGATCAGGGTGGATTGGTTAACGGCCGCCGACCACGACCTCAAACCACTGAAAAGCTCGGGCTTCAGCCATGAACAGCACCTGCAGACGGCCGCCGATGCCATAGCCGCGTTTTTATCGAAGTGAGTGGCTTGCTCGGTAGCCCGGATGCAATCCGGGAACGGTGTCTGACGCAAGATATTTCCCGGATTTCATTCGGGGTACGAGGCTGGGGCAGTTGGGTAGGGTGGATGACGCCTTTTTCATCCACCATCGCGGCGTGCTAGTGGTGGATGGATAAAGCGCCATCCACCCTACGAACCCCGCAGGTGGATGCGTGGCACGACCCTGTAGAAGCGGCCTTGGCCGCGATGACTATTACCATACGAATGCAGCCTCAGCCCGCCAACCGCTCCAGGGAAAAGGCCAGGTTGTCCTGGGCCTGGCGCTCGAGCTTCTGCTGCAAAGCCGCTGTGCTGTAGATGGGGCGGCGCGCGATGAATTCTTCGAGCACCGCACCGCGTTTTTGCCGGAAGAATATCTCGGGCACCCAGCTGTATTCTTCGGCGATCTGCCGCTCGTACTCGACAAAGCGCGCTCGCGGGCTGCCAAGAATCGACAGGTCGACGTCGACCAGCAATTGTTGGTCGCGGCCCTGTGGCAACGCGCTGTGGCAGGTCGCCATGATCAGTTGCACCACTCCGTCGATATGCGCCTGGGCGACGCCCGCTTCAGCCAGTGATCGCGATGCCCAGTCCGCGCTTTTCTGTTCGTTATCGCTTGCCTTGACGTCATACACCGCATCGTGAAACCACAGCGCCATCTCGACCTCGCCGGGCTGCTCGGCCAACTCAAGGTGCTCCTGCAACATGGCCAGGCATTCCGTCAGGTGTTGCAGTGTGTGGTATTTGCGCTGCGGCTCCTGGTAAGCGGCGAGCAGTTGCCGCATCAACGCTGCGCCGTCGCTTTCGGCGTCCAGCGCGTGCCAGCATCTGCTCCAGGATGTGCTCAGCATCTTCATTAGTGCCGGGGGCAGGTCATTCATGCGTTTGTCGACTCCGAGCGCTTCAGCGCCGCATGCTCGGCCAGCTCCGCTTCGATAAAGGCCGCGATCATCGCGCGATAGACCTGTTCGGTTACCGCCGGGTTGGCCCCGCATTGCTCCGCTAGCATGCGCACCTTGGCGATCACCTGTTCCACGCGCTGCGGCGCTCTGACGTTGTCGGTGGTCTTCTTGAACCTCGCCGCCTGGGAGACGAAACGCCCGCGTTCGGCCAACAGGCCGACAAGCGCGCGATCGATACGGTCAATATTCGCGCGTACCTCATCGAGTGAGCTGCATTGAATGTCGTTCATCTCAGGCCTCCTCATCTGGAATCAGCGCGAGAAGATCGGTCACGCCGATATCCGCACCGGCTTGAAACAACAGGGTGCTGGCCTGGCCGCGATGATGGGTTTGATGGTTGAAAAAATGCGTGATCAGGCTGGAGAACCGTTTGGCCATGGCCTCGCCTTTAACATTCCGGTAGCGCAGGGTTTCCAGCAGGTCGGCCTCGGTCAGTTGGGCGGCCCATTGTTTGATCGTCTGATCGAGCATCTGGCGCTGGCTGAACAGCGCATCGATATCGGCGAACAGCACTGTATCGAGTGCTGGTGGTGCCGCCAGTCGGCGAACCGGCTCGAGGGAGCTGTACCCGGCCGGGTGCGTGGCGAAACGCTGCAGCCAAATGGTGTCGGCAACGAGGATATGGTTGAGGGTGCCGATAATCGAGCCGAAAAACGCCTGGCGGTCGGCCGCTAGCGCTTCCGCCGGCAAGGTGCGGGCCGCTGCATACAGCTTGTTGTTCATCCACTCGTTGTAATTCGCCAGCAAGGCGATATGGCTGCCTGTCGTCATGCTCTATTCATCCTGAATTGCCTGTTAGCGGCTGGCCGAAGCCAGTGCCGCGCCGAAGCCGACAAAGGTGACGCCGGCGGTTCTATTGACGATGCGCCCGCCCCGGGGCGAGGTCAGCCAGGACTTTGCCCGCCGCGCGAACAGCGCATAGGTGCAATGAATGCAGATGACCAGCGTGCTGTACGTCAGCACCAGGGTGGCGAATTGCAGCGCATAGTCGCGTGCCGGGTCGATGAATTGCGGGAAGATCGACAGAAAGAAAAACACCGCCTTGGGGTTGGTCAGCTGCAGCGACAGCCCCTCGGCAAAGCGCCTTGGGAAGTTCGCGCTGTGCGCCTTTTGCGTGGAGAAATCGAACGGCGGCGCCCGCCACAGGCGAATGCCCAGATAAACCAGATAGGCCGCGCCGATAAACTTGAGCAGGGTAAAGGCCTGCGCCGAAGTCGCGAGCAGCACGCCCAGGCTGGTGGCCGAAATCGCCGCGACCACCAGGGCGCCGAAGGCGATTCCGAGAATCCCGGCAAAAGTGCCGCGCAAGCCATAGCGCAACGCATTACTCAGGGTCATCACCACGCCGGGACCGGGGCTGGCCACGGTGGCGGCGGCCATCAGCAGAAAGAGCAGATAGAGTTGCATCCTTGACTCCTTGTCTTCAGCGTTGGGCTCGATTGCCATTCATCAGGGGTAGCTGCGGCACGATGGCCGCTTAGACTACAGGCCGGCGCAGGGCTAATAGCGCTGCGCCGAACGAAATAAATACCGCGCCCATCGCGCGGTTCAGCCATTTGGCGAAAGTAGCCTGCAGCAGAAATTTTTTCGCCCGTGCAGCAACCATCGCATAAGCGATCAGGGTGGCAAAAGAGAGCACCATGAAAATACCCGTGAGCACAAAAAATTGCGTCAATAAGGGCTCATTGGCATCGATGAACTGGGGGAACAACGCGGTAAAGAACAGGATGGGTTTAGGGTTGAACGCGGCCATGAGAAAAGCTTCGCGATACAGCGCCAACGAACTGGGTCGCGCGCCGTGGGGCGCATGTTCCGCCGCACCCTTCAACGCTGGGCTGCGGACAAGCAGGTGCCGAACGCCGATATAAAACAGATACAGCGCGCCGAGGATTTTCACTGCGGCGAACAACAGCGCCGAGGACATCAACAACAGGCCTAGCCCCAACATTGCTGCGGCGGATAGGCAGAACAGCCCACTGATATTGCCCAGCGAGGAGCAAACGACCGCACCTAGCCCCAGGGTGGCACCATTACGCAGTGCGAGCAAAACAG
This sequence comes from uncultured Pseudomonas sp., assembly GCA_966210435.1. GTDB lineage: Bacteria > Pseudomonadota > Gammaproteobacteria > Pseudomonadales > Pseudomonadaceae > Aquipseudomonas. Next base: position 41,114 of record CBIHLF010000022.1, on the reverse strand, counting down.
CTGGGCCAGGGCTGAGAATGGCAATACCAGCAACTGCGGAAAAGCTGAGGAGGGTGTGAGTATCCATAGACTATCTATCCCTCTTGGGCATCTCGATTGCTCAGGTATAGCCTCAAATACAGACCACCCAAAAGCGCTTCGGTGAAGACGGCAAGCAGTATGCCGACGCCTGCGAAGCCTCTGATCAATTCGGCGGTGCCGAGTACCACCAGCGCGAGCATGGCAACCGTGAGGCCGATGCACAAGGCTTGTCGGGACGCCGAGTGCGGTGCATCGCGTCCCACCCAGGCCACCACGGCGATACCCAGAAATAGCATGGCGGCCCTGCGGGCGATAAAGAATGCGGATTGATTTTCTTCGATTGCAAACAGGCTGAAGGCTATCTCGGGTACGAATAACAGGACGATAAACAGCAGGCTGGCAATGACAGCGGTAAGCGTACTTACCAAACGGAAGCTGGGCATAGATTTGCTGTTCGACCTCGTTACAGGGAAATGGGCGCGTGATCGCGCGCGGATAACACCAGTTTCAGCCCGAGCGCGAACATGACACCACCTGCGGCACGATCGATCCACGTCTGATAACGAAGGTAGGCGTGACGGGGACGTTGCGCGGAAAGTGCAACAGCCACCAGCGCATACCAACCCGATTCAATCGCAAAGACCAATGCAGTTACGCCCAGGCTGAAGGTCAGGGTGGGAGCTGACGGAAGGAAGGCGGCGAATACACTTGCATAAACGATGGCAGTCTTCGGGTTGCTGATTTGCGTGCTGAGGCCCAGCACGAAGGCGCGTTTCGCGTAACGGGCAGCAGGTTTGAGTTCAGCCAGATTGTGCGCTTGGCTGGCCCCGCGCCACAGGCGGATGCCCAGGTAGACGAGGTAGAGACCGCCGGCCACCTTCAGCGCCAGGTACAGCGACGGAATCGCCAGCAACAAACCTTGCAAGCCCAGCAAGGCGAGGCCGGCGAAAAGGAGGGCGCCGACCCCCATGCCAAGGGCCGCAAATAGCCCATCGTTGCGCGATGAGGCAATTGCCGTGCGTGCAACCATGACGAAGCTTGGCCCTGGGCTCGCCGCACCAAGCGCGAGCGCGGTGGCAATCCCGAAGAGGGCGGTCATTTCCTGCATATGCTGCTCCTATGTCGCTCCCCGATGGTTGATGCCTTAGGGGCTGGCGCGGTCGCAATGAAACGGTAACAGACCCTAGCGCCCCGGTTGCCATTCCGGGTATGCCGCAACCCCCTCGTATTCGAGCCAGGGCACGTCATGGGACGTCCAGATATGTTGCTGAGGTCGCACGCCTGGGTCTTCATCGAGGGTGGCGATGCGCACTATGACGTGGGCTTGCTGCGGGCGCTCGGCGATCAGCTGCGAGCCGCATACCGAGCAGAAATGGCGCAACTTGCCTGGCGAGGATTCGAAGGTCGACAGGCGCTCCTGACCTTTAATCCAGCGAAAGTGCTCGCGCTTGACCCCTGCGGTGGTGGCGAACGCCGCGGCGTGGGCTTTTCTGCAACTGCCGCAGTGACAATGGCTGATGGGCATATCGAGGCCCTCGATGGTGTATTCGATGGCGCCACATAAACAGCTGCCTTTCATCTCTTCTTCCTGCCATGGGTGAGTATGCGCATTGATTCGGGGGGCTAACTATAGGCCGCATAAGTGGGGCTCATGAAATAGGCCAGCCAGCCGGATAAATAGGGCAGCAGAGCCAGGATCAAAAATGCCATGAATATAAATATCCCTCGCCAACCCCGGGTATGAATCAGGTAGGCGGGCAGCACCAATGGCCAGGTAAAAAAGATAAAGGCGCCGAACTCATAAGGACGGTGAAAATTAACCTGTTTGGCATCGTCCAGGCACCAGAGCGCGAGCATCAGCGCAAAGGCCCAAGCCATCAAGGTTTCGAATTCGGGGGTGGGGTCGTAGCCGTAATAACCCATGACCGAATAATGGAGGGTCGAAATAGCGACGACGATCGCGAGTGCGCTGGCCTTGCTCATAACGTCCTTGTGCGTGCCTGATTGAGCGAACTCTCTTCGGGGGAAATGCCGGGCGTTCCCACCCGGTTCCGTTCGGTAGTGTGGAACTCTACCGGTGCCAGTGAATTGTGCAATCCCTGTAACCCAGCGGGTTGTTATAAATCAGTGCGATGCGGCCTGGGAGGCGGGAACGAAGCGCAGGCGCAAGGTCACCGGCACTTCGCTGGCGATGCTCTTCAGGCCCGCCAGCTCCATCAGTTTGAGCAAGCCGTTCTGCATGCCGAACTCATGGGCATTGATGATCAACGGCTGCGAGCTGGACACCTCCACCACATCGGGGCGCAGCTGCAGCACATAGAGTTCGGCGCGCACGACCCTGCTCTGCCCGTGCAGATCCAGGCGCACGTTCATCGAGCGGGTGAAGCTTTCGCCGACCTTTAATTGCTCGAACAGTTTGGCGGGCAAGCTCAGGCTGGCGATGGCTTCGGGGTATTGGGCGACTTCGAACAGATGCTCGCGGATGCGTTCGTTGCGCTTGTCGATATTCGATTCGACGCTGGCCAGGCCGACCCGCAGCCAGGCCTTGCCGTCTTCGTCGACCGCGCCGGTGAGCTTGCTGAAACCGTGGTGGTCGCTGATGCTGGCGTCCTTGGTGGTGATAAAACTGAGCAGCGAGTGTTGTGGGTCGAGCGTCCAGTTCTGGGCCGTGGCCATGGAGCTGACAACAAGTAGAAGCAAGGCGAAATAGCGCATGGAGTTCTCCTGCGGCTTGTTATTGTTTGGTTTGGCCGCAGGCTGCAACTGCTGCGCCCTCGACTGCCGTATTACTCTGCGAGCAGTCGGCAACGAGGAAAATGCGACCAAAGTTGCTGGGGCGCCGCGGTTTGCGGCGCCGTAATAGCCTGTTACCCCAGTTGCACGCAGAGCCCTCTGTAACGAACCGGTCCGGTGGGTTGGTCGAGTGCGGCGGACTGCGCTTCTTCGGTGACGATCAGCGAGCGCGCGCCTCTGATCAACAGCCATTGCCGTTCGCTCAGGGGACGTTGTTGTTTGGCGTCATTGCCGATCGCACCCAGCGAATGGATCTCGCCGGTTTCGGCGGAAACCGCCCAAAGATGCAGGGTCCTGTCGCTGGCCAGAGGCGGCGTCTTGACCAGTTCCAACGTCAGCTCCCAGGGCGCCTTGCGAGCACTGGCAACGATGCTCGCGACGGACTCATCGCCGGCCATCACGGCCAGATAGTCCACTGGCCGTACCTCTTGCGTGCGCAACAGGAGCAGCGCCATCACCAGTACCGCTGCGCTGGTGATGGCGCTGAGGCCACGCCACAGAGTCAGGCTGCTCAGCCATGCTGATTTTTGCGCGCGGCGCGGCGCCGTATGGCCGAGACGCTCGGCCAAGGCGAGCCAGACCGTGCGCGGCGGTGTAAGTGGTGGCACGTCATCGGCCAGCGGCTGCAGGCGCTGCTGCCAATCCCGGACCTGGGCTTGCAAGCCGGCATCGGCATGCAGCAGGCGCTGGAAGCGCCGCCGCACTGTGGCGCTCATGGTGCCGAGCACGTACTCCCGGGCGAGACGCTCCTGCACCTGCGAGTCCCGATATCTCATTGATCCAGGCATTGTTTGAGTTTCTCCAGGCCGCGACGCACCCACACCTTGACGGTACCCAGCGGGGTTTCGAGTGTGTCGGCGAGTTGCTGATAGGTCACGCCGTCCCAATAAATCATCGCGATGCACTGCCGGTGCCGATCGCGCAGCTGCCCCATGCAGATGTCCAAACGCCCGGCCGCATCGCAATGCAGGGCCTCGCTCTGCGGGTCGCTGCCAGGGGCAGTGAGTTCGAGCTCGGCGTAATCCGCGTCCCGGTCGAGCAGGCGTTCATGGCGACCGTGGGCGGCCAGCATATCCAGCGCCTGATTGCGCAGGATGGAGGTCATCCAGGTCATCGGGTTGCCCAGATCGGGCCGATAACTGCCGGCCCGATACCAGATTTTGCTGAATGCCTCTTGCAGCGCATCGTCCGCCTGCGGCCGCTGTTTGAGCAGGCGCATGGCGATGCCATACAGCTTGGGCGAGACCAGCTCATAGAGGCGAGCGAAGGCGCCGCGGTCTCCCAGGGCGCAACGACTCAACAGGTCACTCAATGGCTCGTTCATGCAATCCCTTGGGTAGCGAGGCGGGTATCAATTATCGGCAAGCGCTTGTTGCGCGGCGATGGCCTGCTTCAGTTCGCTGTATTCCTCGCAACCGAAGGTGCAGACCTGATCCAGCACAGCGAGGCGCTCCTGGGCCTTTTCCAGTTCGCCGGTTTCCAGATACAGGTGGCCGAGGTAGTTGTTGGCACCGCGATGCTCGGGCTGCAAGGCCAATGCCTTTTGGTAGTAACCCAGGGCCAGCTCGTAGCGCTTCAGCTTGCGATTACTGTAGCCCAGCAAGTTCTGCACATCGGCATTGTTCGGGTCCTTGGCCGCTTCGGTCTTGAGCAGGGCGATGGCTTTTTCGTATTCCCATTTGTCGATGGCCTGGCGCGCCGCGCCTATCCCCGAGGTTTCGACCGTCTTGGCGGTTTTGGCCGGGGCCGCATAGTCGGCCGCGTACAGGGTGCCGGCAAAGGCGAAAACCACGGCGCCGATCAAGCTCTTGAATTGTTGGGTTGTGCTGGACATGGATACCTTCCTTCAGTGGGTTTGAGTAACGACACTGATAGATACGGCGGGGAAGGCTGTTTGGTTACACCAGTTGAAAATTAATTTCGGAAATACGCCACTCGGCCCGGGAGCGCAGCACTGCCGTTTCATGCCTGAGCGTTACCGCTTTATGCCTGAGCGCTATGGACCGGGCTCAGGCAAATGCCTGGACCAGCGAGCCGGCGAGAAAACAGAGCAAGCCGATCGCCGATCCCGCGGCGGGAATGCGAAACCAATATTTCCTCGACAGCACCAGGTAAACCAGAGCGACCAGGGGTGAAACCGTCAGCAGGAAGAGCGAGCTTTGCAAAAAGGCGATATGCAGCACTGCGAAGTAGAGGAGGCTGACGGCGAAAAACAGCACACCGACGCCGTGGCTGATATTGAACCCGACCCACGCACGCCACATGTCGGTTTCCTTGGTCAACGCGAGCGTGGAATCTTTCATCAAACCCATGACGCCTGGTTCGTAGGGCACGATTCTTTTAGGGCTGTAGATGTCCGCAATCGTATAGACGGTATGCAGCAGGCCCAGGATCAGAAACGGGATGCAGCCGGCGATGTACAGGGATTGGGTGAGCACGGGTAACTCCTTGTCAGATTCCGCTCCATCAGCGTAGTCGCAGCCTTGCTGCATCACTCGATGAATTTACCCAGATGACGCTCAAGCATGCGGTGCCGATGGTTGAAGAACGCCCGCACGATTCGATAGGACAACCAACCGGCGAGCCTGGGTTCGAAGGTCAATTCGTCGGTCAGCACGCAGCCGCCTGCCGTGGGCGTCAGGTGGCGCACATGCCGCCAACTACGCATGCTGCCCATGGGCGAATGCTCGACGAAGCCCACTCCCTCTTCGAGGCTCAGCAGAGTGAGGTCCGAATAGTCGAAGGGAATCAGGCCAAAGAGGCGGATCCAGCTGCGAAACATCGGCTTGCCGGGCTGGAACTCGACCGAGCGGAGATTGCCGACACCCGGCGGCGCGGACATCTGCAGATAAGGCGCCATTTCCTTGGAAATGCCCTCGAAAGAAGTCATCCAAGCCCAGACGGTGGAGGGTGGTGCGCTAAGGTGCGTCGAGAATTTCAGGCTGTAGGGCATGGTCGCATCTTCATTGCGGTGAAAATAATTGCCGCGGGCTTTCGCCCTCAGCGCCTGCTGAGGTAGCGCACGATCTGGGCAAGCGGTGCAACTGACGGCATTGCTGCCTCGACCGCCATGGCCGAGGACCATGGATACTCGAGTTCAGCCATCCATCGATAAGTGGGCTCGAGCGATTCGGGCGGCAGCACCAGCATCGCCTCGATACTGATGACCAGGTTTGTCGCCAAACCCGCTGCGTCTGGTGCGAACGTCCAGTCGTACCGACCGCATCCCACCCGCACGTTCTTGCTGTTTTTTTCGGACATGACGACGAGCCAATCGCAGGTAAATGTCTGCGTGTCCGATGCTGGCCGCGCCATGTAAAAGGAATAAACGTTTTCATAGGTCTGGCCGAAGGTGCGGACCAGAACATCGGCGATTGCCGCACGGCCCTCGGTGAATGCCGGGAAAGCGATTTCGCTGGCGCGGTTGTGCACCTCGAGCGTGGCGTCGGCGGAGAAAACACCGGCCAGTAGATGGGGGCGGTTTTCGTCCTTGGCCCGGAGGTAATTACGCAGAATGTCTTCGCGGCGGCTGGGGAGTGTGGTCGACATGCTATGTCCAGTGATGGCGTCGGCGCGTGGCGTCGGCAGTTCGCGGGCGGTAGGTCAGGCCTAGTCTTTGGAACCTGCTAATCGATCAAAGGCGCATAAGACGCCTCACCGATGCCGCCGGCTTCCTGGATGGCAAGGTTTTCCAGCAGCAGCTCGGTATCGCAGTAAATACGCACTGAAACACCTTTCCCCCAGACCAGACGGATCATGTGCACGCCGCAGTTCGAGCGCTTTTCGTCGTTCAACAGGGTATAGCTGTCGGTCCACTCGACTGCGACCAGGGTGTTCCATGGCCAGCCGCTCACGGCGATGTTGCGTATATCGAATTTTATATTGGGGAAGATCCTATACAGACGTTCATACCAGGCTCTGGTAGTCGGCATGCTGGTGCGCAAACCGGATAACGCGTGGGTGCCGACAAACCAGTGCTCGAACCTGGGCGCAAGCCCCGCCAGGATCGGTTCATAGTCGCCTTGGTTAAGTGCACGAAATAGGTTTTTTACGATGACGCGAATAACGGCGTGGTACATGAAACGCTCCCTGTAAAGACAGTGCCCGGGCCGCAGCGGTTATATCCAGTGCTGGTCATCTGTGGCGACGGTCAAATCGCTCTCGGTGGTGCCGGTATGTCGCGTCGCCTTGGGCTCGAACATCATCACGTGGGCTTCTTCTGCGGCTTCAGGCTTGTGCTCGACTCCTTTGGGCACGATGAAGCATTCGCCCTCATGCAGCGTGATGCGTTTGTCCCGCAGGTGAATAACGATAGTGCCCTTGATCACCTGAAAGAACTCGTCTTCATCGGCATGGGCGTGCCAAACCATTTCGCCTTTGAATTTCGCCAGCTTTACGTATTGGCCATTGAGTTCGCCGACGATCTTCGGTGACCAGTAACCGTCGACTAACTCGAACTTCTCTCGCAGGTTGATCTTGTTCATAGCGAACTCCTCAAGTCGTAGCGTTAGAAGGCGATCGATGGCTTGGCGTCACCTCTGGCTGGCGGCGAGATTTACCCCGAGGCCGGCAAAGGCCGCGGCGAAACCGCGACGCAGCCAGGTTTGCACCTGGGGCGACTCGATCACGGCCTTGCGAAACGCATGGGCGAGGAAGCCATAGGCGACGAACACGACGAAGGTCATCGCCATAAAGACCGAACTCAGCAACAGAAGCTGTACCAGTGGTTCGGCAGTGCCGGGGCGAATGAATTGCGGCAGGAACGCGAGAAAAAACAGAGTCAGCTTGGGATTGAGGATATTGAGCAGCAGCGCCTTGATCACCAGTCTGGAGGCGCTATTTCTGGCTGAACCGCTGTCGACGGCAAAAGCGGATTTGTCGCGCCAGGTGGCGTAAGCGATGTAGAGCAGGTAAGCGGCACCAGCGTACTTCAGCGCCTGAAAGGCGACCGCGCTGCTGTGCAGGAGTGCGGCCAGGCCGAGAACCGTGGCCAGCAGGTGCGGCACAATGCCCGCGGTGCAGCCGAGCGCGGCGAATACGCTGGCCTTGCGCCCTTGAACCAGACCAGTGGAGACCGTGTAAATGACCCCGGTTCCCGGAATCAGCACCACGATTAACGAGGTGATGAGGAATTCTAGGCTGATCATGGCGGTGCTCCTTGCAAGGTGGCTGATTCGTTTCGAATGACCGCTCGTTCCTGGCGATATCTATCTATAGCAGGCCTGCATTCGCTGCCTTTTGCAGCATCGATTTGGTGATGAAACGGTGAAAAGGCGTGATCACCAACATATAAAACTTGCCAAGTTTATTGTGGATTTCCACCGCTGTTGACAACGTGAGGACTTGAACATCGTTTGCCGATGATCTGTAGATGGAAATTCTGAAGTTCAGGTGTTTATCGTCGTCGCCCACTATCAACTCGTTGGGCTCGATCGATTGGACGGAAAATATTCCCGCGCGTTGCCCAACCCGATACTGCATGCCCTGATCCTGCACCAAGACGGAATCTTGTACATGTTTCAGTCCAAGGACGAAAGCCACTAGGCCGCGTATTCGCATAAGGCCCTTGACCCAGCCCGGGGGATGGGCAAATACCGCCGCATAGGCGTCCTGCACACTGAGGTTCGGCTTAGAGAGCGGTGTTTGATAGGCATCGCAAAAATAGATGCTCTGGAATCCGTCGAGGAGTGAACAGTCGTGCGGTATGGGGACCTCTATCACTTGGGGCATGGCATTGGCACCTGGCGTTTGAGTTAAGAGGCGTACTGACCCCCCGACAAGTCCATAAGGCCCGCGAAGAGGCAGACCAAGGCGAACAACTGGGACCGCTACGGTACGCTCGAAAGATGTCTATCAAGAAGTGGCGCAATGTCACAGGCGAAGGTATTGCCTAGGTTGTGATCCCCGCCAGGGAAGACATGCAACTGCGCACAGGGCAGCAGCGCCGCCAGACGCCGACCCACCGCGACCGGGCTGATCGGGTCGGCATCGCCCCACAATAACAACGTGGGGATACGCAGCGTGGCGAGCTTGGGCGTCAGGTCTTCGTGGTAAGCGGCGAACCAGCGCGGTAGTGCCGGGTTGGCATCGAAGAACGCCGGGCGCCAATCTTCTGCACCGAAGCCCGCCATATCCATGCCGCCAGAGGTGACCGTAAGCACCAGGTGAGTGACCAGTTGCGGTTTTTCCAGGGCGGCCAATACCGCGATGACCCCGCCCATGGACTGCGCGATCAGCGCGGTCGGCGTCTGGATCCGCGCCAATACCAGCGCCAGCAGGTCATCGAAACCTTGAACCTTCGTATCCGCCGGGGTGGAACCGAACCCCGGCCAGCCGATATGGATTTTCTCGGCGGGGTGAGCGAGTCGTTGCGCCACCGGCAGCCAGAACTGCGTATTGCCGGAGGCGCCGGGGAGGAATAGCAGCTTGGATGGCATGAATGACCTGAGCTGGCAGAACGCCGAGAGGAGTGTAGTGCTGCGCTAACGCATGGCTGAAACGGTGGGCGCGCCGCGAATGGGCGCGCCCGCCGTCGTTTAACGATTGAAGCGTTCGACCAAGGCGTACTGGCCTTTGGCGGTGGCGGTGAGGTCTTTGCTGAGTTCGGCGCTGCTGTGCGCTTCGTCCGAGGTTTTTTCCGCCAGTTGGGCGATGCTGGTGATATTGCGATTGATTTCGTCGGCTACCGAGCTCTGTTCCTCCGCAGCAGCAGCGATCTGATCGGCCATGTTGGAGATATTCGCCACCGCATCGCTGATCCCGGCCAGGGCCTGATCGGCTTGTTGCACGCGCTCGACGCCGTCGTCGGCTTGCTTGCGACCGATTTCCATGGCCATCACCGCTTCTTCGGCGGTGCGTTGCAGTTTGGCGATCAATTGGTGGATCTGCCCGGTGGATTCGGTGGTGCGTTGTGCCAGCGAGCGCACTTCGTCGGCCACTACGGCGAAACCGCGGCCCATTTCGCCGGCGCGGGCGGCTTCGATCGCGGCGTTCAACGCAAGCAGGTTGGTTTGATCGGCAATGCCTTTGATCACATCGACCACGCCGCCGATTTCATTGCTGTCCTGGGCCAGGCGGGTGACGGTTTCGCCGGTGTCGCCGACCGACAGCGACAAACGTTGAATGGCTTCGCGGGTTTCCGCGGCGATGCTGCGACCTTGGCTGGTCAGGCGGTTGGCTTCCTGGGTGGCGATGGCGGTGCGGGCGACATTGCTGGCCACTTCCAGGGTGGTGGCGGCCATTTCGTTGACGGCGGTGGCGACCTGCTCGGTTTCCTGGCGCTGACGATCCAGGCCGGCCGAGCTGCTGTGGGCCAGGGCATCGGCCTTCTGCGCCTGCTTGGCGAGGTTTTCGGCGGTGTCCTGCAGGCGTGTGAGGCAGGTTTTCAAACGCGCCTCCTGGCTGAGCATGGCCAGTTCCAGGCGCGCCTGGTCGCCGCTGCTATCGGTGTACATCTGCGCGATAAGCGGGTCCGAAGTGCTTTGTTCAGCCAGTGTCAGCAGGCGCTTCATGCCGCGGTTCTGCCAGGCCAGGCCGGCCAGGCCGAGGGGGATGGAGAGGGCGGCGGCGAGAATGAAACCCCAGTGGCTATCGAGCCAGGCGCCGACCAGAAAGCCGATCTGGCTGACCAGAATGAACGGTAGCCAGTTCTGCAGTACCGGCAACCAGCGTTCGCTGCTCGGTACGGCGGACCTGCCGGCGTTGATCCGTCGATACAAGGCTTCGGCACGCCGCACTTGTTCGGTGCTGGGTTTGGTGCGTACCGACTCGTAGCCGACCAACTGGTTGTTTTCCAGCACCGGGGTGGCGTAGGCGTTGACCCAGTAATGGTCGCCATTCTTGCAGCGGTTCTTGACGATGCCCATCCATGGCTTGCCCTTTTTCAGGGTCTCCCACATGTGCTGGAACACGGCTGGCGGTACATCCGGATGACGCACGATGTTATGGGGCGAGCCGATCAACTCGCTTTGGCCGTAGCCGCTGATCTCGACAAAGGCCTCGTTGCAGTAGGTGATCTGACCTTTGGTGTCGGTGGTGGAGATCAGGCGCTGCTGAGCCGGAAAGGTTCTTTCGCGTTGGGTGATCGGCTGATTATTGCGCATGTGGGATATATCCTATGGTCGATGTCAGGTAATCGACCGTTTAAGCTCGAAGTTGAGTCGCGAAAGCTGCTCTGTACTGTAGACGATTCTGTGGCGTGTGGGCCGTACTGCAACCGCCCTGCAACGGGCCGCTCAGCGACATCAAGACGCTTCGATCAACTGCCGCAGCACATAATGCAGAATGCCGCCGGCCTTGAAGTATTCCACTTCGTTGAGGGTATCGATGCGGCATAGCACCTCGATATTTTCCCGGCTGTCGTCTTCGCGGATTATTTCCAGCATCAACTTCATCTGCGGGTGCGGTTCGACGCCATCGAGGCCGTAGATGTTGATGCATTCCTTACCGGTCAGGTGCAGGGTTTTGCGGTTTTGCCCGGGATCGAACTGCAACGGCAGCACGCCCATGCCGACCAGGTTGGAGCGGTGGATACGTTCGAAGCTCTCGGCCAGCACCGCCTTGATGCCGAGCAGGTTGGTGCCCTTGGCCGCCCAGTCGCGGCTCGAACCGGTGCCATATTCCTTGCCGGCGATCACCACCAGGGGCGTGCCTTGTTCCTGGTAGCGCATGGCCGCGTCGTAGATCGACAGCTTTTCGCCGCTGGGTACGTGCAGGGTGATACCACCTTCCTCGCCGCCGAGCATTTCATTGCGAATGCGGATATTGGCGAAGGTGCCGCGCATCATCACATGATGGTTGCCGCGGCGCGCGCCGTAGGAATTGAAGTCCTGCTGGGCGACGCCCTGTTCGCGCAGGTAGCGGCCGGCCGGGCTGTCGGCCTTGATATTGCCGGCCGGCGAGATGTGGTCGGTGGTGACCGAATCGCCGAGCAGGGCGAGGATGCGCGCCTGATGGATATCGCCGATATGCGGCGGTGCCTCGGTGATCGCCTCGAAGAACGGCGGGTGCTGGATGTAGGTGGAGTCGCCCTGCCAGGCATAGGTGTCGGTGTGCGGCACATGAATCGCCTGCCAGTGTTCGTCGCCTGCGAACACTTCGGCATATTCCTTGTGGAACATCGCGGTATCGACCCGTTGGATCGCCTCGGCGATTTCTGCCTGGGTCGGCCAGATATCGCGCAGGTACACCTGCTCGCCGTCCTTGCCGACGCCCAGCGGGTCTTTGCTCAGGTCCAGGCGTACGCTGCCGGCCAGGGCATAGGCCACCACCAGGGGCGGCGAGGCCAGCCAGTTGGTTTTCACCAGCGGGTGTACGCGGCCCTCGAAGTTGCGGTTGCCGGAGAGCACCGAGGCCACCGTCAGGTCGTGCTGCTGGATCGCTTGCTCGATGGGCTTGAGCAGCGGTCCGGAGTTGCCAATGCAGGTGGTGCAGCCATAACCGACCAGGTCGAAACCCAATTGGTCGAGGTATTGGGTCAGGTCCGCGGCTTTGAAGTAATCGGTCACCACCTTGGAACCCGGCGCCAGGGAACTCTTGACCCAGGGTTTGCGTTGCAGGCCTTTCTCGCAGGCCTTCTTCGCCAGCAAGCCGGCCGCCATCATCACGCTCGGGTTGGAAGTGTTGGTGCAGGATGTGATTGCAGCGATCACCACCGCGCCGTTTCTCAAATGATAGGTCTGGCCCTGGTATTCGTACTCGCCACACAGCTCGTCGCTGCCGATGGCGGTGCCGCCACCGCCTTCGCTGAGCATGCGGCCTTCTTCCTTGGCGGTCGGTTTAAGGTGCAGGCCGACGAAGTCGTCGAAAGTCTGTTTGACCTGGGGCAGGGCGACGCGGTCCTGGGGGCGTTTCGGCCCGGCGAGGGAAGCTTCGACGCTGCTCATGTCCAGGGTCAGCTGGTCGCTGAACGAGGGTTCCTGACCCTCCTCGCGCCAGAGCCCCTGGGCCTTGCAGTAGGCTTCGACCAGTTTCACCGTCGACTCCGGCCGACCGGACAGGCGCAGATAACCGAGGGTGATGGTATCGACCGGGAAGAAACCGCAGGTGGCGCCGTATTCCGGGGCCATATTGGCGATGGTCGCGCGGTCGGCCAGGGGCAGGTCGGCGAGGCCGTCGCCATAGAATTCGACGAACTTGCCGACCACGCCCTTGCCGCGCAGCATCTGCGTGACGGTCAGCACCAGATCGGTGGCGGTAATGCCTTCGCGCAGCTTGCCGGTGAGCTTGAAGCCAACCACCTCGGGAATCAGCATCGACACCGGCTGGCCGAGCATCGCCGCTTCCGCTTCGATGCCGCCGACGCCCCAGCCGAGCACACCGAGGCCGTTGATCATGGTGGTGTGCGAATCGGTACCGACCAGGGTGTCGGGGAAGGCATAGGTGAGCCCGTCTTCTTCCTTGGACCAAACCGTGCGGCCGAGGTATTCCAGGTTGACCTGGTGGCAGATGCCGGTGCCCGGCGGCACCACCCTGAAGTTGTCGAAGGCCTGCTGGCCCCAGCGCAGAAAGGCATAGCGCTCGCCGTTGCGTTGGACTTCCAGGGCGACGTTTTCCGCGAATGCCGCGGTGCTGGCGTATTTGTCGACCATCACCGAGTGGTCGATCACCAGGTCGACCGGCGATAGCGGGTTGATCTGCTGCGGGTCGCCGCCGGCCTTGGCCACGGCATCGCGCATGGCGGCCAAGTCGACCACCGCGGGCACGCCGGTAAAATCCTGCATCAGCACGCGGGCCGGGCGGTATTGGATCTCGCGCTCGGAGCTGCGCGTGTGCAGCCAATCGGCCATGGCTTGCAGGTCGGTGCCGGTGACGGTTTTGCCGTCCTCCCAGCGCAGCAGGTTTTCCAGCAGCACTTTCAACGACATCGGTAAGCGATCGAGATCGCCGAGCGATTTGGCGGCTTCGGGCAGGCTGAAGTAGTGGTAGGTCTGGCCGTCTATATCGAGGCTGCGGCGGCATTTCAGGCTGTCTAAGGAAGGCATTGCGCATCTCCTAGGGCTTGCCGGCAGGTAAACCGGATTAATGACTGCGGACCCTTAACCCTAGCCCCGCTTGGCGTGGCTCGCCATTCAGCGGCAGGCGCCAGGTCGGGTTCTATCGGCGGTTCGAGGCGACGTGGCGCCGCGGAAAAGCGGCGCACGGCGCAAGCAGAGGGTCTTTAAACTGGACAGGTCCCTGGCGCTTAGGGTTCCCGACTCGGCTATGATGCGCGCCTTGAGGAGAGCCCCTGATGAATACCTTATTGCTGCACTGCCGCCCCGGTTTCGAGAACGAGGTCTGTGCGGAGATCGCCGAGCACGCCGCGCGTCTGGCTGTCGCCGGCTACGCCAAGAGCAAGCCCGCCAGCGCCTGCGCCGAATTTGTCTGCACTGAGGCGGACGGCGCCGAACGGCTGATGCGCGGCTTGCGCTTCAGCCAGTTGATCTTCCCCCGGCAGTGGGCCCGCGGGATGTTTATCGAGTTGCCGGAACAGGATCGTATCAGCGTGTTGCTGGGCCACCTGGCGGACTCGCCGGTATTCGGCGGCCTGTGGTTGGAGGTGCTGGACACCAATGACGGCAAGGAACTGTCGAATTTCTGCAAGAAGTTCGAAGCGCCGCTGCGCAAGGCACTGAGCAAGGCCGGCAAACTGGTCGAGGATGGGCAGAAGCCGCGCCTGCTGCTGACCTTCAAAAGCGGCCGCGAAGTTTTCCTCGGCATGGCCGAAGCGCACAATTGCGCGCTCTGGCCCATGGGTATTCCGCGTTTGAAGTTCCCCCGCGAGGCGCCGAGCCGTTCGACCCTCAAGCTGGAAGAGGCCTGGCACACCTTTATCCCGCGCGAGCAATGGGATGAGCGCCTGTCGGACGAGATGACCGGTGTCGATCTGGGCGCCGCGCCGGGCGGCTGGACCTATCAGTTGGTCAAGCGCGGCATGCTGGTCACCGCCATCGACAACGGCCCGATGGCCGAAAGCCTGATGGATACCGGCCTGGTGCAGCACCTGATGGTCGACGGCTTTACCTGGAAGCCCAAGCAGCCGGTGGATTGGATGGTCTGCGACATCGTCGAAAAGCCCGCGCGCAACGCCGCCCTGCTGGAAACCTGGATCGGCGAGGGCCTGTGCCGCGAGGCCGTGGTCAACCTGAAACTGCCGATGAAACAGCGCTACGCCGAAGTGCGCCGCCTGCTGCAGCGCCTGGAAGACGGCTTTGCCGCGCGCAAAATCAAGGTCTCGATCGCCTGCAAACAGCTCTATCACGACCGCGAAGAAGTGACCTGCCATCTGCGTAGGCTAAGCAAGTAGCCCATGGCCGCTTGGTAGCCCGGATGCAATCCGGGGAAAGGTAGCGTCGCCCAGATCGCTCCCGGATTGCATCCGGGCTACGGGGCCGCAATGTGCGCATTGGTAGGGAGGACATGGCGAAGCCTTGTCCACCGTTGGCAGCGTGGGAACCCATCCCGGGGTGCCCCGCGTCCAGGCGACGCGGAGCGCCGCCAAATGCATTCCCACGCCAAAGGTGACCTTTACCCCGGCTTTGCGCGAGAATAGCCGCCTGTTTCTGGAGCCAGCCGATGTCTTTGCAATCCAACGCCATTCTCGACGACACCCTCGATGCCACTGGGCTGAACTGCCCCGAGCCGGTGATGATGCTGCATAACAAGGTACGCGACCTGCCGGCCGGTGGGCTGCTCAAGGTCATCGCCACCGACCCCTCGACCCGTCGCGATATTCCCAAGTTCTGCGTATTTCTCGGCCATGAACTGGTCGAACAGGTGGAAGACAACGGCACCTATCTGTACCTGATTCGCAAGAAGGCCGATTAACCCGATCGTAGGTTGGGTTAGCGGCGCTATACGGAATATACAAGCGCCACCATTGCCGAGCGCCGCGTAACCCAACACAACGCCGCTAGCTGCACGCCCTACTTCATTTATGCCGTCGTTTGCGAAAGGCCAGCGAGCCGTTGCCTCAACAGGCCAGGCTCTCTATCGTTCGCCCCTGACCGCCTCGCTGTCCCACCCCACCTGACCAGGCGCCAGGCCGCAGCTTTTCAGGGTGGTTTGCCAGACCCTTACGTGCCGCGCGGTGGCCTGCTGGAAATCAGCCCATAGCGACGACTCGGCACCGGCCAGGCTGCTCAGATAATCGCGCATCGCAGGCGGGACTCCCTCGGCCGTGGCGAGCTGACGCAGGCTGCGACTCCAGCGTTGTCCGCGTTGGTCAACCTCGGCCAGATAGGGTTGCAGGGCGCCAGCGTAATACTTGACGAAAATATTCTGCAGAATGCGCCCGCGCGGCGTCGCCTGTCCCAGCGGGCAAACCGGGCGTTGCCGCTGGCGGCTTTCCAGCAGCTCGCTGCCCTGGTTCAGGTTATGACTCAGGCTGGCCAGGCTGGCGATCAATTGGCCGCCTTGAGGGCTGGCATGCAGGGCGAAGAACAGCGGGTCGAGTTCGCCGGCCGGCGGCGGCAAGCGTTGCGGCAGGGCATGCGCCAGCTCGGCCAACTGCGCCAGGGCATCCAGGGCGGCGTTGTCCTCAGGCGCGTCGACCGGCACCGCCTGCTCGGCGAAACGCAGGTAGCGCTCAACCTCGGCGCTACCGTTCAGGGCATTCCAGAATACCTGCGGCAGTTGCCGGCGTTTTTCCAGCGCCAACTCGCCGAGGGTCGTGCGCAGCTGCTGGTCGCGCTCCGTGCTCAGGTGCGGCAGGCAAGCATCAATGCTGCGTAACAGATCGCCTTCGTAGGCCAGGCGGCGGCTGGGCACTAACTGCTTGCCGAGAATGCTGTTGCGTTGGCTGATCTGCTGTTGCAGTTCGGGACAGTGGCGCGCATCGATCAACAGATCGAGCAGGCCGATGCGGATCTCGGCGATCGCCTGCAGGCGCTCACGCCGCGGCGGCATGCGATAGCGCGTCAGCTCGGCCTTGTCGAACGCCTGGACCTCGACGCCTTCGAGCGCATCACCTTCTAGCGCCCGGTCGAGGCGTTGCAGATAGTCCGCTTGCAGCGCCAGGCCGTCGTCGCTCGGCGTGCAGGCGCAGAGCGCCAGACAGGCGAGAAGGGCCAGGCAATGCGTGATCGTCACGATAAAACTCCCACAGCGGCAGGTGCTCTGATTTTTCTGTGGCGGCTGAGAAAAAACAGATATACCGCGAAAAACCCGAGGCTTCGAGCGCGTCGCCTATCTCGCTCAGGCCGTTTGCGCCGCCCGAATGCGTCGCCGCGCGCAGCCGGCAAGACGGATCGCCAGCATGACCGCGGCGCAGCTCAGCCCCACGATCAGCCCCTGCCAGAGCCCGCGCGGACCGCTGGGTTCGCCGAACAGGCTGGACAGTCCCAGGGCGTAACCCACCGGCAGGCCAACGCCCCAATAGGCGAACAGGGTCAGGATCATGGTCATCCGGGTGTCCTGGTAACCCCGTAACGCGCCGGCGGCTGTGACCTGCACCGCATCGGAGAATTGAAAGAACGCGGCCAGCACGATCAGGCTGGCGGCGATCGCGATTACCGTCGGGTCGGGGCTGTAGATCTGCGCGATCTGCTCGCGCAGCAGCAACATTGCGCTGGCCGACAGGCAGGCATAAGCGAGCGCCGCGCCCATGCTCACGCCAGCGGCGAAACGTGCCTGGCGCGGCTGGCCACGGCCGAGGGCCTGACCGACCCTTACGGTGGCAGCCATACCGAGGGAGTAGGGAATCATGAATACCATGGAGGTGAAGTTCAGGGCGATCTGGTGGCCGGCGACCACGCTGGCGCCAAGGCCGCCGATTAGCAGGGCGATCACCGAGAAAATACTCACCTCGGCGAACACCGCGATGCCCATGGGCACGCCGATCTCCAGCAGACGGCGAATCGCCTGCCAGTGCGGCCACTCGAAGCGGCTGAACAGCTGGCTCGGTTTATAGAAAGGCGCCCATTTCACCCACCACAACATGCCCAGCAGCATGAATACCATCACCAGCGCCGTGGCCCAGCCGCAGCCGACCCCGCCCATGGCCGGCAGGCCGAACTTGCCGTAGATAAATACGTAATTGGCCGGAATGTTCAGCAGCAAACCGAGCAGCCCCAGCACCATGCTCGGTCGGGTATGGCTGAGGCCATCGCTGAAACAGCGCAGCACGTGGTACAGCGCCACCGCCGGAAAGCCACAGGCGACCGCCTGCAGATAACCCATGGTGGGCATCACAAGCGCCGGCTCGACATCCATCAGACGCAGCACGATCTCGGCGTTCCACAGCAGCGCCGCCGCGGCAAGACCGACCGCCAGAGCCAGCCACAACGCCTGGCGCACCAGCGGGCCGATCTCGGCTTGGCGGCCGGCGCCGAAGTGTTGCGCGACCTTCGGCGTGGTGGCCAGGAGCACGCCGGTCATCAGCAGAAACACCGGCACCCAGATCGAGTTGCCCAGTGCCACTGCCGCCAGGTCCCGCGGGCTGACGCGGCCGGCCATTACGGTATCGACGAAGCCCATGGCGGTGTGGGCCAGTTGCGCGACCATGATCGGCATGGCCAGCAATAGCAGGCCGCGCAGTTCGGTCCAGATGCGCTTTGGGCGGGTTTCGGCAGACATGACGGGCATTCGCTGGGCGTATTGGCAGGGCCGCGCAGTCTACGCGCTGACGCCTTGGTCAGGAAAGGGCTGCTGCGTTCAGTTGTGAGGGGACGTGGAAGCGTCTGCTGGTTAGAATAGCGCGCTGAATTGTGGAGCCTGATATGCGCATAGTCGCCGACGAGAACATCCCCCTGCTCGATGAGTTTTTCGCCGGTTTCGGCGAGATTCGCCGCTTGCCCGGTCGTGCCATCGACCGCGCGGCAGTGGCCGATGCCGATATCCTGCTGGTGCGCTCGGTAACCCGAGTCGACCGTGCGCTGTTGCATGAGTCGCCGGTCAAGTTTGTCGGCACCTGCACCATCGGCACCGACCACCTCGATCTCGATTACTTCCAGCAGGCCACGATCGCCTGGTCCAGCGCCCCCGGCTGCAATGCCCGCGGGGTGGTCGACTATGTGCTGGGCAGCCTGCTGGTGCTGGCCGAGGAGCAGGGCGTCGATCTGCAGTCGCGCACCTACGGCATCGTCGGCGCCGGCCAGGTCGGCGGGCGTTTGCTCGAAGTGCTGCGTGGCCTGGGCTGGCGTGTGCTGGTCTGCGATCCGCCGCGCCAGGCGGCCGAGGGTGGTGACTTCGTCGGTCTGGAACAGCTGATCGCCGAATGCGATGTGATCAGCCTGCATACGCCGCTCGGCCGCGATGGCGCCCATCCGACCCATCATCTGTTCGATGCCGCGCGCCTGGCGCAACTGCAAACCGGCGCCTGGTTGATCAACGCCAGTCGCGGCGCGGTGGTAGCCAACGCGGCGCTGGTCGAGCTACTTGGACGACGCACGGATTTGCGCGTGGTGCTGGATGTCTGGGAAGGCGAGCCGCAGGTCGATGTCGCATTGGCTGCTTTGTGCCGCATCGCCACCCCGCATATCGCCGGCTACAGCCTCGACGGCAAGCTGCGCGGCACCGCGCAGATCTACCAGGCGCTGTGCCGGCACCTGGGTTGCGCCGAGACCCAGACCCTGGAAGCCTTGATGCCCGCGCCCTGGCTCGGCGAGTTGAGCATTAGCGGTTCTGCCGACCCGGCCTGGGCCTTGGCCACGCTGTGCCGCGCGGTATACGACCCGCGCCGCGACGATGCGGATTTCCGCCGCAGCCTGCGGGGCGACGAAGCGAGCCGTCGCCTGGCCTTCGACGCCCTGCGCAAGCATTACCCGATGCGTCGGGAAATCGACGGGTTGCGCGTGGCCGTGCAAGGCGAAGCGGCGCCAGCGTTATTGCGGGTTATTCAGGCTGTGGGGGCAACGCTGCAGAGGCGCGATCCGTAGCCCGGATGCAATCCGGGAAGATTTATCAGACGGCGAATTCCCCGGATTGCATCCGGGCTACAAGTCGGCACGCCTAGCGTAGGAGCGGCCTTGGCCGCGATTGGCAGCAAAGTTTGCAGGCAAGAAAAAGCCCGGGCGTTTAGTACGGCCCGGGCTTGCAATAGCGCCAGGTTCAACCGTGCTTGGCGAGGTTGCTGCGGCTATTTTCCAGTTCGCGGCAGGCATTCTGGATCATTTGCTCGGTAATCGGAATTTCGCGGCCGTGCTCGTCGATAACCGCACCGCCGACCGCACGGTGGGCGTGCATCGGGATGACGCGAGGTTCACGGGTTTGCTCATGCAGGCTCATGGTCGCTCTCCTGATCGGTTGGTTTGCGTAGCTTATGGGCATTAGATGAAAAGGCTGTGACAGGCATAGACGACGGAAATGCACCGGAAAGTACGTTCGTCGGCTACGCGAAGCGCAACGATAATGAGGTGGTTATGTCGCGGTTTCACCTGGGGTTGATCGTCAACCCCTTGGCCGGCCTGGGTGGCCCGGCCGGTTTCAAAGGTAGCGACGGCGTCGCGCAGCAGGCGCTGGCCCTGGGTATCGAGCCGCAGGCCGCCGCCCGTACGCGCACGGCGCTGGAGTGCCTGTTGCCGATCAGGGACGGGCTGCATTTTCTGACCTTCCCCGGCCCCATGGGCGCGGATCTGTTGGCCGACATGGGCTTCGCCCATCAGGTGCTCGGCCATTTGCATGAGGGCCTCAGTAGCGCTGCGGATACCCGCGAAGCGGTCGAGTCGCTGCAAGAGGCCGGCGTCGCCCTGATTCTGTTCGCCGGTGGCGACGGCACTGCGCGGGACATCTGCAGCGCGGTGCGTGAGGGTCAGCCGGTGTTGGGCATTCCCGCGGGGGTGAAGATTCAGTCCGGGGTTTATGCGATCAACCCGCGTGCGGCCGGCGAACTGACCCGGCGCCTGATCGAGGGCGGTTTGGTGCGTCTGGCCAGCGGCGAGGTGCGCGATATCGACGAGGCCGCGCTGCGCGAGGGCAAGGTGACGGCGCGCTGGTATGGCGAACTGACCGTGCCGGAAGAGGGCGGTTACCTGCAGCAGGTCAAGCAGGGCGGGGTGGAGTCCGAAGAGCTGGTGCTGGCCGACCTCGCCGCCTGGCTGGAGAGCAACTGGGAAGAGGATGTGCGCTACGTCTTTGGCCCAGGTTCGACCTTGCACGGGCTGGCGGAAAATCTCGGGCTGAAGACCACCTTGCTGGGCGTCGATGTGATCGAGAACGGCCAGGTCATCGCCCATGACGTCAGCGAGGCGCAGCTATTCGACCTGGTCGACGGCCACCCGGCACGCCTGCTGGTCACCGCCATCGGCGGCCAGGGGCATATCATCGGCCGCGGCAACCAGCAGATCAGCCCGCGGGTGTTGCGTGCCATCGGCCTCGGCAACCTGCGGGTAGTGGCCACCAAGCGCAAGCTCGCCACCCTGGAGGGTCGACCCTTGTTGGTCGATAGCGGCGATGTGGGTTTGGACGACGCCTTCCCCGATGTGGTGCGGGTGTGGGCGGGCTATAAGGAAGAACTGCTGTATCCCGTGGGCAAGTAGCTGTCCTCCGTACCGGCTTCGAGGCAAGTCCGAGCTGCGCCCGGGGTGGAACTGTAGGGCGGACATGCCGAAGGCTGGTCCGCCAAACGAATCGCAGCGGTGTACAAGGCTTCGCCATGTACCCCTACAACAGCGTCAAAGGAGCGACTCTATGCGCGTATGGCTGGGTGTGATTCTAGGCTGGCTATTGGCCTTCGACGCCAGCGCGCTGCAACCCGAGGCATTGGTGCTGGCGGCCCGCGAACAGGTCGGGGTGACGCTGTCCTACGATCCGGCTTATCGTCGTTTGAGCTATCCGGGCGGCGATGTGCCGCTGAGCGGCGGCGTCTGCACCGATGTGTTGATCCGTGCGCTACGCCAACAGGGCCTGGACCTACAGGAAGCGGTGCACCGCGATATGCGTGCGCATTTCGATCTGTACCCGAAGCACTGGGGGTTGAGCCGCCCCGATAGCAATATCGACCACCGTCGTGTGCCCAACCTGATGACCTGGTTCAAGCGCCAGGGCTGGGCGTTGCCGCTCAGCCAGGACGCAGGCGCCTATCGTCCCGGCGATATCGTCACCTGGGATCTGGGGCGCGGCCTCACCCATATCGGCATCGTCAGCGACAGGCGCGCGGATAGCGGCGTGCCGCTGGTGCTGCACAATATCGGCCGCGGCACCCGGGAAGAGGACATCCTCTTCGGCTTCAGCATCACCGGCCATTACCGGCTTCCCGAGTCCTGAGGCTGACCGCTTGTCGCGCGTCCTGGGCCCGCATCGGCATATCGTCGGTTGAGGCGAACGCGCGGGACGCCGAGCAGAACGTCTCGCCGGTGGCCGAGTCTACCGATTTTCCAGGAATCCAAGGCGGCTGATCGGCGAGGCATCCGCGATGAAACTCAGCGAATTCATACGTTCGAGTATGGAGCCGATTCTCGACGAGTGGGCCGATTTTGCCCGCCAAGTTCCTGTAGCGCGCCATTTCGAACCGAATCAGTTGCGCGACCACGCGCGCGGCATTCTCGAAGTGATCGCCAGTGATATCGAACGGAAGCAGAGCGCCACTGAACAGCAGGAAAAGTCCTGGGGCAGGGGGCCGCGTCTGGTCGAGGACACCGAGGCCGAGCAGCATGGCTCGGTGCGTCTGGCCGAAGGCTTCAGTGTCAACGATGCGATGGCCGAGTTTCGTGCTCTGCGTGCCTCGGTGTTGCGCCTATGGAGCAAGCGCAAGGACCTCGAGCCCACTGCGCTCGATGAAATGACGCGTTTCAACGAAGCGATCGATCAGGCTCTGGCCGAATCGCTGAACCGTTATTCGGTGTTGCGCGATCGTCAGGCCCGGTTGTTCGACGCCTTGCTGTCGACCTCGCCCGATCTCAACCTGATTGTCGACGCGAACGGCGCCGTCCTGTATGCCAATCGGGCCGCGGCCGAGCGCTTCGGCAAGCGTGCGGGCGACATGAGCGACGCCAATCTCTATCAGCTGTGCGCGTCGTTCGTCCCGGAAATGGAACTGCATATACGCCGTGTATTCGACACCTGCATCAATGATCGTGGTGAGGTGTCGTTTGGCGGTGAGTTGGGCAAATCGCGCACCTATGAATACCTGCTGGTACCGGTGCTCGACCCGTGCGGCCAGTGCGAGGCGGTGGCCGGCACCGCGCGCGACATCAGCGAGCGCAAGGCGTCCGAGGAGCGTATCCGGCACAGCGCCAATTATGACCAGCTGACCGACCTGCCCAACCGCAGCCTGTTTCGCGAACGCCTGGCACTCGAACTGCGCCACTCTACGCGTACCGGCCTGCCGCTGGCGCTGCTGTTTATCGACCTGGATGGATTCAAGGAGGTCAACGACCGTCTCGGCCACGCGGCCGGCGATGAGTTGCTGCAGCGGGTCGGGCGGCGCATCAGCAGCTGCGTGCGTGACACCGATTTGGTGGCTCGCCTGGGCGGCGACGAATTCACGGTAATCCTTACCGATATCACCCAGCCGCCTTATGTCGAAACGCTGTGTCAGAAGATACTTGCGGAACTGGGTCGGTCATTTGCGCTGAAGGGTGGACTGGCTGAGATATCCGCCAGTATCGGAATAGCGCGCTATCCAAGCGGCGCCGCCACACTCGACGAACTGGTGAGAAACGCCGATACCGCCATGTACCAGGCCAAGAGCGCGGGTCGCAACCGCTTTTGTGAGTTCAGCCGCGCCAAGCCTCCAGCCTCGCGCTAAGTTTCCCCGGTCAATGTCGGCGACAGTCCCTGTCAGGAGCCTGGCTCTAGGGTTAACAGGTCGTTGAAGCGCAGCTCCCGACCTTTGTAACATCTGATGCCGTTCGGCTTGATCTGCGCCGAACAGCCCCCATCTAGCATGGGCGTGCCGGTTTTCCCTTCCAGAACCTAGGCGAGTCACCATGCTTTCGATCCTGTCTTCCCGCCAGCGCGGTGCCCTGCGCCTGGCCTGGCGCTTTATCGCGCCCTACCGCTGGCACATGATCGGCGCCCTGGTGGCGTTGACGTTCACCGCGGCCATCACCCTGTCCATGGGCCAGGGCATCAAGCTGCTGGTCGACCAGGGGCTGGCCACCCAATCGGCCGAGGCGCTGCAAAATTCTATCGGGCTGTTTTTCGTGTTGGTGCTGGCGTTGGCTGTTGGCACCTTCAGCCGCTTTTATCTGGTGTCCTGGCTTGGCGAACGGGTGGTGGCGGATATCCGCAGGCGTGTGTTCGATCATTTGATCGACCTGCATCCGGGTTTTTATGAAAGCAACCGCAGCTCGGAAATCCAGTCGCGCCTGACCGCCGATACCACGCTGTTGCAGTCGGTGATCGGCTCCTCGCTATCGATGGCCCTGCGCAATGTGATCATGCTGATCGGCGGCAGTGTACTGCTGGTGGTGACCAACCCCAAGCTCAGCGGCATCGTGCTGCTGGCGCTGCCATTGGTGGTCGCGCCGATCCTGATTTTCGGCCGACGGGTTCGCGCGCTGTCACGGCAGAGCCAGGACCGGGTCGCCGATGTCGGCAGCTATGTCGCCGAGGTGCTCGGGCAGATCAAGACGGTGCAGGCCTACAACCACCAGAACGAGGACAAACGCCGTTTCGGTCTGTCCGCCGAGGCGGCTTTCGATACCGCGCGCAAACGCATCGCTCAGCGCGCCTGGCTGATCACCGTGGTCATTGTGCTGGTGCTCGGCGCGGTCGGGGTGATGCTCTGGGTCGGCGGCATGGATGTGATCGCCGGACGGATTTCCGGCGGCGAGCTGGCGGCCTTCGTGTTCTATAGCCTGATCGTCGGCGGTTCGTTCGGCACCCTCAGCGAGGTGATCGGTGAGCTGCAACGCGCCGCCGGCGCCGCCGAGCGCATCGCCGAGCTGTTGCAGGCGCGCAACGAAATTACCCCGCCAGTAAACGATGGCCTGCAACTGGCGCAGCCGGTGCAGGGCCGCATCGAGCTGCAGGGGTTGCGTTTCGCCTACCCGTCGCGGCCCGGCAGTTTTGCCGTGGATGGTATCGATCTGCAGGTCGCGCCCGGCGAAACCCTGGCCTTGGTCGGACCATCCGGGGCGGGCAAGTCGACGCTGTTCGATCTGCTGCTGCGCTTTTTCGACCCGCAGGCCGGCAGCATCCTGATCGATGGCCAGGCCATCGAGCGTCTCGACCCGCTCGCGCTGCGCAGTTGTTTCGCCCTGGTGTCGCAGAACCCGGCGTTGTTCTTCGGCACGGTGGAAGACAATATCCGCTACGGCCGGACCGATGCCGGACATGCCGAGGTCGAAGCCGCCGCCAGGGCCGCCCATGCCCACGAATTCATCATGAAACTGCCCGAGGGCTACCAGACCCACCTTGGCGATGCCGGCCTGGGGTTGTCCGGTGGTCAGCGTCAGCGTTTGGCGATTGCCCGCGCGCTGCTGGTGGATGCGCCCATTCTGCTGCTCGACGAAGCCACCAGCGCCCTCGATGCCGAGAGCGAGCACTTGATCCAGCAGGCGCTGCCACGTTTGATGGCGGGGCGTACCACCCTGGTGATCGCCCACCGCCTGGCCACGGTGAAAAGCGCCGATCGCATCGCGGTAATCGAGCAGGGCAAGCTGGTGGCGATCGGCAAACACGCCGAGCTGGTCGCCAGCAGCCCGCTGTATGCGCGCCTCGCCGAGTTGCAGTTCAATACCGATAGCGTGGAAACCGCCTGAATAAGGAAGCGGCGCAGTGACGGATAAGGATTTCAAGGTCGTGGTGCTGGGCGGCTACGGTAATTTCGGTAGCGTTATCGTCAATCGTTTGTGCGGCATCGCCGGGATGCAGGTCTGGGTTGCCGGGCGCGATCTGGCCAAGGCCGAGCGCTTGGCGACCGAGGTCGGTTGCCAGGCCGTGCGCCTGGATGGCAATCAGGCGGATCTGGCCGAGCGGCTGAGCGAACTGGGCACCGATTTGCTGATTTCCACCGCCGGCCCTTTTCAGGGCCAGGACTATCGTGTGGCGCAGGCGGCTATCACCGCGGGCGCGCACTACCTGGATCTGGCCGATGCCCGCGAATTCGCCTGTGGCATCGGCGCACTCGACCAGGCCGCGCGCCAGGCCGGTGTGCTGCTGAGCAGCGGCGCCAGTTCGGTGCCGGCCTTGAGCGCCGCGGTGATCGATCAACTGCTGCCGCGCTTCAGTCGTCTGGATAGCATCTGGCACGGCATCAGCTCCTCGGAGAAAATCCCGGGCGTATCGACCCTGGCCGCGGTGCTCAACTATTGCGGAAAACCGTTCCGCCAATGGCGCGATGGCCAGTGGCGCGCGGTTTACGGCTGGCAGGATCTGGCGGCCCACGACTTCCCTGCACCGCTGGGCCGGCGCTGGCTGGGCAACTGCGATATTCCCGATCTCGAGCTGTTCCCCGCCCGTTATCCGGGGGTACGTGACGTGCGTTTCTCGGCCGGCGTGGGCTTGCGCATGACCCAGTTCGGCACCTGGCTGCTGTCCTGGTTGGTACGCGGCGGTCTGTTGCGCAGCGGCGTGCCGTTGGCTGCGCTGCTACATCGCGGCGCGGTGCTGGTGGAACCCTTTGGCGACCGGCTCAGTGGCATGTTCGTCAAGCTGCGGGGGCAGGGCGTCGATGGTCGACCCTTGAGCCTGTGTTGGGAGCTGATCGCCCGGGACAACCACGGGCCGAATATCCCCTGCATGGCGGCGGTGGCGCTGGCGCGCAAACTGGCTGCCGGCAACTTCGAGCAGCGTGGCGCCATGCCTTGCATGGGCTTGCTCAGCGTCGACGAATACCTGGCCGAACTCGAGGGCTTGCAGATCGAAGTGGGGCTGCGCCCATGCTCTTTCTGAGCCTCAAGTGGCTGCATATCCTCAGCGCCACCATTTTGGTCGGCGTGGGTTTCGGCACGGCTTTCTACAAATGGATGATCGACCGTAGCGGCGATGTCGGGGCCATTGCCTATACCAGCCGCCTGGTGGTGTTGGCCGATTGGCTGTTCACCACGCCGGCGATCATTCTGCAACCGCTGACCGGTTTATGGATGCTGCATCTCGCCGGCTATTCGCTGAGCAGCACCTGGATCGCCTGGACCTTGCTGCTGTATGCCTTGGCCGGAGTTTGCTGGCTACCGGTGGTCTGGTTGCAGTACCGCATGCGCGCCCTGGCAGCCATCGCGCTGGCCACCGATCAGGCGCTGCCAGCGAGCTACCGGCGATATGCACGCATCTGGTTCTGGCTCGGCATCCCGGCATTCTTGGCCATGTTGGCGATCTATGCGCTGATGGTGTTCAAGCCGATTTAATCCGCAACGCCCGGCGCAAATCCTGGTTGGTAAACCGATCTGTCCGTCGCCCGATTCCTATCGGGTCTTGGCAAATCATCCCCCATGGTCTTTTCTTCAAGCGATAGCGGCGCGTTGCGCTTGCCTCGGCAACTCGCCATTGCCGTCCGGCATGGCCTTCTGCCTCGCGTACCGCGTGATCTCGAATCGGCAGATCAGCGCCGAACGTGACAGACGCTCGGGTAATCCTTGGTTCTTGCAATAAGAGCCTGGCCCTTAGGGAAACTAACCATGAAACCGTTGCTGATAGGGATGTTCTGCACCAGTTTGGGTTGTGTGGGCGCTGCAGCCGAGCCGCTGCCACTGGCGCTCGATATCAAGGGCACCAGCCTTGCCGAGCTGATGACCCTGAAAATCACCTCCTTGTCGCGCAAGTCGGAGTCCCTTAACCGCGCGCCCGCTGCGGTTTATGTGATTACCCAGGACGAGATCAGGCGCATGGGCGTGACCCACATCGCCGAGGCGCTGCGTTATGTGCCGGGGGTTGAGGTGGCCCGCATGGAGGCCGACAAGTGGGCGATCAGCATTCGCGGCTTCAATTCGCGCACGGCGAATAAGCTGCTGGTCATGATCGACGGACGCAGCATCTACAGCCCATTGTTCTCCGGGGTGCTCTGGGAAGAGAAGGACGTGGTGCTGGAAGACGTCGAGCGCATCGAGGTGATTCGTGGCCCCGGCGGCACCACCTGGGGCGCCAACGCGGTGAACGGGGTGATCAATATCATCACCAAGGACAGCCGCGACACCCTGGGCGGTCAGATCAAGCTGGGCGCGGGCCTGGAGGAGCGTGGTCTGGCACAGGCGCGCTATGGCTGGCAGGTCGACGAGCAGACCACAGCGAGGGTCTACGGCAAGTTCACCGAGCGTGATGACAGCGGCAGCGGGCCGACTTCCCAGGCCTTTCGCGACGACGGCGCGCGTATGCGCCAATCGGGTTTCCGCCTCGATCGCGACTCGCCGACGCAGGGCCACCTGACGCTGCAAGGGGATCTCTATCAAGGCGATCTAGGGCCCAAGGATCACGGCCTTGGGGAACTTGGCCAAGCGCAGGATGGCGGCAACCTCAAGCTGGACTGGGCGTACTCGCCGAGCACCACGCGCAGCCACGAGCTGCAGCTCTATTACGACGACACCACCCTGGAAACCCACGGCCTGATCGACAAGCGCCAGGTCTGGAGCTTCGACTACCAGGTGTTGCAGCGCTGGCGCAATCATGAGCTGGTCACTGGCGTCGGCTACCGACAGATCGACGATGAGATCGAAACCAGTCCGGCTGGCTTGTTGCTTCCCGTGCGGCGTAGCGACGAACTGATGAGCGCCTTTATCCAGGACGACATGGCATTTCTCGACGACCGCCTGCACCTGATTCTCGGCACCAAGTACGAGCGCAACGACTATTCCAACGAGGAATGGCAACCCAGCGTGCGCGCCTCCTATGCCTTCGACGATGCACTGATCTGGGCCGCCTGGTCGAAGGCGGTGCGCACCCCGACCCGGCTGGAACACGATATTTTCGCGCCGCCGACCCTGGTGGCCGGGCAGAATCTCAAGCCGGAATACGCCAGCGTCTATGAGCTGGGCTGGCGTCAGCAATGGCAGGAGCGTTGGCAGCTGGATGTCGCCGCCTACTGGTCCGAATACGATGATCTGCTGACGCTCGAACCGCCCACTCTGGGCAATGAAATGGGCGGCACGGTCAAGGGTATCGAAACCTCCCTGAGCTACCAGGCCCGGAGCGATTGGCTGCTTCGCCTGAACTACAGCCATGCCGAGATGGATCTGTCGCTATCGCGCAGCAGTGCTGGCGTGACCGACCCCAGGGTGGTCGAGGGCAGCATGCCGAAGGATATGCTGCAGCTGATCTCGCTTTGGGACATCAACCCGCGCTGGCAGTTGAACACCTACCTGCGTTATGTCGATGCGCTGCCCGGGCAGCGGGTTTCCAGTTACTGGGCGGGCGACCTCAGCCTGGCTTGGCGTGCGGCGCAGAAAACCCAGTTGCAACTGGTCGCGCGCCATCTCGGGCATTCCGAGCATTTCGAATGGGGTGCCAACGCGGCCAATGCGGTGGAGCCGGATCTGGCCCTCTACCTGACCCAGGAGTTCTAGTCCATGGGCTCATGGTTTCGGTGGTGTTCGAGCGGCTTGCGTTGCTTGCTGTTGGGCGCGGGCTTGAGCTGCACGCCGTCGTTGCTGGCCCAGGCGGCGGACATCGCGTACCAGATCAAGGCCTCCTATATCTATAACTTCCTGCAGTTCGTGCGCTTCCCCGAAACGGCCTTGCGGGGGGAGGGCTTATTGAATGTCTGCGTGCTCGGCGAGGATCGCTTCGGTTCGGCGCTGGACGCCATCGATGGCTCTACGACGCCGCAAGGTCGGGTCAAGGTCGTGCGTCTTGGTCGCTTTACGGGCGCTTCCGACCTCGGGCGCTGCAATGTGCTCTATCTGATCGACTCGGAACGCCAGGGTATGGACGCGATCCTGGCGAAAGTCGACGAGGCCCAGGTGCTGACCATCGGAGAGTTCTCGCCCTTTATCCGCCATGGCGGGCTGATTGAGTTGTTCGAAGAGAACGACACCATCCGCTTTCGCATCAACGAAAAATTGCTGAGCAAGATCGACTTCAAGATAGACGCTCAGCTCATCCAGTTGGGGGTCAAGTAAATGTCCGAGCCTGTCCATGATCGGCGGCCCTGGTGGCGCAGAACCTCACTGCGACAGAAGTTACAGTTCACCATCGTCGGCTACGCGCTGCTGGTTTTGCTGATATGCGCGGTGTCCCTGACCTGGTTCGCCAACAGCTATTTCCATCAGAAAACCCAGCGGGATCTGGAGGTACTGGCCACGGTATTGGCCGATAACAGCCGCGCCGCCGTGACCTTCGACGATGCCGAGGCGGCGAAGAACGTCCTCGCGGCGGCAAAGGGCAACGGCCACATCAAGATGGCGCTGATCAAGAAGGATGGAAAAGTCTTCGCCGCCTATCCCGACACCGTCGGTGCCGATGCCCTGGTGAATCTGCGAGACGCCGAACGCCTGTGGTTGGAGGACGACCACTACTACGCCTCGGTGCCCATCGTCGTTGCAGATGAGGTCAAGGGACTCCTATTTCTGCAGACCGATCTGGAGGAGTGGACAGAGGTCAAAGGCAACCTTTACCGGGTGTTTTTCGGTTTGCTGGGCGGCTTGTTGCTGCTGACGGCGTTGGTCTCCTACTGGCTCAATACTCATATCACCCGGCCGCTCAGTGCCTTGTCGAGCTGGGCGACCCAGGTGTCCCGGGCCAAGGATTTCAACGCCAGGGCGGTCAAGCACAATGATGACGAAGTCGGCACCCTGGTCGACAGCCTCAACGCCATGTTGGCGGAATTATCCAAGCAGGAATCCATCCGCTCGTGGAACGAGATATTGGAAACCGAGATCCGCGAGCGCAAGGAGGTCGAGCGCGATCTTATCGCCATGCGCAACCGCGCCGAGGCCGCGAACAAGGCCAAGAGCCAGTTCCTCGCCAATATGAGCCATGAGCTGCGCACGCCGTTGAACGCGATCATCGGTTACAGCGAAATGCTTCAGGACGAAATGACCGACGTGGAGCTGGACCGGGTGGAGGTGGCGGGCGATGTCGACAAGATCCGTTCAGCAGGCAAGCACCTGCTCAGCCTGATCAATGACATTCTCGATTTGTCCAAGATCGAGGCCGGCAAAATGGACCTGAACATCGAGGCATTCAATGCCGATGAGCTGATTCAGGATGTGCTCGGCACCATCATGCCGTTGGCCGAGTCGCGCGGAAACCAGCTGCGCATCAACGTCGAGGGCGAACTCGGGATCGTCCAGGGCGATGTGACCAAGATCCGCCAGATCCTGTTCAACCTGCTCAGCAACGCGGTCAAGTTCACTTATCAGGGGCAGGTGGAACTGACCTGCTGCCGCCTGCACGAAGCCGCCGGCGAACAGGTCGAATTCAGCGTGCATGACAATGGTATCGGCATCAGTCCCGAGAGCCTGGAGGGGTTGTTCAAACCCTTCAGCCAGGCTGACGCCTCGACCACCCGCAAGTACGGCGGAACTGGATTGGGCCTGGCGATCAGCCGCTCGTACGCGAAGATGCTGGGCGGTGACATAGCGGTGCGCAGCGAGGTGGGCAATGGCTCGACTTTCACCGTGAGATTCCCCGCGCATCTGGAAAGCACCGGGGGAATATTGCTCGAGAGCGAAAGCCCGGTGTTGAAACCTGTAGGTTCGACGGCCAGCAGCGAGCCCGGGGAGCAGACGGAGTTGTTGCTGATCGACGACGATGAGGCGGTGCACAACATCTTGCGCCATCAGCTGTCTCGCCACGGCTATCGGATAAGTTCTGCGAAGTCTGGCGAGGAGGGGTTGAAACGGGCGTTGGAGGGGCACTTCGATGTGGTGGTGCTGGATATTCTGATGCCGGAAATGGACGGTTGGCAGGTGCTGCAGAAGCTGAAGTCCGAAGCCAGGACCATGTCCATTCCCGTGGTGCTTTATACGATAGTCGCCGACAAGGAGAAGGGCTATGCGCTGGGCGCGGACGATTACCTGGTGAAGCCGATCAGCAAGAGCAAACTGCTGGATACCCTGAAGAGCTACCGCAGGGCCTCCAGCAACAAGGTGCTATTGATAGATGATGACCTGCATACGCGCAATCTGATGGATGCCTATCTGGCCGATATGGATTATCAGCTGATCAAGGCCGAGAACGGGCGCGAAGGCCTGGATGCGTTAGCACGCGAGGAGGACACGATGATCATCCTGCTCGACCTGATCATGCCGGTAATGAACGGTTTCGAGTTTATCGATGAAGTGCGCAAGCGCCCCGAGTTCGCCAAGATTCCGATCATCGTGATCTCCGCCCACGACCTCTCGCACAAGGAGCGTAGCTTGCTGCTGCAGCACACCCGCCTGATCATCAAGAAAGGCGATTACAGCCGACAGGAGTTGATCGATAACATCGAGACCATCCTGGATAACCAGAGGGATGCTCGCAAACGCTCGGGGGGTTAGACCGTGGCACTGCTACTGGTGGTTGAAGACAATGAGATGAATGCCGACATGTTGTTGCGTCGGCTTAAGCGCCAGGGCTTTACAACCGCCTGGGCAGTCAACGGCGTGCACGCTCTGGACATGCTTGAGAGCTTGCGGCCCAACCTGATACTGATGGACCTGAGCCTGCCGGAGATGGACGGCTACCAGGCCACGCGAATCATCAAGGGCGGCCCGCTGCGGCATATCCCGGTGATCGCCCTGACCGCCCACGCCTTGCTCGAGGATCAGCAAAAGGCCTTGGCCGCGGGGTGTGACGACTATGAGACCAAACCGATAGATTTTCCGCGTTTGCTGAGCAAGATTCACAACCACCTGGGGGAGGCCTATGACGACCCAGAGTGAGGGGGCGACAATTCTGGTTGTCGACGACAACCCGATCAACCGCCAGTTGTTGGTCAGGCGCCTGAGCCGGTTGGGCTATCGCTGCAGCGAGGCGTCAAGTGGTAAGCAGGCGCTGCAGATGGTGGCCCAGCAGGCCCCTGACATCATGCTGCTGGACATGATGATGCCGGAGATGGACGGTCTGGAAGTGTTGGCGGTGCTACGCCAGAGCCATGACTCCATCAGCCTGCCGGTGTTGATGGTGACCGCGCGAAGCGAGGGTGAGGATGTGGTGTCGGCGTTTGCCGCCGGCGCCAACGACTATATCGAGAAGCCGGTCGATTTCCCGGTGCTGGTTGCGCGCTTACAGCACCACCTGGCGCACAAGCATCTGGACGATGAAGTGAAAACCAGCCGGGCACGTCTCGAAGAGCAAAATCGCAAATTGGAAGTCGGTAACCAGTACAAAGACAATTTTCTTTCCGCCATGTCCCATGAGCTGCGCACGCCGCTGAATGCCGTACTCGGTTTCTCCGAAGTGTTGCTGGACGAAATGCTCGGCCCGTTGAACGACAAGCAGAAGCAATACTGCCGCGAAATCTACAACAGCGGTTCCTACTTGCTGCTGATCATCAATGACTTGCTCGATCTTTCCAAAATCGAAGCCGGCAAGTTGGAGTTGGAGTTGCAATACAGCGAAGTACGGCCCCTGATCGATGGCGTTCTGCGGCTGATGGAAGAAAAGGCGCAACGCCGTGGCGTCACCCTGGTTTGCCAGTTCGACGAACGACTGGATCGAGTGGAATGGGACCCGCTGCGGGTCAAACAGATGCTGATCAATCTGCTCGGTAACGCCCTCAAATTCACCGAATCCGGTAAGCGTGTGACCCTTAGCGCCGGCCTGGCTGACAATGATGAAGTGATGTTGAGTGTGGCGGATGAGGGCTGCGGTATCTGCGCCGAGGACCTGGCGCGCATTTTTCAGCCGTTCGAGCAGGCCGCTTCGCCGATGAGGAAGACCCATGTCGAAGGCACCGGCCTCGGTTTGGCCCTGGTCAGCCGTCTCGCTGCCCTGCACGGTGGGCGGGTGGCGGTGGAGAGCGAGGTTGCTGTCGGCAGCCGTTTTACCCTGTACCTGCCCCGTAATCGCGATAAGAGCCAGGTCGAGGCATAACCTATGGCTGCGGACAAAGTCCCTATCCTCGTTATCGAGGACGACACCGCTACCCAGACGTTGGTCCAGGACGTGTTGCTATGTAGCGGTTATGCCTGCACCACCGTGGCCAGCGCCGAAGAAGGCATGCGCCTGCTCGAAACGTTCACCCCGGCGCTTATCCTGCTGGATATCAACCTGCCGGGAATGGACGGCGTGACCACCGCACGGCAACTCAAAGGCTCGCCGCAAACGCGCTCGATCAAGCTGATCGGCATGTCGGCACATGCCTTGGTTAGTGAGCTATCGCAAATTGAAACCGCCGATTTCGACGATTTCATCACCAAGCCGTTCAGCTACAAGGTATTGCTGCAGCTGATCGAG
The DNA here is from genome assembly GCA_966210435.1 of uncultured Pseudomonas sp. Lineage (GTDB taxonomy): Bacteria > Pseudomonadota > Gammaproteobacteria > Pseudomonadales > Pseudomonadaceae > Aquipseudomonas. The sequence goes on along the minus strand of CBIHLF010000022.1, from coordinate 7,124 downwards.
TCGCAACTTGCCAAACCGTGATCGGCTCAGGGTGTTTTTTGACGCCAGGCAGGCTAGCGGTCACGGAACCGGCTCGCCACTGCGTCGATTTCGGCGAGAAATGTCTTGTAGCTGATTGGCTTGCCCAGGCATCCATCGAACCCTGCCTCGCGTAGGGTTTTACCTTCCCCCGCACTGATCGAGGCGGTAAGGGCAATGACTGGAATGGCGCAGGTGTTCGGGTCGGCCTTGAGGATTTGCGTCGCCGCGGTGCCGTCCATGTCGGGTAAATGGATATCCATGAGGATGACATCCGGATGCTCGCGTCGGGCTATTGCGATGCCTTCAGATGCGGTCGGTGCCTCGAGGGCCCTGTGGCCCGCGAATGTCAGGATTTCGACCGCCAGCAGCATGTTGGTGGGAGAGTCTTCGACTACCAGGATTCGCCACATGCAGTTCTCCAGATGTTCGAGGCCTGTCCCCTACAGCTAAGCTGGCGCAACGGGAACGTCAACTCCCTTCTGTTTACCCTTGGGCTTGATGGTCGCTGCCGCGCCAGCCGAGGCGAGAATGATCGCGCTGATCGCCAGCCATTGGCTCAGGGTCAGGCGTTCGTTCAGGAACAGCAGGCCGGAAAGCGCGGCGATAGCCGGCTCCATGCTCATCAGGATGCTGAACGTCCGTGCGGGCAAGCGGGTCAGGGCGATCATTTCCAGGCTGTAGGGCAGGGCCGAGGAGAGCACTGCCACGCCCAGAGCGATCGGCAGGAAATTCACCGAGAACATGCCGCTTCCCGCATGCCACAGGCCGATAGGGAAAACCAGCATGGCCGCGACTATGGTACCCAGTGCCACGGTCTGGCGGCCGTGTTCGGCACCGGCTTTCTGACCGAAGACGATATACAGCGCCCAGCACAGGCCGGCGCCCAATGCCAGTGCCATCCCCATGGGGTCGAGCTGCACATCGGCCTGAGCGTTGGGCAGTAGCAGCCAAAGTCCGAAGGCTGCCAGGACGATCCAGGCGAAATCCAGCAGGCGTCTTGAGGACAGCAGGGCGAGGCCTAGCGGGCCGGTGAATTCGAGAGCGACGGCGATGCCCAGAGGAATGGTCTGCAGCGAGAGGTAGAACAGCAGGTTCATGCCACCCAGGGCGAGGCCGTATGCCACCAGCGAGCGACAGCTGGCCAAGCTCAGGCGCGCCCGCCAGGGGCGCATCAGCAGGCTCAGGATCAGCGCTCCCAAACCCAGCCGCAGAGCCGTTGTGCCCGTCGCGCCTACCAGCGGGAACAAGCCCTTGGCCAATGACGCACCGCTCTGGATCGAGATCATTGCGACCAGCAGCAAGATGATCGGCAAAACTACCAGGGAAAAGTGTGAGGAACGTTGCATGGGGCTATTCCTGGCGGTTGATCGAGCAGCCTGCGCGCCGCTTGCTGTTTCGCACCGCTAAATAAAAAAACCGGCCAGCTCGGCATGAGCTGGCCGGTTCTGTTGTTGCGCTAGCTTAGCGGTATTCGCACAGGTAGGCGGTGTCCACGGCGACCTTGAGCTGGAATTTGCTATTGCCCGGCACGGTGAACTGGCTGCCGCTGGCAAAGGTTTCCCAGCTGTCGCTGCCCGGTAATTTGACGGTCAGCGCACCTGCAACGACGTGCATCACTTCCAGCTGGCTGGTGCCGAACTCGTATTCGCCGGGTGCCATCACGCCAACGGTGGCAGGGCCTTCGGCCATGGCGAAGGCGATGGAGGTGACGGTTCCGTCGAAGTATTCATTGACCTTGAACATCTGTAATTCCTCAAAGGGCTGAAAGTTTGCCGGGAGCCATTTTTGACGTCGTGCAGTGACCGCCCGTCAGGCGGCCGTCATGGATGGCAAGTCATAAAACGGGCGCCAGTATGCCGAAGGCTTTTGAAGGCGTCATCCGCTTTACATGGGAAGTACCAGAGGTAGCAGGCGAGCGGTGTTGCGTGCATCGGTCAGGGCCCGGTGCTGCTCGCCGTTGAAGTGCATGCCGGCCAGTTGCAGCGCGGCATTCAGGCCGATCGAGCGCGGCAGGTGACGCGCTTCGGCAAAGCGGCGCTTGAGGTTAAGGTGGGGAATTTGGCTCAAGCAGCTGCTCAGTTGATGTTGTTGCCAGTCTTGCTCGAATTGCCTGCGGTCGTACTCGCCCCAGCTGGCCCAGCCGACCAGGCGCGGTTGGTGGGACTGCAGCCAGCGTTCGAATTGCGACCAGACCTGTACCAGCGGCGCTGCGCTATCGACATTGGTCTGGTCGATATGGGTGAGTTGTCGGCAGAAGTTAGTCAGTAATGGCCTGCGCAGCGGTTTTACAAAACGCTGGAAATGGTCCACCTCATGGCCGTCGGCGCGCACCAGGCTAGCGCCAATTTCGATGATTTCCATGTCCTGTAAAGGCCAGCCGCCTTCGTCTGTGGTCGCTTCCAAATCGATGACTAACCAGTGTCCCATAGGCCCTCCGTTGCGCGATCAGCAGTATGCAAGCCCGCTTCGGGCGAGGTAAAGCCCCATGTGAAGTCGCTCGCCGGCAGGCTGCGTTTTCGGCTCAGGCATCGATACGTTTGGGGCTACTTGTGGGGGGTTCCGAGGGGCTGTGCAGCGTGCTCTGCAAAACCCTGTGTTCGACGGGCGGTGCCGGCAGTCGGCAGCGTCCGCCCGGCGCCTCCCTCAGGCTGCCAATCCCTGTCGATGCCGGGTAATATCGCCGCCCGATGAGGTCGCTGAACGGCGATCTGCTGCTTTTGATTGTCAATTGTTGAGGTGTTCAGCGCATGGACTGTCGTGCTGGCTGTGGCGCTTGCTGCATTGCGCCATCGATCAGTTCGCCGATTCCCGGTATGCCTCTGGGCAAAGCGGCCGGCGAACGTTGTGTGCAGCTTTCCGCGGATAACTACTGTGGGCTGTTCGGCAAGCCCGAGCGGCCGGCGGTATGCTCGGCGTTTCGCGCCGACGCAGAGGTCTGTGGGACCAGCCGTGAGGAGGCGCTTCGCCTGCTTGGCTGGCTGGAGCAGAGCACCTCGCGTGTGGGCTAGGGTCTGTTGCCGTTTCAGCGCAAGCCGCGTTGAAACGGCAACAGACCCTAGGGCTGTCTGCTGGGAATAATCGCAATGGAGAGCGAATGATGAATCTATCCCCGCGCATTCTTTTGCCCGGGCTGTTGCTGTTGCTCGCCGGTGGCTGGGCTCATGGCGAGACCTGGCGTCTGGTCAAGGACCAGGACGGTATTCAGGTGTATCTGCATAAGGTGGCTGGTTCCGACTACGAGGCCTACCGCGGCGTAGTCACTCTCGACAGTGACATATCGACGGTACTGAGCCTGCAGGATGATGTGCGCGCCTCCTGTGAATGGATCTACCGTTGCCGCGAGCAGAAGTTTATCGCCCACGATCAGACCTACGCCTGGATCTACAGTCGCTTCGATGCGCCCTGGCCGGTTGCCCCGCGCGACTCGGTGGTGCGTGTGGCGACCAAACGGGCCGCCGACGGCAGCGTCGTCCGTCTGCTGCACGGGGCCGCTGATCGTGTGCCGAAGCAGGACGGTTTCATTCGGGTCAGCAAGCTCGAAGGTTTCTGGCGCTTTACCCCGAAAGAGCCAGGGCGGGTCGAGGTGACCTATCAGGTGCACACCGAGCCGGGCGGTAGTGTGCCGTCCTGGTTGGCCAATAGCTTTGTGGTGGATGCGCCCTACGAAACCTTGAGTGCGCTGCGCGACCGTGCGCAACAGCCTTAGTCGGACGTTCTGCGTTTCAACAATCGGTTAGAGAGGGAATACAAAAAAGGCTGCCCGAAGGCAGCCTTTTTTGCTATGACGCAGTTTGACGCTTACTTCTTGATGTCGCGCTGCGTATAGCCGGTATAAAGCTGGCGCGGGCGGCCAATCTTGTACGGGCTGGAGAGCATTTCCTTCCAGTGCGAGATCCAGCCGACGGTCCGTGCCAGAGCGAAGATCACGGTGAACATACTGGTCGGGATACCGATGGCCTTGAGGATGATGCCCGAGTAGAAGTCGACGTTCGGGTACAGCGAGCGCTCGATGAAGTACGGGTCGGTCAGGGCGATCTCTTCCAGGCGCATGGCCAGTTCCAGCTGCGGATCGTTGGTGATGCCCAGTTCGGCCAGCACTTCGTCGCAGGTCTGCTTCATCACAGTGGCGCGCGGATCGCGGTTCTTGTAGACCCGGTGACCGAAGCCCATCAGCTTGAACGGGTCGTTCTTGTCCTTGGCCCTGGCGATGAAGGTGTCGATGTTCGAGACATCGCCGATTTCGTCGAGCATGCTCAGCACCGCTTCGTTGGCGCCGCCGTGGGCAGGGCCCCAGAGTGCGGCGATACCAGCGGCGATACAGGCGAACGGGTTGGCGCCCGACGAGCCGGCCAGACGAACGGTGGAAGTGGAGGCATTCTGCTCATGATCGGCGTGCAGGATAAAGATCTTATCCATGGCCTTGGCCAGTACCGGGCTGATCGGTTTGATCTCGCACGGGGTGTTGAACATCATGTGCAGGAAGTTTTCCGCGTAGTTCAGGTCGTTACGCGGGTACATCATCGGCTGACCCATGGAGTACTTGTAGGTCATGGCGGCGATGGTCGGCATCTTCGCGATCAGGCGCATGGCCGATACTTCGCGGTGATGCGGGTTATTGATGTCCAGCGAGTCGTGGTAGAAGGCGGAAAGGGCTCCGACCACGCCGCACATGATGGCCATTGGATGGGCATCGCGGCGGAAACCGTTGAAGAAGGTCTTCAACTGCTCGTGAACCATGGTGTGGTTCTTGATGGTGCTGACGAACTTGGCCTTTTCCTCTGCGTTCGGCAACTCGCCGTTGAGCAGCAGGTAACAGGTTTCCAGGTAGTCGGACTGATCGGCCAACTGCTCGATGGGGTAGCCGCGATGCAGCAAAATGCCCTGATCACCATCGATATAGGTGATCTTCGACTCGCATGAGGCGGTGGACATAAAGCCAGGATCAAAGGTGAAACGGCCCGTGGCGGTTAAGCCCCGCACGTCAATTACATCGGGACCAACGGTGCCGGATAAAACGGGCAGCTCGACGGGGGCATTGCCCTCGATGATCAACTGCGCTTTTTTGTCAGCCATGTGTGGCCTCCTAATTATGCTTGGACTCATCTGACAGCCCCCCACGCAGGGCCCGCACCACTATAGAGGGATAAATTCTAAAGTCAATTTGCGAAAACCCAGGCGGTAGAAGGGTTTGCGGGTGGTTATCCGCATAAAAAGGACGCCCTTTACGTCATTTATATAAGGTGCGCAATCCGCTTTTAGGTAGGGGGCTCTGCATTGTCATTAGTAACCTAACTGTCTATACTCTGCGCCCGACCGCCAGGGGTTTTCGCCTGAAATTCTGGGGGTCGTCACTTCTTGGGTGATGGGTACCTGACCAGTGCACTTCCCGACAACTTTGCCCTGATAGTTAGGGGCTCTCAGTGTGATAAAAGCCGTGAATAGCCAACGACCTGTAAACCTAGATCTTAGGACTATCAAACTCCCAATCACCGCTTACACGTCCATTCTTCACCGTATATCCGGTGTCATCCTTTTCGTCGGTATTGCCGTGCTGCTATTCGGGCTCGACAAGTCGCTGGCTTCCGAGGAAGGCTTCGCGCAGGTGAAAGAATGTCTGACCAGTCCGCTGGCCAAGTTCGTGATTTGGGGATTGCTGTCCGCTCTTCTCTACCACCTGGTGGCCGGTGTACGCCACTTGATCATGGACGCGGGTATCGGCGAGACGCTGGAAGGCGGCAAGCTGGGCTCCAAAATCGTCATCGTGATTTCGGTGATCCTGATCGTATTGGTGGGGGTATGGATATGGTAACCAACGTCACGAACCTTTCGCGTTCCGGTCTGTACGACTGGATGGCGCAGCGTGTATCCGCTGTCATTCTCGCGGCTTATGTGGTGTTTTTGCTCGGCTATGTGGTGCTGCACCCGAATATGGGGTACGCCGAGTGGCATGGTCTGTTCTCCAATAATGCGATGCGTATCTTCAGTCTGCTGACTCTGGTTGCGCTCAGCGCTCACGCCTGGGTTGGCATGTGGACGATTTCCACCGACTACCTGACGCCGATGGCGCTGGGCAAGTACGCAACCGTAGTGCGTTTTCTGTTCCAGGCTGCGTGTGGCATCGCCATGTTCACGTTCTTCGCCTGGGGCGTGCAGATTCTTTGGGGTATCTGATCCATGACTATTCGTACGCTTTCTTATGACGCCATCATCATCGGTGGTGGCGGCGCCGGCATGCGTGCCGCGCTGCAACTGGCTCAGGGCGGCCACAAGACCGCTGTAGTCACCAAGGTCTTCCCGACCCGCTCGCACACTGTCTCCGCCCAGGGCGGCATCACCTGCGCCATCGCATCGGCCGATCCGAACGACGATTGGCGCTGGCACATGTACGACACCGTCAAGGGCTCCGACTACATCGGTGACCAGGACGCCATCGAATATATGTGCTCCGTGGGGCCGGAAGCCGTGTTCGAGCTCGAACACATGGGCCTGCCGTTCTCCCGTACCGAACAGGGTCGCATCTATCAGCGTCCGTTCGGCGGTCAGTCCAAGGGGCCGGATAATCCGACTCAGGCGGCCCGTACCTGCGCCGCAGCCGACCGTACCGGTCACGCGCTGCTGCACACCCTGTACCAGGCCAACCTGAAAAGCGGTACTTCGTTCCTCAACGAGTGGTATGCGGTCGATCTGGTGAAGAACCAGGACGGCGCCATCGTCGGTGTGATCGCGATCTGCATCGAAACCGGCGAAACCGTCTATATCCGCGCTAAGGCCACTGTACTGGCCACTGGCGGTGCGGGCCGTATCTATGCGTCCACCACCAACGCCCTGATCAACACCGGCGACGGTGTGGGCATGGCCCTGCGTGCCGGTGTGCCGGTGCAGGACATCGAAATGTGGCAGTTCCACCCGACCGGTATCGCCGGCGCTGGCGTCCTTGTGACCGAAGGCTGCCGCGGTGAGGGTGGCTACCTGATCAACAAGCATGGCGAGCGTTTCATGGAGCGCTATGCGCCGAACGCCAAAGACCTCGCCGGTCGCGACGTGGTTGCGCGCTCCATGGTCAAGGAAATCATCGCCGGCAACGGCTGTGGTCCGGATGGCGA
>CBIHLF010000021.1:0-90680 GCA_966210435.1 uncultured Pseudomonas sp. | reverse complement strand
GTCGCAGGCCTTGCCCATGCACATAGGTACGAGCGCTGTGTAGGGTGGATGACGCCTTTTTCATCCGCCACCGCCATTGGTGGGTGGATAAAGCCTCGGCTACGAGCCCAGACCGCAGATCGTAGCCTGGATAAGCGCAGCGCAATCCGGGAGGCGATAGTGAGCGCACAACCGCCCCCCGGATTGCATCCGGGCTACGAAGCCGTAGATCTTGCGCATGAATACAGAATCTACGTCGGCTAAGTGCGTCAGTCGCTCAACGGCGCGAACAGCGCCTGCAGGTCGTCTTCGCCGAGTTGCCATTGGCCTTGGCTGGCGCCTTCCAGTACGCCTTGGGCCAGGGTGGCTTTGGCGTTTTGCAGGTGCTGAATCTTTTCTTCGACGCTGCCACGGGCGATCAGTTTGTAGACGAACACCGGTTTGTCCTGGCCGATGCGGTAGGCGCGGTCGCTGGCCTGGGCTTCGGCGGCCGGGTTCCACCAGGGGTCGAAGTGGATCACGGTGTCGGCGGCGGTGAGGTTGAGGCCCGCGCCGCCGGCTTTCAGGCTGATCAGAAATACCGGGAACTCGCCGGCCTGGAAGCGTTGCACCGGTGTGCGCCGGTCCTGGGTGGCGCCGGTGAGTTTGGCGTAGCCGATCTTGCGCGCCTGCAGTTCGTTTTCGATCAGCGCCAGCATCGAGGTGAACTGGGAAAACAGCAGCACCCGACGGCCTTCGGCGACCAGCTCTTCGAGCATTTCCAGCAGTGTGCTGAGCTTGCCCGAGTCGCTGCTTTTCAGCTGGACATCGTCGTCGCCGAGCAGGCGCAGATCGCAGCAGGCCTGGCGCAGGCGCAGCAGCGCTTCGAGGATGACGATCTGGCTGCGCGCCAGGCCCTGACGGGCGATTTCGTCGCGCACTTTCTTGTCCATCGCCAGGCGCAGGGTTTCATAGCGGTCGCGTTGGGCGGCGCTGAGTTCGACCCACTGGGTGATTTCGGTTTTTTCCGGCAGCTCGCGCGCCACCTGTTCTTTCTTGCGCCGCAGGACGAACGGCTTGATGCGTCCGCGCAGGTGCGCCAGTCGCTGCTGGTTACCGTGCTTTTCAATCGGCGTGCGGTAGTCGCGGGCGAAGCTCTTGGCGTCGCTGAGCCAGCCGGGCATCAGGAAGTTGAACAGCGACCAGAGTTCGCCCAGGTGGTTTTCCAGCGGTGTGCCGGTCAGGCACAGGCGTTGCCAGGCCTGCAACTGGCCGGCGGCGAGGGCGGCCTTGCTGCGCGGGTTTTTGATGTTCTGCGCCTCGTCGAGAATCAGCAGGCGATAGGGCTGCGCGGCCAGGTTCTTGAGGTCGCGCGGCAGCAGGGCGTAGGTGGTCAGGACAATGTCATGGCTGGCGATCAGCTTGAACTGGGTGCACCGCTGCGGCCCGTGCAGGGTCAGTACGCGCAGGCTCGGGGTGAAACGTGCGGCTTCATCCTGCCAGTTTGGAATCAGGCTGGTGGGCATGACGATCAACGCCGGCTGGGTCAGGCGCCCGGCCTGTTTTTCGCTAAGGATATGCGCCAGGGTCTGCAGGGTTTTGCCCAGGCCCATGTCGTCGGCCAGCACACCGCCGACCTGCAATTCGCAGAGGCTCTGCATCCAGCTCAGGCCATGCAGTTGGTAGGGGCGCAGTTCGGCCTGCAACCCCTCGGGGGCGGCCACGTTTTGTTCGGCGAGGGATTGCAAGCGTTGGGCGAAGGCGCGCAATTGTTCGCCACCTTGCCATTTCAACCCCAGGCCTTGTTCCAGGCCGCTCAGGCGCGCGGCATCGGCGCGCGGCAGGCGCAAGCGTTGGCCAACCTCTTCGCCGTCACGGATGAACAGTTCGCCCAAGGTGCTCAGCAACGGTTGCAGGCGGGCGAAGGGCAGGGCGATGCGCTTGTGGCTGTGCGGCAAATTGACCAGCAGCATCTCGCCTTCCTGGCGCTGGGCCACGGCCTCGTTGGTCAGCAGCCAGGGGGTGCGACGGATCGCCTGCAACAGAATCGGCAGCAGGCTGATGCGTTGACCGTCGACTTCGATGCCCAACTCCAGGTCGAACCAGCCGGTTTCCGGTTCTTCCTCGATCTCGCCATACCAGTCGTCGACCTGCGCCAGGTTGAAGTGGAAATCCGGCTGCATGTGGATCTGCCAGCCCAGCTCGCGCAAACGCGGCAGTTGTTCCTGCACGAAGGTCAGCCAGGCGCTGTCGCTGCCCAGCTCGAAGGGCTCGCCGGCTTCCTCGGGCAGCGCCTCGCTTTGCCTCAGGGCGCGCTGCAGGCCGGTTTCTTCCAGGCGTTTACGCAGCGCCGCCTCGGCCTCGGCGTCGCGGATAATACGCAGGCGGCGGTCGATTGCCGGGCGCACCAGCAGGTCCTTCAGCGCCTTGCCGAAGGTGCGATAGCCCTGATAGTCGAAGGCCAGGGCGGCGCGATGATGGGTTTGTTCATGCATGCGGCCTTTGCGCGCATCGAAATGCACGCGCACATGGCTGCCGAGGGTCAGCACCGGCTGCGGCTGGATGCCCTCCAGGCGCTCTTCGAGCACATCGGCGCGCGGCTCGATCAGAGGGCTGAGATCGATCCCGGCGGCTTGCTGGTTTTCCAAGGTGAGCAGGGCGGCGACCACATGCTTGCAGTTGCGGCCCACCGGGCAACTGCAATGGCCGATCACCTGCCAGGTATCGCCGTCGGGCAACAACAGGATGCGCTGGTGATAGGTTTGCGCCCCCGAGCCGCGGCAACTGGCGAGCAGGGTGCCGTCTTTGATGCTCAGTAGCGTGCTGCGGCCTTGTTTGGCATAGCCTTGGCCGCGCTCTAGCGCGCCGGCGCCGAATTCCGCGCGCCAATCGGCCCGGCGCAGCTGGAGCGTGTCCAGGGCCATCAGGTAGGGCTCGCAGCGGAATAGTGGAGTGTGGGCATGACACAGCCAAAGGTCGACAAAGCCGATGATTTTGGCACAGCCCAGGTGGATTAGCAGCCCGTTACGGACGCAAGGCCGGGCAGCATGTATCGAGTGATTTCCAGGCTATGAGGGTTGGCGCGTGGCAGGGTGAGCAGGCGAGCGAACGGAGCGGTGATGGGGATCGCTGCGCTCAACGCCATCCTACGGGGGGGCGGCCGAGGACTCAGCCGGCGAATGCGCTGCGGTATTGCCCCGGCGTCGCGTCCACGGCCTGGCGAAAGCGATTGCTGAAATGGCTGGCGCTGGCGAAGCCGCAGGCCAGGGCGATTTCGCCGAAGGGCATTTGGCTGGTGCGCAGCAGCTCGCGGGCGCGTTCGAGGCGGCGCGCCAGCAGATAACGGTGCGGCGGTACGCCGAAGCTGAGGCTGAACATCCGCGCGAAATGGTATTCGGACAGCGCACACAACCCGGCCAATTGCCCGAGGCTCAGGGGCTCGTCCAGGTGGCAGTCGATGAATTCGCGCAGGCGTTTGCGTTGCGCCGGCGCCAAACCGCCGGTCAGGCGCAGGCCGTCGCGTCGGCCGACCTGGGACAGCAGGGCATGGTCGAGCAGGTCGTGGGCCAGGCTGCTGGTCAGCAGGCGCTCGCCGGGTTCCTGCCAGTCGAGCTGGCCGAGCTGGCGAAAGCGCCGGGCTTGCTGCGGATCATCGAGGAAGGTGCCTTCGCGCAGTTGCAACTCGCGGGGTTCGCGATCGAGCAGGCGAACCGCGCCCAGGGCGAATTGCTCCTGGCTGACATACAGGTGCATCAGGTGGATATCGCCATTGATCACCCAGGCCGATTCATGCCCCGCCGGCAGGATGCACAGTTTGTCCGGCGCGCCTTTGTCATGCGGGCGTTCGCGGCGAAAGGTGCCGGTGCCGCCGGCCAAATAGCAGGACAGCGTGTGATGGCTCGGTGCTGCGTAGTCGCGGGTATCGTGGCTGTTGCTCCAGCTCGCAGCCGCCAGCCCGTCGCCCAGCTCGGCGCTGTGCAACAGTTTGGAATTGGGTGAGCTGTACATCGCCAGGAACACCTGGCTTTGATCGAGTTGCGACATGGGCTTTCCTCTGCCGCACCATGCTACTCCGCGCGTTGCCGCGCGCCAGCCCCGGCGGGTGAAAAAGCGCAAGATTCGGCAATGCCTGGGTGCATTTACGGCCAGTAAGGACCGCCGCTCGGTGGAAACGCAGCAACTCCGTTCACTCTTCGGCGGGACGCTCGCTCAACGCATGCCGACTCACTCCAGGCAAACCCGATTGCGCCCTTGATCCTTGGCCGAGTAGAGGGCCTTGTCCGCGCGCGCCATCAAATGCTCCACTTCCTCCGCGGCGTCCAGGGTCGCTACGCCTGCCGACACCGTCACCGCCAGGCTCTGATCGAGGTTTCCCCAGGCGTGCTGTTCGACCAGCCCGCGCAGGCGGTCTGCGATCTGTGCGGCACTTTGCGGGTCTTGCTGTTCTGGCATGATCAGCAGAAATTCTTCGCCGCCAATACGCGCGAAGCGGTCCGTATCGCGGACGCCTGTTTTGATCACTGCGGCAAACTGCTTCAACACCTGATCGCCCGTTCCATGGCCCAGCCGGTCGTTGATCTGTTTGAACTTGTCGACATCGAACAGCGCGATGCTGAAGGGTCTGTGCGTGCGTCTGGAGCGAGCCACCTCCTCAGAAAGAATCTGCACCGCCGCGCGGCGGTTGAGCAGGCCGGTCAGCTCATCGTGGGTGGCCAATAGTTCCAGTTGGTCCAGTGCGGCCGCCAGGGCGGTATTTTTCCGCCCCAGAGCGGTCCGCAACTCCTGGCCCTTGAGGTTGAGCAGGGCGCCACGCCCCAGCGGCATGGTGAACCACAGCGCGCTCAGCGCCTGTTCGGGCCAGGTGCGCATCGGCATTGTCAGCGTGGTGTCGTGCACGCGCATCAGCACGGCACTGCACAGCCCGATCATGAAGCACAGCGCGGCGGTGTACTTCATCGGCAGCGTCAGGGCGGTCATCGCGATTACGGTGATGAGTGTCATCAGCATCAGCAGCCCGACCTGGGGCACGTAGAAGGCAAAACCCAGCAACTGTGCTGAGAAGAGACAGGTCATCGCGGCCGCCAGACCGACGCCGGAGCCTTGCAGGTGCCAGCCGCGTGCAATAGCGAAGTGGAAAATTGCGACTTCACCGAAGCCGCCGAAGGCGAAAACCGCTATCTCGATAGGGCGGACCGCTCCGGTCGCCCAATAACCGCTGAGCAATAGGAGGTCGAGGAAGACAAAAAGCAGGATTCCATTGGCCGCCTGCCGGTGTGCCCTTGTGGCGATCCGGCGAGATTGTTCCCGCAATAGCGCCACCGCCTCACGGGCCGTCGGCGTTGCTGTCGCTTGCGCGTTCGCGGCGCTTTGCTCGGAACGAGAATCTGGCATGGGGCTCGTTCTCTAACGTCTGGTGAGGATTGCAACCAGGCTCGGCTGGCTGCAAAACATAGAGTGCACTCCTATCGGAATTGAAGCAAAAGAGGCCGCTCTTGCGGCCGGTGGCCTAGGGGCTGCCTTTCACGGGCGAGTCACTTGATTCGCTGTGCTCACCTCTTGGGTCAGCTTGCGGGTGTTACTTGGTTATTTATAGGCATTGATGATATCCAGATAGCGCTGCTGTTGTTTCAACTGGTCCAGCCCTTTTTGCAGGGCGGCTAATTGCGCATCGTCGGTATCCAGGCTGAAGGCGTAATAGGTTTCGCCATCTTTGAGGGTATACGCCGCGGTGAAGCGCGAACTGTCGAGCCCCAACTTCTTGATAAACCAGTTGGCGGTGATTTCATCGTAGGCCCAAAAATCGATGCGGCCTCTTTCCAGCATATTCGCCAAGCCCACCGCACTGGACAAAATCTGCAGGTCCTTGTTTTCAATGCCCAGTTGGTTGAGCAATTGATGGCCGATGTCGTCGCGAATGACGCCGATCCTATAGGTGCTCAGGTCGCTGGGTTGGCTGATCCGCAATTGTTGACCACGGCGCGCCAGCAAAACGATGCGGATAGGTACGATCGGCCCGACCCACTTGAACAGGTGCTCGCGATCCTCGGTGCGGGTCATCGAAAACAGCAGCACGCCAGGGCCTTTCTGCGCCATTTGATAACCGCGGGCCCAGGGCATCGAGCGGATGTGCCTGCGTTCGAGGGGCAGCCCGGCCAATGCGGCCGACTCCAGTAGCACATCGACGGTGATGCCACGGGCAATGCCGCTCTCGGTGTAGTTGTAGGGCGGAAATTCTTCGGTAATGAACTCGAGGTTTTCCCAAGGGGAAGCGGCATGCGTCAATGTCGAAATAATGGTCGTGATTGTAATTGCGATCAGTTTTGTAATTCGTATGGACATACTGCAACTCTCAGGCCGCATGCCAGTTACGGCGGGTTTTTATTAAATAAATGCCCGGTGGTACTTGGGTGATGCTTATTAAAATTAGTTTGTCGGCAGGGTGATGTCGAATAGCTATATATATTTGTGCGACTTATTAACCAGGGTTTATGTCGTGATTAATTATTAAGGCTCCGCATTATTCCCACGTGCCTGCCGCCTCGGGGCTAAACGTGCGTATACCGGATACTCGCCGCGGGTGTCGCGACACGGGGCAGTGCTTTTTGCCCATCCCGTCTCGCTACGCTGACGGCAAGCCGAATCGCGCACGGTTCGGTGGCGCGTTACCCGCTACTATCAGCTGCGCGACCTGTGCTCATGCGCAATCGGCCCTGAGCCTGTAACCGCTAAACCTAATTGCCCTGGCCTTGCTTGTGCATCGCCTGGCGACTTATGCAGATGGAACCTATGAGCAGAATGGATTCAACCCTGGCGTCCGCCGTGTGGCTGCATATGGGCGGTGCGGGCCGCACGCACCGTTGTCTCGCGCAGCGCGGCGACGTGCCGGCGCTCTGGTGCTTGCTGCTGGCCCAGGCCAGCGTGGTGCCGGCCATAGCCGTGGCGGAGGAGGGCACGCAGACGCCGCAGCTGGGCCTGCGGGTCAATGCGCAAACGGCGTTGGCCAACTGGCAGCAGTTTTGCGCCTATATCGATAGGCATCCGCAGTTTCACCGCGTTCCCGCGCTCGGTATCTACCTGGCCGCGGTCGCGGAGTTTCTCCAGCAGTGCGCGGCCGAACTGGGCGAAGCGCTGGCCGACCTCTGGTTGCAGGGCGATCTGGATGCGGTTTCCGGGCCTTTCGATTATGTGGAACAAACGCGCATTGAGTTCTGGCAATGGCGCGTCGACTCCAGCCTGGAAATCGTGCAAGACGGCGCCGATGTCGACCTGCACGACATCACCCAGGTGCTGGACTTCGAAGACCTCGACGAATGGGTGCGTTCCTTCGGCCTGGCGCACCTGGATCATCCGTATTTTGCGGCGTTGGAGCAGCTGGACGACTTCGAGGCGCAAGGCACGCGTTTCGATGAGTTCCGCGAGGCCGAGCCGGCGCCGCTCGATCCCTGGTTGGGGCACGGCTACCGGGCAATCAGCCACGCCGGCAAGGTCGGTATGCGTGCACAGGATGCCGCGGATGAACGCTGGCAGGTGCAGCCGCAGTGGGACGAGATTCGCCGCGATGCCGACAGCTACGTCCGCGTTTGGGTCCGGCAGGCGCAGCACTGGGGGCTGCTGCAGATCGAACCCAGGGTGGAGCTGTTGTTCGCGCCGCAATTCGACGAGGTGGTCGATTCCGCCGCGAGCGAACTCTGCGTGGTGCTGCAAGGTGGGCGCTACGGCGTTATCGATATCGAACAACGCGACTGGAGACTGCCGGCCCATTACGACGAGCTGCGCCGCGAGTGTGGTGCGCTATTACGGGTGCGCCAGGGCGAGCGCTACGGCTACCTCGATGAAAACGGCAACGTGGTGGTGGCGCCGCGTTACGAGCAAACTTATGCCTTCGGTGGGCTGGGCCTGTTCGACGCCCCGGGTGTCGCCTGGGTCGCCGAGAACGGCCTGTGGGGGTTGATCGACGCAAGCGGTCGCTCTTTGCAGCCCTGTTGTTTCAACCGCGTCGAGCATCGGCAAGAGCAGGATAACCGCGGCTGGCGCGTGTGGCGGCAGGGTCGCCAGGGCTGGGTCGATGCGGCGGGGGCGTTGGTCGTCGCCTGCGAATGGGACGAAGTGGATTGCTTCACCCGCCATGTGCATGCCATCGAGGCTGAAGGCATCTACCGGGTCACCCGGGATGGCCGCCAGGGCCTGCTGCCCAGCCAGGGCGATTGGCGCGTCGCGTGTCGCTATAGGGATATCGAACCGCTGGGCGTGGGGCCTGGCGCGCCGCCTTTGCCGGCCGATTCCTGGCGCCTGTCGCCCGCCCCCGAGGAGGCGAACGTCGCAGGCTATATCGCCAGCGGCAGCCGCGAGCAATCGCGCCTGCTGATCCGCGTGACCGACGAGCGCGGCACCGGGGTGATCGATGAAGCCGAGCAGCAGATCGTGCCCATGGCCGAGCAGGCTATCGAGACCCTGGGCAACCGCAACCTGCAGTGGTTGGCGGTACGCGATGAAGACGACCGCTACCGGCTGTGGGATGTGCTCAAGCGCGAGCCCGCGCTACCGGGTCGCTACGCCTCGGTGGACGTCGTGCCACTGGCCGAGCAGCCGCTGTTGCTGACCTTCGAGGCGCTGCAGGATGACCGGCCTTATGTGATGCAGTGCTGGTGGACGGCGGAACGGCCGGCGATTGCCGGACGTTTTAGCAGCCTGGGCGATCGCGAGTTTTTCCTCCGCGGCCTGATGGATAGCCAGCGCAGGGCGCTGGTCGAGGCTTGGGACAAGGGCGAAGCCGTCGACGCCTGTGAGCTGCTGGAGGATGGCAACACCCGTCGGGTGTTTATCCGGCCGGGCGCGGCGCCGATAGACGCCATCGGCGAATGGCAGCGGCGCTATTCTCAGGGCGATTTGGACGCCGCATTGGCGCTCGCCCGCACCAGCCGCGATGGGGCGCAAGCCTATGCTTGGGCGCAGCGTGCCTGCGGTTTCGAGCGGCTCGATGCAACGCCGTCGGCGGCGGCCTGGATCTACCTGATCGAGTTGGCGCTGCAAGGCACCGGCGATGCTGCCGCCCTGGGCAAAACCCGTCAGTGGCTGGAAAGGGCCATGGCGCTCGACAGCGATTTCGACGAAGGCTACCAATTGCTGTTGCTGCAGGGCCGCCTATGGCTGGACCCGGCCACAGGCACGCCCGATGCGCACAAGGCATTCGCGGCGCTGGAACGGCTGCGCCTGCTGAGCGGGCGCAACCAGCGCGAACATATCGAGGGCCTGTATCTGCTCGGGCAGTGCTGGCGCGATGGCCTCGGCTGCGCCGTCGATAAAGCCCAGGCGCGCGATCTCTGGCGCGCCGTTGCCTCCGACGGCCACGGTCCGGCTACCCGGGCGTTGCTCGAATTGCTGGTCGAAGAAGCCGAGCAACACAGCGAAGAGGAAGCGGCCGGGCGGCTGTGGCAGGAAGCCCTGCACCACGCGCAGAACTACCTCGAGCATTTCGCCGACGACGGAACTCCGGAGCTGGTCGGCTATTTTCAGCATTTCCTGGGCGAGACTCTGCTGCGTACCGATCCGGTGGAGTGGCAGTCGGCCGCCGACTATCTCCAGCAAGCCGCAGAAACCGGTCATGCGGAGGCCATGGGGCTGCTGGCCGTGGTGTATCGCGACCGCGCCAGCCCGTTGCGCAATCTGCGCCAGGCGCTCAACTGGGCCTGGCGCTATGCAGCGGCGCAAGGCGTGATAGCGTCGGCGACCAGCGGCTGGAAGCGTTGGCTGTTCGCCCTTTTCTGGTTGCGGCCGCGGGGCTGAATGGCCTGCTAGTTGCCTTTGAGGATTCGATCCGGGTCGAGGTAGAACATCTTCTTCCAGCCTTGGCTGCTGCCGTCGATGCGCCAGGGGTAGGGCACCAGTGTGACGATGCTGTAGTGCAGATGGGGCGGTTTGCCGCGGGCATTGCCGGTATCGCCCAGGGCGCCGAGGCGCTTGCCGGGCATTAGCGGCTGGCCGGGGTAGACGTCCAGGCTGTCGAGGTGGGCGAAGTAGTGCAGGCGCCATTTCGGCCCCAGCATGAGAATCACCTTGCCGCCCATGTCGATCTCACCGCGGAACAGCACCAGCCCATAGGTCGGCGCCACCACCGGGGTACCGCGGTTGGCGAAGATATCGATGCCCTTGTGCACCCCGGAACGGCCCCAAGGCTCGAACCAGAAGCTGAGTCGATTCCAATCCTTGGCGCTGGCGCCCTGCACCGGGATGTGCGGCCACTCCGGTGCGAGCAGCCAGGCGAGCAGGGCGAGCAAGAGCAGGTGGCGTTTGCGGGGACGTTTCATGCAATTCCTTTGCGTTGACGATATGCGAGGGGCCCGAGCTTATTACGTTGGTACAGGTAAAAGGCAAGGCCGGCGCCACTGTTTTGTAAAAAATTCACGTTCGCACCGCGCTTAAAACCCGCAATTTTATGCAAGCGTTCGCGTCGGGCGCGGCGCAGACTTTTGGTTATCTACCGGGAGTCGTGCGATGAACCTGTCGTTGTATCTGTTGACCGTACTGATCTGGGGCACTACCTGGATCGCCATCAAATTGCAGCTGGGCGAGGTCGCGGTTGCCGTTTCCATCGTCTATCGCTTCGCCCTGGCCGCGGCAGTACTGTTCGCCGTGTTGGCGCTCAGCGGCCGCCTGCAAAAGCTCGACAGACGCGGCCAGTTGATCTGCGTGGTGCAGGGGCTGTGCCTGTTCTGCATCAACTTCTTGTGCTTCTACACCGCCAGCCAGTGGATACCCAGTGGCTTGATCGCGGTGATCTTTTCCACCGCGACGTTGTGGAACGCGTTGAACGCCCGGTTGTTCTTCAAGCAGCGTATCGCCGCCAATGTGTTGGCTGGTGGCGCCCTGGGCCTGGCTGGTCTGGGTTTGTTGTTCTGGCCCGAACTGGCCGGGCACACCGCCAGTCGGGAAACCCTGCTAGGGATCGCTTTGGCGCTGATCGGCACGCTGTGTTTCTCCGCCGGGAATCTACTTTCCAGTCTGCAGCAGAAGGCCGGTTTGAAGCCGCTGACCACCAATGCCTGGGGCATGCTCTACGGCGCGCTGATGCTGACGGCGATCTGTTTGTTCAGCGGCACGCCGTTCACCTTCGACTGGAGTACGCGTTATGTCGGTTCGCTGCTGTACCTGGCGATCCCCGGTTCGGTGATCGGCTTCACCGCCTACCTGACCCTGGTCGGACGCATGGGGCCGGAGCGGGCGGCCTACTGCACGGTATTGTTTCCGGTGGTGGCGCTGAATATCTCGGTGTTCGTCGAGGGCTATCAGTGGACGCTCACCGCGCTGTTCGGCTTGCTGCTGGTGATGCTCGGCAACGTGCTGGTGTTTCGCAAACCCAAGGCGCTGACGGTGCCGGTGGTTGCCGCGCGCGGTTAGTGGGTTGCCGAGTAGCAGGGGGCATCAGAGTTTTCGGTCGCCCGAATAAGCCTTGGCGCAATTCGGGTAGCCAATCCCGGATCGCGCTGCGCTTATCCGGGCTACAGGTGTGATCCCGCATCCAGATACTGCGATGTTTCGGTTATTCAAGTCCTGTGGGGCTGTGCGCTGTTAGGTCCGAGGCGATACTCTGCCACGCCCGGACTTACCCGAATCAACTACAGGATTACCTCCATGAGTCACCTCCCACTGCAAGACCAGGCCGCGCCGGAAGGCGTCTGTTACGGTTGTGGTAGCCGCAATCACCAGGGGTTGCAGATCAAAAGCCACTGGGCCGAGGATGGCCAGTCGGTGATTGCCGAGCACCTGCCGGACGCCCACTACTGCGGCTGGCCCGACCTGGTCTACGGCGGGTTGATCGCCATGCTGGTCGATTGCCACTCGAACTGGACGGCGATGGCCTATCACTACCGTGCCGAGCATCGCCCGGCCGATAGCCTGCCGCGTATCGACTGCGTCACCGGTAACCTCGGGATCAAGTTCATCAAACCGACGCCGATGGGCGTGCCCTTGACCCTGCGCGCCTGGGTCGAGGGTGAGGTGGGGCGCAAGACCCGGGTGATCTGTGAGGTGTATGCCGGCGATTTGCTGACCGCAGTCGGCGATTCGATTTTTGTGCGGGTCGATACCTCGCAGCTGGCGGCCACGGCCCATGGTCGCGAGGCGTGAGGGTTTGTCCGATCACCCGCAACGCATCACGACCTTGTTGGGTTACGCGGCGGCTGATGGCGATGTTGTGCTTGTACCGAATTAATCGCCGCTAACGCCAACCTACGGAGCGCCAACCAGCCCTGTAGCCCGGATAAGCCTTGGCGCAATCCGGGGCGCGATGTCGCCCGCACCGCCTTTCCGCGGATTGCATCCGGGCTACAGAAACCTACCGCGGGCCTTTGTGAAAGTGCCGTGAAAAAAACAGCCAGGCGAAGAACGGGTAGCTGAAGTAATGCAGGGCGAAGATCACCAGGCCCATGGGGCTGGGGTTGTCCTGCAACGCCATCATCGTCAGCAGGCCGATATACAACAGCGCCAAGCCACCGCCATACACGCCGAGCAAGCGCCAGCGTTCGCCCGTCGTGGGCGCGCGGCGATAGCGCCAGGCGAACCACGCGGCCATGACCGCAGCGATGGCGGCGGCGACCAGCAGGGTGGTGAGCACGCCACCGAGCCTGACGAAGGTGCGCAGCAGCAGGTTGAGCAGCACGGCCGCGACTATGCCGCTCAGGGCCAGGCGGTGCATCGGGATCGAGTCAGGCATGGGCGCTATCCGCTTGCTGGGTTGTCAAAGGCTGCGATTCAAACCGAAGCGCTTGCGCAGCACGGCGTCGAGCAGGCGTCTGGGCACCAGTGCGGCGATCAGCGGCATGCTGCGGCTACCGTTGCCCAAGCGTAGCAGGGTGGGGCGCTGGTTCTGCTGCACGGCGGCGAGCAGGTTGCGGGCGAAGTGGCTGACGGGGGTGGGGTTGTCCTGGGAGGCATTGGCGCGGGCGCGGATGCCCTCGCGGATCGGCCACCAGGGCGAGGCCTGGTCAATCAGTTGTTCGGCTTCACGGCTGGCATTGGCACCGAAGCTCGAGGCGATGGCGCCGGGCTGCACTTCCATGACGTCGATGGCGAACGGCGCCAGCTCCAGGCGCAGGGCGTCGCTGAGCGCGTGCACGGCGGCCTTGGAGGCGCAGTAGGCGCCGGCGAACGGGGTGACCAGCACGCCCGAGACGCTGCCGATATTCACCACCAGGCCCTTGTTGCGTCGCAGCAGCGGGAACATGGCGCGGGTGACGCCGACAAGCGAAAACACGTTGGTTTCGAATTGCCGGCGCATGGCTTCAACGCCACCGTCGAGCAGCGGGCCCATGGCGCCGTAGCCGGCATTGTTGATCAACACATCGAGACCCTCGATTTCCGTGGCCAGGCGTTCGGCCAGCTGGCCCAGGGCCTGGCCGTCGTTGACATCCAGTTGCACCGCATCGAAGCCCGCGGCTTGCAGCGCGGCCAGGTCTTCGGCCTTACGCGCGGTGGCCCAGACCCGGTAGCCGGCCTGTTGGAAAACCTCGGCGAGGGCGCGGCCGATGCCGCTGGAGCATCCGGTGATCAGGGCGGTGGGTTGCGACATAAGGGCATCCTTGTGCGGGGTCAGTGGCTGAAGCGGCCTTGTATCCGCTCGGCACGAAATTCCAGGCTGCTGGGGCGATAGCCACTGCGTAGGGGCGGCATCGGCAGGCAGGTGTTCCAGGTGGCGCCGGGCAACAGGTTGCCGGGGCCAGCGTAGCGCGGCGTCGCGTAGAGGTTTTCCGCCAGGTTGGTGCTTTCGCCGGGGCGGTACGCGGCTATTGTCCAGCGCAGTTCCAGCAAGGCGGCATCGCTGCCGTTGCTCAGGGTCGTCGCCAGTGGCTGGTCGCCCGGACAGCGCTGCGGGTCGTAGACGATGCGCAACTGCAGGTGGTCCAGGTCACGATTGTCGCGGCCCTCCTGCCAGAGCACCCAGGCGCTGACCAGGCCCAGGCCGAGCAGCGCGGCGAGCGAGATGGGCAAGGCTTTGACGGGGTAGCGGATCAGCAGGATCAGCCAGCTCAGGAGCAGAATTGCGCCGAATAACATGGCGATGAAAGGCCTTGTGCAGGATCAACAGAGGTTCATCCTACACAAGGCCGCGGGCGTGGCGATACGTCTGTAGTCGGCCGCGCCCCGCGCAGGGGAGCGGCCCGTGGTTCAACCAGCGGCGAGTTTGAGCGGCTCGGCCTTGCTGCGGCCGTAGACGTCTTCGAGGCGCTCGATATCGTCTTCGCCCAGATAGCTACCGGACTGCACTTCGATGATCTCCAGGGGGATCTTGCCGGGGTTGCTCAGGCGGTGCACCGAGGTCATGGGGATATAGGTGGACTGGTTCTCGGTGAGCAGGAACACCTTGTCGTCGCACGTCACCTCGGCGGTGCCGCTGACCACTATCCAGTGCTCGGCGCGGTGGTGGTGCATCTGCAAGGAGAGCGTCGCGCCCGGGTTGACGGTGATGTGCTTGACCTGGAAACGCCCGCCCATGTCCACCGAGTCATAGGAACCCCACGGGCGGAACACCTGACAATGGTTCTGCGTTTCGCTGCGGTCCAGGCTGTCGAGGTGCTTGACCACCTTTTTGACGTCCTGTACGTGGTCGCGGTGGGCGATCATCATGGCGTCCTTGGTTTCCACCACGACGATGTTCTCCAGGCCGATCACCGAAACCAGCTTGCCGTTGCCGTGCACCAGGCAGTTATGGCTGTCGTGCACCACCACATCACCCTTGGTGACATTGCCGTCGGCATCCTTCTCGTGCACGTCCCAGATCGACGACCAGCTACCGACGTCGTTCCAGCCGGCGGACAGGGGCACCACGCAGGCGCGGGTGGTCTTTTCCATCACCGCGTAGTCGATGGAGTTGTCCGGGCAGCAGGCGAAAGTCGCGGCATCGATGCTGATGGTGTCGCCGTCCAGGGCGCTGCGCTCCAGGGCCAGCAAACAGGTGTCGTAGATATCCGGCTCATGGCGTTGCAGCTCTTCGAGGAAGCGGCTGGCGCGGAACAGGAACATGCCGCTGTTCCAGTAGTAATCGCCCGATTCGACAAACTGTTGGGCGCGGACCTCGTCGGGTTTCTCGACGAATTCCTGTACGCGGCTCACGCCATCCGGCAGGCCGCTGCCGCTGATGGATTTGATATAGCCGTAGCCGGTTTCCGGGCGCAGCGCGGGAATGCCGAACAACACCATCTCGCCACGCTCGGCGGCCAGGGTGGCCAATGCCAGGGCGCGCTGGAAGGCTTTCTGGTCTTCCAGCACGTGGTCGGCGGGAAGCACCAGGAGCAATTCGTCACGGCCCTGGGCGACCAGTTGCATCGCGGCAATCGCCACCGCCGGCGCGGTATTGCGGCCGAAGGGCTCGAAAATCAATGCTTGCGAGGCAAGGTGTTGCGATTGCAATTGGTCATTGACGATGAAGCGGTGCTCCTTGTTGCACACCAGCACCGGTGCCTGCATGCCGTCGAAAGCCAGGCGCTTGATGGTCTGCTGGAACAGGGTGTCGGTGCCGGTCAGGGCCAGAAACTGCTTGGGGTACTGTTTGCGCGACAAGGGCCAGAGTCGCGAACCGCTACCGCCGGAAAGAATTACTGGAATCATGTCTGTTCTCCTGAAGCGTTCATGCGTACATGCATGCTGATTAGGTGAAACCCCGCATCGTGCGGGAAGCGCTTGCGGCCATGCTCCAAGTGCAACGGAGCAGAGGGGAACTTCTCCAAAGGCGCCTTGATAACGACGGCGCCGTATTTTTTATGCTGCCGATCTGACGTCGGTCTTTGCTCTTGTGGCGGTTGCTTATTCGCTGGCTGGGCGTTTGACCCATACCGGCGACAATTCGTTGCCGTTTCCGGTGACATACAGGCAAACCAGTTCGCCGCGCGACAGCGCAACGGGTTTCAGCGTGCTGATTTTCTTGTCG
This sequence comes from uncultured Pseudomonas sp., assembly GCA_966210435.1. Lineage (GTDB taxonomy): Bacteria > Pseudomonadota > Gammaproteobacteria > Pseudomonadales > Pseudomonadaceae > Aquipseudomonas. The sequence continues at coordinate 74,803 of CBIHLF010000021.1, read as the reverse complement.
CCCTGGTACAGCGCCAGGCTGACCTTGACCGGGTTGACCTCGCGCTCGCCATGGCCATCGGGCGCTACCTCGTCGACTACCACGGCCTTGCCGTCGGCGGTTTTCAGGCTGAGCTTGCTGTCACTGAGGTTCTGCACCCGCAGCATCGCCTTGCGCTTGTTGTCGAACGGCGCTTCTTCCACCAGTAGCGGCTTCTCGCCGGCCTGATTGACCAGGGTGTAATAACTGTCGGCATCCAGTTTCACCGACAAGGTGGCATCGCCTACATGGGCGCTGTAGCTGCCCGCCGGGAGAAAGCTGAAATCGCTGGACGCCAGCGGAGCGACATCGTTGAGGTCGGTGTTGCCGACGCTGACATTCACCTCGCTGGTGCCGGCGTTATAGGCCCGCACGAACGCCGAGCCTTTCGGCGCAACCGGGGCGTACAGCGCCGCTTCATTGGCCTGCGCATGCAGAGCCGCGGTGGCCAGGGCGAGTGCGCAGACCGAAGCGGTCCAGCGGCGGGGGGAGAGTTTGTGCATGGTGATAACTCCATGGTGTTGCGGAAAAAGATCCATTGGTTGGTGCCCGTGGGCGCTTTCAGTGTCGAGATCTACTCGCCAGGTTCTGCCGGGTACTGCTGTTTTTCAGTTCCGCGAGCCAGGTGGCGTCGAAGTCACTGAAATCGTTAGCCATCGGCAGGTAGCGTTCAGGGAATTCCCAAATGACTACCTGCGCAGGCGCATCGTTCAACTCATCGCTTTGCAAGTAGCGAAGCATCGGCAGGATGGGGCCCTGGCCGTCCTCCGCGTAGTTGCTCAGGTCGCGTTGCAGGTGCTCGCGCAAGGCACCGGCAAAGTTCCAGTTGGGGTTGGCGCTGTAGCTGGTGCCGACCAGCGCGACCGGCAGTTCGCTGTCGGCGAACAGGGCGTTGGCATCGTCGTCGGCTTGCGGCAGATGGGTCTTGTAGCGCTGCAACTGGTCGGGTTCGGGCATCAGCTGTTCGAACAGCGGCGCCAGCGGCAGGAACCGGGTCAGGTCGCCCTGGTACGGTTTGCGTTGGCTGGCCTCGGTGATGAACGTCTGCGGCTCGCCGCTGAGTTGGAAGTTGCGCTTGATCGCGTCGCTCAATTGGCGGGCGACGATATCCGCACCCTTTGGGGTCCAGTGGGTATCGGTGCGCATGAACAGCAGACCCTCGGACTTGGCCGCCTGCAGCGGAGTGAGCAGGTCGGGGGCGGGTATGCCGAGGCGCTGCGCTTCCTGGTGCAAGCGCTGGTAGCTGTCCTGGCGCAGGGCGGTGACATGGTTGTCGCCGACATACTCCGGGTACAGCCGCGATTTGGCCGGGACGATGGCCAGCAGCAGGCGTATATCGCGTTGCGCCAGGTAATTGCGTACGCCTTCGATCAGCCTCAGGTTTTCACGCAGGTGCTGTGTACCATCGGCGACCGGTTGAAACTCTTCGGCGGAATACAGCCAACCGTGTTCGCCGATCATCACCCCAGGACGGCCGGTATTGAACAGCACGTATTGCAGCGCCGCCCAGACATTGGTGCCGAGCTCCTTGACCGGGAATTGCTTGTCGTAATGGCTTTCGAAGGTCTTCGCCAGGCCGCCGTCGAATACGCTGAGCGTCTTCGGCAGGTGGTAGCTGGCGACCCCGCGAAGCGACCACAGTGATAACGACACCAGCACGCCGAGGAACAGCGCGACGTAAGTTTTTTGCCAGGTACGGCTCATGCTCGGCTCCCTTAGAACTGGAAATAGAGAAATGGCGAGTAGCTCTGCGCCGAGAGCTTGAGCACCGACGCGCAGAACAGCAGCAACAGCGCGCCGCGCACCAGATGACGTGGCAGCGTGGCGCTCCAGGTCGGGCGTTGCAGGACCATGTCGCCGCTGAGCTGCAAGGTCGCGCTATCGCCCGGTACCGCCTTGACCATGCGCGGCAGGTCGCTCGCCGGGCCATTGGCGGGTGCGTTGCGCTGCCGGTGGCGGTAGAACTGGCGCAAGCCGCAGAACGCGATCACCGCATAGGCCAGCCCCAGCGTGAGGATCTGCAGGCCGTCGATGCTGGCGCTGTTCAGTTCGCTGAGTCGCCAGCCCTGGCTGGCGAACATTCCGGGGTTGAACAGCGCGCCGTAGATGCGCCAGGCCACGTCGAGGTTTTCCGCGCGGAAGATCACCCAGCCGAGCATCACCAGGAGGAAGGTCGACGCCCAACGCAAGGCATTGAACGACTGAGGGGCGGCGTTCACTCCCAGTGCGCGTTCGATCGCCAGCCAGGTGCCATGCCAGGCGCCCCAGATCAGAAAGGTCCAATTGGCGCCATGCCAGAAACCGCCGAGCAGCATGGTCAGAAACAGGTTGCGGTAGGTGTTGAAGGTGCCGCCGCGGTTGCCGCCCAGGGGCACGTACAGGTAGTCGCGCAGCCAGGTCGACAGGCTGATGTGCCAGCGCCGCCAGAATTCGGTGATCGACTGGCTGATATACGGCTGGTTGAAGTTCTCCATAAAGCGGAAGCCCATCATCAAACCCAGGCCGATGGCCATGTCGCTGTAGCCGGAGAAGTCGAAGTACAGCTGCGCGGTATACGCCAGCATGCCCAGCCAGGCGTCGCCGGTGCTGGGGTTCTGCAGGGCGAAGCAGTGATCGACCAGCGGCGCCAGGGTGTCGGCGATAAACACCTTCTTGACGAAGCCCTGCATAAAGCGCGTGGCACCCTCGGCGAACTTGTCGAGGTTGTGGCTGCGCCCGGTGAACTGGTCGGCGAGGTCCTTGTAACGCAGCACCGGTCCGGCGATCAGTTGCGGGAACAGGGCGATGAACGCGGCGAAATTGATCAGGTTGCGTGTCGGCTCGGTATCGCCGCGATACACGTCGATCAGGTAGCTGATCGACTGGAAGATATAGAACGAGATACCGATCGGCAGGATCACGTGGGTCAGCACGAAGGGTTCGAGGCCGGCCGATTCGAGCAGCGCATTGAGGTTGCTCATGCCGAAATTGGCGTACTTGAAATAGCCCAATGTCGCCAGGTTGCCCGCCACGCCCCACAGCACCCAGCGCTGCGCTGCCTTGCTGCGCGTGCCGGCGCGGTCGATGCGCAGGCCGAACAGGTAGTTCCACAGTGTCACAGCGACGAATAGCAGGAGGAAATCCACCCGCCACCAGGCATAGAACACATAGCTGCCGATCAGGATCAGCAGGTTGCGATAGCGATTGCTGCTCAAGTAATACAGGCCAAGAAATATCGGCAGAAACAGGAACAGGAATACGTTGGATGAAAAGACCATCCGTCAATCTCCATGAGTAGCGCTTCAAGGGCTTGCGAGCCCCCCTTTCCCCCCGCGGACGAGGGGCTGTTCAATACGGTGTTGCAGTTGCTGGTTGGTGCTGTCGGTTACCTGTATTTCTTGACGAATTCAGGAGTGCGGTAGCGGCTCCTGGTCGTCGGCGCGTCGGGGTACGGCAAAGACCTGACTGACGTCGCCGCCGAGGCGAAAGTTGTGGAATGGTTGCATCTCATCCTGGCGCGCCCGGGTCTGCGCCGAGCAGTCATAGAGCGAGCAGTAGGGCGCCAGCCAGGCGAATTTGCTGTGTTTGCCGAGGTCTTCCATGTCCTGTTTCTCGCCGGTTTTACGGGCGAAGGCGGCCGGTTCGGTGGCGCCGGCGAGCACCCGTTCGGCGAGGCGCTTGAGGGCGCTGGCGTTCTCCGCGCGCAGGTCGACGCCATTGGCCTGGGCGAATGCGGCGACCATCATCAGCGGCGGCAAACTGTAGTTGTGATATGCCAGGGCGCGTTGTTCGCGCCGCAGTTCGTTGGGCAGGTAGCCTTCGTCGTCGACCTGATTGGCGCCCAGGCGAACCTGCGCCACGGCCCAGTCGAACAGGTCGCGACGGTTGGTGGCGATGGCGGTGGCCATTACCGACCAGGCGGCCCAGTAGCTGTGATTGTTGATTTTGCGCAGCGGCAGGTCGCTCCAGTCGCGCACGCTCTGCTCGGCCAGGGCGGTGAACCAGGCCTCGATCCGTGCGGTTTGCTCGGGGTAGGGCGCAAGCGGTTGCGAGCGGGAGAACTTCAGGCGCAGGTAGGCGGCGGACATGCTGCCCAGCGCCCATTTGCGCATCGATTTGCCGGTGTGGTTGTAAACCTTGCTCAGCATGGCGTCGGCCTTGGCCCAGGTGTCCAGCCAGTGCAGGCTGCATTCGAGCTGTTCGCGCTGACCGTCGCGCATGTAATACGTCACTTGTTTACTGACCCCGCGCTCCATCTCGGTGATCGTCTCGGTCTTTTCGCGAAAGGCCTTTTCCGACACGTGGTTGAGGGTTGCGCGGGCCTTGCCAGAGCCTTCGTACTTGCTGCGGAACACCAGTTTGGCGGTATACGGCTGCGGCACCTGCGGACAGGAGCGCGGCTTTTTATCGGTGACCGGTACCGCCGCGTAGTAGCCAGCCGGCGGCACCAGCTCGGCGGCGAACAGCATCGGTGCGCAGAGGCTGGCGGCGAGTATGCAAAGGGCGGCTTTCATCGTCTCTCCCATGGGCCGCATCACTGGCGTTGCGCCACGCGCCGGGAATCATCCTGGGCGCTGGGGCGTTTGCACAGCGTGGCTTCGACACTGAGGTTGGCCGGCATGTTTTCCGGGCTTTGGATATCCAGGCCGAGCAGGTTGAGGTCGACCCAGTCCGGCTCGTTGCGCAACTCGAAGACATAGCGGCCGCCGGTGTCGACGCGGTCGCTCTGTTCCAGCTTGAATTTCTCGCGGCGGCCGGTGAGGTACCAGATCGTCGCCTGGGCTTCGTGCACGTCGGGGTCGCTGAAACGCAGGTCGACCTGGTAGTCGCCGCCGCGCAGATCCCGTGGCGCCTGGTTCTTGCCGTTGACCAGGATCTCGTTGGCGCCCGGCTTGAGCGTTACTTTGTTGTGCAGCACCGCCGGGCGGCCGACACAGCCGTTGTCCACCAGCGGCACGGCCTGACGGTAGAAGCTGCTTTGCGCCAGGTCGTAGTGGGTGGCGAACTCCCAGATGATGATTTTCGGCGGGTCTTCATGGAACTCCTCGCTGCTCATGTACTGCAGCAGGGCGCTGTCGAAACCGCCGCCGCTGACCGCCATGTTGAGCACCTCGGCGCCGCTGTGCTGCTGCAGGAAACCGGCGAAGTTATAGGCCGGGCCGCTGTTACTGGTGCCGACCAGGGTGATCTTCGGCGTGTCGGCGTCGCCGAACAGGCTGTCGCTGTCGGCTTCACCGACTGGCTCGGTGCTGTAGCGCTTGACGTACTGAGTGGCGTAAGTGGTGCCGCAGAAGTTCGCCGCGGTCTTGTGCAGGGTGCCGTCCTTGCCCAGCAGGCCGATGTTCTTGCTGGCGTACTCGCTATGGGCGATATCGGCGAAGCCGGGTATCTGCTTGAGCGTCTCGGCCACCAGTTTGGCGGTGCGCTCGGCACCGGCCGGCGTCCAGTGGTGGTCGGCCTTGAAGTAGTAGTCGGTATCCACGCCCTGCTCGTCGAACAGTGGCGACAGGTCGGTTACCCAGATCCCGGTTTTGCGCAGCTCGGCGACCGCCTGCAGGTAATTGCGCTTGGCCAGGTCGAAGTCGAAGTTGGCCTTCTCCTCGGCCGTAAGGTACTGGCGATTGACCAGGCCGCGGGTCGGTTGATAGACCACCATCAGCTCCACGCCCTTGCGTTTCAATGCATCGCGCAGGCGCTTGAACTGGCGATAGCCTTGCGCGGTGGTGCCGAAGTCGGTGCGCAGGTCGTAGCGGCTGCGGAACAGCCAGTCGCCTTGGCCTTGCACCAGGGTAGTGAAGAAACTCAGGTACTTGCTGTTGTAGGCGGCCGGGTCCCGGGCGAGCGGGCACAGCGGGCCGATGCGTTGCACCTGGTAATGCGGTGCGGTCGATGCTTCGGCCGATGCCGTGGCGCTGGTGCCTGCGAGCGCTACACCCAGCAGCAGGGCGCTGCACAGGGCCGCGGGGCGAGCTTTGAAAGTGCGTTCGATCACGTTGAAATTCCTCAATCCTGGAGTTCAGCCTGGCTTTCGACCGGGTCGATCAGCACCGCCAGATTGCGCCGTACCATCAGGTCGAGAATCTCGTCCTGGCGTTCGCCCAGCACGCCGGCGAACGTGATACCGGTGCTTTTGCTCGGTGCGAGCATTTCCACGCGGTACAGCTCGACCGACAGCGGCGAGTCGATGGACAAGGGGCTGGAGCCATTGGCGACGAGCTTGCCGCCGACCACGATCATCGACACCTCGGTGTCGAAGGGGTCGAGCGCGACGTTGCGGTCGGTGTCGGAAAGGTCTTTGATGTGGCCATACACGCCGGTCAGGCCGTTGGCCGCGGAGATGTTTTCGTACAGGCGGATGTTGACGCTGTTGCGCAGGCGGATGCCGTGCCGCGCGTTGTCCAGCACCTTGTTGCCCCACAGCAGGTTGTCGGCACTCTCGTAGATGGTGATGCCGTCGGAGTGGTTCTGGTAAACCTCGTTGTAGGCCACCAGATTGCGCACGCTGTTACGGTCGAGGACGATCCCGGACAGCTTGTTGTCGTAGGACTTGTTGTTGATGATCCAGCTGTCGTTGACCTCGCGGGAGACGATGATGCCGTGCTTCTTCTTGGTCCCGAATACCTCGTTGTTGGCGATGATCAGGCCGTGCGAACGGTCGTGCGGGTCGATGCCGTAAACGATGTTGTCGCGGTAGGTATTGCCCTTCAGCACCACGTTCTCGGCCTCAAAGCAGTAGAAGCCGTACCAGTGGTCGACGAATTGCGAGTTGATCAGCCAGCCGGTCGGCGCGGGGCGCTTCAAGCGTTTCTGCATACCGGGGGTGTACTGGGTGACCGACACTCCGTAGGACTTACTGGTGTTGTAACCGAGGCTGGTGACCACGCTGTTGGAGATATACAACTCGCTGCCCCCCCAGGACACCAGGAACGGCCGGAATTCGTCGGGCTTGCGGAAGGTCGCGGGGCCGTTATCGGCTTCGCGCCATGCGGTGAGTTTGCTATCGGTGATGAACAGCATGCCGTCGTTGACCAGAAACGCCCCGCGTTCCTGGGACAGGCGCAGTTCCTTGGTTTGCTCGCCCACCTGCAGGGTGGCGCCTTGGGCCACGACGATCGGCAGGCGCGCCAGATAGACCCCGGGCGTCACTTCGCGAAACTGCTCCTGCGGCAGGCGCCGGGCCAGATCGGCCGGGGTCACGTAACCCCCTTCGATGAAGATCGCGTGGGGCATGCCGTGCTGGCGCGTTACCCATTCGCGCAGGCGTTCGTCGCCGCCGATGAAGTCCTTAAGTTCATCCTGTTGCACCATGCGGCGCACGCTGATGGTGCCGGATTTGCTGCGGTCGACCTTGGCTTCGACCGCGGCGGCGGTATAGCCGCTCAGGTCTGGCAGCTGCGGCGGGTCGAGGTGCAGTTGCTCCACCGGCGCGCTGGTCACCGTGTAGTTGTCGGTGTGTTTGAGCGCCTGGGCGGCGATCGGCCGCTCCTGCGCCTGCACCCAGGGCGAGGCGCATTGCAGGACGCCCACCAGCACGCCGCCGAATACCAGGCTGACGGCGATGCTGCGCTTGAGTTTGCTTGGCTGTCGGTTCATGGCGCTGCCCTCAGAATCTCCAGATGACATCGACGAATGCCCGATGCATCAACGAATCGGTATCGCTGGCATAGGCGTCGCCCGGCTTGAACACGCCGCCACGAAAGCGCACCAGCGCCGAACCTTCGTCCAGCTGTTCGCTGAGTGCGGCCGGCAACAGGCCCTGGCGGAAATAACGGGTCAGCACCAGGTCGAGCTCCTGGCCGACCTCGCGTTCGCCGTTCTGCAGCGGTGCGATAATCCCGCTGTCGCCGATTTCCTGGTTGTCGTCGACCCGCCAGAAATGGTGGTAGGCCAGGGCCGCGTCGTAGTTCTCGTTCGGTGCCCAGGAGGTGAATACGCTGGCCACTTGCAGGTTGCTCAGCTCGCCGCGAAAGGCTTCGCCGAAGCGGTGCATGCGGGCCCGTGCGCCGGTGAAGCTGGAGCGATTGCTCTCCAGCCCGGTCTGCACGAAACGCTCGGACTCGTCGTCATCGCCGCCGCCACTGCCGCGGGCATAGGCGCCGCCGATTTTCCAGGCCTCGTCGATGCTGTAGCGCAGGCCGAGATCGATCGCCCAGGCGTTGACATCCTGGTTGTGCGTTCCGCCAGCGACGCGCTCGCCACCGACGAAGGTCTGCTGCAACTGCTCGGTGTCGCCGGTCAGCCAGGTCAACTGAGCCCAGTAATTCAACGGCAGGGTCGAGCGCGGGTTGAAGAAGTCGCCGTCGGCTTGCACGCCGAGCCAGGTCAGGTCGCCGGTGTAGCGCTTGCTCAGCTCGTCGACGCGCTCACCGGGCTTGGCCAGGTCGCCGTCATCGCGGCTGTGGTGGGCCTTGACGCCGAGCCAGTGGCCGGGCCGCCATTGCCGGGAGAGGTCGGCGAACAGGTGCAGGCGATCCTCGTCTTCCGGGGCCAACTGGTCGAGGTCGGTGCGGTAATCGGAAAAGCGCTCGGCGATACCGGCCTGGGCTTGCAGCAGGGTGCTGTCGAAGGTCCAGTTCAAGGCTTCGATATGGGTATCGCGCCAGGTGCCTTCGTCGCTGCGCAGGCGCTGGCGACCAAAGCGCAGGTGCTCGCCGGGGTAGGCGGTGAGGCCGGCGTAATCGACCCAGAATTCGCGCATGGCAAGGTAACTTTTGTCCGGCACGCGGCCATCGTTGCCGCTTTCGCTGGTTTGCGTGGTGTCGCTGTCGCCGGACTCCAGGGTGTCGGTTTCGATCACGTCTGTGGCGGTCACGGCCTGGCCCATGGCGAAGGCGCTCCAGTCGCCGCGCTCGCCGTAGACCCAGGGCCGCACATCCAGGCCGATGCCGTTGATGTCGCCGCCGTCGCGGGTGCCGAGGTCACGGTCGTCTTCCGATTGCACGGTGATCTTGACGTTGACCCCGAAGTTGTCGTCGCTCATCTGTACCGCCCATACCGAGCTCGCGGAGAGCAAGGACACGCCGATGCCGAGACTGCTGGCAATGCGATTAACTTTCATCCGTCGGTCCTTGCTCATGGGTTACGTGCCTGCATGGGGGCTGATTGCTGCAGGGCAATGCCGCGCAATTGGCGTTCTTCACTGAGTAACTGTTCGGCCCGCTGGTGCTGCTCGGGGCTCAGGCGAGCGGCGATATCGCGTGCCATCTCGGTGGTCTGCGGGGTGTTCTTGGGTAGCGCCAGTTGGCTGAAGACATAGGCGCTGACCAGGTCCGGCTGGATACCCTTGCCTTGGGAGAACATCCTGGCCAGGGCCTGGTCGGCACTGGTCTGGCCTTCGCGGGCGGCGCTGAGCAGGTGATCCAGGGCCTGCTGCGGGTAGATGTCGCCGAGGTAGCCGCGCAGGTAGATCTGGCCGAGAAAATAGTTCGCACTCGGCTCGCTGGGCGCGGCCTTGCGCAGGTGTTTCTCGGCTTTTTGCGGGTTCTGCGGGAGTAATTTGCCTTCGTAGTAGATACGCCCGAGCAGCAGTTCGGCGCGCGGTAGCGCGGCGGCGCGTCCCTGGTCCAGATAGCCCATCAGGGCGTCAACATCGCCAAGGGCGGGGTAGTCGTAGAGCAGCTGCGCCAGGCTCACCCAGGCCGCGGGATGCTCGGGGGCGATGGCTTCGAGCAGTTCCTGGGCTTTCTCCGGGTCGGGCTTGCCCAGCTCGTCGTCGGCCAGTACCGAGGCGACGTCGTCGACCCGTTTCGCGTCGATCTCGCCGCTGCGGTAGCCGGCCATCAAGCGTTGCAGCAGGGGTTCCAGTTGCTCGCTGTTGCCTTGCTTCTGATAGAGGATTGCCAGCTCGCTGTAGCAGACATCGTTCTGCTCGATCATGGCCTGACAGATTCCCTCGATTTCACCCAGATGCTGGTCGTAGGTGTCTTGGGCGCGATACAGCATGATCTGCGCCAGGTCGGCCTCGGTATGACCCTGCTGGCGCCAGGTGTCGATTCGTTTCTGCATGTTCACTTGAGGAAAGTCCTGTGGATATTGCAGGTAGAGCAGCGCCAATGGCATCAGGCTGCTCGATTCGCCCTGAGCCAGGGTTTGCTCGAGCAATTCGGCGGCTTCGCGGCGTTCGGCTGGGCTGGCCTCGGGTTTACGCGCGAGCAATTTGCCCAGGCGCGCCCGAGTGCGCGGCGAGTTGTCGAGGGCCAGGGCCTGGCGGTAGGTTTTTTCCGCCGCCAACCGGTCCTCGGGGCTGCCGCCGGCCAGTTGCAGATCGGCCAGGCCGATTTGCGCGTCGGCATAACCAAGCTCCGCGAGCTGGCGGAAATGCCGTTCGGCGGTGGCGGTATCGCCGCGCTGTAGGGCGGCGACGGCCAGGCGCTGGTCGGGCAGGTCGGCGCATCCGGGCAGCAGCGCGGCCAGCGAGAGAGCCAGTAACGACGCGGCAAAGCGCTGGGGGGCTAGAGTCGGCATGAAGTCGCCCTCCTAGAGCCCGGCCGCAAGGGCTTTGTCGATCATCCAGTCGAGCGACGGGCCGCGGTCCAGGGTGACTTCGACCGGTTGGCTGGCCAGGGTGCTGGGCAGGGTCTGCTCCGGCTCGATGATCACGCGGATGTCCGAGGACAGGCCGCCCTCGTGCAGGCTGCTGCTGACGATACGGCCATAGCGCGGGCTGTCTTCGTTGGCCAGCTGGAAGCTGGCGCGGGTGCCCGGGGTGGCCCGTTCGAGATCGCGATAGGGAAAGCTGGCGACGATATTCGCGCGGCTGTCCTGCGGAACCAGTTCGAAGATCACCTGGCCCTTGCTGGCGAATTGGCCGTCGGCCACCAGCTGGCGGGCCACCTTGCAGTTACAGGGGCTGGTGAGGGTGCCTTGCATCTGTTTGCCGAACAGCGCTTCGACGTTGTCCGGGGTCAGCTGATCGTCGGTCAGGTGGCCTTTGAGCATCTCCAGCATGGACGTCGAGAACGAGGCGATGGGCGCCCCCTTTTCGACCTGGGCGTCGGCGCCGAGCAGGCTGTTGACCATGCCTTCGCGGGGCATCGTCACTTGCAGGCTGGGTACGTTGACCATGGCCGATTTGGCATGGGTGACGAAATACAGGCCGTACACCGAGTGGGCGATGGTGGCGAACGCGGCGACGCCGACCAGCAGCACGGCAAAGCTCATGGTCACTGCGCGCAGGCGGCCGAAAACGCCCATGGAGCTGGACCCGGCCTTGTTCTTGCGGGCTTTGGTGAAGTTGTCGCGCTGCAAGGTGCTGAGCAGGTCGCCGGTGCTGATCAGTTCGCCGCCCAGGTAGTTGCTGATCAGGTAGCGCAGGGTCGATTGCTCGCTGGGTCTGAGGCTGTGCAGTTGGCAGCCGATGCGGCGGCTTTCGTCGACGCTGCGCACCTGGAACTCGATATCGATGCCCAGGCTCAGGCCGTCCAGCAGGAACTGCAGGCTGCCATTGCGGTAATCGCCGACCTGCAGCATTTCCTGGCTGGCGATAAAGCTGAAGCCGCCGGCCGACAGGTCGAGCAGCTGTGCTTCGACGATCTGCCGATTCTTGGTCTGGAACTGCAGCTTGCAGGGCAGTTTGACCCGGGCGTGTTGGCGCTGGGCCTCGGCTTCATGAACCATGTTGAGATTTACTGCTGTATTCATGTTTGCAAATTCCTATCGGGGTTCTGGTCACACCACTGCTAAAAGCACGGCGACGAATACACTGGCGGCAGAAAAAGTCATGGAGCGCGAGGACCAGGTGTTGAAACGCTGCTGGAAGCTTTCCAGGCCGCGGTCGAGCTTGGTGTCCTGGCGCGTCCACGATTGGCGGTCGAGGCGGAAGAACACGTAGATCTTCACCAGCGCGCCAACAATCTGGTTGTAATAAAGAATCAATGGATAGGCGGGGCCGATCCGGTGCCCGGAGAAGGCCAGCAGCAGGGTCAGCGCCAGGCGGGTCAGGCTGATCCACAGCAGGTAGATCAACAGCAAGGTGATGCCGTATTTGAAGCTGGCGATCAGCGCCACCGTCAGCCCGAGCAACGAGGTCCACATCGACACGCGCTGATCGAACAGCACCACGCTGGTGAACCAGCCCAGGCGCCCTGTACCCAGGCGCAAGGCGCGGGAGTTCTGCCGCAGGTTGTTGCCGTACCAGCGGAACATCAGTTTGCGGCTGGCCTTGATAAAGCTTTTTTCCGGCGGGTGCTCGACCGTGTTGATGGTTGCATCGGGCACGTAGAAAGTGTCGTAGCCGAGGCGCATCAGGCTGTACCAACTGGACTTGTCGTCGCCAGTGAGGAACTGGAAGGTGCCCAGGCGCCAGTGGTCCAGGTGGTCGCTCTCGACATCGGCGATAAAGTCGGGGTCGGTGACCACCTTGGCGCGGAATACCGACATGCGCCCGGTCATGGTCAGCACTCGTTTGCTCAGCGCCATCGAGCACATGTTCAGGTGACGCTGGGCGAAACGCAGGCTGTGCCATTCGCTCATGATGTAGCCGCCACGCACCTCGCAGAATTCGTTGGTGGTGAGGCCGCCGACATTCGGAAACAGCTGGAAGTAGGGCACTGTCTTGCGCACCACGCCGGGGCTGAGCACGGTGTCGCCGTCGATCACCGCAACCACCGCACGGTCGTCCGGCAGGTAGCGTGAAATCGCCCGGAAGCCATATGCCAGGCCGTCGCGCTTGCCGGTGCCGGGAATACGCACGAAGCCCAACTTGACCCGCGCCGGCGGATTGAGCTTGGCCCACAGGCTTTGCACCAGCAATTGATCGGACATTTCCACGATCGAACAGACCACCGTGGTCGGGTAGTCGCACTCGATCGCTTCCTCGATCACCGAGCGGTACACCTGGGCGGTGGTCAGCGCATCGATACGGAAACTGGTGACCAGCAGGTACACGTGCGATGGGTCGGCGGCGCTACCCAGCAAGCGGGCTTTACGCCGGTAGTACGGATACACCAGATAGAGAAACAGCATGCCGCGGATAAAGTGAATGGCACCCATGGAGTAGCGCCAGATGCCTATTACACCGATCAGCAGCAGGTAATCGCTCGACTCGGGGTCGAACACCGAGCGAGGCAGCGCGATGGCCAGCATCCCCAGAAAACTGAGGAAGAAAAGCCAGCCGCTGGCCTCGAGAAGGCATGTTTTTAGCCTGTCCATAAATCCTGTCCGTCAACACCCGGGCATGGCTCAGGGGCGGTCGCCGATGCTGTACTGCACAGCCAGCCGTCCGAGCCATACCGAGTTGTTTAGCCGCGCGTTGGGGCGTTACCAGCAGATGCCTTCGGTGCCGGGTCGCGATGCCGTCGGCATGAAGCCGACCAGATCGAGCACCTGTTTGTCGGCGAGGCTTTGCTGCGCCAGGCTGGCGAAGTGTTCATCGCTGTTGCCAAGGACGATGACATCGGCGTTGTCGACCACCGCATCGAAGTCGCTATTGAGCAGCGAGGACACGTGGGGGATTTTCGACTCGATGTAGTCCTTGTTCGCGCCATACACCCGCGCGTACTCGACGTTACGGTCGTAGATGCTCAGCTCGTAGCCCTTGCCGATCAGCATCTCGGCCAGTTCCACCAGCGGGCTTTCGCGCAGGTCGTCGGTGCCGGCTTTGAAGCTCAGGCCGAGCAGGGCGACTTTGCGTTTGTCGTAGCTGGCGATGATGTCGAAGGCGTTTTGCACCTGCACGCTGTTGCTGCGCATCAGCGAGCCGATCAGCGGCGCTTCGACGTCCAGCGAGTTGGCGCGGTAGGAGAGGGCGCGCACGTCTTTCGGCAGGCAGGAACCGCCGAAGGCGAAGCCTGGCTTCATGTAGTACTTGGACAGGTTGAGTTTGTGATCCTGGCAGATCACGTCCATCACCTCGCGGCCGTCGACGCCGACCGCCTTGGCGATATTGCCGATCTCGTTGGCGAAGGTGACCTTGGCCGCGTGCCAGACGTTGCAGGTGTACTTGATCATCTCGGCGACATCGACGCCCTTGCGAATGATCGGCGCATCGAGCTCGCTGTAGATGCTTTCCAGCAGGTCGCCGGAAGCAGTGTCCAGTTCGCCGATCACGGTCATCGGTGGGAAGTCGTAATCCTTGATCGCGGTGCTTTCGCGGAGGAATTCCGGGTTGACCGCCACGCCGAAGTCGACGCCGGCCTTCTTGCCCGAGCAATCTTCGAGGAGCGGGATCACCACGTTTTTCACCGTGCCCGGCAATACCGTGCTGCGCACCACCACGGTGTGGCGTTCCTGCTTGTCGCGCATGGCGAAGCCGATTTCGCGACATACACCTTCGATGTAGTTGAGTTCCAGATCGCCATTCTTTTTGCTCGGCGTGCCGACGCAGATAAATGACACTTCGGTATCCCTGACTGCCATTGCGACATCGGTGGTGCCGCGCAAATAACCGGACTCCACGCCACGTTGCAACAACTCTTCAAGACCAGGCTCTACGATGGGTGATTTACCGCGGTTAATCAGGTCGATTTTGGCTGCCGATATATCGACGCCGACCACTTCGTGACTGCGGGCAGATAAGCAACCTGCACATACTGCACCTACATAACCTAAACCAAAAATACTGATTCGCATCGCACTTTCCTCATCTACTTCTAACGCAGTTAAAGCATGGCATTCGGCCATTGCGGTTTTCGAGCGCGCGCAGTTAAACCGGCGCGTTCGTGGTGGCATAAAGTTGGTGGCACTTCATGAGTGCCTGGTCGGGCCTGTGATATGCAGCGCGCCCTTTGAGAGTTGAACTGCGAGCCTGGAAGGCTCTAGTTCGGGAGTTTGGTGGGCCTTCTTTGAATCATGCCTGGTACTCCTGTGGGCTCTTTGCCGAGGCGGCTTAGACCGGGAACGCCTGAAATTCGGTTGATCTACCGTTCACTCCAGATGATTAGCTCCATGCTCCGCGTGCATGAATAAATGTATACGCCGTGTATGAGTCGGCGGCTTTTCGTATAGTTCCTTGCATTCTTCGATTTTTTTGCTAATGCGAACAAATGAGCAAAAAAGAGTGGTCGGGATAATTATTAATGTGCTGGCGAGGTAATGGCACTTGGTGGGTTTGTAGTTAGGCGGGAAGTTCAATGTCGCGGGGCTATATAGTTAATTGATCTGCCGGGATTGTATGGATAATTAATTGGCGTCACTTAAATGTCGGGCCTGTTGAGCGATTCAATGGCCGAGTTGGGTGGGGTATGAAGGGGGCATGTTGCGCGGGTATATAAGAGGGTCGGCTCCCGCTCTCGGCGAGCGGGAACCGGTGGTGTTCAGGCCGGTGCGTTGTCGCGCAAAAAGACCAGCTTGTCCGTACTGGAGTGTTCCGCCGAGTAGGCATAGCCCTGGTCGTTGAATGCCTTCAGCGCTTCCGGGTCGCGCAGGCGCTGCTTGATCACATGGCGAGCCATCAGGCCGCGGGCCTTTTTCGCGTAAAAGCTGATGATCTTGTATTGGCCGTTTTTCCAGTCACGGAATTCGGTATCGATCACCCGCGCCTGTAAAGCCTTACGCTTGACCGCACCGAAGTACTCGTTGGAGGCGAGGTTGAGCAGTACCTCGTCGCCTTGAGCGGCCAGGGCCTGATTCAGCCAGTCGCTGATGCGCTCGCCCCAGAATGCATAGAGATCCTTGCCGCGCGGGTTGGCCAGCTTGGTGCCCATTTCCAGGCGATAGGGTTGCATCAGGTCCAGGGGGCGCAAAACGCCATAGAGACCGGAGAGCATGCGCAGGTGCGTCTGGGCGAAGTCGAAATCCGCTTCGCTGAAATCCTCGGCGTGCAGGCCGGTATAGACGTCGCCCTTGAATGCCAGCAGCGCCTGTTTGGCGTTGTCCGGGGTGAAGTGCGGCGTCCAGCTGCCGAAGCGGGCGGCGTTGAGGCCGGCGAGCTTGTCCGACAGATGCATCAGCTCGGCGATCTGTGCGGGGCTGAGGTCGCGCAACTGGGTGATCAGGTCCTGCGCGTGGTCAAGGTGCTCGGGCTGGGTATAGCGTTGGGTTACCGGCGGTGTCTGGTAATCGAGGGTCTTGGCGGGGGAAATCACCATCAACATATTGGGCTGCTCCTGAACGTTCCGTTGGCGATTCTAGGCCGAGCGCCGCCTGTGCTCTAGCTATTAAGGCAAACGATTGTGTTTTGGCCTGTCCTGCGGCGATACCGAGGCGGCGTTTGCATGCGGCGATGGCTGGCGCCCGCGTCCGCCGCCGTCGAACTCGCGGCCTCACCTGGCGCCCATGACCTCGCGGCGAGCTCTTCTCTGTAGGGTTGCCTGCCGGTGCGCCAACAGCCTCATGCGGGCGCTTATTTTTGTGAACTGGACCATGCTGTCACCCCGCCAGTATTGAGCCAGAAGGTGGAGCAAGGCACTCTGCGGGGCTCGCTGAATCAAGGATGGAGATCAAGGCATGCTGGATGCCAATCAAGCGCATATCACCTTCGCCATCGAAGGTGTTTCCACCGACCTGCAAGTGCTCGAATTCACTGGTCGCGAAACGCTCAATAAACCCTACCGTTTCGACATCGAATTGGTGAGTCAGTCGCCAGATATCGATCTTGAAGCCCTGATCAACCAGCCTTGTTACCTGGGGTTCGGCCCGGCCGGCAAGGGTGTGCATGGCGTGATCTATGGCATCGGATTCGGCGATTCCGGCAAACGCCTGACGCGCTACCACATCACCCTGCGCCCGCAGCTGACGTATTTGGCCCATAGTTTCAACCAGCGCATTTTCCAGCATCTGACAGTCGAGAAAATCATCGGCCAGATCCTCGAAGAGCACGGCATCCAGAGCGACGCTTATCGCTTCCGGCTCAGCTCGATCTACCCCGAGCGTGACTACTGCGTGCAGTACGATGAGTCCGACCTGTACTTTATTCAGCGCTTGTGCGAGGAGGAGGGAATCTCGTTCTTCTTCGAGCATAGCCCGAGCGGTCACGTGCTGGTGTTCGGCGACGACCAGACGGTATTCCCCAAGCTGCCGGTACTGGCCTACCAGCAGGACACCGGCCTGGCCGCCGACCGTGAAGTGGTGCGCGCCTTCGGCGTGCGCCTGGAAACCCGCAGCACCCAGGCCAGCTATCGAGATTACGATTTTGAAAAGCCCAGGCTGGTGATGGAAGGCAGCTACAGCGCCGAGTTCTACCCGACGCTGGAGGCCTACGACTATCCCGGTCGCTTCACCGAGCGCCCGCGCGGCAAGCACCTGGCCAAGCGCGCCCTGGAACGCCTGCGCAGCGACTATGAATTGGCCGAAGGCCGGAGCGACGCGAGCCTTAGCTGCGGCCACTTCCTCGCCCTCAGCCAGCACCCGCGCGAACAGTGGAACGACCTCTGGCTGCTCACCGAAGTGGTCCATGAAGGCAAACAACCCCAGGTGCTGGAAGAGTCGGTGCTAGACCTCCCCTCTCCCTCCGGGAGAGGGGCCGGGGGTGAGGGTCCTACAGGCGACTCGTTCCACCAAGGCTACCGCAACCGCTTCATCGCCACGCCTTGGGACATTCCCTTCCGCCCGTTGCTGGAACACCCGAAACCCAAGGTACTGGGCAGCCAGACCGCAGTGGTTACCGGCCCCCAGGGCGAAGAAATTCATTGCGATGAGTACGGCCGCGTCAAAGTCCAGTTCCACTGGGATCGAGACGGCCAGGGCGACGACAAAACCAGCTGCTGGCTGCGTGTGAGTTCAAGCTGGGCCGGCGACCGCTACGGCGGCATCGCCATTCCGCGGGTCGGCATGGAAGTGCTGGTGACCTTCCTCGAAGGCGACCCCGACCAACCGCTGGTCACTGGCTGCCTGTACCACGCCGAACACCTGGTGCCCTACCCGCTACCAGCCAACAAGACCCGCTCGGTATTCAAAACCCTGAGCAGCCCCGGCGGTGGCGGCTACAACGAACTGCGCATCGAGGACAAGAAAGGCGAAGAGCAGATCTACCTGCACGCCGAGCGCGACTGGGACGAAAACATCGAACACGACCAGAAAATCCGCGTCGGCAACGAACGCCACGACACGGTCGAAGCCAATAGCTACAGCGAATTCCAGGCCGAAGAACACCGCACCACCCATGCCGACCGCAAGACCGAAGTGCGCAGCAACGACCACCTCACCGTCGCCACCACCCAGCATGTAAAAGTCGGCGTTGGCCAATTCGTCGAAGCCGGCAACGAAATTCATTTTTACGCCGGCAGCAAAGTCACCATCGACGCCGGCATGGAACTCACCGCAGTAGGCGGCGGCAGCTTCCTCAAACTCGACCCCGGCGGCGTCACCCTGAGCGGCGCAACGATCAAGATGAATTCGGGCGGCGGGCCGGGTAAGGGCTCGGGCATTAAGATCCTCGCGCCGGTGATTCCGTGGGCGGCGGATAAGGATAAGGCGGGGGAGTTGCCTCAACTCGCCTTGCCCAATTTGTTTCTACGTAACAGCCGGCTCGGTAAACCCCTGGTTCGTATGTGTGGCAAACAATCCAACGGCGTTTGCACGATGGAGGTTTGCCCATGTCTGAATGGTTGAACGCTTTTCTGGCAAAACCAGCGCAGCCCCTGAAAGAGGCGGTGCAACCCGACCATGGGGCGCTGTGCTTCATCATCGATAGCATTCGCCAGCCGCGGGCAAAGATTGAGCTGCATGATCTGCCAGGCACACAGCTGGTCGAGGCGCTGTTCAAGGACACCGAGTTTTCCGATTTGCTCGAGCATAGCCCGCTCTGGGTGGTGACCCAGCCAGACAGCGAAGCGGCCGAGCTGGCGGCGCGCTTGTGCGTACAGCAGCGCAGCGGCATCGTCATCGGCGTTGCAGGCGCCGAGGCGGGGTTACGCCAGGCGCGTCATCTGCTCAAGGTCAAGGATGCCGGGGGCTTCAGCCTGGCTCGCTATTATGATCCCGCGGTCTGGGCCGGCTGCTCGCTGGCTGGCGGCGAGCAAGCAGCTGTGCTTTATGGCCCTTGGGAAGCGGTATACAGCCCTGCCGTCCAAGGGCGGGGCGAGGAAGACTTATGGCTCAATTGGGCCGCGCCTCTTGGCGAGCAGGCTCTCGCCGACTCCCCCCTGACGATGACCCCGGACATGCTGGCTGCCAGCCAGGAACTGCGCTGGAGCTATTGGGTCTATCAACATCCGCTGCAATTCCATAAACCCGATGATCTTCAACTGCCGCGATTGATCGCCAATCTGCGCTACCTGGCCGAGCATGGTCTTGAGGAGTCGCGCCATCTACTGGCCTTGGCCGATCTGCTCAGCGGTCCGCCGCTCTGCGAACGACCGCAGGTCGTGACCATTCTCGCCCAAGGGCTGCCACCGCACCGTGCGGTCGCCGAACTGCAAGCCTTGAGCGCGGATTGATCACCCGGAGCCTCACCAACAGGGAACGTGATTCATGACTCTAAAAACCTATACCGTGCAACCGGGTGACACCTTAGGGGATATAGCCCAACGCAATGCCACCAGCATCGCGGAGCTGCGCCAGCTCAACCCCTTTGTCCGTAACGCCGACCAGATCCAGGCCGGCTGGAACCTGAGCCTGCCCGCCGATGCGCAATCGCCCAGCGCCGCGCCGAGCAGTGTAACGGTAGCCCCGGCGACGCCTGCGCCGTCAGCGGGCAACGCCAGCCAAGCAGGCGACGTGCTGAAACTCAATCCTCCAGCCGCGCCTGCGCCGGTCTGCAAGGAATCTTTCAGCGATGATCAGGGACCTGGCTGCGATCCGCGTTACGCCGATATCCTCTATGAAACCGGCCAGCGTAAGTTCTGGCTGCTGCGCCAGAAGACCCTGAACGACGTGCTGGAAGCAGCGGATTTACTGAGCCAAAAGGTCGTCCTAGGCGATACCGACACGCGTCTGCAAGGTCTCGACGACAGCGGCCTGCTGGATTACTTCCTCGAACCCAAACTGAGCAACTTCCTGCTCGGCGAGGAAAAGGCCCGGCTCGAAGAGATCGAAACCTACGATCCCGATCTCGAAGCCAACGCCGAGGAAGCCGATTCGTTTCGCGGCGTGCTCAACGGCATGAATCCGGTCGACCGCGCGGATCTAAACAAATACGAGCGCGAACAACTGGCCGAGGGAGAGCGCCTGATTCAATTGCGTGTGGAGAAACGCAAGCTGGAGGCCAAAGCCCGAAGCGTGGCCGAAACGCAGGGCTACACCATCGAAAACGGGCAGCTCTTCACGCCAGAGGCCATGCAGGCACGGCGCATCGTCCAGACCTACTTGGCCGAGCGCGAGAAACTGCTGACCAAGGATCTGCCCAGCTTCGACCAGGATGAAATCGCCCAGCTCCTGGCCAAGAATCACCAGAAACAGCAGAAGGCGCTTGATGAGTGCGCGCCCGAATGCTTTATCCGCCTGGACGAATTGCTCAAGTGGCGCAGGGAGCATGAGGCTCAACTGAACTATTCGGCCTACGTCCAGGCCATCCTGCAAGCCGCCGACTACGGCTTGGCCCTGCCAGAGTACGCACTGCTGAGCAACGCCAACGAGGATATTCAAGAGGGTGTCAAAGTCTTCAAGAGCTACCTAGGCGCACTTAAGGCGCAGCGCACCATTGAAACGGAAATCGAAAAAAAGCACCGCGACTGGATCACCGCCACCGGCAAGGAGGCTCCGGCGCCAGGAGGGCTCTGTGAAGCCGAGCGGATCCAGTGGTTCGCGCTGAAGGACAAACTGGATGAACTGAAACTCAGGGCCAAAACCAACGTCGCCGGCTTGCGCCCGACCCGCCATCTGCTTTGGCAACCAGAAGAGTTCCAGCCGCGCCCGCTGGAGCGACTGGTGCGTACCGACTTCCCCCTGCGCGAGTTCAGCCTGGCCAAGACCCAGCAACGCCTCAGTCATCTGAGTGTGCGCGAGATGTTTAAACTGCTGGGCGAAGATGTCGGGCAGATTCTCAAGGAGGATTCGCGGGCGTTGCCCGGCAAAGTGCTGGAAGCCGGCGAGGGCGAAGGGCGTAGCCTGGATGCGGATGATCAATTCGCCTACTGGCTGAAGCGCCAGGATGCCTTTCCGATTGACGATCAGGGCGACTGGTTCACCGAGGCCGGCGAGTTCGACCCGCAGCGCTTCAAGGCGTACCTGGACACGAAAAAACTTAAAGTAGACAGCCTGCAAGACCCCGCCGCTCTGGCGAACTGGGGTGATTACTTGCGTCAGATGATCTTCGAAAACAGTGCGCGTAAGCGCCTGCGGCTGTTCGACCATAGCCCCCAGGCGCGCTTGATTCGCTGCCTGACCCCGCCGCAGCCGAATATCTATCTCAATGCCACGGCCAAGGCGCCGAGCATCGATAGCGCGCCGAATTTCAGTGCCTCGCTGGACCTGACCCTGGACATCAACCTGGCCCGCGGCGAGGTGGATATCGGTGAGTTCGAATACCCGGCGCGCGCCAAGGCGATCAACAAGCCGTTGCTGCTGAGCTACTACGACTATCAAAACAATATTCAAAAGCTCAACGTCGGCAGCTTCTCGCTGTACGCCGCGCTCAAGGCCTGGGGCTTTGCTGGCGCCTCGCTGATGCTGGCCGGTAAGCTGAACTTCAGCCCCAAACTGCCAGAACGGCAGTTGAGCCTGAACCCTAGCCGGGCCGCGGAGCGCGGCGCTGGTGGTCTCGACTACGACGCCGCCAGCGCCAAGCTGGAACTGTTCGCGGGGGTACAGGCCGGCTTTCAGCTTAGCGGCGAACTCAGTTGGGCACCGCCCAAGGCATTGTTCGACCTGCACCATGCGCCGGTGCCCGGCAAACTCAAGGACGACGGCTGGTGTACCCTGGCCGGCTTTGGCGCGGATCTAACCGGCGGTGTCGGCGTGGGCCTGAAAGGCGACTTCAGCCTGGGCTTGCAGAACAACCAACTGGTGCTGCGCATGAAAGCAGCGGTATTCGCCGGGCCGGGAGTGGATGGCGAATTCAACTTCGTGGTGGGCTACCAGGCCATTACCTGGCTGCTGCACCTGTTCAGCAGCGAACTGAACAAAAACCAGTACCGCCCGCTACGCTGGGTAACCCCGGACGCCTTCGACTACCTCTACGGCCTCAATGCCATGGCGGCGGTGGGCATCAATATCCAGACCCTGTTCCTGGCCGGATACGACGTGTCCATGCGTACTTACCAAGCCTTGATCGCCGGCAGGCGCGCGGGGTCGGTGGCGTTTAGCATCATGCGTTATGAGCGGCCCGAGGAGCTGCGCCAGTGGTCGATCAATGTGATCCCCGAAGCGCTTGGGGCGCTGCTGGATAGCTTATTGGCGGAGCCGCAGGCGTTTACCATTACCAAGACCCAGGTCGGTAGCGGCGGTAAGGTAGAGACTCAGGAAGAGTCCTTCACAGAAGTCCAGGCCTATCTGATGCAGCAGCAGGCCATTGAACAGTTGTTGCGCTGGGTCGCTAGTGCGGCGCAAAAACGCAATACCCTGGCCGCTGCGCAACGTCAGTTCGAAGAGGCGGTGACACGGATGAAGACCGGCAAGGCCAAACCGGCCAATGCCGGGCAGGTGTACTGCGAGAACCTAGGTCGGATGAATGACTTTATGGATGTTCCAGTGATGCGCCATGACGAACGCAATAGTGATCGTATGCGCGCCCGTTACAAGGAACACATCGAGTTGCTAGGCGCGCCCATGGCGGGTAGTTGCAAGCCCTGGAGTAACTCTCTGCATAAGGGGTTGCGCTATGACCCCTCCACTCCCTACTAAGGAGCAATAATGAATTTTTTGCTTAAGGTTGCACTGGTGATCTTCTTTTCACTGGCGGGCAGTGCCTGGGCGCAATTGACCCCGGAGCAGCAGGTCGCCAAGGACAAGGGGTTGATGTTCTACCAGCAACACAAGGGAATATCCGCAGTCCCCCTGTTACGCATCGCCGCTGAGGCGGGTGATAGTGAGGCGCAATATTTCCTGGCCGAAACGCTACGCCTGAATGCCATGCATATCACCGCCGAGGCGCAGAAGTGGTACGAGGCCGCCGCTGAGCAGGGCGAGGTCTATGCGATGTTGCGGTTGTCCGGCAAAGGTGACGATCTGTGTGTGGCGATGGGCAACTGTCCTGCGGATCAGAAAACGCCCATCGAATGGCTGATGCTGGCGCGGGAAACGGCTGGTGCCCGTGCCGCGCAAGGCGATGCTGTGGCGATGTACCAGATGAATAATGCGACCGCTGACCTAGCATGGCTGGAAAAGGCTGCGGAAGCCGGATACGGCGAGGCGCAATGGTTGTTGGCCAATCGTTACAAAGAGGGACGAGGCACGTTTATTTGGCCTGGCAGCCGCGAGGAGGCTGTAGAAAAATGGTTTAAAGCTTCAGCCGAAAGCGGCTATCCACCAGGGATGATGGCAATTCTCGCTCAACTTTATGAACGCGGTGATTACCAAGCTTATTTCGATTGGAATAAGAGGGCTGCCGAGACAGGCTTTATTAATGGGATATATGGGTACTCCCTGAATCTGCTGGACAAGGAGAAGATTTTTAATATCGAGCCAGATCCGATTAAGAGTTATGGGCTCATGTCTTTAATCGCGGAGTTGGATGGCGGGGGGGATGCGCCCTTGAGCGCTAGGGAAGAGCTTGAAGAAATGGCTCGGTTAATGACCCCCGCCCAAATCGAGCAAGCGAAAGTCTTTGCCGAGAAATGGCGGAAGACTCACCCGCCGCTGTCCTTCTTCGTCAATAAATACGGGTTCTAAGTTTTGATCCTCAAACGCCTTATCGGCCTTGCACTCTTTGCTGCCATGGCGGGCAGCGCCTGGGCGCAACTCACGCCCGAGCAGCAGGCCGCGAAGGACAAGGGGTTGATGTTCTACCAGCAACACAAGGGAATATCCGCAGTCCCCCTGTTACGCATCGCCGCTGAGGCGGGCGATAGCGAGGCGCAATATTTCCTGGCCGAAACGCTACGCCTGAATGCCATGTACGTCACCGAAGAGGCGCAGAAGTGGTACGAGGCCGCTGCTGAGCAGGGCGAGGTCTATGCGATGTTGCGATTGGGTAATAAAGGCAACGATTTGTGTGTGGTGATGAGCAGTTGTCCGCCCGATCATAAAGAGCCGGTCGAATGGCTGATTATGGCCCGCGATATTGCCACTGCTCGTGCCGCAAAAGGCGATGCTGAGGCGATGAAACAATTGGAGCATATTACTGGAGAGTTTGAATGGCTGGAGAAATCGGCGGAAGCAGGTTACGGCGAGGGACAATACTGGCTGGCAATTGCCTACCGCCAGGACGAGGGTTGGTTCCTCTGGCCTGGTAGCCGCGATGAGGCGGTAGAAAAATGGTTTAAAGCTTCCGCCGAAAGCGGCTATGCGCCAGGGATGATGGCCTATGCGGAGATTCTCTATAAACGGAACGACTTGGAAGCGGTGCGTTACTGGATAAAAAAAGCTGCCGAAGCTGGCTATATCAAAGCGGTATTCTCCTATGCCTCCTATGTGGCTCATATGCCAGATCAGTTGAATTATCCGCGTGATCTCGTTACGGGGTATGGCCTGATTTCGCTAATCGCTAAATTGGATGGGGGGGGAGGGTCGCCGCTGAATGCCCAGGAGTTTCTGCCTGAAATAGCCGCCAAGATGACCCCCGCCGAAATCGAGCAAGCGAAAGTCTTTGCCGAAGAATGGCAGAAAACTCACCCTCCGCTTTCCTACTTCGTCAGTAAGTATGGGTACTAAGTCTTGATATTCCTGCGCACCA
The DNA here is from genome assembly GCA_966210435.1 of uncultured Pseudomonas sp. Taxonomy (GTDB): domain Bacteria; phylum Pseudomonadota; class Gammaproteobacteria; order Pseudomonadales; family Pseudomonadaceae; genus Aquipseudomonas. The sequence goes on along the minus strand of CBIHLF010000021.1, from coordinate 50,160 downwards.
TCGCCCTCGTTCTACTGTTCGCTCTCACGGGCAGCGCCTAGTCAAGGTGATTCCCTAGGCGCTGGGGGCGCTGCTGGATACCCTATTGGCGGAGCCGCAGGCGTTTACGATCGTCAAGACTCAAGTCCTACCTGATGGCACCGTGCAAACTCAGGAAGAACCTTTCACCGAAGTTCAGGCTTATCTGATGCAGCAGCAGGCCATCGAACAGCTACTGAGTTGGGTCGCCAGTGCGGCGCAAAAAAGCAATACCCTGACCGCTGCGCAACGCCAATTCGAGAAAGCGGTGACGCGGATGAAGACCGGTAAGGCCAAACCGGCCAATGCCGGGCAGGCGTACTGCGACAACCTCTATCGGATGGAAAGCTTTATGGCGGAGCGGGTGGAGTCGCTGGTACGGGGTACGGATGCAATGCGCACCCGTTACAAGGAGCACATCGAGTTGCTAGGTGCACCTATGGCCGGCAGTTGCAAGTCCTGGAGCAATTCCCTGCATACTGCCAGCGTCGAGGGATAACCTACAGTCAATCGAGCCTCGATGCCCACGCGCTTGACCTGAAAATGCTCCGGGGGTGTAGTGGGTTCAAAGCCCTGACCCCTGAGGAGCAAGCATGTCCGATTGTGATCATTCGCGCTGGGAGCCTTCCCACGACTACCGGCCCCTGGAAACCGCCAGTGAACGCCAAGCCTGGCGTGTGGTGGCGCTGACGGGGGCGACCATGCTTGTGGAGATCAGCGCTGGCTATGCCTTCAATTCCATGGCGCTGCTCGCCGACGGCTGGCATATGGCTTCGCATATGTTGGCGATCGGTCTGGCCGCCCTGGCGTATTGGATGTCGCGGCGCTATGCGGATGATCCGCGCTTTGCCTTCGGTACCTGGAAAATCGAGGTGCTGGCTGGTTTCGCCAGTTCGCTGTTGTTGCTAATGGTGGTGGCGCTACTGGCGTTCGAGTCGCTGTGGCGGTTCTGGCAACCGCAACGGATCGCCTTCGACATGGCGCTGTGGGTGGCGGTGATCGGTTTGCTGGTCAATCTCGCCTCGGCCTGGTTGCTGCGCGACCAGCATGAGCATGCTCATACCGGCCACAATCATGGTCATGGTCATGGTCACGAGCACGAGCACGAGCCGGGCGATAGGGCGCATGGCCGCGACCTCAACCGGCATGCCGCCTTTGTCCACGTGCTGGCCGATGCCTTGACTTCGGTGGCGGCAATAATTGCATTGCTCGGCGGGCTGCTATGGGGCTGGGATTGGCTCGACCCGCTGATGGGGGTGATAGGCGCAGTGATCATCGCAATCTGGGCCAAGGGCTTGTTGCTCGACACCGCCAAGGCACTGCTCGACCGCGAGATGGATAACCCGGTCGTCGAGCGGGTGCGCCACGCCTTGGAGCAGGAGGCGGATACCCAACTGACCGATTTGCACCTATGGCGCGTCGGTCGCGCCCAGTTTGCCTGTGTGGTCAGCTTGGTGACCCATGGCGATCGTTCGGCGGATCGCTACAAGGCGCGCCTGGCGGGGATTGCTGGGTTGGTGCATGTGACCGTGGAGGTCAATCGTTGCGAGGCGGTGGAGTAGAACTGAAGCGATTTTTCTTTGGCTAAAGCGCCGGTGGGACTTCTGACTTTAACGGTGCTGGGGCAGGCCGCCAAGCGCTATTTGTCGCACCGACGAATAAATCCGGGAATGCGGAAAAAAACATTTTTATGTCATCTATTTTGCGTTAATACATAAGGCAAGACCGCCGAACCCTGCAGACAGGTGGCGTCCACAGCCATCATCTTGCGTGCATCTGCTCAGCGTTCAGCTTGAGCGTTCGGCGGCCCTCCCGCGGCGCATTGGCATTGCGTCGCTTGGCTCCTACAACAAGGTGACCGAGTATGGATGACCACGGACGCTCCAAGCCCACCGCCCCAACCTTGTACGCCCTCGACACCAATGTGCTGATCCACGATCCCAACGCGCTGCTGAATTTTCAGGAGCACCATGTCGCCATCCCGATGACCGTACTGGAGGAATTGGACAAGCTGAAAACCGGTAAGCAGGGCGTCGCCGCCGAATGCCGTCAGGCGATTCGTCTGATTGACAAGATTCTCGGCAGCGCGACACCGGAGGAAGTGGAGCTGGGTGTTCCTATCCAGCGCGACAAGAGTGGCCCCTGCGGTTACCTGTCGATCCTCATGAGCAAGAGCGGCGCACCCATCACCTGGCTGCCGGACGATCTCAACGACAACAAGATCATCAACCAGCTGGTCGAGCTGAAATCGCGCCGGCCCGGCATGTCCGTGGTGCTGGTGACCAAGGACATCAACATGCGCCTGAAGGCGCGCGCTTGTGGTATCGACTCGGAGGATTACCACACCGACCAGTTGGTCGACGACGTATCCCTGTTGTCCCAGGGTTATCACAACATGGAGGGCTCGTTCTGGGACCGTGTGAGCAAGGTCGAAACCCGCCAGGATCACGGCCGTACCTGGCACCGTGTGCAACTGATCGACAACTTGCCGGCGGTGCACGTCAATGAGTTCATCATCGACGGGCAGGGCTTCGTCGGCTGGATCAAGGGCATTAACGAAGGCGAGCTGACGATCCTCGATCTGCACCAGGAGCCGCTGATGCATCAGGAGGCCTGGGGCCTGCGTCCCCGGGATGTGTATCAGTCGCTGGCGCTGTTCGCACTGCTCGACCCGGATATCCACTTGGTCAACCTGTCCGGCGCCGCCGGCTCGGGGAAAACCATTCTGGCGTTGGCCGCCGCCATCGAGCAGACCATGGTCAGCAAGCGTTACCGGCGGATTATCGCCACCCGCAGCGTGCAGGGGCTGGATCAGGAGATCGGCTTTCTGCCCGGCACCGAGGCGGAAAAAATGGAGCCCTGGCTCGGCGCCATTACCGACAACCTCGAAGCGCTGCACATGGACGACGAGAACACCCACGGCAGCGTCGACTACATCCTGCAAAAGGTGCCGCTGCAGTTCAAATCCCTTAACTACATCCGCGGGCGTAGCTTCCAGCAGAGCCTGATCCTGATCGACGAATGCCAGAACCTCACCCCGCACCAGATGAAAACCATCATCACCCGCGCAGGCAGTGGTTCCAAAGTGGTGTGCCTGGGCAACCTGGCGCAGATCGATACCCCTTACCTGTCGGCGCCCAGCTCGGGCCTGACCTACCTCACGGAGCGCTTCAAGGACTTCGAGCACGGCGTGCATATCACCCTGCAAGGGGTACCGCGTTCGATCCTGGCGGAATACGCCGAAAGCCATATGTAACCCCAACCTGCGTCCTGACCGCGCCGCCCACTTGGGCGGCGCGGTCGTTTTGGCGCGGCCGACGGCTATTGTCGGGTGCCGCAATCTGACCCCAGGGTTTACAATCGGGCATCCCTTTCCGAGAAGCCCCTGCCCATGCTGACTCATCTCGATTCCCAAGGCCGCGCCCATATGGTCGATGTCACCGACAAGGCCAATAGTTTTCGCGAAGCCACCGCCGAAGCCCGGGTGCGCATGCGCCCTCAGACCCTGCAGATGATCGTGCAGGGCGAGCATCCCAAGGGCGATGTATTCGCCGTCGCGCGTATCGCCGGGATCCAGGCGGCGAAGAAAACTTCCGATCTGATTCCGTTGTGCCATCCGTTGATGTTGACCGGGGTCAAGGTCGAACTGGCGGCCGAAGGCGAGGATGCCGTGCATATCCGCGCCACCTGCAAGCTCAGCGGCCAGACCGGGGTCGAAATGGAAGCCCTGACCGCCGCCAGCGTTGCGGCGCTGACCATCTATGACATGTGCAAGGCGGTGGATCGCGGCATGGTTATCGAAAACGTACGCCTGCTGGAGAAGCTCGGCGGCAAGAGCGGCCACTTCAAGGCCGAGGAGCAGGCATGATTCGTGTGCAGTATTTCGCCCGTTATCGCGAGACCCTGGGTCTGGATGACGAGCAAGTGAACGGCGAGTTCGCCACCCTGGAACAGCTGCGCCAGCACCTGGTCGGGCGCGGTGGGGTGTGGCAGGTGCTCGCCGAGCAGAATCTGATGTGCGCGCGCAACGAGGAGCTGTGCAGTCTCGCCGAGCCGTTGCAGGCCGATGACGAAGTGGCGTTCTTTCCAACCGTTACCGGCGGTTAAAGGCAGCATCAGTCGCGGCGAAAGCCCCTCCCACACGAGAACATTTACATGAGTATTCGCGTCCAGGCTCAAGCCTTCGACCCCGGTCAGGAACTCAACGCCCTGCATGCCGCCAACCTGGGCATTGGCGCAGTGGTCAGCTTCGTTGGCTACGTGCGCGATTTCAACGAAGGCCGTGAAGTCGGTGGCATGTTCCTCGAGCATTTCCCCGGGATGACCGAGAAGGCCCTGGGTAAGATCGCCGTCGAGGCCGAGCAACGCTGGCCATTGCTGAATATCGAGATCATCCACCGCGTTGGGCGGCTCGAGCCGGGCGAGCCGATCGTCTTCGTCGGCACCAGCAGCGCGCACCGCCAGGCGGCGTTCGACGCCTGCAACTTCATCATGGATTACCTGAAAACCCGCGCACCCTTCTGGAAGAAGGAAGACACCGCCGAAGGCCCGCGTTGGGTCGAGGGCCGCTGCAGCGATCAGGCCGCGGCCGAGCGCTGGCGGAAACCCTGACGCCGCTCGCGCGGCGCCTCCCCATACTCTGAAAGTGGCCCGCCGTTATCCATGGCGGCGCCGACTTGTGCCCGGTTGACGATTTGTACATTAAAGTCCAGTATGGATTTTAATTACAAAAAAAGAGACCGGCAGATGTTCCTCTCGCTCTGCAACAAGGCAATCGCTTCCCTTGCGCATGCGCACCCAGCGTGCGTCTGCGCTTCTATCTCCGCCTCAATCGCCGGCGTCCCGATAGCGGGCTCGCGCGGGCAATCACTCCCAACGCAGGAAACAACGCCATGAAGAAGCTCGTCTTGTTGAGCGGTATCGCTCTGAGTTTGATCGCCGCCCACCTGTTCGCCGCCGAGAAACCGCTGCGTCTGGGGATAGAAGCGGCTTATCCGCCTTTCGCCTACAAAGAATCGAATGGCGAAATTGCCGGTTTCGATGTGGATATCGGCAATGCGCTGTGCGCCGAGATGAAGGCCGATTGCCAGTGGGTCGAGCAGGAGTTCGATGGTCTGATTCCCTCGCTGAAGGTGAAGAAGATCGACGCCATCCTCTCATCCATGACCATTACCGAGGAACGGCGCAAATCGGTGGACTTCACCCAAAAGTACTACTACAGCCCGGCGCGTCTGGTGATGAAGGAAGGCAGCAGCGTTGCCGATGACTTCAGCAACCTCAAAGGCATGCGCATCGGCGTGCAACGTTCGACCACCACCGACAGGTTCGCCAGTAAGGTGCTGGCTGAGAAGGGCGTCGAAGTGGTGCGCTACAGCTCGCAGAACGAAATCTACCTGGACCTGATTTCCGGCCGTTTGCAGGGCATCCTGGCGGACGTCATCCCGGTCGACGAGGGCTTCCTGAAAACCGATAACGGTAAGGGCTTCGCCTTTGTCGGCCCGAGTTTCACCGACCCCAAATTCTTCGGTGAGGGCGCTGGCATCGCAGTGCGCAAGGGCGATAGTGAGCTGCTCGGCAAGCTTAATGACGCCATCCAGGCGATCCGCGCCAATGGTGAATACCAGAGGATTCAGAGCAAGTACTTCGACTTCGATATTTACGGTGACTGACCCCGTGCTCATGACAAAACCGCAGCGGCTGCGGTTTTGTCAGGTTGCCTCGGCGCCTTCAATGCGGTTGCGGCCGCTGTGCTTGGCGCGGTACAGCGCTCGGTCGCAGGCCGCATAGAGGCTTTCGTAATTGCTCGATTGGCCCGCGCTGAGGCTGCTCAGACCGATGCTGACGGTGACTTCCACCGGCTGGCCGTCGACTTCCTTCAATTCCGCCTCCATCAACTGGCGCAGTTTTTCGGCGATGCGCAGCCCGTGTTCGCGCGCGCAATCGGTCAACAGCAGAACGAACTCCTCGCCGCCCAGACGCGCCAGGCTGTCGATGCTGCGTATCTGGCTGCTGAGTAACACGGCGGCACGTTTGATCACCGCATCGCCAAGCGGGTGACCGAAGCGATCGTTGACCGCCTTGAAGTGATCGAGGTCGAGTATCAGCAAGCACAACGGTTGCCGACTACGTTGACTGCGCAGCAGCTCACGCTCGACGATCGCGCCGAATGCGCGGCGGTTGAGCAGGCCGCTCAAGGGGTCGTGTTCGGCGAGGTAGCAGAGTTTGCGATTCTGCTCCTCCAGCAGCAGCTGCTGGGCCTGCAGGCGCTGCTTCTGGGTATTGATCTGCACGAAGTTGCGCCACTGCAACCAGGCCAGTATCAGGCCGATCGCGCAGGCCGAACCTCCGTTGACCTGGTTGCTCAACAGCAGCGCCGGGTTGCTCTGAGTCAGTTGCATGCCGATCAGAAACAGCAGCAGGGCGGCGCCGAACAGCCAAAGTGCGGACAGCGGACGGTGTAGAAACACCAGCGCAACCAGGGTGCAGCCGGTCAATAGAGGGGTGATATTACTGGTCACCAATTGATCGATGGCGCTGACCAGGGCGGCGAAGCCCAGGGTACCGATGACCGCAGTGGTGACGCAGGCCTGACGCAGCCGTAGCGAGTCAGGCCGGCGACTGAGCCGCCAGGCGACCAGGCCCAGCAGGCTGAAGAACACCAACATGCCGGCGTGCGCCGCAAGAATGCCCTGGCGCCATAGCGCCTCGCTGGTTGAAGCCGGTTGGCGCTGCCAGAACACCCACAGATGAATCAGGTTGATCGGCGGAATCAAGGGGGCGGCAAACAGCAGGCGTCGCATATTCTGCTCGAGCAACTGGGGCGCAAAGGCCCGGTTCTTCTCGATCATCGCCTGCCAGCCAATACGCCAAGCGCGCAATTGCGGTAACTCCCCATCGGTACTGGTGCCGGAGCGCCCGTATCCTGTGTACAGAGCTGAGGATCAGCTCTTTGGATCAAACGTTACACAAAATTTTTCCGCTGGGCGATTGGCCATTGAGCGTAGACAGGCGAAATCGCCTTGCCCCCCGTTCCAATAGCTTGCCGCAGGGGGGGGCATTCGCCCTGGGACCGCGGTTTTCCGGTCGACCGGCCTTGGCTGCTGTTGTATACCTTGGCGGGCGAGGCAAAGCCGGGAGATAGCCGGCCATGCGCGCACTTCCGATTTTTGCCGCAGGGAGGCAAACACCGTGCTCGATATCAATCTGCTCGTTCAATACAAGGCCTGGGCCAACGACCTCACCTTTGCTGCGCTCAACGCTCTGGCGCCAGGCGAGGCGACCAAGCAGCGACCGACCCGTTTCGGCAGCATGCTGCATACGCTCAACCACGTGTATGTGATCGATGCGATCTTCAAGGCCCACCTGCTGGGCGAAGCGCATGGATATACCGCGCGCAATACCCCGGAGCATCCCCCGCTCGACGAACTGTGGGAGGCGCAGGCCGCAATGGACCGCTGGTATATCGACTACACGCGCTCGACCACGGATGCGCAACTGGCCGAGCTGGTGGAATTCGCTTTTGTCGACGGCGGCCAGGGCTGTATGTCGCGCCTGGAAATGCTGATGCACGTGGTCAACCACGGCACCTATCACCGGGGCTTCGTCGGCGATCTGATGTACCAGGTGCCGGCCATGCTGCCGGCTAACGATCTGCCGGTATTCCTGCGGGAGCGGACACGCGTCGCGGCCGACGTATAGTCGGCCACGTAGCCCACGAGCGGACAAAATCTACGGTTCATACAGAACATGGCGGGTGCGGAGGCAAACCCGGCCCTCTTGCCGCTGGCCTTCTGGCCCGGCCGCCGTCGCTGCCACCCCAGAGCGCGCATGCCGGACAGGTTGCAGTGAGGGCCATTTGCCGCGCGCCTGGCAACTATCCGGCGGCCAAGCGCGCACGCGACGCCATGATGGGAATGACCAAGATCGACATCGAAGCGGCGTTGAAGGGGTAGCCGGCGATATCAGGGATTGGAGGCTCGCCGCTGCTGAGCACAGAGGCTGGGCCAACATTGCGCAGTCGACAGATATCGACCTGATCGCAACCGTTCGGCGACCTCAAACTCGCGGCTTGTCGCCGCTTGCTTCGCTGTGATGGGGGCGTTCGAAAAGGTATGGCTATTAGCCATAAAAATACTTGTGGCTGAAGGCGCTGTCGGCTAGCGTTCAAACAACGCAATGAAGCACCCCGCAGGCTGGATGCCAGTTACCTTCCTTCCTGTTTGGCATTTACAAAAAAACGCAGCGACCTTTCGTCGATGGCTGAGCAAGGCGCGGTTCGTTTCCCTATTACTTTGGTCCTGTAGATTCAAAGGCAGAGCGAACAAGGTATATCGACTCAATATTGGATTTATGTGCAGTGCTAATAACGCGGAAAATGCGGAAGCCAAGCGAATAATGAACCCTAACCACCGGCTCGAGCCGACCTTCGATTCACTGCGCGCCACTTCGGCCGCTCAATCGGGAGGTTATATTAGTTTTTCGGTATCGCAGTGGCGCCAAAAAGAAAGGACTACTTCGTGAGAATAATTGCACCGCTATCTATGTTACTTACTCTAACTGCGTGTCAGACCCCGCTCGCAGATCAAGAGTCTTCGTATGCGCCAATATATGAAAGGCACATATCTGACTTGGATGATGAAAGGTACTCGAATGTATCCTCTGAAATAGAAGCTTCGAGAATTCATTTCTGCCAATCATCAATAATTCAAAATTGCCTATCTGCTACCGTGGATGAGTGTGTGAAAATACATAGAAAGGAAACTTATCTTTGTAATGAGAAATTTGTCGCCGCTTACGGCGAGTCCACTGAGAAGCATAAGGTTTTTGCAGCCAGTTATGTAGAAGGTTGTACATTAGGTAGCATGGTTAAATATGGGAAGAAAGGGCCGCAGAGTACTATGCAATGCCTGAAAAATAATTAAAATAATAATAAATTGGATGGTTCAATAGTGAAATTCGAGTGGTATGCGCGAGAGCAGGAATTTCAATCAGTACTCGGGCGAGGTATAAAGATTTTTGTCGTTTATGTATGTATGGTTTCGGTATTTGTGCTGGTATGGCCATCCATGAATAGGTGGGTGAATACTATATGTGTAGTAAGCACGGTTTTCTGGGTGCTTCTTTATTTTACGGTAAAAAGCTATATATTAAGGTGCCCAAAATGCAACCATTCGCCATTTTCTCTTGGTAGCAAAGTCCCTGTATTTGGCATTGCTAGAAAGAATTGTCTATGGTGTGGGTGTAACTTAAAATGAACATATTTCTACTTGGTAAGGTGCGCTAGTTATAGAAGTCGAATTGATCTGGTTTCGTTGTTCGTAAAGCTAATATTATCGCAATCTTAGTTGTCATAAGGAGAATTAATAGATGTCGGAAGATAAAGGTAATTTTATAAATTCAGACTCGCTTATCAGGTGGGTGAGATATTTTTTGTTTGCACAAATTATCGTTGCGGTGGTTTCCCTAGCCTCAGGGGCCATGGAGTATCAATTGTTGAGCGCGTATGAGAATGGAATTTATACATCGCATGGGCAGGCTGTCGCCGATGGAGAAGCTAATGATGCAAGACAAGCTATTATCGCTATGGTGTATCTCGCCGTTTCTATTGTTTCGGGTATAGTGATTCTTAAGTGGATTTATCGTGCAAATTACAATGCAAGGCAGCTTGGAGCCAAGGGCATGGAGTTTACTCCTGGCTGGTCTATCGGGTGGTACTTTATCCCAGTAGCTACGTTATGGAAGCCCTACCAGGCAATGAAAGAAATCTGGAAAGCTAGTAGTGATCCAGGTAATTGGAAGGAAGCCAAGGTAAGTGCAATCCTGCCTTGGTGGTGGTTTTTTTGGTTGGCAACTAACTTTATCGGGCAAGCGGTATTTCGTATATCACTCTCTGCTAAAGATATACCAGAGCTACAGACGGCAAATATTTTGTACCAAATATCCGATGTGGCTGCGATATTCTTGGCTTTTATTACGTTGCTCTTGGTTAACGGTGTATATAAATCTCAAGCTTTTCATGCGAGTAATGACAGCTAGCAGGTCAAGGTGCATGGACGCATAAAGCTGAGCCGGTGTTTTATGTGGTAAGTCCTGGTGATTCGTTACCTTGGCACTAACGATAGAGGGTAGGCCACGATTGATTTTGCTTCGGCGTGATCATTCAAATCCCAAGTCATACCCCACAAGGAATGTATCAATGTTTTGTTATCGCCAGATGGGTATCCTGCTGATTGGGCTGTTTCCACTCCTATCGCTGGCACAGCCCTTTACGATAGACCCGCAAAGTGAAGCCCTTTACCAGAAGGCGCTGCCTTATCTGCAACAGGCGGGCGACAAGTTGGATGCCGTGCCTGCCAACACGCCTACGGCCGATGCCAAGGAAAAGCAACGGGCGGTGGTGCTGATCGAAGCGGCGGGTCTTCTGCTTAGATCCGCCGTGCCCTTATTGGAACAGGCAGCCGCGTTGGCTCACCCCGTTGCGCAATATCGCTTGGCTTTGATCTACCTGTTGGTTGATTCGAACGGTGCAGCGTCGCAAAAGGCCTGCCCATTGATCGAACAAAGCCTTATCCACGGCTTTGCCCCGTCTGCATTACTCGCCTCGAGCTGGTGCTCCGAGTTTACCCAGACAGCCGAATACCAGGCGGCCCTTGCGAATATGGGCGCCAGCCGGCCGTTGTATGAGCGCTACTATCCGCAGCCTGCTGTGTTCTTTGAGTGTCGTCAGCAGATGCCGACCGGCATGGGTTTTCTCTACGGCGGGAGTGGCGACTTCCAGGCAGAAATCTATCGCTTACAAGGTGACAGCAATCGCTCGCAGCGCCGCGCGTTCTACGAGAAGGCCGTCGCCATCAATGACTGTTACAAGGCCAAGCGCCGTCTGGCGCTACGTCCCTGACCAAGATGAAATTCCACAAGGAGAACAATGTGAAATCGTTAGTAGCCCTGTCCTTTCTGGCCATGCTGGCCGGGTGTGCAACCCAAGGCAAAAGTGATCAGCAGATTTTTGCGGAAGCCGCATCAGCGCATGTAATGACGCTTCCAGCGGGCCAAAGCAAGGTCAGCTTACCCAGTCTAAAAATCCTCAGTCATGGCCTGATCGCTGACAATCTGGCGATTGCTGCAGGCGGTGGTGCCAATGCATCACAACTTAAACAGGAACTGCTAAAGGCAAAGGCTGCAGGTGACAGTGGTTTTTTAATTATTGGTGCAGGTACCTCACTCGACCTGGCCATTATTGAGAATGCGTTTGATGCGCTCGATTTGAATGGTATGCGTGTTTACTACGCTGGTGGCGAAGCCCAGAAAGATGAAGTTCGTACCGCCGTTGAAAAGGCGCAGGCGCAATTCCAATACATCGCGCAGTGAAGTCTGATATGCGGACAAACGCGAATTTTTTGGCTATTTTGCTTGGTTGGCGCGGCTGATCATCCGCGTCGCTCAATCCGCAGACCCGCATTCAGGCCCGTTCCCGCAACCACTCGATCAAGCGCTTAAGCATGGCGTTGCAGCCATCAAGTTGCGCCTGGCTGACGAATTCGTCGGGTGTATCACCCCGTTCGAGGTTTCGATGCGAAAGCGCGGGCGCCAGGTCGTCGAATTCCAGGCCCGGACAGCGGTCGTCCCAGGCCGGGCCGTTGGCGACCAGCGAATCCCAGCGGCCGCTGCGCCGGGCTTCGGCGATCCGCTTGCGTTCCAGCACCATGTGGGGCACGCCGAGCTTGCTCAAGTGTTCGCTCGGGGCCATGCCCGCCTGGCCGGCGCCGACTACCAGCGTATCGATTTCCGTGGTTTCGACGGCCTTGTCGCCGCCGGGATTCGTGCGGCGCCGCTTTGGCTGTGTTCAGGCTTCGCGGTGGCGGTTCTGGCTGGCCTGGACGATGCGCTGGACTGGGACCCGCAATTGCCTCAGCAGGTATTCGGCAAAGTCCGGCGAGTAGGGCTGCCGGGCGATCGCCTGGGCCATGCAGTTCAGCCAGGTATCGGCGAGGCGTTCGTCGATCGGCCACTGGGCGTGAAACGCCGGGATAGAGATGGCGCCGTATTTCTCGGCGAACAGGCGCGGGCCACCGAGCCAGCCGCTGAGAAAACTGGCGAGCTTGTCGCGCGCCATATCGAGGTTTTCCGCGTGCATGCTGCGCAGGTCGGCGGCTTCGGTCTGTTCGTCCATCAGCCGGTAGAAGTCATCGGCCAGCCGTTGCAGGCCGTCGATGCCACCGGCGGCGCGATAGGAGGCGTCGCCCACGCCGTAGGGAATCTGTTCGTTCATGGTGGACTCTTGGTTAAAACACGATGCCATTGATCCGGCCAAAGCCGGTTCAAACAGCGCGGCTGTTGCGGAGGTTGTAGGAGCCAGCTTGCTGGCGATATTTGCAGATCAAAAGCATCGCCGGAACGCCGGGCCGCAGCAAGCTGGCTCCTACAGTTTGCTGTGCGGCGTCTGGAGGACCGGGCCTCTTGCCAGGCGTTGGTGTCGTGGCTGAAGGGCGCAGGATTCAGGCGTCGCCCTTGATCTCTTTCAGGTGTTTGTACACGGTGGCGCGGCCCATGTTCAGTACATTGGCCACGTAGTTGGCAGCGCTCTTGCCCTTGAATGCGCCTTCGGCGTGCAGCGCTTCGACCAGCTCGCGCTTGTGTTCGCGGGTCAGCAGGTTGAGGCCGAGCTGACGCTGGCGCAGCCAATTGTGCAGGAAGGTATTGATGCGTTCCTGCCAGTCGTCGCGAAACAGCGCGTCGGGTTGCGGAATCAGCCTGCCGGGGGCGAGGAACAGTTCGAGCGCCTGCCTGGCGCTTTCGAACAGCGAAATATTCAGGTTGATGCACAGCACCGCGATGGGCACGCCATGGCCATCGCGCAGTACGGTGCTGACCGAGCGGATCTTCTGGCCGTCCCAGTTGAGCTTCTCGTAGGGGCCGATGTTGCGCTCGTCGATGCCCTCGCTGAGCAGGTCCTCCAGCGCGGCGTCGTCGCCGATTTCGCGCTTGGAGATGTTGTTGGCGATGTAGTCGACTTTCTGCGTACGCAGGTCGTGTAACACCACTTCAGCATGGGGGAAGAACAGCGTGGCGATGGCGTCGGCGATGGCGCGGAAGTTGTCCAGCGCGGGATCGTGGCGGGGTGGGGTCATTCGTGGGCTCTTGAGTCTCGGGCGGCCTTGCGAGTGTGCCGCAAAGCGCCCGAGGCGTCATCCTCGGGCGGTGCGGTGTCAGTTGCTCAGGCGCGCCGGCGACAGCATCGCGGCGCTCAGACCGAAGCTGCGCAGGTGCTCAGGCAGCGGCTCGCCACGTGCCAGCGCGGCGCTGGCCATGCCCATCGCGGCAGAGGTCTGGATGCCGTAACCGCCTTGTGCCGCCACCCAGAAGAAGCCGGGTACCCGCGCATCGAAGCCGGCGACCAGGTCGCCGTCGACGACGAACGAACGCAACCCGGCCCAGGTGTGTTCGGGGCGGCGGATGCTCAGGCTGGTGTGTTCCTCGATCTGGTAGATACCCAGGGCGATATCCAGCTCTTCGGGCTGTACATCATGGGGTTCGACCGGGTCGGCGTTGGCCGGCGAGCCGAGCAGCAGGCCGGCATCGGGTTTGAAGTAGAACGACTCGTCGAGGCTGACCACGCACGGCCAGGCATGGCAGTCGATAGCCGCCGGCCCCTGGAAGGTGAAGGCGGCGCGGCGCTTGGGCGCCAGGCCGATGGGCGCCACTCCGGCGAGCTCGGCGATGCGGTCGCACCAGCCGCCAGCGGCATTGATCAACACCCGCGCGTGGTATTGCTCGACGCCACAATCGACTCGCCAGCCGTCGCCATCCCGGCGGATGCCCAGCACATCGCGTTGGTTGTGGATCTCCCCGCCTTGCTGACGAATGCCGCGCAAGTAGCCCTGGTGCAGGGCATCGGTGTCGATATCGGCGGCGCTGGGATCGAGCATCGCGGCATGTACCTTGTCGCGGCGCAGCACCGGCACCAGCGCGCAGGCTTGATCGGCCGTCAGCAAACGCATCTCGGGCACGCTGGCTTTGCCACTGTCGAACTGGCGCTGCAGCTCTTCGGCGTCGCCGGCAAAATCCACCACCAGTTCACCGCGCGGAGTCAGCAACGGGTGCTCGGCGAAGCCTGCCGGCGGCGCGTCGAAGAACGCCCGGCTGGCTGCGGTCAGCGCGCGCACCTGGGGCGTGCCATAGGCCAGGGTATAGAGTGCGGCGGAGCGCCCGGTGGAGTGATAACCGGGCAGTTGCTCGCGTTCCAGGACGATGGTTTTGCCGTGAGGTGCGAGAAAGTAGCCGGTCGAAGCCCCGGCGATCCCGGCGCCGATGATCAGGTACTCGGTGTGCTGCATCAGTGCGCTCCCGCGTGCTTGAGCTGATAGAGGGCGTTGGCCAGGGCGATATCTTCCAAGCCCAGGCCGATCGAGCGGAAGAAGGCATGGCGCCGATAGGCGGGGCGCGGGGCTTCGTCATTGAGCAATTGCGCCAGGTCGCCACAGATCAGCGCGCTGTCCCAGCCGTGCTGCTCGCGTGCCAGGCACATTTCGCCGGCACTGCCAGGCGTGGTGGCGCGGTAGTCGCAGTACACATCCATGCCGGCGAGGCTGGCCGGCGGCACTTCATGGGCACGGGCCACGTTGGTGCTGATCGAGGTGATCAAGGCCGGTTTATCCAAGGCTGCCGGGTCGAGCACCGGTGTGCCCGAGGAGGTGCAGAGCATTACCACATCGGCATCGCGCACAGCCTCCACCTGGCTGGCACACAGTGTCAGGCGCGGGTCGAGGCGCTGCAGTTCGGCGCATTCGGCGTCGCTCTTGTCGGCCAGGCGCGGCGAATACAGGCGAATGCTTTGCCATTCACGCAGCGCCTTGGCGTAGTGCACATGGGCGCGGGCCACCGGGCCACAGCCGATCACCGCCAGGCGCCTGGCGTTTGGTGCGGCCAGGGCATCGACCGCCACTGCGGTGGTGGCGGCGGTGCGGGCGGTGGTCAGCAGCCCGGCATCGCAGAGCAGCAGCGGTTGGCCGCTGCGCATCGACATCAGCAAGGTCCAGGCGGTGATCAACGGACCTTGCTCGCGCACGATATAGGGCGAGGTTTTCATTCCGTAGACGCCTGCGTCGGCAAGCACCCCCAGGTAGTTGATGAAGTCGCCGGCGCCCTGCGGGAACTCGACCAACTGCTGCGGCGGCTGCACGGCGCTTCCGCTGGCCAGGCTGCGGAACAGCCCGAGCATGGTCTGGTGAACATCGACTCGGGCGAGCAGCTGCTCGGCTTCGGCATGGTGCAGCACGTAGGGCGTGATCGACATGGGGGGGCTCCAGGATTTGGAATAATAATTCCATTCTGGATTTTATTGTCTATATGGGCAACCCCGATCGCGCCAACTTGATATGCCCCCGCGACGCCTGCCGGCTAATTCTGAAGGTCTTGAGGACCGAGCAGGCGCAATACCTCTTCGACGGTGGTCAGGCCTAGATGGATTTTTTCCCGGGCGTCGTCGAGCAGGGTGGTCATGCCTTGCTCGCGGGCCAGGGTCTGCAATTGCATGGCGCCGGCCCCCTGGGAGATGGCGTCGCGCAGCGCGTCGTTCATGGTCAGCACTTCGTGGATGCCGACCCGGCCCTTGTAGCCCTGGTTGCAATGACTGCAGCCGCTGCCTTGGTAAAACTGCATATCCGCTTCGAGAAATTCCGGGCCGAGGCTGCGCAAACGCTCTTCGGCGGGCTTTACCGGCTCGCGGCAGTGCGTGCAGATGCGCCTAACCAGGCGCTGCGCGACAATGGCCTCGAGCGCGGAGGCCAGGACATAGGGTTTCAGCCCGAGGTCGAACAGCCGCGCAATGGTCGCCGCGGCCGAATTGGTATGCAGGGTGGAAAACACCAGGTGGCCGGTGAGGGCGGCATGGAAGGCCACATCGGCGGTTTCGTGATCGCGGATCTCGCCGAGCAGGATGACATCCGGATCCTGGCGCAGGATTGCGCGCAGGATGCTGGCGAAGCTCATGCCGATACGTTCGCGCACCGGCACCTGTCCGGCCAGGTCGACGTGAATTTCCACCGGGTCTTCGATGGTCACGTAATTCTTTTCCGACGAGGCTTCGTGTTGCAGCAGGGCGAACAGGGTGGTGGTCTTGCCGCTGCCGGTGGGGCCGGTGGCGAGGATGATGCCCTGAGGTTTGCTGACCACATGCAGCAGGCGCCGCAGATTGTTCGCCGACAGGCCCAGATCCTCGAGCGATTGGGCGGCCGACTGACGCTCCAGCACCCGCATCACGACCTTTTCGCCATTGATAGTTGGCAGGGTGGAAATCCGCAGGTCGACGATGCGCATCGGCGTTTTCACCGTGATTCGTCCGTCCTGCGGGCGGCGTCGTTCGGTGATGTCCAGCTCGGCCATCACCTTGATCCGCGAGACCAGCGACATCAGCAGGTTGCTGGGAATCTGGATCTTGTCCTGCAACACGCCGTCGATGCGGTAGCGCACCACCACCTGCTTGGTGCGCGGATGGATATGAATATCGCTGGCGCCCAGGCGCAGGGCTTCGAGGATGACCGCATTGACCAGGCGAATGGCCGGAGGCTCCTCGGAGCTGCTCAACAGCTGTTCCAGGTTCTCGCCATTGTCGTCATCGTCGAGGACGATCTCGATGCCTTCGTAAGGGTCGCTGTCGCCGACCACGGTCGCCAGATCTTCAAGGCGGTTGCCGGGCGTACCGAAAATTTCGTCGAGTTTGTCCTGCAGTTGCGTCAGCTCGCACAGCAGCGGATGAATGCTGAAGCCGGTCATGAAGCCGAGTTCTTCGATCAGTCCCTGGTCCATGGGGTCGGCCATCGCCAGGCGCAGGCGTTTGTCGACCACGCGCAGCGGCAATACCAGCTGCCGCGTACATACCGCCTGCGGCACCAGCGACAGCAGCGGCGGATCGACCTGGAATTCGCGCAGATCGATTTCTTCGAGCATCAGGTCCTTGCGCAACAGGTCGTAGATTTTGCGGCTGTCGACCCATTCGTGCTGCATCAGTTGGCGCATCACCGGGGTTTTGTGAACGCGCATTTCCTTGTGCAGTTGCTGGATCTGCTGGGCATTGAGCAGGCCTTTCTTGTGCAGCATGATCGCCAGCTGGCTACGGTTGGTGACGCCCAGCTTGGCCAGGGTTTCCAGGTCGCGGTGCTGCTTGTGGTTTTCCTTTTCGAGCGCTCGGTTGCGCTGTTTCAGGTCGTATTGCTCGAGCGCCAGGGCGATGGTCAGGCGCAGGTCGTCGTCGTTCCATGGCTTGAGAATGAAGCGGTATACCGCCCCTCCCTGGATCGAACCCATCACCGCTTCGGTATTGGCGTGTCCGGTGAGCATGATGCGAATGGTGCCGGGCCAGCGCTCACGCACCTGGCTGAGCAGCTCGCTGCCATTCATCTGCGGCATCATGAAGTCGCTGATGATCAGATGGATGGGTTGGCTGGCCAGAATCTTCAGGGCTTCGGCGCCGTTGCGGGCGAAGTGCAATTGATAGTTCTCGCGGTGCAACACGCGGCGCAGGGCCGCGAGTATGCCCGGTTCATCGTCCACCAGCAGCAGGCTGTACGGGCTGTCGGCAGGGGGGGTATGGCTTTCGCCCGGGGGAGCCGTGCCGACGAACAGCGATGCATAGCGTTTTGCCACGAATGAGGCTCCTTAGCGACAAAGAAAGCGTAGCGTTACACGGGTGCCTTTACCGGGTTGGCTTTTGACCAGGATTTCGCCCTGGTGTGCATTCATGATCTCCCTGGCGACGGTCAAGCCCAGGCCGGTGCCGGCACCCACGTCACGGGTGGTGAAGAAGGGGTCGAACAGGTGGGGGATGTGTTCGGCGGCGATACCGCAGCCATTGTCCTCGACGATCACCTGGATCTGGCCGTGTTCGTCGGTATTGCTGGTGATGCGGATCTTGCCTCCGGCGGCGATGGCTTTGACAGCGTTGTCCAGCACATTGTAGGTGGCCTGGGAAATCTTCGCGGGGTAGCCGGCCAGTTGCGGCAGCTCGCCGAGGCGCAGCTCGATCTGCAGGGGCTGCGGGCTTTCGGTTTGCAGCAGATGGCAGGCACTGGCGACGAGGGCGTTGAGGTCGCAGGGGACGAAGTCGCTTTGGTCGATATTGGAAAATGTCTTGAGGTCGGCAACTATCGCCGCGATGCGCTGTGCACCGCTGCCCGACTCCTTCAGCAGGGCGCGAAAATCCTCCATCATCGCCACCGTGGTGTTGTCGGAGGGCAGCTTGTCGACCAGTTCGTTGAGGTAGTCGCCGGCGACCCTTAGATTGCTGGCGATAAAGCCGATGGGGTTGTTGATTTCATGGGCGACCCCGGCCGCGAGCTGGCCGATGGCGCGCAAGCGGGCGCTCTCGTAAAGCTGCTGCTGGGTTGTTTCGATGACCTTGACCTGTTCGTTCACGCGGCTTTGCAGCTGTGTGGAAAGTGCCCGATAGCGCGCCTCGGATTCCTGCAGCTCGGCGTGCTGGCGCTGCAGTTCGGCGAAGCTGGCCTCGGTGGTGTCGTGGTGCAGGTTGGCCGCCAGGCGATATTTGCCGACATAGAACAGCACGAATTCCACCAGTCGCGCCGCTGGTTCCTGTAGTGCGGGGGCGCTCGGGCAGCTCAGCCAGGCGAGGGTTTCCAGGTTGAACTCGATCGCTTCGGCGCCCGCTTCGGCCTGCTCGGTCATACGCAACGGGCACCCGATCAGGGCCTGCAACAGCTGGGTCAAGCGCTCTTGGCGCTCGTCGGGTAGCAGGTCGTCGAGGTGCGGATCGTCTTCGAAACTAAGCATGGCCGTCTTCCGCGTAGCTCAGGCGCCGGACGAAATCCTCGGCACTGATGCCCTCTCGTGCGGCCAGGTGGTATTCGCCGTCGAGTATCGGGTACAGACGTTCGAGCAACAGGCGAAAACTCTCGACCACGCCCTGACCGCCCAGCGCCGAGGCCATGCACAGTGGCGCCCAGGGCGTGTCGCCCCAACGCGCTTGTAGCTCCTGTTCGGGGACCGCGTCGGCGATGTCGCGTTTGTTGAATTGCACGACCAGCGGCAGGGTTTCGATATCCATGCCCAGCTTCTGCAGATTATCAGCCAGGTTTTCGAAGGCATTGGCGTTGTTGTCCTGCTGCGCCGGTTGCGAGTCGGCAACGAAGATCACCCCGTCGGCGCGCGACAGCACGGCCTTGCGGGTGCTGTCGTGCTGTACTTGGCCGGGTACGGTGTAGAGCTTCAGGCGCAGGTCGATACCGGATTCGTTGCGCAGGCCGATCGGCAGTACATCGAAGAACAGCGTGCGGTCGTCGCGGGTTTCCAGCACCATCAATTCGCCCTTGCGCTGCGGGCGTAGCAGGGTATGCAGTTGCATCAGATTAGTGGTCTTGCCGCTCAGGGCCGGGCCGTAATAAACCACCTTGAGCGTGAGCTTGCGTTCAGGTATCTGATGGTCAGCCATGATCGGATCCGTCTGAAGAGTGGCGTCGAGCAGTGCGGCCATTCGGGCGCCGGGCCTGGCCGGCGCGATGACGATATTTGCTTGCCCCTGATTGTTGCATGCATGGAGTGTAGTGCAGCCGCGGGTATCCCGAAGCCGGTCGAGCCTTTTTATGGCTACTTCCGCTACGGCGTTGCGTTCAGGTATCGAGATCCCATTTCGTAGGGGGGGCGCCCCCGCGTCGACGCGGACTCCTGGTACCCACAGGGCGCAGCCTGGCTGTGCTGTATCGCCAGGCTAATTGCCCGCGTCGCCTCGGGGGCTGATCAGCGGCGTAGCGCTGGAAGGAAGTCCAGCCAGCTCGGTGGCAGGTTACGGCGCAGGCTGCTGGTCAGGGCGTCGCGGTGTTTCTGGTAAAGCAGGCCGAGGCCAATGGTGCCCAGGCCGATCAGGCTGAGGACGACCGGGAACAGCAGGGAATCCTCGAATACCTGATGCGCCAGATACCCCAGGTAGCCGGCCACGCCTAGAGCGCCGAAGACGATAAATACTGGGCGACGGAGGACTACCGCGATACCGATCAACGCCAGGTTGATCAGGCAGTACAGCGCTTTGCCCAGTTCGCTGCCGCTGTGCATCAGGCTCAGCCCGCCCCAGAATGCGGCAAGTCCGGCGAGGTAGCCCCAGAAGGCGAAATCCGCTTTGCTACGGCCATCGACCCAGAGGCTTCCAAGCAGCACCAGCAGGCCGAACCACAACGAAACCCCGCGTCGCTGGTCCCAGTCGAAGTCGCTGCCATAAGCCAGTTCGGTCAGGTCCATCGACATGAACCACAGCGCCACGGCCATCGGCATGACGATAAAGGGGAAGGGCAGCATACGCAGCATCAGCAGGCCGGCCACCAGGGTCGCGGCCTCCATCGCCAGCCAACCGCCCTGCACATACAAGTAGTAATGCTGGTAGTCGGTCTGTCCGTCGTCCAGGGGCCAAAGACCGAGCAGGCGTTGACTGGCGAACACCAGCAGCGGCGTCAGGCTGACCGCCACCGCGCCGAGCAGGCCACCGGGAATCTGCAGCTCACGCTGCCACAAGCTACGGGCGCACAGGGTGAACAGCAGCGCATAGGCGCCGCTGATCAGCAGCAAGGCCCAGTCGCCGATGCGCATCCAGGCCTCGGTGAGCAACCAGCCCATGGCACCGATGATCAGCATGGCGCCCAAGTAATAGGCGATATGGGCCAGCTGCAAACTGCCGCGCTGCGCGCTGTGTTGCCGGAGAAATTGCAGCAGGGCTTGATCCTGGCCCGGCTGCAGAATGCCGGCCTGGACCGCACGGGCGAGATCGGCGACTTCGAGTTTTATGGTCATGGTGGTGTCTCCCGTTGCCCGGCTGGCGCAGATTGGGGGATTGTAGACACAAGCGATGTTCCTGTTGGTTTCATGCGGTGTGAGGATGCGGATGGTGTTGCCGGACCGATACGGCGAGAAGCTCGCATCGAGGTCATGGAATACCCCCCGACCCGCCTGCAAGAGACCGCAGATGCAACAGTGAAGGGCTACACGGCCATAAAAAAACGAAGCCCTTGGGCTTCGTTTTTTTCGCTACGGCTTGGGCTGCGAGCTAGTGCTTGCGCGGTACTGGCTTGAGCAGCTCGTCCGGCGGCATTTCGCAGGCGATCTTGCGGCCCGTCAGCGCTTCGATGGCCGGCAGGGCGTAGGCATCGTCCTCACCGGCGAAGCTGATCGAGGTGCCGCTGGTGCCGGCACGACCGGTACGGCCGATGCGGTGAACGTAGTCGTCCGGGGTTTCCGGCAGGGTGAAGTTGATCACGTGGCTGATCGCATCGACGTGAATGCCGCGGCCGGCCACGTCGGTGGCGACCAGCACGCGGATGCTGCCTTCGCGGAAGCCTTCGAGCACCTTGATCCGCTTGTGCTGCGGCACGTCGCCGGACATCTGCGCGGCGCTGATGCCGTCGCGGGTCAGGCGTTCCTCGATGCGCCGCACTTCGTCCTTGCGGTTGGCGAAGACCATCACGCGAATCCAGTCGTTCTGCGCAATCAGGTTGTACAGCAGCTTGTACTTGTCGCTGCCGGCCACCGCATAGACGTGCTGTTCGACGGTGTCGCTGGCGACGTTTTCCGGTTCGATCTCGACGATCGCAGGGTCCGTGGTCCACTGCTTGGCCAGGTTCATCACGTCTTCGGTGAAAGTCGCGGAGAACAGCAGGGTCTGGCGCTCGTTCTTCGGCGGGGTCTGGCGGATGATCTGGCGCACCTGGGGGATAAAGCCCATGTCGAGCATGCGGTCGGCTTCATCGAGCACCATCACTTCGACCATGTCCAGATGCACTTCGCCACGCTGATTGAAGTCGAGCAAGCGGCCCGGGGTCGCGACCAGAATGTCGCAGAAGCGCGCTTCCAGGCCCTTGAGCTGT
The DNA here is from genome assembly GCA_966210435.1 of uncultured Pseudomonas sp. Taxonomy (GTDB): domain Bacteria; phylum Pseudomonadota; class Gammaproteobacteria; order Pseudomonadales; family Pseudomonadaceae; genus Aquipseudomonas. The sequence continues at coordinate 28,285 of CBIHLF010000021.1, read as the reverse complement.
TTGTCGAAATCCATACCGCCGACGAAGCTCATCACGTTGAGCCCGGTGTATTTGGTCAGGGCCGCGGCATCCTTGGCGATCTGCACCACCAGCTCGCGGGTCGGCGCGATGATCAATGCCCGCGGCTCGCCCATATAGCGTTCTTTCGGCGGTGGGGTTTGCAGCAACTGGGTGATGATCGAAATCAGGAAGGCCGCGGTCTTGCCGGTGCCGGTCTGGGCGCGGCCGATGGCGTCCTGGCCCTTGAGGGTGAAGCCCAGGACCTGCGCCTGAATCGGCGTGCAGTAGGGAAAGCCCAGGTCGTGGATCGCATGCATCAGCTCGGGGGAGAGCTTGAAGTCATGGAAGCGCGTCTTGCCTTCGGCGGGCTCGACGACGAAGTCTTCCAGCTTCCAGGTGTTAACCGGTTTGGCTGCGCGTTCGCGCCGGGGCTTTTTGTCCTGGCCGCTGCGTGCGGGTTTCGCTTCGTCGGCGGTGGCGTCCTTGGTTTCGGTGGCTTGGCGCGGCTTGGCTGGGCGGTTTTGCGTGTCGGCACCGGCGTCGTTGTTGCGAGGCGCCGCGGCGGGGGTAGCCGGGCTGGGCTGCTGGCTCTCGGCTTTGCCGAACATCTTCTTGAGTGCTTTGAGCACGGTCATCTCGTCAATTGGCTAAGGAATGAACGGCCGCCAGTGTAATGCAAGAAGTCGGCGCGGCGAAGCGCCATGCCGCAGCATACTGATCGGCCCGTGGCAATCACTTCTGCGGCAGGCTGGCGAGCAGCAGGCGCTGGACGTTGCCGCCCATGATCGCGGCGATTTCGTCGCGGCTGAACCCCGCGCCGAGCAGGCCCTCGGTCAGCTGCGGCAGGCCGGTGACATCGAAAGGGGCATGCACAGTGCCGTTGAAATCCGAACCCAGGGCCACGTGCTGCACGCCGACGGTATCGGCGGTGTAGCGGATCGCCTTGACGATGGCGGCCACCGAGGTGGCGCAAACCGCGGTGTCCCAATAGCCGATACCGATCACTCCGCCGGTGGCGGCAATCGCCCGTAGATGTTTGTCGCTGAGGTTGCGCGTACCGGGGCAGGTGCCTTCCACGCCGGTATGGGATACCAGGATGGGCCGCGTGGCCATGGCCAGCACGTCATCGATCAGTGGGCGTGAGGCATGCGCCAGGTCGACCAGCATGGATTTCGCTTCGAGACGTTCGATTACCTGGCGTCCGAATGGCGTCAACCCGCCTTTGTTCAGGCCGTGCGCCGAGCCGCCGACCTCGTTGTCGAAGAAATGCGTCAGGCCGGCGATGCGAAAGCCTGCGTCGTACAATCGGTCGATATTCTCCAGGCGGCCCTCAAGTGGATGCAGGCCTTCGGTCGCGAGTATCGCGGCGACCCGGTTGGAGTCCTGCCGCCAGGCGTCAATAAAGGTGCCCAGGTCGCTGCGGCTGCGGATGATCGCGAGGCGGCCCTGGCTGTTCGCGCTGGCCTGTTCGAGCTTATGCGCCTGATACAGCGCGCGTTGCAGCAGGCTGGTCCAGGTTTCTCGCGGCCAGCGCTGGGCCATTGCCAGCAGGGTGATGTTGTCGGTTTCGTCGCTGTTGCGCTCGTAGTTGAGGCCGCGCGGGGATTTCGTCACGGTGGAGAAGACCTGAAGCGCGACGTGGCCTTCAAGCAGGCGTGGTAGATCAGAGTGGCCGAAGTCGTAGCGCTTGAGCAGGTCGCGCTCCCAGAGCAGGGCGTCGTTGTGCAGGTCGGCGATGAACAATTGTCGGTGCAACTGTTCCGCGGGCTCGCTGGCCGGGTAGGGGGCCGGGCTCTCGACGCTGTTCATCCTGCGATCGAGCAGGGTGGGCAGGGTGAAGAATATGCCGAGGCCGAGCGGTACGAGAATCAGCAGGGTGATCAGGAGTTTGCGCATGGGGCCGTCCGGGCGTGTTTTAGCCGAACGCCAACTGTAGCAGGCTTGATGTCATTGAAAGGGCACGGGCAAACCTATTGTCGCGGTGCTGCACAATTGAGGGGCATGGCATATGTTCGGCGCTTCGATGGCTCGCTAGCCGCAGAGGCAATTGCGTCCCTGTTGCTTGGCCTGGTACAGCGCGCTGTCGGCGCGGGCAATCAGGCTCTGCAGGCTGTCTTTGGGGCGCATCTGCGCCAGCCCGATGGATACCGTAACCCCTGGCAGGGCGCCGACCGGGGCATAAAAAGAGTCGACATCCTGCAGGCTCTGGCGAAGGCGGTTGCCAATTTTGCGGCCGTCCTCGGCACTCATTTCCGGGAGCAAAATCACGAATTCTTCGCCGCCGAAACGGGTCAGGCTGTCCTTGGGACGCAACTGGTTGCGCAGGGTGTGGGCGACCAGACACAGGGCATAGTCGCCAGCGAGGTGGCCGTGCTGGTCGTTATAGGCTTTGAAGTGATCGACATCCAGCATCAGCAGGCACAGCGGCTGTTGGTTGAATGCGCAGCGGGTGCTTTCGCGCTCGAACACATGCTCCAGCCAGCGGCGGTTGAACGAGCCGGTGAGCGGATCGATATTGGCGTTCTGCTCGCTATTGATGATCAGCTGGTTACCCTGACGCACCCGATCGCACAGCAGGCCGAGCAGGTTCTGCATCATTTGCGGAGATTGCTGGAACAGGCTGATCAGCGATTCTCGATGCAGGCGCAGGACGGTGCTCGCCTCGGTGGCCACTACATAAGCAGAAGGGTGCTGGTTGTCGAGGAAGCTGATTTCCCCCGTGCAGTCGCCGATCTGCAGGGTGCTGACCGAGGTGCTGTCCAGCGAGCCGAGGTAGACCTTCAGTTGGCCTTTTAGCAGCAGGTAGAGATGCTGATTGCGGTTGAATGGCGACAGGAGGATTTCGCCTTCGTCCAAATCGCACGCGCGGAATTCTTTCAGCAACCGGTTGATGCTGCTGGCGGCGACGTTCTCGAACAGTCGCAATTGACGAACAAGCTGCAGGTCCACCTGCCAATGAGCAGCTTTCATTTTATTGGCGAGCAACACAGACAATGCAAAACGGCTAGCATCGCAAACTCTCCTTGTCCCATGAAGCTGTTTCAGCGCCGAACAGTAGCCCTGTGCTCGGGCACTGACAATCCTGGCAAAATAGCCGTCCGACCAGTGGTAGGCCTTTTTCTGAATGGCCGGTCACAAAAATTCAATTCGGTCATAACCCTGGCTTTTCTTCCTCTATGAGTGGGCTACGGCAGTCGTTGCTGCCGTGCCGCAGCGATAGTCATTCGGCCAGTTGCGCGCCGAGCCAGGTGGCGATGTCGCGGATCTCGTCCGGGATCACTTCATGGCTCATCGGGTATTCCCGCCAGGTGACCGGCACCTCGCGCTGGCGCAGCCATTCGTATGCCGTGCGACCCATGTCGGGGGTCACCACGTCGTCCTGGCTGCCGTGGAGGCAGATCACCGGCAACCGTTGCTTGCCCGGCTCCAGCTGCAGCTCAGTGCTGAACGTTGGCGCATAGGTGGAAAGCGCCAGCACCCCGCCGAGCGGACCCTGCCAGCGGAGAAACGCCGTATGCAGCACCACCGCTCCGCCCTGGGAGAAACCAGCGAGAAAGATCCGCCGCGGATCGATGCCACTGTCGCGTTGCGCCTCGATCAGCGCGATCACCTGCTGCGCCGAAGCTTCGAGTTGCTGCTGGTCGATCGCCCGTGCCGGGCTCATGGCGAGGATGTCGTACCAGCTGGGCATGGCATAGCCGCCATTGATGGTCACGGGTCGGGTCGGGGCTTGCGGCATGACGAAGCGGGTTCTCGGCAATACACCCTGCAGTGCCTCTGCCACCGGCAGGAAGTCGTAACGGTCGGCCCCCAGGCCGTGCAACCAAATGACGCAGGCGTCGGGGGCATGTGTGGGCTGAAGAATCAAAGGGTCACTCATTTATGGCTCCGGTGTGGTGCGTGCGCGCCGATCCAGGGCGCTTGCTTTTCCACTTGAGGGTGGATAACTGAAGAAGATGTCGCAAGGGTGAAAGTTTGCCTATTGACCTGTTTGTATGGGGCTGAAAAACGCCGACTGGTACGACCCTTGCTAGTATTCTGCCAGCTGATGATGTCGCCCGTTTACGGTAACACTGCCGCATACTTGGGCGCGCAACAGACAGGAAATCTGTAACTGATTTCCGGCAGGTTCGCCGAGCAGGATCCAATCGCTGGGCGACTGATGATCCGTCTCTAAGTCCACCAAACCATGGGCGGGTGCAAACTTGTGGCCGATAACGCTATCGGCAACTAGACTCACGATAAGATCGGATCCGCCTAATTGTTTGCGTTCTGCCTGCGCAATCGACGCGTCCCAAAAGGACGAGGTGGTAAGGTCGAGACTCCAACACAAAAAAAGACACTGGAGGTTTTAATGAAGATGGTGAAATCCACCCTGGCTGTGCTGACTACAGCTGCTGTTCTCGGTGTTAGTGGCTTCGCGCACGCGGGTGCCACTCTGGATGCGGTGCAAAAGAAGGGTTTCGTTCAGTGCGGTATCAGCGATGGTCTGCCTGGCTTCTCCTATGCCGATGAAAAAGGCAACTATCTGGGTCTCGACGTTGACGTATGTCGTGCTGTGGCAGCCGCGCTTTTCGGCGACGCCAACAAGGTCAAATTCAGCCCGCTGACCGCTAAAGAGCGTTTCACCGCACTGCAATCCGGTGAAGTGGACATTCTTTCGCGCAACACCACCTGGACCAGCTCCCGCGATGCCGGCCTGGGTCTGAACTTTGCCGGCATCAACTACTACGACGGTCAAGGCTTCCTGGTAAACAAGAACCTCGGCGTTTCCAGTGCCAAGGAACTTGACGGCGCCACCGTCTGTATCCAGGCGGGTACCACCACTGAACTGAACCTCTCCGACTACTTCCGTGCCAATGGCCTGAAGTACACCCCCATCACTTACGATACCTCCGACGAAAGCGCCAAATCGATCGAAGCCGGTCGTTGCGACGTGCTGACCTCCGACCAGTCGCAGCTTTATGCACAGCGCATCAAGCTGGCTACCCCGGAACAGTTCGTGGTGCTGCCTGAAGTGATCTCGAAAGAGCCTCTGGGCCCGGTCGTGCGTCAGGGCGACGACGAGTGGTTCAACATCGTTCGTTGGTCGCTGTTCGCCATGCTCAACGCCGAAGAACTGGCCATCACCTCGAAGAACGTCGAGGAAATGGTCAAGACCACCAAGAACCCGGACGTCGCGCGTCTGCTCGGCGTCGAGGGTGAATTCGGCAAGGATCTGAAATTGCCGAAGGACTGGGCGGTGCAGATCGTCAAGCAAGTGGGTAACTACGGCGAGAGCTTCGAACGCAACGTCGGTGCTGGCAGCGAGCTGAAGATCGAACGTGGTCTGAACGCCCTGTGGAACAAAGGTGGTCTGCAATACGCACCGCCAGTGCGTTGACTGTCTTGCGGGTATCGCACATGCGATACCCGCATTGTTCTGATTACATGAGCCCTATGCCCGCCGATGCGGGCATAGGAGTTCTATGAGGGCTCCTATGCAAACTACTGCAAATGCCCCACGCCCGGGTGGTTCGATCTGGACCGATCCGAAAGCGCGTGCGTGGCTATTCCAGATTCTTGCCATCATCGCCATTGTGGCGCTCGGCTGGTTTCTGTTCGACAACACCCAGACCAACCTAGAAAAGCGCGGGATTACTTCCGGGTTTTCCTTCCTTAACAACAGTGCCGGCTTCGGCATTGCGCAACACCTGATCGATTACGACGAAAGCAACACATACGGGCGGGTGTTCGTAGTCGGTTTGCTCAATACCTTGCTGGTGTCGGTAATCGGCATCGTCATGGCAACTTTGCTGGGTTTTCTGCTAGGGGTCGCGCGGTTGTCGCCCAACTGGCTGCTCAGCAAGCTGGCTACTGTCTATATCGAGACTTTCCGTAATATCCCTGCGCTGTTGCAAATCTTCTTCTGGTACTTCGCAGTAATGCTGGCGCTACCCGGACCACGGGACAGCATGGGCATGGGCGGTGTCTTTTTCCTCAACAGCCGTGGCTTCTATCTACCTGCACCTAGCCCCTCCGATAACTTTGCGCCGTTCGCCGCCGCACTGGTTATCGCGATCATCGGTGTCGTGCTGTTGGCCCGCTGGTCGAAGGCGCGTTTCGAAGCCACCGGCAAATTGTTCCCGGTTTCCCTCGGCGCCGTGCCGTTGCTGGTGATCCTGCCGGGTTTGGCGATATTGCTGTCCGGCAATCCGCTGCAGTGGAGCATGCCCGAGCTGAGCGGTTTCAACTTCCGCGGCGGCTGGGTGTTGATCCCCGAGCTGATGGCCCTGACCCTGGCGTTGACCATCTACACCGCAGCCTTTATCGCCGAGAACGTGCGTTCCGGGATTATGGCGGTCAACCACGGTCAGACCGAGGCGGCGCGCTCCCTGGGGCTGCCGGCCGGTAAAACCCTGCGTCTGGTGATTATCCCCCAGGCCATGCGAGTGATCATTCCGCCGCTGACCAGCCAATACCTCAACCTGGCGAAAAACTCCTCGCTGGCGGCCGGTATCGGTTATCCCGATATGGTCTCGCTATTCGCCGGCACCGTGCTGAACCAGACGGGGCAAGCGATCGAGGTGATTGCCATCACCATGAGCGTGTATCTGGCTATCAGTATCAGCATCTCCATGCTGATGAACTGGTACAACAAGCGCATTGCGCTGATCGAGCGGTAAGGAGCAGCCATGCAAACCCATACGTTCAAACCTGATTTACCGCCACCGGCGCTGAGTGTCGGCGTGCTCGGTTGGCTGCGCTCCAACCTGTTCTCCAGCTGGTTCAACACCTTGCTGACGCTGTTCGCCGCCTATCTGGTCTGGCTGATCGTGCCGCCGCTGATCCAGTGGGCGTTTATCGATGCCGACTGGACCGGCACCACCCGCGCCGATTGCACCACTGGCGGCGCTTGCTGGGTATTCGTGCAGCAGCGTATCGGCCAGTTCATGTACGGCTTCTACCCGAGTGAACTGCGCTGGCGCGTCGACCTGACCCTCTGGCTGGCGATCATCGGCGCTGCGCCGCTGTTCATTCCGGCAGTGACGCGTAAAGCGGTCTACGGCTTCAGCTTCCTGGTGGTGTATCCGTTGGTCGCTTACTGGCTGCTGAACGGCGGCTTTTTCGGCCTGGAGAAGGTCGCTACCAGCCAGTGGGGCGGCTTGATGCTGACCCTGGTGATCGCCTCCGTCGGTATCGTCGGTGCGCTGCCACTGGGGATAGTGCTGGCGCTCGGACGACGCTCGGACATGCCGGCGATCCGCGTGATCTGCGTGACCTTCATCGAGTTCTGGCGCGGCGTTCCGCTGATCACCGTGTTGTTCATGTCCTCGGTCATGTTGCCGCTATTCCTGCCGGAAGGCCTGAGCTTCGACAAGCTGATGCGTGCACTGATCGGCGTGATCCTGTTCCAGTCGGCCTATATCGCCGAAGTGGTGCGTGGCGGTATGCAGGCCATTCCCAAGGGGCAATATGAAGCAGCGGCCGCGATGGGGCTGGGTTACTGGCGGATGATGGGCCTGGTGATTTTGCCGCAGGCGCTGAAGCTGGTTATCCCCGGCATCGTCAATACCTTCATCGCGTTGTTCAAGGACACCAGCCTGGTGATCATCATCGGCCTGTTCGACCTGCTCAACAGTATCAAGCAAGCGACCACCGACCCGGCCTGGCTGGGCATGGCCACTGAAGGCTATGTGTTCGCGGCGCTGATTTTCTGGATTTTCTGTTTTGGTATGTCCCGCTACTCCATGCATTTGGAGCGCAAGCTGGACACCGGCCATAAGCGTTAGGAGCCTTTTCAATGTCTGAAGCAAACAAACAAACCAGCGCTGAGCCGATGATCCTGATGCAGGGCGTGAACAAATGGTACGGGCAGTTCCACGTACTGAAGGACATCAACCTGAGCGTGCAGGCGGGCGAACGTATCGTCCTGTGCGGCCCGTCCGGCTCCGGCAAGTCCACCTCGATCCGCTGCCTGAACCGCCTGGAAGAACACCAGCAGGGCCGTATCGTGGTCGATGGCACCGAGTTGACCCACGACCTCAAGCACATCGAAGCGGTGCGTCGCGAAGTCGGCATGGTGTTCCAGCACTTCAACCTGTTCCCGCACCTGAGCGTGTTGCAGAACTGCACCCTGGCGCCGATGTGGGTGCGCAAGATGCCCAAGCGTCAGGCCGAAGAAATCGCCATGCACTTTCTTGAGCGCGTGCGTATTCCCGAGCAGGCGCACAAGTACCCGGGTCAGCTCTCCGGCGGCCAGCAGCAGCGCGTGGCGATCGCCCGTGCACTGTGCATGAAGCCGAAGATTATGCTGTTCGATGAGCCGACCTCGGCGCTCGACCCGGAGATGGTCAAGGAAGTACTGGACACCATGGTCAGCCTCGCCGAAGACGGCATGACCATGCTCTGCGTAACCCACGAAATGGGCTTTGCCCGCACCGTGGCGAACCGCGTGCTGTTCCTCGACAAGGGCGAAATCGTCGAAGAAGCCGATCCTGAAACTTTCTTCACCAACCCGCAGAACGAGCGCACCAAGCTGTTCCTCAGTCAGATCCTGCACTGATAGCTAGCCGCAATGAGAGAGGGAGCCTTAGGGCTCCCTTTTTTATGGTTCTTCGCGGGCGGAATGGGGAAATGCCGATTGATGCTGGACTGGCAAGCCCAAGTTCCCCGCAGAAAATGCGAAGAGCTTTTATGCGTGATGCGATGGCGGCTGCGTTTGCTGCAGGCGCCGGCGAAAGGCCCCCGGCGTTTCCCCGCACAGCTGCTTGAACAATTTGGCGAAGGTGGCGCGGTCGGCATAGCCGACCTGTTCGGCAATCTGCTCCAGCGAGCGCGTCGGGTTGGCCAGTGCGCGCTGGGCGGCACCGATACGCAGCCGCTGTAGATAGTCGTTGGGCGTCAGGCCGGTGTCGGCCTTGAAGCGTCGCAGCAGTGTGCGCGGCGAGCAGTTGGCCTGTTCGGCCAGGCGCTGCAGGTCGATGACTTCGCCGTGATGGCTGTGCATCCATTGCAGCAACGGGGCGATTTGGCTGGCGTGGTTGTGCAGGGGCGGCAGCAGCGGGGCGAAACGCGATTGCTGGCCGCGCTGGGTATCGAAAACCAGGGCATTGGCCAATTGTTGCGCGAGCCACGGGCCGGTCTGCTGGCCGATCAGGTACAGGCAGGCATCGAGGGCGGCATGGGCGCCGCCCGAGCTGAGCAGGTTGCCGTCATGGCAGAGCAGTTGCTCGATATGCAGCTGCACCTGCGGGAAACGCCGGCGGAACTGGTTGGCCAGCGCCCAATGGGTGGTGGCGCGCCGCCCGTCGAGCAAGCCGGCAGCGGCGAGCAGGAAGGCGCTGCTGCACAGGCTGGCGATCCGTTGCGTGCTTGGACGCTGCGCCAGCCATGGCAGCAAGCTGGCATTGGCGGCCAGGGTGGTATCGATGGCGCTGCCGGTGGCGGGCAGGATCAGCAAGTCCGCCTGCTCGGCCAGACTCAGGCCGCCGTCCACCTGGACGCGGGCGAAATCGAGATCGACGGGCTCACCGTCGAGGCTGAAACGCAGTATCTGGAACAACGGCTGCTCGGCCATCTGATTGGCGAGCGTGAAGGCATCCATGGCCATGCTCAGGCTGGAGCACACCGTTTGTGGGCAGACATAGAGGGCGATCTGCAGCATGAGCGATTCATTCGTTCGAGGGTTTGGCGATTATTGACACAAAGTTGTCTTTAACGCCAATCGCGGCTTTGGTGATTTAGCGCAATACTCATTGTCACTTCAACCCGGAGCTTTGCCCGCATGAGCCACGCCAACGCCGAACTGATCACCCGTTTCTACCAGGCCTTCCAGCAACTGGATGCCGAGACCATGGCCAGTTGTTATACCGCGGACGTGCGCTTCAGCGACCCGGTGTTCACCGATCTGCGCGGTCGCGAGGCCGGCGATATGTGGCGCATGCTCTGCGCACGGGCCAAGGATTTTTCCCTGACCTTCGATGGCGTCGCGGCCGATGAGTATTCCGGTAAGGCCCGTTGGATCGCGACCTACGTGTTTAGCCAGACCGGCAATACCGTGGTCAACCACATCGAGGCCAGCTTCGTGTTCCGCGACGGCAAGATAGCCGAGCATCGCGACCGCTTCGACCTCTGGCGTTGGGCGCGCCAGGCGTTGGGCATGAAAGGTGTACTGCTCGGTTGGGCGCCGCCAGTGCAGAACGCCATTCGCAAGCAGGCGGCCAAAGGTTTGGCGGTTTACCAGGCGGGGCGTTGAGGCGCCCGCTCTGCTAAGCTCGGCAGCTCCCCTCGAGCCTGCCAGTCGTCGATGCCCGATTCCAGTATTCCCGTTGCAACACCGTCGCCAACCAAAGCCTGGTTCGTTTACTTGGTGCGGGCCGCCAATGGTGCCTTGTACTGTGGCATCAGCGATGACCCGCACAAACGCTTCGCCAAGCATCAAAGTGGCAAGGGCGCCCGGTTCTTCCATTCCAGCCCCGCGCGGGCGCTGGTACATATCGAAACCTGCGCGAGCAAGGGCGATGCCTTGCGCCGCGAACGGGCGATCAAGGCGCTGAGCAAGGCTGCCAAGGAAACGCTGGTCGCCGCCTCGGCGGTTATCGCTGTGGTTGATAACGCACCATCAGGCTAAGCGGGTAGGCCACCATGGCCGACACGGTTAAGCTGGTGGTTTACTCAATAGTTGCGGAGCCTGTCATGCACGAGTTGATCCTGCACCACTACCCGACCTCGCCGTTCGCCGAGAAGGCGCGCCTGATGCTCGGTTTCAAGCAGCTGTCCTGGCGCTCGGTGACCATCCCGCCGATCATGCCCAAGCCCGACCTGACCGCCCTGACCGGCGGTTACCGCAAGACCCCGGTGCTGCAAGTGGGCGCCGATATCTATTGCGATACCGCATTGATCGCGCGTCGCCTCGAAGCGGAAAAGCGCACCCCTGCGCTGTTTCCGGAAGGTCAGGAATTCAACGTCGCCAGCTTCGCCCAATGGGCCGATTCGCAGGTGTTTCTGCACGCGGTGAGCCTGGTGTTCCAGCCGGAATCCATCGCCGTGCGCTTCGGCAAGCTGCCGCCGGAATTTCTCAAGACCTTTATCGCCGACCGCTCGACGCTGTTCTCCGGCGGCCTGGCCACGCGTATTCCCCTGGAACAGGCCAAGCATCAATGGCCGACCCTGATGGCGCGCCTGCAACAGCAACTCGAGCGCGAGCAGGGCGATTACCTGTTCGGCGAACCTTCGATCGCCGACTTCGCCATGGCTCACCCATTGTGGTTCCTGCGCGGCACGCCGGTGACCGCGGGGCTGGTCGACGAATACCCGGCGGTCGCGACCTGGTTGGCGCGGGTACTCGCTGTCGGCCATGGCTCGTTCAGCGACATGAGCGGCGAAGAGGCCGTGGCGATCGCTCGTGATGCCACCCCGGCGGCATTGCCGGACGAGGCGCTGGTCGATCCGAACGGCTTCGCGATTGGCCAGCGGGTGGCGATTGCGGCCGTCGATTACGGCGTCGATGCGGTCGAGGGCGAGCTGGTGTTCAGCGGCGCCGAGGAGCTCATCCTGCGCCGCGAAGACCCGCGCGCCGGCATTGTGCACGTGCACTTCCCGCGCATGGGCTTTCGTATCCAGGCCTGCTAACGACCTTTGGCCGCCGCGCGCAGGCGTGGCAGTTGACTGGCCAGTTCGCGGAAATACAGGATGCGCTCGTAGCACAGGGTGAGTTCGCCGCTGTTGCGATTGAACCAGGCATCGGCGCTGCCGCACGCGGTGACGATCAGTTTAAGGTCGCGAGGCAGGGCGAAGGTTTCGCTAGCGCGGTTGGCGATCGCCTCCAACTCACCCGATGCGCGAATCTTCTCGAGCAGTTGGCTGGCGCCTTGCAGATAGTGAGGCGGCGACTCATACGTGACCTGGATACGGTGGCGGATTGGCTGCTCGGCGGGGCGGCTGAAGTGTTCACGAATCCAGTCGACCGCATACTGGGCTTGCAGGTATTCGTCCTGACAGTAGAACGCACGCTCATCGGGCAAGCCGGTCTGGGTGATTATCCATTCCAGGTGTTTCGGATCGCTGCCGTACGCCAGGCAGGCCAGATTGAAGAAGCGTTGGGCATCCAGCGAATGGCTGTCCCACTCGCGAACCTGCTCCTGCTCGGGTTTGTTGCGCTGCCATTCCAGGCGCCAGTAATCGGCGACATCCAGTAGCTTGGTGTAGAAATCGTCGTCATGCTGACGATCATGCAGGAGAAACAGCCCCATGAATCCAAGCTGATCGGCGGCGTCCTCCTCGCGTCCGAGCACGGGCAACTGCAGCTCGCTGATCAACAGATGGCCCATTTCGTGGAGCAGGGTGAATTCGGCATTGGCGGTGACGAAGCGCACCTCGTCCGGGTACAGCGCCTGCTCGGTCGAGGCCTGACCGGGGCCGCTGCATAGCAGCAGGCCCACATGCAGCGCCATTATCTGCAATGCGCTGCAGTAGTGCTGCACGAGTCGACGCGCCATGGGCGATTTCAGCCTTTGCGGCGCTTGAGCTGGTCGGTCAACTGCGTGGGCAGGTTGCGGATCACCAGGGTGCCGCTGCTTTCGTCGTACTCGATCTTCGAGCCCAGCAGGTGCGCCTCGAAGCTGATCGACAGACCTTCGGCGCGCCCGGTGAAGCGCTGGAACTGGTTGAGGGTGCGCTTATCCGCGGGGATTTCCGGCGACAGGCCGTAGTCCTTGTTGCGGATATGCTCATAGAACGCCCGCGGCCGCTCCTCATCGATCAACCCGGACAGTTCCTGCAAACCCATGGGCTCGCCCATCTTCGCCTGGCTGCTGGCATAGTCGACCAGGGTTTTGGTTTTCTCCCGGGCGGATTCTTCCGGCAGGTCTTCGCTTTCGACGAAGTCGCTGAAGGCTTTCAGCAGGGTACGGGTCTCGCCCGGCCCGTCGACGCCTTCCTGGCAGCCGATAAAGTCGCGGAAGTACTCGGAAACCTTCTTGCCGTTCTTGCCCTTGATAAAGGAGATGTACTGCTTGGAGTTGGCGTTGTTCTGCCACTCGGAAATATTGATTCGCGCCGCCAGGTGCAGCTGGCCGAGGTCCAGGTGCTTGGCCGGCGTCACGTCCAGCTCATCGTTCACCGCCACGCCTTCGCTATGGTGCAGCAGGGCGATCGCCAGGTAATCGGTCATGCCTTGCTGGTAGTGGGCGAACAGCACATGACCACCGGTTGAGAGGTTGGACTCCTCCATCAGCTTCTGTAGATGTTCCACCGCCTGGCGGCTGAAGGCGGCGAAATCCTGACCGCCATCGAGATAGTTCTTCAGCCAGCCGCTGAACGGGTAGGCGCCGGATTCGGCGTGAAACAGCCCCCAGGCCTTGCCTTGCTTGGCGTTGTAGCTCTCGTTAAGGTCGGCGAGCATGTTCTCGATGGCCTGCGAGGCTGCCAGCTCGGTGTCGCGGGCATGCAGCACGGCGGGCGTGCCATCGGGCTTTTTGTCGATCAGGTGGACGATGCAATGGCGGATCGGCATGGGGTTACCTTGGCAAGCTTGAACGATGGCGCGCAGTTTACCCGACTGCATCGCTCGCGGTCGCCCGGCGCTTTTGCAGGGTGCGCAGACGTTCGATCACATAGCGCAAATGCACGTGCAGTTCGTACAGCTCATTGGAATAGGACAGCGGTACCTCGACCTTAGCCAGCTCGTCCTCCAGTTGCTCCAGGCGCTCGACCTCGATGTCCAGGCGAGCGGGCAGGGTGCCGGCATCGAGTTGCCGATCGATCTCGCGCAGGTATTTGTACCAGCGATAGATGCGTGCGCGGATGCGCCAGCGGTACAGCGGGCCGACCGCCTTGAGCAACGGGATCAACACCACCAGCAGCGGGATCAGCAGGATGATATAGCGGTCGGCGAGCGAGGCGATGCGAAACGGCAGGTAGCGCTGCAGCAATGGCAGGCCGTTTTTGTAGTAGCGCTCGGCATCCTCGGACAGGGCGAAGGTGCGTGGTTCCGGGCTGGGAAAGGTGCCGGCGCGGTCGAGCAGGTTGCCGTTTTTCAGCACCTCGCGGCTGGCGTCGATAAACAGTGGCACCAGGCCAGGGTGGAAGTTCTGGTTGATCACCAGGGTCGCCACTGGCGAAAGAATCTGGGTGTCCTGGGGTGGGCTGTTCTGCGCCAGGTCGAGCAAACCTTCGCCGACCGTCACTCGGTTGAAGAACGGCAAGCGCGCTTCATAAGCCGCCGCGCGGCGAAAGTTCGCCAGGCGCAGCCCGGGATTAGCCGCGAGTTGCTGGACCAAGGCGTTCTCCGCCGGACCGACGAAAAACGCCGCGTCCAGCTCGCCGTCGATCAGCGCCGCCGCGGCTTTGCCGCCACCGAAGGCTTGCCAGTCGGGCGGATACTGGTCGGGCGATACGCCGTTGGCGGCGAAAATCGTCTCGCTGGCCGCCAGGGTGCCGCTGCCGGTGCTGCCGATCGCCACACGCAGGGGCAGTAGATCGGGCACCCGATCCATGGGCACCTCGGCGCGGTGGAACAGCCACAGTGGCTCCTGGTAGATCCCGCCGAGGCTTTGCAGACGCGCCGCGTCGGCTGGGGGCAGCTGGCGTTCCATGCCGCTTTGCACCAAAGCGATTTCCACCGTGCCATCTGCCGCCAGCAAACGTTCCAGGTTGTCGCGCGAGCCTTGGCTCGGCACCAGGGTCAACTCGAAACCTTGCTTGCTCAGCTCATCCTTGAGCCGCTGAGCGAACAACCGATACGCCCCGCCCTCGGCCCCGGTCGCCATGGTCGCGCTCATCGGCGGCGGCGGAGCGACGAAATAAAACAGCGCCCCGACCAACGCGGCCAGCACCGGGACCACCCACAGATTGGCCAGCAGCATGATTTTCAGGTCGTGGAGTACGCGCGGCATGGGGCTTCCTTATGCTTGGATTGTTTCAAGCATAGAGGCATGTAGCGCTCCTGGTCACCTTCTTGGCGCTAGCCCACATTCACTGCGCTGCCTCGCAGGCAGCGGGCGTAATCGAGCAACGCCATCAGCGCCAGCAAGCCTAGGGCATACCAGGCGTCGACGCCGAGCATCGTCAGCACCAGGGCGCAGAGCAGGGTGCTGAAGGCGGCGAGCCAGCGCCAGATGCCGCGTAGCAACAGCGCGCCCGCGGCCATGCTCAGCAGGTAGATGAGTACGAAGTTGCCGTTGGCGTAGCGGATCAGTTGGTCCAGAGACAACGACAGGCTCCAGGCCAGGGTGGCGCATAGGGCGCACACCAAGATCACCAGCAGCAGGGCTCTGGCCGGTACTCCGTGGCGGTTACGTCGGCCCAAGGCGATCGGCAGTTTGCCTTCGTCGGCCAGGCTCCAGATCAACCGCGCGAAACCCTGCATATAGACGTTCATCGAGGCGAAGCAGGCCAGGTAGCCGACTACCGCAGTCAGGTAGCGGGCCCGGTCGCCGAGCAGCAGGTCGAGCATGCGCGGCAGCGAGGTCGCGTCGTTTTGTACATCGCCATAGGCATTGAAGCTCAGCACCGCTACCGAGCAGGCCCAGTACACCAGGCCGGCGAGCAGCACGCCGAGCAACAGCGCCAGGGGGAAGTCGCGTTCGGGATTCTTGAACTCCTCGCCCATATGGGTAAAGGCCTCGATGCCGACGAAGCACCAGAACATCACCCCCAGCGCCGCCGGCAGCAGGTTCCAGGAGCCGCTGATGGGCGGCAGCAACGGTTGGCTGCCCAGCGGCAGATCACCGGCCCACCAGATCAACGCGATAGTGCCGATGATCGCCACGGCGATGGCGCCTTGCACGAAACCGGAGGCTTTGGCCGGGCGTTGGCCGAGCAGGAGCAGGGCAACCAGGGTGGCGAGCTGGATGGCCAGCGTCTGGCCGCGGCTGAGGTCGAACAGCGCTTGCCAGAAACCGCTGGCGATATTCAATGCTGCCGGCAAACCCACCGGCAACACGGCGAGAAATAGCAGGGCGCTAAGACGTTCCATGCGCGCGCCGAAAGCGCGGCCAATCAGGTGCGGCGCGCCACCGGCGTGGGGAAAGTGACGGCCGAGTTGGGCGAAGGTGAAGGCCACCGGCAGCACCAGGGCGATCAGGATCATCCAGGCCCAGAGCGAAGCTTCGCCAGCGGCCGTGGCGGCCAGCGCCGGCACGACGAAAATGCCGGTGCCGAGCAGCGAAGTGCTGAGTAGACCGATGCCCTGCAGTAGACCCAGTTCCTGGTTGAGACGGCTCATGATGTGTGCTCTGGTGATTTGCCGGATATGCTATGCCGGTCGCTGGAAAACAGCCGCTGTAGAAGCGTCGCGGTTAGCCGGCAAAGTGACGGAATTGGCCGTCGAATTGCTTTTTTTGCCCGAGAACCCCGTGGACAAGTTCGATCAACAGATCCTCGCCCTATTGCGTGCCGACGCCCGCCTGGCCGTAAGCCAGATCGCCCGTGAAGTGAACCTGTCGCGTTCGGCAGTCAGCGAGCGTATTCGCCAATTGGAAGAGCGTGGGATCATCGGCGGCTATCATGCGCAAATCGCCACGCCGGGCGATGCTGGAATCAAGGCCTATCTGGAGCTGTTCTACCAAGGCGGGCGCTGTGAGGACTACGTCGAGCGCATGCGCGCATTCGCCGAAGTGCGCCGTTGCAGCGGCATCAGCGGCGAGACCGATATGCTGGTGTATATCGAGACACCGTCGATGCAGCGCCTCAGCGAGATCCGCGGCGCCATCGAAAACTTCCCCGGCATGCAGAAGGTCAAGACCCATATGGTGGTCAAGGACTGGACGCTGTGAACCTGCGGCGTGGATCGCCTCAGGGCTGCGCCTCGGCCGGCTCGGCATAGCACAACCGCTCGACCAACGCCGGCAGCTCGCGCATGTCCTCGATCAGGTGTTCCACTCCCAGTTGCCGCAGGTTTTCCGCGTGCTCCGGAGGGATGTGGCTGGCGCCGAGAAAACCGATTACCTGCATACCTGCGGCCAGGGCGGCGGTCACCCCGGTGACACTGTCCTCCACCACCAGGCAACGCTGCGGCGCGACTCCGGCGGTTTTCGCCGCGAGCAGGTAGAGATCGGGAGCTGGCTTGGGCCGTTCGACCTGCTCAGCGGCGAAGATACCGACATCCACCCGTTCGCTCAGATCGCAGCGCAGCAGGGCACGTTCCACCGCCTGGTAATGGCCGTTGGAGGCGATGGCCAGCGGTAGGTCGATGCTCAGTAGGGCCGCGCAGACACCGGGTATCGCCTGCACTTCGTTATGGATAATCGCTTCGCAGCGGGCCAGGTGCTCGGCATGCAAACCGCTGGGCAGGCGAATGCCGAAATGTGCCTCGACCCGCGCAAGAATGTCACGGCTTTGCAGGCCGAAGGTGCCGCTCAGGGCGACTTCCAACTCATCCAGTGGCACATGGGCCGCCAGCGTTTCGCGCATGATGCGTTCGGAAAGGATTTCGCTGTCGACCAGCACACCGTCGCAATCGCAGATCAGCAGGTCGATATGACAGGTTCGCTTCATGCGTTATGGGGCTCCCGCAGGTTGAATGACGTTTTAGCATAGATGCACCGACCTTTGCCTGTTCGCCCGGCCCATCCATTGCGCATTTGCTTCGACCGGGGCGAACGGGCAAGGTTGCCGCATCGTCTTCAACAAGGGCTCAGCGCAATGCGCATCCTGCACACCTCCGATTGGCACCTGGGCCAACACTTTATCGGCAAGACCCGCCAGGCTGAGCATCAGGCGTTCTGTACCTGGCTGATCGGCCAGGTACGCGAACATGCGGTCGACGCGTTGTTGATCGCCGGCGATGTGTTCGACACCGGCGCGCCGCCCAGCTATGCCCGCGAGCAGTACAACCGCTTTATCGTCGAGCTGCGCGAGACCGGCTGCGAACTGGTGGTGCTTGGTGGCAATCATGATTCCGTGGCCATGCTCGGTGAGAGCAAGACCCTGCTGGCGCAACTCGGTAGCCGGGTGATTCCCGGCGTATGCACCGATATGGAAGAACAGGTGCTGGTGCTGCATCGGCGTGACGGTGCGCCGGGAGCGATTCTCTGCGCCATCCCCTTTATTCGCCCGCGCGACGTACTGCAAAGCCAGGCCGGGCAGAGCGCCGAAGACAAGCAACTGTCGTTGCAGCAGGCGATCCAGCAGCATTACCTGGATTTGTTCGCCCTGGCCGAGGCCAAGCGTGAGCAACTCGGCGGCGAACTGCCGATTATCGCCACTGGCCACCTCACCACCGTCGGCGCCAGCGCCAGCGACTCGGTGCGCGAGATCTACGTCGGCAGCCTGGAGGCTTTTCCCACCAGCGCCTTTCCGCCGGCCGCCTATATCGCCCTCGGGCATATCCACCGACCACAGAAAGTCGGCGGCTTGGAACATATCCGCTATTGCGGTTCGCCGATTGCGCTGAGTTTCGACGAGGCCAAGCAGCAGAAAGAGGTGCTGTTGGTCGATCTGGATCGCAATGGTCTGAGTGCGGTTACCGCGCTGCCGGTGCCGTGCTTCCAGCCGTTGATTTCATTGCGCGGCACCTTGAAACAGCTCGAGCAGGCGATAGCCGAGGCGGCCGAACGGGGCAGCGCCGAGCAGCCAGTGTGGCTGGAGGTGCAGGTGGGTACCGACGACTACCTGAGTGACTTGCAACAGCGTATCGCCGCGCTCTGCGAAGGCTTACCGGTCGAGGTGCTACGCATCCGCCGCGAGCGTGGTAGTGCCGTCGCCGCGCTACAGGGCCAGGCCAGGGAAACCCTGGACGAACTCAGCGTCGAGGAGGTATTCCTCCGGCGCCTGCAGCAAGAGCAACTGAACGAGGACGACGCGCAGCGGCTACAGGGCGTCTATCGCCAAGTGCTGGAAGCTTTGCAAGCCGAGCGGGGCTGAGTCGAGAAGCCTTCCCGGCGCAGATGCTGTAATGATGCAAGCGCATCGCCTCTTGGATCTGCCCATACAGGCGGAGCTTGGCGGTCGGATTATCCATACCGGCTGTTCTATTTTTTATGCGGAAGTAATGGTCGGGCAAAATGCAGAAGCCAAGCGAATACGGAGCACGATTGACGCTGCTGGTCTAATGCGTTGATTGGGGGATGGATGAAAAATAAAGTATTTTTGATTTCTGCTCTATTTATTTTCTCTGCCATATTGGTATGGGCTGCGGGCGGTTACCTTTCGAAATCGGTTAACCAAAAAATAACAATGCCTTTAGAGTTTGAAGACATGGTGTTTAAGGGCACGCATGGCTCTTTTTTGAAAGCGGAAACTAACAGCAGTTGTGCTCTGCTCATGCATGGCGTCAGGTCCAATCGAAAAAGTATGATCGGTAGGTCGTACTTCCTTAAAGAAATGGGGATATCGTCTTTACTTATCGATCTTCAGGCTCACGGAGAAACACCTGGGAGGGAAATTACTTTTGGACTTCGCGAATCTGTTGATGCTTCAAACGGAGTTGATTTTCTGAGAGGTGTTAAAGGATGCGGGAAAATAGTAGCAATAGGTCAGTCATTAGGAGGCGCTTCTGCATTATTGGGAGATGGCCCAATTCATGTTGATGCGTTAATTTTAGAGTCAGTATATCCGACAATAGAAGAAGCCGTTGAAAATAGGCTCGAAATGCGTATGGGTAAATTCGGAAGGGTTATTGCTCCGCTTCTATACTTGCAAATACCATTAAGAATAGGTGCATCTCTTTCAGAACTAAAGCCGATCGAAGCCTTGAGAAAAGTGGATGTGCCGGTATTCATTATAAGCGGCTCAAATGATGAGCATACCAAGGCTGAAGAAACTGAGCACATGTTCGAGGCAGCCAATGAAAAAAAGCAGTTATGGTTGGTTGATGGTGCAATACACGAGGATTTGCTCTCGTACAGTCCCAAGGAGTACAAAGCAAAGATATCAAGTTTCATTAAGCAGTCTTTGTAGCATCTTATAACAATTCGCTCATTTGCAGCCTGTGGCTGCTGGGACGCCGCTGCGCGGAGCCCATGAACTCAACGTTAGGCTAAATCATTGAGCGAGCAAAATTCCCAATACGCGTACTTTTCTCTTCACGGATTGTTTGAGCCTGAAGAAATTTCATCTTTAGTTGGCGTTCAACCAACAGAAAGCTGGAGAAAAGGCGACTTGCATCCAAGGCAAAGGCTTGAGCGAAAACGCAGCCATTGGGCTCTCCGGTCTAGGTTGCCCGAATCCGCTGATATAGAGGCTCATATCGTCGATGTCTTAACTCAAATGCAGGAAAACGCAGACGCTTTTGCTGTTGTTTCAAAGACCCATGGTGGCTGTATGCAGGTTGTTGGGTACTTTCATGAGGGCTATCCCGGCATCCACTTTGACTCAGCACTTGTTCAAGGCCTTGCACAGTTTCATCTAGAAATGGACTTCGATTTGTACAGTCTGTGGTCAGATGCTCGTGAAGACACTTAGCACTGGGGCTCGAGCTGGCGCTCTCAATCGGCCATGCATTGCTGATAGAGATTGATCGCGTCTAAGACGAGCCGCAGCAGGCCTATTGCGGTTGTTGCAGGTCGTGGCTCTTCACCGGCAGCGGATGGATATCCTTGTAGCGCGCGGCCTCCAGCATGGCATCGCAATCAGTCACAAGTAGATGAGTCGTCTTGCGGCAATTTGCTGGAAACACGCCGAGCGCTCGCAAACTTCGCCGCAAGGCGTGCCGTATGAACGGCACGGCGTTGCTGCCAAGTACGTCTGCACAAGCCGCGTCAGGTCATTTGCAAACGAGAGTCGCGCCTCAGGCAAAGCACGCCGTCTCCGGCGAGGAAATGCGCGATCGACGCCACTGCCAGGAAGGCTGGATATTCCCAGCCACCATTTGCGCTGGTGTGTATCCAGCCGTTGGCGAAGTGTGTCGATGCGGCGACCAGCATGATCGGTAGCAAGGCAAGGGACGCCCAGCGCCCGTGAAAGCCAACGACAATCGCGACGCCACCCAGCAGTTCGACGATGAAGACGGGCCAGGCCATGAGTCCAGGCAAGCCCTGGGTTTCGAGCCAGCCGGCAAAGCCCGGAATCGTGAACACCCAATACTTGAGCATCGCATGGGCAATCCACATGCTGCCCAGCGCAACGCGCAGCAGCATCGCGGCGAGGGCAGGGTTCAGGTAACGCTCACTGAATAGGGGGCTCATGCAGCGGCCCCTTCCAGCGCGTGGCCGGCAACTTGCCATTCGGCCTTGCCACCCTTGAATACAGCAACATCGGCGTAGCCCAGCGCGAGCAGTTGCACCGCGACCTGATCCGAGTTCGTACAGGTAGCGCTGGCGCAGTACACGACAACGCAAGCGTCCTTGGCGGGCAGAAGTTCCGATGCAAGCGCCTTTACCTCCCCGATATTGATGTTCAGGGCACCCGGTAAGTGCCCCTGGGCGAAATAGCGGGCAGGCAGGGCCTCCACCAGGATCGGCGGGGTGGGCGAATGCAAGCGATTGAGCAGGTCGTTCAGGCTGATGGTCTTCATACGGCACCTCAAGTTGTCGCAATGGTGATAGTTGCATATGCAACGATAAAACCATGGCTCAGAGTAGTTGCATGTGCAACAATCCTTTCATGCATAACGACAAACGACACCCCAGCCCCCATTTCCTTGCTTGGGCCCGCCTGTTACGGGTTCACAAGGTTCTCCTGGAGGCAGTGCAAGCCGATTTATCCGCGGCCGGGCTGCCTCCTCTTGAGTGGTATGACCTGCTGCTGGAACTAGACATGGCGGAAGGCAACCGGCTGCGCCTTTACGACCTCGGCGACCGGATGGTCCTCAGTCGCAGCAACCTGACGCGGCTATGCGATCGCCTGGAGAAGGAAGGCCTGATCTCGCGTGAACATTGCGCGGAGGATCGCCGGGGACTATTTGCCGCGCTGACGCAGAAGGGCGCAGAGATGCGCCGCGCCATGTGGCCCGTCTACAAGCGGTCCGTGGATCAGCATTTCTCCACGCACCTCACGGACGAAGAGGCGAGTGTGTTGGCGTCCGTTCTGCTGAAAGTGCAAAGCACCGAACCGTGACAGCGGCCGATGACGATGGGGCGGGTGGCGGCACTGTGCTGACTTTTCCGTTGTTGGCAGCGCCAAAGCAACGCATTCGCCGAGCGGCCTTTTAACCTGCCAGTAACCTTGCCAATTTCTTCGCTGGTGAGTCGTCTGCATAAGCCCGGCAACAATGTCAGAATGGCCGCTCTCCGACGGCCACCGACCCTGATATGAAAATCCTCAGCCTGCGCTTGAAGAACCTCAATTCGCTGAAGGGCGAGTGGAAGATCGATTTCACCGCCGAGCCGTTTGAGGGCGCCAGCCTGTTCGCCATCACCGGGCCGACTGGTGCCGGCAAAACCACGTTGCTCGATGCCATCTGCCTGGCCCTGTATCACCGCACGCCACGTATGAGCACGCTGTCGGCCGGCGGCAATGAGCTGATGACCCGGCACACCGCCGATTGCCTGGCCGAGGTCGAGTTCGAGGTCAAGGGCGTGGCCTACCGGGCGTTCTGGAGCCAGCGCCGCGCGCGCGACAAGGTCGACGGCGCGCTGCAGGCGCCGAAAGTGGAACTGGCCAGCGGCGACGGCCAGATCATCACCGACAAGATCAATGAAAAGCTGCGCGAAACCGAGCGTCTGACCGGCCTGGATTTCGAGCGCTTTACCAAGTCCATGCTGCTGGCCCAGGGCGGTTTCGCCGCCTTTCTCGAAGCCAATGCCAACCAGCGCGCCGAGCTGCTGGAAGAACTCACCGGCACCGACATCTACGGGCAGATTTCCCAGCGCGTGTTCGAACAGACCCGCGAGGCCAAAAGCCTGCTCGATCAATTGCGCGCCAAGGCCTCGGGCGTCGAACTACTGAGCGACGAACAGCGTCAGCAGCTGAGCAGCGAAGCCGAACAGTTGCGCGGTGAAGAAAGTCGTCTGGCTGGTGAACAGGCCGAGCTGCAACGCCAGCGCCAGTGGCGTGATGAGCTCAGCAAAACCCAGGATCAGCTGCGGGCCGCCGAGCAGGCCGAGCAGCAAGCGCAACAGGCTTTGCACGAGGCGCAGCCGCAGCTGCAGCAACTGGCCGCCGACGAACCCGCCGCACGGCTGCAGCCGCTGCACCGTGATTGGCAGGCGGCGCAACAGGCGTTGCAGCAAACCGAGCAAGCGCTGTTGCATACCGCAAACGAGCAGCAACAATTGGCGCGGCAGGTTGGCGCCTGTCTGTGGCAAGCGCGGCAGTTCAGCCGGCAACTGCTGGGCGAGCGACAGCAGGCGCAGCAACAGCTGGCGGAGCGGCGTCAGCGGTTGGCGCAGCAACTGAACGACCAGGCCCGACACGGGCAACTCGGTGAACATTTGGCTGCCTGGGACAACAAGCTCGAAGCGCGCCAGGAGCTCGCCGCGCAGATCGATCAGTTACTCGCCCAGCAGCGCCAAACCGAGCAAGCCGGCCAAGCGCTGGAAAGCCAACTGACCCAGCAGCGCTCGCAGTTGGGCGAGGAACAGGCGCGCTTGTTGGCGGCGCAAGAGTTCGAGGCCGAGCAGCAACAGCAGTTGGACGGACTACTCGCCGGCCGTAGCGAGGCCGGATTGCGCGAGCGCTGGCAGACCCTGCATAGCCATGGCGCGGTGCTGGCGCAGCTCGAACAGCTTGCTGCGACACGGCGGCAACTGAGCCAGGACCAGCAGCAGTTGCAGGCCCAGGTCGCCGAGCTGAGCAGTCAACATGCCGACAAAACTCGCGAAGTCGAGGCTTTGCGCGCGCGCTACAAAGACCTGCAGCAGCAGGTGCGCGACCAGGAAAAACTGCTCGAACAGGAACAGCGCATCCAGGCCCTGGAAAGCTACCGCGCCCAGCTGCAGGAGGGCGAGGCCTGCCCGTTGTGCGGCTCCCAGCAGCATCCGGCGATTGCCGCCTACCAGGCCCTGGACGTATCCGCGACTCAGCGCACCTTGCAGAGCAAGAAGATCGAGCTGGAAGCCCTGACCAGTGATGGCCAGGAACTGGCTGCCGCGCTGGCAAAACTGACCTCGCAGCTCGAACACGGCAAGCAGCAGCAACAGGCGTTCGAGCAGACACACACACTGCACGGCGAGCAATGGCGGCAGCTGAGCCGGCAGCTCGGCAGCGAACTGACCGACGAGGCCGCGCTCGCCGCCCATCAACAGCAACTGACCCTCGAACTCGACGGCTTGCAGCGCAGCTTGGCCCAGCTCGACCAACTGAAGGCGGCGCTGGACAGCGCGCGCGCCGCGCGCCAGCAGGTCGAACAGGCCTGCCTCGGCGCCCAGCAGCGGTTGCAGCTGGACACTCAGCAGCATCAACAGACCCTGACCACGCTGGCGGATATCACCCAGCGCCTGCAACAGTTGCAACGCCAGCACGGCGAGCGCGAACAGGCCCTGAGCGCGGAACTGGCGGGCTTCGGTTATGAGCTGCCGAGCGATAGCGCGCAATGGCTCGAGCAACGCCAGGGCGAATGGCAGGCCTGGCAGCAGGCGCAGCAGCAAAGCCAACAGCTGCAGGAGCAAGCACGCAACCTGGAGCAGGCCGTAAGCGCTGCCCGCGAGCTGCAGGAACTTTGGCAGCAGCGCTGGGCAGCATTGCAGCAGATGGAACTGTCCGCCGTGGAGACGGCCGCCGTTGAGAGGCCTGCCGATCCACTGCTCGCTTTGCAACAAAGCGAAAGCCAGCTGAGTGAAGTACAGAGCCGCCAGCAGCAATTGCAGGGCGCTGCGCACAACCAAGGCCAACGCTTGCTCGAACAACGCCAACAGCTGGCGGAAAAAGCCGAGCAATGGCAGACCGCCCTGGACACCAGCCCCTTTGCCGATGAAGCGGCGTTCCAGGCCGCCAGGCTCGACGATCAGCAGCGCCAGGCGCTAACCCAGCTCAAGCAGCGCTTGCACCAGGCCCTCGCCGAAGCCCTGGCACTGAAGCACGCCGCCGAGCAGCAATTGGCCGGCTTGCAGACTGCGCGGGTAAGCGAAGCGAGCCGCGAGCAATTGGATCAGCAGTTGCAGTTGCTCAATGCCCAGCTCAAGAGCCTGAGCGAGCGTCAGGGCGAAATCCGTGCGCAGCTACAAGGCGATGAGGCTCGCCGGCAAAATCAGCAAAGCCTGTTCGCCGAGATTGCTGCCAAGCAGGGGCAATACGACCTCTGGCAGCAGCTCAACAGCCTGATCGGCTCCTCCGATGGCGCCAAATACCGCAAATTCGCCCAGGGCCTGACCCTCGATCACCTGGTTTACCTGGCCAACCGGCAACTGGAACGCCTACACGGGCGCTACCAGCTGGCGCGTAAAACCAGCGGCGAGCTGGAACTGCAGGTGATCGACACCTGGCAGGCGGATGTCGTCCGCGACACCAAGACCCTGTCCGGCGGCGAGAGCTTCCTGGTCAGCCTGGCCTTGGCCTTGGCCCTGTCCGATCTGGTCAGCCACAAGACCAGCATCGACTCGCTGTTCCTCGACGAAGGCTTCGGTACCTTGGATGCGGAAACCCTTGAAGTCGCCCTCGACGCCCTCGACAGCCTGAATGCCAGCGGCAAGACGATCGGCGTGATCAGCCACGTCGAAGCGCTCAAGGAGCGCATTCCGGTGCAGCTGAAAGTGCATAAGGGCGTGGGTATGGGTTATAGCGGGCTGGATAAGCGCTTTGCGCTTTAACGCGCGCTAGGTGCTGTTATGCCAGGTTCCAACCCGGCCAGGGATTTGCCATTGCGCCAGCATCTTAGATTATCGCCATGGTCTGCGATCGAGCAGGGTTGATATGTCGAAGGCTATCCGCCGCTCTATAGCCAGGGTGGACAAAGCTTGGCCGTGTCCACCCCTGCAAACAACGCGCAGTATCTACCTCTGTAGTTTTATCGTGGTCAGGGCCGCCTCAGCAGGCGGTTTTTCGCGACCGGCGTTAACGTACGTATTCGAAACGGGTGAACCAGTCTTCCGCCAGGTGGCGATCATGTTCGGCACCATCGAGGTGGGTCTGGTAGGCGCTGTCATTATCCAGATAGACCTTCATCCACGAGGTGATCAGGGTTTTGAAGCGGGCATGCTGGGTATCGCTGCCGCTGTTGATCCAGTCCAGATGGGACGCGCCCCTGAAAGTGGTCAGTGCACGGGTGAGGTTGGTCGGTAAAGACTGGTAGTAGCTCGCAACGACAGACGGATAGGCCACGCTGTCGTTGGCGCCTGCCTGGATCAAGGTCTTGGCGCTGATGCTCGAGTAATCGGGCGAATTGAAGCCAAGGTAAGGGGCTAGAGGGATCGCGGTTACGATGTCTTTTTTAAGATCGGCCGCCGCCAATAGTGCACCGCCGCCGCCCATGGAAAAGCCCGCGATGCCAAGTTTGTTGGTTGCCACCTTCTTGTAGATTGGCGATGCGCTACGGGTGTTTTCGCTTTTCAACTTGGCTATGCCGCCCTTGTGCGCTGTCTCCCAAACTGGCGGGGTGCCGAAGATGTTGTTTGGGGTGATGGCGATAACGATGTAGCCGTGGCTAGTAAGGTGGTTGGCCAGCCAAGTCATATCCTCTTTGGTGTTGGAATACCCGCCTGTCAGGGTAGTGGCTGGATAGGTCGACTTATTCAGGTTGCAGGGATAAGTAACACGGGCCGAGGAATAGTCCCACGAGGACAGCCCGCTGGTGTACGAGCACACTGAGTCGGCCCCCGGGCTGGCGGGGGATAGTTCGGCGCTGGCCGCGCCGCTGCCCAGCAGCAGGACAGCAAATAAGGCGAATCTAGCAGACCGTTGAAAAACTACCTGCGTTGGCAATACTGCGTTAAAAATGGCCTCAAAATGCTCATTTACAACACGTAAACTCCGCTTTTTCGGCCGTTTTTGCCTTGTCTTGCCTGCCTCGTCTACATTTTTCAACGGCCTGCTAGCGACTTTAAAGGGGGTGGAAAGCATGGTGTCTCCCGGGGGTTTTATTGTTGTAGGGCAGGCCCATGGTGCACAGGCTGACCAACGCGCCCATGTGACCTCCGATTACGCTAACCGCTGGGTGGAGCTCAGGGCTTGAATGAATTGACTATCTTCGGCTCGAGCCTTCGACGAAAACGTGCAGCCCGGCGCGTGGCTTTAAAAGCGCCGAGGGCTGGATGCCGAGGATGGTGCGATAAGTGCGAGTGAAGTGCGCGGCGTCGGTGAAGCCCGTTTCCAGCGCCGCGTCGGTGACGCTGGCACCGCTGGCGATACGCTGGGTGGAAAGGAACAGCCGGTACCACAGGCGGTAGCGGCGAATCGGTACGCCGATCTGCTCCTTGAACAGGTTGACCAAACGGGAGGTGGAGAGCCCGACCTGCTGCGCCAGGCAGTCGACGCTGAGGTTTTCCTGGATGCTGGTCTTTATCCGTTGCAGGGTGGCGAGAATTCGCGGATCGCAGCGAAAGGCAGTGCGCGCAACCAGTTCGGGAGGGTTCAGCCAGCAGTCCAGTTGTTGATACAAGGTCTCGGGCAGCGCCTGACCCCGACAGACACCGTCAAAGGCGTGGATTAGCTGGTGCTCATTAATCAGGTCGCAATAGGCTTCCTGCACCTGGCGGTTGCCCAGTTGACGCAGCACCGCATGATCGAAACCGGTGGCATCCAGATGACAGTCCGCAACGTACAGCCGGCCGCTATCAACGGTGCCTTGCCAGCCCACGGGTAGCAGCAGGCTGCGAGAATAGGCGTCTTGCTGCTGCGAGCGGTGGCGAAAGCGGATGGCGCCCTGCAGGCCGATCAACAGCCGCGAAGCGGCGAGAGACAGCTGCACTGGCGACTGTAGCGGGCCGAGGTAGAGCGTGCGGCGCTCCCAGAGATAGAGGCGTTGCGGCAGAGAGTCGGGCATGCTGTTGGTTCTAGCGCTGGAGAGTTGCAGAGGGTAGTCGCGGCGGGCCGCTCTGCCATTCACCCAAAAGGGGGGAGTAGACGAACTGCCTATAACCTCCAGCTGAAGGCTCTGAGCGCGGCGGACTGGCACTCTGCCCGGTGAGAAAGCGCGGCTATCCTTACAGGCATCAGCAAGCCCTAACTCCGGAGTACTGCCCTTGCTCAAAGTCGCCGTCTGCTGGTTCTGTTGTTGCCTGCTGTCTACCACTGTCGGCGCCGGGCAGAGGGACGAGCGCGTGTTGACCCTGTGCTATGAGGATCAGGATTCTTATCCCTGGGTGATGACCAATAACAGCGGACTTAATCTGGAGCTGCTGGCATTGGTCGAGCAGGCCCTGGAGCTGCGTTTCAGATTCGTTTCGGTGCCTTGGAAACGCTGCCTGTCGGGGCTCGAAAATGGCGTCTATGACGGTAATGCTGTTCACTTAAGCATTTGAACCCCGATTGGGCTTCCCTGAAAATCCGA
>CBIHLF010000020.1:0-93399 GCA_966210435.1 uncultured Pseudomonas sp. | reverse complement strand
AGCAGCGCAACATCGCCCAGGTTTTCCAGTTTCCGGTGGTCTACGACACCATGACGGTGTTCGATAACCTGGCCTTTCCGCTGCGCAATCAGGGCATGGCCGAGGCGAAGATCCTCAGCAAGGTCAACGAGATCGCCGAGGTGCTGGAGTTGCACCCGCTGCTGCACAAGAAGGCCAGCAACCTGACCGCCGACGAGAAGCAGAAGGTCTCCATGGGGCGCGGCCTGGTGCGCGACGATGTGTCGGCGATTCTCTTCGATGAGCCGCTGACAGTGATCGATCCGCATCTGAAGTGGAAGCTGCGACGCAAGCTCAAGCAGATTCACGAGCAGTTCAACATCACCATGGTCTATGTCACCCACGACCAGCTCGAAGCTTCGACCTTCGCCGACAAGATCGCGGTGATGTACGGCGGGCAGATCGTCCAGTTCGGCACCCCGCGCGAATTGTTCGAGCGGCCGCGGCACACCTTCGTCGGTTATTTCATCGGCAGCCCGGGGATGAACCTGATCGAGGTGCAGCGCTGCGACGGCGGCGTGCGCTTCGCCGATACCGTCCTGCCGTTGTCGCCGGCGCTGAATGCACGGCTCGACGCCCAGCAATGGACATCGCTGAAAGTCGGGATCCGCCCCGAATTCGTCCATGTCTGGGAAGGCCCGAACGAGGATGCGCTGTGCGGCGAGGTGGTGCATGTCGAGGATCTCGGCACTTACAAGATCCTCACCCTGCGTCTGGATGGGCAATTGCTCAAGGTGCGCCTGCAGGAGGATCAGCCGGTGTCGCAACAGCGGGTCTACCTGAGCTTCCCGGCGCAGTGGCTGATGCTTTATGCCGATGAGTACCTGCTCGAAGAGGTGGTGCCAAGCCAAGTGCAAGAGCCCGCGGAGGTGCAGCCATGAAGGTATACAACAACAAGGCCTGGTGGCTGGTGCTGCCGGTGTTTCTGCTGGTGGCGTTCAGCGCCATCGTGCCGATGATGACGGTGGTCAACTACTCGGTGCAGGACATCTTCGACCAGTCGACACGCTTCTTCGTTGGCGTCGACTGGTACAAGCAGGTGCTGCAGGACACGCGTCTGCACGATTCGCTGCTGCGCCAGTTCATCTATTCCGGCTGCGTGCTGTTGATTGAAATTCCCCTGGGTATCGCCATTGCGCTGACCATGCCGACCAAGGGGCGTTGGGCCTCGTTGACGCTGATCATCATGGCGATCCCGTTGCTGATCCCCTGGAACGTGGTCGGCACCATCTGGCAGATATTCGGCCGCGCCGACATCGGCCTGATGGGCTGGACGCTGAACAGTCTGGGGATCAGCTACAACTATGCTTCCAACACCGCTGACGCCTGGGTCACCGTGCTGATCATGGATGTCTGGCACTGGACTTCGCTGGTGGCGCTGCTCTGCTATTCCGGGCTGCGCGCGATTCCCGACGTCTACTATCAGGCGGCGCGTATCGACCGCGCCTCTGCCTGGGCGGTGTTCCGCCATATTCAGCTGCCGAAGCTGAAAAGCGTGCTGCTGATCGCGGTGATGCTGCGCTTTATGGACAGCTTCATGATCTATACCGAGCCTTTCGTGCTCACCGGCGGCGGGCCGGGTAACGCCACCACTTTCCTCAGTCAGACCCTGACGCAGATGGCCATCGGTCAGTTCGACCTGGGCCCGGCCGCGGCGTTCTCCCTGGTGTACTTCCTGATCATCCTGTTGGTGTCCTGGCTGTTCTATACCGCCATGACCCACAACGACAAGACACGCTGAGGCCGACCATGACCCTACGAAAAAAAGCGGTGCTGGGGCTGTATATCCTGTTTCTGCTGGTGCCCATCTACTGGCTGCTGAACATGTCGTTCAAGAGCAATACCGAGATTCTCGGTGGCCTGAGCATGTGGCCGAACAGTTTCACCCTGGCCAACTACAAGGTGATCTTCACCGATCCGAGCTGGTATGAGGGCTACCTCAACTCGCTGTACTACGTCACCTTGAACACCCTGATCTCGCTCGCGGTGGCGTTGCCGGCGGCCTATGCCTTCTCGCGTTATCGCTTTCTCGGCGACAAGCACCTGTTCTTCTGGCTGCTGACTAACCGCATGGCGCCGCCGGCGGTGTTCTTGCTGCCGTTCTTTCAGCTGTATTCCTCGATCGGCCTGTTCGACACACATATCGCCGTGGCCCTGGCGCATTGCCTGTTCAACGTGCCCTTGGCGGTGTGGATTCTCGAAGGATTCATGTCTGGGGTGCCGAAGGAAATCGATGAGACCGCCTATATCGACGGTTACAGCTTTCCGAAATTCTTCGCGAAGATCTTCATCCCGCTGATCGGCTCGGGGATCGGTGTCACTGCGTTCTTCTGCTTCATGTTCTCCTGGGTCGAGCTGCTGCTGGCGCGCACCCTGACCTCGGTCAACGCCAAACCCATCGCCGCGGTGATGACCCGCACCGTTTCAGCTTCCGGTATCGACTGGGGGGTACTGGCAGCCGCCGGCGTGCTGACCATCCTGCCGGGGATGCTGGTGATCTGGTTCGTTCGCAATCACGTGGCCAAGGGCTTCGCCCTGGGCCGGGTTTAAGGAGCAAAGATTATGGATTGGATGGCTTGGACTCTACCCACCGCGTTGTTCTTCGGCGCCATCGCGACGATTTTGGCGGGGATGACAGTGTGGGAACTGCGTTCTCCATGCGTTGAACGCAAAGGCTTCTTGCCGATCAGCACCACCCGTGGTGATCGGCTGTTTATCGGTCTGCTGGGAAGCGCCTACCTGCATCTGCTGGTGGTGGGCACGACCGATTGGAGTGTCTGGATAGCCTCTGTGCTGTCCTTGTTTTGGCTGTTTGCAGTGATGCGTTGGGGCTGAGCCGGGTGCCTATGGCCGTGTCCAATTTCGGCAACACGGCTATCCCGTTTCACCTCGCCTAAAACCCTGAGATGGAGGTCTCTATGCTCGACAATAACAACAAAACTCGACATAGCATGGCGTTGGCCGCCTTGCTGACGTTGTCTGGATTAAGCGGCGCAGCTTGGGCGGATGCTTATGAAGAGGCGGCAAAGAAGTGGATCGCCAATGAGTTCAGTCCCTCGACGTTGGCCGCCGAGCAGCAACTCGCGGAGCTGAAGTGGTTCATCAAGGCAGCCGAGCCGTTCCGTGGCATGGAAATCAGCGTGGCCTCGGAAACCATCGCCACCCACGAGTACGAGTCCAAGGTGCTGGCCAAGGCCTTCAGCGAAATCACCGGAATCAAGCTCAAGCACGATCTGATGCAAGAAGGCGATGTGGTTGAGAAGCTGCAAACCCAGATGCAGTCGGACAAGAACATTTATGACGGCTATATCAACGACTCGGATTTGATCGGCACCCACTTCCGTTACGGCAAGGCCGTACCGCTGACCGACATGATGGCCGGCGATGCCAAGGACTTCACCTCGCCGACCCTGGATCTGCCGGACTTTATCGGCCTGGATTTCACCACCGCGCCGGATGGCAAGTTGTATCAACTGCCCGATCAGCAGTTCGCCAACCTCTATTGGTTCCGCGCCGACTGGTTCGAACGTCCGGAGCTCAAGGCCAAGTTCAAGGAAATCTACGGTTACGAGCTGGGCGTGCCGGTCAACTGGTCGGCCTATGAGGACATCGCCGAGTTCTTCTCGGAGAAGGTCAAGGAAATCGACGGCCAGCGCGTCTATGGCCACATGGACTACGGCAAGAAAGACCCGTCCCTGGGCTGGCGTTTCACCGATGCCTGGTTCTCCATGGCCGGTGGCGGCGACAAGGGGCTGCCCAACGGTCTGCCGGTCGATGAATGGGGTATCCGCGTCGAAGGTTGCCGGCCGGTGGGTTCCAGCGTCGCCCGCGGCGGCGCCACCAATGGCCCGGCGGCGGTCTACGCGACCACCAAATATGTCGACTGGATGCGCCAGTACGCGCCGCCGGAAGCTCAGGGCATGACCTTCTCCGAGGCCGGTCCGGTGCCGGCGCAAGGCAATATCGCGCAGCAGATATTCTGGTACACCGCCTTTACCGCGGACATGACCAAGCCCGGCCTGCCAGTGGTCAACGAAGACGGTACGCCGAAGTGGCGCATGGCACCGTCGCCGAAAGGCCCTTACTGGGAAGAAGGCATGAAGTTGGGCTATCAGGACGCCGGCTCCTGGACCTTCCTCAAGTCCACGCCTGACAAGCAGCGCCTGGCTGCCTGGCTGTATGCACAGTTCGTCACGTCGAAAACCGTGTCGCTGAAGAAGACCCTGGTCGGTCTGACGCCGATTCGCGAGTCGGACATCAACTCCCAGGCAATGACCGATATCGCGCCGAAGCTGGGCGGGCTGGTCGAGTTCTACCGCAGCCCGGCGCGGGTGCAATGGACGCCGACCGGTACCAACGTCCCGGACTATCCGCGTCTGGCGCAGCTGTGGTGGCAGTTCATCGCCGAGGCGGCCAGTGGCGACAAGACGCCGCAGGAAGCGCTGGACGGGCTGGCCAATGCGCAGGACACCATGCTCGGTCGACTCGAGCGTTCCAATGTCCTGGGCGAGTGTGGGCCTAAGCTGAACGAGGCGAAAGATCCGCAGTACTGGCTGGATCAACCGGGCGCACCCAAGCCGAAACTGGCGAACGAAAAGCCCAAAGGCGAAACCATCAGCTATGACGAGCTGCTCAAGTCCTGGGAGCAATCCGCCAACTGACGGTTAGTCCACGCAAAAAAAACGGCACCTCAGGGTGCCGTTTTTCATGTGCGCCGTACGCTATCAGTCGTGCAGGTGCTCTGCGGCATGCAGGGTGTTTTCCAGCAGGCCGGCGCGGGTCATCGGGCCAACGCCGCCCGGCACCGGGGTGATCCAGCCGGCGCGGGGCAGGGCGGTGTCGTAGACCACGTCGCCGATCAGCTTGCCGTCGGCCTGACGATTGATGCCGACGTCGATCACGATTGCGCCTTCCTTGATCCATTCGCCCTGCACCAAGCCGGGCTTGCCGGCGGCCACGACCACGATGTCGGCCTGGCTCACATGCATCGGCAGGTTCTTGGTGAAGCGGTGGGTTACGGTGACGGTACAGCCGGCCAGCAAAAGCTCCATGGCCATGGGGCGGCCGACGATATTCGAGGCACCGACCACCACGGCGTGCAGCCCATAGAGATCGACGCCGGTGCTCTCCAGCAGCGTCATGATGCCTTTGGGCGTACAGGGGCGTAGCAACGGCATGCGCTGGGCGAGACGCCCGATATTGTAGGGGTGGAAACCATCGACGTCTTTGTCAGGGCGAATCCGCTCCAGCAACAGGGACGCATCCAAGTGTTCCGGCAATGGTAATTGCACGAGAATGCCGTCGATGGCGGGATCGTCGTTGAGTTTATCGATCAGTGCCATGAGGTCCGCCTGGCTGGTGTTCGCCGGCAGGTCGTAGGCCTGGGACATGAAACCGACTTCCTCACAGTCCTTGCGCTTGTGCGAAACATAGACCATAGAGGCGGGGTCGCTGCCGACCAGAATGACGGCGAGGCCCGGGGCGCGTTTACCCTGCTCGCGTCGCTCGGCGACACGTTTGGCGATCTGCAGGCGAAGGCTGGCGGCGATCGCTTTGCCGTCGATAAGTTTTGCGGTCATTGCGCTTGGTTAACCATTGGGGATGATTGAAAAAGGAGGCGCATTCTCGCATGGAGAGCCCCGTGGGCAAAGGCACGCGCCGGGCTTTTCGCGTAACTCCTTTATATAGCTGAATTTTTTTCGCTTTCCCTGTTGACGAGTTATCGGCGCCTCTATAACATTCGCCCCGCTTGTCGAGCACAGCCAGTCGCTGGGTAAGACGGCAAACGCAGCGCTCGCAAGAGTTCTGCCGGAGCCGAAAGCTTTGAGTCTGCTTGCAGATGGATAGGCGCCCGTAGCTCAGCTGGATAGAGCATCCGCCTTCTAAGCGGATGGTCGCAGGTTCGAGTCCTGCCGGGCGTGCCATTTGGCAGCTTAGGCACAAGCAAGAAGCAGTACACGCAATATGGTGGGCGTAGCTCAGTTGGTAGAGCACAGGATTGTGGCTCCTGGTGTCGTGGGTTCGATTCCCATCGTCCACCCCATATTCCGAAACGCCAGGCCTTGGGCCTGGCGTTTTTGTTTGAAAAGCTGATTCGCGGACGTGGTGGAATTGGTAGACACACTGGATTTAGGTTCCAGCGCCGCAAGGCGTGAGAGTTCGAGTCTCTCCGTCCGCACCATGTAAGTAGCTGTTCCGCTGGTTTTTCCTTTGATTTCGGCAGAAGGTCGCTTTCGGGGATGTATCGGAGCAGGAATAAAAAGGCAGCTCCGAAAGGACTGCCTTTTGTCGTTTCTAGGGTTGCGACCCAGGGCTGTAGGGCGTGCCTGAGTTGATTCAGGGTAAAAGGGGCTCGGCTGTTTCAGCTTGGCCATGGACAACCACTTTCGATATCTGCGGGCTACGCGGCCCGGGTCTGGCCCGCTTTCACGCGGCAATGCAGGGTGAGATGGAATAGAAGCTGCCCTCGGGGTGACTTCTGCAAGTTGAGTCTCTAGAATGCATGCCCTTGATCGGGGCCGGAAACGGCCGGCCTATGTCTGTGCAACGAGGAATATCCATGCAAGTTTCTGTTGAAAATACTTCTGCTCTCGAGCGCCGCATGACCGTAGGCGTCTCCGTCGAGCGCATTGAGACTGAAGTCAACAAGCGTCTGCAGCAGACTGCCCGTCGCGCCAAGGTTCCCGGCTTCCGTCCTGGCAAGGTGCCGATGAGTGTCATTCGTCAGCGTTACGAAGATGCCGCTCGTCAGGAAGCTCTCGGCGATTTGATCCAGGCGACTTTCTATGAGGCCGTGGTCGAGCAAAAGCTCAATCCGGCTGGTTCGCCGGCTGTCGAGCCGAAGACCTTCGAAAAAGGTAAGGATCTGGAATACGTGGCCACTTTCGAAGTGTTCCCGGAATTCCAGGTTAGCGGCTTGGAGTCCATCGCCATCGAGCGCCTGCAAGCCGAAGTGGCTGACAGCGACCTGGACAACATGCTGGAAATTCTGCGCAAGCAGAACACCCGTTTTGAGGCCGTCGAGCGCGCTGCAGAAAATGGCGATCAGTTGAACATCGATTTTGTCGGCAAAATCGATGGCGAGGCCTTCGCTGGCGGTTCCGCCAAGGGCACGCAACTGGTACTCGGTTCCGGTCGCATGATTCCTGGCTTCGAAGACGCCCTGGTCGGCGCTACGCCCGGCGAAGAGCGGGTGATCAATCCGGTGTTCCCCGAGGATTATCAAAACCTCGATCTGGCCGGTAAAACCGCCGAATTCACCGTCACCGTCAATAGCATCAGCGCTCCTCAGCTGCCCGAACTGAACGAAGAGTTTTTCGCCCTGTTCGGTGTCAAGGAAGGTGGCCTGGAAGGCTTCCGTGCGGAAGTTCGCAAGAACATGGAGCGCGAGCTGCGTCAGGCCATCAAGTCCAAGGTGAAGAGCCAGGTGATGGATGGTCTGCTGGCTGCCAACCCGATCGAGGTGCCCAAGGCGCTGGTCGGCAACGAAATCGACCGTCTGCGCGTCCAGGCTGTCCAGCAGTTCGGTGGCAACATCAAGCCGGATCAACTGCCAGCTGAACTGTTCGAAGAGCAAGCCAAGCGTCGTGTGGTGCTCGGCCTGATCGTCGCAGAAGTGGTCAAGCAGTTCGAGCTCAAGCCCGACGATGCCCGCGTCCGTGAAATGATTCAGGAAATGGCCTCGGCCTATCAGGAACCTGAGCAGGTCATCGCCTGGTACTACAAAAACGACCAGCAAATGAACGAGGTACGTTCTGTTGTGCTGGAAGAGCAAGTTGTAGATACTGTTTTGCAGAAGGCCAACGTGACCGATAAATCGGTCTCTTACGAAGAAGCTGTCAAGCCGGTGGAAGCCCCACAAGCCGCCTGATTCCTTACCTCGTTCGAGCAAACCATAAGCCAGCCTCCGTGCTGGCTTATGCGTATTTGAGAAATGACTATTTAGGGAGCGAGTGCACGAATGTCGCGTAATCCTTTTACCCAGCAAATGCCTGATATCCAAGCCGCCGGCGGCCTGGTGCCCATGGTTATCGAACAGTCGGCCCGCGGTGAGCGCGCCTACGACATTTATTCGCGTCTGCTCAAGGAACGAGTGATTTTCCTGATTGGCCCTGTCGAAGACTACATGGCCAACCTGATTGCCGCTCAGCTGCTGTTCCTCGAAGCAGAGAACCCGGACAAGGACATCCATCTCTACATCAACTCGCCTGGCGGTTCGGTTACCGCGGGCATGTCGATCTACGACACCATGCAGTTCATCAAGCCGGACGTTTCCACCATCTGTATCGGCCAAGCCTGCAGTATGGGGGCCTTGCTGCTGGCCGGCGGCGCAGCGGGCAAGCGCTACTGCCTGCCGCACTCGCGCATGATGATTCACCAGCCATTGGGCGGTTTCCAGGGGCAGGCTTCGGATATCGAAATCCATGCCAAGGAAATCCTGTTCATCCGCGAGCGTCTCAACCAGGTTTTGGCCAATCATACTGGTCAGCCTATCGAGGTAATCGCTCGGGATACCGATCGCGATCGCTTTATGAGCGGCGAAGAAGCGGTGAATTATCGGCTTATCGACCAGGTTCTGGCCAAGCGCGATTTACCCGCAAAGCCCGCCTGAAACCGCTAGTCGAGTTTAGCTGAACAGCCTGCGGGCTTGAAAATGCCCGCATTTGCCTTCATCTTGTGTTTTAAGCCTATCGGATTTGGATTGATCGAATGACTGACACCCGCAACGGCGAGGACAACGGCAAGCTGCTTTATTGCTCCTTCTGCGGCAAAAGCCAGCATGAAGTACGCAAATTGATTGCCGGCCCCTCGGTCTTTATCTGCGACGAGTGCGTCGACCTGTGCAACGACATCATCCGCGAGGAGGTGCAGGAGGCACAGGCCGAGAGCAGCGCGCACAAACTGCCTGCGCCCAAGGAAATCAGTACCATCCTTGACCAGTACGTAATTGGCCAGGAGCGGGCGAAGAAGGTCTTGGCGGTAGCGGTCTACAACCATTACAAGCGCCTCAACCAGCGCGAGAAGAAAGACGACGTCGAGCTCGGTAAAAGCAACATCCTGCTGATCGGACCTACCGGCTCGGGCAAGACGCTGCTGGCCGAAACCCTCGCGCGTCTGCTCAATGTGCCCTTCACGATTGCCGATGCCACCACGCTGACCGAAGCCGGTTATGTCGGGGAGGATGTCGAAAACATCATTCAGAAGCTGCTGCAGAAGTGCGACTACGATGTGGAAAAAGCCCAGATGGGCATCGTCTACATCGATGAAATCGACAAGATTTCCCGTAAGTCCGACAACCCGTCCATCACTCGCGACGTATCGGGTGAAGGCGTTCAGCAGGCTTTGCTGAAGCTGATCGAGGGGACTGTGGCATCGGTTCCGCCGCAGGGCGGTCGTAAGCACCCGCAGCAGGAGTTCTTGCAGGTCGACACGCGCAATATCCTGTTTATCTGTGGTGGCGCCTTCTCCGGCCTGGAGAAAGTCATCCAGGGACGCTCCACCCGGGGCGGCATCGGTTTCAATGCCGAGGTCCGCAGCAAGGAGGAGGGCAAGAAGATTGGCGAATCCTTGCGTGCCGTCGAGCCGGACGATCTGGTGAAATTCGGCCTGATTCCCGAGTTCGTGGGGCGCTTGCCGGTTATCGCGACACTGGACGAGTTGGATGAAGCTGCCTTGATGCAGATTCTGACCGAGCCCAAGAATGCGTTGACCAAGCAGTATGGCAAGTTGTTCGAGATGGAAGGGGTCGAGCTCGAGTTCCGCCCTGACGCCTTGCGGGCCGTCGCGCGTAAGGCGCTGGAGCGCAAGACCGGTGCTCGTGGCCTGCGCTCGATCCTGGAGGGTATCCTGCTCGACACCATGTATGAAATTCCGTCGCAAACCGACGTGAGCAAGGTGGTGATCGACGAGGGTGTGATCGATGGGTCCACTCAGCCATTATTGATCTACGAAAACAGCGAGCCGCCAGCCAAGGCAGCGCCTGACGCGTGATCGAAAAGGCGTCTGTTACATGTTGAAAGCAAAGGGGCCTTTTGGCCCCTTTGCTTTTACCGCGGCAACGCTTGTTTTTTACCGGGGCTGCCCCCATCTTAGGTTCAAGGGTAACCCATCTACTTACTGCCTTTGTGGCCGACCTAGAGCCGAAAATCATGAAGACAACCATCGAATTGCCTCTCTTGCCGCTGCGCGATGTCGTGGTCTATCCGCACATGGTCATTCCTCTGTTCGTGGGGCGCGAGAAATCCATCGAAGCGCTCGAAGCAGCAATGACCGGCGAAAAGCAGATACTCCTGCTCGCGCAGAAAAATCCAGCCGACGATGACCCGAGTGAAGAAGGGCTTTACCGGGTCGGAACGGTCGCCACCGTTCTGCAATTGCTCAAGCTCCCCGACGGTACCGTCAAGGTGTTGGTCGAAGGCGAGCAGCGTGGCGAGATCGAACGTTTTATCGAGGTCGATGGCCATTGCCGTGCCGAAGTACAGCTGATCGATGAGGTCGACGCGCCCGAGCGTGAGTCCGAAGTGTTCGTGCGCAGCCTGCTCAGTCAGTTCGAGCAGTACGTGCAGCTCGGCAAGAAAGTGCCGGCCGAGGTGTTGTCGTCACTCAATAGCATCGATGAGCCAAGCCGCCTGGTCGATACCATGGCCGCGCATATGGCGCTGAAAATCGAGCAGAAACAGGAAATTCTGGAAATTACCGATCTGTCGGCACGTGTCGAACACGTGCTGGCCCTGCTGGATGCCGAAATCGATCTGCTTCAGGTCGAGAAGCGTATTCGCGGTCGGGTCAAAAAACAGATGGAGCGCAGCCAGCGCGAGTACTACCTGAATGAGCAGATGAAGGCCATTCAGAAAGAGCTCGGCGACAGCGAAGAAGGGCATAACGAACTCGATGAACTGAAAAAGCGCATCGAGAATGCCGGCCTGAGCAAAGAGGCCTATGGCAAGGCGCAGACCGAGCTGAACAAGCTCAAGCAGATGTCGCCGATGTCTGCCGAGGCTACCGTGGTGCGTTCCTATATCGACTGGCTGGTGAATGTGCCGTGGAAGGCGCAGAGCAAGGTCAGGCTCGACCTGTCCCGCGCCGAAGCGATCCTGGATGCCGATCACTACGGTTTGGATGAGGTAAAGGACCGCATTCTCGAGTACCTGGCGGTGCAGAAGCGGGTGAAAAAGATCAAGGGGCCGGTGCTCTGCCTAGTCGGTCCACCCGGTGTCGGCAAGACCTCGCTGGCCGAGTCGATCGCCAGCGCGACCAATCGCAAGTTCGTGCGCATGGCGCTGGGCGGCGTGCGTGACGAAGCCGAAATTCGCGGGCATCGCCGTACCTACATCGGTTCCATGCCTGGTCGCCTGATTCAGAAAATGACCAAGGTTGGCGTGCGTAACCCGCTGTTCCTGCTCGACGAGATCGACAAGATGGGGCAGGACATGCGTGGCGATCCGGCTTCCGCATTGCTCGAAGTGCTCGATCCGGAGCAGAACCATAATTTCAACGACCATTACCTGGAGGTCGACTACGACTTATCCGATGTGATGTTCCTCTGTACCGCCAACTCGATGAATATTCCTGCGGCGTTGCTCGATCGGATGGAAGTGATTCGTCTGCCCGGCTATACCGAGGATGAGAAAATCAACATCGCGATCAAATACCTGGCACCCAAGCAGATTCAGGCAAATGGCTTGAAAAAGGGCGAGCTGGAATTTGACGAGTCGGCGATTCGCGACATTATCCGCTACTACACCCGTGAAGCGGGCGTGCGCAGCCTTGAGCGGCAAATTGCCAAGGTGTGCCGCAAGGCCGTCAAGGAGCACACCCGCGAAAAACGCTTCAAGGTGGTGGTCACGGCGGATTCGCTCGATCATTTCCTTGGGGTGCGCAAGCATCGTTACGGACTCGCCGAGTTGCAGGATCAGATCGGTCAGGTGACCGGCCTGGCGTGGACCCAGGTGGGCGGCGAACTGCTGACGATCGAGGCCGCTGTGGTTCCGGGCAAAGGGCAATTGATCAAGACCGGCTCCCTGGGGGATGTCATGGGCGAGTCGATCACCGCTGCGTTGACGGTTGTACGTAGCCGGGCGAGAAGCCTGGGCGTGCCTGTGGACTTCTACGAGAAGCGCGATATCCATATCCATATGCCGGAAGGGGCAACGCCGAAAGACGGCCCTAGCGCGGGCGTAGGGATGTGTACTGCGCTGGTCTCGGCGCTGACCCAGATTCCGGTGCGTGCGGACGTGGCTATGACCGGTGAAATTACCTTGCGTGGCCAGGTGCTGGCCATCGGCGGTTTAAAAGAAAAACTGCTCGCGGCTCATCGTGGCGGAATCAAGACCGTTATCATTCCCGAAGAAAATATGCGTGATCTGAAAGAGATTCCGGAGAATATTAAGCAGGACTTGCAGATTAAACCGGTTAAATGGATTGACGAAGTCCTGCAAATTGCGCTGCAATACGCCCCGGAGCCCTTGCCTGATGCGGCTCCGGAGCTGGTTGCAAAGGATGATAAGCGCGAGTCTGATTCCAAGGAGCGAATTAGCACGCATTAGCCGGAGGGCTTCCTTGACACCATTTTCAGGCCCTTGCTATAAAGCGGCTCTTATTGTGTCGGCAAGCCATCCAGCACCGCTTTGCTTTCACTAAAATTCAAAGAAACAAACTCAACAGAAATTAAGGGGACTTAGAGTGAACAAGTCGGAACTGATCGATGCCATCGCTGCATCTGCTGATATCCCGAAGGCTGTTGCAGGCCGCGCGTTGGACGCAGTGATTGAATCCGTTACTGGCGCCTTGAAGGCTGGTGATTCCGTTGTACTGGTTGGTTTCGGTACCTTTGCTGTCAAAGAGCGCGCCGCTCGCACTGGCCGCAACCCGCAGACCGGTAAGCCCATCAGCATCGCCGCTGCTAAGATTCCAGGCTTCAAAGCCGGTAAAGCACTGAAAGACGCTGTCAACTAAGCGTCTTCCAGACTTTACCTCTCAGACCGGGCTAAGCCCGATCTGACAGCGGAGCGGTAGTTCAGTCGGTTAGAATACCGGCCTGTCACGCCGGGGGTCGCGGGTTCGAGTCCCGTCCGCTCCGCCAGTTTACGAGAAGGCGCATCCTCGGATGCGCCTTTCTTCTATCCGGACTTTACCCACACTGCGCGACTGCTTTATTTTTGTTCAGTCGTTCTGGGGGACGCATGCTGCAAAACATCAGGGACAATTCACAGGGTTGGATTGCCAAAACCATCATCGGTCTCATAGTCGCGCTTTTGGCGCTGACCGGTGTGGACGCCATTTTCACCAGCACCAGCAATAGCCAGAACGCCGCAAAGGTGAACGGCGATAAAATCACCACGGTAGAGCTGGGCCAGGCGGTGGAAATGCAGCGTCGCCAGCTGCTGCAGCAACTGGGGCGTGATTTCGACGCATCACTGCTCGATGAGAAGCTGCTTCGTGGTGCGGCGCTGGATGGGTTGGTCGAGCGCACGCTGTTGCTGCAGGCCGCAGAAAAGGCCGATTTCGCCTTCTCCAAGGAAGCCATCGATCAACTGGTGCTGCAAACGCCGGAATTTCTGGCCGACGGCAAGTTCGATGTAAATCGTTTCGATCAGGTCATCCGCCAGCTGGGCTACACCCGCATGCAGTTCCGGCGCATGCTCGAAGAAGAAATGCTGATCGGCCAACTGCGCGCAGGTCTGGCCGGCAGTGGTTTCGTCACCGATGCCGAGATTGCCGATTTCGCCCGCCTGGAAAAGCAGACCCGCGACTTCGCCACCCTGACATTGCCTGCCGATAGCGCCGCCGTAGAACTGAGCGATGACGACGTCAAGGCGTATTACGAAGCCCAGGCCAATGAGTTCATGAGCCCTGAGCAAGTGGTGCTGGAGTATGTCGAGCTGAACAAGGATGACTTCTTCGATGAGGTCAAGGTCAGCGACGAAGCCCTGCAGAATGCCTACCGGGATGAAATCGCCAACCTCTCCGAACAGCGTCGGGCGGCTCACATCCTGATCGAGCCAAGCGATTCGCTGACTGACGAGCAGGCCAAGGCGAAGATCCAGGACATTGAAAAACGCCTGCAGCAGGGTGAAGATTTCGCCGCGCTGGCCAAGGAGTTTTCCGCGGACCCGGGTTCTGCCGCCAACGGTGGTGACCTCGGCTTTGCCGGTCCTGGGGTCTATGACCCTGCATTCGAGAAGGCGCTGTACGCGCTGCAGAAAGACCAGGTTTCGGCGCCGGTTCGCAGTGAATTCGGCTGGCACCTGATCAAGCTTCTTGATGTACAGGCTCCCGAAATTCCAAGTCTCGACAGCTTGAAAGACAAACTGCTGCATGACCTCAAGGCACGTCAGGTCGAGGAGCGCTTCGTCGAGGCTTCGAAACAACTCGAAGACAGCGCTTTCGAAGCGTCCGACCTGGTTCAGCCTGCTCAGGAGCTTGGGCTTGAGGTGAAAACCACCGAGCCGTTCGGTCGCGAAGGCGGCGAGGGCATTGCCGCCAATCGGCAGGTGATCAAGGAAGCGTTCAGCAGCGAGGTTCTGGAAGACGGCGCCAACAGCAGCGCGATCGAGCTCGATCCCAATACAGTGGTGGTCGTGCGCGTCAAGGAGCACAAAAAACCTAAGCGCCTGGCGCTTGATCAGGTCGCGGAGAGCATTCGTGCGCAACTGACCAAGGTCCGTGCCAGCGAGGCGGCCAAGGCGCGGGGCGAAGAACTGCTGAGCGCGCTGCGTTCAGGGAAGTCGTCGACCGACCAAGCAACCTGGAAGGTGACCGAGGCGGCAACCCGCAGCCAGGAAGGTTTGGAACCTGCCATTCTGCAGGAGCTGTTTCGCATGCCCAAGCCGAGCGACGCTGGTAAGCCCACGTATGCAGGTGTGAGCCTGCAAAGCGGCGATTACGTGATCGTACGCCTGGACGGGGTAAACGAGCCGGAGAAGGCTTTGTCTGACGAAGACAAGGCGATGTATGGCCGTTTCCTGGCCTCGCGTAGCGGCAAGCAGGATTTCGCTGCCTTCCGCAAGGAGCTGGAAGCCAAGGCCGAGATCGAGAAGTTCTGATCGACTCCGCCACATCAAAGGCCGCTTATCCAAGCGGCCTTTTTTGTACTCGTGATTTTGTATCCGTAAAAATGTGGTGCTCTCAAGAGAGTGTGCGGCCTCGCGGCGAACGCGCGCCGTGAGGGCGAGCTGCTTATCGTGGCGAAGCGCCACAGCACACCTCATGGCGATACGAGAGGGGCGTTGGGGGCAGTGGCGCCGCACAAACAAAAACGCCCGGTGCTGAGCACCGGGCGTTTTTCATGCAGCGGTCACTGACTTACTCTTCGTCCATGGCGCCCATGGCCGTGGTGTTGAAGCCGCCGTCGACATACATGATTTCACCGCTGACACCCGAAGCCAGGTCGGAGCAGAGGAAAGCGCCGGCGTTGCCGACTTCTTCAATGGTCACGTTGCGGCGCAGCGGGGTCTGTTTCTCGTTGGCTGCGAGCATCTTGCGGAAACTCTTGATGCCCGAAGCGGCGAGGGTGCGGATCGGTCCAGCGGAGATGGCGTTGACCCGGGTGCCCTCGGCGCCAAGGCTGCCGGCCAGGTAACGTACGCCGGCTTCCAGGCTGGCTTTGGCCATGCCCATGACGTTGTAGTTGGGCATGGTGCGTTCGGCACCCAGGTAGGAGAGGGTCAGCAGACTGCCGTTACGGCCCTTCATCATCTCGCGGCCTGCTTTGGCCAGTGCGACGAAGCTGTAGGCACTGATGTCATGAGCGATGCGGAAGCCTTCGCGGGTGGTGACTTCAGTGAAGTCGCCGTTGAGCTGGTCGCCCGGGGCGAAGCCCACGGAGTGAACGATACAGTCGAGGCCGTCCCACTGCTTGCTCAGGGCTTCGAATACCGAGGCGATTTCCTCATCGCTGGCGACATCGCACGGGAAGCACAATTCGGGGCTGGAACCCCAGCCTGCGGCGAACTCTTCGA
This sequence comes from uncultured Pseudomonas sp., assembly GCA_966210435.1. GTDB lineage: Bacteria > Pseudomonadota > Gammaproteobacteria > Pseudomonadales > Pseudomonadaceae > Aquipseudomonas. The sequence continues at coordinate 77,422 of CBIHLF010000020.1, read as the reverse complement.
CCCGGCCCTTGAGCTTTTCATTCTGATAGGTGAAGGCCAGTTCCGCGCCCTCGCGGTGCATCGCAGCGGCGATACCCGAGGCGATGGAGAGCTTGCTGGCGACACCAACGATCAGTACGCGCTTACCGCTTAGAAAACCCATATGTGTTCTTCCTCTTCCTGCTTTCAAGGATTATCAGCGACGGCTGGTGCCATAAAGGCGGCTTCCAGCAGTTGCTGCGTATAAAGATGTTGCGGTGCGGCGAAGATCGCACCTGCCGGCCCCTGTTCGACCGCTTGCCCCTCCTTGACCACGATCAGGTGGTGGCTAAGCGCCCGAACCACAGCCAGGTCATGGCTGATGAACAGGTAGGTCAGGTTGTACTTGGCCTGCAACGTACGTAACAACTCCACTACTTGGCGCTGCACTGTGCGGTCGAGCGCCGAAGTCGGCTCGTCCAACAGTATCAGCGCCGGTTTCAATACCAGCGCCCGGGCAATGGCGATACGCTGGCGTTGCCCACCGGAAAATTCATGGGGGTAACGGTGCCGGGTTTCCGGATCCAGGCCCACTTCCAGCAGTGCATCGACAATCGCCTGCTCCTGTTCCGCAGCAGAGCCCATACGATGGATTCGCAACCCTTCGCCGACGATCATGCCCACCGTCATACGGGGGCTCAAACTGCCGAATGGGTCCTGAAACACCACCTGCATCTGTCGGCGAAACGGCCGTACTTCTTGTTGCGACAACCCTTCCAGGGCTTTGCCCTGAAAGCGAATGCCCCCCTGGCTACCCAGCAGTCGCAGGATGGCCAGGCCCAGTGTGGATTTGCCGGAACCGCTTTCGCCGACAATGCCCAGGGTTTGGCCCTGGAGCAGGCTGAAATTGATGCCATCCACGGCTTTCACATAATCGGCGGTGCGGCGTAACAAGCCCTTTTTTATCGGGAACCACACACGTAGATCCTGCACCTCCAGCAACGTCTCGCCTGCCGGAAGCTCCACTGGTTGGCCACTGGGTTCGGCACCGAGCAGTTCCCGGGTATAGGCATGCTGCGGCGCGCGGAACAATTGTTCGCAAGACGCTTGTTCGACGACCTGTCCGCGCTGCATGACACATACATGGTCGGCAATTCGCCGAACCAGATTGAGATCGTGGCTGATCAGCAGCATCGCCATGCCGGTGCGCGCCTGCAGTTCCTTGAGTAGTTCGAGGATTTTCAGCTGTACGGTGACGTCCAGAGCGGTGGTCGGTTCATCGGCAATCAACAGTTCGGGCTCGTTGGCCAGGGCCATGGCGATCATCACGCGTTGACGCTGACCGCCAGAGAGCTCATGCGGATAAGCCTTGAGTCGCTTGCGCGGCTCCGGGATGCCGACCATATCGAGCAGTTCCAGGGTACGTGCGGTAGCCGCCTTGCCGGTCAGGCCCTTGTGCAGGGCGAGCACTTCGTTGATCTGCTTTTCGATGGTGTGCAGCGGGTTGAGCGAGGTCATCGGTTCCTGGAAGACCATGGCGATACGATTGCCGCGAATCGCCCGCAGTTTCTTCTCGCTGGTCTTGAGCAGGTCTTCGCCGCCGTATTCGATAGTGCCGCTGGGGTGCTGCGCCAGCGGGTAGGGCAACAGGCGCAGGATCGAATGGGCGGTGACCGATTTTCCGGAGCCGCTCTCGCCAACCAGCGCCAGGGTTTGACCCCGCTGAATGCTGAAGCTGACGTTCTCCACCACGCGCTCACGCCGCTCGCCGGTGACGAACTCGATAGCCAGGTCGCGCACTTCGATGAGGGTATTGGATTCGCTCATGTCATTTCCTCGGGTCGAAGGCATCGCGAGCCGCTTCGCCGATAAACACCAGCAGGCTGAGCATCACACCCAGTACGGCGAAGGCACTCATGCCGAGCCAGGGCGCTTGCAGATTGGATTTGCCCTGGGCCACCAGCTCTCCCAGGGACGGCGCGCCAGGCGGCAGGCCGAAGCCGAGGAAGTCCAGTGCGGTCAGGGTGCCAATGGCGCCGGTGAGGATAAAGGGCATGAAGGTCATGGTCGAAACCATGGCGTTGGGCAGGATGTGGTGGAACATGATCGCGCCGTTTTCCATGCCCAGCGCCCGTGCCGCGCGCACGTACTCCAGGTTGCGCCCGCGGAGAAACTCGGCGCGCACCACATCGACCAGACTCATCCAGGAGAACAGCAGCATGATGCCCAGCAGCCACCAGAAATTCGGCTGCACGAAACTGGCCAGGATGATCAGCAGGTAGAGCACCGGCAAGCCCGACCAGATTTCCAGAAAGCGCTGGCCGATCAAGTCTATCCAGCCGCCGTAGAAACCCTGCAGGGCTCCGGCGAAGACACCGATGATCGAGCTGAAGAAGGTCAGAACCAGCGCGAACAGTACCGAAATACGGAAGCCGTAGATCACCCGCGCCAGTACATCGCGGCCCTGATCGTCGGTGCCCAGCCAGTTGTCCATGGATGGCGGCGCAGGCGCGGGCACCTGCAGGTCGTAGTTGATGCTGGAGTAGCTGAACGGGATGGGCGGCCAGAGCATCCAGCCGTCCTTCGCAGCGATCAACTCCTTGATATAGGGGCTCTTGTAGTTGGCCTGCAACGGGAATTCACCGCCGAACACGGTTTCCGGGTAGCGTTTGAAAACCGGGAAATACCACTCGCCATCGAAGCGCACGGCCAGGGGTTTGTCGTTGGCGATCAGTTCGGCGCCAAGGCTCAGGGTGAACAGGCCGAGAAACAGCCAGAGCGACCACCAGCCGCGCTTGTGGGCCTTGAAACGATCAAGGCGTCGTTGATTGAGCGGGGAGAGTGCCATCTCAAGCCTCCCTGCTTTCGAAGTCGATACGCGGATCGACCAGGGTGTAGGTCAGGTCGCCGATCAGTTTCACCACCAGGCCTAGCAGAGTGAAGATAAAGAGCGTGCCGAAAACCAGGGGGTAATCGCGGTTGATCGCCGCCTCGAAGCTCATCAGGCCCAGGCCGTCGAGGGAGAACATCACCTCGATCAACAGGGCACCCGTGAAGAAGATCCCCATGAAGGCCGAGGGGAAGCCGGCAATGATGATCAGCATGGCATTACGGAATACATGGCCGTAGAGCACGCGGACTTCGCTCAGGCCTTTGGCGCGAGCGGTGACCACGTACTGCTTGTTGATTTCGTCGAGGAAGCTGTTTTTGGTCAGCAGTGTCAGGGTGGCGAAGTTGCCGATGACCAAGGCCGTTATCGGCAGCGCCAGGTGCCAGAAGTAGTCGAGGATCTTGCCGCCCAGGCTGAGCTGGTCGAAGTTGTTCGAGGTCAGGCCGCGCAGCGGGAAAATATCCCAGTAGCTGCCGCCGGCAAACAGCACGATCAGCAGGATGGCGAAGAGGAACGCCGGTACCGCGTAGCCAATGATGATTATCGAACTGGTCCAGATATCGAAGGCGCTGCCATGCCGGGTGGCCTTGGCGATGCCCACCGGAATCGACACCAGATACATGATCAGGGTGCTCCACAGCCCAAGGGATATCGATACCGGCATCTTTTCGATGATCAGGTCGATAACCTTGGTGTCGCGGGCGAAGCTGACGCCGAAATCCAGCTGCGCATAATTTTTCAGCATGATCCAGAAGCGCTCGGGCGCCGACTTGTCGAAGCCGTACATCTTCTCGATCTCGGCGATCAGGTCGGGGTCCAGGCCCTGGGCGCCACGGTAGTTGGAACCGGCCACCGAGACCTCGGCACCGCCACCGGCGATACGGCTGGTGGCGCCTTCGAACCCCTCCAGTTTGGCGATCATTTGCTCGACCGGGCCACCGGGCGCGGCCTGGATAATGGCGAAGTTGATCAGCAGGATGCCGAGCAGGGTCGGGATAATCAGCAACAGACGACGAATGATATACGCCAGCATCTTATTGCTCCGCGCTCGACGGGGATTGGCTTTCGACTGCTGCCGGTTGCGTTTCGGCTTGCGGCCGAATCCACCAGGTGTTCAAGCCGATATCGAATAGCGGAGTGGTCTGCGGGTGTTCGAGACGATCCCAATAGGCCACGCGCCAGGTCTTGATATGCCAGTTGGGGATTACGTAGTGGCCCCACAGCAATACGCGGTCGAGGGCGCGGGTATGGTCGATCAGGCTCTGTCGCGAATTGGCGTTGATCAGGCCCTCGACCAACTGGTCGATCGCCGGATCTTTCAGGCCGATGAAGTTGCGGCTGCCCGGTTTGTCCGCGCTGCTCGAATGCCAGTATTCGCGCTGCTCGTTACCCGGTGAGTTGGATTGACCGAAGCCGCCGACGATCATGTCGAAATCCCGCGAACGCAGACGATTGATGTACTGGGAGACATCGACGCGGCGAATCACCAGTTCCATGCCCAGGTCGGCGAGGTTGCGCTTGAACGGCAGCAGCACCCGCTCGAATTCGGCTTGTGCGAGAAGAAACTCGAAGCTCACCGGTTTGCCCTCGGCGTCGAGCATCTGGTCGCCTTCGATGCGCCAGCCGGCTTGCTGCAGCAACTGGTACGCCCGGCGCTGCTGGTCGCGAATGATCCCGCTGCCATCGGTGACTGGCACGCTGTATTCGTCGGTGAACACCTCGGGCGGAATCTTGTCGCGCAGCGGTTCGAGAATCTTCAGCTCATCGTCACCCGGCAGGCCGCTGGCGGCCAGTTCCGAGTTGTCGAAATAGCTGTGGGTGCGGGTATAGGCGCCGTTGAACAACTGGCGATTGGCCCATTCGAAATCGAACAACAAGCCCAGGGCTTCGCGCACCCGGCGATCCTGAAACAGCGGCCGGCGGGTATTGAAGATAAACCCCTGCATGCCCGCCGGGTTGTGGTTCTGGATCTCTTCCTTGATCAACCGGCCTTCGGCGACGGCCGGCGTGTCGTAGGCGCTGGCCCAGTTCTTGGCACTGGTTTCCAGCCAATAATCGAACTGCCCGGCCTTCATCGCCTCGAGCGCGACGGTATTGTCGCGGTAATAGTCGATCAGCATATTGTCGAAGTTGTAGAAGCCGCGATTGACCGGCAGATCCTGGCCCCACCAGTCCTTGACCCGCTCATAGCGGATCGAACGCCCGGCTTTGACTTCGGTGACCTGATAGGGGCCGCTGCCGAGGGGAATCTCCAGGCTGCTTTTACCGAAGTCGCGCTTGGTCGGTAGCAGCCGCAGGGCTTTGATCGCCGCAGTGAGGGATTCGGCCGTGGACTTCTTGAATTCGATGCGCAGCAGTTGCTTGTCTTTTCGCTCGTAGTCGGTGATCGAGCGCAGCGGGGCGAAGGCCTGATCGCCGGAGCGGGCGGCCGCTTGCAGGTTCAACTGCAGGCGCTCGGCATTGAGTTTCTGACCGCCAACCAGGCGCGCGTCGTCGTGGATGCGTAGCGTCAAATCGCCTTTTTCGGCGGACTCGATGATATCGACCAGGCTGTCGTCGCCGAGCAATGGCTGGTCTTGAGCCTGGCTCTCGTCCAGTTCGGTCCACCAGTGTTCAGGCAACACCGGCAGTTGCCCGAGGATCAGCGGCAGCTCGCGGTTATTCGCATGTTTGAAGACAAAGCGCACCTTGTGCGGCCCCTCGATTTCGACCCGGTCGACGTCGGCGTAATAACCGCGGTACATGGGCACGCCTTTGCTCATCAGGGTTTCGAAGGTGAACTTGACGTCCTCGGCGGTGACCGGATGACCATCCTGGAAGTGAGCTTCCGGGCGCAGATAGAAACGCACCCAGGCGTTATCCGCGGCTTTCTCGATCTTGCCGGCGATCAGGCCATATTCGGTAAAGGGCTCATCCAGGCTGTGGCGGGTGAGGCTGTCGTAGATGATGCCGATGTTGTCTTCGGAAACACCTTTGCTGATAAACGGATTGAGGCTGTCGAAGCTGCCGAAGCCCGCCTGGCGCAAGGTACCGCCCTTGGGCGCATCCGGATTGACGTAGTCGAAGTGCTTGAAGTTGGCGGGGTACTTCGGCGCTTCGCCGTACAGCGTCAAGGCATGTTGCGGTGCGGCGTCGACGAGGCCAGCCAGGGCCAACAGCAGAAAGCCGCTGCCGTGCACGAGGAGGGTGCGCAGGGGACGCATCATCGTTTTTTCTCCGTGGGTTTCAGCCACCAGCTACGCAGGCCCAGGGTATAGGGCGGGACGGTGACGAAGGCAAACCGGTTGCGGTAGGCCAGGCGGTGATAGTTGATGTACCAGTTCGGCACTGTGTAGTGCTGCCAAAGCAGCACGCGATCCAGCGCGCGGGTCGCGGCCACCTGCTGATCGCGGGTCTGCGCGGAGAGCAGTTGGTCGAGCAGGGCATCGACCACCGGATTGTCGATGCCCGCATAGTTCTTGCCGCCCTTGATCTTGGCCTGGCTGGAATGGAAATACAGCGACTGCTCCAGGCCCGGGCTCAGGGTTTGCGGCAGGGTCAGGGAAATCACATCGAAATCGAATTGATCCAGGCGCTGCTTGTACTGCGCCCGGTCAACGGTGCGGATGCTCGCCTGAATACCCAGGCGCGAGAGGTTCTCGACATAGGGCTGGTAGATGCGCTCCAGCCCGGGGTTGACCAGCAGGATCTCGAAATTCAAGGGTTTGCCATCAGCGTTCAACAAGCTATCGCCGGACGGCTTCCAGCCGGCTTCGGCCAGTAGGCCGAGCGCGCGTCTCAGGGTTTCCCGCGGAATACCCCGGCCTTCTGTGGTCGGCACCCGGAAGGGTTCGGTGAACAGCCGCGCCGGCAGTTGTTTGCGAAAAGGCGAGAGCAGCAGCCATTCAGCGCCCTCGGGTTTGCCGGTGGCGGCGAATTCGCTGTTAGGGTAATAGCTGTTGGCGCGGATGTAGGAGCTGCTGAACAGCGTGCGATTGGTCCATTCGAAGTCGAACATCATCGCCAGCGCTTCGCGCACCTTGCGTTCGGCGAACTCCGGACGGCGGGTGTTCATGAACAGCGCCTGGGTCTGGGTCGGGATGCTATGCGGAATCTCCGCCTTGATCACTTCGCCACGTTCAACCGCCGGAAAGTCATAGCCATTGGCCCAGTTCTTCGCTTGCTGCTCGATATAGAAATCGAATTCGCCAGCCTTGAAGGCTTCGAAGGCAACATGGCTGTCGCGGTAGAACTCGACATCCACACGATCGAAATTGTACTTGCCGCGATTGACCGGCAGCTGTTCGCCCCACCAGTCCTTCACCCGGGTGAACCGCAGGCTACGTCCTGGGCGCACGCGCGTAATGCGATAAGGCCCGCTACCCAGCGGCGGTTCGAAGGTGGTGGCCTTGAAGTCGCGGTCCTTCCAGTAGTGCTGGGGCAGCACCGGCAGTTCGCCCAGGCGCATGATCAGCAGCGGATTGCCGGAACGTTTGAAGACGAAACGGATGCGATGACGATTGAGCACATCGACGCGCTTCACTTCCTGCAGGTTGGTGCGGTATTGCGGATGCCCCTCCTTGAGCAACAGGCGATAAGAGAACGCCACGTCATACGCTGAAATCGGCTTGCCGTCATGGAAGCGCGCTTCTGGACGCAGGTTGAACACCACCCAGCTGCGGTCCTCGCTGTATTCCACCGATTTTGCAATCAGCCCGTAACTGGACGCCGGCTCGTCGCCAGAAGGATCATAGGAACCGGTACCGGCCATCAGCGTCGCGTTTAGCTCGGTAACCCCGTACTGCTGGAAGTTCGCCGTACTGATCGGGCTGCTGCCCTTGAAGGTGTAGGGGTTGAGGGTGTCGAAGGTCCCCGAGGCCATGATCCGCACCGTGCCACCCTTGGGTGCATCGGGGTTGACCCAGTCGAAATGGGTAAAACTGGCGGGATACTTGAGCATGCCGAACTGTGCGTAGCCATGGCTTTCGCGAATGGTTGCCGCAACGGGGGCGCTGATGGCCAGCGTGAGGGACAGCAGGAGAAGGAGACGCATCAAGTGAGAGATCCGGTCGGCGGCGTCTTGGAAGCTGGGCGGTACAGTAACAGCTTGTATAAGCAGGAAAAAGGCCACATCTGCGGTTGCGTGAAAACTACCGTCGCCACTGGCTCGGCGATAGCGCGAGTGCCGCCGCCGCGCGCAGTCGGGGGCTGCAGTAGAGTCCGCTTTAGCGCCTGGCTTCGCGTGCAGGGTTTGCACTTCGCCGATCTATCGACGATGTGACGCAACACCTTGCTACACTTGCGGAAATTCTACAGAGGGCTTGAACTTGGGTACCCACAGCCACGGTCTGCAATCCTGGATCGATCGTTTGAACCAAGCCGAATTGCCCGCCCTGGCCGCTGTGGTGCAGGACCTGCATCGTTTGGCGCAACAGGATAAGTCGTCGGTCCAGCAACTGGCCGACGTTCTGCTGCGCGATGCGTCGCTGACCTCGAAAGTGCTGCGTATCGGTAATAGCGTCTATTACAACCCGTCGCAGGAAGCGATCAAGACCATCTCGCGGGCGATCATGATGATCGGCTTCGATAACGTGCGCCTGATCGGCATGTCCGTCGCCCTGATCGATGGGTTGCTGGTGCGTGCACCGCGCGAGCAGTTGCAGGAGTTGCTCGCGCGCTCGTTCCATGCCGCGGTACAGGCGCGCAACATCGCCGGCTATGTCCTGGCCAAGCACCAGGAAGAGGTGTTTATCGCCGCTTTGCTGTTTCACCTTGGCGAACTGGCATTCTGGGGCTGTGGCGGTGATCAGGCCGACGAGTTGGCCACTGCTCTGGAGCAGCCAGGCGTCAATGTCGACGAGGCCGTGCAGCAGGTACTGGGCACCAGTTTTCGCCAATTGACCCAGGGCTTGGTCAAAAGCTGGAACCTGGGCGATATCGTCAGCCAGGCGCACAGCAGCGCCAATCGCAACGACCCGACGGTGTTTTCGGTCAATCTGGGGGCACGTATCAGCCAGGCGGCGCTGGAAGGCTGGGACTCGGCAGCCATGGAAAGTCTGATCGAGGAGATGGCCAATTTTATCGGGGTCACGCCTGAAGAAGCCCTGCAGCAGGTATTCGCCAGTGCCGAAGAGGCGGTCAAGGTGGCGACCACCTTTGGCGCCAGCAAGCTGTGCAAGTTGATCCCCAATACCGATCCTGAACAGATCCGCCAGCAGCAGGAGCAGCGCCGCGCCCGTTTGCTGCAGCCCAATCTGCTGACGTTGCAACAAGCCTTGCAGGACCTCGGCATGATGGCGACCCGGCGCGGCGATGTCGCACAGATTCTCGATACGCTGCTCGACGGCTTGCATCGGGGCGCGGGGCTGGAGCGGGTGATGCTGGTGGTGCTGGCCGATGGGCATAGCTGCTTTCGCACCAAGCGGGTGGTGGGCGAGGGCAGTCAGGGTTGGCTCAGCGATTTCGTCCTGCCGGTCGATCAGCCGGAACAGCCGCATATCTTCAGCTATGTGCTGCGCAACCGGGAATCGCTATGGATGGGCGTACCGGCCAGTTACAACCTTGCCGAGTTGGTCACCCAGCCGATTCGCAAGAGCCTGGGCCAAGGCATGTTCTTTATTGCGCCCTTGCTTGCGGGAACTCGCGAAATCGGTGTTGTGTATGCCGATAACCGGGTCTCCGGGCGAGCCCTGAAACACGAGCAATTCATCGCTTTCCAGCGGTTCGCGCAGATGACCGGGCGCTGCCTGGAGGCCTTGAGCAAGCGCCCTTGAGCGATCAGCGGGGCAGGTACAGGGTCAGTGTTTGCCCGGGCTTGAGCGCTTTGCCGGTCTTCGGGTTCCAGCTTTGCAGATGCTGCATGTGCACATTGAAGCGTTTGGCGATTCGATACAGCGAATCGCCCTGGCGCACCCGATAGTAGGTGGCGTTGCTACGGCTGTCGTCAGCGGCGCCCGCTGCGCTTCCCGCTCTGAGCGTGAGTACCTGGCCGACGCGCAGGTTGTTGCCGCTGAGGTTGTTCCAGCGCTTCACGTCCTTGACCGATACTTTGTGCGCCTTGGCGACTAGCCAGAGATTGTCGCCACTTTTCACCCGATAGGTGCTGCTTTGCTCGTTCGAGGCGACGACTGCCGGGCTGGGCTGGCTACGAAACAATGGCTCGTCGGGGGAAGTGCCGGGCTCCGCCGGAATACTGAGCACCTGGCCGATGCTCAGGTGGTTGCTGGTCAGTCGATTGATGTCCTTCAGCGTGCTGACGGTCAACCGATAACGGTTGGCGATCGCGTGCAGGCTATCGCCGGCGCGTACCCGATATTGCTGCCAGTCGACCAGCTGATCCGGCTTCATCAGCAGCAGGTTGGCGGCCAGCAGCTCGGCCTTCCCCGCCGGCACCAGCAGGTGCTGGGGTCCATCGAGCGTGATGCGTCGCTTGAAAGCCGGGTTGAGCAGGTAGAGTTCGTCTTCGTCGAGGTCTGCGAGAGCCGCTACGCGGGACAGATCCATGCGTTGCTTGAGCTCGACTTGCTCGAAGTAAGGCTCGTTGGCAATCGGGTCCAGGTTGACCCCGTACGCTTCTGGGCTCATCACCACCTGTGACAGGGCGAGCAGCTTGGGTACGTAGTTTTCGGTCTCGCTCGGCAGCGACAGGTTCCAGTAATCGGTCGGCAGGCCGAGCTTGCGGTTGCGTTCGATAGCGCGGCTGACTCGGCCTTCTCCCGCATTGTAGGCGGCGAGGGCGAGTAGCCAGTCGCCATCGAACATGTCATGCAGGTAGGACAGATAATTCATCGCGGCGTTGGTCGATGCCATTACATCGCGCCGGCCGTCGTACCAGCTGGTCTGACGCAGGTTGAAATTGCGTCCGGTAGAGGGCATGAACTGCCACAGACCAACAGCATTGGCATGGGAGTACGCCAGGGGGTTATAGGCGCTCTCGATCATCGGCAGCAGCGCCAGCTCCATCGGCATGTTGCGCTCTTCGAGGCGCTCGACGATGTAATAAATGTAGGGGTTGCTGCGTTCGCTGACTTTATCCACGAACGATGGGTTGCCGGCGAACCACAGTCGTTGCTGCTCAACGCGTGGATGTACGCCGATCTCGCCTTGTAACTGGTAGCCGTTGCGCACGCGCTGCCAGATGTCTTCGGGCTCCTGCGCGCGCTGCGTTCCGTTGAGCCATTCGGGCTCCTGTTCAAGGCCCAGGGCGGTGTCGGTGTCGCGGCTGGAGTCGGGGGCGGGAGAGGTGCTCTGGCAACCGGCCAGCACGGCGCAAAACACCAGGGCGAGTGCTCGTGCGCTACAGGACAATGCCTTTGAATTCAAAAGTTTGCATAGTGATGAAAGCATTGGCCAATGAGTTCTTGTTGTATCGAAAGTCGGGCGATTCTAGGAATCGACGCTCCGATGGTCAAGTTTTAACCAATCTTTTGCATACTCGTCGACTATTTCAGAACTTATCCTTCCAGGCCCGCAAGCAGGCAAAAACTTCATTGTCGGTGCGCTCGGTCGTCCCGTCGCGTTGGTTGATTCGCTCGATAACCGAGGGCTCGTCGCAGCGCAGAAAGGGGTTGGTGGCGCGTTCCAGTGCCAATGTCGTCGGCAGGCTGATGTCGCCCGCCGCCCGCCAGGTGCTGACTTGTTGCAGGCGCTCGGCTATCTGCGGGTTGGCCGGCTCGACCGCCTGGGCAAACCGCAGGTTGCTCAGGGTGTATTCATGGGTGCAATAGACTTGGGTCTCGTCCGGCAGGGCCGCCAGGCGTTGCAGCGAATCGTGCATTTGCGCGGGGCTGCCTTCGAACAGACGGCCACAGCCGGCGGCGAATAGGGTATCGCCACAGAACAGCCAGTGTTGTTCGCCCTGGTAATAGGCGATATGGCCGAGGGTATGGCCCGGCACCTCGATAACCTGCAATGTATGGCCGAGCACCTCGATTCGCTCGCCCTGACTGAGCGCCAGGTCGCGCGCGGGAATGTTTTCCCGCGCGGGCCCGACCACGCGCGCGCCGCTCGCTGCCTTGAGCTGGGCGATACCGCCGACATGGTCGGAATGGTGATGGGTGATCAGAATATCGCTCAGCTGCCAGCCCGGATGGGCTTCGAGCCAGGCCAGCACCGGCGCCGCATCGCCCGGATCGATCACTGCGCAGCGCTGCCGCTGGCTGTCCTGCAATAGCCAGATATAGTTGTCGGAGAAAGCGGGTAGGGCGTCGATTTTAATCATGGTACGGTCGCAATTCAGGCAACAAAGGTGCAGTTTAGGCTTCATTGATACCGACGGCTATGCAGGTGATCTCCATGTCCGACCATCCATTTGCCCAGGCCGACGCCGATTGGCTCAGCCTTATAGGTGCCGCGCGGGGTTGGTTCAACGGCCCCCATGGCCAACTGTTACTGGTGGAGGAGCAGCGCCTGCTGGAAGACGAGCTGGCGCGCTTTTTCGGCAGTTATCTGGTGCACTACGGACCCGCCGCGGAGGACACCGCCAATGCCGCGCAGATCCAGCGCAGCGTTCGCCTCGGGGCACCGTTCAGCGGGGTGGATATCGTTTGCGAGGAGCAGGCCTGGCCATTGACCGAACATGCCGCCGATGTGGTGCTCCTGCAGCATGGCCTGGATTTCAGCCTCTCGCCCCATGGCCTGCTGCGCGAGGCCGCTCGTAGCGTCAGGCCCGGCGGTCATCTGCTGATCCTCGGGATCAACCCCCTGAGCAGCTGGGGGGTACGCCATCTGTTCGCCCAGGACGCATTGCGGCAAGCGCGCTGTATCGCGCCGAACCGGGTCAGCGACTGGCTGCACCTGCTGGGTTTTGCGCTGGAGAAACGTCGCTTCGGATGCTATCGTCCGCCGCTTTCTTCCGTGGGTTGGCAGGCGCGCCTGGCCGGTCTGGAGGCCTGGGGTGACGCCTGGCAACCGCCGGGTGGCGGCTTCTATATTCTGGTGGCGCGCAAGTTGGTGGTGGGCTTGCGCCCCTTGCGCCAATCGCGCCGCGAGCCCATGGGCAAGCTGCTACCGCTGCCGGTGGCCAAGGTCAGCCGGCGCAATTCCGAGCATTAAGACGAACTATGAGTGAACAGGTCGAGATCTACACCGACGGCGCCTGCAAGGGCAATCCCGGCATTGGCGGCTGGGGCGCGCTGCTGATTTTCAAAGGGGTGGAAAAGGAACTCTGGGGTGGTGAGGCGCAGACCACCAACAATCGCATGGAGCTGACCGCGGCAATCCGTGCCCTCGCCGAGCTCAAGCGCAGCTGCGATGTGCGCCTGGTTACCGACTCGCAATATGTCATGCAGGGTATCCAGGACTGGATGCCCAACTGGAAGAAACGCGGCTGGAAAACCGCGGCGAAGCAGCCCGTGAAGAATGCCGACCTGTGGCAGCAGCTCGACGAGCAGGTAAACCGCCATAACGTCACCTGGCAATGGGTGCGTGGCCACAACGGCCACCCCGGTAACGAACATGCCGACCTGCTGGCCAACCGCGGTGTCGATGAAATGAGAGGCTTGAAACATGCGTAGCGTTGTACTCGATACCGAAACCACCGGTATGCCGGTAGCCGACGGCCACCGGATCATCGAGATCGGTTGTGTCGAGCTGATGGGTCGACGCCTGACCGGCAGGCACTTTCACGTGTACCTGCAGCCGGACCGGGAAATCGACGAAGGCGCGATCGCCGTTCACGGCATCACCAACGAGTTCGTACAGGACAAACCGCGCTTCCGGGAAATCGCCGACGAGTTCTTCGAGTTCATCAAGGGCGCGCAGCTGATCATCCATAACGCGGCGTTCGACGTTGGCTTTATCAACAACGAATTCGCCCTGATCAAGCAGAGCGAGCGCGCCGACATCAGCGAGCATTGCTCGATTCTCGACACCCTGATGATGGCCCGCGAACGCCACCCGGGGCAGCGCAACAACCTCGATGCACTGTGCAAACGCTATGGCGTCGACAACTCCGGCCGTGACCTGCACGGCGCCTTGCTCGACGCCGAGATTCTCGCCGACGTCTACCTGACCATGACCGGTGGGCAGACCAATCTGTCGCTGGCCGGTGATGGCTCCGAAGGCGATGGCAACGGTCGCCAGCAGCCCAGCCCGATTCGCCGCCTGGCTGCGGAGCGGGCCCTGACCCGGGTGATTCGTGCCAATGCCGATGAACTCAGCGCGCACTTGGCGCGTTTGGCGATCATCGAAAAATCCGCCGGCGCGCCAGCGCTCTGGGTGCAGATGGAACAGCAGGAAGGGTAGCTAATACCCAGCCGCTTAGCGGATCCAGAAAGTAGGCTGAGCTATGCGAAGCGCCAACAAGGCGCATGCACGACTCCCGGATTGCGCTGACGCTTTGATCGTTCCCACGCTCCAGCGTGGTAACGCAGCCCGTGACGCTCCGCGTCACCAACCCGCAATGGTTGGGCGCGGGCACGGTAGACATATCTATCTGCCAGCTGCTCTGTTGGGCTTCGCTGCGCTCAGCGCCAACCTACCAATCGCCGTTGGCCAGATGGTGGACAAGCCTGCGGCATGTCCATCCTACGGCGCTGTATTTCCATCCGGAGGGTTCGACGCCACGACGTGAGGAATGATCGGTGGCGGGAGGTAGGGCGGGTGCAACCCGCCGGGCATTGTACGGCGCCTTGCCATGGCGGATTGCACTCGTTCGAGATGGCGGCGTATTTATCCCGATCATAAAAAAGCCGCCCCAACGAAATTCTGGAGCGGCTTGGCGATTGCCATCACTCAGTCGAAGACGATGCCCTGGGCCAACGGCAGTTCGCGCGAGTAGTTGACGGTGTTGGTCTGCCGACGCATGTAGGCTTTCCAGGAATCGGAGCCGGACTCGCGGCCGCCGCCGGTTTCTTTTTCGCCGCCGAAGGCGCCGCCGATTTCCGCTCCGCTCGGGCCGATATTCACGTTGGCGATGCCGCAGTCGCTGCCGGCCGCGCTCTGGAACGCTTCCGCCTCGCGCACATCAAGGGTGAAAATGCACGAGGACAGGCCCTGGGGTACTTCGTTGTTCAGGCGCAGCGCCTCGTCGAACTCGCGATAGCTCAGTACATAAAGGATCGGGGCGAAGGTTTCGTGGCGCACCACCGCGCTTTGCGCCGGCATATCCACCAGCGCCGGGGCGACGTAGTAGGCGTTCGGGTATTGATCGCTCAGCTGACGCTCGCCGCCAAACACCTGGCCGCCCTCGTCGCGGGCTTTGCTCAGAGCGTCCTGCATGGCCTGGTAGGCCTGCTGGTCGATCAGTGGGCCGACCAGATTGCCTTCGAGCGGGTTGCCGACGCGAATCTTCGCATAGGCGACTTTCAGGCGGCTGACGATCTCTTCCTTGACCGACTCGTGAGCGATCAAGCGGCGCAGGCTGGTGCAGCGTTGCCCCGCGGTGCCCACGGCGCTGAACAGAATGGCGCGCACGGCCATATCCAGATCGGCGCTCGGCGCCAGGATCATCGCGTTATTGCCGCCCAGCTCGAGAATGCAACGGCCGAAGCGCGCGGCAACCTGCGGTGCCACCTCGCGGCCCATGCGGGTGCTGCCGGTAGCGCTGACCAGCGCCACACGTGGGTCGGCGACCAGGGCTTCGCCGGCGTCACTGTCACCGACGATCAGTTGGCTGAGGCCAGCCGGCGCATCGCCGAAGGCGTCCAGCGCCTTGTCGAACAGCGCCTGGCAGGCGAGGGCGGTAAGCGGGGTCTTTTCCGAGGGCTTCCAGACAACGGCGTTGCCGCAGACCAGCGCCAGGGTGGTATTCCAGGCCCAGACCGCGACCGGGAAGTTGAAGGCACTGATCACCCCGACCACGCCGAGCGGATGCCAGGATTCGCGCATATGGTGGCCCGGACGCTCGGAGGCGATGGTCAGGCCATAAAGCTGGCGCGACAGACCGACGGCGAAATCGCAGATATCGATCATCTCCTGCACTTCGCCCAGACCTTCTTGGGTGATCTTGCCGGCTTCCCAGGAAACCAGCTCGGCCAGGTCGGCCTTGTGCGCACGCAGCACTTCGCCGAACAGGCGCACCAGTTCGCCGCGACGCGGCGCTGGCACACTGCGCCAGCTTTCGAATGCCTGCTGTGCGGTGGCGACCTTGGCCGCCACGGCGCTGGCCGGCTCCAGGGTCACGGCGCCGATGCGGCTGCCGTCGATCGGGCTGTGAATCGCGTGGTTGCCAGTGGTGGCGGCGTGAGCATTGACGCCCAGGCGGCTGAGGAGGTTATCGAGCATTACTGTCTCCTGTCGCATGTCTGATTGAATTTATGCGTGACACTCAGTATTAATCTGCATGCTAAGGCTCACAAGTGAGCTTTTTTTGTCATGTCATTCCTTCAATTCATGCTGCGAGTCCGCCATGTCCAAACGCCAGATGCCTTCCATGACCGCGCTGCAGTGTTTCGAGGCCGTGGCGCGTCACCTGAGTTTCACCCGCGCCGCCGAAGAGCTGTTTCTCACCCAGAGCGCGGTGAGCAAGCAGGTGGCGCAACTCGAGGACATGCTCCAGCATCTGCTGTTCCGCCGTATTCGCCGGCGCCTGCAACTGACCCCGGCGGGCTCGTTGTACCTGACCGAGGTGAACAAGATCCTCAATCAGGTGGAAATATCCACCCACTACATCCTGTCCTACGGTGGCAATACCGAAGTGCTCAAGGTCGCCACCCAGCCGACTTTTGGCGCGAGCTGGCTGATCCCTCATCTGAAAGGCTTCGGCTCGGCCAACCCGAATATTCACCTCGATCTGCACAATGAACTGGAGCCATTCGACTTGTTGCAGAGCAAGGCCGATGTGGTGTTTTTCTTCGGCCAGGGCACCTGGCCCGGCGCCGAATGCATCGAACTGTTCGGCGAGGAGATGGTGCCGGTGTGCGCACCGGATCTGTTTGCTGCCGGCATCGCCAGCGCCGAACAGCTTGGCGAGCAGGTGCTGCTGCAATGCGCCTCGCGCCCTGAAGCCTGGCATGACTGGTTCGACAGCCTGGGCCTGCAGAGCAGCCACAGTTACCACGGCCCGCGCTTCGAAACCTTCCATATGTGCATTCGCGCCGCCCAGTGTGGTTGCGGGGTCGCACTGGTGCCGCAGTTTCTAGTCGAGGACGAACTGCGCGAGCACAAGCTGGTGATTGCCTGGGATCACCCCCTGCGCAGCAGCGGAAAGCACTTCATGGCCTATGCCGAACACGCAGCGGAAGTGCCGAAGATTCGCAGCTTCGTCGCCTGGATCAATGGGCAGATTGATCAGCAAAGCCGTTCGTGAGGCAGTGATCGTGAAAAAAAGGAATCGATGAGCGAATTTTTTTCGTTTGTCGATAACGCCGTATTGCCGATTTGATGGCGCGCATCCATTCCTGTCAGGAGTCGCGCCATGCATCCCGATCATGCCCATATCAGCCAGTCGCTGGCCATCGTCCACCCGATCATGCTCAGCCATGGCCGCAACGCCGAGGTCTGGGACGATTCCGGCAAGCGCTATATCGACTTTGTCGGCGGTATCGGCGTGCTCAACCTCGGACACTGTCACCCGAGAATCGTCGAGGCGGTGCGCGAGCAGGCTGGGCGCCTGACCCATTCGGCGTTCAACGCGCTACCCCATGAGGGTTACGGGCAACTCATGCAGGCGCTCGCGCGCTTCGTGCCGTTGTCCTACCCGCTCAGCGGCATGTTGACCAACAGTGGCGCCGAGGCCACCGAGAACGCCTTGAAGATCGTTCGCGCGGCCACCGGGCGTGGTGCGGTGGTGGCGTTCGACGGCGGCTTTCATGGCCGTACCTTGGCCGCGCTGAATCTCAACGGCAAGGTCGCGCCCTATAAGCAAAAGCTCGGCAGTTTGCCGGGGCCGGTGTATCACCTGCCGTATCCGAGCGCCGACAACGAGGTGGACGTCGAACAGGCGCTGGCAGCCATGCAGCGGCTGTTCAGCGTGGAAATCGATCCGGCCGAGGTCGGCTGCATAGTCATCGAAGCAGTTCAGGGCGAGGCCGGCTTCCATGCGCTCGATCCAGGTTTCGCCCAGCACCTGCGACGCTTCTGCGACGCCAATGGCATCGTCCTGGTGATCGACGAGATCCAGTCCGGGTTCGGGCGCACGGGGCAGCGTTTCGCTTTTTCCCGCCTGGGTATCGAACCGGACCTGTTGCTACTCGGCAAGAGCATTGCCGGCGGCCTGCCGCTCGGTGCGGTGGTCGGGCGTCAGGCGCTGCTCGACGCGTTGCCCAAAGGCGGCCTGGGCGGCACCTACTCGGGTAACCCGCTTGCCTGCGCCGCGGCGCTGACCACCCTGGAACTGCTGAGCGACGCCAACCTGGCGACCTGGGGCGAGCGTCAGGAGGAATGCATCCTCAGGCATTACCAGAGCTGGCAGGACAGCGAATTGGCACCGGCCCTGACGCGTCTGACCGGTGTCGGCGCGATGCGCGGCATCGAGCTGCGCAGTGCCGATGGCGGCCCGGGTAGCGAGCGTCTGGGCCGCTTGCTCGGTTCTGCGCGCGAGGCCGGGTTGCTATTGATGCCGAGCGGCAAGTACCGGCATATCGTCCGTTTGCTGGCGCCGCTGACCGCCGAAGCCGAGCTGCTCGACGAAGGCTTCGCAATCTTTCGTCGCTGCCTACAGGCCAGTCTCTGAGTCATTGGCTTGGTGATTCCTGCGTGGAATGATCTCTGTAAAATTAGTCGTTTGAGTCATATAGCAGTCCTGCACAGAATGCCAATCAGCCCTCAAACACCATGAACCAGGCCCGCGTCGCCGATACAGGAGTGGAGTTGCATGTCCAAAGATGTCTTTGTCAGCCCGGATGAAATCCGTGCGCGCTTCTCCCAGGCCTTGTCGGCCATGTACCAGGCCGAAGTGCCTTTGTATGGCGAGTTGCTGGAGTTGGTCGCCACGCTCAACCGTCAGACCCTGAGCGATAATCCTTCGCTCGCGCAGCAACTGCGCGATGCCGGCGAACTGGAGCGCCTGAGCGACGAACGCCATGGCGCGATTCGCCTCGGCAGCGCCGAAGAGCTGGCGACCATGGCGCGCCTGTTCGCGGTGCTGGGTATGCAACCGGTGGGCTATTACGACCTGGCCAGCGCTGGAGTGCCGGTGCATGCCACGGCATTTCGCCCGGTATATGAGGATGCGCTGCGCCATAGTCCGTTCCGCGTGTTCACTTCGCTGTTGCGCCTGGAGCTGATCGAAGACCCGGCGCTGCGCGAACAGGCCGGTCAGATTCTCGCGCAGCGGCAGATATTCACCCCTGGCACCTTGGTGCTGATCGAACGCTTCGAGGAACAAGGCGGGCTGACGCAAGCCGATGCCGAAGCCTTTATCGGCGAGGCGCTGGAGACCTTCCGCTGGCACAGCGAGGCCGGGGTCAGTGCCGCGGTCTACCAGCAATTGCAGGCGCAGCACCGTTTGATCGCCGACGTTGTGGCCTTCAAGGGCCCGCATATCAATCACCTGACGCCGCGTATCCTCGATATCGATGCGGCCCAGGCCGAGATGCCGCGACGCGGCATGGATGCCAAGGAATGGGTGGAAGGGCCGCCGCCTCGGCGTCAGCCAATCCTGCTGCGTCAAACCAGCTTCAAGGCGCTCGACGAGGCGGTACACTTCACCTGCGCCAGCCCGGGCCAGCACAGCGCGCGCTTTGGCGAGATCGAGCAACGCGGCATGGCGCTTACCGCCAAGGGCAGGGCGTTGTACGACCAATTGCTCGCCGCCACTCGCGAGCGCTGCGAGGGCGTAGCGAAAGACCAATACGCGGCTTGTTATGCGCAAACATTGGCGCAGTGCTTCACTGATTTTCCCGATGAGCTCGATGAATTGCGCCGCCAGGGCCTGGCTTTTTTCCGTTACCGGGTCACGGACGCGGGGCGGGCGGCCAGGGCCGCGGGGACTCTGCTCGAGGATCTGGAGAGCCTGCTCGAGGCCGGGCACTTGGCTTGCGAGCCACTGGTTTACGAGGACTTCCTCCCCGTCAGCGCGGCGGGCATCTTCCAGTCCAACCTGGGCGAGAGCAATCGCGAGCGCTATCGACAGGATTCCAATCGCGCCGAATTCGAACGCGCCCTGGGGCGCGGGGTATTGGACGAATTAACGCTCTATGCCGATAGCCAGCGCAGCTCATTGCAGGCCTGCGAGACTGAGTTGGGTCTGTCGTTGAACCTACTCGATAGCCCGGAGATAGCGCCCCTGCACGGGCGATATTCCGAGGCGGTACCGCTACAGCCCCACTGCGCCTAACAGGCGCTCGCCATGTAACAGGAGTGTCCCGTGAAGCGAATCCCCAAACCGCGCACCGGCGGCCAAATACTGGTCGATGCGCTGCGCCTCAATGCAGTCGAGCGGGTATTTTGCGTGCCCGGCGAAAGCTACCTGGCGGTACTAGACGCCTTGCACGACGCCCGCGAGCAGATCGATCTGGTGGTGTGCCGCCAGGAAGGCGGCGCGGCCTATATGGCCGAAGCCCACGGCAAACTCACCGGCAAGCCCGGGGTGTGTTTCGTCACCCGAGGCCCAGGGGCGACCAACGCCTCGGTCGGGGTGCATACGGCCTTCCAGGATTCCACGCCGATGCTGCTGTTCATCGGCCAGGTGGCCCGCGACCAGCAGACCCGAGAAGCCTTTCAGGAAATCGATTACCGGCAAATGTACGCGCCATTGGCCAAGTGGGTGGTGCAGATCGACGACCCGCGACGTCTGCCGGAGCTGCTGGCCCAAGCCTTCCAGCGCGCCATCAGCGGTCGCCCCGGCCCCGTCGTGGTGGTGTTGCCGGAGGATATGCTGACTGAATCGGTGGCGGTCACCGATGCCCAACCCAGCCAGACGATCAATAGTCAGCCCGGCGGCGCCCAGTTGGCACAGATGCAAGCGTTGCTGGCCGAAGCCGAGCGGCCATTGCTGATTCTCGGTGGCGGTGGCTGGGACGCAACGGCCGTTGCCGCTATTCGCCGCTTCGCGGAAAACCAGCGCCTGCCGGTGGCCCTGTCGTTCCGCCGCCAGGATCTGTTCGACAATGGTCACGCGCAATATGCCGGCGACCTCGGTCTGGCCGCCAGCGCCGAGCTGGTCCAGGCAATCAAGGACGCGGATTTGCTGTTGGTGGTTGGCAGCCGATTGGGCGAAGTGACTAGCAGCGGCTACAGCCTGCTGGACATCCCGACGCCCCGTCAGCGCCTGATCCATGTGCACGCAGGCCTGGAGGAGTTGGGCCGTGTTTATCAACCGACCCTGGCGATTGCCAGCGGCATGGCCGCGTTCGCCTGCCAGGCCGCCGAGCTACCTGCCGTGCCGAGCGAGCGCCATGGTGACTGGATCGCCCAATTGAACCAGGCCTATCGCGGCAACCTCAAGTGCCCGAGCTCACCTGGCGCGGTGCAGATGGGCGAGATCATCGCCTGGCTGCGCGAGCACCTGCCCGAGGACGCCATCCTCTGCAACGGCGCGGGCAATTATGCGATCTGGCTGCACCGTTTCTATCAGTATCGGCACTTTCGCAGCCAGCTGGCGCCCACCAATGGCTCCATGGGTTATGGCGTGCCGGCGGCCATCGCCGCCGCACTGGCCGCGCCGGGACGCAGGGTGCTCAGCTTCGCCGGCGACGGCTGCTTCATGATGAACGGCCAGGAGCTGGCCACGGCGATACAGCATGACGCGCGGGTGATTTTTATCGTGGTCAACAACGGCATGTACGGCACCATCCGCATGCACCAGGAGCGCCACTACCCAGGACGGGTATCCGGCACAGCGCTGCACAATCCCGACTTCGCCGCACTGGCCCGCGCCTACGGTCTGCATGCCGAGGTGGTGCAGACCACCGCCGAGTTCGCCGGCGCATTCGTTCGCGCGGAGCAGGCCGGCAAGGCCGCGCTGATCGAAATACGCGTCGATCCGCAGGCACTCACGCCGCGACAAAGCCTGGATCAGATTCGTGCCCAGGCGCTGCAATCGCAATCGAGTGAGTAACCCCCCAAGGATCCGCTGCTGTTCAGAACTGCTGCTGTTCAAAATCCCGGCGGATCGCTTGCAGTCCCGCCTATAACCGGCCGCCGCGATCGATCTTGCACGACAGGATGATCGACGTGGTGGTCTTCTCCACTCCATCCACCGCGCCTATCTCGTCCAGCAGCTGATCCAGTCGTTCCGGGGTCTCGGCGCGCAGCCAGGCGACGAAGTCGAACTCGCCGCTGACGGTGCACAGCTGCTGCACCTCCGGCATATTGCTCAACCGCCTCAGCACCTCCTTGCCCGAACGTGGCTGCAGGGTGATGCCGACGTAGGCCTGCAACCCACCCTCGGTCACGCTTTGCCCCAGGCGCACGCCGTAGCCGGTGATCACCTTGCTCTTCTCCAGGCGGGCGATGCGCGAGATCACCGTAGTGCGCGCAATGCCGAGTTTGCGTGCGAGCATCGCCACGCTCTCGCGGGCATCGAGTTGCAAGGCGGCGATCAGCTGACGGTCGATCTCGTCGAGGCGAATGGCGGAAAGCTCGGACATCGAGGGTTACCAGGGCAAGGGGCAGGAAAGGAGCGGCATCTTAGCAAAACCGACGCCCGGCGACCTTGCGGCAAC
Source organism: uncultured Pseudomonas sp. (assembly GCA_966210435.1). Classification (GTDB taxonomy): domain Bacteria; phylum Pseudomonadota; class Gammaproteobacteria; order Pseudomonadales; family Pseudomonadaceae; genus Aquipseudomonas. The sequence continues at coordinate 55,048 of CBIHLF010000020.1, read as the reverse complement.
TGGGCGAGGGCACAACAGCAGGCATTGCGATCAGCGCCCCTGGCAGGCATCCACCCGCAGGCGCCGTTCCAGCAGGCGGAAGGCGCGCACCAACAGATAGGCGGCCAGCAGGTAGAACAACCCGGCCATCAGGAATATTTCCACCGGCTGATAGGTGCGGGCAATCACCGTGCGCGACATGCCGGTCAGCTCCAGCAGGGTAATGGTGCTGGCCAGCGCGCTGGCCTTGAGCATCAGGATCACCTCGTTGCTGTAGGCCGGCAAACCGATACGGGCGGCCCGCGGCAGGATGATGTGCAGCAGCGCCTGGCCTCGCGACATGCCCAGCGCCCGCGCCGCCTCGATTTCCCCGGGCGGAATGGCCTGGATCGCGCCGCGCAGGATTTCGGCGATATAGGCTGCGGTATGCAGGGTCAGGGTGATCACCGCGCACCAGTAGGGATCACGCAGCAGCAGCCATAGCGCGCTCTGGCGCACTGCCTCGAACTGGGCCAGGCCGTAGTACACCAGAAACAGCTGCACCAGCAGCGGTGTGCCACGAAAGAAGAAAATGTAGCCATAGGGCAGTGCCCGTACCCAGGCCCGTTGCGAACTGCGCGCAATACCCAGGGGAATGGCCAGAATCAGCCCGGCCAGCACAGCGATCGCGACCAGCTCCAGGGTCAGCCAGGCGCCTTCGAGCAGCCGCGGCATCCACTTGATCATCAATTCCCAGTTCATCCGCGGGCCCTCGAAAAGCCGCGGGCGGCGCGTTTTTCCATTAACGACAAGCCCGTCATCGCGAGAATCGTCAGCGATAGATAGATAAAGGCCGCCGTCAGATAAAAGGTGAAGGGTTCCTTGCTCACCGTAACTGCGATCTGCGAGTGGCGCATGATCTCCTCCAGGCCGATCACCGAAATCAGCGCGGTGTCTTTCATCAGGATCATGAACAGGTTACCCAGGCCCGGTAGCGCGATACGCCACATCTGCGGCAGCACCAGGCGCCAGAGAATGGTCGCCGCGCTCAGGCCCAGCGCCTGTCCGGCTTCGCAGTGGCCCTTGGGAATGGCCAGAATGGCGCCGCGAAACACCTCGGTGGCATAGGCGCCAAAACACAGGCCGAGGGCGATGGTGCCAGCCGTGAACGGACTCAGCTCTAGGCTTTCGATCCCCAGCAAATCGGCAAGCCCACGCATCAGGCTGACCGTGCCGAAATAGATCAACAACACCCAGAGCAACTCCGGTACGCCGCGCACCAGGGTCGAGTAGCTCGACCCCAGCCATTGCAAAGGCGCATATCTGGAGGTTTTGCCCAGGGCGCCGGCCAGGCCGAGCAGCAGGCCCAGGGCCAAGGATGACAGGGCCAGTTTGATGGTTATCCAGGTGCCCGCCAGCAGGGCGGGACCGAAACCGTGCAGATCCGCAATCATGGAAATTACCTTCGCCAGGAACGCCCGGCCGTGGCCGGGCTAGGGTCGGTTGAGGTTTCGAAGCGAGTCGGCCAGGCCTGTCAGTAAATGCTGAACGGGAAATACTTTTGGTTGATCTGCGCGTAGGTACCGTCGGCGACGATTTCTTTCAGCGCGGCGTTCAGCTTCTCGCGCAGCGGATCGCCCTTGCGCACGGCGATGCCGATCTTGTCGTTGTCGAACACCGGCTCGCCCTTGAATTCGAAGCCTTTGCCGGCGTCGCTCTTGAGCCATTCCCAGTTGACGAAACTGTCGGCCAACACGCCGTCGAGGCGGCCCGAGGAGAGGTCAAGGTAGGCATTTTCCTGGGTGTCGTAGAGCTTGATGTCGACTACGTCGGCGAGGTTGTCCTCCAGCCAGGTGCCGGCGATGGTGGCGCGCTGGGCGCCGATCACCTTGCCTTTGAGGCTGGCGGCGTCGGTCTTGAACCCGGCCGTTTTCGGCGCGATGAACTGCAGCTTGTTGGTGTAATAGGCGTCGGTAAAATCGACCGCCTGCTTGCGTTCGTCGGTGATCGACATGGACGCGGCGAGAAAGTCGAACTTACGCGCGTTAAGCGCAGGGATGATGCCGTCCCAGTCGGAGGTGACCACTTCGCACTCGGCCTGCATCCTGGCGCACAGGGCTTGGGCGATCTCCACATCGAAACCGCCGACCTGACCATTTGCATCGATCAGGTTGAACGGCGGATAGGCGCCTTCGGTGCCGATCTTGAGTTTTTCGGCGGCGTAGGTCTGACCGCCAATCAGCAGCATGGCGGCGGTAGCGAGCAGGATCTTCTTATAGTTATGCATCGTATTGCTCCGGTTAGTGACTACTGGACATGAACTGTTGGCAGCGCGGCGACTGCGGCTGGTCGAATACCTGATCGGGGCTGCCCTGTTCCTCGACACGGCCTTGGTGGAGGAACACCACCTCGCTGGATACCTGACGGGCGAAATTCATTTCGTGGGTGACCAGCAGCATGGTGCGGCCCTCGTCGGCGAGGGTGCGAATCACCCCCAGTACCTCCTGGACCATTTCCGGGTCCAGGGCCGAGGTTGGCTCGTCGAACAGCACCACCTTGGGCTCCATGCAGAGGGTGCGAGCAATCGCGGCGCGTTGCTGCTGGCCGCCGGAAAGCTGATTGGGATAGGCATGGCGCTTGTCGCCGATGCCGACCTTGGCCAGCAGCGCCTCGGCGCGTTCGGTCGCTTCGACTTTGCTCAAACCGAGCACACGGCGTGGCGCCTCGATGATGTTGTCGAGCACGCTCATGTGTGGCCATAGGTTGAAATTCTGAAAAACGAAACCCAGTTCGCTGCGCAGTCGGTTGATCTGCCGACTATCTGCGGCCACCAGCTCGCCATGGCGAGTGGCTTTTAGCTTGAGCTGTTCGCCAGCGACATGAATTTCGCCCTTGCTGGGATTTTCCAGCAGGTTGATGCAGCGCAGGAAGGTCGATTTGCCGGAGCCGGAAGAGCCGAGAATAGAGATCACATCGCCGTCACGGGCGGTCAGCGAGACGCCCTTGAGCACCTCCAGATCGCCATAACGCTTGTGCAGGTCACGGATTTCCAAGGCCGGAACGGATGTTTGCATGGGGCTACCTATCTTGTTTTTGTAATTGATGGCAAACCGACGACAACCACACCCAGGCAAGCAGGCGGGTCGCGCTCAAACACAACTTTCAAACACAACTTTCAAACACAACTTTCAAATACAACTGCAGACCCGTTTCATTGGCAAAACGGGTTGAAGAATGGGCGGTGGTGTTGCCCAAACGATCTCCGACGGCAACCGCCGGAGATCTGGCCCAATAAGCACCCTCCCACTACACGGGCGGGTAGGCCGGCGTTATGCGGCTTCTTGGCTCTGCTCGGTGTTTTCCTCGTAAGCCTTGCCGAAGCGATTGGCGAGGAAGTCATCCAGCGACACCTGCTCCTGGCTGATGAAGCCCGACTGCGGCAGCTGTTTGGCGCGGAACAGATCGAGCGCAGCGCAGATGCCGGCGGCGGTGGTGATCTGGATGGCGCTGGTAACCCGGCCATTGCGTACGTCGGCGAAGATCTTGCGGCTGAACACCTGCTGCACCAGCTTGCCGTTCTTCAGTCCGCTGACGGTGACGAACACCAGTACCACGTCCTGCATGGTGCTCGGCACGGCGCCGCGCAGGATGTCCTTGAGCTTGTCCTGATTGTCGGACAGGCGCAGGTCCTCAAGCAGGAACTTCATCAGGTCGCGGTGACCCGGGTAGCGCACGGTCTTGTAGTCCAGGGTTTCGACCTGACCCTTGAGGGTTTCGCACAGGGTGCCGAGGCCGCCAGAGGTGTTGAAGGCTTCGTACTCGACGCCGTCGAGGGAGAAATGCTCCAGGCCTTCGAGCGGCTGTACCAGCTGCAGATGGCCGTTGCGAATCGCTTCGCACGGATGGCAATACTCGTTGACCAGGCCGTCGACGCTCCAGGTCAGGTTATATTTCAGCGAGTTGGTGGGGAACTCCGGCAGGGCGCCGACGCGCATCTTCACTTCGCGTACCTTGTCGAAGCGTGATGCCAGCGAATGCGCGGCGATGCCGATAAAACCCGGGGCCAGGCCGCATTGCGGCATAAAGGCGACCTTGGCGTCTTTGGCCAGGTCCATGATGGTCTTGGTGGCGTGCACGTCTTCGGTCAGGTCGAAGTAGTGGGTATCGGTGTTCTTGGCCGCCTTGGCCACGCCGATCGCCATGTTGTAGGGCAGGGCGTTGAGCACCGCATCCTGGTCGGCCATGGCTTTTTCCAGCGCCGCGCCATCGGTCGAATCGAGTTCCAGGGTGGCGATCCCCAGTTGGCCGATGGTGGCGAGCGAGGCGGCATCGCGATCGGCCACCACTACCTTGTAGTCGCCGCTGTCATGCAGCAGTTGAGCGATGGTGTAACCGATATGGCCAGCGCCGAGCAGGAGTACGTTCATTGTTGTTCTCTCCAGGGTTGAATGAAGTTGCAGCCAGTCTAGAGAGCGGTTTATCCGACAATAAGACGTGGAAAGTAGCATTTAGATGAGTGTGCGCTGCGTTATGACGAGACGCTGATGCATTCTGTAGCGCTTCGCAGGTGATGGCCGGGCTGGGGCGCGATGCGTGTTCGGCCTGCATGGTGTTTACTCAATGCAGATGCCCTTGCCGCTGACGGATACTGGAATGCCTTTATGTATAAAGACCTGAAGTTTCCCGTGCTGATCGTGCATCGCGATATCAAGGCCGATACCGTCGCCGGCGATCGCGTGCGCGCGATTGCCCGGGAACTGGAGCAGGACGGCTTCAGCATTCTGTCCACCGCCAGTTCGGCCGAGGGCCGCATCGTCGCCTCCACCCACCATGGTCTGGCATGCATCCTTGTGGCTGCGGAGGGCGCAGGCGAAAACAAGCACCTGCTGCACGATATGGTCGAGCTGATGCGCATTGCCCGCGTGCGCGCGCCGCATCTGCCGATTTTCGCCCTCGGCGAGCAGGTGACGATCGAGAACGCGCCGGCCGAGGCCATGGCCGACCTCAATCAGTTACGCGGCATCCTCTACCTGTTCGAGGACACCGTCCCCTTCCTCGCTCGTCAGGTTGCCCGTGCCGCGCGTAACTACCTGGATGGGCTGCTGCCACCGTTCTTCAAGGCGCTGGTGCAGCACACTGCGCAATCCAACTATTCCTGGCATACGCCCGGTCACGGCGGTGGCGTGGCCTATCGCAAGAGTCCGGTAGGACAGGCCTTTCATCAGTTCTTCGGCGAGAACACGCTGCGCTCCGACCTCTCGGTTTCGGTGCCGGAACTCGGCTCGCTGCTCGATCACACCGGTCCGTTGGCCGAAGCCGAGGCCCGCGCGGCGCGTAACTTCGGTGCCGACCATACCTACTTCGTGATCAACGGCACTTCGACGGCGAACAAGATCGTCTGGCACTCGATGGTCGGCCGCGACGATCTGGTGCTGGTGGACCGCAACTGCCACAAGTCGATTCTCCATTCGATCATCATGACCGGCGCCATCCCGCTGTACCTGAGCCCCGAGCGCAACGAGCTGGGTATCATCGGGCCGATTCCGCTGAGCGAGTTCAGCCGCGAGTCGATCCAGGCGAAGATCGATGCCAGCCCCCTGGCCCAAGGCCGGGTGCCGAACAGCAACGGGGCGATGGTCAAACTGCTGGTGGTGACCAACTCAACCTACGACGGCCTCTGCTATAACGCCGAACTGATCAAGCAGACCCTCGGCGACAGCGTCGAGGTGCTGCACTTCGACGAAGCCTGGTACGCCTACGCCGCCTTTCATGAGTTTTACGCCGGCCGCTATGGCATGGGTACCGCTCGCGATACCAAGGCGCCGCTGGTATTCAGCACCCACTCCACGCACAAACTATTGGCCGCGTTCAGCCAGGCCTCGATGATCCACGTGCAGGATGGCGGTACGCGCCAGCTCGACCGCGATCGTTTCAACGAAGCCTTCATGATGCACATCTCCACCTCGCCGCAATACGGCATCATCGCCTCGCTGGACGTGGCGTCGGCGATGATGGAGGGGCCCGCCGGGCGCTCGTTGATCCAGGAAACCTTCGATGAGGCCCTGAGCTTTCGTCGCGCCCTGGCCAACCTGCGGCAGAACCTGGCTACCGAGGACTGGTGGTTCAGCATCTGGCAACCGCCGCAGGCCGAGGGCGCCGACGAGGTAACCACCGCGCAATGGCTGTTGCAGCCTCAGGCCGACTGGCACGGTTTCGGCGATATCGCCGCGGACTACGTACTGCTCGACCCGATCAAGGTCACCCTGGTGACACCGGGACTCACCGCCGACGGCAAACTCGCCGCCGCCGGGATTCCCGCCGCGGTGGTCGGCAAGTTCCTCTGGGAACGAGGGCTGGTGGTGGAGAAGACCGGGCTGTATTCGTTCCTGGTGCTGTTCTCGATGGGCATCACCAAGGGCAAATGGAGCACGCTGCTGACCGAACTGCTGGAGTTCAAACGCAGCTACGACGCCAACCTGACATTGACCGAGGCGCTGCCGACGGTTGCCCAGGCAGGCGGCGCGCAGTACCAGGGCATGGGCCTGCGCGACCTATGTGACGCCCTGCACCGCTGTTATGGCGACAACGCCACGGCCAAGGCGATGAAGCGCATGTATACCACGCTGCCGCAGATTGCCCTGAAACCCGCCGATGCCTACGACCAACTGGTGCGGGGCGAAGTCGAAGCCGTGCCCATCGAACGGCTGGAAGGACGAATCGCCGCGGTGATGCTGGTGCCATATCCGCCAGGCATACCGCTGATCATGCCAGGCGAACGCTTCACCGCAGCGACTCGTTCGATCATCGACTACCTGGCTTTCGCCCGTACTTTCGACCGCAGTTTCCCCGGCTTCGATGCCGACGTACATGGCTTGCAGCGGCGGGAGGGCCCCGAGGGTGACACCTACACGGTCGATTGCATCAAGTTGCCCGACTGAATTCGCAATGCTGTGGCGGCGCCGGTGGGCATGCACTATCTTCAGAAGATCAAGAGCTTAACGGCGATATTCAGAATGTTGTTGAAGTGTTGCGGCGTGGCCTGCATCACAGATGCCGGCATCGACTTTTATGTCTCTCTTGTTATAGTTGGTCGTCTTTATCATAAGAACTACGACTATAGGTAACAGCACCGCCTGCTGCCGAGGATGATTGCCGTGACCGAATACCAAGCCTTTCGCGTCGAGTTGGTGGATAAGATCGCCCGAGTGACGATCAATCGACCCGAGAAAGTGAATGCCATGGGCGTCGAGTTCTGGAGCGAGATCGTTGAGATCTTCCGCTGGATCGACGACACCGACGAAGTGCGGGTCGTCGTGCTCACCGGCGCTGGCAAGCATTTTTCGTCAGGCATCGACCTGATGATGCTGGCCCAGGTCGGCAGCCAACTGGGTAAGGACGTCGGCCGCAATGCCGAGGCGCTAAGACGCAAGATCCTTCAACTGCAGGCCTCTTTCAACGCCGTGGACAATTGCCGCAAGCCCGTGCTGGCGGCGATCCAGGGCTACTGCCTGGGCGGTGCGATCGATCTCATCAGTACCTGCGACATGCGCTACGCAACCCGCGATGCACAGTTCTCGATCAAGGAAATCGATCTCGGCATGGCCGCCGACGTCGGTACTCTGCAACGCCTGCCGCGGATTATCGGCGACGGCATGATGCGCGAACTGGCATTCACCGGACGCACCATCGATGGCGAGGAAGCGCGCAGCATCGGTCTGGTCAACCGCACCTATGCGGATGCCGACGAGTTGCTCGACGGCGTGATGGCGATCGCTAGTGAAATCGCCGCGAAATCCCCGATCGCGGTGCGCGGCACCAAGGAAATGATTCGTTATATGCGCGACCACCGTGTCGACGACGGGCTCGAATATATCGCCACCTGGAACGCGGCCATGCTGCAGTCCGCCGATTTACGCGTGGCGATGACCGCTCAGATGAGCAAACAGAAACCGGAGTTCGCCGACTGATGCAGTGTCCGCACGCGTTATCTCAACCCGCGCGGGAGGCGCATTAGCTCATGGTTTCAGGAGCAACGTCCCTTAGCCTGGTACGACACGAATTATTCGCCACCATGGAGGAGGCCGAGTCGAGCCTCGAGCAATTCATCGCCGAGCGCCATAACGGCAGCTTGTTGCAGCAGGCGGTGGAGAATCTGCAGCAGGTTCGCGGCACGCTCAACCTGGTCGAGCAGGCGGGAGCCGAATTGCTGGCCCAGGAAGTGCTCGATCAAGCAACCGATATTCCGGTCGGTGCGGGGGATGAGCGCAATGCGCAACTCTCGGCCCTGAGCAATGCCCTGCACGTGCTACGCCAGTACCTGGAAAACGTCGAAGCGCATCGCCAGGAAATGCCCGAGCTGCTGCTGCCGGCGATCAACGCCCTGCGCCAGGCTGGCGGCCAGCCGGCCTTGCCGGAAAGTTTCTTTTTCAGTGTGCGGCTCGATCAGCCACGGCCGCGCACCACGCCATCGAGTCTGGATTCGGCCGCAAGAGAGAGCGAGGCGCGGCGCTTGCGGCATATGTATCAGGTCGGCTTGCTCGGCTTCATCCGCGAACAGAACCCCCAGGCAAGCCTGAAATTGATGGGCCGCGCCATGCAGCGCCTGGATAGCCTGTTCGCCAACGAGCCGCGCGGACGCCTGTGCTGGATCGCTGCAGCGGCTCTGGAAGCCCAAGTCGACGGCCAGTTGCTGCTGCGCAAATCGCGCAAACAGTTGTTTTCGCGGATCGATCGCGAGCTCAAGCAGATGCTCGCCAGCGCGCAGTACGAAGCGCCACGCAATCTGCTCAAGGAGTTGCTCTACCTGATCACCCTGGCCGACAGCCATGGCCCGCTGGCTACGCAGTTGAGCGGGGTGTTCGGGCTGACCCCGCTGCCGTTTACCGATCACCTGTTGGAAGAGGAGTATCGTCGCCTTGCCGGTCCTGGTCAGGCGGTGATGCGCTCGCTGGGCTCGGCGATTCGCGAAGAACTGGCGAGCCTCAAGGACATGCTCGACCTGATCGAGCGTGGCACCTTGCAGGCCGAGCACCTGGCCAACCTGCATGCGCTGCTCGGCAAGTTGAGCAAGACACTGGGTATGGTCGGTCTCAGCTCGGCCGGGAATTCTTTCAATGCGCAATTGCGCATCGTCGCCAACTGGAGCGAGGCGAGCCCACCGCCAAGCGAAGAGTTGCTCAAGCTTGCGGATTCCGTTCTCTATGTCGAAGGCATGGTCGCGAGCCTGGAGCGCGGCGATCGCCAGGACGCTCGGCCGGCCCTGGCCAAACCGGGTGACGAAGCCGAGTCCTTCGCTCAGCACCAGTTGAGTGAGGCGAGGATCGTCGTGGTCGACGAAGCGCAAGGTGGCCTGGGCTTGGCCAAGCGGGCAATCACGGCCTACCTGGAATCCAACGGCGACCGTATGCACCTGTCCAACGTGCCGTTCAGCCTGCGGGCGGTGCGCGGTGGCTTGTGGTTCCTGGGGCAGGAGCGTGCGGCCAAGCTGGTGGGCGCCTGTGCCGACTATATCGAGAAGCAGATGCTCGAAGCGCCGCAAATGCCCTCCGAGCAGATGCTGGAAACCCTGGCCGACGCCTTGAGTAGCCTGGAATATTATTTGGAAGCCGGCGCCGTGTTGCGTCCGGAAACCAAGCCCAGCGTGCTCGATCTGGCGGAAGAAAGTGTGCGTGTGCTTGGCGTGCCGGTGGAGGCGTAAATGACTCGGCAATGGCAACCCGGCATATTGGACAGCCAGTTGGCCGGTGGCTGGGTGGTGGCGCACTGCAGGCAGCACTTTCTGGGGGACGACAACGGTGTGCTTTTCCCCCGTGAGTGGCTGAAGAAACAAGACCTGCCGATCCTCGCCGAGCATGGTATCGGCCATTTCGGCGGCGATGCGGTCTACCTGCTCGAGTTATCGCAGCCCATCGATTTGCCCGGTTGCGCCTGGCTAAGCCTGCGGCAGTTCATGCTGCAGGGCGATGCGGACACCTTCAAGCTGCTCAGCTATGCCACGCAGATAGGCACCTGGGCCGCGCAGCACCGCTTCTGCGGCAGCTGCGGCGATCCCATGCAGCACCTCCCTGGCGAGCGCGCGATGCATTGCCCGCGTTGCGAGTTGCACCACTATCCGCGCCTGTCGCCGAGCATGATCGTGCTGGTGACCCGTGGCGATGAAATCCTCCTGGCGCGCTCGCCACGCTTCGTTACCGGGGTGTACAGCACCCTGGCCGGTTTCGTCGAGGCGGGGGAGTCGGTCGAACAGTGCGTGGCGCGAGAAGTGCGCGAGGAGGTGGGCGTGGAGATCCGCAACCTGCGCTATCTCGGTAGCCAGGGCTGGCCGTTCCCACACTCGTTGATGCTTGGTTTTCATGCTGAGTATGCCGGCGGTGAGATCGCCATGCAGGTCGATGAAATCGAGGACGCACAGTGGTTCAGCGTGCACCAGTTGCCGCCGTTACCCGCCGCGCGTTCGATCGCCCGCTATCTGATCGACGTCTATGTCGCGCAGCGCTTAGGCCTGCCCGAACCAGTGCTGCCAGGCTAGACGCGCGGTCAGCGCCAAGACCACCAGAATGAATACCGGGCGGATAAACCTGGAGCCGCCCTTGATCGCCGTGCGCGCGCCGATAAAGGCGCCCGCCATCAAGGCGATACCCATGCAGATACCAAGCAGCCAGGCGACATTGCCGTTGACGATGAATACCGCCAGCGCACAGGCATTGCTGACGAAGTTCATGCTGCGCGCCACACCGCTGGCACGCAGCAGGTCCAGCGGATAAAGCAGCAGGCTGCTGACGGTCCAGAATGCCCCGGTGCCCGGACCGGCCACGCCATCGTAGAAGCCCAGGCTCAAGCCCTGTGGCCATTGCCGTCCGGATGCGATCGACGGTTCGGCCTCGGCGGGCACTTGCGGCGTACGGCCAAACAACAGGTACAAGCCGCAGGCGAACACCACTACCGGCAACATGCGGTTGAGCCACTCAGCCGGTAACCACTGCGCCAGCGCAGCGCCAAGCAACGCACCGATGGCGGTGGCCAGCAAGCCATTGCGCCACTGACGCGGTACGAACAGTTTGCGCCGGTAAAAGGTATGGCTGGCGACCGCGGCGCCAAAGGTGGCGCACAGTTTGTTGGTGCCCAGCACCAGGTGCGGTGGCAAACCGGCCGTGAGCAGTGCGGGAATGGTCAGCAAACCGCCGCCACCGGCAATCGCATCGATGAAGCCCGCGGCAAAAGCAACCAGGGCGAGAATCGCCAACATGGACGGTTCAACGGCGAGCTCGAAGGGAAAGGGCATGAAAAAATACGTCCTGCGTCTGATTGTGCGGCGATCTCGCTGTTCGCCAGCGAGTCAGCTGCGCATAATGCCGGCATTTTCACGCGGAAGGAATTGAGTCGATGCAATACGACGGTCTGGCCTGGGTCATCGCGCTATTGGCAGTATTGGCGGTATTTATCGCGGCGCGCATTCTGCTCAACGGGCACTGGTTCCTCGGTTGGTTGCGGGGCACCTGCGGCATCGCCTTTCTCGCCCTGGCCGGGTTGGTCGGCCTGGTGGCCTACGACCTCTACAGCTATACACCGCTGCCGGAAAATCGGCCGCTGGCGACCCTTAGTTTCAAGGGCAACGGCACGCGTTATCAGGTCAATGTGCTGGAGGGCGGGCATGAGCGTACCGTCACCCTGGAGGGGGATTTATGGCAACTGGACGCCCGGGTGCTGCAATGGAAGGGCCTGGCGGCGCTGATCGGCCTCGAGCCGGGTTATCGGCTGGAGAGGTTGTCCGGTAGGTTTTTGGCTATCGAGGAGCAGGCGCTGGCCCAGCATACCGGTGTTGCCCTGGCCAAGAGTCTCTATGGCATCGACCTCTGGCGCTGGCTGCGCCTGGGCAAACACGACTTGCTGATGTTTGATCCCCAGGCCCAGCGGGTTAATTACCTGCCGATGGCCGATGAGGCGGTATTCAGCGTGAGTCTGACGCCGACCGGCTTGCTGGCCGAGCCGATGAATCCGGCGGCGAAGCAGGCTCTGCAAGACTGGCAGTGAATAGACCGAAAAAAGGAACCCGAGGGTTCCTTTCTTGATTCTGCTGTTTCCCTCCTGTCAGGACAGGAAGCCGCCATCCACGTTCAGCGAAACGCCGGTGGTGTAGCTGGATGCATCGCTGGCCAGGTAGAGCACGGCGCCGGCCATCTCGCTCGGGTCTGCGACACGCTTGAGCGGGATGCGCTGCAGCGCAACATTCAGGATGGCGTCGTTCTTGGTCAGCGCCGAGGCAAACTTGGTATCGGTCAGGCCTGGCAACAGGGCGTTACAGCGGATGCCGAATTGCGCGCATTCCTTGGCGAAGACCTTGGTCATGCTAATCACCGCGGCCTTGGTCACCGAGTAGATGCCCTGCATCTCGCCAGGGCTGACGCCATTGATCGAGGCAACGTTGATGATGCTGCCACCACCGTTCTCCTTCATCAGTTTGCCGCCTTCGATGGACATGAAGTAGTAGCCGCGGATGTTGACGTCGACGGTCTTCTGGAATGCCGCCAGGTCGGTTTCCAGCACGTTGCCGAACTGCGGGTTGGTGGCGGCGTTGTTGACCAGGATGTCGAGGCGGCCGAACTGTTCGCGGATCTGCGCGAAGACATTCTGGATCTGCTCCATCTCGCCGATATGACAGGCGATCGCGGTGGCCTTGCCGCCTGCGGCGATGATCGCATCGGCCACGCCCTGGCAGCCGTCGATTTTGCGGCTGGAAACGATGACATGCGCGCCTTGCTGGGCGAGCAGTTTGGCGATGGCCTCACCGATACCGCGGCTGGCGCCGGAAACGAATGCAATCTTGCCGTCGAGGTCGAACAGGGTGGTCTTGGACATGGGTGCGCTACCTTGATTGAGGCGGATTAGAGCGTGGATTTATTGATGACCTGCAGGCTCATCTGCTCCAGCAGCTTGTTCATCTGAACGAACTGGGCGAAGCGTTTGTCCTGAGTCTGGCCGTGGAAGAAGCGGTAGTAGATCTGCTGCACGATGCCGGCCAGACGGAATAGGCCATAGGTGTAGTAGAAATCGAAATTGTCGATCTGAATGCCCGAACGCTCGGCGTAGTAGTCGACGAACTCCTGGCGCGTGAGCATGCCCGGCGCGTTACTCGGCTGGCGACGCATCAGTTGCACCGGCGCCGGGTCGGCGGCTTCGATCCAGTAGGCAAGGGTGTTGCCCAGGTCCATCAGCGGGTCGCCGATGGTGGTCAGCTCCCAGTCGAGGATGCCGATGATCTGCATCGGGTTGGCCGGGTCGAGGATCACGTTGTCGAAGCGGTAATCGTTGTGGACGATGCTCGGGGTGTGATGATCGGCCGGCATCTTGTCCCTGAGCCAGGCTTTGACCGGTTCCCAGGTCGGCGCGTCGGGCGTCAGGGCCTTGTCGTAGCGATCGCTCCAGCCGCCGATCTGCCGTTGCACATAGCCTTCCGGTTTGCCCAGGTCGCCGAGTCCGCAGGCCTGATAGTCGACGCGGTGCAACTCGACGAACTTATCGATAAAGCTCTTGCACAGTTCGCGGGTCTGCTCGGCGCTGAAGTTCAGCTCGGCCGGCATGTCCGAGCGCAGGATGATGCCGTTGACCCGTTCCATGACATAGAACTCGGCCCCCATCACCGACTCGTCGGTGCAATGCACGTAGGCTTTCGGGCAATACGGGAAGCCAGCGTTGAGCTGATTGAGGATGCGGTATTCGCGACCCATGTCGTGGGCCGATTTGGCTTTATGGCCAAAGGGCGGGCGACGCAGCACGAATTCCTTTTCCGGGTACTCGATCAGGTAGGTGAGGTTCGACGCACCACCGGGGAACTGGCTGATACGCGGCTCGCCGGTCAAGCCAGGAATATGCGCCTTGAGATAAGGGTCGATGGTCGCGGCGTCGAGTTCTTCGCCTTCGCGGATGCGGGTGGACTGGTCAGTAAGCGCCATGCTTAATCCCTTCTGCTTATGATGGGGGCCCAATATTATTGGCTAATCTAATGCTGCCTCTGTGTTGTCACAAGCGCTACCACCCTTTATAGGCGTGCGTGTTGCTACTCAATCAAACAGCTTGATTCTTCGCGTGCGCGCCCTGTGGGCGAAAAAAAACCGGAGTCCATGACTCCGGTTTTTTCGGCGACGCTCGCAAGCAAGCGTAGCGTTTATACCGGGAACAGCTCGCCCAGTTTCATCGCCAGCATCATGTCGCCTTCGGCGCGCAGCTTGCCGCCCATGAATGCTTGCATGCCATCGGTCTCGCCGGTGGTGATGCCTTTCAGGGTTTCGCTGTCCATGATCAGGGTCACGTTGGCGTTCGGGTTATCACCTTGCTGAACGTCACAGGTGCCATCCTTGACCACCAGGTAGTGGTTCTCGCCATCTTCGATATTGAATTGGAATACCAGGTCCAGGCCCGCAGCGGCACCGGCGTTGAACTTGGACTGCATGGTTTTGACGATGTCTGCAACGCTCATGGTTTCTTCCTTTGGTTTCAGGTTTTTCGCGCGCCCGGGCGGGCGCAGTAGGCCGGTACTCAGCGATAGGTGATGAGTTCCGGCGCCTTCAGCAGCTGTAAATGCACATGGCTGTTGAAGGAAGCCAGGCTCACTTGCTTGCCGCGAAACTTCAGGCAGCTCAGCGAGGTATTGACGATTTGCCAGTTCAGCTCGAAGGCACTGGCTGGCGGCACGCCGGTGATTAGATGGAGCAGGGCGGTGATGGTGCCGCCGGAGGTGAACACGGCGATATTCTGTTTACCCTCGGCGCGATCGAGCAGGCGCTCCAGACCGGCGCGTACCTGGGCGACGAAGTCCGGCCAGCTCTGCAACTGCGCGCTGTCATGCGCACCGGAAATCCAGCGGCCGATGAGCAAGGCGAACAGGCGTTGGAATTCGGCGCGGTTTTGCGGGGCGTTGCGGAGAATGTGCAAGGCTTGCGGCTCATCGGGCAGCAGCTCGGGGAGCAGGGTGCGGATTACCGCATCGGCATCGAATTCATTGAAGGCCGGGTCCACTTCCAGTTCCGGCTGGGGCAGGTCTGCGGCACCAAACTGGCTCAGCGCGGCGCTGGCGGTGTGTTGCTGGCGCCGCAGGTCGCCGCTCAGGCAACGATCGAGGCGCACGCCAAGTTGGGCGAGATGCGCACCGAGTATTTCCGCCTGACGAATACCGGTGGGCGAGAGCACATCGTAGTCGTCGGCGCCGAAAGAGGCTTGGCCATGTCTGATAAGGTAAATGTTGCCCACGTCCGCGCTATTCCGGTCGTTGAAGTTTCGCGAGGGTATAGAGGATCGGCGAGCCCTGTCAACGGAAAAACATACGCTTGTTTGAATCCGTCTGGGATCGCAATGCATGGCCTGGCCGCTGGCCGTCGTACGATGGCCTCGGTATGCTTGCCCGATACCATGCCGCGCCGGGAGTTTGCCCGAGCGGGCAGCATGCTGCTGCGAACGTCGACGTCAGGCAAGCTCCCAAGCAGCCTGCGGCTCATCTGGAACGAGGGGAAATGCGTGGAGTTTTTTGCGGAATATGCGAGCTTTTTGGCCAAGACCGTCACCCTGGTGGTCGCCATTCTGGTCGTCCTCACCGCCTTGGCGGTGTTGCGTGGCAAGGGCCGGCGCAGCGCTGGCCAGTTGCAGGTGACCAAGCTCAATGATTTCTACAAGCAATTGCATGACCGCCTGGAGCAATCGGTACTGAACAAGGACCAGCTCAAGAGCGTGCACAAGGAACAAGCCAAGGCCACCAAGCTGGAAAAAAAGGCTGGCATTCAGAAACCGCGGGTCTATGTGCTGGATTTCGACGGCGATATCAAGGCTTCGGCGACCGATAACCTGCGTCATGAAATTACCGCCTTGCTGAGTATGGCCAGCGCCCAGGATGAAGTGGTGCTGCGCCTGGAAAGTGGCGGAGGCATGGTCCACAGTTATGGTCTGGCTTCCTCGCAGCTGGCGCGTATTCGCCAGGCCGGCGTGCCGCTGACTGTCTGCATAGACAAGGTCGCGGCCAGCGGGGGTTACATGATGGCTTGCATCGGCGAGAAAATTATCTCGGCACCGTTCGCCATACTCGGCTCGATCGGCGTGGTCGCGCAGTTGCCTAACCTTCATCGGTTACTGAAAAAGCACAACATCGATTTTGAGGTGCTCACCGCTGGCGAGTACAAACGCACCCTGACGGTTTTTGGTGAGAACACCGAAAAGGGGCGTCAGAAGTTCCAGGAAGATCTGGAGATCACTCATGAGCTGTTCAAGAATTTTGTCGCGCGTTATCGCCCGCAGCTTGAGATAGACGACATAGCCACGGGCGAAGTCTGGCTGGGCATGGCCGCTCTGGAAAAGCAGTTGGTCGATTCACTTGGCACCAGCGATGAATACCTGGCCGAGCGAGCCAAGGAGGCCGAGCTCTTTCATTTGCATTACGCCGAGAAGAAAAGCCTGCAGGAGCGTGTTGGCCTGGCGGCAAGCGTGGCACTGGATCGTTTCGCCCTGACCTGGTTGAGCCGATTCAACCAGCAGCGTTTCTGGTAATAGCCTTACCCCGAGGGGAATGATATGAGCATGTTTAGCGCATTGCAGGCTCGCGCAGATGCGAGCGGCACGTTCGAGCAGGTGATTGTTCAGCGCGATACCGCCGACCTCCCGGTCGGCGAGCTGTTGATTCGGGTGAAGTACTCCTCGCTCAACTATAAGGACGCATTGTCGGCCAGCGGTAATCGGGGGGTGACCAAGGAATTCCCGCACACCCCGGGTATCGACGCCGCTGGCGTGGTGGAAAGCTCCAGCGTGAGCGAATTCAGTGTCGGCGACGAAGTAATAGTCACCGGCTACGACCTGGGTATGAATACCTCCGGCGGTTTCGCCCAATATATTCGAGTGCCCGCCAGTTGGGCGATCAAGCGGCCGAAAGGGCTGTCGTTGCGTGAGGCGATGGTACTCGGTACTGCGGGGCTGACTGCTGCGCTGTGCATCGACAAGTTGGAACAGGCCGGGGTGGCGACTGATGCCGGGCCCATTCTGGTGACCGGCGCGACCGGCGGCGTTGGTTGTGTGGCCGTGGCCTTGCTGGCCAAGCTCGGCTTCAGCGTGGCGGCGGCGACCGGCAAGGCCGACCAGGGCCAGTGGTTGATGGAGCTTGGCGCCAGCCAGATCGTCAGCCGAAGCGCGCTGCAGGAAGGTAGCGAGCGTCCGATGCTCAAGGAACAATGGGCTGGCGCGGTCGATACCGTAGGCGGCGATATTCTGTTCAATGTGGTCAAGGCATTGCGCTACGGTGGCAGTGTGGCCTGTTGTGGGTTGACCGCCGGTGTGGGCTTCAACGGTAGCGTGCTGCCGTTTATCCTGCGTGGGGTCAATCTGCTCGGTGTCGACTCGGTCGAGTTGCCCTTGGTGGTCAAGGCCTCGATGTGGGACAAGCTTTCCGTGCAGTGGAAATTGCCGGCGCTCGATCGGCTGACCCGTGAAATTAGTCTGGAGCAGCTGCCCGAGGCGATCGCTCAGATTCTCGCCGGCAAGTCGGTCGGGCGAGTATTGGTGCGGGTGGATTGATAACGCAGCGATAACTGCAAACGGCTCGGTTTCTACCGAGCCGTTTTGTTTTGTCGAGCTATTCGGTGATGTGGATCGCGATCAGACAGGGCTTGGCCGCGCCAGAGCATTGAACAGCGATGCGTATCGAGGCAGGATAGCCGACTAAAATAATTTTCTATTCGCCTGCTCCTCTCAAGGACCGCCATGGCTCGCCGTACCCGCAAGGACGAAATTCTCCAGGCCGCGCTCGCCTGCTTTACCGACGTAGGGGTGGACGCCACCACCATTGAAATGATCCGCGATCGCTCCGGCGCCAGCATCGGCAGCCTGTATCACCACTTCGGTAACAAGGAGCGCATCATCGCCGCGCTCTATATGCAGGGCACCGCCGAATACGCAGCGCTGCTCGAACAGGGCTTCGCCAAGGCCGAGAGCGCCGAAGCCTGTGTCAGGTTACTGGTCACCAGTTACATCGACTGGGTGGTGGCCAATCCGCAGTGGGCGCGTTTTATCCTGCATAGTCGTGGTCGGGTCGAAGCCAGTGAGTTGGGCGAGCAGTTGCGCGAAGCTAATCAGGCGCATTTCGCGCGCATCCATCAGGCACTGGCCGGCTACCGCGAACAGGGCGTGTTCAAGGATATGCCGAGCGATTGCTTTGCTTCGCTGATCATCGGGCCGACCC
This sequence comes from uncultured Pseudomonas sp., assembly GCA_966210435.1. Lineage (GTDB taxonomy): Bacteria > Pseudomonadota > Gammaproteobacteria > Pseudomonadales > Pseudomonadaceae > Aquipseudomonas. The sequence continues at coordinate 36,882 of CBIHLF010000020.1, read as the reverse complement.
ATGATTTTGCGCGTAACTGGCTGGCTGGCCGCACCCGTACCGAGCTGGCCGACTGCCGCGAATTGCTGGCGAATGCGGCCTGGGACAGCGTCCGCGCATAGCCTGGATGAAATCCAAAGAGCGATAGCGCGCGGAGATTTTCCCCGGATTGCATCCGGGCTACCGGGTCGGCGTCAATGCGTAGCCCGAATAAGCGTCAGCGTAATCCGGGGCTGGTCTAGCCGCTGCGAAAACAAAAAAGCCCTGAAATTTCAGGGCTTTTTCATAACGCGGGCGAATCAGGCGCGGCGGCGGAACAGCGGTTGCGGCTGGTCGCTTGAAGCCTGGTAGAGCACCGAGAAGTCCTTGAACGCCTTGAGCGCATCCTCGGGATCCTTGTCTTCGCGCAAGGCGAAGGCGTCGAAGCCACAACGCTTGAGGGCGAACAACTGATCGCGCAGCACATCGCCTATTGCCCGCACTTCGCCCTTGTAGCCATAGCGGGTGCGCAGCAGGTAGGCGGTGGAGCAGTGACGGCCGTCGGTAAACGACGGAAAGTTCAAGGCAATCACCTGGAAGTTGCTCAGCTGCTCGGCGATTTCCTCGATTTCCTCGCCGGCATCCAGCCACACACCCAAACCGCCATCGCGGGCCTTCAGCGCATGGGCGTGCTCGACCCACAAGGCCAGCGGCACGATCAGATCGTCGCAGTTGTTCAGATCGTCCATGGTGGTGTCTTTGGGCAGCAGGTGCCAGGTTTCGTCGACGATCTGCTCGTTCTTAATGATTCGCTGCATATACACGCTCCTTGAATGGGGCGACGCCGATGCGGCGGAAGGTGTCGAGGAAGTTTTCTTCATCGCTACGTTGCTCCACATAGACCTTGATGATCTTGTCGATCACATCGGGCATATCGTCCTGGGCGAAGGAGGGGCCGAGAATCTGCGCCAGGCTGGCTTCGCGACCGGAGCTGCCGCCAATGGACACCTGATAGAACTCCTGGCCCTTCTTGTCCACGCCGAGAATGCCGATATGGCCGACGTGGTGATGACCGCAGGCGTTCATGCAGCCGGAGATATTCAGCTCGATATCGCCGATATCGAACAGGTAATCGAGGTCGTTGAAACGACGCTGGATGGCTTCCGCCACCGGGATCGATTTGGCGTTGGCCAGGGAGCAGAAGTCGCCGCCCGGGCAGCAAATGATATCGGTCAGCAAGCCGACGTTGGGCGTGGCGAAGCCTTGCTCGCGCAATTCGCCCCACAGGGTGAACAGCTGCGCCTGCTCGACATCGGCGAGGATGATGTTCTGGTTATGGCTGTTGCGCACTTCGCCGAAGCTGTAGCGATCGGCCAGGTCGGCAATGGCATCCAGTTGCTTGTCGGTGACATCGCCGGGAGCGGTCCCGGTCGGTTTCAGCGACAGGGTCACGGCTACATAGCCGGGGCGCTTGTGGGCGAAGGTGTTGCGCTGGCGCCAGCGGGCGAAGCCGGGATGTTCGGCATCCAGCTGCGCCAGTTCGGCGTCCTGATCCGGCAATTGCCGATAAGCCGGGTCGACGAAATGTGCGGCGACGCGTTGTACTTCGGCTTCGGTCAGGGTGGTCGGGCCGTCTTTCAGGTGCGACCACTCGGCGTTGACGCGCTCAGCGAACACTTCGGCGGTCAGCGCCTTGACCAGAATCTTGATCCGCGCCTTGAACTTGTTATCGCGGCGGCCATAACGGTTGTACACCCGCAGGATGGCGTCGAGGTAACTGAGCAGGTGCTGCCAAGGCAGGAATTCGTTGATAAAGCTGCCAACCACCGGGGTACGGCCCAGGCCGCCGCCGACGGAAACGCGGAAGCCCAGCTCGCCGGCTTCGTTGTGTACCGCTTCCAGGCCGATGTCGTGCACCTCGATCGCGGCACGGTCGCTCACGGCGCCATTGACGGCGATCTTGAACTTGCGCGGCAGGTGGGTGAACTCGGGGTGGAAGGTCGACCATTGACGAATGATTTCGCACCAGGGGCGCGGATCGATCAGCTCGTCCTTGGCCACGCCAGCGAACTGGTCAGTGGTGGTGTTGCGAATGCAGTTGCCGCTGGTCTGGATCGAGTGCATCTGTACGGTCGACAGTTCGGCGAGAATATCCGGCACATCTTCCAGGTCGGGCCAGTTGAACTGCACGTTCTGACGGGTACTGATGTGGGCGTAGCCCTTGTCATAGTCGCGAGCGATCTTGGCCAGCATGCGCACCTGCGTGGAAGACAGCAGGCCATAGGGCACGGCGATGCGCAACATGGGCGCATACCGCTGAATGTACAGGCCGTTCTGCAGGCGCAGAGGGCGGAACTCTTCACCTGAGAGCTCGCCAGCCAGATAGCGGCGGGTCTGATCGCGGAACTGCTTGACGCGTTCCTCAACGATCCGTTGATCGTACTCGTCGTATACGTACATATATATCCTGTGGGTTCAGGCTATTGCTTTATTTAGACAGCTCAGTGGCCGTTGCGATGGTGCGGTCAATCCATCCGCGGCATTTTCAACGGCCGTTTCAGCGTTCTGCACACACGGCTGCGCACTCCCGGCGGAGGCGGGGGAAGATACCAGTTCAGACGGGAGGGCAAAAGTGATGTTTCTATATATGCACTTAACCAAAGGCACTAAGAAAACATCGCCGTTAGTGCGCAACTGCTTGAGCGGAAGACCTTTGTGGTCTTAACTGGCTTGGCGAACCCTTCATACTCACGAGTAAGGACGTTGCCATGACCGACCATACCGAACCCAACGAACGAGACAGTACTGTCGATGCGCGAGCGATTTTTGCGTTGATTCTGCTCGTCGTCGCCACCGCCGTGTTCTGGGTGAGCCAGCAGTAACCGATGCCGGGCGTTGCGCCATACCTCCCCGATGGGGAGGTAGCTTTCGGTGAGGTCAAACGCCGGCGAGGTGCAGCACCAGTTTGACCACGGCGAAAATCGTCAGTACGAACAGCAGGGTGAACGACACGCCGAGAATGATGAAATGGCTGGGTTTGCCGCGTCGAAAGTCGCGGCTCCGGTTCTTGCCGCTCTGTACGCCGATCGCCGCGGCCAGAACGCTTTGCAGCATTTCCCGGAACGTCAGGGGCTGGTCGTGATCGTTGTCGTCATGCTGTTCGCTCATCGCAAGTCCCCTGGGTTGTCTGTCTGACACTCATTCCTGCAGTTCGGCCAAGCCCCTGAACAATTCGAGAGCCTGTGGGTTGGCCAGCGCATCGGTATTTTTCACCGGCCGCCCGTGCACCACGTTGCGTACCGCCAGCTCGACTATCTTGCCGCTGATGGTACGCGGGATATCGGCCACAGCGATGACTTTCGCCGGTACATGGCGCTGGGTGGTGTTGGCGCGTATCACCTCGCGGATGCGCGTCTGCAATGCTTCGGTCAGTGCAACCCCCTCGCGCAGCCGTACAAACAATATCACGCGCACATCGCCTTGCCATTCCTGGCCGATGGCGATGGATTCCAGCACTTCCTCGACCTTTTCCACCTGGCGGTAGATTTCCGCGGTGCCGATCCGAACCCCACCGGGATTCAGCACCGCGTCGCTGCGCCCATGGATTACCAGCCCGCTATGGACGGTTTCCTCCGCGTAGTCGCCATGAGCCCAGACGCCAGGGAAGCTATCGAAGTAGGCGGCCTTGAACTTGCTGCCATCGGCATCGTTCCAGAAGCCCACCGGCATCGACGGAAAATGCCGGGTGCAGACCAGTTCGCCTTTCTCGCCGATTACCGCCCGGCCGTCGTCGTTCCACACCTGTACGTCCATGCCCAGGCCCTTGCACTGCAATTCGCCGCGCCATACCGGCAGCACCGGGTTGCCCAGGGCGAAGCAGGAAACGATATCGGTGCCGCCTGAGATCGACGATAGGCACAGATCGGTTTTGATCTCACGGTAGACGTATTCGAAGCTCTCGTGGGAGAGCGGTGAGCCGGTCGACAGGATGGCTTTCAAATGCGTCAAGCGGTGTGTGCTGCCGGGCTTGGCGCCAGCTTTCTCCAGTGCGGCCAGGTATTTGGCGCTGGTGCCGAAGACGCTGATGTTCTCCGCATCGATCAGGTCGATCAGGCGTTCCGCACCCGGATGGAAGGGCGATCCGTCGAATAGCACCAGAGTCGCGCCCAAGGCCAGACCCGAGACCAGCCAGTTCCACATCATCCAGCCGCAGGTGGTGTAGTAGAACAGCGTGTCATCTGCACCGAGGTCGGTGTGCAGGCCGAGCTCCTTGAGGTGTTGCAGCAGCACGCCGCCGGTACCGTGGACAATGCACTTGGGCACGCCGGTGGTACCGCTGGAATAGAGGATATACAGCGGATGATCGAAGGGTACCGGCGTGAACTGGGGTTCGCCGCCGACTTGGTAGAAGTCCGCCCAGAGGGCAACCTTGGCTGTGGTCCTGAAGTATTCGGCGCGGGCGTCCGGGTTGGAGTAGGGCACCACTATCAGCTGCTGCAACGACGGCAAACGCTCGAGGATTTCATTGAGCTTGCCGGTCAGGTCGATATTTTTGCCGGCATAGCGGTAACCGGCCGCGGCGATCAGCACCTTGGGTTCGATCTGGCCGAAGCGGTCGATCACCCCCTGGGTACCGAAATCCGGTGAGCAGCTCGACCAGGTCGCGCCCAGGCTGGTCGCTGCGAGCATGCCGACCAGGGTTTGCCAGGTATTGGGCATAAAGGCCGCGACCCGATCGCCGCTGCCGACACCGGCGGCAGCCAGGCTGCGCTGCAAACCGGCCACATGGGCGGCCAGATCGGCATAGCTCAGTTGCTCGCGCGAGCCGTCCTCGCCAATGGCGATCAGCGCCGGATGATCGTCGCGGCGGCGCAACAGGTGTTCGGCGAAATTCAGGCTGGCGCCGGGGAACCAGTGGGCGCTGGGCATCGACGAGCCTTCATCGAGAACACGACTGGGCTGCTGGCTGAAACGAACCTCGAAGAATTCGCTGATGGCCTGCCAGAACGCCTCGCGTTGCGCCACGCTCCAGGCGTGCAGGGCCGGGTAGTCGGACAGATTCAGGCTATGGCGGCGGTTGACGAAATGACGGAAGGCGTCCATCCGGGTGGCCGCGATACGCTCGGCGGATGGCGTCCACAGGGGCTGTTGCATATCGGTTCCTCGTAATTCTTAGTGTGCCGGCCATTGGCCTGACTGAATTGCGCAAGCCTAGCGCCGGACACCTGGCTTGCCTGAATGATTTCACCCTGCCATCGGCCTGTCCTGGGGCGCCGCTGTAGAGCCTTTGCTACGCGGCTAGCAGCTCTGCGTCGGCCCTGCTGGCAAGGCTTTACAGGGCGTAAAGAAAGCCTGACGTCAGCCTGAAGTGTAGGGCGGACATGTCGCAGGCTGTCCGCCATCGGTATCGTCCGCGGTGGACAAGGCTTCGCCATGTCCACCCTACGCATTGCTGTACAAGCCGTAGCCCGGATAAGCGTCAGCGCAATCCGGCTTATGACATTTGTTGAGTCCGCTACCGGCTTTGCAGTGCCCGCGCCACCCGCGAGCCATTGGGCTTGTCCAGCACCGCGCAGATGCGCTGACCGGCGGCGATCAGCTTGTCCATGTCGATCCCGGTTTCGATGCCCAGGCCATTGAGCAAATAGAGCACGTCCTCGGTCGCCACGTTGCCGGTGGCCCCCTTGGCGTAAGGGCAGCCGCCCAGGCCCGCCACCGAGCTGTCGAATACGCCGATGCCTTCCAGCAGGCTGGCGTAGATATTGGTTAGCGCCTGGCCGTAGGTGTCGTGGAAATGCCCGGCCAATTTATCGCGGGCGATATCGCGGCCAACCACCTCGAACAGGTGTCGGGTCTCACCGGCCGTGCCGGTGCCGATGGTGTCGCCGAGGGACACTTCGTAGCAGCCCATGGCGAACAGCTCGCGGGCCACGCTGGCCACTTGCTCGGCAGCTACGGCGCCCTCGTAAGGGCAACCGAGTACACAGGAAACATAGCCGCGTACGCGTATGCCCTGTTGTTTGGCGGCGTCCATCACCGGTACGAAACGTTCGAGGCTCTCGGCGATCGAGCAATTGATGTTCTTCTGTGAAAACGCTTCGGAAGCGGCGGCGAACACCGCGACTTCTTTTACGCCCGCCTGCACTGCGGCTTCGAAGCCTCTCAGATTGGGCGCCAAAGCCGCATAAGTGACGCCCGGAAACTGCTGGATCTGCGCGAAGACCTCGGCGCTGCCGGCCATCTGCGGTACCCATTTGGGCGAGACGAAGCTGCCCACCTCGATATAGCCGAGGCCCGCGGCGGACAGCTCATCGACCAGACGCACCTTGTCGGCGACGCTGATCGGTTGTTTCTCGTTCTGCAAACCGTCGCGCGGGCCGACTTCGACCAGGCGGACTTGTTTGGGCAAATTCATTTTGTGACTCCTTTGGGGCAATGGTGCGCACGGCGCACCCTGCGATTTGCAGCGATGCCCGCGATGTCATCGGTGTACGTAGGGTGCGCTGTGCGCACCGGATGCCATGCTTATGCTTCTTCCAGCTCCACCAGCACCGCGCCCTCGGCGACCATCTCGCCTTCCGCGCAATACAACGCCTTGACCACCCCGGCATGCGCAGCGCGAATGCTGTGCTCCATCTTCATCGCCTCCAGCACCACCAGGGCGGTGCCGGCTTCGACGCTTTGCCCTGCTGTGACCAGGACGCGAACGATACTTCCGTTCATCGGTGCGCTCAGGCCGCCATGCTGGTGCTGACCGGCTTGCGCCTCGGCAATCGGGTCGACGCGCCGCACGCTGCGCAGTTCGCCGGCGAAATGCAAGTAAAGGCTGTCACCGCGGCGAATCGCCAGGTGCTGGCGGCGTACGCCGTCACGCTCGACCAGCAACTGTTCGCCGTGCAAGCGCACTTGGGGCTGCGCATCGTGACGCAGGCGGACCACTTGCCGCTCGCCCTGGCAGAGCAACTGTACGTCGATCTCGGCGGGCAGGCCCAAACGCAAGCCCTTGCCCGTCGCCCAGGGCGAATGGGCATCGTCGGCTCGCTGCCGACTAGTTTCGCTCTGCACAAATGCCTCGGCGGCCAACTGCCAGAACTCGGCGGGCAGCTCGGCAACGGCGGGCAGCAGTTGCGCCTCATGGCGCGGAATAAAGCCGGTATCCAGTTCGCAGGCGGCGAAGGCGGGGTGGGCCAGTACGCGCTGCAGAAACGCCAGATTGGTTCTGACTCCACCGACGCAGGTTTCCGCCAGCATCGCCAGCAGACGCAGGCGGGCTTCTTCGCGATTCTCGCCCCAGGCGATCAGCTTGCCGAACATCGGGTCGTAGAACGGTGAAATCTCATCGCCCTCGCAAACCCCGCTATCGACCCGACGCCCCGGCCCGGCCTGGGCTTCGCGGTATAGGGCCAAGGTACCGGTGGCTGGCAGAAAGTCGTTGTCCGGGTCTTCGGCGTACAGGCGCACCTCGATGGCGTGGCCATGCAGCGGTACCTGATCCTGGGTCAGTGGCAGCGGCTCGCCACGCGCCACGCGGATTTGCCAGGCCACCAGGTCGAGGCCGGTGATTGCCTCGGTGACCGGGTGTTCGACCTGCAGGCGGGTGTTCATCTCCATAAAGAAGAAATCGCCGCGCTCGTCCAGGAGGAACTCCACGGTACCGGCACCGACATAGCCGATGGCTTGTGCGGCTTTCACCGCGGCTTCGCCCATGGCGCGACGCAGTTCTGTGGTCAGCCCCGGCGCCGGCGCTTCTTCGACCACTTTCTGGTGGCGGCGCTGGATCGAGCAGTCGCGCTCGTTCAGGTACAGGCAGTTGCCGTGCTGGTCAGCGAACACCTGGATTTCCACGTGGCGCGGTTTGAGCACGTACTTTTCCACCAGCATGCGCGCATCGCCGAACGACGATTGGGCTTCGCGCTGGGCGCTGAGCAGGGCCTCGGCCAACTCGCTTTCGCGTTCGACGACCTTCATGCCCTTGCCGCCACCGCCGGCGGCGGCCTTGAGCAGCACCGGGTAGCCAATCGTTTCGGCGGCGGCGCGGAAGGTTTCCACATCCTGGCTCTCGCCGTGATAACCCGGCACCAGCGGTACCCCGGCTTGCTCCATCAAGGCTTTGGCCGCGGATTTGCTGCCCATGGCCTCGATAGCGGAGGCGGGCGGGCCGAGGAAGATCAGCCCGGCCTGTTCGATGGCGTGGGCAAAGCCGGCATTCTCCGAAAGAAAGCCGTAGCCCGGGTGAATCGCCTGGGCGCCGCTGGCCTTGGCCGCCGCGATCAGTGCGTCGATACGCAGGTAACTCTCAGCCGCCTTGGCGCCGCCGAGATCGACGCGGATATCCGCTTCGCGGGCATGCCGCGCATCCGCATCGATAGCGCTATGCACGGCCACAGTGGTGATGCCCATGGCTTTCGCGGTGCGCATGACCCGACAGGCGATTTCCCCGCGGTTGGCGACGAGCAGGGTGTCGATGTGCTTGAGGCTCATGGTTATTACTCCTGCCAAGCCGGTTTGCGTTTGTCGAGGAACGCGCGCAATCCTTCCTGGCCTTCGGCGCTGACGCGGATGCGGGCGATGGCGTTTTCGGTGTAGCGGCGCAGGGCGGGGGTCAGTACGCCGCTGCCAACTTCGCGTAACAGGTCCTTGCTGGCCTGCATGGCCAGTGGGCTATTGAGTAGCAGATTGTCGACCCAGGCCTGCACGGCGGCGTCCAGCTCTTGCGCCGGGTAGCATTCGGCGAACAACCCCAGCTCGCGGGCGCGTTCGCCGCTGAAGCGTTCGGCGGTCAGGGCGAAACGTCGCGCCGCGCGCTCGCCGATGGCCTGGACGACGAAGGGGCTGATTACCGCAGGCGCCAGGCCGATGCGCACTTCCGAGAGGCACAGCTGGGCATCCTCGGCACCAATGGCCATGTCGCAGCAGCTGATCAAGCCCAGGGCACCGCCGAAGGCCGCGCCTTGTACCACGGCCAGGGTCGGGATCTTCAGCTGGTAGAGGTTGTGCATCAGCTCGGCCAGCTCGCGTGAATCGGCCAGGTTGGCGTTGTAGTCCAGGGTCGCGGCATGTTGCATCCAGGCCAGATCGGCGCCGGCGGAGAAGTGTTTGCCACGGCCACGCAGGAGCAGAAAGCGCAGGCTCTTATCGGCCATCACCGCATCGAGGGCGAGAATCAGCTCACGGATCATCTCGGCGTTGAAGGCATTGTTCTTGTCGGCGCGGTTCAGCCAGAGGGTGGCGAAACCGCGTGGGTCTGTTTCGAGCTGGATGGTGCTGAAGTCGGTCATGGTCATCTTCGTAGGGTGCGCTGTGCGCACCATTGTGTTGAAAAGCGGTGCGCGCGGCGCACCCTACGGTATTCCGGCCTTACATGCGGAATACGCCAAAGGTAGTTGGCTCGATCGGCGCGTTGAGGCTGGCGGACAGCGCCAGGCCCAGTACGTCGCGTGTCTGCGCCGGGTCGATAACCCCGTCATCCCACAACCGTGCGCTGGAGTAGTAGGGATGGCCCTGGCGCTCGTACTGTTCGAGGATCGGCTGCTTGAGCTTGGCTTCTTCCTCGGCGGAGAAGTCGTGGCCGGCCCGGGCCGCCTGTTCGTGTTTGACCTGCACCAGCACGCCGGCGGCCTGTTCGGCGCCCATCACGCCGATGCGCGCGTTCGGCCACATCCAGAGGAAGCGCGGGTCGTAGGCGCGGCCGCACATGCCGTAATTACCAGCGCCGAAGCTACCGCCGATGATCACGGTGAACTTCGGCACCTTGGCGCAGGCCACCGCATTGACCAGCTTGGCGCCGTGTTTGGCGATGCCGCCGGCCTCGTATTTCTGCCCGACCATAAAGCCGGTGATGTTCTGCAGGAACAGCAGCGGAATGCCACGTTGGCAGGCCAGCTCGATAAAGTGCGCGCCTTTCTGCGCGGACTCGGCGAACAAAATCCCATTATTCGCCAGAATCGCCACCGGGTAGCCGTGGATATGCGCAAAGCCGCAGACCAGGGTGGCGCCGAACAGTGCCTTGAACTCGTCGAACAGCGAGCCATCGACGATACGCGCGATGACTTCGCGCACATCGAACGGCTGTTTGGCGTCAGCCGGGATCACGCCGTACAGCTCGGCGGCGTCGAATAGCGGAGCGATGGGCGCGCGGCTGTTGAGTACACCGAGCTTGCGCCAGTTGAGGTTGGCGATGCAGCGCCGGGCCAGGGCCAGGGCGTGTTCGTCGTTGTCGGCGTAGTGGTCGGCCACGCCGCTGGTTTTGCAGTGCACATCGGCACCGCCCAGCTCCTCGGCGCTGACCACTTCGCCGGTGGCGGCCTTCACCAGCGGCGGGCCGGCGAGGAAGATGGTCGCCTGTTCGCGCACCATGATCGCCTCGTCGGCCATCGCCGGCACATAGGCGCCGCCAGCGGTGCAGGAGCCCATGACCACGGCGATCTGCGGGATGCCCATGGCGGACATGTTGGCCTGGTTGAAAAAGATCCGGCCGAAGTGTTCGCGGTCGGGGAACACCTCGTCCTGGCGCGGCAGGTTGGCGCCGCCGGAATCCACCAGGTAAATGCACGGCAGGCGGTTCTGCTGAGCGATGGCCTGGGCACGCAGATGCTTCTTCACGGTCAGCGGGTAGTAACTGCCACCTTTCACCGTGGCGTCGTTGGCCACGATCATGCATTCCACGCCTTCGACCCGGCCGATTCCGGCGACCACCCCGGCCGCCGGTACGTCTTCGCCATAGACTTCGTAGGCCGCTAGCTGGCCGATCTCGAGGAACGGCGAGCCGAGATCCAGCAGGCGATTGATTCGTTCGCGCGGCAGCAGCTTGCCGCGGGACGTGTGGCGGTGCTGAGCCTTCTCGCCGCCGCCTTCGTGAATGCGCGCGAGCAGGGCGCGCAAGTCGTTGACCTGGGCAAGCATCGCCGCGCTATTGGCGGCGAACTCGGGCGAGCGGGTGTTGATCTGGGTCTGCAGGATGGCCATCGATTGGCTCCGGTTTGCGTCTGTTTCTGATCGCACCCACGCTCTGCGTGGGCGTGTCGCCAGGGACGCTCTGCGTCCCTGGATCGGACGCAGAGCGTCCGGTTCCAGGTTCCCACGCTGGAGCGTGGGAACCACCAGCAAGCCGCTTATTTCGTTTCGTTGAACAGCTCGCGGCCGATCAGCATGCGGCGAATCTCGCTGGTGCCGGCACCGATCTCGTAGAGTTTGGCGTCGCGCAGCAGGCGCCCGGTGGGAAATTCGTTGATATAGCCGTTGCCGCCGAGAATCTGGATCGCCTCCAGAGCCATCTGGGTGGCACGCTCGGCGGTGTATAGGATCACCCCGGCGGCGTCCTTGCGCGTGGTCTCGCCACGGTCGCAGGCATTGGCCACGGCATACAGGTAGGCGCGGCTGGCGTTGAGCTGGGTGTACATGTCGGCGACCTTGCCCTGAATCAGTTGGAACTCGCCGATGCTCTGGCCGAACTGCTTGCGGTCGTGGATATAGGGCACGATCACGTCCATGCAGGCCTGCATGATGCCCACCGGGCCGCCGGAGAGGACCACGCGCTCGTAATCCAGGCCGCTCATCAACACGCGCACGCCGCCGTTGAGCTGGCCGAGCAGGTTTTCTTCCGGCACTTCGACGTCATCGAAGAACAGCTCGCAGGTATTCGAGCCGCGCATGCCGAGCTTGTCGAACTTGTTGCCGCGACTGAAGCCCTTCCAGTCGCGCTCGACGATAAAAGCGCTGATGCCGTGGGGGCCCTTGTCCAGATCGGTCTTGGCATAGATCACGTAGGTGTTGGCGTCCGGGCCGTTGGTGATCCAGGTCTTGCTGCCGTTGAGCACGTAGCGGTCGCCTCTGCGCTCGGCGCGCAGCTTCATGGAAACCACGTCTGAGCCGGCGTTTGGCTCGCTCATGGCGAGGGCGCCGACATGCTCGCCGGAAACCAGCTTGGGCAGGTATTTGGCCTTTTGCTCGGCGTTACCGTTACGTTTGATCTGATTGACGCAAAGGTTGGAATGGGCGCCGTAGGAGAGGGCGACCGAGGCCGAGCCGCGGCTGATCTCTTCCATGGCGATGACGTGGGCCAGATAGCCGAGGCCCGAGCCGCCATATTCTTCTTCGACGGTGACGCCGAGCAGACCCATCTCGCCGAACTTCTTCCACATGTCCATGGGGAACTGATTGCTGCTGTCGATCTCTGCGGCGCGCGGCGCCAGCTCGGCGGCGACAAAGGACTGCACTTGCTCGCGCAGCATGTCGATGGTCTCGCCGAGGGCGAAGTTGAGGGACGGGTAGCTCATGGTTCCACCTATCTGAATCGTAATTAGGTTTATTGTGTAATTGTTTGTTTTTTATCGGTTTCTGCTAGCGCTTTTAAGCAGCGCTCTTCGGCTGTATCCAATTCAAGCTGCATTTGCCGAATATCCAGCAGCTGCTGTTCCAGCTGGGCGCGGCGTTCGGTGATCTTTTGCATAAAGGTCTGCAGCTGCTTGCGATTGCCATGCACCGGGTCGTATAGCTCGATCAGCTCCTTGCATTCGGCAAGGGAGAAGCCGATGCGCTTGCCGCGCAGAATCAACTTGAGGGTGACCTTGTCCTTGGCGCTGTAGATGCGCTCCTGGCCGCGCCGCTCGGGGCTGAGCATCTGCTGTTCTTCATAAAAACGAATGGCGCGGGTGGTGATATCCAGCTCGCGGGCCAGTTCGGAAATGGAGTAGGTGATGGCGGACATGTTCACGGCGCTCTCGTTTACCTTTACGTTAACGTAAGGCTGCGGCGAAATTTAGTCAACCGTCTTGAGTGAGGGCTTAGTTAAAGTGATTTCTAGGTTGGTAGAACTTAATAAAAATCATGTGCTTAGTGCTGTTATTTAAACAGTAGTTGAGGATCTGATGAGGCTGCAAAGGTGCCGTTCGCCGGCAGGATCAGGAAATCACGATCGACCTTACGGCAAATAGCGCCGCACCCGGGCGTTCAGCAACTCGATCAATGCCGGATCCATAAAGTCGTAATCGTCGGGGATATCCAGGCAGACGATGCGCTTGTTGGCCAACTGCACGCGGAACTTGCCGGCCAGCTTGGTGCGATGAACCCGCTGCATCACCAGGATCAAATCGGCCCAGGCCAACAGCTCGGGGCAAACCGGCGTGTCGGCGTCGTGGTTGACCCCGGCCGATGCGGTTTCCACGCCTGGCCAGGCGGCGAACAGCTGTTCGGCGGTGGGGCTGCGCAAGCGATTCTTGGCGCAGATAAACAGCAACTTGAGAGGCACAAAGGTTTCCATAATCGGCACCTTGGTGCCGAGCCAACATTTATGAGAGAAGGTTCGGGCGCAGGCTCAAGGTTTCCTGCCGGCAAAACCGAACAGCAAACCGCCAGCGAGAATTGCGCCTATGCCCGCCCAAACCGGCACATTGACCCGTTCCTTCTCTTGAATCGACAGTTCGAGCGGACCGAGCTTCACCGCGGTGCTGTCCTTGGTGTAACTGAAGCCGCCATAAAGCAGCCCCAGCAGGCCCGCCACTATGAGTGCGATTGCTATAACCCTGATTGAATTCATGTCGTATTCCTCGTGCAGCACCTGAGCTTATCGCCAAAGGTTTCAAAGGCAGGGCCGTGCAAGTCATTGAAGCACAGCAAGGACAGGGGGCGACGACCTTCTGCTGGGGCTCTGGCACAACGAAGCAAGATCAGGCGATTTCCTTGATCTCGAAGACATTGACGATCTGCTGCAACTTGCCATCCCACACATAACGCAAATGCACGCCTTGCTGCGGAATGCTCGCTGCGGGTGGACGGAAGAGTGCGGCGCATTCGCCGCCAGGATGACGCACGCTGCGGTAGAGCAGGCCCCAGGAATGCTGGTTGCGCAGTTCGGCAGCGAACCGTTGGGCGACTGGATAAGCACTCAAATCCGGGTCATGCAGGTGGTCGTAATCGTCGCGGATGTCATGCAAGGGTTTGACGATGCGGCACACATAGGTGCGCAGGGTCAGTTCCAGATTCGGTTCGGCGGTCGCGCGCAGGAAGCGCTCGCGGTGGAAGCGGGTTTCCGCCACTGCGGCCTGCAAGCTGTCGGCGCAGTAGTAAACGCCGTATTGCCCGGCGGTAAAGCGGCTCACCGCGCCGACGTGGGTGAACGCGGCCATCAGCGGCGATGAGCCGGGGCCGCTGACGCGGTCTTCGGCGGCCACATGGGACAGCAGCCCCGCTTCCTCGCGCAGGCGGTCGTTGGTCAGGCCTTCGATCAGGTAGGCCAGCTCCAGATCCGCGGGGTCGAGTACATCCTCGAACACCGAAATCGGTGGAAAGGCGCTGGAGACCAACCGATAAGCCCGTCGCCAGCCGGGCAGCACCAGCGTGGGCTGCGCGCTCAACCCCTGACCCCGTCGAGGTAGCGCCGTACGTCGGCAAGGTCCACCACGCCGCCGGCGAGCATCAGCTGCAAGGCACTGTTGCCGTTGAACGGCGCTTCGCTGTTGGCCTTTTTGACCCATTCATAGGTCGAAGGCTTGTCGCCGAAGAGGATGCGCAGGGACTTGTGGATACCCATCAGGTACGACACCCGCTCCATGGTGTCGCGCGGCAGGCGCACTTCGGGCAGCTGCCGGTATTTGTACAGGGTGCTGCGGCCGATGGAGCCCAGCAGGACCATTTGCTGCTCTAGGGTGCAGTTCCATTTGTCCATCAGGTTGAAAAAGAACTTCAGGGCGACCTGGCCGGCCTTGGCCGAATCGGGATCGAGGGCGGGGGCGTTTTGCTGCATGGCAACGGACATGAGCGATCTCCATATGTGGACTATAAGTCGATACTATTCTCGATATGGAATTCAAGCAATGCATGATTACGATTTTTGCGCGCGTGATGTCCATGGGGCGTACACACCATATTCAGTGCAAATCGATTTACTTATGGGCTTGTCGATTAGTTTGGTTAGCGCTAACATCGCCAACACAATACGTGGCGCCACATCGATGGTCGCCCAGGAGAACGCATGCAAACAGCCAATTCTGCCGCCGCGACACCGGCCCGCCAAACCTTGGTGGTGATGGGCGTTAGCGGTTCCGGCAAGACCGAAATCAGTCAGGGCGTCGCCCGCGAGCTGGGCTGGCGGCATATCGAAGCCGACAGTTTTCACCCCCGCGAGAACATCGAGCGTATGCGTGCCGGCATCGCCCTCAGCGATGAGGACCGCATCCAGTGGCTCGATGCGCTGATCGTTGAAATGCAACAGGCCTTGGCCGCTGGCGAAAGCTTCGTGCTGGCCTGTTCGGCGCTCAAGCTCGCTTACCGCGAGCGTTTACGCCAGGCGGTGCCGGGTTTGCAGTTCGCTTACTTGCAGATCGATCGCGCCACCGCCTTGCAGCGTGTCGGTGCCCGGCCCGGACACTTCATGCCGACCTCGCTAGTGGATAGCCAGTTCGCCACCCTGCAGTCGCCCGAGGGCGAGCTGCATGTGGTGACGGTCGATGCGCGCAAGAGCCGGGAAGCGGTAATCGCGGAAATCTGCCAGTGGGTCATGCGCGACCCTGCGGAGGAGGTCATCGAAGGGCGGACCGATCTTTCTGCGAAAGAATTTGATAGCGCTAACAATGCGCCGTCGCTGACAGGTGAGCCCATCTATGGCGGCCTCCTGGCGCAGCTGTTCGACCGCCTTACCGACGGCCTGATGGCAGTGCTGATGGCCTTTATGGTGGCGGCGGTATTCAGCAATGTGCTGCTGCGCTATGCATTCGGTACCGGTTGGGCGGGAGCCGAGGAGCTGTCGCGCCTGGCGTTCGTCTGGCTGGTGTTCGTCGGCGTCGCGTCGAGCATGCGGCGCGGGGAATTGATGCGTTTTTCGATGATCCGCGATCGTTTCCCCCGGGTCGCCCGGCGCCTGGTCGATTCGGCCAGTTGGCTGCTGGTCGCCGCGGCCAGCTTGCTCGCAGCCCAGGGCGCCTGGAGCCAGGTGCAATACGGTTGGGGCAACGTCAGCACCGTGGTCGGTTATCCGGTCGTGCTGGCCATGCTGCCGGTGCTGGCCTGCATGGGCGTGCTGGCGGTGTTGGCGCTGATCCAACTGGTCAATGTCTGGCGCCGCCAGGACGACCGCGGCGCCGCCAGCGCCAATATCACCGCCGATTGATGGAACCCAATAACAATAACGGGCACCGCCCGATGAGGCTTCGCTGATGACTGTCGCTGTTTTCCTCACATCGTTGCTGGGCTTTATGGCATTCGGCATGCCCATCGCCTTCGCCCTGATCCTCACCGGCGCGGTGCTGATGTGGTACCTGGATTTCTGGGATGTGCAGTTGCTGGCGCAGAACCTGCTCGCCGGCGCCGACAGCTTCCCGCTGCTTGCCGTGCCGTTCTTCATCCTCGCTGGCGAGCTGATGAATGCCGGCGGTATTTCCAGGCGCATCATCGCCATGGCGCAAGCCTATTTCGGTCACCTGCGCGGGGGGCTGGGCTATGTGGCGATCGCCGCGGCGGTGCTGCTGGCCAGCATGTCCGGCTCGGCCCTGGCCGATACCGCGGCCCTGGCGACCCTGCTGTTGCCGATGATGCGCCAGCGCGGCTACCCCTTGCATTCTTCGGCCGGCCTGGTCGCGGCCGGCGGCATCATCGCACCGATCATTCCGCCGTCGATGCCGTTCGTGATCTACGGGGTGGTGACCAACACGTCTATCAGCCAGCTGTTCATGGCCGGCCTAGTGCCCGGGTTGATCATGGGCGCAGGGTTGATTTTCGCCTGGGTGCTGATCGCCCGAGGGTTCACCGAACCCAGCCCGCCCAAGGCCAGCAAAGCCGAGCGTCGTCGCGTACTGGTGGACGGTGCCGCCGCATTGATGCTTCCGGTGATCATCGTTGGCGGGCTGCGTTTCGGCATCTTCACCCCGACTGAGGCGGCGGTGGTGGCTGCGGTCTATGCATTAGTGGTATCGACGCTGCTCTATCGCGAGCTGAACTGGGCCACCCTGAACGAAACCCTGACCCGCGCCAGTCGTACCACCGCCTCGGTGATGTTTCTCTGTGCGGCAGCCACGGTGTCGGCCTACATGGTGACGCTGGCGCAACTGCCGGAGGAAATCGGCGGCATGCTCGGCCCGCTGCTGAATCACCCGTACCTGCTGATGATCGCCATCATGGCGCTGATGGTCGCCATCGGCATGGTGCTCGACCTGACCCCGACCATCCTGATTCTCGCCCCGGTGCTGGCACCTATTGCGGTCAAAGCCGGCATCAACCCGGTGTACTTCGGCGTGATGTTCGTGCTGATCGGCTCCATCGGCCTGATAACCCCACCCGTGGGCACGGTGCTCAATGTGGTCGGCGGTATCGGCAGGCTGCGCCTGGAGGTGCTGGTGCGCGGGGTGATGCCGTTCTTTCTGATCTACCTGGCCATAGTCGCGCTGCTGATCGCCTTTCCGCCGATTATCACGGTGCCGCTGGCCTGGCTGCGCTGATGAGTTCAACCCCCGCTTTGCCTGGCAAAGCTCAACCCGTCCGACAACAAAAAAGGTACCCATGATGAGACGTCCATTGATCACCGTTCTGGCTGCGGCCCTGCTATGCAGCCCGCTTGCGTCGCTGAGTGCGCATGCCGATGAAGTCCGCTCGCGAATGATTCGCTTCGGCTATGGCCTTAACGAGAACAGCAACCAGGGCAGGGCGGCCAAGCTGTTCGCCGAGGAAGTCGCCAAAGCCTCCGAAGGCAAGCTGAAGATGCGCACCTATGGCGCTGCCAGCCTCGGCTCGGACGATCAGATGCAGAGCGCATTGATCGGTGGCGCCCAGGAAATGATGGTCGGCTCCACCGCGACCCTGGTCGGGATCACCAAGGAAATGGCGGTGTGGGACACGCCGTTCCTATTCAGCAGCGCCGAACAGGCCGATGCGGTGCTCGACGGTCCGGTCGGCCGGCAGGTCATGGACAAGCTGGAAGAAAAAGGCCTGGTCGGCCTGGTGTACTGGGAGAACGGCTTTCGCAACATGACCAACAATGTGCGGCCGATCACCAAGCTGGAGGACTTTTCCGGGATCAAATTGCGCGTGATGCCCAACCCGGTGTTTCTCGAAACCTTCAAGCTGATGGGCGCCAACGCCGTGCCACTGCCGTTCTCCGAGTTGTTCACTGCCCTGGAAACCAAAGCGGTGGACGGTCAGGAAAATCCCTTCAATACCATTCTCTCGTCGAAATTCTACGAAGTGCAGAAGTACCTGACCGTGACCAACCATGTGTACAGCCCGTGGATCGTCACCGCCTCCAAGCGCTGGTGGGATGGCTTGTCGCAGACCGAACGGGACATCCTCCTACAAGCCGCGAAGAAAGCCCGCGACTTCGAACGCCAGGACACCCGCGAAGAGGCAGCCAAGGCACTGGCACAGCTCGAAAGCAACGGTATGCAGGTCAATCGGATCAGCTCGGAGCAGGTGCAGAGCATGCGCGAAACTGCACAGCCGGCGATCAAGCAGGTGATCGATAGCGTTGGTCAGCCGCTGTTCGACAGCGTCCAGGCCGAATTGGCCAAAGCGCCGCAGTAAAGCATCAGGGGAGTGGGGCGGTTTTGCCGCAATGCCGAGTCCGCTCCCCGCCTGCTAGAATCGCTCGCCTCGTCACTAATGGAATTCCCATGAGCCAACGCCGTCGCCGTTCCGCCGAGCGGGTCACCTTGTCCGATGTGGCCAAGGCCGCCGACTGTTCCCTGATGTCCGCGTCGCGTGCGCTCTCGCAACCGGAGCGGGTGTCCGATACGTTGCGCGAGCAGGTGATGCAGGCGGCCAAGGCGCTCGGCTATGTGCCCAACCCGGCCGCACGGGCGCTGGCCAGTTCCAAATCCAACCTGGTCGCGGTGGTGATCCCGTCGCTGTCCAACTCGGTGTTCGTCGACACCGTCGAAGCCATCCAGCGGGTGTTGATGCCGGCCGGCTTCGAAATGATGATCGGCGTCAGCCATTACCGCCCGGAAGAGGACGAGCGCCTGTTGCGCTCCTATCTCGCGCACCAGCCCGCGGGGCTGCTGGTGACTGGCTTCGAGCGCAGTGATACGGCACGGGAAATTCTCGGTGCCTGTCGTGGTCCGGTGGTGACCATGATGGAGTTGAGCGACGCCGCCGATGACTATTGCGTGGGTTTTTCCCAGCTGGAGGCGGGGGCGGCCATGACCCGGGCGCTGATCGAGCGCGGTTACCGAAATATCGCCTTTGCCGCGGCACAACTCGACCCGCGTACCCTGCAGCGGGCCGAAGGTTATCGGCAGACGATGAAGGCGCACGGCCGCTACGACCCGACGCTGGAACTGCTGACCCCGGCGCTGTCTTCCATCGGCCTGGGCGCTGAGCTGCTGGATCGTCTATTGGCTCAGCATCCGCAAATCGATGCGGTGTTCTTCAATAACGACGACCTGGCGATGGGTGCGCTGTTCCGCGCCCGCCAGCTCGACCTGGCGGTGCCGCAACGGCTGGCGATCGCCGGGTTCAATGATTTGCCGGCGGCGGCCTGGCTGCAGCCGGCCCTGACCACGGTGCGCACGATCCGTGGGCGTATCGGCCAGTTGGCGGGGGAGATGTTGCTGACCCTGATGCGCGGCGAACAACCGGCGCAGCATTGCATCGACGTCGGTTTCGAACTGGTGCTGCGTGACAGCGCTTAGAAGCCGCTAGGGTCGCTGGTAGCGCTCCAGCAGGCGCGGAATATCGCCATTCTCGTAACCCTTGTGGATCACCGCGTTGAACGCCTGGAGAAAATCGCCCATGGCCAACTGCTTGTGAAAGCCGAGGTAATTGGCGTCGCGTTTGAGCGGTATAGGCAGTACCTCGAGATCGCCGGCGTGCGCCAGTAGTTCCCGGTCCTGGGCGATGGCGCGTTGCAAGCCAGCTCGTCCGGGATTGATCAGGGCTACATCGACACGTCCGGCCAGCAGTTTATTCAGTCGTGAAACCGGGCCGTTGTCCTCGTCGACCTGGAACAGGCCGTGCCGGCGCGCCTGTTCGAATTCCTCGCCGAAACTGCCGCCGGCGCCGATTCCCACACGTAGTCCCTTGAGGTCGTCGATGCCGCCAAAGTCGAACGCCTCGCCATGGCGCACCACGATCAGTACTTCGTCATAGAACAGCGGTTCCGAGTAATCGAAAGTCGCCTGACGCTCGGCCGTCCAACTCAAGCCGACGATGCCGGCCTTGGCGTTCTCGGCCATCCAGTAGGCGCGTGCCCAGGGGTAAAGGTGCAAGGTGAAGTGGTAGTCGGGCATTGCGGCGTCGGCGTACTGCAGTATGTCAACCAGCATGCCCCGCGGCTCTTCACCCTCGGTATATATTTTCGGTTCCGAATAGTTGTTACCGACGATCAGCAACTCGCGAGCCTGAGTTACGCCGCAGAGTAGTAGGCAAAGCAGCAGCAGATGGCGCATCCGGCACGACCTAACAAGGGGCTTCTCATGGGCGCAAGATAAGCCCCGCGTGAACGTTTGCCCAGTCTATTTTCCTGCGCAAAACTGTGCTCAGTCCGGCGTCTTGTCGAGCTTCTTTTCCTGCGCCGTAACGTGCTGGCAGATTTCGATGATTTGCTCGCGCATCCAGCGGTTGGCCGGGTCCTGGTCGGTGCTTTCATGCCAGTACAAGTGGGTTTCCAGCGCCGGCACATCATTCACCGGCAGCTGCACGTAGTGCAGTTCGTTGCGCCGGGCGAAGCGCTCCGGCACGGTCATCACCAGATCAGTGCTCTGCATCACCGTGGAAGCCATCAGATAGTGCTGCGAACGCAATGCCACGCGGCGTTGCAAACCCATCTTGCCCAGCGATAGATCGATATAGCCCAGGCCGCTACGGCGACTGGAGATATGGATATGGGTCAGGGACAGGTATTCGTCCAGGCTTATCTTGTCCTTGGCCAGCGGGTGGCCTTTACGCATGGCGCAGACGTAACGGTCTTCCATGAGCTTGACGTGGCGCACCTGGGGGTCGGTATTGAGCGGTGCGTCGACGGCAAAGTCCAGGCGCCCGGCCGCCAGTTCCTTGGTGGTATCGCGGCGGCGCGACAGCATGCTCTCGATCGTCACCTGGGGCGCCAGGCGGCGCAGACGCTGGAATAAGGGCGGTAGCACCACGGCCTCGGTGAGGTCGGTCATGCTGATGCGATAAGTCTTGTTCGCCTGGGAGGGCGTGAAGGTGCGGCTTTCCTGCACCGAGATGCGCAATTGCTGTAGTGCGGTACGCACCGGGCCGATGATGTTCTGCGCCATGGGCGTCGGCACCATGCCTTGCGCGGTGCGCACGAACAGCGGGTCGTTGAAGGTTTCGCGCAAACGGGCGAGGGCGTTGGAAACCGCCGGCTGGGTGATGCCGACGATCTGTCCGGCACGGGTCAGATTGGCTTCGGTGTAGATGGCGTCGAAGACGATGAAGAGATTCAGGTCGACCTTGTTGAGATTCATGCCAAGCGCGCTCCGAGGGTTGTCCGCATCAGTGAATCATATATCGGTGATGAATGTTTATACACGACGAAAATAGGTTAGATAAATCCAAACCCCTGATCTAGCATCCTCACCACATCGAAAAAAACTTCACCAGACACCCCAAGAAGGTAGCCCATCATGGATTTCGCCTACTCCCCCAAAGTTCAGGACCTGCGCCAGCGCGTCAGCGCGTTTATGGAGACCCACGTCTATCCCGCCGAAGCGATTTTCGAGCAGCAGGTCAACGAGGGGGACCGCTGGCAGCCGACAGCGATCATGGAAGAACTGAAAACCAAAGCGAAAGCCGAAGGCCTGTGGAACCTGTTCCTGCCGGACTCGGAACTGGGCGCCGGCCTGACCAATACCGAATACGCCCCCCTGGCGGAAATCATGGGCAGCTCGCTGATCGGCGCCGAGCCGTTCAACTGCGCGGCACCCGACACCGGCAACATGGAAGTGCTGGTGCGCTACGCCAACGAGGCGCAGAAGGAGCAATGGCTCAAGCCGCTGCTCAGTGGCGATATCCGCTCGGCCTTCGCCATGACCGAGCCGGGCGTGGCATCAAGCGACGCCACCAATATGGAAGCCAACGCCCGTCGCGAGGGTGACGAGTGGGTGATCAATGGCCGCAAGTGGTGGACCTCAGGCGCCTGCGATCCGCGCTGCAAGATCATGATTTTCATGGGGCTGACCAACCCCGACGCGCCGCGCCACCAGCAGCACTCGATGATTCTGGTGCCGATGGATGCGCCGGGCGTGAAAGTGATACGTCCGCTGCCGGTATTCGGCTATGACGACGCGCCCCACGGCCACGCCGAAGTGCTGTTCGAAAACGTCCGGGTGCCCTACGAGAACGTACTGCTGGGCGAAGGCCGCGGTTTCGAGATCGCCCAGGGTCGCCTCGGCCCGGGCCGGATTCACCACTGCATGCGTTCGATCGGCATGGCCGAGCGCGCGTTGAAGCTGATGTGTCAGCGCGCGGTCAGTCGCACCGCCTTCGGCAAACCGCTGGCGCGCCTGGGTGGCAACATCGACCACATCGCCGACTCGCGCATGGAGATCAACATGGCTCGCCTGTTGACGCTCAACGCCGCCTATATGATGGACACCGTCGGCAACAAGATCGCGGCCAGCGAGATTGCCCAGATCAAGGTGGTGGCACCGAATGTGGCGCTCAAGGTGATCGATCGTGCGATCCAGATCCACGGCGGCGCCGGCGTCTCCAACGACTTCCCGCTGGCCTACTGGTACGCCATGCAACGGACCCTGCGTCTGGCCGACGGCCCGGATGAAGTGCACCGCATGGCCATCGGCAAGTTCGAGATCGGCAAGTACATGTCAGCTCACTGATAGCACAGGTAAAACCAACAAGGCCCGCATTTGCGGGCCTTGTCGTTATCAGCTTCTGCTGTCGGCGTTATCCGTATCGGCCTGATGCTGCAGCCAGCTCAGACGCAAATGCAGCTGCGCGGCAAAGGCCCTGGCGGCCAGTTCCTCGTGAAAGGTCAGGGCGCGCCGGCCAATACGCACCAACCAGAACAGGCGGTCGCCTCTCTGCCGGGCTTCGATCTGAACGTCGGGCTGTATCAATTGGTTTGTTGACCCTATCGGTTTCGCCCTCTGCATGAGGGAACTCTCGTACAAGCCTAGCGAAGAAATGCGCGGCAAGCGACCCTGCGCGCGCATGCAGCGCCGTGTCAGGAGCGGAATCCGTGGGTGATGTTCAATAAACCCAGACTTCGACCCGACGATTCTTGATCCGGCCGCCGTCCGCGTCATTCGCCGCTACCGGCAACTCTTCGCCAAGCCCGGTGATCTGGCGAAAGATCACGCCCTCCCTGGCCAGTTCTCGACGGACCGCCATGGCCCGCAATTTGGACAGCAGCTTGGCGCGCGCCGGATCGGTTTTGGTATCGCCAAAGCCGACCAGCACGACCTTCTGCTTCATCTTGTCGTGCTCCCTGAGGTAGGCGAGCACCCGCTCGATGTCTCTCAAGGCCTTGTTGTCGAGGCTGGAGCTGCCTTCCTGAAAGCGGAAGTTGACCGACAGGCGTTGCGCCTCGCGAGTCAGTTCCTGGTAGCTTGCCGGCATGCCAGCGTTGGCACTGATATGCACCGCTTGTACGGTCTGCGAGATAAATCCGTTCTGGTCGACGATCGCCTGGCCGCGCGGGCTGTGGGCGAACTTCACCAGGGCTTGTCCCCAGGGGTTTTGCATATCCGGCCGGTTATACAGGAACAGGCGTCGCGACAGCGGATAGTCCTCGGTGGCGATCAGCGTCACGCTCGGCGGCATTGCTTGGGATTCGCCAACGGAGATCGCCACCGCCTTCGCCTGGCGGATCGACGGCAGGCCGACAAAGCCGATACCACGGCTGTCGCGGCTGACCAGGTCGGAAAGCTGGTCGTTGGACTCATAGCGTTTTGCCGCACTGCTCAGGCTTTTGCCATTGGCGCTCAGGACCAACTCCTTGAAGGTGTCGTAAGTGCCGGAGTTGTCATCGCGGGCATACAGGTTGATGGCGCCCGGCGTACCGCCGAGGTCGGCCCAGTCGGTTATTTCGCCGGCGAAAATCTGTGCCACCTGCTCACTGCTCAGGGCGCCGAGTGGATTGCTCGGATGGAGGATGATCGCCAGGCCGTCGAGGGCGATAATCTGCTCGGCCTGGCGGCTTCTCAAGTCGCCCAGGCCCGCCAGCTCCTGCGCTTCGCTGTCCTTGATCGGCCGTGAGGCCGCAGCGAGGTCGGCGCTGCCGTTTTTCAACCCGACGAACCCCGTTCCCGAGCCGTGGGCGGCCACCTCGATGGTCACGCTACGGCCTTCGGCGGTTAGCCCGGTGACCTTCTGTTCGTTCTCGGTCGCGCCGGGCTCGATGCGAATGGCGTGCAGGCCCTGTTCCTCGAACAGGCCCTTGACCAACGCCGGACCGAGCTGCGCGCCAATCGTATTGGAGCCTTGAATACGCAGGGCGATGCTGTTATCGGTGGGGATCGGCAAGGCGGCGAAGGCGGCCGCAGGCAAAAGCTGACAAGCGCTTGCCAATGCCAGCATAGCGAGGGTACGGCTCCAGGTTTCACGAGCGCGAATGGACGGGGCGCACAGCATGCGTCAAACACCTTCTAGGGAAAAGTGCGGCGACGATAAGACAAAAAGATGACTGTTATATGACAGTGGGCGCCAGTTGACGGCCCCGCTCAGGCGGGGCGAAACCATTAGCCCAAGCGGGGCGGGGTGCAGCGGCGTACGTTCGGTTGGCCTTCAGCTCAACTCCAGCCAGATCGGTGCATGATCGGAAGGCTTTTCCATCCCGCGCAGCTCGTAGTCGATGCCGGCGTCCTTGATCCGTGCCTGCAAAGCTTCGGAGGCGAGGATGACGTCGATGCGCAGGCCACGTTTGGGCTCGTCCTCGAAACCACGGCTGCGGTAGTCGAACCAACTGAAGCGATCGGCGACCGCCGGGTTGAGGTGGCGGAAACTGTCGACCAGACCCCAGGCTTTCAGAGTCGCCAACCATTCGCGCTCCTCCGGCAGAAAACTGCATTTACCGGTGCGCAACCAGCGCTTGCGGTTCTCGTCGCCAATGCCGATATCGCAGTCCTCCGGGGAGATATTGATGTCGCCCATCACCACCAACGCCTGGTCGGGCTGGAACTGGTTCAGGAGCAAGCGCTGCAAGTCGGCATAGAAGCGCTGTTTGGCGGGGAACTTCACCGGGTGGTCGCGGCTTTCGCCCTGAGGGAAGTAACCGTTCATTACGGTCACCGGGTTGCCGTCTGCATCGGCGAAGGTGCCGTAGATAAAACGACGTTGGGATTCTTCGCCGTCGTCGGGGAAGCCCTTGTACAGGCTCAACGGCGCCTGGCGCGAGAGCAGGGCGACACCGTAATGACCTTTCTGACCGTGGTAGTGGACGTGATAACCGAGTTGGCGGATCTCCGCCTCGGGGAACTGCTCGTCAGACACCTTGGTCTCTTGCAGGCCGATCACATCGGGCTGGTGTTTCTCGATCAGCGCCGCCAATTGATGAGGGCGCGCCCGCAGGCCGTTGATATTGAAGGAGACGATCTTCATGGGCAGCTAGTCCTGAGGCCTGATTCGACAAGGTTGCGATGCTAGCCGATCCGCGAGGCATACGGCCAGTTCTAGCGGGCGGGCGAATGCAGTGCTAGGGTGCTTTCAGGCCCGATACCAATAAAAAAGACAATAGAAAAAAGCCGAGGTCATGACCATGCCGCATCGTACCGCTGAAATCCGTATGCTCGACGGGGGCTATGCCCGCGAGGCCCGCTCGCTGCTGTACCACGCCTACCGCCACGAACCCACCTTCGCCTATTTGTTCGAAGCCGAGCGTCCCGGCTACGACCAACGCGTGCGCGCCACGGTGCGCGAGCTGGTGCAGCAGCATTTTCGCGAGGATTTGCCGGCCATTGGCCTGCTTATCGACGACCGCCTGATCGGCATGACCTTGATCGCTCCACCGCAACGACGCCTGGATATCACCGAGAGCTGGGCCTGGCGCATGCGCATGTTGCTGACCGCCGGTTTTCGTTGTACCAAACGCTACCTCGAATACCATGACGCGGTACTTTCCTGCCTGCCGCCAGGCCCCTATCACCTGCTGCCATTGCTGGGGGTGCATCCTGAATTTCAGGGCCAGCACTACGGCGAACAACTGCTCGAAGCGCTACACGAATGGTGCGCCAAGGACGGCAGTTCGCAGGGTGTGGTGCTCGACACCGGTAACGCGCGCTACCTGGATTTCTACAAGCGCCAAGGCTACGAAGAGGTCGGCGAGGTGGCGGTGGGGCCGATCATCGAGCACGTGTTTTTCCATCCCAACCCACAGCCGATACTCAAGGCCAGCGCGTGAGCGGAGCCCCGACAGGTTTGTAATAAAGGGTAACGCTGTACCGCGCCGCAGGCTCTATTCCGGCATTTGGCTCGTGTTAGCATGCCCCCATGACTGTGTCTGGCTCACTGTGCGCGGCTCTCGCGCTTGTATTGTTCAGCGCCTCTGCACTTGCAGAAGCGCGTCTGCAGGTGCGCGTGCAACCCGCCAATGGCGCCCTGAAGAAAAATGTCGAAGGTTATATCGGCAGCCTGGAGGACCGGGATGTCGATGATCTGCAGCGTTATCGTCTGACCGCCGAGGCGCAGGCCAGCAAAGCCTTGCAGGCCCTTGGCTATTACCAGGCGCAAATCAGTAGCTCAGTCACCACCACCGAGCCGCCCCAGTTGATACTCGATATCGTGCCCGGCGAGCCCGTGCATCTGCGCGAAGTCGAGGTGCGCATCAGCGGTCCGGCTGAACAGTTGTCGGCCTTTCGTCTGCCGCCTTCTGCCCGCATGGAACCCGGCGACGTCCTCAATCATGGGCGCTACGAGGCGGCCAAACGGCATATTCAGAACCAGGCTTCGCGCTACGGTTTTTTCGCTGGTCGCTTTACCCGGCAGCAGCTGCGTATCGATCCCCAGGGCGGCGTCGCCGACATCGAACTCGCCTACGAAAGCGGCCCGCGCTACCACATGGGCGAGGTGACGTTTAACGCCGATACACCTTTCGACGAGTCGCTGCTGCAGCGCATGGTGCCCTTCGACGCGGGCGCACCCTATGACGCCGAACTGATCGCCGAGCTGCATCAGGCGTTGCGCTCCAGCGGCTATTTCGAATCGGTGCGGGTCGATGCCGATCCTCTCCCCGCGCAGGGGCAGAGCATACCTGTTGCGGTGCAACTGCAAGCCCGCGAGCCACGCAGCGTGGCGTTCGGCCTGGGGTTCGCGACCGACGTCGGGCCGCGTGGCAGGGCCAACTGGACCCGTCACTGGGTCAATCCGCAGGGCCATAGCTACGGCGCCGAGCTGGAGCTTTCCGCACCGCAGCAGAATGTCGGGCTGTGGTATGACATTCCCGGCGATCCGCCATTGACCGACAAACTGCGTTTCGCCGGTGGTTATCAGGCCGAAGACCTGGCCGACACCGACAGCCGCAGCCGTCTGCTCAAGCTCGGCCCGGAATGGCATAGCCAGCTCGACAACGGCTGGCTGCGGATCCTGTCGCTGAGGTGGCAACGTGAAGAGTACGAGCTGGGCGATGACGCCGGCCTGAGCACCTTGCTGCTGCCCGGCGTCAGCTATTCCTATCTGCGCAGCGACAACCCGCTCGACCCCAACTACGGCTACCGTTTGCAATTCGATCTGGCGGTCGCCAAGGAAGGTCTGCTATCGGATGCCGATGTGGTGCATGGCAACGTCCTGCTCAAGGGGCTTACCACGCTCGCGCGGCGCCACCGGTTTCTTGGCCGGGTGCAGTTCGGCGGCACCGAATCCAACGGTTTCAGCGCAGTGCCGCCGTCTTTGCGGTTCTTTGCCGGCGGTGATCAGAGCGTACGCGGCTACGACTATCAGAGCCTGTCCCCGGTCAACAATCAGGACGACAAGATCGGCGGGCACTACCTGTTCGCCGCCAGCGTGGAATACCAATACAGCTTCGCCGAGCGGTGGCGCGTTGCGACCTTCTACGACCAGGGCAATGCCTTCAATTCGCTCAGCGCGCCGTCGCTAAAAAGCGCCGTGGGTGTCGGCGTGCGCTGGGTTTCGCCGGTCGGCCCGCTGCGCCTGGACCTGGCCCACCCACTGGACGGCGAGGGCGGCGTACGCCTGCATTTCTCGATGGGGCCGGAATTGTGAGGCGCGCGCTCAGGCTCACGCTGTTTTGCTTGCTGCTGTTGATCCTGGTGTTGGCGGGCGGCGTTGCCTTCTTACTCGGCAGCCACGGCGCCAGCCGCTGGCTGCTGGAGCAAGTGCCGGGATTGCAGGTGGAACAATTCGAAGGCCGCCTGGGCGGAAACTGGCGAGCGCAGCGCCTGCACTGGCAACAAGGTGCGACTGACGTCCTGGTCGAGGGCCTGGGTGTCGACTGGTCGCCAGCCTGCCTACTGCATCTGACCTTGTGCATCGAGCGGCTCGAGGCCGAGCGTATCGCCGTGAACCTGGCGCCAGGCGAAACGCCCAGCGACGACAGCACCACCACGCTGCCGGATATCCGCCTGCCGCTGGCGCTGGACCTGCAGCGGGTCGCCATCGACAGCCTGCTGATCGATGGCCAGGAGCAAGCGCGCGAGCTGCGCCTGAGCGGGCAATGGACGGCCAGCGGCTTGCAGATCGAGCAATTGCACGCACAGCGCGACGATATCGCCCTCGACCTGCACGGCAACCTTCAGGCCTACGCGACCTGGCCGCTCGATCTGCAAGGCGAGTTGAGTCTGCCGGCACCCGACGCCAAGCCCTGGCGCATCGCGCTGCAGATCAGTGGCGATGTCAGGCAAACACTGCTGCTGCAAGCCGACAGCAGCGGCTACCTGAACGGCCGGCTGACGGCCGAGACGCAACCATTGCTGGATGATTTGCCGGCCCGCGCGCAACTGCGGGTCGATGGCTTCAAGCCGGCTGCCGACTTGCCCGACAGTTTGCGGCTGAACGATCTGACGCTGGATCTCAAGGGCGACCTGGATAACGGCTACCAGCTCAGCGGCAATGCCGAGCTGCCGGGCGAGGGCGGTGCCGTCGCGCTCAAGCTGCAGGGGCTGCTGGGCGCCCAGGGCGCGCGCATCGACGCATTGAGCCTGCGCGCAGGCCCGCAGCAGTACGTCGAACTCAGTTCGCAGCTGTCCTGGCAGGACGGTTTCAGCGCCGACAGCCACCTGCAATGGCAGGACTTTCCCTGGCGCCAGCTGTATCCCGGCGAGCCGCCAGCGGTCGAATTGCATACCCTGAGCGCTGACCTGAGTTACGCCGACGGCAATTACCTGGGCAACGTCGCAGCCGAATTGAACGGCCCGGCCGGCGCCTTCCAGATCAGCAGCCCGTTGAGTGGCGATCTGCAACAGCTGCATCTGCCCGATTTCCTTTTACGTGCCGGTCAGGGCCGCGCCGAAGGCCAGGTGACCCTGGGTTTTGCCAAGGGCATACGCTGGGACGCCGAGCTGCAGCTGAAGGATTTCAATCCCGCCTACTGGGTTGCCGAGCTGCCCGGCAGCCTGGCCGGACCGATCAGCAGCCATGGCGAACTGCTCGATGAACGGCTCAGCCTCGAGGCCACGCTTGCACTCGACGGCCGGCTGCGCGCGCAGCCGACGAACCTGCATGCGCAGCTACAAGGCGCCGCGGAACAGTGGACGCTAGATGACCTGCGTTTACGCATGGGTGATAACCGCATCAGCGGTAGGGCAACCCTGGGCGAGCAGATGCGCGGCCAGCTGGAGCTGGATCTGCCGCGGCTCGGCCAGCTATGGCCGGGGCTGCAAGGCCGTTTAAACGGCGCGTTCGAACTGCGCGGCAGCCTGCAGGCGCCCGCCGGGCAGCTGAACGCGCAGGGCCAGGGGCTCTCATTCGAGACCTCGCGCCTGCAACGGCTGCAACTGAACGCCAGCCTGGACGACCGGCAAAACGCGCAAATCGATCTGAGCGCCAGCGGGCTCGCCTTCGGCACCAGTCAACTGGGACAACTGAGCCTAAGCGGGCAGGGCGATTTGCAGCAACAGCGTCTGCAACTGGATCTCGACGGTCCGCTGCTGAAAACCACGCTGAACATCGCCGGCGGCATGCAGGGCGACACCTGGCTCGGCCGCTTGAGCGATGCCAGCGTGCAGCTCGATGACCAGCGCTGGCGCTTGCAGCAAGCGGCGACGCTACGCCGCCAGGCCGATGGCACGCTAACGCTGGGGGCGCATTGCTGGCGTGCCGGCGAGGCCAGTTTGTGCGCCGACGACCAGCGCCTGTTGCCGACCCCCGCTTTGCGCTATCGGCTGGCGGATTTTCCGCTCGACAGCCTGCAGCCCTGGCTGCCCGAGGATTTCGCCTGGCGCGGCCGGCTGGATGCCGAGGTCCGACTCGACCTGGCCGATAGCGGGCCGGACGGCACTATCCTGATCGATGCGGGCAGCGGCAGCTGGCGGGTTCGCGACCAGGACCGCTGGCTGGACTTCGCCTATGACCAGTTGCGCCTGGAGGCCCGCCTGACGCCTCAGTCGATCGATTCCACGCTGAATCTGAGCGGTCCGAAGATTGGAAGCCTGAGTCTGAACGCGCAACTCGACCCGCGACCGGCGCACAAACCGTTGTCCGGAGCGTTTCGCTTGCAGGGTGTCGAGTTGGCATTGGCCCGGCCATTCCTGCCCATGGTCGAACACCTGGGTGGGCAGTTGAACGGGAGTGGCAGCCTTGGCGGCACTCTGACCGAGCCGCGTGTCGACGGCCGCCTGAACCTCGCCAAAGGCGTGATATCCGGTGCGCAACTGCCGACGCAGGTCGAAGACCTCGAGCTGAATGCCCGAATCGCAGGGGAGAGCCTGCAACTCGACGGCCAATGGCGCAGCGGCGAAAGCGGTAACGGCCGGCTCGACGGCAGACTCGACTGGGAGTCCGCGGTGGCGGGCGAGCTGCACATCACCGGGAGTCGCCTGCCGGTCAATTTCGAGCCCTATGTCGATGTCGAAATCGCGCCGGATCTGCGCGTTAAGCTGGCCGACCAGCATCTGTCGGTCAGCGGCGAGTTGGCGATACCACGTGGCGATATCACCGTTCGCGAGCTGCCGCCGTCCACCGTCAAGGTTTCGCCGGATGCGCAAATCGTCGGGCAGCGCGAGGCCGAGCGAGACCCCTTGGCAATCGACATGGACATCGATGTCATCGTCGGCGAGGACCGCCTGGCGTTCAGCGGGTTCGGCCTGAAGGCCGATCTGGCGGGGCGCATCCATCTAGGCGACGACCTCGACGCGCGTGGCGAACTGCGCTTGAACAATGGCCGCTACCGCGCATACGGCCAGCGCCTGAGTTTCCGCCGCGCACGCCTGCTGTTCGCCGGGCCGGTCGATCAGCCGTTTCTCGACATCGAAGCGGTGCGCAAGGTCGACGAGATTACCGTCGGCCTGCGCCTGACCGGCAATGCCGAACAACCGAAGACCGAGATATTTTCCGAGCCGTCTATGAGCCAGGAACAAGCCTTGTCCTACCTGGTACTTGGTCGCCCCCTTGGGCAGAGCGCGGGCGACAACAACATGCTGGCGCAGGCTGCTCTGGCAATGGGCCTGGCAGGCAGTACCCCCTTGGCCAATACGGTTGCCGGCGCCCTCGGCATCGAAAACTTCCAGTTGGACACCGAAGGCAGCGGGGTGACCACCAGTGTGGTAGCCAGCGGTGAGTTGTCCGAACGCCTGAGTCTGCGTTATGGCGTCGGGGTGTTCGCTCCGGCGAATACCATCGCCTTGCGCTACGAACTGACCAAACGCCTGTATCTCGAGGCTGCCAGCGGTCTGGCCAGCTCTCTGGACCTGTTCTATCGGCGTGATTTCTGAGTGGCGCAAGGGCGGCAGGGTTCGCGCATGTCGCTCTCTCGCTCTGCGGCGTTTCATGGGCTGACGTTTCTGACGCATGGAGCGCCGCTGTGGGCCGCCTTGGCGAAAACTGATGCAGTACGCAATGCGTCCTGACTTAAGAGTCAGGTAATATGCTGCGCGATGCGGGCTTGCCAATGGCGAGTCCCCGTCCTAACGTGTTCAGCGCATTCAATTTCGTAGAAAGGATCAATACCCATGGCACAAGTCACCCTCAAAGGTTCCCCGGTCGAAGTCGCTGGCCAACTACCGCAAGTCGGCCAGCAGGCGCCTGCCTTCAGCCTGGTCGGTGCAGGCCTGGCCGATGTCAGCCTCAGCAGCCTGGCGGGCAAGCGCAAGGTGCTGAATATCTTCCCGAGCGTCGATACCCCGACCTGCGCCACTTCGGTACGCAAGTTCAACGCCGAGGCGAGCAAGCTGGCCAATACCCAGGTGCTGTGCATTTCCGCCGACCTGCCGTTCGCCCAGGCGCGTTTCTGTGGCGCCGAAGGTCTGGAGAACGTGACCAACCTGTCGACCATGCGCGGTGCCGATTTCCTCAAGGACTACGGCGTTGCGATCGCCAGCGGCCCGCTGACCGGCGTCGCCGCTCGCGCCGTGGTGGTGCTGGATGAGAACGACAAGGTGCTGCACAGCGAGCTGGTCGCCGAAATCGGCAGCGAGCCGAACTACGACGCGGCTTTGGAAGCGCTCAAGTAACGCTGGCACGCACTAAAAACGGTCTACTTCGGTAGGCCGTTTTTTTGCGCGCGATTCATCGATCCGTAGGATGGGTTAGCCGCCAGCAGGACATAAAGGCAGTCCCCCATTTATATGCGGCGTAACCCATCAAGGCGCACCGCGAATACCGCTGTTGGGTTACGCGGCCGCTTAGATCGCATCGTGACAAAGACCATGCCGATTGCCGCTAACCCAACCTACTCATTGGTCATCACTGCGCCTGCGCCGGCAATACCCGGCAACACACCGGGGCAAGCCCGGCCGGCTGTGGTTTTTATCGGTAGCTCAGGGGTTTAGCAACGTAAGTGGAAGGTAAATAGCCGGTAAAGAGGCTTTGCTTAGTGGCTGCCACTGCTTATCGTTCACGCTTCCCAAGGAAGCGATACGCACCATGTCTGAAATTCCCGCAACTTCCCGTTCTCCGCAAAGCCCGCGCCGCCCATGGCAGATCGGTTTTGCCCTGTTGGTCGTGGCTATTGCGCTGGCCTGGTGGTTCTGGCCGCAGCCGCCGGAGCAACCGAAAGGTGGCCGCGGTCGTTTCGGCGATAACGGGCCGGTGCCGGTACGGGTGGCGTCGGCAGAGCAGGGCGATTTCGCCATCGAGCTGAAAGCGCTCGGCACGGTGACGGCGTTCAATACGGTGAACGTACGCAGCCGCGTCGACGGCGAGCTGGTCAAGGTGCTGTTCGAGGAAGGTCAGCGGGTCAAGGCCGGCGAGCTATTGGCGGTGATCGACCCGCGGCGCTACGAAGTCGCCTTGCAGCAGGCCGAGGGCGCTTTGCAGCAGAGCCGCGCGCAGTTGCAGAACGCCGAGATCGATCTCAAGCGCTATCGCGGCCTGTACGCCGAGGATTCCATCGCCAAGCAGACCCTGGACACCCAGGAAGCGCTGGTCAACCAGTACCGCGGCACGGTCAAGACCAATCAGGCGGCGGTCAATGACGCCAAGCTCGACCTGCAATTCACCCAGATCCGCGCGCCCATCGACGGCCGCCTCGGCCTGCGCCAGGTGGACATCGGCAATCTGATCAACGCCGGCGATACCACGCCGCTGGTGACCATCACCCAGACCCAGCCGATCTCGGTCAGCTTCACCTTGCCCGAAAGCGAATTGCCGCAAGTGCAGCAGGCGCGCAAGGCGGACCCGCAGTCGCTGGTCGTGGAAGCCTGGGACCGCAGCGAGAAGCAACGCCTGGCTGCGGGAAGCCTGCAGAGCCTGGACAACCAGATCGACTTGGCCACCGGCACCGTCAAGCTCAAGGCGCGTTTCGAGAATGCCGAGGAAACCCTGTTCCCCAACCAGTTCGTTAACGTGCGCCTGCGCGTGCGCACCCGCGAGCAGGCCACGCTGATTCCCTCGGCGGCGCTGCAATACGGCTCGCGAGGCACCTTCGTTTACCTGCTCAAGGACGATTCGACGGTAGTCGTGACGCCGGTGCAGGCCGGCCCCAGCGACGGCGAGCGCACCCTGATCGAAAGCGGCGTTGCGGCCGGCGACCGCCTGGTGCTGGAAGGCACCGATCGGCTCAAGGACGGCGCCAAGGTCGAGGTCATCGGCGATCAGCCGGCGGTCGCCAAACCTGAAGCCGGCAAGCGGCCGAAGCGCGACGCATGAACCTTTCGCGCACCTTTATCCTGCGGCCGGTCGCCACCACGCTGATCATGCTGGCGATCTTCCTCAGCGGCATCATCGCTTACCGTCTGCTGCCGGTATCGGCCTTGCCCGAGGTCGATTACCCGACCATCCGTGTGCTCACCCTGTACCCCGGCGCCAGCCCGGAGGTGATGACCAGCGCGGTGACCGCGCCGTTGGAGCGCCAGCTGGGGCAGATGCCGGGCCTCAAGCAGATGTCCTCGAGCAGCTCCGGTGGCGCCTCGGTGATCACCCTGCGCTTCAACCTGGAAGTGGAGCTGGATATCGCCGAACAGGAAGTGCAGGCGGCGATCAACGGTGCTACTAACCTGTTGCCGAGCGACCTGCCGGCACCGCCGGTGTACAACAAGGTCAACCCGGCCGACACCCCGGTGCTGACCCTGGCGATCAGCTCGGAAACGCTGCCGCTGCCCCAGGTGCACGACCTGGTCGACACGCGCATGGCGCAGAAGATCGCGCAGATCAGCGGCGTCGGCCTGGTTACCCTGGCCGGCGGCCAGCGCCAGGCGGTGCGCATCCGGGTCAATCCCGAGGCGCTGGCCGCTTATGGGCTGAACCTGTCCGACGTGCGCACGCTGATCGGCAAATCCAACGTCAACCAGCCGAAGGGCAACTTCGACGGGCCGACGCGGGTGTCGCAACTCGACGCCAACGACCAACTCAAGTCCGCCGATGCCTACCGCGAGCTGATCGTCAGCTACCAGAACGGCGCCGCGCTGCGCCTGAAGGACGTGGCGCAGATCGTCGACGGCGCGGAGAACGAGCGTCTGGCGGCCTGGGCCAACCGCCAGCAGGCGGTGCTGCTGAATATCCAGCGCCAGCCCGGCGCCAACGTGATCGAGGTGGTCGACCGCATCCAGCGGCTGCTGCCGCAGATCACCGCCGGCCTGCCGGCCAATGTCGACGTGGTTGTGCTCAGCGACCGTACCCAGACCATTCGTGCGGCGGTGCACGATGTGCAGTTCGAGCTGCTGCTGGCGGTGGCGCTGGTGGTGCTGGTGACCTTCCTGTTCCTGCGCAAGCTGTCGGCCACGGTGATCCCGTCGATTGCCGTACCTCTGTCGCTGATAGGCACCTTCGGCGTGATGTACCTGGCCGGGTTCTCGATCAACAACCTGACGCTGATGGCGCTGACCATCGCCACCGGCTTCGTGGTCGACGACGCCATCGTCATGCTGGAGAACATCGCCCGCCATCTGGAGGAGGGCGAGACGCCGCTGAACGCCGCGCTCAAAGGCGCCAGGCAGATCGGCTTCACCTTGATCTCGCTGACCTTCTCGCTGATCGCGGTGCTGATCCCGCTGCTGTTTATGGCCGATGTGGTCGGCCGCCTGTTTCGCGAATTCGCCATCACCCTGGCGGTGGCTATCCTGATCTCGCTGGTGATTTCGCTGACGCTGACGCCAATGATGTGCGCGCGCCTGCTCAAGGCCGAAAAGGACCAGGAGCAGGGGCGTTTCTACCGCGCCGCCGGCGCCTTTATCGACGGCATGATCAAGCGCTACGGCCAGGGCTTGCAGTGGGTGCTGCGCCATCAGCCGCTGACCCTGCTGGCCGCAGTGGCCACCCTCGGCCTCACCGTGCTGCTGTATCTGGCGGTGCCCAAGGGCTTCTTCCCGGTGCAGGACACCGGGCTGATCCAGGGTATTTCCGAGGCGCCGCAGACGGTCTCGTTCCGCGCCATGGGCGAGCGCCAGCAACGCCTGGCCGAGGTAATCCTCGGCGATCCGGCGGTGGCCAGCCTGTCGTCCTATATCGGCGTCGACGGCGACAACCCGACGCTGAACAGCGGCCGCCTGCTGATCAACCTCAAGCCCCACGGCGAGCGCGATGCGACTGCCAGCGAAGTGATTGAACGCCTGCGCCCGCAACTGGCAAAGCTGCCGAACATCCAGCTGTACCTGCAACCGGTGCAGGACCTGACCATTGAGGACCGGGTCAGCCGCACCCAGTTCCAGTTCAGCCTGGAGTCGCCGGACACCGAATTGCTGGAAACCTGGACGCCGAAACTGGTAGAGGCGCTACGTGAGCAACCACAGCTCACCGATGTCG
This sequence comes from uncultured Pseudomonas sp., assembly GCA_966210435.1. Lineage (GTDB taxonomy): Bacteria > Pseudomonadota > Gammaproteobacteria > Pseudomonadales > Pseudomonadaceae > Aquipseudomonas. Next base: position 693 of record CBIHLF010000020.1, on the reverse strand, counting down.
CCAGCGACCTGCAGACCCGAGGCCTGCAGGTGTTCCTCGATATCGATCGTGATGTGGCGGGGCGCCTCGGCGTCAGCGTTGCCGATATCGACAACGCGCTCTACGACGCCTTCGGCCAGCGGCAGATCTCGACCATCTTCACCCAGGCCAGCCAATACCGCGTGGTGCTGGAGACCGAGGCGGCGGACCGTCTCGGCCCGGACGCATTGCGTCAGGTGCATGTGGCCACCGCCGATGGCTCGCAGGTGCCGCTGTCCTCGTTGGCGCGCATCGAACAGCGCCCCACGCGGCTGTTGATCAACCATATCGGCCAGTTCCCGGCAGCGACGCTGTCGTTCAATCTGGCGCCCGGTGTCGCCCTCGGCGAAGCGGTGGAGGTGATCGAACGGGTGCAGGCGGAAATCGGCCTGCCGGGCGGCATCCAGAGCAAATTCCAGGGCGCCGCCGAGGCGTTCCGCGCGTCGCTGTCGAGCACGCTGCTGCTGATCCTCGCCGCTATCGTCACCATGTACATAGTGCTCGGCGTGCTCTACGAGAGCTTTATCCACCCGATTACCATCCTCTCCACGTTGCCTTCGGCGGGCGTCGGTGCGCTGCTGGCGTTGCTGCTGACCGGCAACGATCTGGGCTTGATCGCGATCATCGGCATCATCCTGCTGATCGGCATCGTCAAGAAGAACGCGATCATGATGA
>CBIHLF010000019.1:0-94329 GCA_966210435.1 uncultured Pseudomonas sp. | reverse complement strand
CAACAACGTGGTACTCACCACTGATGGCGCCGCCTTCGTGCAAGCTGGCGGTACTCTGCCAGCCGTGGACCTGACCGCCACCGATAGCGGCAGCCTGACTGCCAGCGACAGTGATACCCCGGCTGTCACCGCGCAGAACGATGCGCCGACCATCATCGTCACCGCCGCTCCAGCCCTGCTGGAAAACAGCGCTGTGGTGGGCGATGTCGTCGCGACCTTCACCGCCTCCGATGAAGAGGACGGCACGCCTGCGGTCGACTTCACCCCGGGCAGCAACGCCGACGGCTACTACGCCCTCGACGGCAACAACGTGGTGCTCACCAGCGACGGCGCCGCCTTCGTGCAAGCCGGTGGCACCTTGCCGGCCGTCGACCTGACCGCCACCGACAGCGGCAGCCTCACCGCCAGCGACAGCGATACCCCGAGCGTCACCGCGCAGAACGATGCCCCCGTCATCACCGTCACCGCTGCCCCGGCCCTGCTGGAAAACAGCGCCGCGGTGGGCGATGTCGTCGCGACCTTCACAGCTTCCGACGAAGAAGACGGCACGCCTGCGGTCGACTTCACCCCGGGCAGCAACGCCGATGGCTACTACGCCCTCGATGGCAACAACGTGGTACTCACCACTGATGGCGCCGCCTTCGTGCAAGCTGGCGGTACTCTGCCAGCCGTGGACCTGACCGCCACCGATAGCGGCAGCCTGACTGCCAGCGACAGCGATACCCCGAGCGTCACTGCGCAGAACGACGCCCCGCTGGGCATCAATGACGGCCCGGTAACCGTAACCGAGGACACCGCTGCCATTGGCAACGTCCTGGACAACGACACCGATCAGGAAAACGATGCCCTCAGCGTCACCCAGTTCACCGTCGCTGGTGATGCCGCCATCTACAGCGCCGGCAGCACCGCCGTCATCGCCGGTGTCGGCAGCCTGGTGATCAATACCAACGGCAGCTTCACCTTCACCCCGACCGCCAACTACACCGGCCCGGTGCCGACCGCCACCTACACCCTCAGTGATGGCAACCTGACCGACACCGCCGAACTCAGCTTCGCCGACGTCAGCCCGGTCAACGATGCTCCCACCGGCACCGATGGGGTCATCAGCCTCAACGAGGACACCAGCCACAGCTTCAGCGCCGCCGACTTCGGCTTCGCCGACATTGATGCTGGCGATAGCCTGCAGGCAGTGCGCATTGACAGCCTGCCAAGTGCGGGCTCGCTGCAGCTGAATGGCAGCTCGGTGAGCAACGGTCAGGTCATCGACCTGGCCGACCTCAACAACCTCACGTTCACGCCTGCGCACGACGCCAGCGGCGATAGCTACACCAGCCTGAGCTTCTCGGTAAGCGACCAGGCCGGTCAGTTCGCTATTACGTCCAATACACTTACTTTCGACGTCGCGCCGGTTGCCGATGCGCCGGTCGTGACCATCGATATCGGCGCCGTTAGCGCCAGTACCACAACTATTACCAACGCGAACGCGGCGACTAGCGGACAAGGCTTTACCGTCCAAGCCTTCAACACCGATGGCTCTGCGGGAGTAATTTCCAGCAACAGCACTCCGAGCGGTTTTGGTGTTGTCGGCGCGGTTTCCGGTGACAATAGTGAGCTTGGCTACGCCAGCGGCCAGTCGGAAAGTCTTGTGGTGACCTTCGATGCGCCAGTAGCGAGCGCTACTGTCAGTTTCGCCTGGCTCAACACCGGCGAAAGAGCGACCTATACCCTGTTCGACAGCGCCGGTAACCCGATCGGTAGCAATACCATCGCCGGGATAACCGACTCCATCGACCCCGCCATCACCCTGACCAGCAGCACCGGTGACGCGATCAGCCGCATCGAGTTCACCGCGCCGCGCGGTGGGGACGACTACCTGATCAACTCGATCGAGTTTGCCACCAGCACCAGCTACCCGCTCACCATCACGGCAACACCGAGCGACATTGATTACTCCGAGTCCATTGCCAGCATCACAGTCGCGGTCCCAGCCGGTGCCACCCTGTCAGCCGGCTCGGCAAACGGCGACGGCACCTGGACGCTGCCCTTGAGCAGTTCGGGCAGCTATTCCGTGGTGGTGGACCCGGCCACCCAAGCGGTGAGCATCAGCGGTCTGACCATGACGCTTGCAGGCAATCCGGTTGGTAGCCTGAGTGTCACCGTGACCGCTACGGCTCAAGATGGCGCGGACACGGAATCGAATTCCGCCACCATCACCATTGGCGACATCACCGCCCCCGAAACCAGTGATGTATCGGTTGTTTCGAATGAGGATTCGGGGCCCATTACCATCACCCTGAACTCAAGCGATGCCGAAAGCAGTATTGCCAACTTCACCATCACCAGCCTGCCGACGAACGGCACACTGACCTACAACGACCAGGCGGTTCAGATTGGCCAGGCCATTCCGGCAATCGGCAATCAGGCCAACCTGAGCTTCACGCCGAGCGCCGACTGGAATGGCAGCACCGACTTCCAGTACCTCTCGAGCGATGTCGCCGGCAATGTGGATCAAACGCCGGCCAGCGTTTCCATCCTGATCAACCCGGTCAACGATGCGCCGGTCAATCAGCTGCCGGCCAGCTATACCACCAACGAAGACACTGCGCTCAAGCTGAGCGGCTTGTCGGTAAGCGATGTGGACGTCGCCTCTGGCCTCGTCTTGGTCACCCTGGCGGTAGCCAGCGGCACGTTGAGTGCGGCAACAGCCAATGGCGTGACAGTGAGCGGCACCGGTACCGACACGATCACGCTCAGTGGCTCGCTCGCCGATATCAACGCCTACCTGGCGGCGCCCGTAACCCAGCCGAGCTATCAGCCGGTGGCTGACGCCAGTGGCAACGTAACCCTGACCATGACCAGCAACGATGGCGGCAATACCGGTGCGGGCGGTACATTGTCGGATACCGATACCAGCGTGATCACCATCAATCCGGTGGCCGACGCGATACCTGGCAGTGATGTTTCGATTGTTATTGGCACGCCTGTTACCAATGAAATCAGCTTTACTAGCGATGGCGGTCTGACCGGCAAAAGCGAATACACCTTCGGCAATGGCGTCACCATTTCAACCGGCAGCAACGCCACCTTCAACTGGTCGGGCGGCAACAACCTGGGCGTCAATAGCGCAGGTGACAACGGGACACAATCCCAACGTATCGACGGCAGCGAAGCGATCAACTTCAAATTCCCGACCGGCATGCAGTACATGGCGTTGAAGCTGAAGAACTCTTCCGACGATATCGTCAAGATCAGTAGCAACCTGGAAACCGCCGACCTGGCGGGAAAGAGCACGCTGAGCGGCTCGATCGCTACCTCGTCGACCTCTATCATTTCCTCCTCCAATCTCAAGCTGGACCTGCAACTGGAGGTGAACAATGCCGGCGTCACCAGCACCGTGACCCGCGTTGCCACTGTCAGCTCCGGCGGCAGTTGGTCCGTGAGCCTCACCGGCATCACCGGCACCATCACCAAGGCCACTCTGAATGCCACGCTCGATGGTGGCCTGTTCAACCAGGGCGGCAATGAATCGGCCAACGTGACCTACTCGCTCAGTGCCGACATGAGTAACCTGTCCATCGGCCTGGGCGCTGCCAATGCCTTCGGCACCAACGCCAAGAACAATGGCTTCCAGATCGAGTACATCGCCACCGACCCCAACTCGACCGGCCTCACCAGCTTCAGTTACCCGGTCGATGTGTTTGCAGCAGTCCAGGACACGGTGGGAACGCCGGAGGCCGTTACCAGCTTGACGCTCAGCGACTTGCCGGCCGGCTCGTCGATCAACGTGGTGCTGGCCGACGGCAGCTATCAGGAAATCAACGCCAACGCACAAGGCCTGTTCGACCTGAGCGCCTATACGTCTCTGTTGACCACATCTACCGCGACTTCGGGTACCGACAAGATCTATCTGGTCACCAGTACCGCACTACCCATTGATTTTTCCCCGACGCTGTCGCTCGAAATCACGGACGGCACCAATATCGCGAAAACGATCATCGGCGGCTCGGCCAACTCCACCTTTATCGGCGGTAGCGGTAACGACTACATCAGCGGTGGTGCCGGAATCGACAGCATCAGCGGCGGTGCCGGTAACGACACCCTCGACGGCGGTACCGGCAATGACATTCTGATTGGCGGCACAGGTGACGACATTCTGTTGGGCGGCGCGGGTGCGGACAGCTTCGTCTGGCAGGCTGGCAACACCGGGCATGACGTGATCAAAGACCTGAACTTCGCAGAGGGCGACCGCATCGATCTGCATGATCTTCTGCAGGGCGAGACCGACGCGACCATCGACAACTTCCTGCAGTTGGTCACCGACGCGGGCGGCACCTCGACGCTGCTGATCAGTACAACCGGTCACCTGAACGATGCCGGTGGCGCCGCGGCCAATGCCGACACGTCCATCGAGCTCACCGGGGTAAACCTGTCGAGCAGCAGCATCAGCTCGCTGATCGCTGGCGCCGACCCGATGATCAAGGTCGACCACACTTGATCTGCCGAACCCCGCTACCATAAAGGTGGCGGGGTTCTTCATTCCGGCAGTGAATAATCAAGGAGCGGCCGATGTTGTACGTGAAGCGTGATACCTGGGGCAATCTGCAACGGGTCGAGGCTGCACCGTTCGAAGGGATGGACGGCGAGCTGGCTGCCGATAGTCAGGAGGCGCAGGCCTGGTACGCCAATCAAACGATGGAAAACAGCCTGCTGCAACTCCAGCAGAGCGATCTGGACATGATCCGGGTGCTGGAGGACTTGATCACCGTATTGATCCGCAAGGGCGTGGTGCGTATCACCGACCTACCTGAGGCGGCCCAGAGCAAACTGGTCGGCCGCAGCAAGGCGCGCGATGCCCTGGGTGGCCTACATCGGTTGATCAACGACGACGAGTCGGAACTGATCTGACTCCGCCCGGCGCAAGGCCGGGCGGCGCCTCACACCCAGGGGCCGGGTTCGCCGAATAGCCGGCCCTGCACACCTTCGATCCCCATCGTGCGCAGCACCTGCCACTCGCCTGCGGTTTCCACCCTCTCGGCGATCAGCGGCAGGTCGATGCTGTTGGCCGCGCGCTGCAAGGCCTCGATAAACAGACGTTTGTCGGTCTCCTGATCGATGGCACGGATATGACTGCCATCCACCTTGAGGTAGGCCAGGCCGAGTTTGGCCAAGTTGCCGATCATGCTGAAACGTCCGCCGAAATGCTGCAGCCCGAGCCCGAAACCCAAGCTGCGCAGACGCTGGATCAAGGCCTCGAGCGCATCCTGCTCGGGCAGTTGATCTTCCTCCAGCTCCAGGGTCAGACGCGGCCCCAGGTGAGCATATCGCTGCAGCAGCTCGTAGAGCCGGGCCAATGCTTGCGGTTCCGTCACGGTGGCACCGGACAGGCTGAGCGCAACCGCGGCGGAATGACTGTCCATCTGCGTCAACACTTGTTCGAGCATCGCCAAATCGAGGCGCGACGACCAGCCAAAGCGCTCCAGCCAGGGCAGGAAACGCCCCGCCGCAATCAGGCTACCGTGCTCGTCGAGCAGCCGCGCCAGCACCTTGTGATGCAACACGCGCCCCGGCTCGTCCGCCGCAACCACCGGCTGGAAGAACAGCTGCACAGGGCCCTGCTCGAGCGCCCGATCCAACAGCCGATACCAGCTCTGCCGCTCATCGACGGCCGGTATATGCTCGGCGGCGCTGCACGCCCAGTTCGGCTGGGCCTGGCTCGCGGCCTGGGCCAGGGCATCATCCAACGCCCGATATAGATCCTGCGGTGTATCGCCCGGGGCGAATGCGGTCAGGCCGATATGGGCCACCGGCGAGCAATCACTGGCTCCGGTTTGCTGCAGGCGATGCATGGCGCGATCGAGCTGCTCGGCCAGGGCTTCGGCTTCGCTGCGCTGCAGGCCGGCAGCAAGAATGGCGAATTCGCCGCCACGGTTACGCGCCAGCAGATAGCGCCCGTTACTCAGCAATTGCAGCTGTTCGGCGATCGCCTTGAGCAACTGGTCGGTATGCGGACCACCGAGCCGCTGGTTGAGCCCGGCCAGGTCGTTGGCGCGCAGCAACAGCAGATAACCGTTACAGGCCTGCTCCTCGCTACTCAAGCGGGCATGCAGCTGCAGGTCGAAATAGCGGCGGTTGGCCAGCCCGGTGAGGTTGTCCTGATAGGCTTCGGCACGCAGCGACTCGCTGCGCGCGGCCTCTTCGGCAAATAGCGCCTTGAGCTTGCCGACCATCTGGTTCATCGCATTGACCACCCGACGGAACTCGGGGGTTTTCGGCAAATCCGCCAGGCTGAGGAACTCGCGACGGGCGATGGCGTTGGATTGCTCGACCATGTAATCCAGCGGACGCAATTGGCGCTTGAGCAGCAGCCAGCCCAGCAACACGCACAAGACCCCGCTCAGGGCCAGCCAAAGCAGATTGCCCAGCGCACTCTCCCAGAGTTTGCCGACCGCGAACAGCGGGTGGCTGACGACCTGCACCTGCGCAGCCTGACGCCAGCCATCGCTGACGATCGCATCGCCACGCGCCGGCGCCAGGTCGACCAGATCGACGAACCAGGCGGGCGCATCGCCCTTGACCGGCACGCCAGTGCGCTCGACCAGCAATTCGTTGGTAGTCAGATCGACCACCCGGATGCTTTCGAAATAGCCGCTGTCGAAGATCGAACTGACCATCAGCTCGATCATCGCCACATCCTTGATATGCGGGCTGAGCGACAGCCCCAGCGCGGTCGCCGCATCCTGGGCATGCGCGCGCAACTGGTTGACCTGTTGCTCGCGCGAGCTCTCCACGCTGACCAGAAAACTGCCGCCAAAATTCACCAGCATCAGCACGCAGATGGCGATAAACAACTGCTTGAACAATGACATCAATGACTCCTTCGCAGCGTGTTCAAGGAAAGCCCTCGGCACGCATTTTTCTCAGCAAATCCTGCCAACGCGACAGCTGCTTGCTGTCGCCGACCGGCTTGCCGCCACCTTTGCCGGGCAACCACAGCCCCTCGGCATTGAAGGCGTAAACCGGCAACAGATCGCTGCGCTGGCTGGCCGGCTCAATGGCGTCGATCAGGTTATCCAGCACCAACGGCATGGCGTCGGGATAGGCATAGTAGGTCAACACCATATGCGCCTGGTTCAAGCGCAAGGCCTTGACGTAGGTGATTCGCAGTTTCTCGCTCGGCACCCCGAGCTGACGCAGGCTGAAGTACTTGGCGATCGCATAGTCCTCACAGTCGCCAGCGCCACGAAACAGCGCCTCGACTGGTGTCGCCCAATAATCACGTACGTGCCAGACTTGCACGTCGTCGCGAAAGCGCAGACGCAGATTGAAGAAGCGATTGACGGCCTTGAGCTGCGCCAACTCGTCCACGCCGAGCTGCTCGCGTAGCAGCCGCCGCCAGTCGTCGAGACGCTCACGCGCATCGCCCAGCGGGCCATACAGCTGCTCCGCACGGCGCTGGATACGCTCGAAATCCCAATCGGCCTGCAACCCGCCGATACCTAGCAGCAGGCACAACAGGCCAACGATCGGCCAGCCTCTGCCAAAGCATGCACGCAGCATTTCAATACGGCCCGTCAGCACACTGCGACTTCCCCCAACACGACGGCGGCAATGGTGCGGGCCGCAGGGAGAAAACACAATCGGCAAAGGAGCTACTGAACAGGCGGGAGTTGGCGGCGCGGCACTTGTATGCCGCACCGGATAAGGTCAGAAAAGCCTCGAAGAGCTATCGAGTCGAGCGGAGGAACTAGTTGCGCTGCTCCCAGCCGCGACGCCGGTCGTCGTAGCGTCCCTGCGAATGCTGCTGATGCCGACGATCGTCTACCCGGCCCCGCCGGTCATCCCAACGGGCCTGCGGCTGGGCAATGCGATAGTCGTGGCGGTCTGAGTGACGCGGAGATTGGTAACGAGGGGGAAGCGGCGCCCGCACATAGTAGTGCTGCCGATAATGGTTATCGTGGCGCTCGTAGCGCGGCACGACATACACAGGGTAGGGCTGGGTTCGGTAATAGACCGTCGTGTAGCCGCGATCATAACCACGATGCCCATAGCCACCGCCGCCGTATACCGCACAACCGGTTAACGACAGCCCCAACAACGCAACAACTATGGATTTGTAAGACATGGCGGCTTACCTCGGCCGTGCAACGTCGACCATTGTCGACGCCAGGATTGATCCCTATTCAATAGACAACGGCCGATGACCGAAAGCAGGCGCCCGCCGAGCGATTCCATGACAATTTGTGTCCTGGGCCGGCGGCGCCTGCAGGAGGGCCGGTGCCTTGAACGCCACGGCTGCGAACAAGGCCCCGTGAGAAGCTAGCAGCGCCCTTTTTTCGCCTGGCCCGGCGGGCAATGGGGTGGACCACCGCCGCCATCGCCGATATCGATGCCGATCCCGGGCAATCTCAAACTGCAAGCCGGCAGGGTGACAATCAGAAAACCCGCAAGGAACAACCCAATCAAACTTCTCATAGCTACTACCTTCATATTTGCCACGACGGACTGCGTCGACCGCCGTTACTACAGTGTCCCAAGCCTGGGGCGAGCCCCCTTTCGGGCAACTCGCCATCATGATGGCTTTGAACAATCATTGGACCTAGAAAAATCCCCGTTGTTCGCCAGGCCGCTCATCAAGCTGTGAGGGCCGGCACAGTCCTCGCCTGGTACAAGCCGACCGACTAAAGGAAAACCCGCGGAGGTTATAGCCTGCCCACACCACAAATCGGCAATGGGAACCAGGGTGCGGCTCGCATTCCAGCGGCTGGACCCGCCGAGCGACTGCAATTGATCGACGACCAGACGCCCCATAAAGCGGCACCACCCAATTACGCGCACCACTTTCGCCCATGAATTAAGCATTCCTGACCCGCATACCGCAGCAAACGCCAAGGCTAGAGCCAGCCAACCACCTGGCACGATGTTCGCAATAACTACAGTGTGCAGGAATAACCCGTCTCGGCGGGATCGCGGCACCACAATTTGCAATAGCCGACTAGGGTTCCGGCCCGTTCGCAGCCTCAGGCACGGACGGGCGACTGGTCCGAGAGTTGGCGACCTCCTTCGAGGTTACACGGCGGGATAAAAGCCCGGGAGAACGCGCCCCTGAAAGGGGGAACCGCCGCGAACTCCTGCCCGCCCACTCTCGATTTGGAGGTTCTTTATGCGTATGCCCCGTCTGTGCTCCCTTCTCGCGGCCGGCCTTGCTGCCGCCATCAGCCTCAACGGCCACGCGGCCGCCAAAACCGACTTCAGTGTGTGCTGGACCATTTACGCCGGCTGGATGCCCTGGGAATACGGCCAAGCCGAAGGCATCGTCGAGAAATGGGCGAAAAAGTACGACATCAATATCGATGTGGTGCAGATCAACGACTACGTCGAATCGATCAACCAGTACAGCGCCGGCCAGTTCGATGGCTGCACCATGACCAATATGGACGCGCTGACCATCCCGGCGGCTGGGGGCATCGACTCTACCGCGCTGATCATCGGCGACTTCTCCAACGGCAACGACGGTGTGGTGGTCAAGGGCGAGAACAAGACCCTGGCCGACCTCAAGGGCCAGCCGGTCAACCTGGTTGAGCTGTCCGTCTCCCATTACCTGCTCGCCCGAGGCCTGGAAAGCGTCGGCCTGAGCGAGAAGGACCTGAGCGTGGTCAACACCTCGGATGCCGATCTGGTGGCCGCCTTCGCCACCGATGATGTCAAGGCCGTCACCACCTGGAACCCGCTGCTGGCGGAAGTCGAAGCGACTCCGGGCGTGACCAAGGTGTTCGACTCCAGCCAGATCCCCGGCGAAATCATCGACCTGATGGTGGTCAACAGCGACACCCTCAAGGACAACCCGGCCTTCGGCAAGGCGCTGGCCGGCGCCTGGTACGAAATCATGGCGACCATGAGCGCCGACAACGCCGCCGGCAAGGCTGCCCGCGAGCACATGGCCAAGGCCTCAGGCACCGATCTGGCCGGCTACGAAGCGCAATTGGCGGCAACCAAGATGTTCTATGCGGCCAAGGACGCCGTGGCCTTCGCCACCAGCCCGGCGCTGCCGACCACCATGAGCAAGGTCGCGGCCTTCTCCCACAGCCACGGCCTGCTCGGCGAAGGCGCGGCGAACGCCGAAGCCATCGGCATGAGCTTCGCCAAGGGCGTAACCACCGGCGACCAGGGCAACCTCAAGCTGCGTTTCGATCCGAGCTATATGCAGATGGCGGCCGACGGAAAGCTGTAACCGAGCGCCTTCGCGTAAACGGCCTCGAGCAGGGTGGATGACGCTTCAGCCATTCACCACCACGCGGCCTCATGGTGGATGAAAAAAGCGTCATCCACCCTACGCACAACAAAGCGGCTACACGAGTAATTGCCATGCGCCTGATCAACCGACACCCGGACCGCAGCGGTCGTCTGCTGCTGATCCTGCTGCCCTTCGCCCTGCTGCTGTTCGCCTACTTCACCGGTTCGGCGCAGCGCCTGGCGGAGAACCCCAACGACAAGCTGCTGCCGAGCGCCAGCCAGATGGCGGCGGCAGTCGACCGTCTGGCCTTCACCGAGGACAAACGCAGCGGCAACTACCTGTTCTGGCAGGACACCGGCGCTAGCCTCAAACGCCTGGCCATGGGTCTCGGCATCGCGGCGCTGGCGGGGCTGTGCCTGGGCATCGCCGCCGGCACCCTGCCCTTGTTCAGCGCACCGCTTTCGCCGCTGCTCACGGTGCTGTCGATGGTGCCGCCGCTGGCGATATTGCCGGTACTGTTTATCGCCTTCGGCCTCGGCGAATTATCCAAGGTGATGTTGATCGTGGTAGGCGTGACCCCGGTGCTGGCCCGCGATCTGGAACAGCGCGCCCGCGAAATCCCGCCGGAACTGCTGATCAAGGCGCAAACCCTCGGCGCCACCACCTGGACCCTGATTCTGCGGGTGGTGCTGCCGCATCTGCTGCCGCGCCTGCTGATCGCCCTGCGCCTGGTGCTCGGCTCGGCCTGGCTGTTCCTGATCGCCGCCGAAGCCATCGCCAGCACCGACGGCCTCGGCTACCGGATCTTCCTGGTACGCCGCTATATGGCGATGGACGTGATCCTGCCCTATGTGGCCTGGATCACCCTGCTCGCCTGGCTGATGGACCTGAGCCTGCGTCAGCTCGCCCGGCTGTGCTTCCCCTGGTACGAGGGGGCCAAGGCATGAGCGATAAAACAAGCAGCGCCTTCATTCAGGTGAAAAACGTCTGGCAGGAATACGGCGACCAGGTCGTGCTCGAACGCCTCAACCTGAATATCGACGAAGGCGAATTCTGCACCCTGGTCGGCGCCTCCGGCTGCGGCAAATCGACCTTTCTGCGCCTGCTGCTGGGCCAGGAGCGTGCCAGCCGCGGGCAGATTCTGCTGGCCGGCGAGCCCCTGACCGCCGAGCCGGACGCCAGTCGCGGCGTGGTGTTCCAGCGCTACTCGGTGTTCCCGCACCTGAGCGTGCTGGACAACGTCGCCATCGGCCTGGAACTGCCGCGCTCGAAGTTGTTGGGCCGGCTATTCGGCCGCGCCAAGAGCGACGCCCGCGACCAGGCAGCGCATATGCTGAGCAAAGTCGGTCTCGCCCACGCCCTGGATAAATACCCGGCGCAGCTGTCCGGTGGCATGCAGCAGCGCCTGGCGATCGCCCAGGCGTTGATCATGAAACCGCGCGTGCTGCTGCTCGACGAGCCGTTCGGTGCTCTCGACCCGGGTATCCGCAAGGATATGCACGCCCTGCTGCTGGAACTGTGGAACGAAACCAAGCTGACCGTATTTATGGTCACTCACGACCTTGCCGAGGGCTTCAGCCTGGGCACGCGCATCCTGGTCTTCGACAAGGTGCGCCTCGACCCACAGGCGCCCAACGCCTACGGCGCGCGCATCACCTACGACATCCCCCTGAACGGCGAGCGCCGTGCGGCCGCGCTGCCGGCGCTCGCCGCCCGTCTGCAACCCCATCTGCAAGGAGCCTTGTAATGACGGCCTCATTGACCCTGCGCCCGACCCTGTACGAAGAACTCGTACCCGGCGGCGGTCACACCTCCTTCGTGCTCAAGCGCGGCCAATTGCTGCGCATCACCGATATCGAAGGCGGCGCCAACGTCAGCCTGCTGCTGCTCAACGCCGCGGAAAAGAGCGAGCGCCTCAACCTGCCGGACACACTCAAGTGCCAGCACACCGCCAAGCTCACTGCCGGCCACTGCCTGTATTCGGATATGGGTCGCGTGCTTGCTGCGATCACCACCGATACCTGCGGCTGGCACGACAGTTTCGGCGGCGTATTGAACGCCGAGGAAGTAGCCGAGAAGTACGGCCAGGGACGCTATCAGGAACTGCGCAACGGCTTCTTCCGCAACGGCGTGGACAACCTGCTGGTGGAAATGGGCAAGTGGAACCTCAATCTGCAGGACCTGCTGATGTGCCTGAACCTGTTCAGCAAGGTGACGGTGGATAGGGACGGCGGCTTCCAGTTCCAGCCCGGTAATTCCAAGGCCGGCGACTACATCGAGCTGTACGCGCCTATGGATACCCTGGTGGTGCTCAGCGCCCTGCAACACCCCATGGACCCCGCCCCCGAATACGCGCCCAAACCGGTGCAGCTGTCCTGGCACGCGGTGGCCAGCGACGGCATCAGCGTGCTCTGCCGCAGCTCGCGGCCGGAGAACGCGCGCGGTTTCCACAACACCGAACGTCTGTATATCTAAGGGCGGCCAAGATGACTCTTATCCACAGCGACAAGCACCCCGAGGCCGCCAGCTACCGCGCCACCATCGGCGCTGGCGAACCCTTTCTCTGCGAAGTGAAGGCAGGGCAAACCCTGCGCCTGCTCGATCTGGAAGGCAACCAGGCGGTCGATACCCTGTTCTACAACGCGCGCAATCCACGCGAGCGCTACGACCCGCAGCGCACGCTGCGCAAGCAGAACAGCGTCTACCTGACCACCGGCACGGTGCTCTACTCCAACCTCGGCAACCCGCTGCTGAGCATCGTCGCCGACACCTGCGGCCGTCACGACACCCTCGGCGGCGCCTGCGCCCAGGAAAGCAACACGGTGCGCTACGCCCTGGACAAGCGCTATATGCACAGCTGCCGCGACAACTTCCTGCGCGCCAGCCTGCACGACGGCCGCCTGAACAAGGCCGACATCGGCGCCAATATCAACTTCTTTATGAACGTGCCGGTGACACCGGAGGGCGGTCTGACCTTCGAAGACGGCATCTCCGCACCCGGCAAATATGTCGAGCTGCTCGCGCATATGGACGTGATCGTACTGATCTCCAACTGCCCGCAGCTGAACAACCCCTGCAACGGCTACAACCCGACCCCCGCCGAGGTGCTGGTGTGGGATTGAAAGCCGACATCTAAACAACCCGCTTGTCTCCCCTCTCCCCCCGGGAGAGGGGCCGGGGGTGAGGGAAGCAGGCCCAACACAACACTAAAGGCGCCTTTCCCAAAAGGGAGAGGGAACTGAATGCCCCACCCCGGACGACCGGGGTGCAGACCGAATACCGCGGGACGGCCCGCTTTCCCTTTCGAGGGTTTTGCTGATGTTCACCAAACTGCTGATCGCCAACCGCGGCGCTATTGCCTGCCGCATTCTGCGCACCCTGCATGCACTTGAAGTCAAAGGCGTGGCCGTGTACTCCGAGGCCGACGCCGCCAGCCTGCATATCCAGCAGGCGGACGAGGCCCATAGCCTCGGCGAAGGCCCGGCTGCCGGCACCTACCTGCAAGTCGAGAAGATTCTCGTCGTGGCCAAGCAAAGCGGCGCTACGGCGATCCACCCCGGTTACGGCTTTCTCTCGGAAAACGCCGCCTTCGCCGAAGCCTGCGAAGCGGCGGGTATCGCCTTTGTCGGCCCGACGCCCGAACAGCTGCGGGTGTTCGGCCTCAAGCACACCGCCCGCGCCCTGGCCAAACAGCATGGCGTACCGATGCTCGAAGGCACCGAGTTGCTGGAAAACCTCGACGCCGCGCTCAGTGCTGGCGAGCAGGTTGGCTACCCGGTGATGCTGAAAAGCACCGCCGGCGGTGGCGGTATCGGCATGCGCGTATGTAACGACGTCGGCGAACTGAGCGAAGCCTTCGAAGCGGTCAAGCGCCTGGGGCAGAACAACTTCAGCGACAGCGGCGTGTTTATCGAAAAATACATCCAACGCGCCCGTCATCTGGAAGTGCAGGTATTCGGCGATGGTCAAGGCGAAGTCCTCGCCCTTGGCGTGCGCGACTGCTCGGTGCAACGGCGCAACCAGAAGGTGCTGGAAGAAACCCCGGCGCCGAATCTACCGGCCGGCATGGCCGAAGAACTCTGCGCGGCGGCGATCCAGCTGGCCAAGGCGGTCAGTTACCGCAGCGCCGGCACCGTGGAATTCGTCTACGACAGCGAAGCCGCACGCTTCTACTTTTTAGAGGTGAACACCCGCTTGCAGGTTGAGCACGGCGTCACCGAACAGGTTTGGGGCGTCGATCTGGTGCGCTGGATGATCGAACTGGCGGCCGGCGATCTGGCCCCGTTAAGCGAACTGGCGAAGACGCTAAAACCCAGCGGCCATGCCATTCAGGCTCGGCTGTATGCCGAAGACCCGGGCCGGGATTTTCAGCCCAGCCCCGGCCTGCTGACAGCCGTGCAGTTCCCGCCCACCGACGGCAAAGCCCTGCGCATCGACACCTGGGTCGAGGCCGGCTGCGAAATCCCGCCGTACTTCGACCCGATGATCGCCAAACTTATCACCTGGGCACCGACTCGCGATTCAGCCAGCGCCGCGCTCGATCAGGCCCTGGCCGATAGCGTGCTCTACGGCGTGGAAAGCAACCGCGACTACCTGCGGCAGATACTCAAAGATGCACCCTTCGCCAGCGGCAATCCCTGGACCCGCTGCCTGGAGAACTTGAGCTACCAAGCCACCACCTTCGAAGTGCTTAGCGCCGGCACCCAGACCACCGTGCAGGACTTCCCCGGTCGCCTCGGTTACTGGGCCGTCGGCGTACCGCCATCCGGGCCGATGGACGATCGCGCGCTGCGCCTGGGCAACCGCCTGCTGGGTAACGAGCAAGGCGCCGCCGCCCTGGAAATCACCATGAGCGGGCCGACGCTGCGCTTCAACACCGACGCGGTAGTGGCGGTGACCGGCGCGCCTATTCCGCTGAGCGTCAACGGCGTCGAGCAACCACTGAATTCCGCGCTGCTGATCAAGGCCGGTAGCACCCTCAGCCTCGGCACTATCCAGGGCGCGGGTGCACGCAGCTATTTGTGTCTGCGCGGCGGCCTACAAGTACCGGACTACCTCGGCAGCAAAAGCACCTTTACCCTCGGCCAATTCGGTGGTCATGGCGGCCGCGCGTTGCGCGCCGGCGATGTGCTGCATCTTCCACCTCTCGCCGATATCAATGCCGGCGCGCAGCTACCGGTCGAACTCTGCGCCGAACTGCCCACCGTACGCGAAATCCGCGTGATCTACGGCCCCCACGGCGCGCCGGAATATTTCACCCCGGCGTATATCGAGACCTTCTTCGCCACCGCCTGGGAAGTGCATTTCAACTCCAGCCGCACCGGCGTGCGCCTGATCGGGCCGAAACCGGAATGGGTGCGCGACAGCGGCGGCGAGGCCGGCCTGCACCCCTCGAATATCCATGACAACCCCTACGCCATCGGTGCGGTGGATTTCACCGGCGACATGCCGGTAATCCTCGGCCCGGACGGACCGAGCCTGGGCGGATTTGTTTGCCCGGTGACCATTATCGAGGCGGATTTGTGGCAACTCGGGCAGCTTAAGGCGGGGGATAAGGTGCGCTTTGCTCCAGTCAGCATCGAAGCCGCCCGGCAATTGGCCAAAACCAAAAACCTCGAGTGCGCGAGCCTTCGTAGGAGCGGCCTTGGCCGCGATCAAATCAACAACCCAATCGCGGCCAAGGCCGCTCCTATACAAGAAAACGCCCTCACCTCCCCTATCGTTCTGGATATCGGCGAAGCGGATAAACGCCTGGTCGCGCGCCTGTCCGGCGATACCCACCTGCTGCTGGAAATCGGTGCAGCGGAACTGGATCTGGTGCTGCGCTTTCGCGGCCATGCGCTGATGCAGGCGCTTGAGGCCAAGCAGCTCAACGGGGTCATCGACCTGACGCCCGGCATCCGCTCATTGCAGGTGCACTACCAGCCGGAAACCCTGTCGCTGGCCAATCTGCTGGCCGTGATCGTCGGTGAATGGGATGCGGTGTGCGCCGCGCGAGACCTCAAGGTGCCCTCGCGCATCGTGCATTTACCGCTGTCCTGGGACGATCCGGCCTGCCAGTTGGCAATCGAGAAATACATGATCACGGTGCGCAAGGACGCGCCCTGGTGCCCGAGCAATTTGGAATTTATCCGCCGCATCAACGACCTGCCCAACCTCGATGAGGTGTACAGAACTGTCTTTGAAGCCAGCTATCTGGTGATGGGCCTGGGCGATGTGTATCTCGGCGCGCCGGTGGCCACTCCGCTGGACCCGCGGCATCGCCTGGTCACCACCAAATACAATCCGGCGCGTACCTGGACCGCGGAAAACTCGGTCGGCATCGGCGGCGCCTATATGTGCGTGTACGGCATGGAAGGCCCCGGCGGCTACCAGTTCGTCGGCCGCACCCTGCAGATGTGGAACCGCTACCGGGAGGTGGCGGCGTTCGATGGCAAGCCCTGGCTGCTGCGCTTCTTCGACCAGATCCGCTTCTATCCGGTATCCGCCGACGAGCTGCTGCGTATCCGCCGCGACTTCCCGCTCGGCCGCTACCCACTGCGCATCGAGCACAGCGAGCTGGCACTTAACGACTACCAGGCCTTTCTCAACGAGGAAGCCGAAGGTATAGCCGCCTTCCGCGCCCAACAACGCGGCGCCTTCGATGCTGAGCGCCAGCGCTGGATCGAATCCGGCCAGGCGCATTTCGACAGCGAGGAGGTCGCCCCGGATCTGGGCGAAGACGCGCCGCTCGGCGCCGGCCAGCACGGCATAGAAAGCCATATCGCCGGCAACCTCTGGCAGGTGCAGGTGGAAGTCGGCGCGACGGTAAAGGCCGGCGATGTGCTGGTGATTCTCGAGTCGATGAAGATGGAGATCCCCCTGCTCGCGCCGCGCGATGGCGTGGTCAGCGAGGTGCGTGTGCAACCCGGCTCGCCAGTGCGCGCCGGCCAGCGCGTGGTGGTTTTGCAAGAGCCGTAGGGTGGATCACGCTTCACCGATCCACCAACCGGGCCCACCGCCCTGATCGCGATACTCGAACATCGACGGTGGATGGATAAAGCGCCGGCTACGCGCCCCGATCCACCCGACGACCTCTCACCGTAGGGTGGGTCACGCTTCATCGACCCACCAAGCGGACTCGCAATAAACGAGGAAGCCTGACATGAACCACCAATTCAACCTGCGCCTGGGCGCACTGAAAGCCGCTTACCAGAGCGGCAGCCTGAGCCCACGTCAGTTGATCGCCGCCTTACATGAGAAGGCTGCGGCGCTCAATCCCGAGTTCAATCTGTTTATCCATCTGCTCAGCGCCGAGGAACTGGAACCCTATCTGACCGCACTGGATGGCAAATCCGCCGCCGAGCTGCCGCTTTACGGCGTACCCTTCGCGATCAAGGACAATATCGACCTGGCCGGTGTGCCAACCACCGCCGCCTGCCCGGCCTTCGCCTATACCCCCGAGCGCAGCGCGACCATCGTCGAGCAACTGATCGCCCTCGGCGCCGTCCCGCTGGGCAAGACCAACCTCGACCAGTTCGCCACCGGCCTCAACGGCACCCGCTCGCCCTATGGCGAATGCCGCAACAGCGTGCACCCGGACTACCCGTCCGGCGGTTCCAGCGCCGGTTCGTCCCTGGCGGTGGCGCTCGGCGTCGCCAGCTTCGCCCTCGGCACCGACACAGCAGGCAGCGGCCGGGTGCCAGCGGCATTGAACAATCTGGTCGGTCTGAAGGCCACCAAGGGCCTGATTTCCACAGCTGGCGTGGTGCCCGCCTGCCGCACCCTGGATTGCGTTACCTACTTCACCGCCAGCGCCGCCGAGGCCAGCCAGTTGCTGGCGCTGACCGCCAAGCTCGACCCGCGCGACGCCTATAGCCGCGCCAATCCGCTATGGAACGACGCCAGCGCGTTCGGCACACCGCGCCCGGGCTTTCGCTTCGGCGTGCCCCAGCAACTGGAATTTCTCGGTTGCAGCGAAAGCCCGGCACTGTTCGCTGCCACCATCGAACGGCTACAAGCCCTGGGCGGTGAGCCGGTCGAAATCGATTTCGCGCCCTTCCTCGAAGCCGCGCGCCTGCTTTACGCCGGGCCCTGGGTCGCCGAGCGTTACAGTGTCGCCGGTGAGTTGATCGAAGCTCAGCCCGATGTCGTGCTGCCGGTGATCCGCGCGGTGCTGGAAAAAGCGTCAGGCATCAGCGCGGTGGATGCTTTCCGCGCCCAGTACCACTTACAGGAACTCAAGGCGATCTGCGACCGCACCCTGACCGACCTCGACTGCGTGCTGACCCCGGCCTACCCGCGCCCGGTGACCCTGGCCGAGCTGCACGCCGAGCCGGTCGCACGCAACTCCGACCTCGGCTACTACACCAATTTTATGAATATGCTCGACTACGCCGCGGTCGCCGTGCCGGCCGGTTTTATGGCGAATGACCTGCCCTGGGGCGTGACCCTGTTCGGCCGCGCCTTTACCGACCAATATCTGCTCAGCCTGGCCGATGCCATGCAACGCCAGAGCAGCGTGCCGCTGGTCGGTGAACGCAGTCTGTCAGCCGCCGCACCGGACAACGCCGCGCGCCACGACCGCGCGCGCCTGGTGGTCTGCGGCGCGCACCTGGACGGCCTGCCGCTGAACTGGCAGCTCAAGCAGCGCGGTGGCAAGCTGATCGAAGCGACCCAGAGTTCAGCCGACTATCGACTGCATGCCCTGGCCGGAGGGCCACCCTTCAGGCCCGGCATGGTCCGCGTCGCCGAGGGCGGCGTGGCGATCGATGTGGAAGTCTGGGAGCTGCCGAGCGCCGAGCTGGGCTCCTTTCTCACCGGGATCCCGGCGCCGCTGGGGCTGGGCAAGGTGCAGTTGGCCGACGGCAGTTGGGAAAGCGGCTTTATCTGCGAACCTTACGGCCTGGCGGGCGCAACCGATATCAGCCACTTCGGCGGCTGGCGCGCATATTTGCGAAGCAAGGTGCAGTAGCCTGAACGAGCGGCGGGCACCGAAATGGCGGACAAGCCTTCGGCATGTCCGCCCTACGGGTTTCGCAGGCCTTGCAGATAAACATAGGATTCACATTGCATCCGGGCCACAAAGACGCGAACGCAACGAAGGGACCGCCGAGCGCATATCCCCTCCGGCCAGGCACCTTGGATTAGCCGGCACGGCATTTGCGACAAGGCTACAATAGCGCCCACCTTTTCTGCCGGTAGAGCCCTGCATGCTTCGCCTTTTCCCCACCGCCCGGCAACGACCGCTGATACTGCTGATCCTGGTGTTGCTCGGATGCGGTTTTATCACCACTTCGCTGGTCAGCTACTACAGCGCGCTCGATTCGATCCGTGCCAGCATCGTCAATACCGAGCTGCCGCTGACCTCGGATAACGTCTATTCGGAAATCCAGAAGGACCTGATACGGCCGATCCTGATTTCCTCGATGATGTCGCGCGATACCTACATGCGCGACTGGGCGATCGCCGGCGAAGGCGATGTCGGGCAGATCACCCGTTACCTGCAGGAGGTGCAGGAACACTACGGCACCGTGACCAGCTTCTTTATCTCCGAGCAGAGCCGCACCTATTACCAGGCCAAAGGCGTACTCAAGCAGATCGACAAAGCCGAACCGCGCGACGCCTGGTACTTTCGCGTACGCGACATGCAGGCGCCCTACGAGATCAACGTCGACGTCGACATGGCCAACCAGGACCGCCTCACTGTCTTCATCAACTACAAGGTGTTCGACTACCAGCACCGCTTTATCGGCGCGACCGGCGTCGGCCTCACCGTGGATGACGTGGTCGAGCTGATCGACACCTACCAGCAGCGTTATAACCGTAGCGTGTTCTTCGTCGATCCCTCGGGCCATGTCGTGCTGACCGGCACCAGCGGTGGCGCGATGGGCGCCAAGGCCGGCCAGACGCTTGGCGAGTTGCCCGGCCTGAGCAGCCTGATGCCGCAGTCAGAACCGCAAAGCGGCAACTTCCAGTACCAGGAAAACGGCCGCAACCACTTCCTCAACGTGCGCTTCATTCCCGAGCTGAACTGGTACCTGTTCGTCGACAAACACGAGAACGGTGCACTCGCGGGTATCCGCACATCGCTATACCTGAACCTACTGGTGTGCCTGCTGGTGACTGCCATCGTCGTCACCATCGTCGGTGTCGCGCTGCGCCGTTATCAGGCGCGGATCACCGCGCTGGCCACCACCGACCAACTGACCGAACTGCTCAACCGTCGCGGCTTCGATCTGCTGGCCAACCAGGCACTGCAAGAGACGCGGCGCAACCAGGGCGAACTCTGCGCACTGCTGCTCGACCTGGATAACTTCAAGGAACTCAACGACACCCATGGCCATCAGGCGGGCGATCAGGTACTGCGCGGCTTCGCCCATAACCTGCGCGACGACCTGCGCCAGTCGGACATCCTCTGCCGTTGGGGCGGCGAGGAATTCGTCCTGCTGCTCAAGGACACCTCGGTGGAACAGGCCCGCGTGCTGGCGCAGAAAATCCGCCGACAAACCGAACAGAGCGAGTTCCACTACAACGGCAGCGCCCTGCACATCACCACCAGCATTGGCCTGGCGCAGCTGCACGCCGAGGAGTCCCTCGAACAACTGCTGCTGCGTGCCGACCGCGCGCTCTACCGCGCCAAACAAGGGGGGCGCAATCGCCTCTGCGAAGAACAATCATGAGCGCCTCGGCCGTCCATTGCCCGCGTTGTGGGCAACTCAACCAATGCGCCCAGGCGAGCGCGGAGCAACCGGTGAAGCAATGCTGGTGTTTCGAGGTGCGCATCGATCCCCAGCGGCTCGCTAGCCTGCCCGTCGCCGAGCGCGACCGCGCCTGCCTGTGCCCGCGTTGCGCGCAAGGCTTGCCGCAGGCTGATACCGACAACTCGGCAAACTGATGCGCCTCGATCGCTTCCTCAGCAACCTGCCCGCCTTCAGCCGCCAGGAAGTACGTCACCTCCTCGCCAGCGGGCGGGTGTGGGTGGACGGCCAGGCGGTTCGCGACGGTCGTTGCGAAGTCCGGGTGTTCAGCCGCATCGAACTCGACGGCCAACTGCTGCAGGCCGGCAAGGCCGCACGCTATTTCATGCTGCATAAACCGCCCGGCGTGGTCAGCGCCACCGAACATCCCGAACACCGCACCGTACTCGATCTATTCGACGAGCCGGACAAACACGAGCTGCATCTAGCCGGACGCCTGGACCTCAACACCAGCGGTCTGCTGCTGGTGACCAACGACGGCCAATGGTCGCGCCGCGCCACCAGCCCCGCCGGCAAGCAAGCCAAGGTCTACCGCGTCGAGACCCGCGACCTGATCGAGCCTGCCTGCGTCGAGGTCTTCGCCCGCGGCCTGTACTTCGCTTATGAAGACCTGACCACCCTGCCCGCCGTGCTGGAGATACTCGCGCCGCGGCAGGCCCGGCTGACGCTGTTCGAGGGTCGCTATCATCAGGTCAAACGCATGTTCGGGCACTTCCGCAACCCGGTCGTCGGCCTGCATCGTGTGAGCATGGGTGCAGTTCAGCTCGATCCAAACCTGGCGCCTGGCCAGTACCGTGCGTTGACGGCGCAAGAAATCGCCAGTATTTAACCGGCACCGACGCCAATTCGGCGCCGAGTCACACCCAAGCGTCGCCACCCGATAAACGGTAGCTTCCTATGCGAATAAACGCTTGTCAGGGTCCAGGGTCGCTGCTTAAATCCAACCACAAGGTCTTAACGTGACTAGACAGTCACAAGAGCCATCCAAGCGTTCTTTCGGTTGTTGCGCACTGCGCGAATGTGGGTTCCTGCCTGGTAACACGAAGTTGCCCCGCACCCTTCCAGGGCTGCGGCGGACGAGCTGTTTCAGCCCTAACTGATTGAAAATAAATAACTTATAAAAATATCCCGCCTGACGTCTGTTTGTCATGTTTGGGCGCTTTCCTGACTGTCCTATTTGCCCGGTTAACGACCTTGGTTCGCTAGCCATGCCCAATTTTGCGCCAGGAGGAAACGATATGAAGCCAGCTATCGCTGTCATCGATATCAACAGAACCTACAAGGTTCACACGGAGTTCTACGCTAACCCGGCTGCGCACAAGACCATCATTCTGGTCAACGGCTCGCTCGCCACCACCGCCTCATTCGCACAAACGCTGCGCTACCTGCACCCGCACTTCAACGTGGTGCTGTACGACCAGCCCTATGCCGGCCAGTCCAAGCCGCACAACAGCCATAACCGGCCGATCAGCAAGGAAGACGAAGCGCAGATCCTGCTCAAGCTGATCGAGCACTTCCAGGCCAAGCATCTACTGTCGTTCTCGTGGGGTGGCGTCGCCGCCATGCTGGCCCTGGCACAGCGCCCAGCCCTGATCGAAAAAGCCGTCATCAGCTCCTTCTCGCCCCTGCTCAACCGGCCGATGCTCGACTACCTCGACAGCGCCCTGACCCACTTGCACGCCCTCGATGGCGACAGTGCCGGGCACCTGATCAACAGCACCATCGGCCAATACCTGCCGTCCCTGTTCAAGCGCTACAACCACCGCCACATCAGCACGCTGGATGCCCACGAGTATCGCCAGATGCACTCGCACATCAGCCAGGTGATGCACCTCGACACGCACTGCCAGATGGAATGCCTGTCATCCATCGATGTTCCGCTACTGTTCGTCAATGGCGAGCACGATGCCTACACCACCCCCGAAGACACCCGTCTGTTCGCGGATCACATCGAGCATTGCCAGTTCGCCACCATCAAAAATGCTGGGCACTTCCTCGATATGGAACATAAAAACGCCTGGCTGCAAAGCCGAGCCGCCGTACTGGGCTTTTTACAGGCCCCGTCTCGCGCGGTTGCCAACTACCGTATGCAGACCGATCTGCACCACGCTATCGCCGTATGATCGCGCCCCTGGCCAGGCAACTCGCCATCGAGTTGCCAAAGCCGGGCTTCATTTTGCCTGCGAACTCCGGTATAAAGGCACCCGCTGCGGGCGTCGTATAATGGCATTACTCCAGCTTCCCAAGCTGATAACGAGGGTTCGATTCCCTTCGCCCGCTCCAAATCGATACCGACAAGGCCCTGTTCTCACAGGGCCTTGTCGTTTCCGCGTTTCGCATATGTCGGCGAAGCCCCCCCCCCGCTAGCGGACAAGCAAAGCCAAACGCTGTCTTCAGCCAACGTGCCTCCGAGGTCTGCTGAGCGGTGCAATGGCGATTGCGCAGAACCTGTCTGCCCAAGCACTTTGTGCACTGGCGCCTGCTGCACAAGCGCTATATAAGCACGCACCTATTGCTCTCTTATTTTAATAAGCGGACTGCCAGTAGCTATTAAAGCGCTGGCAATCTGATCGCTGAATGACGCAAAACAATACCGTTTATCCGATGCCACATATAACAGCAGAAATCCTTACGAACCAACTGTGCGGCCTAGTTTCCTAAAACACGTAAGGCTACAACAGCCTTAGCATTTAAAAGAGGAGTCTTAAAAATGCCTAGTAACAGCAATCCTGGAAACTTTGCCAACGATCGGACTAAAGCATCCGAAGCCGGCCGCAAAGGCGGCCAGAACAGCGGAGGCAACTTCGCCAACGACCGCGAAAAAGCCTCGGAAGCGGGCCGTAAAGGCGGCTCGCATAGCCATGGCGGCGGCAGCCACTCCTAGCCAAGGCACCGAGTAAAACCCCAAGCGGCGGCCCAAGAACGGGCTGCCGCTTGGGGTCGCGCGGTCATTGCGGGTTTCTCGACAAATGCCTGTCTGCCGGTGACCAGATCCCCTGACGGCAGTGCAACTACCCGCCCTCCCAGTAGACTGCCAAGCACGCTCTTCAACTTTTATTGCAGCGTTTGCAGCGCTCTTTTACAGCGTTTCGTTAGTTGCACTCTAGCTTTCGCCGTTTCGCTATTAAAAACATTTATAACGAAACCGTAAACACCCCGCCATAGCTGTCTATCGAGCAACAAAAAACCTATTAAAGCGCGATAAAAGACTGAACACCGACCACTTGTCTATTCACTGAAACGGACAGCCGGAACTGCCACTCAGCATGCTTGAGGCTATTTACCGGTCTCGTGAATTAAGAATAACCGGAGGTCTGATGGAAACCCTAACCAGCCTGCTCGATGCCAAGGGTTGCCCCTTGGAGCAGCAGAAATTCACCTGGCGCGAGATGGCCAACAAGCCGATCAGCAAACTCGACGACGACGCCTTCACCCGCGTGCGTATCATCCTGATGAATGGCATCGAGTCCGATGCGCTGCGCCTCAAGCATATAGGCGCACGCTTTCATGGCGATTTGCGCCTGCCGCTGGCGCAAGTGCGACGTGTCGAGCAACACCAGGCGACCATGGTCAACTGGTTGCTTTCGGCCGATCACTCGCCGCTGGAAACCACTGTCGCCTATGAACAGGTGGCCATCGAAGTCACCGCCGCCGTCGCGCAGAGAGAGCCCGACCCGTATCAGGCGCAAACCTATCGCTTCGGCCTGCTGGAGGATTTCGACCATCTCTATCGTTATTCAGCCATGCTCGATCGCCTGGAAGGCAAGGATGCCAACAACATTCTGCAAGGCTATACCGACATCATCCCCAGCCGCCCGACCACCGAGCACCATCGCGCGCCGCAGGACGACCTGCGCAATGCCTATCAACGCGATTCGGCCGCGCTGATCACCAAAATCCACGCCGCGATGATCACCGCCGCCGAATACCAGACCCACGATTACTACATGAATATCGGCCCGACCTTCGCCGACCCGGTGGCGCGCCAGCTGTATGCGGAAATCGCCTCGGTTGAGGAACAGCACGTCACCCAATACGGCTCGCTGCAGGACCCGGACGAAAGCTTTCTGGAGAAGTGGCTGATTCACGAAGCCATGGAGGTTTACAACTACCACAGCTGCGTCGAGCAGGAGAGCAATCCGCGGATCAAGGCGATCTGGGAGCGCTTTCTGGATTACGAGCTGGGCCACCTGCAACTGGTCAGCGAGTTGTTCAAAACCCATGAGCGTCGCGACCCCCAGGAAATTCTCGGGAATTCGCTGCCCAAGCCCGTCGAATTCAAGAGCCAGCGCGAGTTCGTGCGCAAGGTGCTGAAAGAGGAAATCGACCTGCGCGCCAATGGCACCGACTACGTCGACCGCCAGCACGAAGGGGCTGCCAGCCGCGAATACCGCGACCAGTTGAACGCCGAGGGCGTCGCTGCGGAGACAGCATCGGCCGGATACCGTTGGGCGCCGGGCACCGAACTCAGTCAGAAGGCCAGTTAATTTTGCGGAGAAGCGAAATGCACAATGCAACCGAGATGGGACTCAACTACACCGGGGCGAAAATGTCGCCGCTGGACAGCGAGCAGCAACTCAAGGCCGCCCGGGAAGTACCGCCGGACATTGCCGGCGACGAACAGAAAATCGCCCTAGTGCGCAGCAGCCACATCGACGATGCGGACAGCATAGGTTCGGTACCGCTCCCCGGCTCCGCCAAGGGCATGCTCAAGACCGCCTTGAACAAGCTGGTCGGGGTCAGCCCGGAAGTGCTGATCGACAAGCTTGGCGAGCGCCTGGCGTTCGAGCGCACCGGCACCCGGCTCTACGAAGCCTTGATCGCCAAAGCCCAGGCCATGGAGTGCGACAGGGAGATACTGAATACCCTTGAGCGTTTCCATCACGAGGAAATGGAGCATTTCAAACTGCTGGTAGAGGCGCTGGAAAAACTCGGCGCCGATCCTTCCGCGATGACGCCCAGCGCCGATGTGATGGGGGTGACGTCGATGGGGTTGTTGCAGGTCATCAGCGACCCGCGAACCAATTGGGCGCAATCGCTCAATGCCCTGCTGACCGCCGAACTGAGCGACAACGCTGGCTGGCAGATGCTGATCGAACTGGCCCGCATCAGCGGGCAGAGCGGCATCGCCGACAGCTTCCAGCACCCATTTGCCCAGGAGCAGATTCACCTGGCGACGGTCAAGCAATGGCTGAACGACGAGATCACCCGGCAAGTTTAGCCCTGCTGCACGTGAATAGAAGCGCGTGCGCGGCGGAAGCTGAGCACGTGCTTCAACTCTTCAGGCGGTAACCGGTCTTGAAGATCCAGCCGACGATCGCCACGCAGAGCAACAGGAAGCCGGCGATCATCGCCAGGCTGAGTGCCACGTTGACGTCGGATACGCCATAGAAGCTCCAGCGGAACGCGCTGATCAAATACACCACCGGGTTGAACAGCGTCACCGTCTGCCACACCGGCGGCAGCATGCTGATCGAATAGAAGCTGCCGCCGAGAAAGGTCAGCGGCGTAACGATCAGCGCCGGCACTATCTGCAGTTTTTCCCAGCCGTTGGCCCACACACCGATGATGAAGCCGAACAGGCTGAAGGTCAGCGCGGTGAGCACCAGCAGGGCCAGCATCCACACCGGATGGAGAATCTCGAAAGGCACGAACAGGCGCGCGGTGATCAGGATGATCACCCCGAGGATCACCGATTTGGTCGCCGCCGCGCCGACATAACCGATAAGGATTTCCAGGTAGGACACCGGCGCCGACAGTACCTCGTAGATGGTTCCCGAATACTTGGGCATGTAGATGCCGAACGAGGCGTTGGAAATGCTCTCGGTGAGCAGCGCCAGCATGATCAGCCCCGGCACGATAAAGGCGCCGTAGCTGACACCCTGCACCTGGGTCATGCTCGAACCGATGGCCGAGCCGAACACCACGAAATACAGCGAGGTGCTGATCACCGGGGTGGCGATGCTCTGTAACAGCGTGCGCCAGGTGCGCGCCAGTTCGAACAGGTAGATGGCGCGGATCGCGTAGAAATTCATGCGCGTGACTCCGTTTCAGGTCGTTGAGAAGCGTCGCGAGCGATGGCTAGGCAAGGCGAAGTCAGGCGAGGCCGCGGAGTGTACGAGTTGTACATGAGCAGGCCGAGCCTGACTTCAACGCGGCATAGTCGAGCGCAGTAGCTTCTCATCGACCTGATACCAGGGTGACGAAAATATCTTCCAACGAACTCTGACTGGACTGCAGATCCTTGAAGTCGATGCCGTGCTGGGCCAGGTCCTTGAGCAGCTCGGCGATGCCGGTCTGCTCGCTCTGGGTGTCGAAGGTGAAGACCAGGGCGTGCCCCTCGTCGGTCAGCTCCAACGGGTAGCGCGCCAATTCGGCCGGCAGGCTGGCCAGAGGCTGCTGCAATTGCAGGCACAGCTGCTTCTTGCCGAGCTTGTGCATCAGCACCTGTTTGTCCTCGACCAGGACGATCCGGCCCTTGCTGATCACCCCGATGCGGTCGGCCATTTCCTCGGCCTCCTCGATGTAGTGGGTGGTGAGGATAATGGTCACCCCGCGCTCGCGCAGGCCGCGCACCATGTTCCACATATCGCGGCGCAGCTCGACGTCGACCCCGGCGGTGGGTTCGTCGAGAAACAGGATCTGCGGTTCGTGGGACAGCGCCTTGGCGATCATCACTCGGCGCTTCATGCCGCCGGACAGCTCGAACAGCCGCGCGTCCTTCTTCTCCCACAGCGACAGATCGCGCAGCAGACGTTCGAGGTAGGCCGGATCGGGCTTCTTGCCGAACAGGCCGCGGCTGAATTTGACCGTCGACCAGACGCTTTCGAAGGCGTCGTTGAACAGCTCCTGGGGCACCAGGCCGATCTGCGAACGCGCCGCGCGGTAGTCGTCGATGATGTCGTGGCCGCCCACCAAGACCTTGCCGGAACCGGGATTGACGATGCCGCAGACAATACTGATCAGCGTGGTCTTGCCGGCACCATTGGGACCGAGCAAGGCGAAGATCTCGCCCTTGCGGATATCCAGGTCGATGCTTTGCAGCGCCGGGTGGCCGGAGGCGTAGGTCTTGCTCAGTTGTTGGATCGAAATCACCGGTTGCACGGGATGGTCCTGGCTGACTATGGGAGTGGCAGAGTGTATGAAAACGCGGGCGGCGTGCAACGTGCGGCGTGCAACGGCCGGCTTGCCCCTCGCACCGCCACTGCCGAGTTATGGCGCTGGAGGCTTGGCTGATACAGAGGAGCATCGCGCAGGGGATGGATAGTCGGAACAATAGACGGTTGTGACAGGTAGGAATCGGCCAATAGCAGCCGGCTACGGGTGACCAGAGAACGGCCTTATCGCGAACAGGCTTGAGTTTATCTCGCACAGAGGAAAGTGCGCTGACTTCGCTCGCGAAACAAATTGGCTTGTGTTTCGATGTCCGAAACCGAGCCACAGCCATGAGCGTTTCAAATGGACGACAAAGCGAAAATTGCGGTAAGTATCCTTGGTGTAGGGCTCCTCTTCGGGGCCGTAGGCTGCATGACTTCTACTGTACAGCTGATTAAATTTACGTGGGGTATGACCGTTAGCGAGGGCGCTGCAAATGTAATCGGATACATCGTGGCTACTGGCGTCATGTCAGTACTCACGATTCCAGCCGTCGCATTTTTCTGCATTTGCGGCGCAGCACTGACCACCGCCCCCTGGTCTGTGAAGTGAGCGTCCGCTACTGGTCGATTCGAGCCCTTGGGGCGACGGGCAGATATCGGCCAATAGCGGCCTAAGTAAAGGATGCTGTCGTTCAGTTGGGAGCCCCAAAGCCCCGTTCGAATGGGGCTTTGCTCAGGCCTTTATAGGGGCTTCCCTGAGCTGATACCTAGGGTGGCCACTTCCTACCTGTTTAGTGTGGACGTTAATCTCTAGATTTTTATTGAGGCGCCTGTTTATTGCAGCGGGGTCTTCAACCTCTCTGGCGATGGTGCCATGTATGATTTGATTGTCGATTGTTTTGAATTCGAAAGTCCGCTTTTCCGGAAAGACACCTAAAAACTGGCCTACCAGTGTAAAGTCGGCTTCTTTGATGTTGTCAGGGCTTAGTCTTGATTTACTTATTTGAACTTGCCCGGCATCTGCAAACCTAAAAGTTCTACTTTTTGTTGAGATAGAGCAGGCAGCATCATTAACTATAAGTTTATCGAGGAACTCTGATACTGCAACCAAGGCCCGGGGTTGTAACCTGGACACAGGTTCAGAGAGTTCATCGTCGCTTTTGGTGGATGCCTCAAAGAGCTCTGCAATTAAATCTATTGCAAGTGCTACAGGAGATATCCCCTCGATCTCAAACTGCGGAGAGTCTGATGGAGCTTCTTGTAGCTCGAATCCGAATGAACCCAATGCGGTGCCGGTAATCAGAAGTTGGTTATTCGCCCTGTTGGGTACTGGCCCCATGCTGTTCAGAGTTCCAGTTAGGGAGGCTGCAACCGTTGCAACCGCATCATTGAAGGCCGCAGTGGCGGACATCCCAAAGTCAGCAAGCACCCCATGAGTACCCCACACGGGCTTTCCCCGATATGTGAGGACTGCTTTTGCAGGTTGCACAGCTGTCTCTGAGGAGCGGCCAAGTTTCGTTTCAACTCGCTTTGCTCTTGATGCAAGAGACATCGCAGAGACTTTGCTAACTCCGCTTCGGCTGCTCAGATCTTTGAGGAAACTGAGCTCTGCCATTCCATGGGCAATCTCATTCCTGCTCATGTTCTAGCTCCTGTCTGCGAGCTTCTAGCGCTTGAAGGGCAGCCGGATCAGCCGCCGGGTCTAGATCTATCGTAAGAAAGCCTTTCCACTGCTTAGATCGGCGATGAGACCACATGCTGTACCAGTAGGCGGAGGCCTCGACAAGTACCTCAGGCGCATCAGTTAATGACTGAGAATAGAAGTCCACCCTGAAGGTAGCCTTTATCCAGTCATGGTCAGTGAGCAACCGCTGATCACCTGATTGTAGAGCATCGAAAAAATCGTCCGATATAGCTGTAAACGTCACTACGTCAACATCCCCCGGAGATCGGTGCTCAATTAGCTCTATGTTTTCACTGAAGCTTCCGTTTACCCATTGAAAGCCACTCACCAAGCCGATCCGATGCAGCTCTGCCCTATGAGACAAGTATCCGGCGAGAATTGCGCATCTGTCCAAGGAAATGGCGAAAATTTGGACGAATTGCGTCAATGACACCTTATAGGGTGATCTGATTGGCGAGGTGGGATTGCTATCGTTGATCGGCGGTATGAGCCCTTCCGCGTTCCAAATGCTCATGATGCTTCCTTAGCTTAGAGGCTGGGTGCTCCAGGCCATTACAAACCGGGTATGGATGGCAACCTCATGGTAGCTGAAGGCGCGGGCCTTATGTTTGTGGTTTTCAGCTCACACGGTCGACGATGGATCGGTTTTTCGGGCTTGGATTGTCGCTGCTACGGCCTGCCCACCATCCGCTGATAATAGCTATTAATAGGTTCTTGGGGGGCAAATACACTGACCGCTCCTGGCCGGTTGCCGCGGCTCACGAATAACCGCAGCCAGCCGCCCTCTGCTGACCGCCGGTCGGCAATTTCCTTTCTCTACCGCCGGCCCTGTCGATCTGTGGCCTGGCGGATCGACTGAGTTGCAGATCGGCCTAGCCGCGCTGTCCGCCGATCCCGCGCAGCTGACTGCGCTCCCCTTCCTTCAAGCAGGAGATCGAACATGAGCTATGTCGATGGCTTCGTTGCCGCCGTACCCACTGCCAACCGCGAGTTGTACCGCCAGCATGCGCAGGCCGCTGCGGCGGTCTTCAAGGAGCACGGCGCGCTGGGCGTCGTCGAGTGCTGGGGCGATGACGTACCCGAGGGCAAGCTGACGTCGTTCCCGATGGCGGTGAAACGCCAGGACGACGAGACGGTGGTGTTTTCCTGGATCACTTGGCCGTCCCGCCAGGTGCGCGACGCGGGGATGCAGAAGGTCATGGCCGACCAGCGCCTGCAGCCGGACCGCAACCCCATGCCCTTCGATGGCCAGCGGCTGATCTATGGCGGCTTTCAGGTGCTGGTGGAGGTCTGAGGCCCGGGCGAGCCAGCGCCGCCCTGCTCCGGCGTACTTTCCTGCCCTGGGGCACCAGTCCGTAGGATGGGTTAGTCGCGCAGCGGCGTTACTCATCGCATGATTGATGGGTATCGCTGCGCTCAACCCATCCTACGGGCTCAAATCATCCTACGGGGTGCTGGTCCAACGGCGCTTGAGGCCGGTGCGCCGCGCTAGCATTATGGGCGCATGAAGCCGACTCCCGACCACGCCCCTGCCGACACCGCCTTGGCGACCTTTCATCCCGCGGTCGCTGCCTGGTTTCGCCAGCGCTTCGGCGTGCCGACGCCAGCGCAGATCGAGGCCTGGCCGGCGATTGCCGCCGGCCGCTCGACCCTGGTCGCCGCGCCCACCGGCTCGGGCAAAACCCTCACCGCCTTCCTCGCCGCTATCGACGCCCTGGTGCGCGAAGGCCTGGCCAACGACGGGATGCTCGAAGACCGCTGCAGCGTGCTCTACGTCTCGCCGCTCAAGGCGCTGTCCAACGATATCCGTATCAACCTTGAAGAGCCGCTGGCCGGCATCCGCGCCGAGCTGCAACGCCAGGGCCTGGCCGATGTGCATATCCGCACCGCGGTGCGCACCGGCGACACCAGCCAGGCCGAGCGTCTGGCGATGCGCAAACAGGCGCCGCATATCCTGGTGACCACCCCGGAATCGCTCTATGTGCTGCTCGGTTCCGAATCCGGGCGGGCGATGCTGGCCGACTGCCGCAGCCTGATCGTCGACGAGATCCATGCCATCGCCGGGAGCAAACGCGGCAGCCACCTGATGCTCAGCATCGAACGCCTGGAAGCGCTGTGCCAACGGCGCCTGGTGCGCATCGGCCTGTCCGCCACGCAAAAGCCGCTGGATGCGGTGGCGCGCTTTCTGCTCGGTAGTCAGGGCGCGCTGCCGAACCCCAAGGCGGCCCAAACGCCAGCGGGCGCCTGCCATATCGTCGATATCGGCTACACCCGCGCCCGCGACCTGGCCATCGAAGTACCGCCGGTGCCGCTGGACGCGGTGATGAGCAACGAAACCTGGGACAAGGTCTACGAACGCCTGGCCGAACTGGCCCAGCAACACCGCACCACCCTGGTATTCGTCAACACCCGGCGCCTGGCCGAGCGCGCCAGCCGGCATCTGTCCGAGCGCCTGGGCGAGGCCGCGGTCGCCGCGCACCATGGCAGCCTGGCCAAGGAGCTGCGCCTGGATGCCGAACAACGTCTCAAGCGCGGCGAACTGCGGGTACTGGTGGCCACCGCCTCGCTGGAACTGGGCATCGATATCGGCGAGGTCGAACTGGTTTGCCAACTCGGTTCGCCGCGCAGCATCGCCGCCTTTTTGCAACGCGTTGGCCGCTCCGGCCACAGCGTCGGCGGCACGCCCAAGGGCCGGTTGTTTCCACAATCGCGCGATGAACTGATCGAATGCGCCGCGTTGCTCGACTGCGTGCGCCGCGGCGAGCTGGATGCCCTGCAAATCCCCCAGGCGCCACTGGACGTACTGGCCCAGCAGATAGTCGCCGAGGTGGCCTGCCGCGAATGGGGCGAGGACGATCTCTTTCAATTGCTGACCCGCGCCACGCCCTATATCGACCTGCCGCGCGCCAGCTTCGACGCTCTGCTGAAGATGCTCAGCGAAGGCTACAGCGGCCGACGCGGCGTACGCGCCGCCTACCTGCACCGCGACGCGGTGAACCGTCGCCTGCGCGGCCGACGGGCCGCGCGCCTGACCGCGATCACCAGCGGCGGCACCATCCCCGATGCCGGCGACTACAGCGTACTGCTGGAACCCCAGGGCTTTCAGGTCGGCACGCTGAATGAAGACTTCGCCGTGGAGAGCCTGGCCGGCGACGTGTTCCAGCTGGGCAATCAGTCCTACCGCATCCTGCGCGTGGAGCCGGGCAAGGTGCGGGTCGAGGACGCCCAGGGCCAACCACCGAACATCCCGTTCTGGCTCGGCGAAGCGCCGGGGCGCAGCGATGAATTGTCGGCCGGGGTGGCGCGATTGCGTGAACAGGTTGAACAGTTGCTCGGCGGCGACACAGCAATCGCGGCCGAGGCCGCTCCTACGGAACCCGGCGAACCCCGTAGGAGCGGCCTTGGCCGCGAAAACCTCCCAGCCACAGCACAAAGCCCAATCGACAACGCCACCACCTGGCTGATGCAAAGCATCGGCCTCGACGACTCCGCGGCGCAGCAGATAGTCGAATACCTGGCCCGCGCGCGTCAGGCCCTCGGCGGCTTGCCGACCCAGCAGCGGCTGGTGATGGAGCGTTTCTTCGACGAATCCGGCGGCATGCAGCTGATCATCCACTCGCCGTTCGGCAGCCGTCTCAACCGCGCATGGGGCCTGGCGCTGCGCAAGCGCTTCTGCCGCAGCTTCAACTTCGAGTTGCAAGCCGCCGCCACCGAGGACGCCTTGATCCTCTCGCTGGCCACCAGCCACAGCTTCCCGCTCGACGAAGTCTGGCGCTACCTGCATTCCAACAGCGCCGAGCAATTGCTGATTCAGGCCGTGCTGGATGCGCCGCTGTTCGCCGTGCGCTGGCGCTGGAACGCTGGCGTCGCCCTGGCCCTGCCGCGTTTCGCCGGCGGGCGCAAGGTGGCGCCGCAACTGCAACGCATGCGCAGCGAAGACCTGCTGGCCACGGTGTTCCCCGACCAGGTGGCGTGCCTGGAAAATATCGTCGGCGAACGCGAGATTCCCGATCACCCGCTGGTGGCGCAGACCCTCGACGATTGCCTGCACCAGGCAATGGATAGCGAGGGTTGGCTGGCCCTGCTGCGGCGCATGGAAGCCGGCGAGATCGAACTGATCGCCCGCGATCTGCCGGCGCCCTCGGCGCTGGCCGCGGAAATCCTCAACGCCCGGCCCTACGCCTACCTCGACGACGCACCGATCGAAGAACGCCGTACCCAGGCCGTGCAGAGCCGACGCTGGAGCGATCCGGCATCCAGCGACGACCTCGGCGCCCTGGACGCCGAAGCCATAGATGCGGTGCGCGAGGAAGCCTGGCCCGAGGTGCGCGATGCCGACGAGATGCACGACGCCCTGCTCAGCCTCGGCGCCGTCACCCAGGCCGAGGCTGAAGCCAATAGCGGCTGGTCGACCTGGCTGACCCAACTGGCCAAGGGCAAACGCGCCACCTGCCTGCACCTGAATGGCGAGCCGGCGCTATGGCTGGCGGCCGAGCGCCTGAGGCAATGGCAGGCGCTGCATGCCCACGCCGCGTTCAAGCCGACGATCCAGGCGCCGGCTGGCTTCGATGCCGATTGGCAAGCGGAGGCGGCCCTGGTCGAGCTGCTGCGCGCCCGTCTCAGCGGCTTCGGCCCTCTGACCCTGACGCGGATCGCCGCCGACCTGCGCCTGGATCAGTCGTCGATCAATTTCGCCCTGCTCGCCCTGGAGCGCGAAGGTTATGTGCTGCGCGGGCGCTTCACACCGGGCGCAAGCGAAGAGCAATGGTGCGAACGCCACCTGCTGGCGCGCATCCACCGCTACACGGTGGGTCGCCTACGCCGTGAGATCGAGCCGGTGGACCGTGCCGATTTCATGCGCTTTCTGTTCGACTGGCAGCGCGTGGCACCGAACAACCGGGTACGCGGCGCCGAAGCCCTGGCTGGGGTATTGGGCCAGCTGGAAGGCTTCCAGGCGGCGGCCGGCGCCTGGGAAGGCGAGATACTGCCGAGCCGGGTCAGCGACTACGGAATCAACTGGCTCGACGACCTGTGCCGCTCCGGGCGCCTGGTCTGGTGTCGTCTGGCCGGGCGCAACCGCAGCTCCGGCGGCCCGCTGCGCAGCACGCCGATTGTCCTGCTGCCGCGCAAGAGCCTCGGTTTATGGCGCACCTGCCTGGGCGAAACGCCCGTGGCCGAACCCTCGCCGCGCGCCGAACGCCTGCGCCAGGTGCTGGCCAGCCAAGGTGCGTTGTTCTTCGACGAATTGCAGGACGAGGCGCACTTGCTGCGCAGCGAACTGGAGGACTGCCTCGGCGAACTGGTGGCCCTCGGCCTGGCCAATGCCGACAGCTTCGCCGGCCTGCGCTCGCTGTTGCTGCCGGCGGCCAAACGAAGCCAACAGAAACGCCACGCCCACCGCGCCTTGGCTAATATGCAGGACGCCGGGCGCTGGGCCCTGCTGCGCGCTCGTAGCGAGGAAGCCGAAAGCAAACCGAATGCCGACGCCCTGGAACATATCGCCCGCACCCTGCTGCGCCGCTATGGCGTGGTCTGCTGGCGACTGCTGGAGCGCGAAGCCGATTGGCTACCGTCCTGGCGCGAACTGCTGCGGGTCTACCAGCGTTTGGAGGCGCGCGGCGAAATCCGCGGCGGGCGCTTCGTCGCCGGTGTAGTCGGCGAACAGTTCGCCCTGCCGGAAGCCGTCGCCCTGCTGCGCGAAGTGCGCAAACGCCCCGGCGACGGCACCCTCGTCAGCCTCTCCGCCTGCGACCCATTGAACCTGCTGGGCACCCTGCTGCCCGGCAACAAGGTACCGGCCGTGGCCGGCAACCGCCTGCTATATCGCGACGGCGTGCCGGTGGCGAGCCTGATAGCCGGCAAGATCCAGCTGCTGCAACAGGCAGACACCTTTACCGCCGGCGAATGGCAAGCCGCGCTGATCCGCCAACCGGGCCTGGCCACGCCAACGAGCCAGCGCGCCCATCGCGTAGGGTCGCAGCCCTAACTCCGATGATCCCGTGGGTTGGGTTAGCGGCGCACCACAGAACGCACAAAAACACCGCTACCGAGCGCCGCGTAACCCAACAAGGCGTTTGCGCGGTGTCGTGCCGACCTACGATCTGTTGGGTTACGCGGCGACCTACGACGATGTCGCTGCTTGAACCGCAAGAATCGCCGCTAACACCAACCTACGGACTGCGCGGCCCGCTCCAACCAGGCTCTAGGTCAAAACGCGTTTGTGTAGGGTGGACATGGCGAAGCCTTGTCCACCGCTGATTGCCAATGGCGGCAAAGACATATATCTACGGAAGTTTCGGTTGGGTTAGCGGCGACTATCACGGCTCAAACCGCAACGCCGCCATCGGCCGCCGCGTTACCCGATACAGCGCCAGCCGCCGTGCCCTCGCTCTCGCAGCTAACAGCAACCATCCCCCCCCTCGAAAACCGAGGGAAATAAAAGCCAAATGCGGCAGATCCTGAGTTGGCGTCGATAGACAGGCCACCGCCAACTCGGTAGCGTCAACTGCCCCGTCCACAATCCCGAACCCAAGTGGCCGCCATGCTTTCATCCCAGTACGTCAGCCGAGTCAGCCTGCTGCGCGACAAGGTCGAGTCGTTCGCCCGCTACCCGT
Source organism: uncultured Pseudomonas sp. (assembly GCA_966210435.1). Classification (GTDB taxonomy): domain Bacteria; phylum Pseudomonadota; class Gammaproteobacteria; order Pseudomonadales; family Pseudomonadaceae; genus Aquipseudomonas. Next base: position 57,964 of record CBIHLF010000019.1, on the reverse strand, counting down.
TCTGCCTGCCGGCGATTGCCTCGCTGGAGCGCATCGACCTGCACCCGAAAATCAGCTTCTTCGTCGGCGAGAACGGTTCGGGCAAGTCGACGTTGCTGGAGGCCATCGCCGTGTCCCTGGGCTTCAATGCCGAAGGCGGCAGCAAGAATTTCAACTTCGCCACCCGCCGTTCGCACTCCGAGCTGCATGAGTACCTGCGCATCGCCAAGGGCATCAAACGGCCACGTGATGGTTATTTTTTACGGGCGGAAAGCTACTTCAACGTAGCCACCGAAATCGAGAACCTAGATGCCGAACCCTCCTTCGGCCCACCTGTCATCGACTCCTACGGCGGCCGCTCGCTGCACGAGCAATCCCACGGCGAATCCTTTCTCGCGCTACTGATGGAGCGCTTTGGCGGCCAGGGCCTGTATATCCTCGACGAACCGGAAGCCGCACTCTCGCCGCAACGTCAGTTGGCGGTGCTGTCACGGATTCACGACCTGGTTCTCGACGGCTCACAGTTCATCATCGCCACCCACTCGCCGATCCTCATGGCCTACCCCGAGGCCAGCATCTTCCAGTGCAGCGGCGATGGCATCGCCGAGGTCGCCTATGAGGAGACCGAGCATTACCGGGTCACCCATGATTTCCTCGCCAATCCCGCGCGTATGCTGCGCGTGTTGCTGGAACGTTAGGCGCTTACGCGTCCGCTGCCTATGGTAAACAGGCATGCCGGCGCACGGCCGACCACCGATATCTGTCACCGAAACGAGGAATTGCGCATGTCCGCCAGACTGCTCCCGATTGGCCTACTCCTGCTGGTCGCCCTGACCGGTTGCGCCTCCCCCGATACGCCGAGCGAGTCAGCCGCTGAGCCGCCGAGCGAATGCAGTGCCGACGTCGTGCAAAACATGCTCGGGCAGTTCGCCTCGGCGGAAACCGTGGAAAAAATTCGCATCCAGGCCGGCGCGGAGAAAGTGCGCGTACTCGCCCCCGGCGACAGGGCAACCATGGATTTCAACCTGCAACGGCTGAATATCGAAATCGACGACGCCGAGATGATCCAGCGTCTCAGCTGCGGCTGAAGCCGGCGCGCGCCTCACGCGGCGTTAACTAAGCCGCGCCGAACGGGCATACTGCCGCCCTGCTCATCATCCCGACCTGTAGCCCGCCCGCATGCGTATTCACGTCACCTTTATCGACCGCGTTGGTATCACCCAGGAAGTGCTGGCCCTGCTCGGTGGGCGCAATCTCAACCTGGATGCGGTGGAAATGGTGCCACCGAACGTGTATATCGACGCGCCGACCCTGAGCCCCGCGGTGCTCGATGAATTGCGCGAGGCGCTGTTCAACGTCCATGGCGTGCAGGCGGTGAGCATCGTCGACATCCTTCCCGGCCAGCGCCGGCGCCTGCAGCTCGATGCCTTGCTGGCGGCGATGGCCGACCCGGTGCTGGCGGTGGATGGCGAAGGCCGCGTGCTGCTGGCCAACCCGGCGTTGATCTCCCTGTGCGAACGTGACCCGGAAGGCCTGTCGCTGGCCGAGCTGTTCAGTGATCCTGACTTGCTCGCCGCCCTGCTCGAGCAACAGTTCCGTCTGCCACTGCGCGAAGTCGTTCTCAACGGCCAGGCGCTGCTGCTCGATGCCACGCCGATCAGCGAGACCGTCGACGCCGGTCAGCGCCAGCTCGCCGGTGGCCTGCTGACCCTGTATGCGCCGAGCCGCATCGGCGAACGCCTGGCGGCGCTGCACCACGATCACGCCGAAGGCTTCGATTCGCTGCTCGGCGATTCCACACCTATCCGCACCTTGAAAACCCGCGCACTCAGGGTTGCCGCACTGGACGCGCCCTTGCTGATCCACGGCGAAACCGGCACCGGCAAGGAACTGGTGGCCCGCGGCTGCCATGCGATCAGCGCACGCTGCAATGCGCCCTTCCTCGCGCTGAACTGCGCGGCTTTGCCGGAGAACCTCGCCGAAAGCGAACTGTTCGGCTACGCCCCCGGCGCCTTTACCGGCGCCCAGCGCGGCGGCAAGCCAGGGCTGCTGGAGCTGGCCAACCAGGGCACGGTGTTTCTCGATGAGATCGGCGAGATGTCGCCGTATCTGCAGGCCAAGCTGCTGCGTTTTCTCAGCGACGGTAGCTTCCGCCGGGTCGGCGGCGAGCGCGAGATCAAGGTCGATGTGCGCATCCTCAGCGCCACCCACCGCGATTTGGAAAAGATGGTCGGCGAAGGCAGTTTTCGCGAAGACCTGTTCTATCGCCTCAATGTGCTCAAGCTGGAAGTGCCACCGCTACGCGAGCGCGGCCAGGACATTCTGCTGCTGGCGCGGCATTTCATGCAGCAGGCCTGCGCGCAGATCCAGCGCCTGCCCTGCCGGCTGACGCCGGAAACCTACCCGGCGCTGCTCGGCAACCGCTGGCCGGGCAATGTGCGGCAGCTGCAGAACGTGATTTTCCGCGCGGCAGCGATCTGTGAAAGCAACCAGGTGCAGATCGACGACCTGGATATCGCCAGCACCGCCGTCGCGCCCCAGACCGAGGGCGACGTCGACAGCCTGGAAGCGGCGGTGGCCGGTTTCGAAAAGGCCCTGCTGGAAAAGCTCTATGCCAGCCACCCTTCCAGCCGCCAACTGGCCGCGCGCCTGCACACCTCGCACAGCGCCATCGCCGTGCGTTTGCGCAAATACGGGATTGGGAAAACCTGAAATCCCGTAGCCCGATGCAATCCGGGAGCAGTTTTATGGCCGCTACCGCTGCCCCGGATTGCATCCGGGCTACGGTTCTTAGAGCGCGAATTTCTGCAGGTGGGCCATCATCTCTTTCAGCGCTTCGAGGTTATCCGCCGGGTGGGCGGCGCCTTCGAAGTCGCAGATCTGCTGCCAGCTGGCTGCCACGTCTTCCGGGCTGAAGCCCACGCGCGGGTCGAAACCGGCGCCCAGGCTGCGTTCCCAGCGGGTCTTGCCGATCCAGCCGCCGCCGACTTCGAACAGGCCGGAGGTTTCCTCGCAGGCATTGCTCGCCAGGTACACCACCAGTGGGCTGACCAGCTCGGGCTTGAGCTGCTCGAACACCTGTGGAGGGATCAGCCCTTCGGTCATGCGCGTGCCGCCGGTCGGGGCGATGGCATTGATCAGGATGTTGTTCTTGCGCCCTTCGATCGCCAGGGTGCGGGTCAGGCCATAGAGGCCGAGCTTGGCCATGCCGTAGTTGGACTGGCCGAAGTTGCCGTAGATGCCCGAGGTTGAAGCGGTGAAGATCACCCGTCCGTAGTTCTGCTCGCGCATGTGCGGCCAGGCGGCGCGGGTCACCTTGTAAGCGCCCTCGACGTGGACCTTGTAGACCAGATCCCAATCGGCGTCTTCCATCTTGTGGAAGGTCTTGTCGCGCAGGATGCCGGCGTTGTTCACCACCACATCGATACGCCCGAAGTTGTCCAGGGCGCATTGCACGATCTTGTCGCCGTCGACCACCGAATCATGGTTGGCCACCGCGGTGCCGCCAGCGGCGCGGATTTCTTCGACCACCTTGTCGGCCGCCGAAGCGTTGGCGCCTTCGCCATGGGTGCTGCCGCCCAGATCGTTGACCACCACCTTGGCGCCATGCTTGGCGAACAGCAGCGCGTGGGCGCGGCCCAGGCCACCGCCGGCACCGGTAACGATCACGACTTGGTCTTGAAAACGGATGGCTTCACTCATGACAGACTCCAGGGCAGGTCCAAATAATGCGCCGAGTGTCGGGTAGTCATCCGCTCATCACAATAGAACGGCCGCTGCTGAATATTGAGCGATAAGGCAGCGGGATGATCGACGGATGCTCAGGCCGCGCGGATCAGGCTCAGGTGGTTGTACAGGTGCAGCACATGGGCCTGGGCGTAGTCGTCGTGGCTGAGCGCGCCGTAGGCGAAGTGCGGTTGCAGCTCGCCACGATGCGCGGCGAAATCGGCAAACGCGCGTTGCAGGCGCGACAACGCCTCGGCCAAAGTCGCCGGCTGCTGCAAGCCCGCGGCCCCCGGAATCGCTTCGTCCAGCGAGTGACGCATGGCCCCGCGGGCGGCGAATACGCCGAATGCCAGCGGCCCGACACTGCTGCGAAACCAGCCGGGCTTCAGCTCGGGGTAACCGTTGATGGAGTATTCGATGCTTTGCGCGCAGTGGTTGAACACCTCGACCGGGCTCCAGCCCTTGAGACTGCGCAACTCTTTGCCGACCAACCCGGCCAGCACCCGCTGCGCGCCCTGCAGGCTCAGCTCGCCCGGCGGTGCGCCGGTGGAGAGCGCCCAGAAACCGGTCCCGGCTGCCGCCACGCCACCCAGGGCGCCGAGTTTAAGAAACTGTCGCCGCTGCATCGCGCGCCTCCAAGGTTTGGCGAAACGCCAGATAGTGCTGCAGAACCAAGGCCGGTGCCTCGGTTTGCGGATAGTGGCCGATGCCTTCGAGCGATACGGTGTCGGGCGCGGGAATCAGTTCGCGGTAACGCGCCAGCATATGCGCGCCGGAGATCGGATCGAGCGCGCCGTCGATCAGCCGCAACGGCACCCCGTCGCGCTGCATCGCCACCAGCCAGCGCTCGCGTTGCACGCGGCGCTCGGGCATATAGCGGATCAAGCGGTGCATCACCGCCGGCCCGTCGTTGTGCGCGATCAGGCTCCAGAAGTCATCCAGCTCCGGTTCGCTAGGCTGGGTCTGCGGGCCGAACACCTTGGCGAAGTTGGCCGCCAGGGTGCGCCGGCTGAACAGCTTGCCGAACAACGGCCCCAGCGGACTGAGCAGGAGTTTCTGCACCAGCACCGGGTGATGGGTTTCCGGAAACAGGCCGCCGTTGAGAAACACACAACTGGCGAGCTGGAAGCGCTGCTCATGATGGCGAGCGAGCAGTTCCTGGGCGACGCTATCGCCGTAGTCGTGGGCCAGCACGTGCACGGGCCCGGCGACGCCGAGATGGGCGAGCAAGGCCTGCTGCACATCGGCCTGTTCCAGCAGGCTGTAGGCATGACCGCGCGGCTTGGCCGAGTCGCCGAAACCGAGCATGTCGCAGGCGATCAGCCGATAACGCTCGGCCAGCGGCGCCCACAGGTAATGCCAATCCCAACTGGCGGTGGGAAAGCCATGGATCAGCAGCAGCGGTTCGGCATCGACCGGCCCCGCCGTCCAGTAGCGCAGGGCATGACCGCGAAACTCGAAACTCTGCCCGCGCGCGCGCCAATCGGCCAGGGCGATACCCGGCAAGCCGCTCACTCGGCGTAACCCGGCATTTGCTGGTCGAGCTTGCGCAGCAGCGCCGGCCAGGGCAGCGCACCGCCCATGCCCTCGGGGCTTTTCATTACCCCGGCGACCATCGCCTTGGCGCCATCGAGAACCTGCTGCGGGATCTGGATCAGCTCGGCGCCACCGCTCTGCGCCATCACCTGCACCTCGCAAGCACGCTGCAAGATAAACATCATCAGGAAGGCATCGGCGATGCTGCCGGCCGCGGTCAGCAGACCGTGATTGGGCAGGATCATAAAGTTCTTGTCGCCGAGATCGGCCTGCAAGCGGCTCTTCTCGTCGTGGTTCAGCGCCACGCCCTCGTAGCCGTGGTAGGCCAGGCTGGACAGGACAAACAGCGATTGCTGCGACAACGGCAGTAACCCCTGCTTCTGCGCCGATACCGCGATGCCGGCGGCGGTGTGGATGTGCAGCACGCATGCCACATCGTGGCGCACCTCGTGCACCGCGCTGTGGATGGTGTAGCCGGCCGGGTTGATGTCGAACGGGCTGTCCATCAGCTTGTTGCCGGCCAGATCGATATTCACCAGGTTCGAGGCGGTGATCTCGTGAAACATCAGGCCGTAAGGGTTGATCAGAAAGTCTTCGGTGCCGGGGATCTTCGCCGAGATGTGGGTGAAGATCAGATCGTCCCAGCCATAGAGCGCGATCAGCCGATAGCACGCCGCGAGATCGACACGCGCCTGCCATTCGGCGGCGCTCACCTGATCCTTGATAAGCGGCGTGGACAGCTTCTGGGCAACGGTCATGGCGGACACCTCGGCACGAGTGATAAGCAGTGCCAAGAAGTCTAGCGAGGGTCAGGGCAAAGGTAAGTTGCCCTGGCAGCCAGCTTAGTGTCCGAGCGGGACAGTCGCTCAGTACAGCTCGGGATGGCGGCTACGCAGCAACGGCCAGTCGTTTTGCGCCTGGGCGTCCTCGCTGAGCAGGCGAAAGCCGGTAAACTCGAAACCCGGCGCCACCGTGCAACCGACCAGGGTGAAGTCGCCGAGGCTGCGCGCGGCCTGCCAGGCATGGGCCGGCACCGCGCGTTGCGGCAGTTGCTGCGCGGCCACCGGGCCGAGGCGTTCGCTGCGAATGGCATCGGGCGTTTCGGCGATCAGCAGCTCCAGCGGCGCGCCTTCGTAAAAATGCCACAGCTCGTCGGCATCGACCCTGTGCCAGCGCCCGACCGCACCCGCCGGCAGCAGAAACAGGATGGCCGTTGAGCTTGGGCGGCCGCTGGGCAGGCATTGTGCAGACTCGAAAACCCTGCGGTAGAAACCGCCCTCAGGGTGCGCCTGCAGCTGCAGCGTCTCGACCAGCTCCTGGGCGCGCGGGTGCATCAGCCTTTCAGCGTCGCGATGAATTCGGCCAGCCAGGGCTCGGCATCGCTTTCCGGGGTAACGCTTTCGCTGCTGTCCAGGCGCAGCATGTCCTGCACCTCGCGGATACCCAGCTCGGCATACAGCTCGCGCACCAGCTCGCCGCCACCACAGAAGGTGTCGCCATAACTGGAGTCGCCGAGGGCGATCACAGCGCCGGGCAGGCCGCTCCAGGCGGGCAGATGGTCGCGAATGGCGAAATACAGCGGCTGCAGATTATCCGGCAGCTCACCCATGCCGGTGGTCGAGGTCACCGCCAGAAACGCCTCAGGGGCGAATGCCTGAAGGTCGGCCAGACTGGCGCGCGGATCGTGCCAGGCATCGAACCCGGCATCTTTCAGCAAGCGCTCGGCATGCCGTGCGACTTCCTCGGCCGTGCCGTAGACCGAGCCGGAAAGGATGGCGATTTTCATAGATAACTCCGAAACATGCAGACCACAGTCTGAAACGGCGGGCATTATGCCGCAAGTGGACAGACCGCCTGGATGTTTTAGAATGCGGCGGTGATGGATCAGGCTTCGATACCATGCGTCACGAGCCGGCAACCTTATTTCCTTGCACCCAGGAACCGCTTCATGATCAACGCCAAACTGCTGCAACTGGTGGTCGACGCTTCGAGCGACGGCATTGTGGTTGCCGAGCAAGAGGGTGACGACAACATCCTTATCTATGTGAATTCGGCTTTTGAACGGCTTTCCGGGTACACCAGCGCGGAAATCCTTTATCAGGACTGTCGTTTCCTGCAAGCCGACGAGCGCGATCAGCCGGGCCTGAGCGCTATCCGCCAGGCATTGAAAAACCAGCAGCCGTGCCGACAGGTCATTCGCAATTACCGCAAGGACGGCAGCATGTTCTGGAACGAACTGTCGATTACCCCGGTATTCAACGCGGGCGATCAACTGACGTATTACATCGGCATTCAGAAGGACGTGACCGATCAGGTGCAGGCCGAAGAACGGGTCAAGCAACTGGAAGTGGAACTGGCCGAAACCCGAGCCGAGCTGGAGAAGCTGCGGGTCGAGCGCAAGTAACCCCCTCTGCCAAGCAATTGCGCCGAACGGTCGGGCAATCGCGCAGGATAGCCGGGCGGCGTCTAACAAAGGGCGAATTCCGTTGTCACAAGGGCTCCAGAGTCTTTGCGCAGAATTCGACCATGCAAGATCAGCCGCTCCTCACCTCCTCCGAATTGGAATTTCTCCGTCAGCTGCAACAACAGCCGGGCGGACCGGAGAGCGCCCCAACCGCCAATCTGCAGGTCGAGGCCGGCCCGCAATTCGAAGCCTTGCTCGCTGGCTGCGCGGCCAAGGAAAAACTGACCATCGAAGCGCACTTCGCCAACCAGCGACTGACATTCACCCCTGAACTGGTCGCAGACGCTTCCCACGAGCATCACTTGCGCCTGGGTACACCGCAGATTTTCGACGAAGGCGAAACCCTGCGGGCCTGGCGCTCACGTCTGCCCACCCCGCTCGCCCTGCAACAACCGAACACGGAACCCAGCGACATCTGGCTGCATCAGCTGTCGATGAGCGGTTTGCTGGTCGAGCAGCGTGCGAACGCTGCGACAGCGCCGCAACGCCTGCGTTTGACTCTGCCGCTTGCCGGCCAGCCACCGATCACGATCAACGGTAGTTTTGTCCGCAAGACCGAGCAAGGCCTGCTGGCGTATCGCCTGGCACCGCTCGACGAGCACAGCGAGGCGCGCCTGCAACAGTTCATTTATCAGCAACACCGCGCCCATTACCCCCAGGCGCACATGTAACCGCCGCACAGATCGACGGCGCATTCAAAGCGGTGGTGGAGTTTCAACGCCCCGCGAAGGAGCGCCGAGGCATCAGGTGTCCAGGTGCCCAGCCAAAAACTGCTGCAAACGGCGCTGCATCAGGCGCCCTTCATTACCCAGACAGGCAATCGGCGAACCGCTCAGGCGCTCCTCCGCCAGGTCGGCACCATCACCGGCCAGCAGCAAGGGGCAATCCAGCGCAAGCGCCAGGCGTTCGAGAACCCGCGGCAGGTCGCCGCTCGGTGGCTGATTGCTGAACAACACCAGGGCGAGCGGCTGCATGCGCTCGCAAACCAGGGTCAACTCCTCGAGCGGCTGCCCCAACCCTAGAATGCTGATCGAATTGTCCGACCCGCTGAGCAACAGCGCGGCGACCAACAGTTCCAATTCGCGGCAGTGCCCCGGCAGCGCCGCGAGCAGGACCCGTTCCTCGGTGTGACTACGTAGCAACTGCAGGCGCTGCAGGATACGCGCGCGCAGGAAGGTATCGAAGAACAGCCATTCGCTGGTCTGGCCGAACTCATCCTGGCGCAGCAGCAGCTCCTGCCAGAGCGGCATCAGGATGTCCTGAAACACCACCGGCAGCGGGTAGCTGGAAAATACCTGGCCGTATAGACGCTCGAGTTTGACCTCATCGAAGGCGCCGATGGCGTTACGCACCTGCGCTTGCCACTCCGCCCACTCGTTGACCGACACTTCATGGTAGACAGGCACGCTGGCAGCCTTGATCGAGTCGCTCTTGGCGAGAATCTTGCCGACTTTGCTCACCGCCACACCGCGCTCGATCCACGCGAGAATGCTGCGCACCGAATCGATGTCGGCCTGCGAATAAAGCCGATGACCACTGTCGGTGCGGGTCGGCTGGATCAAGCCATAGCGCCTTTCCCAGGCCCGCAACGTGACCGGATTGACGCCGGTCAGGCGAGAAACTTCGCGAATCGGGAACAACTCTTCCTGCTTGAGAGCACTCGAAACGAGCGACGAGGCACCAACGAGATCGGACATGGGCGAAGAGTTCATAGGGGTCAGTGAAATCGGCATTGTAACTCAGCTAATGGGACCACACCTTATACCAAGCCTGTACATTCGAGCAGGGTGATGCAGTTGAATGTGCTCACTCGCACAACGGCAACTCTTGGTTTCCCGCATGGGCATGCCCTAAACCTATACCAATAATACAAACCTGTACAGATTTCGGATAATTCTTTACCCCTCCGCACTGCCTTGAAAAACCCTGCAGCTCAGTAAAACAGCGGAATCAGCCGAGTTACCCGGCATACCCACACTTCACTCATGGTTGTACAAGATTGGCAATTGGTATAAGTTCAATCCACTTTCGATCCGCGCCGAATCGCTCGCGACAATCGGCATCAGAAGGATCGGGCCACAACTACCAACCGAGCCGACCATGAGCGCGAGTTCAGCACCGATTCTGATCACCGGCGCCAGCCAGCGCGTGGGCCTGTATTGCGCCGAACGCCTGCTCGACGACGGCTACCGACTGATCGTGACCTACCGCAGCGAGCGCGCAGGTCTGCAGCGTCTGCGCGAGCGCGGCGCCCTGACCTTACAGGCCGACTTCGCCGACGAAGCGCAGATCCTCGCCTTCGTCGCAGAACTGAAGAACCACACCGACAGCCTGCGGGCGATCGTGCACAACGCCTCCGACTGGCTGAGCGAAAGCCCGGGCAACGAGGCGGCGCAATTTCAGCAGCTGTTCACCGTGCACATGCTCGCGCCTTACCTGATCAACCTGCACTGCGCCGAACTGCTGCAACGCTCGACCCCTGCCGACATCGTGCACATCAGCGACGACGTGGTGCGCAAGGGCAGCGCTAAGCACCCGGCTTACTGCGCCAGCAAGGCCGGCCTGGACAGCCTGACGCTGTCCTTCGCCAGCCGCTTCGCACCGCAGATCAAGGTCAACGGCATCGCCCCGGCGCTGGTCATGTTCAACGAGCGGGACGATGAGCAATACCGGCGCAAGACCCTGGCGAAATCAGCCCTGGGTATCGAGCCCGGGCCGCAGGTGGTCTACCAGAGCCTGCGCTATTTACTGGACAACCCCTATGTCACCGGCACCACCCTCACCGTCAATGGCGGCCGTCACCTTAAATAAAGCATGGCTCGCATAAAGCGGCCGCGAGGATCGAAGCATGAACCAGCTACTGCCCAATCATTATCGGGAGATCCTTCTTTGCGTCGGTGAAGACCCCGAGCGCGAAGGGCTGCTCGATACGCCGAAACGTGCGGCCAAAGCCATGCAGTATCTCTGCCACGGCTACCAGACGAACCTGGAAGAAGTGGTCAACGGCGCACTGTTCGCCTCCGACAACGACGAGATGGTGATCGTCAAGGACATCGAGCTTTACTCGCTGTGCGAGCATCACCTGCTGCCGTTTATCGGCAAGGCGCATGTCGCCTACATCCCCACCGGTAAGGTGCTGGGCCTGTCGAAAGTGGCGCGTATCGTCGACATGTACGCGCGGCGCCTGCAGATCCAGGAGAACCTCACGCGGCAGATCGCCGAGGCGATCCAGAGCGTGACTCAGGCCGCTGGCGTCGCCGTGGTGATCGAAGCAAAGCACATGTGCATGATGATGCGCGGGGTCGAGAAGCAGAACTCGGTGATGAATACCTCGGTTATGCTTGGCGCCTTCCGCGAGTCCTGCAACACTCGCCTGGAATTTTTGCAATTGATCGGACGGAGCAAGTAAGCAATGCCGCGACTGGAACCAGGAATGGCACGGATCCGGGTCAAGGATCTGCGCCTGCGCACTTTTATCGGAATCAAGGAAGAAGAGATCAACAACAAGCAGGACGTGTTGATCAATCTGACCATCCTCTACCCCGCCGTGGACGCGGTGCGCGACAACGACATCGACCATGCGCTGAACTACCGCACCATCACCAAGGCGATCATCCAGCACGTCGAGGGCAACCGATTCGCCCTGCTCGAACGTCTGACCCAGGAAATTCTCGACCTGGTGATGGCTTATCAGGCGGTGCGCTACGCCGAAGTGGAAGTCGACAAGCCCCATGCCCTGCGCTTCGCCGAATCGGTGTCGATCACCCTGGCCGGGCACCGCGACTGAGCTCGGCCTCAGCCCTGGATCCAGGCCCACAGCAGCAACAGCAGCAGTGCCAGCAGAGCGATCCAGATGACGCGCCGATGCAGGCTCAGGCGCAACTGCCAGCTGTGGTCCTGCGCCTGGGCATCGAAGCGGCCATGGCTGCCCATGTCACGACTGACCGCACTGAACAGGTTGTCCGGGCGATCTGGCGGCACTGGCTCCTCGCTCTCCTGCCCCTTGAATCCCTGGCGACACAGCACCCAATCGGCAAACCCCGGCAGCAGCTTGTTGCCATAGATCGCCTTGACCGCGGGGAAACCGACATACAGCTCGCGTCGCCGGTGGTAAGCGGCCCAGACGATGCCGCGCGCGGCCACTTCCGGCTGAAAAATCGGTGGCAGCGGCTGCGGCTGGTGCGGCAAACGGCTGCGTGCCCAGTCGAACTGCGGTGTATTGAATGCCGACAGATGCACCATGCTCAGCTTGATCCGGCTGTTCTCGTGCATCAGCTCGACCCGCAGCGAGTCGGTAAAACCGCGGCAGGCGAACTTCGCCCCGCAATACGCCGACTGCAAAGGAATCGCCCGATACGCCAGGGCCGACCCCACCTGCACGATGCTGCCGCGATTGCGCGGGCGCATGTATTTGAGCGCCGCGCAGGTGCCGTGCACGGTGCCCAGATAGGTTACCTCGGTGACCCGCCGATACTCCGCGGAGGTCATTTCCGCGACCGGCGAAAACACCGTGACCATGGCGTTGTTGACCCAGATATCGATCGCCCCCAGCTCCGCTTCTATGCGCGCGGCGGCAGCGTCCACCTGGGCCGCGTCGGCCATGTCGACGACCTGCACCCAGGCTTGCCCGCCAGCGGCTTCGACCTCCGCTTTGGCGCCCTGCAATCCGGCCTCGCCACGCGCCAACATGGCCACCGTGGCGCCACGCTGGGCAAAGGCCACAGCGGTGGCGCGGCCGACCCCTGCCGAGGCGCCACAGACCACGACCAGATCCCGCTTGGATCGATTCATGAAAGCCTCCTTCCCGCCATGGAAGCTGATGGGTGTACCTCGATCGGGCCTGAACTGGACATTGCACGCGTCTCCTGGTTGGGCCTGCGACGACGCCGACGGCATCGTGCCACTCGCTCAAGTGACTCCGGTTTTTTTTGCTAAGTTCACCCTTTTGCCAGGCCCCGGCCGTCACGCTTACTCTGTGCCGAGCGCCAACAGAGGGTTATCATCGGGCCGCGGCGCGCCGTGCCGTAGCCGCCTATTTCGTCCACCATCGCCGAGCATTCCCATGACTGAGCAAGAACGCCTCGAACTGGAAGCAGCCGCCTTCCGCAGCCTGCTGCAACACCTGCGCAGCCGCCCAGACGTACAGAATATCGACATGATGAACCTGGCCGGTTTTTGCCGTAACTGCCTGTCCAAATGGTTCAAGGCCGCCGCCGACGATATCGGAGTGGCGGTTACCCCGGAGCAGGCCCGCGAAGAGATCTACGGCATGCCCTACAGCGAGTGGAAAAGCAAATACCAGAAGGAAGCCAGCGCCGAGCAACAGGCCGCCTTCAGCAAGCAGAACGAGCAGAAAAACAAAGGTGACTCCGCATGATCGCGCTCGAAGAATTCCGCGCGCGCCTGCGTAGCGACCAGTTCGCCTTTGCCGAAACCCTGGCATTTGTCGCCGAGCACTACGACTACCAGCCGTGCGCGTTCAGTAACGGCGCCGTAGCCAATGCCGCCGGGCAGAACGAAGGCTCGTGCAAGACCCTGAGCCTGGCGCTGCTCGAAGGCCTGAGTCTGGAGGAAACCCTGCGCTGCTTCGGCGAACACTACCGCAGCGTTCTGGCCAGCCCGCATGCCGATGACCACGGCAATATCCGCGCACTAATGGCCAACGGTCTGCCCGGGGTACGCTTCGAGCAACAGGCGCTGACCCGCAAGGCCTGAACGGCGAAGCGCGCAAAAAGTTGCGCAACTGTCGGCAAAAGCTGACAGACGTCACAAAAAAATTCGCTTATCCTGCGCGTCATTACGGCAATACCAGGGAGGGTATTACCTGCGCAGCACTCGCTGCCGCGCCAGCCTCCCTGCCCTTAGTCGTCCCTTACCTGGCTTGGAGTCGCGCATATGCAGCAGACCGTGGTATGGAAACCATGGCACAACCCCGGCGTTGAAAACCTGCGTTTGAAAATGGATGAGCACGGCATACACGCCAGCAGTCATCTGATGCAGAACCTGCAGGGCAACAGCATCGCCGCCAGCTACATCGTCAGTTGCGACCCGCTGTGGCGCTTCCGCCGGCTCTGGCTGAAAGTGGATAACCACGGCCAGCGCAGCCTCGACATGCACCGCGATGTCCGCGGCAACTGGTTTCACAATGGCAGGCTGCGCCCGGACCTGCAGCACTGCCAGCACGTCATGCTGTCCGCCTCGCCGTTCACCCACACCCCCGCCCTGCAGCGCTGCGCGCTGGAAGCCGGGCAAAGCGAGCAATTGCAGGTCGCCTATGTGGATTTGCTCACGCTAAAGGTCGAGGCCCGCGGACAACGCTATATTCACCTGCGCAAACTGGGCCGCGAGACCCTCTACCGCAGCGAATCGGAAGGCGCCGAAGGCAATGAGCTGACGGTCGACGAACATGCCCTGCTGATGAGCGCCAGCGACCAGTACGTGCGCATGAACAACCACACACTGAAGATCAATACCTGGGTATGAAACCTGGCGCTCTCGTCCTGTCCGGGACGAGGGCTCCGGGCGGCTTTGCGCCGCCCGTTACCGACATTCGGGCCAATCGGCCTGATGGCGTTACTGGCCGTCCAGATAACGCTCGACATCCAGGGCCGCCATGCAGCCGGCGCCGGCCGAGGTGATCGCTTGCCGATAGACGTGATCGGCCACGTCGCCGGCGGCGAATACGCCGGGCACGCTGGTCGCGGTGGCATTGCCGTCGCGACCGCCATTGACCACCAGATAACCGTCCTTCAACGCCAACTGGCCTTCGAACAGCGAGGTGTTCGGCGTATGGCCGATGGCGACGAACAGGCCCTCGACCTTAAGCTCGTCGTGGCTGCCGTCGTTGTTCTTCAAACGCACGCCGGTCACGCCCATAGCGTCGCCCAGGACCTCCTCGACTTCGGCATTTAGCTTGAGGCGGATCTTGCCTTCGGCGATGCGCGCCTGCAGCTTGTCCTGGAGGATTTTCTCGGCACGAAAGCTCTCGCGACGGTGCACCAGGGTCACGCTGCTGGCGATATTGGCCAGGTACAGCGCTTCCTCCACGGCGGTATTGCCGCCGCCGACCACCGCCACCTCGCGGTTACGGTAGAAAAATCCGTCGCAGGTGGCGCAGGCGGATACGCCTTTGCCCATCAACGCCTCCTCACTCGGCAAGCCGAGATAGCGGGCGCTGGCGCCAGTGGCGATGATCAGCGCGTCGCAACTGTAGGTCGCACCGTCGCCGACCAGGGTGAACGGCTTGCCGGCCAGATCCACCGCATTGATATGGTCGTAGACGATTTCGGTTTCGAAACGCTCGGCATGTTCCTGCATCCGCTGCATCAGCGCCGGGCCGGTCAGGCCGTGCACATCGCCCGGCCAGTTATCGACTTCAGTGGTGGTGGTCAACTGGCCACCGGCCTGCATGCCGGTGATCAACAGCGGCTTCAGGTTGGCGCGCGCGGCATACACCGCGGCACTGTAGCCAGCGGGACCGGAGCCCAGAATGATCACACGAGCATGGCGAGTAGCAGACATCGACGACTCCTTCCGGCCAGGGCCGGCGGCAATAGGGGGGATAACCCGGAAAGTTGTTGGCCTGAAGCCGCCCTAACGGCGGCGTGTCGGCAACGATTGGTCGCAGCCTATGCGCGCGGCGGCGATTAAGGAAATGCCCTTTACCGATACCTCGAATAGAGATTGCCTATCGTCCTCGCAACCCGTGCGGCGCGGCTGGCACGCCGCTCGCCCGGCCCCCTGCGCCATCTGCATCGAATATTGCCGGATTGCGCCAAGCCCGCCGCGCGCTGGCTATACTGCCGGTGTCGTCCCCCGAAGCGGCACACCGGAATGACCCTACGCAAACGCCTGTTCTGGCTTTTCACGCCACTTCTGTTGCTGACCCTGCTGAGCATTTATGCGCTGTCCGAGCATATTCTGCTGAGCCGCTTCGACCGCCAGGATCAGCAGACCCTGTTTGCCGACGCCAGCCAAGTGCACCTCTATCTGGATACCGAAAGCCAGCGCCACCTCAGCATGCTGCGCAGCTACGCCTGGTGGGACGAGAGCTACGACTTCATCCAGCAGCCGACGAAGAACTTCATCGAGCGCCAGCTACAGACCGACGTGCTGATCAATCTGGCATTCGACTTCATGGTCTATTTCGACCAGAACGGCAACATCGTCGGCGAGTTCTGGAGCCTGCCGGACCTTCTCGACCTGCAGCCCGTGGGCGACCAGAAGCCGAGCAGCCAGGCCGACCTGCGCCGGGCGATTCTGCTGCGCAGCGAACGCCTGGGCGCGCTGGACAATCGCTACAACCCCCAGCACGCGTTGGCCCAATTGGTCATGGTAAAAGGCATCCCCGTCCTGCTACTGAGCAGCCCGATCAGCAATAGCCAAGGCACGGCGCGACCGGTCGGCGTGATCGTCGCCGGGCACGTCCTCGACAGCCCTCGTCTGGAACAACTGCAAAAACGCATCAAGAGCAACTTGCGCCTGCTACCGCCGAGTTCGCGGGCCACCGACTGGGAATACCTGCCCAGCAGCAATGCGAACCCCAACGGCGGCGCCCAACTGAGCCCTCGCTACCTGCCTGCCGGCGACATGCAACAAGTCGACCTGATGTACCGCAACGCTCTCGGCGAACCCGAATTGCGCATGGAAATCAGCCAGCCGCGCCTGCTCTATCAGGAAGGCTACAACGCCATCCGCTTCTTTCTCGGCGCGGCGCTGCTGGTGGCATTCAGCGCCATATTGCTGCTCTACCTGGCCCTCGACCGCTGGGTTCTGCGGCGCGTGCAACGCATGCACCAGGAAATTTCCGCGATTGGCCACGACGAACTGCCCGCCCGCCTCAGCGATCACGGCCGTGACGAATTGAGCGAGCTGGCGCGCGAGCTCAACCTGATGCTCGATCGCCTGCAACAGAGCGAAGGGCGCGACCGGGCGATTCTCGACTCGATTCAGGACGGTTATTTCGAGACCGACCCGCACGGCAAGATCATTCAGGTCAATGCCGCACTCTGCAGCCTGCTCGCCTACCCGAGCGAACAGTTGATCGGCTCACTGTTCGAGAACCTGCTCGGCGCCGAGCATGTCGAACGGGCCCGTAGCCTGTTCGCCGAGGCCGTGCATACCGACGGCGACGTCAGCGTCTTCGCCGCACCGTTCAAGCGTGGCGACGGGCGTCCGTCTTACTGCGAAATCCGCTTCTCACCGATTGTCGACCTGCAAGGGAAACTGAGCGGCTATCACAGCATCCTGCGCGATATCACCGATCAGATGGCCTATCAGGACCGACTACTGGAAATGGCCTACCGCGATACCCTGACCGAACTGGGCAACCGCAAGGCATTCGCCGAAGAGTTGCACAGTGCGCTGGAGCAGGCCGAGCGGCAACAGACCCACCTGGCCTTGCTGTATATCGATCTGGACCGGTTCAAGGAGGTCAACGACCGCTTCGGTCACGACATCGGCGACGCGCTGTTGGTGGCGATCGCCGAACGCGTGCGCAATACCCTGCGTCACCCGGACCAGGTGTATCGCCTGGGTGGCGACGAATTCACCCTGCTAATGCCACGCAGCAGTGTGGCCGCCGCAGAGAAGCTGGCCGAGCGCGTGCTCACCGCCCTCGGCATGCCGTTCAACCTGCATGACCTCAGCATCGACTTCGTTACGCCGAGCATTGGTATCGCCCTCTACCCCGAGCATGCACAAACCGCCGAAGCCCTGATCAAGGCGGCCGATAGCGCCATGTACCAGGCTAAACAGCAGCGCAACTGCGTCTGCCTGTACAACGCTCCCATCACCCGGATGCTCAACGCACGCCCCTGAGCGCGGGCTTTCCCCGCCCCGACAAAGCCGGTAAGGTCGGCGCGACTTTCACTTCGTGGAGAATCCCCATGCCTGCGCCCGTGCTATCCGGCCCGCAATATCTCAAGGAAGGCCTGCGCCTGGTATTGAGCCCCGGCTTGCGCCTGTTCGTGCTGCTGCCGCTGACGATCAACCTGATCCTGTTTGTCGCCCTGATCGGTTTCGCCGTGCAGCAATTCGGCGGCTGGGTCGACAGTTTCATGCCGAGCCTGCCGAGTTGGCTGAGCTTTCTCGAATACATCCTCTGGCCGCTGTTCGTGGTGCTGGTGGTGCTTATGGTGTTCTTCACCTTCACCATGCTGGCAAACGTCATAGCCGCGCCCTTCAACGGTTTTCTCGCGGAGAAGGTCGAAGTGGTGGTGCGCGGCGAGGATCCCTTTCCGTCGTTCAAATGGGCCGAACTGCTGGCGATGGTGCCGCGCACCATTGGTCGTGAATTGCGCAAGCTGGGCTATTTCCTGCCACGGGCGATCGGCTTGCTGATCCTCAGTTTCATTCCGGTGGTCAACCTGGCCGCCGCGCCGCTGTGGCTGTTGTTCGGCGTCTGGATGATGGCCATCCAATATATCGACTACCCCGCCGACAACAACAAGATGAGCTGGCAGGACATGCTCGCCTGGCTGCGCGAAAAACGCTGGCAGAGTCTGGGTTTCGGCGGCATCACCTACGCGGCGCTGCTGGTCCCCGGGCTGAACATCCTGATGATGCCGGCGGCAGTCGCGGGCGCCACGGTGTTCTGGGTACGCGAGCGCGGCTGAGCGGCATAAGCGGCGGTTATCGCCATCACAAATCCGCCACCTGTTTGTCACCTTCGCTACATGGCAGCAACCGACACTGCTGCCATGACCACTCCTCTGCGTATCGCGCTGATCAGCGAAACCTTCCCGCCGGAGATCAACGGCGTGGCCAATACGCTGGGCCATCTGAGCCATGGCCTGCGTGCTCGCGGCCACCGGGTGCAACTGGTGCGACCGCGACAGCCCAGCGATGCGCAGGCCGCGCCGGACGCCGATCTGCTGCTGGTCCGCGGCTGGCCGCTGCCCGGCTACCCTGGCCTGCAGTGGGGACAGTCATCGCTTCATCAGCTGTTGCGCAGCTGGCGCAAGCAGCGTCCGGATGTACTCTATATCGCCACCGAAGGGCCTCTGGGCTTATCCGCATTGCGCGCTGCCGGTCGTTTGCGCATTCCGGTGGTCAGCGGTTTTCACACCAACTTCCAGCAGTACACCAGGCACTATGGCCTCAGCCTGCTGAGCCGCGTCCTGACCGGCTATCTGCGCTGGTTCCACAACCGCGCGCGGATGACCCTGGTGCCCAGCGCCAGTCAGCTGAGCGCGCTGCAATGCCAGGGTTTTAAGCGTCTGCAGATGCTTGCCCGCGGCGTCGACAGCAGGCTGTTCCACCCGGCCAAGCGCTGCAACGCCCTGCGCCAGAGCTGGGGGCTGGACGCGCAGAGCATCGCCGTGCTGCATGTCGGTCGCCTGGCTGCGGAGAAAAACCTCGGGCTGCTGTGCACGAGCTTTCGCGCCCTGCAGCAGACCTACCCGCAGCAGCGTTTCAAACTGATCCTGGTCGGTGACGGCCCGCAACGCACGAATCTGCAACAGCAGATTCCGGAGGCAATCTTTTGCGGCTTGCAGCGCGGCGAAGCGCTGGCGGCGCACTATGCCTCGGGCGATCTGTTCATCTTTCCCAGCCTTTCGGAAACCTTCGGCAACGTCGTTCTAGAAGCCCTGGCCTCGGGCCTGGCGGTGGTCGCCTTCGACCAGGCCGCCGCCGCGCAACATATCCGCCACGGGCACAACGGCGCACTGGCCGACGCGCAGGACGAGCCAGGCTTTATCGCGGCGACCCTGGGGTTGCTGGCCGAGCCCGACGCGCACCGGCAAATGCGCCTGAACGCCCGCCGGCACGCCTCGCAACAAAGCTGGGAGGCCATCGTCGAACGCTTCGAGCAGCACTTGCGCGACGCCCTGCCGCCGCCGCTCGAACTGCCTGCCGGGCGTTCCGAGCAGGCATAGCCCCGGCCCCTAGCGCCGAGTCGCACACATTCGCCTCCCCAGCCACACCATAAGCCTGTGCAATCGAGCACCGGACGGAGATAAGCTATTTACATACGCAAACGATAAACATTATCATTCGTACAAGGATTACCATTACGGAATAAACGATGCTGCGCCACTCCCCGATTTTCGCCCGCCTGGCTCAAGGTCAGGAGGTTTACGGCCTGCTCAACTCCGTGCCCTCGCCACTGCTTTGCGAAATGCTCGGCCACGCCGGCTATCACTTCGTGATTCTCGATATGGAGCACCTGCTGCGCGGCGGCGACGAGTTGATGCACTGCCTGCGCGCCTGCGAATCGGCCGGCGTATCGCCCTGGGTACGGGTGCCGGAAGTCGACGAGAAACTGATTGGCCGACTGCTCGACGCCGGCGCCGAGGCCATAGTGCTGCCGCGGGTCGAAAGCGCCGCAGAGGTCGCCCGCGCGATTGCCGCCGCACAGTTCCCGCCGCTCGGCCGGCGCGGCATCACGGGCGGGCGCGGCACAGGCTTCGGCACCTTGCCGCTGGGTCAGTACATCGAGCTGGCTAACCGCCAGGCCTTTATCGTACCGATGATAGAAAGCGCCGCCGGGCTCGCAGCGCTACCGGAAATCCTCGCCCTGCCAGGGGTCGGCATGCTGCTCGAAGGCGCGCTGGACCTGGCCCTCGACCTGCAACTCGGCCCCGATCCACTACACCCCGAAGTCTGGCGAGCCCTGCAAGCCATGGCTGCCGCCTGCGCCGCCGCGGGCGTCGCGTTCTGCGCCAACCCGCGCACCGCTGAACAACAGCAGCACTGGTGCGCCCAGGGCATTCGCAGCTTTCTCGGCGGAGAAGACCGCGGCCTGCTGCACAGCGCCCTGAAGGCGCGCCTGCATGACCTGAAACCCACCCCTGAACCTTGATGAAGCCCTTATGACTCCTACCGCTCGATTGATTTCCGTGCCGCTCAGCCTGTTGAGCCTGACCATCGCCCACTGCGCATTCGCCGAAGCGCGCAAGGAACAAGCCACCCTGACGCCGATGGTGATCAAGGGTGACGTGCTGGGCAGCGCCAGCGACAAGGAAGTACTCAGCTACGCCGGCAGCCGTAGCGTGGTCGACAGCGAAGAGCTGAGCAAAGCCAGCGTACGCGGCCTCGACGACGCCCTGCAGCGCGTCCCCGGCATCAAGGTATTCGACGAAACCGGCACCGGCGCCCTGCCGCAGATTTCCGTACGCGGTCTTTACGAGAGCCGCAGCGGCCGCGCCCAGGTGCTCTCCGATGGCATCCCGCTGTCGCTTGCGCCTTATGGCCAGACCAGCCTCTCGCTGTTCCCGCAAACCATGGCCACCGTCGATCGCATCGATATCGTGCGTGGCGGCGCGGCGGTGCAATACGGCCCGAACAACGTCGGCGGGGTGATCAACTTCATCAGCAAACCGATCCCGCAAACCTGGCAAACCACGTTGCAGGAGAAGGCCACCTTCGCCCCCGGCGGACGCAGCCTGTGGGACAGCTACATCGGCACCGGCGGCTACCTGACCGAAAACTTCGGCCTGCAACTGGACCTCAACACCGTGAGCGGCGAATACGGCCGCGAACACTCCGACAGCGACGTGCAGAACTACCGCCTGCGCGGCCAGTGGGATATCGACGACACCCGCAGCCTGAGCTTCGGCGTGCAGCGCTATATCGCCGATCTGGACCTGGCCGGCGCCCTCAGCGTCGCCGACTACAAAGACGACCCGCGTCAGTCGACGCGCAACCTCGATCGCTTCGAAGGCGATACCGACCGTGTCTGGGGCACTTACAGCCAGTATCTCGGCGCCATCGGTCCGTTCGATGCGGTGGAGTTCAGCTGGACCAACTTCGCCCACAACAGCTACCGCAACTTCCTCGTCGGCCTGCCCTTCACCCCGGATGCAGAGCCGACCACCTTCCAGGATGCACCGCGCGACTTCCGCGTGTGGGGCAGCGAACCGCGCCTGAGCCTGAGCATCGATGGCGACAAGGTCAGCCAGACCTGGCTGCTCGGCGCGCGCCTGGTCAAGGAAGATGTCGACTTCAAGGTCAACCGCGAAAACCTCAGCACCGGGGCGCACAGCGTGATCCGCGACTGGACCTTCGACGACGAGGCCAAGGCGGTGTACCTGAGCAATGAACTGAAACTGCTCGACGGTCGCCTGACCCTGACCCCCGGCGTGCGCTACGAACATGCGCGCATGGAGTATGCCGATGGCGTCAGCGGGGTCGAACGCGAAACCGTTGCCGAGGAATGGCTGCCCGGGCTGAGCGCCGGCTATCAGCTCAACGATGACTGGTTCGTCTACGCCAACGCCCAGCGCTCGCTGCGGGTGCCGCAGATCACCTCGATCGTCAAGGACGGCGATGTCGCCGCCGAACTGGCCTGGAACTATGAAACCGGCGTGCGCTACACACCCTGGAACGGCCTGCGCGTCGACCTCGGACTGTACCGCATCGATTTCGACGACCAGATCGAATACAACCGCAGCAACGATCGCTTCGAGAACCTCGGCAGCACCCGCCACCAGGGCATCGAAACCGAAGTGTTCTGGACCCCGGCCGCCCTGCCGACCCTCGACCTGCACGCCGGTTACGCCTACCTCGACAGCGAACAGCGCAGCGGCGAGTTCAAAGGCAACGAAGTCCCCTTCGCCTCCGCGCATCAGTTGACCGTCGACGGCCGCTACCGCTTCGCCGAACACTGGACCTATACCCTCGACGGCCTGTATGTCAGCAGCGCCTACACCGACGCGGCCAACAGCCACGCCGAGGATGCCGCCGCCACGGTTGGCGAGTTGCCCGCCTACTGGCTGTGGAACACCGCCATCGAACGCGAGTTCAAGCTCGACGACGGCAGCCTGCTGACCACCTCCGCCGGGGTCAGCAACCTGTTCGACCGCGAGTATTACTTCCGCGGCATCGACACCAGTCCCTGGGGTCGCCAGCCGGCACCCGGTCGCACCCTGACCCTGGGCGTCAACTACAGCTTCTGATCCACCCTTTCGCACCCGGCCCTTCGTCCGAAGGGCCATCACCACAACGCTTGCCCCCGCTCACGGGTCGTCGCCGACGGCTTGGACGGGAGGCGGCTGCCTCAAGGAGACTCGCCATGCATAGCAGGACTGCTCAACAACGGCCCATCGTCATCCTCAGCCACATCGTCCACCTCGCCGTCACCGAGGGCTTTTTGCCCGCCGCGAGCAAGCGCGGCCAGCCAGTGGTACTGATCACCGATCAGGCCCAGGAACATCGCCGGCAGCTCGCCGCCAAGCACGTTGCGGCCGAGGGCCTGGAGATTTTCGAGTGCGATGTATTCAACCCGCTGGCGGTGGTGGAATTGCTCAATGCCCATGACCTGCAGCCGGCCGCGGTGTTTTCCAACAGCGATCACCTGCAGACCAGCACAGCCCTGGTCGCCGAGCTGTTCGGTTGCCCGGGCAAGGATTGGCGCTTGTGCTACGCGGCGAAGAACAAGGCGGCGATGCGTGAGCGGCTGCAGCGCCTGGGCCTGCCCAGCCCCTGGTTCCAGGTGCTGACGCCAGGCGCCGAACTGCCAAGCGACGCGCCCTATCCGCTGGTGGCCAAGCCACGCGAGGGCGTTGCCAGCCTGGACGTACGCCTGTGTCACAACGCCACCGAGCTGGCCGACTATTGCGCGCAGTTCTGGCAACAACAGGGCAACCGCAGCCTGCTGCTCGAAGCCTATCTCGAGGGCCCGCTGTTCACCCTGGAAACCCTCGGCGACGGGCACCGCCTGCAAGCCATCGGCGGCTTCGATGTCAGCCTCTCGCCAGCGCCGCATTTCGTCGAACTGGCGGCGCGCTGGGACGGCCCGATCAGCCGAGCGCATCGCAGCGCGGCGCTGGCCCAGGTCGCGGCGTTCGGGATCAACTTCGGCGTTTGCCACAGCGAATTCATCCTCACCGCCAACGGCCCGGTGCTGGTCGAGATCAACTACCGCAGCATCGGCGACGGTCGTGAGTTTCTCCTCGAGCGCCTGCTACCGCAGGGCTGGTTCGAGCGCATCCTCGCACTGCACCTGGGCGAGCCGCTGGCGCCGCTGCAAGCCAGCGCCGGCGCGGCTCTGGTGCACTACCTGGTCGCGGGGAAGTCGGGCCGCGTACACCAGGCGGCCGCCAGCATCGCCAGCCAGCAAGACGGCCACTGGCTCGACTACCGCGCCCTGCGGGCGGTCGGCGACGAGGTCCGCCTGAGCCATTCGAACAAGGACTACCTAGGCGTGCTGCGCCTGATCGCCCCGGACGCCGCCAGCCTGGAGGCGCGCTTCGCCGCCACCCTCGCCGACCTGCACTGGGAGCTGCTATGAACGACGCCCTGCATGACGCCGACCAGGCGGTTATCAGCCAACGCATCATCGACTGCTGCCTGCGCGAAGATATCCGCGGCCTGGTCAGCCGCAATCAGACCCAGCCATTGCCGGCCGAGCTCGCCGCGTATTGGCCGCAAGTACCGGCGGCGCAGTGGCTGCGTATCGACCAGCTGTTCGACGGCGAACTCTGGCTGCCGGTGCGCCGGGGCGGCGCGTTGCAGGCGCTCAGCGCGCTCGGCGACGCCTGGCTGGTGCTGGCCGAGGGTCAGGTCCGACTGGAGCGCGGCTACCCACGCTGGCTGGAACGTCTCGGCAGTGGCCTGGACGACGAAAGCCTGCAGCTGTTCGCCGAGTATCGAGAGGAAGCCGACTGTGCGGTGGCGCAGCGCAAGCTCTGTCGTGCGGCCTATCGACAGCAAGCGGCAAGCCTCGGCACCCTGCTCGAACTGCCGGAATGGGGCCAGCGACTGCTCGGCATTGACCGCCTGGCCAGCTACCTCGATCACCCCTTCTACCCCACCGCGCGAGCGAAGAGTGGCTTCGATGCGGCGGCGCTGAAGGCCTATGCGCCGGAATTCGCCGCGCACTTTGCGCTCAACTGGCTGGCGGTGCCGCGTCAGCTGTTGCAGGTCAGCAGCGCCCCGCCGGCGTGCTGGCCGAGCTTCACCCAGCTGGGGTTGCCAGACACCCTGGAAAGCAGCCACGCACTGCTGCCGATCCACCCGCTGACCTGGGCCGAACTCGATGCGCACGGCGTGCCCGAGGGCGCGATCAAGGCGCCGCTGACCGCGCTGAACGTTGCCCCAACCTTGTCGGTACGCACCGTGGCGCTGCTGGAACAGCCCGACCTGCATATCAAGCTGCCGCTGCTGGTGCGTACCCTGGGCGCGCGCAACCTGCGCCTGATCAAGCCCAGCACCCTGTACGACGGCTACTGGTTCCAGACCTGCCTGCAACTACTGGCCGCACGCGACCCCGAGCTGGGCCGGCGCTACCTGCACGTGGACGAGCAGCATGGCGGCCACGCCGCCGAACTGCGCCATCTGGCCTATATCGTGCGGCGCTACCCCACCGACCTGAGCACCGCGACCCTGGTGCCGGTGGCCGCCCTGGCCAGCCCATTGGCCGACGGCCGGCTGTTTGTCCAGCAACTGGTCGAGCGCTTCTACGGCGGCGACCTCCATAGCTGGCTGGAGGACTACCTGGAATTGCTGCTGCAGGTCCACCTGCGCCTGTGGCTGGGCTACGGCATCGCGCTAGAGGCCAATCAGCAGAATGCGGTATTGATTTTCGAGGCGGGCCAACCGCTGCGCCTGCTGATGAAAGACAACGATTCGGCGCGCCTGTGGCCCGAACGTTTCGCCGCCGCCTGCCCCGACCTGGCGCAATGGCCGGCGGCGCTGCGTGACCAGCGCATCCGCGTCGACGGCTATCAAGCCCTGGCGGAGATGTTCTGCACCATCACCCTGCAACTCAACCTGATCGCGCCGTTCGAGGCCATCGCCACGGCCGGCCTGGCGTCGCGGGCGCAGCTCTATGCCAGCCTGCGCGAACAGCTCGACAGCTGCCTCGAACAGCTCGAGCGCGAAGGCCTGCCCTGCGCCGAAGCGCGGCGTTTTCTACTCGATAGCCCATACCTGCCGGTGAAATACCTGCTCAGCGCCGGCAGCCTGTTCAGCAAGGAGCACCTGAGCAAAGAAGGCACCGGCAACGCCGCGGACATCAACAAGTTCTATGGCTACAGCGCGGCGAACTTCCTACTGGAGGCGCCATGCAGCGTCGACTGATCGCCAGCGTCCTGCTCGGCCACTACCTCTCGGCGTTCACCGCGCTGGGTATTCCGCTGTTCATGCCGCGCATTCTCGCCGACCTGGCGCCGGATGCGCCGGGCTGGAGCATCGGCGTGCTGTTCGTCCTGCCGACCCTATGCACCGCGCTGGCCGCGCCGCTGTGGGGGTATTTCGCCGACCAACACGGCTGTCGGCTGTCGCTGCTGCGCGCCCATGCCGGGCTGTTCGCCGGTTTTCTGCTGGCGGGCTTCAGTCCCAACCTGGAGCTGTTCGTCCTGGCGTTGGTCATCCAGGGCGGCTTCGGCGGGGCGATGGCGGCCTCCAATGCCTACCTGGCGACGCAATTGGCTGCGGGCGAGTTGTCGCGCGCGCTGAACTGGACGCAGTACTCGGCGCGCCTGGCCTTGATCAGCGGGCCGATCCTGCTCGGCCTGCTCACGGCCCAGGGCATGGGCCTGGAACTGTATCGCTACCTGGCCTGGCTGCCGTTGTTGGCATTGCTGCTGATTGTGCCGTTGCCGGCCGATACGCCGCAGCCCAGAGCAGGCGCTGCCAAGGCGACCGGCGCCCTGAGCGAGCTGCCGGAGGACTTGCTGCGCCTGCTCGGGGTGCAGTTCCTGTTCAGCTTCGCCATGGTCGTGACCCTGCCCTACTTCATCCCCTATGGCGAAAGCCTCGGGTTCGCCAACGACGCGCTGATCGGCCTGCTCTACAGCCTGCCGCACCTGGTCTATCTGCTCGCCCTGCCCTGGGCGCAGCGGCAGACCGCGAATACCTTGTGCATCGGCCTGCTGTTGCTGGCCCTGAGCAATGCCCTGCAGTTTTTCAGCAGCCAGGCGCAATTGCTGTTTGCCCTGCGCCTGCTCAGCGGCGCCGGCATGCTGCTCGGTTTCGTCGGTTTGCATCGCTGCCTCAGCCAACGTCGGCGTCAGGGCGCAGCCGGGCGCCTGTTCGGCTGGTTCGATTCGAGCGGTAAATGGGCCGGCACCGCCGCTGGCCTTGCGGCCGGTCTGGCCAGCCAGCACGCCGGTAACGCCTCACCCTTCCTCGTCGCCTGTGTAGCCGCGTGCGCGGCACTGTTGTTGGCGCGTCCGTTAACCTCACTATCACGGGAGCTTCCAGCATGAACACTCTATCCCTACGCGAACACGCCCTCGACGGCGACGCCCAACGCCATGCCGTCGAAAGCCTGCTCAACTGTTACCTGCGCGAATACGCGCTGCCACGCGGCGAGGCGGATCTCGATTGCCGCGCCGCCGATCTGCCGATGAGCCTGCGTCAGCTGCCCGGGCGCTGTATCAGCATCCGCCTGCCGCAAGGCGAACGCCTGGTGCTGCGCAGCGAACGCACCAGCGTGCTCGGCCGCTGCCGCTTCGTCAGCGCGCCCTATCTGAAGCGCCATGGCCAAGGCTGGCACCCGCTGAATGCCGGAGAACTGGCGCGCCTGTTGCTCGCGCCGCTGAACGGCCCGGAGCGCCACGGCGAACTGCTGCAGCAGATCGACAACAGCCTGCAAATCACCCGGACCTTTTTGCGCCATGCCGGCGCGGCCAACCAGGAGCCCAGCGACAGCCTGCTGGCTTCGGAGCAGCACCAGGTCTGGGGGCATGCCCTGCACCCGACGCCGAAAAGCCGCGAAGGTGTGTCCCACGCCGACCTGCTGGCCTGCTCGCCGGAAGTCGGTGCGCAGTTCGCCTTGCATTGGTTTCGCGTCGATCCGTCGCTGATCCGCCATCAAGGCCAAGACCCACGCGCTACCCTGCGTCAGCTGTGCGGGCGCGACGATCTGTACCCCTGCCACCCCTGGGAAGTCGAGCGCGTACTGGCGGACCCGCTGGTGCGCCGCGCTCAGCAACTCGGCCTGATCGAGCACTTGGGTCAACAGGGCCTGGCGCTGTACCCGACCTCCTCGGTGCGCACCCTCTACCATCCCGAGCTGGCCTACTTCCTCAAGTTCTCGGTGCATGTGCGGTTGACCAACTGCGTGCGCAAGAATGCCTGGTACGAACTCGACAGCGCCGTCGCCCTGACCCAACTGCTGCAGCCGCTAATGGAGGAGTTGGCCGAGGTGCAGCCGGGCTTCGAATTGATGCCGGAGCCGTCCGCCAGCACCCTCGACCTGAGCTCGCTCGGCAACCTGGAACAGGCCCGCGAAGTCACCGAATGCTTCGGCATCCTCTACCGGCAAAACCTCGATGCGCTTAGCCGCGAACGCTACCGACCACAGGTGGCGATGGCGCTGTTCACCTGGACCCTGGACGGCCACAGCGTCTGCCAGGCCCTGGTACAGCGCTATGCGGCCCGGCTCGGCGTGGACTATGGCGAAGCCGCCCTGCGCTGGCTCGATGGTTACGCCGAACAATTGCTCGGCGGCGTGCTGCACTGCCTGTTCCGCCGCGGCGTGGTGCTCGAACCGCACTTGCAGAACACCCTGCTCGGCTTCGACGACAACGGCCTCCCCTGCCGGGTATGGATTCGCGACCTCGAAGGTACCAAGCTGGTGCCCGAGCAATGGACGCCCGAGCAACTCGCCAACCTCGACGAACGCACGCGCAGTTCGCTGTATTACGACGCCGACAAGGCCTGGAAGCGGGTGGCCTACTGCGCGCTGGTGAACAACCTGGGCGAGGCGATTTTCCACCTGGCCGGCACCGATGCCGACCTGGAGAAGCGCCTGTGGCGGCAGATCGCCGACTTGCTGGAGCGCCAATCCCGGCAGCTCGGCGAGCCGCAGGCCTTGCGCGAGCTGTGCGCCGGCGCGCCGCTGCCGAGCAAGGAAAACTTCATGACCCGCCTGCAACTGCGCGCCGACCGCGAGGCCGGTTACACCGCCCTGCCCAACCCGCTGACCGCCGCGCGCCAGGGGCAACGAGCATGAACCTGCCACCACGAATCGAACAAGCCATCGCGCACTTGCGCACGCAACAATACGAGCAACAGCAGGAGCCGCTGTGCGCGTACCTCTACGACCTCGAGGCGCTCGCCGCGCACGTGCGGGCGATGCGCGCCCGGCTGCCGGCCAATTGCGAGCTGTTCTATGCCGCCAAGGCCAACCCCGAGGCGCCGATCCTGCAAACCCTGGCGCCATTGGTCGATGGCTTCGAGGCGGCCTCCGGCGGCGAGCTGCGCTGGCTGTATGAGCAGTGCCCGCAGCAGCCTTTGATCTTCGGTGGGCCGGGCAAACTCGACAGCGAACTGGCGGCCGCCCTGGATTGCGGCGTCGACGCCTTCCATGTCGAAAGCCTCAATGAACTGCGTCGCCTGGCGCGCATCGCCGCCGCCCGCGGTCGGCGGGCGCCGGTGCTGCTGCGGCTCAACCTGAAGCTCGCCGAAGCGCCGGACAGCCGCCTGGTGATGGGCGGCAAAGCCACGCCCTTCGGCCTCGACGAAGCGGCGCTGGGCGAAGCCCTGGCGCTGCTGCGCGACGAACCCTGGCTGGAGCTGCAAGGTCTGCATTTCCACCTGTTGTCCCATCAACTGGACGTCAGCGCCCACCTGCAGTTGATCCGCAGCTATATGCGCAGCTTTCGCGCGCTTTGCGCCGAACATCGGTTGCCGTTGGCGCTGCTCAATGTCGGCGGTGGTATGGGCATCAACTATCAGGATGCCCAGCGTTCGTTCGATTGGCCGTTGTTCTGCCAGGGCCTGCAGCAACTGATCGACGAAGAGGACATGGGCGCAGTGCGCATCCGCTTCGAGATCGGCCGCTTTATCAGCGCGGCCTGCGGCTATTACCTGATGCAGGTGCTGGATATCAAACGCAACCACGGTCAGTACTTCGCCATTGCCCGCGGCGGCACCCATCACTTCCGCACTCCGGCCGCCCAGGGCCACGACCACCCGTTCGTGGTGGTGCGCGGCGCGCAACCGGCGCAAATCAACGACCAGCCGGTGACCCTGGTCGGCCAGCTCTGCACGCCCAAGGACGTGCTGGCCAGCCAGCAACCGGTGGCGGCATTGGCGGTCGGCGATCTGCTGGTGTTCCCGCTGGCCGGGGCTTATGCCTGGAATATCTCGCACCGGGATTTTCTGATGCATGAGCCACCGACGATGCTGTTCCTGCCGGCGGCCTGATCGGCGGCTATGCGCCCATGAAACCGTAGCCCGGATGAAATCCGGGGAAGTCCAGCGCCTACCAACCGCTCCCGGATTGCATCCGGGAGCATCTGATCGTTCCCACGTGGACGGTTCGACGCCTCAATGTGGGATCAAAGTGACCCAATGGTAGCCCGGGTTGAGCGAAGCGATACCCGGGTATCGGCGCCCTGGGTATCGCTGCGCTCAACCCAGGCTACCTGCTGCACGGGCGGCCAACCTATGGAATTTCCACAAGACGAAAAAAAGCCCCGATGTGCCGGGGCTGAGGGAAGCTTGCGCCGCTTTACGGCGCAAGGCTAAAAACGTCGATCAGACCAGGGTGGTCAGCGCATCGCGGCTGAACGGCAGAATGTCCTGCTCGCGGCCTTCGCGCACCTTGAGCGCCCAATCCGGGTCGACCAGCAGCGCGCGGCCCACGGCCACCAGGTCGAACTCCTGCTTGTTCAGGCGCTCGAGCAGGTTTTCCAGGCTGGCCGGCTCGGCGACCTTGTCGGTATTGACCATGAACTGCAGGAACTCGCCGTCCAGGCCGACGCTGCCGACGGTGATGGTCGGCTTGCCGGTGAGCTTGCGCGTCCAGCCGGCCAGGTTGAGGTCGGAACCTTCGAATTCCGGCTCCCAGAAACGTCGGGTCGAGCAGTGGAAGATATCCACGCCGGCATCGCTCAGGGGCTTGAGGAAGGCTTCCAGAGCTTCCGGGGTTTGCACCAGGCGGGCGCTGTAGTCCTGCTGCTTCCACTGCGAATAACGGAAGATAATCGGGAAGTCCGGGCCGACCGCGGCGCGTACCGCCTGGATCAGCTCGATGGCGAAGCGCGAGCGCTGGGCCAGGTCGCCGCCGTATTCGTCGCTGCGCTGGTTGCTGCTTTCCCAGAAGAACTGATCAATCAGGTAGCCGTGGGCGCCATGGATCTCCACGCCGTCCATACCGATGGCTTGGGCATCACGGGCGGCCTGGGCGAAGGCGGCGATAACTTCCTGGATGTCGTCCTGGGTCATACCGTGGACCACGACATTGCCTTCCTTGAGCTTCTCGCTCGGGCCATAACCCGGCACGCCGGCATCCGGCTCGGTGCCGAGTTTGCGCACGTTGCCCACGTGCCACAGCTGCGGAACGATCTTGCCGCCTTCGGCGTGCACCGCCTCGACCACTTTGCGCCAGCCGGCCAGGGCGTCTTCGCCGTAGAAACGCGGCACGTTCGGGTAGCCGTTGGCGGCCTTGTGGCCGACGGTGGTGCCTTCGGTGACGATCAGACCGACGCCGGCCGCGGCGCGGCGGCGGTAGTACTCGATGACCTTGCTGTTGGGTACGCCGCCCGGCGAGAAGGAACGGGTCATGGGCGCCATCACCACACGGGTCGGCAGCTCCAGCGCGCCCAGGCTGAAGGGTTGAAACAAGGCTTTTACCGGATCGTTCATCGTCGTTCCTCTATCGGCCAGGTGACCGGTCGTCTACTCAAAACCTGTTCAAAGGCTGCTGCGCGTCGGCCATGCTGCGTTGAAATCAGCCTCGGAATGCTCATTTACAGTCGTAAACTCCGCTTCCTCGCCTGATTTCGCCTTGCCTGGCTCTAGCTCGCAAGCCTTTGAAACAGGTTCAACTTTTTAAAAATTCAGGCCCGCAGCAGTAGCTGCAAACGCTGCATGAAGTCTTCCAGGGCACCGGTGCTGCTCGACACTTTCAGGCGCGTCAAAGCGCCCTGCCAGGCACAGGTGATAAAGCTTGCGAGGGTGCCGCAGTTCTCGTCGGCCGCCAGTTCGCCGGCGTGCTGCGCCTGCTCCAGGCAGGCGCGGAGGATGTCCGTCGAGCGCTGCAAGATCGCGTCGACTTCCCCGCCCAGGCTCGGCGACAAATCCGCCATTTCGAAACTCAGGCTGCCGATAAAGCAGTGGTACTCGAGCTTTTCCTGGCGGGCGAAGTGCTCCACCAGCTCGCCGTAGTAACCGAGAATGCGCGCCCGTGGGCTCAGCAGCGGGTTGCTCAGCGCCTGGAAGTAACGCTGCAAGCGCGGCCCATAGACCTCCTGCAACGCCTGCACGGCGAAGTCTTCCTTGCTGGAGAAATAGTGGTAGAAGGAGCCCTTGGGCACACCGGCGGCCTGCACGATTTCCTGCACGCCGGCGCCGTGATAACCGCGACGGGTCATCACCTCGGCGCCTTTGGCGAGGATCAGGTCACGCTTGTCGAGTCGTTGGTTGGCGTTCATGCCGGCAAGGATATGACCGGTCGTCTCGCCCCGCACAGCACTATTGATTTGCGTGATGAGCGCCTAAAACGACGGAAGGCCGGGCACCCGTAGCCCGGATGCAAGCCGGGGAAAATCGCTGCCTGGTAAATCGCTCCCGGATTTCATCCGGGCTACGAGAAGCGCTGTTGTGGACATAGCGAAGCTTTGTGCACCGCTGGCGCGCAGATGGCGGACAAGCCTTGGGCATGCCCGCCCGACGATGCGCAAGTCTTGCAGGTATGCGTAGGATCTCGTCACTCGAAAGCTTTCAGCCGAGGGCTTTTTCGATCGCCTGGATCAGTGCGGAGTCATCCGGTGCGGTGCGCGGCGAGAAACGCGCGAGAACTCGGCCGTCGTGACCGACCAGGAATTTCTCGAAATTCCAGGTGATGTCGCCGGGGAATTCCGCGCCTTCGCCGGCCAGCAGGCGATACAGCGGATGGCGATTCTGGCCGTTCACCTCGATCTTGCTGCCCAGGGGAAAGGTTACGCCGTAGTTCAGGCTGCAAAACTCGCGAATGGTCTCTTCGCTATCCGGTTCCTGCCCGGCGAACTGGTTGCAGGGCAAGCCGAGCACGGTAAAGCCGCGCGCGCGATATTGCTGGTAGAGCTTCTCGAGCCCGGCGTATTGCGGAGTCAGGCCGCACTTCGAGGCGACATTGACCACCAACACCACCTGGCCCTTGAAAGGCGCCAGCGGCAGATCCTGGCCATCCAGCGCGCGTAGATTGAGGTCGTGGAACGCACTCATGACTTAACTCCTCGAGAACGCAAGGGACAAAAAAGGCGCCTCTAAAAAGGCGCCTTTCTTTTTACTCAGCGTAGCAGCCGATTGCTTATCGGAGGCGACCATAAGTCGTTTTCGGCAATCGGCCAGAACCGAATAAGACCTGCCGCACGCTATGCGGGCAAATGCGCAGTAGGTCGTGATCCGCTTCTTAGTGGTGGTGACCACCTTCGCCGTGGATGTGACCGTGGGCGATTTCTTCATCGGTGGCATCGCGCACGCTGATCACCTTGACCTTGAAGTTCAGGCGCTGACCGGCCAACGGGTGGTTGCCGTCGACGATCACGTCATCGCCGTCCAGCTCGCGGATGGTAACGATCTGCATGCCGCCGTCCGGACCGGAGGCGTGGAACTGCATGCCGACTTCCAGTTCGTCGACGCCTTCGAACATCGAGCGGTTCAGGGTAGCGACCAGTTCGGCACTGTATTCGCCGTAGGCGTCTTCCGGTTCGACAGCCACATTCAGCTCGTCGCCGGCTTGTTTGTCGAGCAGAGCCCTTTCCAGGCCGCCGATGATGTTGCCGGCGCCATGGAGGTAAACCAGCGGCGCACCGCCAGCGGAACTATCGATCACCTCACCGGCATCGTTGGTCAGGGTATAGTCGATGGAGACGGCCTTGTTGGCGGCGATCAGCATGGGGCGAGACCTTTTGCATAGAAATATAGAGCGAACGAGTTTAACCAAGGGCGCCGACGATTGCGACCCGGGGTCGTATAAACCGACACAAGGCGTCGCTGTGAGAATCCTTGACTTCCGTCAGGACGAAGAGCGGCACTGGGTCGCTATATTGTCTTGCGGCCATACTCAGCACCTGCGACATCAACCGCCCTGGCAAAACCGCCATTGGGTGCTCGACGCGCAACGACGCAATGCAATGATCGGCCGCCCCTTCGCCTGCGGCTGGTGCGCAGCGGAAAAACCGTCCGGTTCGGGGTCAGATGCAACACTTCCAAGCGAGACAGACAAGGAACCATAGATGCCGGCACGCAATATTCTGGTGATCAACTGCGGCAGCTCGTCGATCAAGTTCGCCCTGGTCAACGAGGCGCACTCGCAATTCACCCTCAGCGGCCTCGCCGAACGCCTCGGCAGCCATGACGCGGTGCTGCACTGGCAGCGCGGCGGCGAGAAGGACAGCCTGATGATCCCCAATGGCGACCACCGCGCCGCCCTCGCGCAGCTGCTGCCGCTGGTGCAGAACGCCGCCGGCGGCAAGCTGCATGGCATCGGCCACCGCGTGGTCCACGGCGGCGAACATTTCACCGCGGCCTGCCGCCTGGAACCCGCCAGCCTGCAGGCGATTCGCGCCACCGCGCCGCTGGCGCCGCTACACAACCCGGCCAACCTGCTGGGCATCGAAGCGGCGATGAAGCTGTTCCCCAACCTGATCCAGGTCGCGGTATTCGATACCGCATTCCACCAAACCCTGCCCGAACACGCTTACCGCTACGCCGTGCCGCAAGCGCTTTACCACGAGCACGGCGTGCGCCGTTACGGCTTCCACGGCACCAGTCATCGCTTCGTCAGCCATCGCGCCGCCGAGCTGGCCGGGCTGTCGATCGGCGACAGCAGCTGGCTGGTCGCGCACCTGGGCAATGGCTGCTCGACCTGCGCCGTCGTCAACGGCCAGAGCCGCGACACCAGCATGGGGCTGACGCCGCTGGAAGGTCTGGTGATGGGCACCCGCAGCGGCGATGTCGACCCCAATCTGCATAGTTATCTGGCACGCACCCTGGGCTGGAACCTGGAACAGATCGACGAAATGCTCAACAAGCAGAGCGGCCTGCTCGGCCTCTCGGGCTTGTCCAACGACATGCGCAGCCTGGAGCAGGCCCGCGAACAGGGCCACGCCGGCGCGACCCTGGCCATCGAGGTGTTCTGCTATCGCCTGGCCAAGTCCCTGGCCGCCATGAGCTGCGCCCTGCCACAGCTCGATGGCGTGGTATTCACCGGCGGCATCGGCGAGAATTCACCGCTGATTCGCAGCAAGACCATCGCCCACCTGAAGTTGTTCAACCTGGCCCTGGATAAAGAGGCCAACGCCCGCAATATCCGCGGCGTCAGCGGACCGATCCACGCCTATGGCCACCCGCGCGTGCTGGTGGTGGCGACCAACGAGGAGCGGCAGATCGCCCTGGATACCCTGGCCCTGCTGGGCAACTGAACCCATTCATAACCGAACGAACCTGGCCGATTGCGCGAGCCGGCTGGTTCCCGATGTCTGGGTCGGACACCGCGGCTGAAGCCGCGATGCTCGGCCCGTCTCATCGCGAAGGAGCGTCCATGCACACGTTTTTTATCGCCCCCACCGGTTTTGGCGTGGGTCTTACCTCGATCAGCCTGGGCCTGGTCGGCGCCCTTGAACGGGCCGGGCTGAAGGTCGGCTTCTTCAAGCCGATCGCCCAGCCGCACCAGGGCGACGCCGGGCCGGAACGCTCCAGTGAGCTGATCGCCCGCACCCATGGCCTGCATTCGCCCAAACCGCTGGCGCTGACGCATGTCGAGCGGATGCTCGGCGACGGCCACCTGGATGAGCTGCTCGAACAGATCATCAGCCTCTACCACGAGGCCGCCGCCGATAAGGACGTGGTCATAGTCGAAGGCATGGTGCCGACCCGTCAGGCCAGCTATGCCGCACGGATCAACCTGCATTTGGCCAAGAGCCTGGACGCCGAGGTGATCCTGGTGTCGGCGCCGGAGCAGGACAGCCTCAATGAGCTGTGCGACCGCGTGGAGATCCAGGCGCAGCTGTTCGGCGGGCCGAAAGACCCGAAAGTGCTGGGCCTGATTCTCAACAAGATCCGCAGCGAAAGCGGCCTGGAGCTGTTCGCCGAGCGACTCAGAGAACTCTCGCCCCTGCTCAGGAATGGCGACTTCCGCCTGCTCGGCTGCATCCCCTGGCTGGAAGAACTGAACGCCCCGCGCACCCGCGACATCGCCGACCTGCTCGGCGCACGGGTGCTCAATGCCGGCGACTACGAACAGCGGCGCATGCTCAAGATCGTGCTCTGCGCCCGCGCCGTGGCCAACACCGTGCAATTGCTCAGGCCCGGCACTCTGGTGGTCACCCCGGGCGATCGCGACGACATCATCCTCGCCGCCAGCCTGGCCGCGATGAACGGCACGCCCCTGGCCGGCCTGCTGCTGTGCAGCGATTTCGCCCCCGACCCACGCATTCTCGAACTGTGCCGCGGCGCGCTGAACAGCGGCCTGCCGGTGATGACCGTGAGCACTGGCTCCTACGATACGGCGACCAACCTCAACCGGCTGAACAAGGAAATCCCGGTCGACGACAAGGAGCGCGCGGACAAGGTCGCCGACTTCGTCGCCAGCCATATCGACCACGAGTGGCTGTTCGCCCGCTGCGGCACGCCGCGCGAGCTGCGCATGTCGCCGTCGGCGTTCCGCTACCAACTGGTACAACGGGCCAAGGCGGCGAACAAACGCATCGTCCTGCCCGAGGGCAGCGAGCCGCGCACGGTCAAGGCCGCGGCGATCTGCCAAGCCCGCGGCATCGCCCGCTGCGTGTTACTGGCCAAACCGGACGAGGTACAGGCGGTGGCCCGGGTGCAGGGCATCGAATTGCCCGAAGGTCTGGAAATTCTCGACCCGGATCTGATTCGCGAGCGCTATGTCGCGCCCATGGTCGAGCTGCGCAAAGGCAAGGGTCTGAATGCGCCCATGGCCGCCGCGCAACTCGAAGACACTGTGGTACTGGGCACCATGATGCTGGCCCTGGGCGAGGTCGACGGCCTGGTTTCCGGCGCCATCCACACCACCGCCAACACCATTCGCCCGGCGCTGCAATTGATCAAGACCGCACCGGGTTACAAGCTGGTTTCCTCGGTGTTCTTCATGCTGCTACCGGACCAGGTGGTGGTCTACGGCGACTGCGCGGTCAACCCGGACCCGACGGCGCCGGAGCTGGCGGAAATCGCCCTGCAAAGCGCGGCATCGGCCAAGGCGTTCGGCATTGCGCCACGGGTGGCGATGCTCAGCTATTCCACCGGCGACTCGGGCACCGGCGAGGAAGTGGAAAAAGTCCGCGAGGCCACGCGCCTGGCCAGGCAGCTCGCCCCCGACTTGCCGCTCGATGGCCCATTGCAATATGACGCCGCGGCGATCGAAAGCGTGGGTCGGCAAAAGGCGCCGAACAGCCCGGTGGCCGGCCATGCCACGGTATTCGTGTTTCCCGACCTGAATACTGGCAACACCACCTACAAGGCGGTGCAGCGCAGCGCCGATTGCGTCAGCGTCGGCCCCATGTTGCAGGGCTTGCGCAAACCGGTGAACGACCTATCGCGCGGCGCCCTGGTCGATGACATCGTCTACACCATCGCCCTGACCGCGATCCAGGCCGCCACCCTGCCCGAGTAGGCCGGCCGTGCAGTCGCAGTTGTAGCCTGGATGAAATCCGCGGGGATCCATCCCGTGAAGAACATCCGCTCGCGGTTTGCATCCGGGCTACGCGCTGAATAGGTAGCCATTTGCGGCGATCACTCAAGATCGCCGACATTACGTCGGGCTTGCAGTTACACCGGCAGCGGGTAATCTGTGCGCCGACCGACCCGCGGTGGAAACCTCGGGCTTAGATTGACTCGGGGCCCGCGCCCCATCTATTGGAGGCACCTGCCCCCATGCTGCATTTTCTGCCCGCCCCGTTACGCGGCCTGATCGGCGCCGTGCTGTTGGCGC
Organism: uncultured Pseudomonas sp.; assembly: GCA_966210435.1. Lineage (GTDB taxonomy): Bacteria > Pseudomonadota > Gammaproteobacteria > Pseudomonadales > Pseudomonadaceae > Aquipseudomonas. The sequence continues at coordinate 20,423 of CBIHLF010000019.1, read as the reverse complement.
TGAACACCCTGGCCTGCTGCGTCCCGCTGTTCAGCGTGACCCTGCTGAAGATCTGCCTCCCCTTCCCCGCCGCGCAGCGCCTGTGCCGCTGGCTGATGGATTTCATCCATGAAGCCTGGATCAGCTGCAACAAGGCCTGGATGAACCTGCTGGGCAATACCCAGTGGCATGTCGAGGGGCTGCAGGGTCTCGATTATCAGCACTCCTATCTGGTCACCAGCAACCACCAGAGCTGGGTCGATATCCTGGTGCTGCAATACCTGCTCAATCGCCGCGTGCGGCCGCTGAAGTTCTTCCTCAAGCAGGAACTGATCTGGGTGCCGGTAATCGGCTTGTGCTGGTGGGCGCTGGGCTTCCCGTTCATGAAGCGCTACTCCAAGGCCTACCTGGCCAAGCACCCGGAGAAGAAAGGCAAGGACTTGCAAACCACCCGACGCACCTGTGCCAAGTTCAGCCAGACCTCGGTGGGCATTTTCAACTTCCTCGAAGGCACCCGCCACACGCCGGCCAAGCACGCGGCCCAGCAATCGCCATTCAAGCACCTGCTCAAGCCCAAGGCCGGCGGCATCGCCTTCGTCCTCGACGCCATGGGCGAGCAATTGCACAGCATCGTCAACGCCACCATCCATTACCCCCAGGGCACGCCCGGTTTCTGGGCGATCCTTAGTGGCGAGGTCGACGAGGTGGTGGTGCGTTTTCAGGAACTGTCGATCCCCGCCGAATTCATCGGCAGGAACTATGACCAGGACGAAGCCTATCGCCTGCAGTTCCAGCAATGGGTCAATCAGCTCTGGCTGGAGAAGGACGCCGAATTGACTGAATTGACGCAGCGTTTTCCGGGGCGCTCGGACAGGGGTTGAAGGCTACAGCCTGGTAGCCCGGATAGCGCCATGGCATATCCGGGCTACCGGTTTGCGTGTATCTCGCCCCCCTCGCGGCCAAGGCCACGCCTACGGGATAGCGGCGACTACGCGGCGGGTGGTTCCAGGTTCGGCAGGTTGGCCCAGTCGAGCTGCAGCGGAAAGCCTTCGGCCTGCCCGACGCTCAAACCCGGTGCGACCAGAAAACCCTGCATGGTGGCGCAGCCATGCAGGGTCAACCACTCGCGCTGGGCCTGGGTCTCCACGCCTTCGGCAATGACCTCCAGGCCCAGGTTGCGGCCCAGGTCGATGATGGTATTGACCACTGCGGCATCACGCGGCGAGTCGAGCATATTGGCGATGAACAGGCGATCGATCTTCAGGGTGTCCAGCTCGAAGTGACGCAGGTAAGCCAGTGACGAATAACCGGTACCGAAATCGTCGATGGCGATCTTCACACCTAGAGCGCGCAGCTGTGAAAGCTGCGTCCGGGTAGTCGGCAGGTCCTGCATCAGGGCACCTTCGGTGACCTCTATTTCCAATTGCGAGGGTTTCAACTCGAACTCATCGAGCACGCGACTGAGCTCGTCCACCAACTGCGGCATGCCGAACTGCACCGGGCTGACGTTCAGGCTAATCACCAGTTCGTGGCCGCACAGCTGGCTCATGCGTTTGCATTGCTCGACGCCGCTGCGAAAGATCCAACCGCCAATACGGTTGATCAGCCGGGTCTCCTCCAGCAATGGGATGAACACCCCGGGGGCGACGGTACCCGCCACCTGATGCTGCCAGCGCAGCAGCGCTTCGAAGCCTCGTAAACGGCCGCTGCCAAGGCACACCTGCGGCTGATAGACCAGGACGAAATCGTCGTGCTCTATGGCGCTACGCAGGCTTTCTTCGAGCATCAGGCGCGAACGCGCACGGCCATTCATCGCCGGCGTGAAGAAGCGATATTGCTGGCGGCCCGCACGCTTGGCCTCGTACATGGCCATATCCGCGGCACTCAGCAATCCCTCGACCGTCTGCCCGCATTCCGGGAAGCAGGCGATGCCGATACTGACGCCCAGGGTCACGTCCACGTCATCGACGTGGTAGCGCACCGAGATCTGCTCGATCAGCTTTTCCGCCACACGTGCGGCGTCCTCGGGGTGCGAGAGCCCGTCGAGCACCGCAGTGAACTCGTCGCCGCCCATGCGCGCGAGTACGTCGTAGGGGCGCAGGCTGGCCTTGAGCTGCTCGGCGACGCGTTTCAACAACTGATCCCCGGCACCGTGACCGAGGGAGTCGTTGACCCGCTTGAAGCCGTCCAAATCGAGGTAGAGCAGCGCCAGGCGCTGACCACTGCGCTCGCTACGGGAAATCGCATTGTCCAGCGCCTTGTGGAAGCCTCGCCGATTCAACAGGCCGGTCAGCGCATCGGTAATCGCCAAGGCTTCGAGTTGCGTATGCAGGCTGCGCACCACCGACATGTCCAGGGCTAATACGACCATGCCCGATTGCTGGCGCGGCAAAGGCGAACAGGATAGTGCGACGGGAATACTTTCACCGCTGATCGCGCGCAGGTTGGTCTCGTGCAGACGATAGGTTTCATAACGTCGCCAGTGCCGGTAGAACTCGGACATGCGCCACTCGCATTCGCCCTCGGGGCTCAGCAGATGGGACAGCAGTGCCGTGCCTTCCAGATCGCTGACCGTACAGCGCATCATTTGCGCCATCGCCGGGTTGGCGAAGCGAATCAGACCGTCCTCGCCGACGACCATGATGCCCTCGGCGGCGTTATCCAGCACCGAGGCATTGAAGGCGCGCGCACTGTTGAGCTGTTGGGTCATCCGTTGCAGCTCGCTGCGGTTGCGCTCGTGATCGAGCAACGAACGGATCTTGTGCCTTAGAACCTGGGGGTCGAACGGCTTGAGCATGAAATCCACCGCGCCGCAGGCATAGCCCCTGAGCACAGCGTCCTCGGTTTGCGCGATCGCCGAAACGAAAATGATCGGGATAAAGCGCGTGCGCGGATTGCCGCGCATCAAGCGCGCCACCTCGAAGCCATCCATTTGCGGCATCTGTACGTCCAGAAGCACCAGCCCGACGTCTTCTTCCAGCAGACATTGCAACGCGGCTTCGCCCGAATCGACGCAGCGTAGCTGCCAATCGCCCTCGTCGAGTAATGCCTCCATCGCTTCCAGGTTAGCCGGTCGATCATCCACCACCAGCAATGTCTGGGTGGCCACTGCGCGTACAACCTGAGCCTCTGCCATACCTACCTCCTGCGTCCTGGCGATGCTTCAAACCCGTGACGGCTAGCGCAGGGCGTAGACGCCTTTGCGCTGCTACGGTCTTTCCCCATGCCCGACCCAGCGACCGGGTTCAGGAAGGGCCATCCTGCTCGTACGGCGGCAATCCGGTCACCTGGGCATCGCCCAACCAGTGCCCCAGCGTACTAAATAGTTCCTCGCGACTGACCGGCTTCGCCAGATAGTCGTCGGCGCCTGCTGCCATGCATTTCTCGCGATCGCCCTTCATCGCATGAGCGGTCAGGGCGATGATCGGAATCGTGCAATGATGCTCCTGCTTGAGCAGCCTGATGGCGGTATAGCCATCCATGTTGGGCATGGCGATATCCATCAGGATCAGATCGAAAGATCCACTTTGGTAGCGCGCGATGGCCTCGATGCCATCTTTCGCCGAACTGACGACGAGACCAGCCTCGTCGAGCAGCGCGGTCAGGGCATAAACGTTGCGCACATCGTCATCCACCAGCAGCAGGCGGCGCCCTCCCAGCGTTTTGTCAGCCGGCGACGCGGACAGCGCCAATACCTGGCCCTGATCGCGCACACTGCCGAGGAAGCCCTGTACGGCGAGACTCAAGGCTTGCACGTCCTCACCATTTTTATGCACCACCACCGCGCTGTAGCGCCGCAGACGCTGCAGGGTCTGCCGGGTGATATCCACACCGGTATTGATCACCACCCGGGTAGCGTTCAACGGCCGTTGGCGATCAAGACGCGCCAGCAACTCGAAGCCATCCTCATCATGCAGGTCTAGATCTATGACCAACGCCACGAACTCTCGTTCGACATAAGCCGCGCATGCCTGCTCGGCAGTTGCGCAGCTGACCACATCGAAGCCCACCTGCTGCAGATAGCCACGGTAATACTCCCGCTCCCGGTCGTCGCCCTCCACCAGCAGGAGCGCCTGGCGCGGGGCCTGATCCGCGCGTTGCAGCTGGAGAAACACCTGCTCGAGGTCCTCCCGGGCGATGGGCTTGACCAGATAACGGGTACCGTCCTCGTTCCAATCGGCCGGCTGCGGCACGCAGGAAATGATGTGCACCGGCGTCGCCCGGTGGCGGACCTGGCTACGCAAGCGCCGAAACAGCTGCCAGCCGCTGATATCCGGCAACAGGATATCCAGGATCACCGCGCTGAAATGCTCGTGTGGCAAGAGGTTGAGCGCTTGCACGCCATTGCGGCAGTGCACGCAGGAAAAGCCGTGGGCAAGGGCTTCCTCGATAATCACCGCGGCGAAATTGGCATCGTCCTCGACAATCAGCACCGCCGGTCCCACGCCGGTGCGCTGCGGCCGATCGTCGTCGGCTTGCTCGACGACCTGATCCAGCACCTGCACCGGCAGGCGGACGGTGAAGCACGAGCCCTGCCCCGGCGTGCTCTGCAAATTGACTTCGCCACCCAGGGCTTCCACCAGCTTGCGGGTGATCGCCAAGCCCAGACCGGTGCCGCCGAAACGCCGGCTGGTGGAGCCATCGATCTGCTGAAACGCCTGAAAAATCTGCTCGTGCTGTTCGGCGGCGATACCAATGCCGCTGTCGCGCACGGTAAAACTCAGCTGCGCGTGGCCGTCATCGCGGTCAAGAGGCTCATAGGAGATGCTCAGGCTCACCTCGCCCTGCTCGGTGAACTTCAATGCGTTGGACAGCAGGTTACGCAGGATCTGATGCAGGCGTACCCGGTCGCTGCGAATCGCCCGCGGCACACCCGGCTGCACTTGCGTGCGCAGCTGCAAGCCCTTCAGCTCGGCCATGGGGCGCATGCTGGCGTCCAGTTCCACGAGCATTTCCTGAACGCTCAATGGCTCCAGCTTGACCTGCATGCGCCCGGATTCGACCTTGGCCAGGTCGAGCACGCTGTTGATCAATTGCAGCAGATCGCTACCGGCGCGGTGCACGATATCGGCATGCTTGGCCTGCTTGGCGGTAAGGTTGCCGGCGCTGTTCTGACGCAGTTGGTCGCTGAGAATCAGGATACTGTTGAGCGGCGTGCGCAGTTCATGGGACATGTTGGCGAGAAATTCGGATTTGTAGCGGTTGGCCAACACCAACTGTTCGGCCTGATCGCGCAAGCGTTTCTCGGCGGCCTTACGCTCGCTGATATCGATGATCACCGCCTGCACCAGGGTGTCGTTGCCACTGCGGATCGGCGACAGGCCGACCTCCAGGGGAATCAGCCGACCATCGCGGTGTTGGCCGAACAGGTCGCGGTTGCTGCCCATGCGCCGCGGCTCGGGGTTGTCCTGGTAGCCCTGGCGGAAGGACACGTGGCTGTGCCGCAGATCCTTGGGCAGGAGCATTTCCACCGACTGACCGAACAGCTCCTGACGCGAATAGCCGAACATCTGCTCGGCCTGCTGGTTGACCATGGCGATCTGCCCACGACTGTCGACCAGCACGATTGCGTTGGGCGAGGCCTCGACCACCAGGCGGAAACGCTGCTCGGCCGCCTTGCGTTCGCTGATGTCGATGATCACCGCCTGCACCCAACGCTCGGCACCACTGCGCAATGGCGACAGCCCCACTTCCAAGGGGATAAGCCGACCGTCGCGATGCTGGCCGAACAGCTCGCGGTTATTGCCCATACGCCGCGGCTCGGGGTTTTCCTGGTAACCGCTGCGCAGCCCGACATGGCCCTCACGCTGATCGCCGGGAAGCAACTTCTCCACCGGCTGCTGCAGCAATTCCTGACGCTCATAGCCGAACATCAGCTCGGTCTGCCGGTTGACCATGACGATCAGGCCGTGACTGTCGACCAGGACGATGGCATTGGGCGAGGCCTCGACCACCAGGCGAAAGCGCTCCTCGGCGCCCTTGCGCGCCCGCAGGTCGATCAGGTTGAGCAGGTAGTTGGCCCCTCCGGATACCGCCAGCACACTCAGGCTCAGGGTCACCGGGATGTTCTCGCCGTCGCTACGACGCACCTCGTAGTCGTTGGCCATCATCGGCGTATCGGCCTCATCGACCAGGTCGCCGAGCTGATCGATAGTCGGCAGGAAACGCCCCACCCTTTCGCCGAGCAACGCCTGCGGCGTGCAATCAAGCAGTTCGGCTGCGCGCTGATTGGCCATCTCGATACGCCCTTCGGCATCGCAGAGCAAGGTCGCTACCGGCAGGCGCTCGACCAGCAGCCGAAAGCGCTGCTCGCGCTCGCTCAATTGCCCGGTGGTCAGGTTGTTGACGTAGAGTTGGCGCTCACGCAGGTACAGGTAACCACCGACCAGCAGTGCCAATAAGGTAGTGGCGAACAGACCCGACCACAGACTGAAGGCCATGGTCTGCCCGCCCAAGGCCGCTTCATAGCGGGCGGTGCTGGCTACCTCGATCAGCCAGGTGCGACCGTACAGCGCCAGCTCGATGGTGTGCTGGAAACGTGGCCTCCAGTCCTGGCCCGAAGGCTCGCCATCGAGCATGGGCGAGCCGAGCGCCTGCTGATCGTCGATGGTGATATCGAACAACCGGTTCTGCGGTCCGAATATCCCGGCCATTAGGTCGCCGATCCGAAATGCGCCATAAACGAAACCGAGCAAGGCCGCATGGCGCTCTTGCGGGCTGGTCAAGGGCATATCCGGGCGAAACACCGGCAGGTAGAACAGCACGCCGCCCTGCACGCCCTCCTGGGTTTCCTGTTTCAGGGTTACCGGCCCACTGAGTGCTACATCGCCTGTGTCGCGCGCCCGCTCGATGGCGGCTCGGCGCGCCGGATCACTGAGCATGTCGAAACCCTGGGCACGGCGATTGCGCCAGTCCAACGGGCTGATGAAGTCGATCAGCACATATTCATCGCGCACCCCGAGAGGCGACGGCGCAAGATCCTTGCGTCCTTTCGCCGCGGCGTCCGCCAGGTAGGTGGCAAGTGCCTCCTGCCGCAGGTAACGAGCCCAGCCCAGCGCCATGATGCCCGGATAACGATCCTGCAGGCGCAACTGGTCGACCGCCTGGTCCCACTGCGTCAATTCGATCTGCTCGCTGCTGATCATCAACCCGGCGATGCCGCGCAGGACCATCTCGTAGGCCCGCATGCGCGCCAACACGCGCTGCCCGACCTCTTGCGCCTCGATGCTGAAGCGCTGCTGGTTTTCCGCCAGGTTGCGCGCCTCCAACGCCTGCCATTGCCAGATGGTCAAGGCGCCCAAACCGAGCAGCAGAGCCAGCGTCACACCCACAGCACGCCAGGGTCGAGGTGGGATGGAGCGGGACCGATCGTCCATGAACTCTCCTGAGTGATTCCATATCGGGCGTGCACACCGGCGGGAGCTCGCAAAGACCGCGCAAGCCGTATCCAAGCAGTCTAGTCAGGAATTCAGCGACTGGCCTTTTGCCAAAGGAGAGTCGACAGGCGGCAAAAAGGCCCCTGGATTAGAGGGGCCTTTCTGGAGAGAGGGCAGCTATGTATGGGCTTACAGCGGACGCAGGTTGATCTCGACCCGACGGTTCTGTGCACGACCCGCTTCTGTGGCATTGCTGGCGATCGGCTGATTCGGGCCGGCACCGTAAGCGGAAATCCGCTGCGCAGGTACGCCGTTGCTGGTCAGGTAGGAGGCGACGCTTTGCGCACGGCGGTTCGACAGGTTCTGATTCAGCTCCAGGGAGCCCGTGCTATCGGTATGACCGACAATATCGATGCCGTTCTTGTCGAACTCCTTGAACACCAGCACCAACGAATTCAACGTCGAATAAAAGCCGCTGGAAATATCCGCCGAGTTGCTGGCGAAGGTGATATTGCCCGGCATGATCAGCGTCAGTTCGTCGCCATTGCGCTGCACTTGCACGCCAGTGCCCTGCAGAGTTTGCCGCAACTTGGCCTCTTGGGTGTCGACGTAATAGCCATAGCCGCCACCGGCCGCACCGCCCACCGCGGCGCCGATCAGGGCGCCCTTGGCGCGGTCCTTCTTGCTCGAAGTGGCGGCGCCGATCACGGCACCCGTCACGGCGCCCACACCGCCATAAATCCCCGCCTTGCCCGCCTCACGCTCACCGGTGTAGGGGTTGGTGGTACAGCCCGCCACCAACGTCAGACCGAGGGTTGCAAATGCCAGATTTCGCCACTTGTTCATAAGTACTTCCTTTGCTTTTTTTGGTGTTGGAGCAGTGTCCGCCTGGGGGTTTGGACGCCCGGGCAGCCGCTTAGTTCAGTCAACTGGCTATCAATGTGCTATCGGGTTCACGCGCGCACAAAGGGGTTCTCGCGCATCTCGTCACCCAGCCGGGTATCGTCGCCGTGTCCGGTCACGACGGTGGCGTCCTCGTCCAGGCTATACAGGCGCTGCTTGATCGAGCGCTCGATAGTGGCGTAATCGCCGCCCCACAGATCGGTACGGCCGATACCACGGCGAAACAGCGTATCGCCGGCGATCAGCAGCTTGTCCTCGGGGAACCAGAAACTCATCGACCCCGGCGTATGCCCCGGCGTGTGCAACGCCACCCCACATCCACAATCGAGTGCCTGATCGTCGGCAAGCCAGTGATCCGGCGCCGGCACAGGGGTGTAAGGCACGCCGAACATGCGGCATTGCATTTCCAGGTTATCCCAGAGGAACTGATCCTCCTTATGCAGGTGCAGCGACGCGCCGGTCTTCTCCTTCATCTGCCCAGAGGCGAGGAAGTGATCCAGATGCGCGTGCGTGTGGATGATGCTGACCACCTTCAAGCCGTGGGCTTCCAGCCGCGCCATGATCAACTCCGGGTTGCCACCCGGGTCGACCACTATGGCTTTCTTGGTCACAGGGTCGCCGATGATCGTGCAGTTGCACTGCAAAGGCCCGACAGGGAAGGTCTCGCGTATTAACTGGGGCTTTGCGGCTTCCATGGGTATTCCTTTATGATATTTGGCACAATTTTGTCACACTGAGATTAGAAATGGCGACCTTTCGCAAGCGCGGCCCATTCCAATGGCAAGTGCAAGTCAGACGTAAAGGATGGCCCCTTCAAAGCAAGACGTTCAATACCCAAGCAGAAGCCAAGACCTGGGCGACCATGATCGAGCGTGAAATGGATGCCGGTGTGTTCGTCAGTCGCAACGAAGCCGAGACCACCTCGTTCTCCAGCGCGCTGGAGTTGTACGCCAAGGAGGTGACGAGCAAGAAGCGCAGTAGCGCCTCTGAGCTATCGCGCATCCAGGCCATGCAACGCCACCCTCTCGCCCTTCGCTCGCTTGCCAGCATTCGCGGCTCCGACATGGCCACTTACCGTGACATGCGCCTCGAAGAGGGCATGGCCCCCTCCACCGTGCGCCGCGAGCTTGCCCTGATCTCACACGTCTTCACCATCGCCCGCAAAGAGTGGCGCATGGAGTCACTGAGCAACCCCGTCGAGTTGATCCGCCAACCGAGCGTCGATGACGCCCGAAAGCGGCGAATCCTCAGCGCAGATGTATGGACGCTTCAGAACGATGAACTGGTTTGCGAGCACCTAGACGAGCTGGAAATGATCTGCCGGCACTCACGCTCGGCAGAGCTTCCTCAGATCGTTCGATTCGCCGTTGAGACAGGCATGCGCCGCAGCGAGATCTCTGGCCTGCTTCGGGCCAATGTCGATTTGACAAAGCGGACCGCCCTCCTCCCGATGACGAAGAATGGATCATCACGCGGCCTCCCCCTTTCCACCCGGGCAGCCGGCATCGTTGAGAGCCAACCAAAACTAGATGATGGTCGGGTTTTCAGGAGCCAGCCTGACACCATCACAAAGGCCTTTCTGGACGCCATGAGTGATGCTCGCAAAGCTTATGCGGCGGGGCTTGAGCTGCACCTAGAATACGAAGGAGTCGACTTAGAAAAGGCCGCGGAGCAGATTGCCAAGGATCCCTTCCTTGTCGACCTGAGGTTCCACGATCTACGCCATGAAGCCACGTCGCGCCTTGCCGAGATTTTCCCTCTCCACGAACTGACAAAAATTACCGGCCATCAAGACACGCGCATGCTTATGCGCTACTACCACCCTAGGGCAGAGGACTTGGCTAAGAAGCTAAGTTAATGCAGAGCATTCAAAATCAATAGGTTCGGATGAACCATAGCACCATGTTAAACGTCACTCCCAAGGAGATTTAGATGACGGACAAACCAGACTCAAAAAACCCAGATGCAAAATCCTTACTATCCGCCAGCATAATTGAAAAGGCGTGGGAATGGCGCTGGGGCGTGAAACTCGCATATGCGGTTGTTTTTCTCGACATTATCCTCTTACTCAATAAAAAACCAGGGGTACTGCATTTCTCATTCTCCATGGATAAAGTCTGGGAAAATTTCGGACTTCTGCTATCTGCAATTTGCGCATTTTGCCTGATCGTATCATTTGCTATCCCCGCACTAGCCCTAGCACTGCGACACATAATCCTATTTATACCCTTCGACTTCTTCCCTTCAAAAAATAATTCCGAACAGCAGCCCTACGGACACGTCTTAATAAGCGATTTACGCGAGCATGCTTTAAGAAATAATAACGATTTCCTATGGAAAATTTACGAACAGCGCATAGCTGATTTTGAACAAGCCCAGGAACACCGCGAGCAATTTGGCGGACTTATCTTTGGCATTACCGTCCTCTGCCTAATTGATTGGTGGGCTAGCTATAAATTTGGGGCGGACTCTTTGATGAGCATAACACTGTCCTACATCGGCCCCCAAGGCGGCGTCATTACATTGATGATAGCCGCCTTATTTTTGCAGTGGGCATGGTTTTCTGAGTGGAAAATTCGTTGGGTTTACTATCCGCCGCTTTACGATGCGCAATTTGAAAAGCTGCAGGAACAACGAAAGGCCCGCGACGAAATCTCACGAAGCAGAGTTCACCTCTAGAAAGCCTCAACCTATATCTAGCACCCAATTCCGAAGTGATACCCAATGAGCCCAAGCAAAAAGATCATCCTAGTTACACTTGCATCTGCCATGCTCCCTGCTTGTACTACCCAAACGCACTCTCCCATCTATACCCACCCCAGCCTTGAGGCAGGGAACCGGCAATTGGCAATCGAGGTCATTTCAAAAAGTGAAACTTCGAGCGGGTCAGCCGCATGGATTGGGCACGGGATTGTTCTTACCGCAGCGCATCTGTTTCTCGGAGCCTCGGAAGGTTCAACTATACGTGTCGGCAACGGTCTGACCTGGGGAAGTGCAGAAATTATTGCAATAGATGATCCTGCATATCGAGATCTTGCAATTTTAAAGATTGACCAAGATAGTCTCGCTAGTCTTGCCTCTCCGACCAACCCCGTAAAGCTATGTGAAACGCCTATTCGATCAGGCCAAGAGGTTCTAGTTGCATCTGGCCTAACCAGAACAGTGTCATCAACCTACGCCTCTCCAGAAATGACTAGGCATAGCAATGGAGACTCGTGGGCGGAGCATTTAACAGGCTATTATGCTCCCGGCACGAGTGGCGCTGCGATTTATGACGCTGAAAGTGGCTGCCTAGGCGGGGTAGTTAGCAAGCGTCGAAAAACCATCTCAAATAGCGACCTTCAAATTTACTCGACTGAGCTCGTCGCGCTACCGCAAATACTCGATTTCCTAGATAGCCACATGCAGAAGCCTCATTAATATCATCCATGCACGATAAGGAAATCAGGGGCCGCCGGCCGGAATACCCTGCAGGTCGCCGGCTAACTCCTGATCGATCTGATCCAAGGCATTTGCCGGAATATCTATCCGCAGGTCATCGAGGTCTATCATTTCCCCCGCACGGGCAACCATGGCCATAGCTTCAGCGATATAGGCGGCGTCTCCCGCTTCCAAGGCGTCCGCGATGAACACAGCGTTCGCCTCACGGCTCTCTAGGACTTGCGCGGGATCGTAGTCGTGAATTGGATCGGTCATTGCGGCCTCCATTCGATTTGCGTCCCGCGTTGACGCAAAAAAGCCGCCCGTGGGCGGCTTCTTGTGAACCTTTCGCTTTTTAGGCGCGGGCACCGGCCATCCGGCCGGTAGGTTCCATTTCCTTGCCCTTGGCTTTGGCAACCTTGAGGAAACGGAGCTGATTCTCGGACACCCTGCCAGCCAGGCGACGTGCTTCAGCCTCGAACTGCGCGATGGCATCGAGCTTAGCAATCAACGGTTTTGCTTGGCGTTTGGTGGCGATCATAGACACCTCAGTGTCGATAGGTTTGATGTTCATCGTATTAGGCATTGACCTGAATGACAAGTCGGCCATCTTCCGTGTAGTCGAATCCAAGCTCGCGATACCAGGGAACTGCCAGGGGTTCAGGGTCTTCAACCTCGATCTCCGTGCATTTGATCATCCGAGCGTAGTAGTCGATGGCCAAGAGGGCCAATGGCGCGACTTCGCCCTTCAATGGATGCGACTGGTCGGGCTTTCCCTCAAGAAGAATGATTTTGATGCAGATGCTGCTCTGCTTGGGTGTTGCATAGCAGAGGCCGCAAAGCTCTGGCCCATACCACAGCGCCAGGTCGAAGCCTTTGCGATCCTTCGCTTTCCAAGAAGGGACATCCTCCCATGGATACAGCTCGGACTCTTCGCCCCAAAGGTGACAGGCCTCGATAGCCTCATCGGTGATCGGCTCGAATCTAACCTGGTGCGGATCGATGCCTTCACGTAGCAGGTCAGGCTGTTCGTGGAGCAGCTCAGCTGACAGATTCCGAGCCTGAGAACGGTACGCCTGATAGCGGATGTCGTTTTTATGGGACTTCATGTCGAGACAGTTTCACTGGATCCATAAGCGAAAAAACCGGCGCTAGGCCGGTTTTTTTCCCCTCGAACCAGATGGTCGCGCCACGCCGATCATGAGGGTTAGTTGTCGGTGCGCAGTGTCGCGCAAGATCGACCCTGACGCAATGAGTGACGATCGGCAGAGAACAGCAAATAGAAGATGTTTGCCTGTCAGCTCACGTAGCAACAATCTCGTTTCTTTCGATCAGTATTTGAGAAGGTCGCTTGGTCGCCCGACATGTGTACCTTGCAGTGCAGCGATCTGCGACTGCGCGTAAGCGACAGGAGACGCTCCACTGAAAACAAGCCAGGATACGAGCTCGGGATCTTTGACTGACGTGAATCGTTCCAGGTCAGCAAGGTTCTCCCGCGCAAGTGCAACACGCTTCAGATGCCTTTTGAGCTTGTCTGGTTTGCCCTTTATGTCTTCACCTTGATACTCGGAGAGCTGGGACGCAACTTCTGAGTAGTTTCGCGCAAGTGAAAGGTCCTTACATTCGACTATGAGCACTTGGTTGCGGTCCGGACGCCACGCAAGCAGATCAATGTCGCCTGGGTCTGTTGGCAGATTTCGTCTCAGTAGCTCCGGGAAGCCGATGCCACGCCGAACAGTCCATCCTGCATCTAGCAATTCTTTTTCTAAGGACTTTTCGAAAGTGTGTCCCTCCCGAGCTTCCCCCAGCCATTCATCCCTCATCCCCTCCGTCCTGAAGAACTCCCGTTTGAGTCGTCCCGTGTGAGCTCCATTGAAGACGTAGCGCAGAGAGTTGCTCAGTTGTCCCGGTGATACGATCACCAGCGGATCTTGACTGTCTTCTATTTGCAACAAGGGGCGGGATACTACTGACAGGCGTCGCCCAAAGCGCCAAGGATAGATATCAGAAAGGTCAAACTCGTCTGTCACCTCGTCCCACTTTGGGCGAGATCTGAGTATGAATTGGTCAAGAAAAGCGGAAACGACGTTATGGTCGAGCCCAGCGGACTTACCGACGATCTCCAACTGGCTTCGCGCCATTATGAGTATTGCCGTCTGTTTCTCCATACCAATCGACTCAAGTGCATGGATGAAGCGGAGGCCTTCTTCGAGCGTAAAGCCCATCTCCGCCTGCCAGAATGCCAGGAAGGCCTCGGTGTCATCATCGACCGTAGCGGCTTCAAAACGGCCTTCCTCATCAGTCAACTCTTCAAGCTCGTCCGCTTTTGCGTAATGCTGTTTGAATCGCGCAGCATGGGCTTCGAACCGCTCGTTAGTCGCCTTAGACAGCAGAGGTTCGAGCACCATCTGTCCAAGCTCGTCACGGAAGAGAAGGTCACCTAAGGGAGATATTTGAACCTCGGCCGGCAGTGCGCCAAAGCGTACCGCGTCAGACATGCCGCCGATGCGAAAGAGTAATGATGCTTGTGCAAGGAGCCGACCGAGCGCCATGTCTGAGGGCTCCATCCCTCCGGTAGTAGGGCAAGCGCATAAGGCCAGCTCGATTACTAACCGAGAGGTCAATGCTGCGCCGGCAAAACGCCCTAACTGCTTGGCGATCGTATTCTCGACACCAACTTCGCCAGCATGCAGGCCTAGGACGGCAGCGGCCGTCCGATGCCAATGATTTTCCTCGCTTCGTGCCCGCTCGCAGTTTTCAAGCAGGCGAGTGAGGGTTTTCAGGCGATCAAAGCGAGAAAGCTCCCCCTGCATGTCATGAAGGAGCACATCTACTACGTCGTTGAGGAGCTTGCCGACTACTTTCTTACCCTGATATTGAGCTGGCGCATCGGCCGCAACTGAACGCCATCCGAGTCCAATTATGGCCGCACCCGACTCAGTGTTCTCGATGGCCAAAAGGTGTCGGCTCAAGGAGCCCTGCACGTTATCAATAAAGTCGAACGTTTCCATAATATGGAAGCTACGCGCAGCGTTGTTGGGAACCGCTATACACTCAATTTCGAGCCCTTTGTCTGTCGGTGCATCGATACGCAAAAGAGTGGCAAATGCAGTGCCGAGTGCGCGTACTAAAGCGCGTTCTGCACGGTTGTCCGATGCTCGAAAGCCAGCAAGATATCCGTCTTTGAGCAATACCCGTATCGCCCCTTGCTCACGGACACGCTCGAGTTTCCAGAAGGTATTTAGATCATTGGAAATCGGCTCACCATAGAATCGGCTAATGTCGCCGTCACCCTCAAAGTGCAGGTAAACCTTCACGGACTTGCATGCTCTCTGCCCGTCAATAGCTTCAACTGCCTCGCCAATCCGCCCAACCCACGTACGTACCATCTTGGCTAATTCAGCAAGGAGCGCGTGATCTTGCACGTTGGGTGCTTCAATCGTCACCCAGAGGTTGCACTGTCCTTCATAAACACAATTTAGACGATGTGCTTCAAGCTCATCGATGGATGCATAGCACTTGCTTTCGCGTTCGGTCGGGAAGAAGTCTCCCGCTGACGGCCGCATAACACGGTGCCACCTGCCACTGTTGTCACAAATACGATGCCAGTCATACCCCATATCAGCTGCTAGTCGCACATCACGAATGAGATCTGTCGGAATTGTAAGCATGAGGGGGCGCTCTGGTGTGATTCGCCCTTCTGGTAATTGATTGTGCGGGACCATATGGCCGTCATTGGCGCGTGCCCAGCCAAGGAGGTTGAGAATGCCGTTGACATTGATTAATTGCACACCGGCTCGCGCAATTCTTTCTACGGCATCCTGCAAACGCCAGAAGGCAAGTGGGGACATCTCGGGCAGCGAACTTAAGCGGAAAAAATCTGCACTAGACATCCACTCGAACTGCCACGCTTCAGGCAGTTCGGGTACCGAGCCGACAAAACCAGCCCCCCAACCACAGCCTACGCGCACGACTATGCCGCGTTGGAAGTCGGGTTGGTTGGCAAGATCAGCAGCGGTACTTGCAGCACGAGCGTCGAGGAGATTCGCGGTTTCCGTATCGAGCCGGAGCATGCTGCTGAAGCCTTCAGCCGAGTGCTGCTGCATAGAGGGCAAAACGAACTGGAGCAGCATGAAGTGGCCCACATCTACTGAGGAGTAGACGATCGCCGATCGGGTTGTCCTATCCTTATCCCAGGACAACCTAATCCGCTTGCCGTTACCAAACGCCGGCATTTTGGACAAAGTTCGCGCATGGGCATTGGCTAATGCCCTGTCGAGGTTGCTCAATTCTTCCTTCTGCACAGCGAACGCTATCACCGAGTGGCGAAGCGCGACGGATAGAGCAGTGGGCAGCACGACGACAAGGCCGTCACGTATGCGGAGCAGCGGGCGCTGCTCCAGCAGCCCCGCGCTGGGTGCCTGGCTATTGAGGGTAGATATCTGCGTGTGGTCAAGAATGAAGAGGGAAAGATCTGCAATTGCTACACCAGCCGCCTGTAGCATGCGCTTCGTCAAGGTGACACGTGACCGGAGCGCGCTCGCGTCAAGACCACCAGTCTCAAGCGAGCCGGTGTTAGCGTCACCACCCGGCTCGAACCGTCGTAGACCAGAGTTAGCGCAGATGACGTCTGAAAGCCTTAGAAGCGCCTGCGCGGCCCGTTTAAGCGGGATGAAGTAGCCCTCTTCGGGCATAGCGAAGACGATGTCGACCATCAGCTGTGTATAAAAGCCTGCAGCCTCCCATACGCCTTCCAGAATGCGGTAATCGCCCTTCACGTTACCAACAATGGAGACGAACACATCCTCTGCTGGATCTTCCCCAATGACACTGTTCGACGTGCCAATGGACGTATACCAGCGGCACGCATCGTCGACAGTGGCAACCTGTGGGCCCTGACAGTGAGTGAGGGCAAGGGCAACTAGCAACTCTAATCGCAAGCATTGGGACTGATGCGCAGGAAGGGTTAGCAAGCTGGCCAGCAAAGCCACTGTGCCGTCCCGTTCAAAGTCGGCGAGTTCGGCGACAAGTCCAGCGTTATCCTTTGCGACATCACTCAACGAGTGACTGGAACTTGCCCAGGCAGCCTTATCAGCCATCGCCTCAAGCAAGGATTGCAAATCTGGTTGAGAGAGGGAGTCGTTCACCTGCAGCTCCAGACGAAGTGATTGAGCTAGCGGATTCTACGTGAAGGGGGAATATAAGGGCCTGTGGTAATTTGAAGTGGGATAAACAGGTCATGGTCGAATGCGGCCGTCTGCGTGCGGGAGGCTGCTATTGGCCCAGGCCGTGTAAAAACGCAGCAAGCGATGGCAATCAACTGCGGGGGATTTTCTCCGTGTCCAGGAGGCCGTGGGAGGCCCAATCAGGCGCAATCGGTGATTCTGGTTGTTATGGCACTTTCGGCTTCGGCGCGCGTGCTGGAGGGCGGCAAGAGTCGTAAAACAGGCCTCAGGCCTTCATCGCTGCCATCAAGCATCGCTGCCCATCAAGCGCAACACGCGTTTGAGATTGTAGGCGAGCACATGCAGGCTCATCTCGGTACTCACCCGGTCGAGCGTTCTGGTGAGGAAATGGGTGGCACCCATCCAGGATTTCAGCGTGCCGAACGGGTGCTCGACCGTTTGGCGACGGATCCGCATCATCTCGGGCGCTTGATCCAGGCGACTCTGCATCGCCTCGAGCACGGCCTCATGCTCCCAGCGGCTCACCCGGCGCTGTGGGCTCGGCGTACAGTGCTCTTTCAACGCGCAACCTTGGCAGTGCGAACTCCAGTAACGGTGCAGCTTCAGCCCTTTTGCGACGCTAGAGAAACGCCAGATCAGGCTTTGTCCAGCCGGGCATCGGTATTCGTTCTTTGCTGCGTCATAGATGAAATCGCCTTTGCCGAAGCGGCCGGCCGCTGTCGCGCCCGAGGTCAGCGTTTTGGGCACGTAAACGGTGATTCCAGCCTCATGACAGGCGAGGATCTCTTCGCCTTTGAAATACCCTCTGTCTGCGACCGCCGAGAGTTCCTCGACACCCATGGCCTCTCGCGCCTGCTTGGCCATTGAACTCAGTTGGTCTCGATCAACCCCGTCGTTCGTGACTTCGTGCGTCACGATCAGGTGGTGCTTCGCGTCGACCGCCGCCTGCACGTTGTAGCCGACCATTCCGGTGCCTCGCGTCTTCATGGAGCGGGCATCGGGATCGGTCAGGGAGATCTGTTTATCCGGTGTTTCGTTGAGCCGAACCTCGATTTCCTTGAGCTCCTGCATCTTGGCTTTCAAGGTCGCGATCTTGTCGTGGAGGCGTTCGGCTTTGACCTGCGCCACGGCAGGTTCCTGACGATCTGCGGTATCCAGTGCGGTCAGGTAGCGGTTGATGCTGGACTCGATCTCCTCCATTCGCCGCTGAAGCTTGGCGCTGGTGAAGTTACGGTCGCGATTGTTGACCGCCTTGAACTTGCTGCCATCGATGGCCACCAGCGCTTCCGAGAACAGGCCAAGCTGCTGGCACAGCACCACGAACTGCCGACAGACGCCGCGGATTGCCTTGCCGTTATCCTTGCGGAAGTTGGCGATGGTCTTGAAGTCCGGCATCAAACGTCCGGTCAGCCACATCAACTCAACGTTGCGCTGAGCCTCACGTTCGAGACGGCGGCTGGACTGGGTGCGATTGAGATAGCCGTAGATGTAGATCTTCAGGAGGTCGGCAGGATTGTAAGCGGGCCGACCTGTTTCCGCCGGGACGACACCCTCGAAACCCAGTTGGCCGAGGTCGAGTTCATCGACGAACACATCGACCACCCGCACCGGGTTGGTGTCCGCCACGTAGTCATCCAAGCTCTCGGGAAGCGGCGTGCTTTGCCCTCGATGCTCTCCCTGGATAAAGCGCTTCATTGGCGCCCCCCGCTGATTTCGAATCCATCAAATCAGAGCAAGGACGATGCCAACGTTTTTACACAGTCTGGGCCGGGTGCAGCCGGTTGCCATAGGCTGGAATCGGCCCAGAGTGTGTAAAAACGCCCCGGTAAACCCTTGCTATGATTTCCGAGAATCTCATAGCAAGGGACGCCCATGAAACGGTTTATCCAGGGTGAACACCGAGGTCAAAGCACCTTACTTCCCGAAAGTCTCGACGACTACGTCAGCGATACCAATCCGGTACGTGTGGTCGATGTCTTCGTCGACGAACTCGACCTAGCCAAGCTAGGTTTTGATGGCGTCATTCCAGCCGAAACCGGAAGACCGGCTTACCACCCTGCGATCCTGCTGAAGATCTATATCTACGGCTATCTAAACCGCATTCAATCGAGCCGACGTCTAGAGCGAGAAGTGAATCGCCCCGGATTTCCTAGGTCAGCTAGTGTGTCGCTCATCTTTCAACCCTTCCATGCTGGCACTGGAGTCATGCGGGTGCCGATTCGACACCCAGACGAAGTCATTTTGAATAGGAATCCCATTGCGAGAAAGCTGTATTGTTGGACGTTATCTGGAACATTAAAATCATTTATCCCAAAGCATTACATCTTAAGGCGCTATTAGTTTGGTAAGCGTTTTTGGTGGGCGTGTAGTAATCTCATCAACCAATCGATTCAGCGCTACCCCCCGACCTGGATTACTCTTCGAGCTATCGATAAAAACCTTAGCTATATTCGAAACCAGTTCGTGGGCCATCTGCACGATAGACTCCATTGACAGTCCAACGCTTGAGCCGCCTTTCAGATAATCTAAGCCATTGATGCTGTATACTTTGTAGCCGCCAACGTTGCACACCGGACGAGCGGTGGCGTTAATGATACCTACAAAATAATCATCTTTGGCGTCAACCACTTTTCCGTACTCATCAAGGTGGTGATCAATTAGGCTTTTGAAAACTGACGGGTTCAAAAGACAATCATTAGGCTTTCCTATGTATACGTACGGAATGGATATTTCGCGATTGCCCACGATCGCTTTGGGAGCGTATGACATGGCTACTGCGTTGTGTTTTAAATAGTTATTTAGTACATAAATCTCATAAAATCTTCCAACAAACAGAAAATCATAAGCCTTCAGGAACGCCTTTTTGCAGTCCTCATAGAAGTCGCCACGGTATTTCTGAGGCGAACTCAGAACCCCGATAGAGTTTGACTTAAATATTTCATCGATTTTGGCATTGAGTTTTTCATCTCTTCTTAGTGGTTGGTATTTAGTCTTTCCATGATAGATTGTTCCAATGTAAGAAAATACCACCCATCCATGGTAGTACTCTGTGAGTATTGAGATGTTATGAATTAGTGCGTCTAAATTATAAGAAAATTTCTCGTCAGTGACGTACCAGTAAGGACTACTTGCTTGGTCATCCAGTCCCTTCTCCACTTCCTTTGTGAGATGTAGGACTTTTTTTAGCTGGTACTCCAACGAACTTTCACAGCTTGCCTTAAATTTATAATGATCATCGTTATTTAAGATTTCGGATATGGGGATTAGCATTTAAATTCCTTTTAGGTCATATATGTCTAGGCAAAGTGCCATTGTCTCCTCCATGACGATCCGATTGTTCCAAGGTACTGTGCGAAAAGGTTGTATCTTAGACACAGCCCCACCCAGCAATCCACAGTCACTATCGCCGATAGATTTTTTGAGGGCTTCCAGTAACGGCTTGCCAGCCGGCGATGCTCTCTGAGCCAGCCCCAAAGCCGCTCAATAAGATGCGCTCTCGATGAGTGATCTTGCCCAGCACTAGTGGACACCCCGTTAAGCTATAAACTGCAACGAGGTG
>CBIHLF010000018.1:0-100423 GCA_966210435.1 uncultured Pseudomonas sp. | reverse complement strand
AACCTACGACCAATTGGTTAAAAGCCAACTGCTCTACCAACTGAGCTAACGACCCGAAAATGGTCGGGGTAGGGGGATTCGAACTCCCGACATCCTGCTCCCAAAGCAGGCGCGCTACCGGACTGCGCTATACCCCGATTAGAAGATTGGCTCCGCGACCAGGACTCGAACCTGGGACCCAATGATTAACAGTCATTTGCTCTACCGACTGAGCTATCGCGGAACTAAGCGCTTCTAAATTCTCATCTACCGGCGTTGGCCTGAGCCGTTTCCCGTATCTGAGGCGCGCCATTTTACGTTTCCACGACGCCCTGTCAAGCCCTTAAATTGCTTTTATGACAATGCTTTGCAGGCACATGGTCGACTGCTATACCTAGCTAACAATTACGCCCTTCTCCGCGCCTCCAGCCTCAGGCTTTCAGCAGGAACGTCCATGAGTGACCAGGACATCCCCAAGGATAATCTCCACCCCGTCAACACGCTGGCCAGTCGTGGCATCCAGCCGCGCTTCAGTGAACTGGCGCAGAGCTGCCGCAAGCTGGGCATGAACCGCCTCGCGGAAAATCTCGCTGGGGTCTTTGCCAAGGTCGATGACGCCCTGTTCGAGTGCGCGGAAAAAGCCGAGAACAACCGGCTGCAGACATTGTTTTTCGACAGCATGCGCGAGATCCGCCAGCAGCGCCCGCAGATCGAACGCAGCTACCATCAGCAGATCGCCCAAAATTTCTCCGAATTTCTCGAAGGCAAACTCAAATCCGCACCAGCGCCCAGCGAGCTCGATGCCGAGCAACTGACGTTGATACAAAACGAGGAATATGAGGAAAGCCTGCAGGTGACCAATATGGTCAGCCGGGTCAAAGCCCGTTGCGCCCAGGCGTTGTTTGCCCTGGACCAACGCCTGGCCGTACTCAACGGCGGCCGCAAGCTCGGCGAGGACACCAACCCGCTGGGCCCGCAAGCGATCGCCCAGGCATTTCGCGCAGCCCTGGCGCCCTGCCCTATCAGCCTACGGATCAAACTGGTTCTCTATGCGCTGTTCGACCAGCAGGTGATGTGCGACCTCGACACCCTCTATAGCGCCTTGAATCAGCGTTTGATCGATGCGGGCGTGCTGCCCAACCTAAAGTACAGCCCGCAGCGCAGCGTCAGCCCGGCAGCCCCGGCTCACCAGACGCCACAATGCGAGCCGGCCGACAGCACGCCAGCGACTGGCAGGAGCGCACAGGGCGACCCAGGAGTGACAGCCGCCGACCTGAACGGCGCGCCACCCAGCGACCCCAATCAATTACTCAGCGGCCTGACCGGCCTGCTCAGCGAACGTCGACAACAGGGTTGCGACGCGCCCCTGCTCGGCGACACCCCCAGTATCGCCAGCTTTGCCCCAGCCGATGCCACCCATACCTATAGCGCCAGCGAGCTGCTGGACGCACTGAACCGCATGCAACAGCGCTCGGCCAGCGAGCTGGCGCAGCGCATGCGCAGTCCTCAGCGGGTCGACGGACTGAAAGCCGACCTGCAACAGCAACTGCAAACTTATGCACAACGACCCGAGCCGCACAAACTTTCCGACCAGGAGGCCGACGTCGTCGATCTGGTCGGCATGCTGTTCGACTTCATTCTGGATGACGAGAACCTGCCGGACAGCTGCAAAACCACCCTCTCACACCTGCATACGCCCTATTTGAAAATCGCCCTGCAGGACAAGGCACTGTTCACCCAGCATCACCATCCAGCTCGGCGTCTGCTCAACGCCCTGGCGCAAGCCGGTGTGCTGTACGGCGCGGACGAAGACGAACGCGGTCTGCTGGCGAAAATACGCTGGGTCGTCGAACGGGTTATCCAGGATTTCAGCGGCGACCTGCAGCTGTTCGACAGCCTGCTGAACGAGTTCAATGAGTTCGTCGCCACCGTAAAGCACAAGGTCGAACTGCGCGAACGTCGCGCGGTGGAAGCCGCCCGGGGGCGCGACAAGCTGCTTGGCGCACGACAGCAGGCGCTGGAAGTCATAGCCCACTGCCTGAGCGAGCGCGACCCGCCGGCAATCATTCGCAATTTCCTCGAGCTGACCTGGGCTGATGTCCTGGTCTTCGTCGCCCTGCGCCATGGCCAGCAAGGCAGCGAATGGCAGCGCGCCTGCGAAGTCGCCGAACAACTGGCCTGGAGCGGCACCGCGCAGGACGAGGCGGGGCGCAAACGTTTGCAGGAATTGCGCGTAGCGCTGCTCGAGGACATACGTCAGGGCCTGCAGTTACTCGGTGGCTACCATGTGGATGGGATTCGTCGCTTGCTGCAGGACCTGGTGGCCTGCCAGCACGCGGTACAAGCGCAACAACCGCAACTGGCCGCCAGGCTCAACCCGAGCCTGCCGCCAAGCCCATTGGGCGCCATGCTTGGCGAAGACGCCGCACTGGCGGCTCCAGCGCCGAAGCGCTCCGGGCTGTCCGCCGGCGCTCAAGCCAGAATCAAGGAACTGGAGCGGCTCGAGTTCGGCACCTGGTTCGAATTCGGCACCGGCACTCAGACCCAAGCGGCGAAACTGTCCTGGTTCAGCCCGACGACGCACAACTACATGTTTGTCGACAATGGCGGCCAGCGCATCGCTGTCAAACCCATCGCCCTGCTGGCCAGCGAGATGGAGCAAGGCCTGGCGCGGATAGTCACCGAACAACAGAACACACCGCTGATGGACCGAGCCCTTTCCACCATCTACCGCGTGCTGCAACGCCTGACCGGGCGTGGCGGCGAAACGAACTAGGAGCCAACATGGATGAACGTCGCCGCCATAACCGCCAGCAAACCGAGCTGCATCTGGAGGTCTTCGAATTGCGCAGCGGCGCGCACCTGGGCCGCGTGGTGGACTTGTCCGAGGATGGCTTCATGCTGTTCAGCAGCACCCCGCAGCAAGCCGACACGGTTATCGAGTGTCGCCTGGTCAGCGAGCAGGTGATTGAGGGCGTCAGCGAGGTCAAGCTCGGCGTCGATTGTCTATGGAGCCGGCCCGGCGCCGACGGTCAGCATTGCTGGGCCGGCTTTCATATCATCGACCTGGCGGAAGATCAGGCCGCAGCGCTGCAGGTACTGCTCAAACACCTGTAAACCGGCGCGCTCGCTCGGCCCCCCTGCACGGGACGCCCCCAAACGCCGAACGCGAATTACCTGCGTGCCGCGGTTATATCGAGCATCGCTGCGCGCGCCCCGGAATTGCGACAACGGCAAAAGCCCCAGCAAACATAAGGCCTGCCGGGGCGCATTCAAGCGAGAAGTTCAGACGAAGGCGATTTCGTCGCCTTCGACCTTGCCGGTCACGGTGCTGCCAGGGGCGAACTTGCCGGCCAGGATCAACTGCGCCAAGGGGTTTTCGATCCAGCGCTGAATCGCCCGCTTGAGCGGTCGCGCGCCATAGACCGGGTCGTACCCCACGGCAATCAGCTTATCCAACGCTTCGTCATCCAGCTCCAAGCTCAGCTCACGCTCGGCCAGACGCTCGCGCAAACGCTGCAACTGGATCTGCGCAATACCAGCGATCTGCTCGCGGGCCAGCGGCTCGAAGATCACCACCTCGTCGATGCGGTTGATGAACTCCGGGCGGAAATGGCTGCCGACCGCATCCATCACCGCCGCACGCTGCGCCTCCTGGTCGCCGACCAGCTCCTGGATCTGCACCGAACCGAGGTTGGAGGTCATCACCAGCACGGTATTCTTGAAGTCCACCGTACGGCCGTGGCTGTCAGTCAGACGGCCGTCTTCCAGGACCTGCAACAACACGTTGAATACATCCGGGTGGGCTTTTTCCACCTCGTCCAGGAGGATCACCGAGTAGGGCTTGCGACGCACCGCTTCGGTCAGGTAACCGCCCTCCTCATAGCCGACATAGCCCGGCGGCGCGCCGATCAGGCGGGCCACCGAATGCTTTTCCATGAATTCGGACATATCGATGCGCACCAAGGCCTCTTCGGTATCGAAAAGAAATTCGGCCAGCGCCTTGCACAACTCGGTCTTGCCGACCCCGGTAGGGCCGAGAAACAGGAACGAACCGCTCGGTCGGTTCGGGTCGGCGAGCCCGGCGCGCGAACGGCGCACCGCGTTGGCCACGGCGACCACCGCCTCGTTCTGCCCGATCACCCGCTGATGCAGCAAGCCTTCCATCTTCAACAGCTTGTCGCGCTCGCCCTCGAGCATCTTCGACACCGGGATGCCGGTCCACTTCGACACCACCTCGGCGATTTCTTCCTCGGTGACCTTGCTGCGCAGTAGTTGATTCTCGGTTTTGCCGTGCTGATCGACCATCTGCAGGCTGCGCTCGAGATCCGGAATGATGCCGTACTGCAGCTCGGCCATGCGATTGAGGTCACCCTTGCGCCGCGCCGCCTCCAGCTCCTGGCGGGCCTGCTCGATCTTCTCCTGGATCTGCGCCGAGCCTTGCACCTCGGCCTTTTCCGACTTCCAGACATCCTCCAGATCGGCGTATTCGCGTTCGAGCCGGGCAATGTCCTCGTTGAGTTTGGCCAGGCGCTTGATCGCCGCCTCGTCGTCTTCTTTCTTCAGTGCCTGGGCCTCGACCTTGAGTTGAATCAGACGTCGCTCCAGGCGATCGAGCACCTCCGGCTTGGAGTCGATTTCCATGCGGATACGACTGGCCGCTTCGTCGATCAGGTCGATGGCCTTGTCCGGCAGCTGGCGGTCGGTGATATAGCGATGGCTGAGTTTGGCCGCAGCGATGATCGCGCCGTCGGTGATCGCTACCTTGTGATGCACCTCGTAGCGCTCCTTGAGACCACGGAGGATAGCGATGGTGTCCTCTTCGCTCGGCTCGTCGACCAGGACCTTCTGGAAGCGTCGCTCCAGCGCCGCGTCCTTCTCGATGTACTGGCGGTATTCGTTGAGCGTGGTGGCGCCGACGCAATGCAGCTCGCCGCGCGCCAGCGACGGCTTGAGCATATTCCCCGCATCCATGGCGCCCTCGGCCTTGCCGGCGCCGACCATGGTATGCAGCTCGTCGATAAACAGGATGATCCGCCCTTCCTGCTTGGACAGCTCGTTGAGCACCGCCTTGAGGCGCTCCTCGAATTCGCCGCGGAACTTGGCGCCGGCAATCAATGCGCCCATATCCAGCGACAGCAGACGCTTGTCGCGCAGGCCATCCGGCACTTCGCCGTTGACGATGCGCTGGGCCAGGCCTTCGGCAATGGCGGTCTTGCCCACCCCGGGCTCGCCGATCAGTACCGGGTTATTCTTGGTGCGCCGTTGCAACACCTGGATGGTGCGACGGATTTCATCGTCGCGGCCGATCACCGGGTCGAGCTTGCCCTCTTCGGCGCGCTTGGTCAGGTCGATGGTGTACTTGTCCAGGGCCTGGCGGTTTTCCTCGACATTGGGATCGTTCACCGCATCGCCGCCGCGCAGGTTGCTCACGGCGTTTTCCAGGGCTTTCTTGCTCACGCCCTGGCCGAGCAGCAATTTGCCCAGCTTGGTGTTCTCGTCCATCGCGGCGAGCAGCACCAACTCGCTGGAAATGAACTGATCGCCCTTCTGTTGCGACAGGCGGTCGGCCTGGTTGAGCAGGCGCGCGAGATCCTGGGACAAATTGACGTCGCCGGTCGGGCTCTGGATCTTCGGCAGGTGATCGAGCTCTTTGCTCAGCGCCTTGCGCAGGCTGTTGATGTCGAAGCCAACCTGCATCAGCAGCGGCTTGATCGAGCCCCCCTGTTGCTCGAGCAACGACTGCATCAGGTGCAGCGGCTCGATGGCGGCATGGTCCATGCCGACCGCCAGAGACTGGGCGTCGGACAGGGCGAGTTGTAACTTGCTGGTTAAACGGTCGATTCGCATTGGGTCATCCTTCCTTTAGAGCAGGCCGGTACGACTAGCAAGCCGTTGAAAAACCACTGCGCTCGGCTATGCGGCATTGAAATCAACTTCGGGCTGCTCATGTACAACCGTACACTCCGCGCCCTCAGCTGATTTCGCCTTGCCTAGCCATCGCTCGCTACGTTTTCAACGGCCTGCTGGAGCGGCATGAGCGAACGCCTCAATGTGCGCACCAACAAAAAGCCTGCGAGATGAAGAGTAGATGAGGCTGATTGTGCGACTTTCAAGTCGACTGGCGTTGATGTAGATCATGCCGGCCGTCTATTGGCGCCTGGCTAACTCAACCAGATCAGGCTGGCGAAGCGGCCGGTTTGCGCAGAGCGACGGTAAGAGTAGAAGCGTGGGTCGCTGTAGGTGCAGCAATCGCCGCCGTAGACCGCATCGACCCCGCGGGCGGCCAGGCGAATACGCGCCAGCTGATAGATATCCGCCATATAGCGACCGGGGTTGAGGCTGGCGCTAAAGGCCTGCTCCGCCTGGGCATGCTGGGCGAGAAAAGCCTCGCGCACCTCGGTGCCGACCTCGAACGCCTGCGGGCCGATCGCCGGGCCGAGCCACACCAGGGTGTCCTCGGGGGCCACTGCCAGCGCATCCAGGGTCGCCTCCAGCACACCCGCCGCCAGCCCGCGCCAGCCGGCATGGGCGGCGGCGACGCGACTGCCGCCGCGGTCGCAGAACAGCGCGGGCAGACAGTCGGCGGTCATCACCGTGCAGGCGATGCCAGGCGTCGCCGTCCAGCTGGCATCGGCTTCGGCAAGCATCTCGGGCAGCGCTTCGACCACGCCGAGGCCATGCACTTGCTGCAACCAGGCTGGCTTGCAGCCAAGCTGACTAACCAGGCGTTGACGATTTTTCTTCACCGCAACGGGATCGTCGCCGACGTGGGTGCCGAGATTCAGGCTGTCGAACGGTGCGACGCTGACGCCGCCTGCGCGCGTGGTGATGCAGGCCTTGACCCTCGCCGGCGCGGGCCAAGCGGGGACGATCCAGTCGTGCGCCAACCCGTTCACCCGATAAACGCCTCGCGATCCTGGCGCAGCAGGGTCAACAGCCAGACGAAATCATCCGGCAGCGGCGACTGCCACTTCATGCGCTCCCCGGTCATCGGGTGATCGAGCTCGAGAAAACGCGCGTGCAGGGCCTGGCGCGGAAACTCCTTGAGGCTTTGCACCATGGTCTGGCTGGCCGCGGGCGGAATACGGAAACGTCCGCTGTAGACGGGATCGCCGACCAGTGGATAACCGATATGACTCATGTGCACGCGGATCTGGTGGGTCCGCCCGGTCTCCAGCTTCACCCGTGCATGGGTGTGCGAACGGAAGCGCTCCAGCACCCGGTAATGACTGACCGCCGGCTTGCCACCATCGCTGACCGCCATACGCTGGCGCTGCGACGAACTACGGCCGATCGGCGCGTTGATCTTGCCGCCCGAGGTGATGACGCCGATCACGATGCATTCGTAGATGCGGCTGACCGTACGTTTTTGCAGCTGATCGACCAGACGGGTTTGCGCTTCGATGGTCTTGGCCACCACCATCAAGCCGGTGGTGTCCTTGTCCAGGCGGTGGACGATACCCGCGCGCGGTACGTTGACGATGTCCGGCACATGGTGCAGCAGCGCATTGAGCAAGGTGCCATCGGCGTGCCCGGCGGCCGGATGCACGACCAGGCCGGCGGGTTTGTCGATCACCAGGATCTGCTCGTCTTCATAGACGATATTTAGGGCGATATCCTGGGCGATCCATTCGCCCTGGGCCTCCTGCTCGGCCTTCAGCGCCAGCAGCGCGCCGCCATGGACGATGTCACGCGGGCGAACGACCGCGCCGTCGACGGTCAGCAAGCCTTCCTTGATCCAGGCGGACAGACGCGAACGCGAATGCTCGGCGAACAGCTGCGCGGCGACTTGATCGAGGCGTTGACCGCCCATCTCGGACGGCACCTCGGCGTTCAGTTCAATGGTCTGGGTATTAATAGAAGGCATGCTCGGCAACGGCGGGACCAGGGGTCGGTGATGGGCAAGGAAAGATCGACAGGCCCTACTTTTGGTTTCGGCTACGCGCTGTGGTTAAATACGGCGTCTTTGCCCCAGGGGTACCGGGGGCGCTCATCATAACAGGACGGCTTTGCTCAAGACAGCCGCCGTCACAGGGACGCAAGCCGCCATGCAAGTGAGACACCTGCTGCTGATCGCCATTCTCGCCCTCACCACTGCCTGCTCGTCGAACGAAGTACTCGACGAGAACCTCAGCGAGACAGAGTTGTACCAGCAGGCGCAGACCGATCTGGACAACAGTAGCTACACCAGCGCCGTGACCAAGCTGAAAGCGCTGGAGTCGCGCTATCCGTTCGGCCGCTACGCCGAGCAGGCTCAACTGGAGCTGATTTACGCCTATTACAAGAACGCCGAGCCGGAAGCCGCACGCTCCGCGGCCGAGCGTTTCATCCGCCTGCACCCGCAGCACCCCAGCGTCGACTATGCCTACTACCTCAAAGGTCTGGCCTCGTTCGACCAGGATCGCGGCCTGATCGCCCGTTTCGTGCCGCTGGACATGACCAAGCGCGACCCGGGCGCCGCCCGCGACTCGTACAACGAGTTCGCCCAACTGACCAGCCGCTACCCGAACAGCCGCTACGCGCCGGACGCCAAGCAGCGCATGATCTACCTGCGCAACCTGCTCGCGGCCTATGAAATCCATGCCGGCTATTACTACCTCAGTCGCCAGGCCTATGTCGCCGCCGCCAACCGTGGGCGCTACGTGGTGGAGAACTTCCAGGGAACCCCATCGGTCGCCGACGGCCTGGCGCTGATGACCGAAGCCTATCAACGCCTGACCCTGGATGAGTTGGCGGCCACCAGCCTGGAAACCTTGAAACTCAACTACCCGGATCATCCGACCCTGGTCGACGGCCAGTTCGTGCCGCGCCAGGAAGAAGCCGACAACCGCTCGTGGCTGGCCAAAGTCACCCTAGGCCTGATTGAAACCGACACACCGCTGCCACCGGGCGAAACCCGCGCCAGCCAGGACGTGATCCGCCAGTATGAAGACGCCGAAGAGCAGATCCCCGACGAACTGCAGCCGGAAAATCAGAACGACGAGGCTGACGCCGACGAAGAAAGCCAGGACGGCGGCCGCTCCTGGTTCAGCTATATGACCTTCGGCCTGTTCGACTGAAGTCCATGGCGTGAAACAGGGAGATCTTCGGGTCTCCCTTTTTTATGCGCGCATACTTCCCCCTACAGGCCAAGCGTAGAGACTGGACAGGCCCAAGAGGGATACACCGCACAGCGTGCCCCTTCGCCGCTGTGCGAGCGGTTATTCCTTGGATAAACTGCGTTAACCTCGCGTCCCTGCATTTATCGATAAGAGAGCGTTATGGGCCTGTTTCGCCTGCTGTTTTTGATTGCCATTGCCGCAGCCGCCTACTGGCTCTGGCGCCGCATAGCCGCGCCGACTCGCCGCCACGACGACGGAAGCGCCGCCCCCATGGTGCGTTGCGCACACTGCGGCGTGCATGTGCCGCGCACCCGCGCGCTGCTTCAGGATGACAACTGGTACTGCAGCCAGGCCCATCTCGAGCAAGGCACCAAACAGCAGTGAATAGCGAAAAACTCGTTCTCGAAGGCCCCAAAGGTCAGCGCATCCTGCGTCTCTATCACCTGTACCGACTGACCATCGGCCTGCTTCTGGTGCTGCTGATCTCCAGCCATCTGCACGAGGACCTGTTGGATCTGGTGCAGCCTGAAATATTTTATTACGGCAGCTGGCTGTATCTGCTACTGAATACCGTACTGAGCCCATTGGTACAGCGTCCACAGCGCCTATTCCCGGTGTTCAGCCTGGCGCTGATCGATGTGGTCCTGCTCTCGGCGCTATTCTATGCCGCCGGCGGCACACCGAGCGGCATCGGCAACCTGCTGATAGTCGCGGTGGCCATCGCCAACTTCCTCCTGCGCGGGCGCATCGGCCTGTTGATCGCCGCAGTCGCGGCCATCGGCCTGATCTACCTGACCTTCTACCTCAGTTTGAATCGACCAGCCGCAGCGGCCCAGTACGTGCAGGCGGGCGCACTGGGCGCGCTGTGCTTCGCCGCCGCGCTGACGGTACAGGCCTTGAGCCGGCGCCTGCAGGTCAGCGAGCGCCTCGCCGAGCAGCGCGCCACCGACGTCGCCAACCTGGAAGCCTTGAACGCGGTGATTCTGCAACGCATGCGCACGGGCATTCTGGTGCTCGACGAGTCGCGGCGCGTGCTGTTGACCAATGAAAGCACCGCTTACCTCTTGGGCAGTGACAGCCTGACCGGCAAGATCCTCGATCCGCATTGCCCGGAACTGGTCAAACGTCTGCAACAGTGGCAGCACAACCCGACCCGCCGCCCGACGAGTCTGCAGGCCTACCCCGAAGGCCCGATGCTGCAGCCGAGCTTCATGAACCTGCAGCGCGGCGAGCAGCAGCACTGCCTGATATTCATCGACAACATCTCGCAAATCGCCCAACAGGCGCAGCAATTGAAACTCGCCTCCCTGGGGCGTCTGACGGCCGGCATCGCCCATGAAATCCGCAATCCGCTCGGGGCGATCAGCCATGCGGCGCAGCTGCTACAGGAGTCGGAAGAGCTACAAGGCCCCGACCAACGCCTGGCGCAGATCATTCAGGATCACTCGCGGCGGATGAACCTGGTGATCGAAAACGTACTGCAGCTCTCGCGCAGGCGTCAGGCCGAACCGCAGCTGCTGGATCTAAAATATTGGCTGCACCGCTTCGCCAGCGAGTTCCGCGCCTCGGCACCGGCCGAACACATGCTGCATCTGGAGACCCGCGGCGGCACTATTCAAACCCGCATGGACCCCCATCAACTGACCCAGGTACTGACCAACCTGGTGCAGAACGGCATGCGTTATAGCGCGCAAAAACACCCACATGGCCAAGTATGGCTAACCTTGTTCCGAGACCCGGAAAGCGACCTGCCGGTATTGGAGGTGCAGGACAACGGCCCCGGCGTGGCACCGGAGCAGCTCCAGCACATCTTCGAGCCGTTCTATACCACGGAAAACCAGGGCACCGGCCTGGGCCTGTACATATCCCGCGAGCTGTGCGAGAGCAATCAGGCCCATCTCGACTACAAACCTCGCGAAGGCGGCGGCAGTTGCTTCCGTATCACCTTCGCCCACCCGCGCAAACTGAGTTGACCATGACCCGCCAGAGAGCCCTGATCGTCGACGACGAGCCCGATATCCGCGAACTCCTGGAAATCACCCTGGGGCGCATGAAGCTCGACACCCGCAGCGCGCGCAACGTCAAGGAAGCGCGCGAATGGCTGGCCAAAGAGCCATTCGACCTGTGCCTGACCGATATGCGCCTGCCCGATGGCACCGGCATGGATCTGGTGCAGCACATCATGCAGCGCCATCCGCAGGTGCCGGTGGCGATGATCACCGCCTACGGCAGCCTGGACACCGCGATCAATGCGCTCAAGGCCGGGGCTTTCGATTTTCTTACCAAACCGGTCGACCTCACCCGCCTGCGCGAGCTGGTCAATTCAGCATTGCGCCTGCATATCGCCGGCAGCGACGACAACACGCCGATGGACAGCCGCCTGCTCGGCGAGTCGCCGCCGATGCGTGCGCTACGCAAGCAGATCCACAAACTCGCACGCAGCCAGGCGCCGGTGTATATCAGCGGCGAATCCGGTAGCGGCAAGGAGCTGGTGGCGCGCCTGATCCACGACCAGGGACCGCGTAGCGAGCAACTGTTCGTACCGGTCAACTGCGGCGCCATTCCCACCGAGCTGATGGAAAGCGAATTCTTCGGCCACAAACGCGGCAGCTTCACCGGCGCCATCGAAGACAAACAGGGACTGTTCCAGGCGGCTAATGGCGGCACCCTGTTCCTCGACGAAGTGGCCGATCTACCGCTGCCGATGCAGGTCAAACTGCTGCGGGCGATTCAGGAAAAGGCCGTACGCGCGGTCGGCGGGCAACAGGAGAACGTGGTGGATGTGCGCATTCTCTGCGCGACCCACAAAGATCTGGCTGCCGAAGTCGCTGCCGGGCGTTTCCGCCAGGACCTGTACTACCGCCTCAACGTCATCGAATTACGCGTTCCGTCCCTGCGCGAACGTCGCGAGGATATCGGCCTGCTCGCCGAAGCGATGCTCAAGCGCCTGGCCGATGGCCCTGGGCTGATGCCGGCCAAGCTCGATCCCGATGCCCTGGAAAAACTCAAAAGTTATCGCTTCCCCGGCAACGTGCGCGAGCTGGAAAACATGCTCGAACGCGCCTATACGCTGTGCGAGGACGACCGGATAAATGCCAGCGACCTGCGCCTGGCCGACAGCTGCAGCCCGGCGGAAAATGGCGAAGCCAGCCTGGCTCAGATCGACGATCTAGAGGACTACCTGGAGAACATCGAGCGCAAGCTGATCATGCAAGCGCTCGAAGAAACCCGCTGGAATCGCACCGCGGCGGCCCAGCGCCTGGGTTTAACCTTTCGCTCGATGCGTTACCGCCTGAAAAAACTCGGTATCGACTAACTCCCCGGCCCTTGCGCAGCCCGGACGCCATCCGGCTTGGAGGGTTGCCTCGCCGGGTTAGAAAACACGCTTTGGTAGGGTGGACATGGCGAAGCCTTGTCCACCATGGGCACCGCGATTGGCGGACAAGCCTGCGGCATATCCACCCTACAGGCCTTAGACCTTGCCCATGAACGCAGGATCTAAAGTCGGCGACAACTCAACGCTAGTGGCTGTGCTCGACGGCCGGCGGGTCTTTTTGCACCGCCACTTCCAATTCGATTACACCAGCCTTTTCGAAGGTCAGCTTCAGCGGAAAGCGCTCCCCGGCCTTGGCCTGCTGCTTCAGGTCGAACAGCATTACGTGATAGCCCATGGGCTCGAAGCGGACCTCGCCAGCAGCCGGGACCACCACGCTCGGCACCTGCTGCATCTTCATAACCCCATCTTCATGCAGGTGCTCGTGAAACTCCGCCTTGCCGGCGACCGGGCTACTCACCTCGAGCAAACGATCCGGGCTATCGGCCGAATTGTGCACGACAAAATAGGCTGCCGCGGTCGGCGCCACTGGCGGCATTTCACGCGACCAGGGATGCTCGATATGCAACTGACCCAGGGTGTAGTCATGGGCATAGGCCGGCAGGCCGGCAGCCAGCGACGCAATCAGCAGCAGGATATTTCTCAACGACATAAGCAGATCTCCATAAGCGGATCGAGTCCGCGGTAAACAACGGTTATCGAATCACTCGGCACACAATCAGGCATTGCTGGCCAGGCGGCGTGGTGCGAGAACGCGCGAAAACAGCCAATCGAGCAGCCCGATCAGAACCAGCGAGGCGCCCACCAGGGGAAAGGCAATGCCCAACAGCACCATGGCCACCACCGCGGTTTTCCAGCGCGGCAGATCATGGCGCAGCGGCGGCACGCCGAAACGCCCCGGCGGACGGCGCATCCACCAAAGCACCAGGCCGCTGACCGCACCGAACAGGATCATCAGGCAGACCAGCAGCATCAGCAGCTGATTGGCCAAACCGAACAGCTTGCCCTCGTGCAGCATCACCCCGGTTTCCACGGTGCGCGCGACCGCGCCGTAATCCTTCCAGCGCACATCGGCGAGCACCGCACCGCTGTATTGATCGAGGTGCAGGGTGGCATCGTTGCGTGGGTCATCGGCGAACAGGGCGATGCTGAACACACCCCGCTCGCCCTTGGGCCAGGTGATGCTGTAACCAGGCTGCACGCCGCGGGCGACGGCACTGTCGACCACCTGTTGCAGGCTGATTTGCCTAGCGGACGACGCCGGCTCGGCCGCCCCGTGCGCGTTGTGCGCTGCGTGCGGATCCGAGGCTGGCAGCGGTGTGGTTTCCACCGCCCAGGCCACGGTCTGCTGGCTGCTGTCATTGAGACTGCCGGCGAGCGTGGCGGATTCAGGCACCTGATCCCACATCGCCGCGGGAAAGTGGTTCCAGGCGCCGGCGAACTGCGCGCCCCAGAACCCGGTCCAGGTCATGCCGCTCAGCAACATGAAAAGCAGCAATAGCGCCCCCCAGAATCCGCTCACCGCATGCAGGTCGCGCCACAGCAGGCGCCCACGCGCGCTCAGGCGCGGCCACAGCACACCGGCACTGCCAGCGCCACGCGGCCACCACAGATACAGGCCGGAGACCACCAGGACGATCCCCCAGCCAGCCGCCAGCTCGATCAGGCGATCGCCGAACGGGCCGATCATCAAGTCGCCATGCAGGGTCCGCACGACGGTCTGCAGGTTGCTGGTCGCATCCTGGCTGCCCAGCAACTCGGCGCGATAGGGGTCGACGAAGACATTCAAGGTCCGCTCGCCGTCGGCGATCAGGAACTGCGCGCTGCGCCCTGCTGCGACCGGTGGCCAATACTGCTTGAGCGTGGCCTGCGGGTAGGCCCGACGCAACGCCTGCAATTGTTGATCAGCGCTGGTTGTCTGCGCGGCAACCGGCACTTCGAGCAGTTCGGCATACATCAGCCGATCCAGCTGCGGTTTGAACAGGTAGATGATCCCGGTCAGCGACAACAGGATCATGAAGGGAATAACGAAGAGCCCGGCATAGAAATGCCAACGCCAGGCCAGGTTATAGAACGACGGGGAGGCTGTTTTCATTGTTCGGTTCCTCGTGCCGCGGTCGACCGGGCGCGCAAGGTGAAGGACGCGGCAGCCGCTGCGGGCCGATAGCGTCCATATCGTTCGAAGTATTCGGCTCCGGGACGGACGGCCGGACAGGCACTCGCCGTCAGCGGGTCGATAACGGGTAACGGAGGCATGGACTTCCCCAAGTCATGTTCTTCGGGCCGGGCGGGCACCGAAAAACCTCGGTTTCATTGGCTGTTAGGTCTGCGGTCACGGCCACGGCCATGGGGGCCTGACGCAGCGAGATTTACGCCAGCAAGGGGGAAGCGCGGGGATTGGCCGAGGGCCAGAGATAGCGGACCGGCAGGCCGACCCGCCCGGGGCGGGGACTGAGTCGCGGTTGGCGCATCGGCAGCAGGCCGAGCAAGCCGAAGAAGGCGGCCAGGGCCAAGCCGACGAAGCTGGAGCACAGCGAACAGGCAAAACCCGTGGCCGGATTGGCGGTCGGTACGCCGCTCCCGGTCAGATCGCCATTCAGGGCGCCGCCCAGCGCACCACCGCAATAGGAACCGTCCAGCCCGCTGAGCTGCATGCCGGCCATCTGGCCATGGCCGATGCTGCAGGCGAGCGCGCTGAGCAGCACGCTGAAGTACAGCATCCAGGCCAGTAATGGGCGATTAGGGCGGGTCAGGTTCATGGCGGCGACTCTAACAGCCGCCGCGGTCGTCGCCAAGCCGGGGAAATATCGCAAACGCAGTTCGCCGGCATGCGCAACCCCGACGGCAATCCGGCCGGCTGCTAGACTCTGTCACTCATGAGCAAGCGGCTGCGCAAAGCGCCCGATTCACCCGCACGCAGGCGACGTTAAGGATGCGATCCGATTTTGTAAGCCCGTTACGCGTAGCCGCCATCTATGCCCTGTTCAGCAGCGCCTGGATCATGGGCAGCGACTACCTGCTGGATGCACTGGGCGGTGACAGCCTGCTGATCAGCCGCCTGCAAACCGTCAAAGGCCTGCTGTTCATTCTGCTCAGCAGCCTGCTGATCCTGTTTCTCAGCTACCGCGATCGCCGCGCGCAGCGGCGTCTGCTCGACGAGCTGAACCACAATACCCGCCTGCTGCAACAAACCCAGCACACCGCCGGCCTGGGTTACTGGCAATACGACGGACGCTTGCACTGGAGCGAGGAGGCGCTGCGACTCTTGGCCCGCCCAACGGAGGACGCCTTCAGCAGCGTCGAGCAACTGCTCGCCTGGCTGCACCCGGCCGAACGCCCCGCCGTGCAGCGCGCCTGGCAGGCCCTGATCGAAGAACGCCAAGCGCTATCGATCAGCGCCCGCCTCTACCTGCCGCAACAACCGCAGTGCAGCTGGGTACTGCTGCGCGCCGAGGTGGATTGCAATGGGCGACTCCTCGGCACCGTACAGGACATCAGCAACCAGAAGCGCGACGAAGCGGCACTGCGCGAAAGCGAACAACGCTTCCGTCAACTCTTCGAGCGCACCCCGCGCATTGCCGTGCAGGGCTACGACCGCGAACGCCGGGTGATCTACTGGAACCAGGCGAGCACACAGCTGTATGGCTACAGCATGCAGGAGGCCATGGGCAAACGCCTGGAAGAACTGATAGTGCCCAAGGCGGGCCGCCCTCATGTCGTCGCGGCGATCAACAGCTGGCTGCTCGGCGGCCCGGCCATCCAGGCGGCCGAAGTGCAACTGCAACGCAAGGACGGCAAGCTGATCTGGGTGTTTTCCAGCCATTCGATGTTGCGCAATACCCGCGACCAGCTGGAGCTGTATTGCATCGACATCGACCTCAGCGAACAAAAGCAGACCTACAACGACCTGCACGCCAGCGAGGAACGTTTTCGCGACCTGGTCGAGCACCTGAACGACGCGATCTTTCTCGCCGACGCCGATGGCCGTCTGACGTTCCATAACCCGGCCTGGGCGCAACTCAGCGGCTTTCAACGCGACGAGAGCCTGGGCCAAGCGCTCGATGGATTCTTCACCGAGCCCGACCGATCAGCCCTCGCCGCGCACATAGCGGCAATCGCCAGCGGCACCCGCAGCAGCCTGCGTGGCGAATTCCAGCTGCGCCGCCGCGACGGCCAGATCCGCCGGGTTGAGCTGCAGCTCAACCATAGCCAGGCCGACAACAGCTTACGCGGGTGCCTGCGCGACATTCACGAGCGCTTCGAGCTGCAACAGTTGCAGGAAGCCCGCAATGACGTGCTCGACGACCTGCTGGCGAGCAGCCCGCTGGCACAGACGCTCGACGATATCAGCGCGCGCTTGCAGGGTCTCAATCCGCATATGCAGGTATCGATCATGCTGCTCGACGAGGCTCGCTGCCTGCACGTGGCCAGCGCCCCGAGCCTGCCCGCCGACTATTGCCAGGCTATCGATGGTATCCAGGCGGCGGCGGAAATCGGCTCCTGCGGGCATGCCGCCTACAGCGGCGAACTGACGATCGCCGAGGACCTCAACCAGCATCCCTATTGGCAAAACTACCGCGAGCTGACCAACCGCGCCGGCCTGCATGCCTGCTGGTCGCTGCCGTTCAAGAACGACCAGGGCCGGGTGCTGGGCACCTTCGGTATCTATTACGATCGGCCTACGCTCCCCAGCGACGCGGATATCGCCCTGGTCACCGAATTCACCCGTCTGGCGAGCCTGGCGGTGCAGCAACAACAGCCGCGTTGAAGCAGGCGAGCGCCTGGCAGGCCGGGTCGGCGTAACGGATTGCCAACTGATCGATCAACGTGCCATGGCGCGGGCACGTCGTTCGGCCCAACGGGTGAACAGTACGCAGGTCACCGCCAGCACCGCACAGGCGAAAATCACCTCGGCCATCGGCCCCGCGCTGCCGTCATGCAACACGCCGACCAGCGATGCGGCGCTGGCGGCGATGCCGAACTGCAGGCTGCCGAGCAAGGCCGAAGCGCTACCGGCCTGACGCCCCTGCCCAGCCATGGCAGAAGCCGAGGAATTGGGCAACAGCACGCCGAGGCAGGCGATGCAGCCGAACAACGGCAACAGCAGCGGCCATAGCGATGCCGGCTGCGCCAGCGCCACCAGCAGCAGGATCAGCGCGAACGACACATAGACCCAGACGATGCGGCGCAGCCAGTAACCTGGGCCATGGCGCGCCACCAGCCAGGCGTTGATCTGAGCCAGAAGGATGAAGCCCAGGGCGTTGGTGCCGAACAACCAACCGAAATGCTCCGGCGGCACCCCGTACAGCTCGATGAACACAAAGGGCGAGCCGGCGATATAGGCGAACATGCCCGCGACGGCGAAGCCACCGGTCAAGGCATAACCAATAAATGGCAGATCGGCGACCAGCCGCAGATAGGCGCGACCGCTCCCGCGCAAGGGGGCGGCGGGTGCGTCCGCCGCCAGGGTTTCCGGCAGCCATACCGCCACACCGATCAGACAGAGCGTGCCGAACAGCGCCAAGCTGATGAAGATCGATGGCCAACCCAGCGTGGTGAGCAACAGACCACCGGCCAGGGGAGCGAGGATCGGCGCCAGGCCCATCACCAGCATCATCTGCGAAAACACCTTGGCCGAGTGGATCGGATCGCACAGGTCGCGCACCACCGCCCGCGACACCACCATCCCGGCACAACCGCCCAGAGCCTGGACGAAGCGTGCCGCGATCAGCCATTCCAGGCTCGGTGCCAGCGCGCACGCCAGCGATGCCAGGGCGAACAGAGAGACCCCGACCAGCAGCGGCGCACGTCGTCCGAAGCGGTCCGCCAGGGGACCGTAGAGCAACTGACCGAAGGCCAGGCCGACGAAATAGGCCGCGAGCGACAGCTGCACGTGCTCCACATCGGTGGCGAATACCCGCGCCAGCGTCGGAAAACTCGGCAGGTAGAAATCGATCGCCAAGGGCCCGAAGGCGCTCAGCGCGCCGAGAATCAGCAAAATGCGTAATGCCATGTCAGTCCTGGTAGTTAAGGGCGCGCCGGGGCCGTTGTAACACGGCTGCAATCCGGGGCAAGCCGGCGCCCGGCAAACCGCTCCCGGATTGCCTCCGGGTTACGGTTTGTGCGGGCCAAGCCATCAAACCGGCTTGGCGTTCTTCTTGCGTCCCTTGCCGAGCTTTTCCGCCAACGACTCCACCAACAGGTAGAACATCGGGATCAGGAAAATCGCCAGCACGGTCGCCGCGATCATGCCGCCGATCACCCCGGTGCCGATCGAATGGCGGCTGGCCGAACCGGCACCGCTGCTGATAGCCAGCGGCACCACGCCGAGGATAAAGGCCAGGGAGGTCATGATGATCGGCCGGAA
Organism: uncultured Pseudomonas sp.; assembly: GCA_966210435.1. Lineage (GTDB taxonomy): Bacteria > Pseudomonadota > Gammaproteobacteria > Pseudomonadales > Pseudomonadaceae > Aquipseudomonas. Next base: position 81,639 of record CBIHLF010000018.1, on the reverse strand, counting down.
GCGCAGCCGCGACGCTTGCAGGGCCGACTCGAAAATGCCCATACCCTGCTGGCGGCAAAGCACCGCGAACTCGACGATCAGAATGGCGTTCTTCGCCGCCAGGCCGATCAGGGTGACCAGGCCGACCTGGAAGTACAGGTCGTTCTCCAGCCCGCGCAGCCAGACCGCGAGGATCGCCCCGAAGACCGCAAAGGGCACCGCGGTGACCACGGCCAGCGGCAGGGTCCAGCGCTCGTACTGCGCCGCGAGGATCAGGAACACCATAATCAGACCGAAGACGAACGCCATGCTACCGGAGCCCTGGGTCGCCAGTTCCTGATAGGCCGACCCGGTCCAGCCGATGCTGTAGCCGCTGCCGAGCACTTCGTCGGCGATTTCCTGCACCGCCGCCAGGGCTTGCCCCGAGCTGTAGCCCGGCGCCGGTCCGCCGAGGATCTTCGCCGCCGGGTAGACGTTGAAGCGCGCGTAGGTGTCCGGGCCGAGAATGCGTTTGACCTTGACCAGGCTGGACAACGACACCAGCTCGCCGCTGGCCGAGCGCACATAGACCTGGGCCAGGTCCTCGGGCTTGCGGCGGAACGAGGATTCGGCCTGCAGGCTGACCTGAAAGGTACGGCCATACAGACTGAAGTCGTTGACGTAATAGCTGCCGAACGTCGCCTGCATGGCGGTGAACACATCGTTGATCGGCACGCCGAGGGCACGCGCCTTGGTGCGATCGAGGTCGATGTAATACTGCGGCACGTTGGCGCTGAAGGTGCTGCGCACCCCGGCCAGCTCAGGCCGCTTGGCCGCCGCGGCGAGAAAAGCCTGCACCTTGCTGGCGAGCTGCGCGGTACCGCCACCGCTGCGGTCCTGAATAAAACCTTCGAAGCCGCCGGTGGTGCTCATACCGGTGATCGGCGGCGGATTGAAGCTCAACACCATGCCGTCCTTCTGCGCGGCGCCCATGCCCATGAATTCGCCGGTCAGATTGCGCGCGTCCAGCTCAGGCGTGGTGCGCTCGCTCCAGTCCTTGAGCGGTACGAAGGACACCCCGGCGTTGCTGCGGGTGCCGAAGGTCAGCACGTCGAAGCCGGCGAAGGTGACCACATCCTGCACTGCGGGGTGCGCCATCAGCTGCCGGGTGACATCGCTGGTGAGTTTTTCGGTGCGGGTCAGCGACGCCGCCGGCGGAAGGAAGTAGGCGTTGATCACATAGCCCTGGTCCTCGTTCGGCACCAGGGCGCTGGGGACTCGCCCGAACAACACGACCAGCAGCGCGATCATCGCGCCGAACAGCAGCAGACCGATCGCCGAACGCTTGAGGAAGAATCGCACGCCCGCGGTATAGCCGCTGGTCAAGGTGTCGAAGACCCGGTTGAAGGCTCGGAACGGCGCCGCCGGTTCCTGATGTCCGGGCTTGAGCAGCAAGGCGCAGAGCGCCGGACTCAGGGTCAGCGCGACTATCCCGGAGATCACCACCGACACTGCGATAGTGATGGCGAACTGTTTGTACATCTCACCGGCCAGGCCGCCAAGAAAGCCCACCGGCACAAACACCGCACAGAGCACCAGAACGATCGCGACTATCGGCCCGGTGACTTCCTGCATGGCCTTGATGGTCGCCTCGCGCGGGCCGATTTTCTCGCTGTTCATTACCCGCTCGACGTTCTCGATCACCACGATGGCGTCGTCCACCACGATGCCGATCGCCAGCACCATACCGAACAGGGTCAGCAGGTTGATCGAGAAACCCAACAGGTACATGCCGGCGAACGTGCCGATCAGCGACACCGGAATCGCCAATAACGGGATCAGCGTGGCGCGCCAGTTCTGCAGGAAGATGAACACCACCAGCACCACCAGCACCAGCGCTTCGAAGAAGGTATGGATCACCTCCTTGATCGATACCCGCACGAACTTGGTGGTGTCGTAGGGAATCTTGTAGGTCATGCCGCTGGGGAAGCCCTTGGCCAGGCGATCCAGCGTAGTGCGCACCGCCTCGGCGGTGTCCAGGGCATTGGCGCCGGGCTGCAGATAAACCCCAAAGGCCGCGTTCTGCTGGCCGTTGAGCGAAGTCATCAGCGAGTAGTCCTGGGCGCCCAGTTCGATCCGCGCGACATCCTTGAGCAACAGACTGGCGCCAGTGGCGTCGCTGCGCAGGATGACGTTCTCGAAGGCTTTGGGGTCGGTGAAGCGACCCTGGGTGGTCACCGTGTAGGTGAAATCCTGCTCCTGTTGCAACGGTTGCTGGCCGAAGCTGCCGGCGGCGAACTGCGAGTTCTGCTCGCGTATCGCCGCCACCACATCGGTCGGGGTCAGGTTGTATTGCGCCAATTTATCCGGACGCAACCAGATGCGCATCGAATAGTCTTTCGAGCCGAACTGGCTGACATCGCCGACGCCGGGCAGGCGCTTGAGTTCGTCGATCACGTTGATCAGCGCATAGTTGCTGATATACACCGGGTCGCGCGAGCCGTCCGGGGAGAACAGCGTCACCACCTGGAGGATGTCGGAGGACTTCTTCACCACCTTGACGCCCTGCCGGCGCACTTCCTCCGGCAATTTGGCCAGGGCCGCCTGGACCCGGTTGTTGACGTCGATGGTGGCCTGGTTGGGGTCGCGACCGACCTCGAAATACACCGACAGGCTCATGGCGTTGCCGCCCGAGTTGGATTGCTGGTAGAGCATCCCCTCGACGCCGTTGATCGATTGCTCGAGCGGCGCGGCGACGGTCTCGGCGATCACCTGGGCGCTGGCGCCGGCATAGCTGGCGCTGACCGACACCTGCGGCGGGAGGATCTGCGGGTATTGCGAGATCGGTAGGGTGCGCATGGCCATCAGGCCGGCCAGCACGATCACGATGGAAATCACCCCGGCGAACACCGGGCGATCGATAAAGAAGCGTGAGATCACCGGTAACGCTCCTTAAGTCTGCGGGCTGGGCTGGGCGGCATCGACCACCGTGACCGGCGTATCCGGACGCACCTTGGCCAAACCTTCGACGATCACCCGGTCGCCGTCGCTGACGCCCGACTCGATCACCCAGCGCCCGTTGGCCGTGGCGCCGGTGCTGACCTGGCGCGTGCGGGCGATGCCTTCGGCATCGACCACGTAGACAAACGTACCGCCCGGCCCCTGGGCCACCGCGCGCTCGGGCAGGGTAATCGCCTGGTCGCGGGTGAGCCCCGTGAGCTTTACCCGGACGAACTGGCCGGGCAGCAGTTTTTGCTCGGGGTTGGGTACCACGGCGCGAACGCTGACGGTGCCGGTGTTGCGGTCGACCAAGCTATCGGTGAAGTCCACCGTGCCCTGCAAGGGATAGCTGGAACCGTCGCCGAACTCGATCGTCACGTGCATCTTGCCGTCCTCCGGCAGCAGCAGATCGCCGTTTTTCAGGCCGCTACGCACGCCTTCCACATCGGAATCGGGGGCGGCGAAATTGACGTAAAGCGGATCGAGCTGGGTGATCTGACTGAGCAGACTGGCGTTCGGATCACCGGCGACCATCAGGCTGCCTTCGGAAACGGTCTCCTTGCTGGTGATCCCGGAAATCGGCGCCTTGACCGTGCAGTAATCAAGGTCGATCTGCTTGGACTGCACCTCGGCTTCGGCGGCCTGGATATTCGCCTTGCTCTGCTCGAAATTGGAAATCGCGTTGTCCAGCTCGCTCTCGCTGGCGAAGCCCTTCTTCTGCAATTCGCGGATGCGCTTGAGATCGCGCTCGGTCTGCCGGTAGCGCGCCTGTTCCTGCGCCAGCGCGCCCTTGGCCCGGGCCAGCGCCGCCTGATAGGTGCGCGAGTCGATGCGGAACATCACCTGGCCCTGCTTGACGTGACTACCTTCCAGGTAGGTGCGCTCCTGCAGGATGCCGCTGACCTGCGCGCGCACCTGTACCTGGCGAAAACCCGCAGTGCGTGCGGAATACTCGAACACCAGCGGCAAGGGGGCTGCATGGACAGGCTCCACCACCACCTCGGGCGGTGGCATGTCGGCCGCCTGGGCCACGGACAGCAAGCAGGAAAACAGCAACGACCCGCAGGCAGCGGGGAAAAGACGAGGCAAAGGCATGGTGTCTCCGGGACAACGCGAGGCATGACGCTTGAGACGGGCAATGCTAGTTACATACAACACCGTTTGTAAATAGACCCCCAAACGGCAATTCATTACACTTTGTCACCTGAGCCGCGCGCAGGGAGCGCCCGCGACCACCCACCCGCTTGCGAGATCAGGCCACTGTCATGCGCCGCACCAAAGAAGAAGCCGAGCAAACCCGTTGCGCGATCCTTGCGGCCGCGGAAGCCCTGTTTCTGGAAAAAGGCGTCGCCCATACCAGCCTAGAACATATCGCGCGCTGCGCCGGGGTCACGCGCGGCGCGGTCTATTGGCATTTCCAGAACAAGGCCCACCTGTTCCACGAACTGCTCAGCCAGGTCCGCCTGCCGCCCGAACAGCTAGCCGAACGCCTGGCCGGCTGCGCCGGGCGCGATCCTTTATTGAGCCTGCGCGACCTGTGCGTCGATGCGATCGAAAACCTCGCCCGCGACGCGCAGAAGCGCCGGATTTTCACCATCCTGCTGCGCCGCTGCGAGTTCACCGCCGAGCTGCGCGAGGCCGAAGAGCGCCACGAGGCCTTTATCAACCTATTTATTCAGCTGTGCGAACAGCAGTTCGCCCGTGCCGACGTATCCCCGCGCCTGCACACGGGAGTGGAACCACGCCTCGCGGCGCGCAGCCTGCACGCCCTGATCATCGGCCTGTTCCATGACTGGCTGCGCGATCCCGGTCTGTTCGATCCACTGAACGACACCGCGCCCCTGGTCGACGCCTGCTTTCGCGGCTTGATCCGCGACTGGTAGAAGGCGCCATTCAATAACGCACCGCCCCATGCAGGAGCCAGCTGGCTGTGGTTTGGCACTCCGACGCCGCTTTGGTCTGCCGCGACCGCCAGCAAGCTGACTCCTGCAACGGTCGCGTTTTACATGGCGACAGGCAACCGGGGCATAAGCTTTATTACGCCAACCCCGCCCCATAACCCGCCTCGGCAATCGCGACAATCAACTCGTCGCTCGACAGGCTGCTATTCACCCGCACCTCACCGCCGGCCAGTTTGACCTTCACCTCGGCGGCCGGATCGCGCGCGCGCACGGCCTCGGTGACGGCTTTGACACAATGCTCGCATGTCATGCCTAGCACATTGAGCGTATGAACCTGTGGTGCTTGCATCGATAACCTCCTGGGCAATGGGACCCCGGCTGCTGCGCCGGATGGGGCAGTGTCAGGCTTGACCCATGGGTAAGGTCAAGCAATAAAAAGCGCTTGACCTTACCTACGGGTCAAGGTTGATCCTGTGCTGGAATTTGATGGAGAAGCCGTATGACCAGCCTGACCACCTTCGAATTGCCTATCAGGGGCATGACCTGCTCCAGCTGCGCCGGGCGCGTCGAACGCGCCCTGGGCAAGGTAGCCGACGTGCAAAACGTCAGCGTCAACCTGGCCAGCGAGCAGGCGCGTATCGAAGCGCCGCCGGAAAGCCTGGCGCAGTTGCTTGCGGCGGTGCAAGGCGCCGGCTACCAGGTGCCCAGCGAACGCCTGGAACTGGTCATCGACGGCATGACCTGCGCCAGTTGCGTCGGCCGCGTGGAACGCGCCCTGGCGCGACAACCGGGCGTGTTGTCGGCCAGCGTCAACCTGGCCACCGAGCACGCGCAGCTGGAAATTGTCGCCGGCCTCGATCCACAAACGCTGCTGCAAGCGGTCAGCGCGGCGGGTTATTCGGCAAGCCTGGTGAATGACGAGCAGCTCAGCCAATCGAGCGCGGACCGCCATCTGCAACGCGAGCGCTGGACCCTGGCGCTGGCCATGCTGTTAAGTGCGCCGCTGCTGGTGCCGATGCTGCTCGAACCACTGGGCGTGCACTGGATGCTGCCGGCCTGGGTGCAGTTCGCCCTGGCCACCCCGGTGCAGTTCGGCCTCGGCGCTCGCTTCTATCGCGCTGGCTGGCGCGCCTTGCGCGCACACACCGGCAACATGGACCAGCTGGTGGCCATCGGCACCAGCGCCGGTTACGGCCTGAGCCTTTATCAATGGCTGGCCGCCCCTGGCGGCAGCATGCCGCAGCTGTATTTCGAAACCTCGGCGGTGCTCATCACCCTGATCCTGCTCGGCAAATACCTGGAAAGCCGCGCCAAGCGCCAGACCACCAGCGCGATCCGCGCGCTGCAAGCGCTGCGCCCGGATCAGGCGCTACGCCTGAAGGATGGCCAGGAACAACTGGTGGCCCTGAGCGCATTGGCCCTGGGCGATCAGGTGGTGGTCAAACCCGGCGAACGCTTCCCTGTCGACGGCGAGGTGCTCGAGGGCCGCAGCCATGCTGACGAAGCGTTGATCAGCGGCGAAAGCATGCCGCAACCGAAACAAGTGGGCGACCGGGTCACTGCCGGGGCGATCAACGGCGAAGGCCGCCTGCTGGTCGAGACCACCGCCCTGGGTGCGGAAACCGTACTGGCGAAGATCATCCGCCTGGTCGAAGACGCCCAGGCGGCCAAGGCGCCGATTCAGAAACTGGTGGATAAAGTCAGCCTGGTGTTCGTACCGAGCGTGTTGCTGCTGGCCCTGGCCACCCTGATCATCTGGCTGCTGCAGGGCGCGCCGGCGGAAACGGCGTTGCTCAATGCCGTGGCCGTACTGGTGATCGCTTGTCCTTGCGCCCTCGGCCTGGCGACGCCGACCGCGATCATGGCCGGCACCGGCGTCGCCGCGCGCCATGGCATCCTGATCAAGGACGCCGGCGCCCTGGAAGTCGCTCATGGCGTCACCGCCGTAGCCTTCGACAAGACCGGCACCCTGACCTCGGGTAGCCCGAAAATCGTCCACTCGAGCGCGCTCGATGGCGACACCGAGGCGTTGCTGCGACTGGCCGGCGCCTTGCAACGCGGCAGCGAACACCCGCTGGCCAAGGCGGTGCTGGACGCCTGCAACGAACGCCAGCTGCAGCTGCCGGAAGTCAGCGACAGCCAAGCCCTGGCCGGACGCGGCATCGCCGGGCAGATCGACGGGCGACAACTGGCCTTGGGCAACAAGCGCCTGCTCGAGGAGCACTGGCTGCAGAACAGCGTACTGGTCGCCGAAGCCCTGGCCTGGGAGGCAGAGGGCCGCACCCTGTCCTGGCTGATCGAGCAGACGCCCAGCCCCCGCGTACTCGGCCTGTTCGCCTTTGGCGATACGCTCAAGCCCGGCGCCGCGGAAGCCATCGCCCAGCTCAAGGCCTTGGGCATTCGCAGCCACCTGATCAGCGGCGACAACCTCGGCAGCGCCAACGCCGTGGCCGCCGCGCTGGAGATCGACTCGGTGCATGCCCAGGTGCTGCCGGCGGACAAGGCGGCGATCATCGCCGAGCTCAAGCGCGATGCGCGAGTGGCCATGGTCGGCGACGGCATCAACGATGCACCGGCGCTGGCCGCCGCGGATGTCGGTATCGCCATGGGCAGCGGCACCGATGTCGCCATGCATGCCGCCGGGATCACCCTGATGCGCGGCGACCCGCGCCTGGTGCCGGCCGCCCTGGAGATCAGCCGGCGCACCTACGACAAGATCCGCCAGAACCTGTTCTGGGCATTCATCTACAACCTGATCGGCATTCCTCTGGCCGCAGCCGGCCTGCTCAACCCGATGCTCGCCGGCGGCGCCATGGCCGCATCGAGCCTGTGCGTGGTGAGCAACGCCCTGCTGCTCAAGCGCTGGAAGCCGAAGGACTCGCAAACCCTGTAGCCCGGATGCAATCCGGGGGAAATGGCGCCTACACGACCGCTCCCCCGGATTGCATCCGGGCTACGGGACGACATATCCGTAGGAGCGGCCTTGGCCGCGATTCAGACGGCGCGGATCGCGGACAAGTCCGCTCCTACACAACCATTTGGGAGGCCTTATGAATATCGGCCAAGCCGCGCAGAAAACCGGCCTCAGCGCCAAGATGATCCGCTATTACGAAAGCATCGAGTTGCTGCCGGCGGCCGGGCGCACCGACAGCGGCTACCGCCAATACGGCGCCCAGGACCTGCACCGCCTGGCCTTTATCAAACGCGCGCGCGACCTGGGATTTCCGCTCGAGGAAGTGGGTAAATTGCTGACCCTGTGGCAGGACCGGCAACGCGCCAGCGCCGACGTCAAGGCCCTGGCCGCCGGGCATATCGACGCGCTGAACCGAAAGATCGCCGAACTCAGCAGCCTGCGCGACAGCCTGCAGGAGTTGATGACCCACTGCCATGGCGATCAGCGCCCGGACTGCCCGATCCTCAAGGATCTGGAATCGGGCGGCTGTCACTGAAACCCGGTTCGCCATAAATAGAAAACGGAGCCCTGGGGCTCCGTTGTCGTATTGCGTTGGCGCTTACGCCAGCTTCTTGTGCCGCACCCGGTGCGGCTGCGAGGCGGCGTCGCCGAGGCGCTTCTTGCGGTCGGCTTCGTACTCGGTGTAGTTGCCTTCGAAGAACTCGATGTGCGAATCGTCCTCGTAGGCCAGGATGTGCGTGGCCACGCGGTCAAGGAACCAGCGATCGTGGGAGATCACAATGGCCGCGCCGGGGAAGTCGAGCAGCGCTTCTTCCAGCGAACGCAGGGTTTCCACGTCGAGGTCGTTGGACGGTTCGTCGAGCAGCAAGACGTTGGCGCCCTCTTTCAGGGTCAACGCCAGGTGCAGACGGCCGCGCTCACCACCGGAGAGGTCCTTGACGAACTTCTGCTGGTCGCCGCCCTTGAAGTTGAAACGGCCGACATAGGTACGCGACGGCACCTCGTAGTTGCCGATCTTGATCATGTCCGAGCCATCGGACACCGCTTCCCATACGGTCTTGCTGCCGTCCAGGTCCTCGCGGCTCTGGTCGACGCAGGCCAACTGCACGGTTTCGCCGATCTCGATGCTGCCGCCATCCGGCTGTTCCTTGCCCATCAGCATGCGGAACAGCGTCGACTTACCGGCGCCGTTGCCGCCGATCACGCCGACGATGGCGCCCTTGGGCATGCTGAACGACAGGTTGTCGATCAGCGCGCGGTCGCCGTAACCCTTGCTGACGTTGACGAAGTCGATGACCTTGTCGCCCAGGCGCGGGCCGGCCGGGATATAGATTTCGTTGGTTTCGCTGCGCTTCTGGAATTCCTGCGATTGCATTTCCTCGAAGCGCTGCAGACGGGCCTTGGACTTGGACTGGCGGGCCTTGGCGCCTTTGCGCACCCACTCCAGTTCTTCCTTCATGGCCTTCTCGTGGGCCGACTGCTGCTTGGATTCCTGGGCCAGACGATCCGATTTGGCCTCCAGCCAGCCGGAATAGTTGCCCTCGTAAGGAATACCGGCGCCGCGGTCGAGTTCGAGAATCCAGCCGGCGACGTTGTCGAGGAAGTAACGGTCGTGGGTGATCGCCACCACGGTGCCGGGGAAGTCGTGGAGGAAGTGCTCCAGCCAGGCCACCGAGTCGGCGTCCAGGTGGTTGGTCGGTTCGTCCAGCAGCAGCATGTCGGGCGCCGACAGCAGCAAACGGCACAGCGCCACGCGGCGCTTTTCGCCACCGGAGAGCACGGCGACCTTGGCGTCCCAGGCGGGTAGACGCAGGGCATCAGCGGCGACTTCCAGCTGGCGCTCAAGGTTATGCCCGTCGCTGGTTTGCAGAATCGCTTCGAGCTTGGCCTGCTCGGCAGCCAGCTTGTCGAAGTCGGCATCCGGTTCGGCGTAGGCGGCGTACACTTGGTCGAGACGCGCCTGGGCGTCCTTGATCGCGCTGACGGCCTCTTCCACCACTTCGCGCACGGTCTTGCTCGGGTCGAGCTGCGGTTCCTGCGGCAGGTAGCCGACGTTCAGCTCCGGCATCGGACGGGCTTCGCCATCGAACTCGGTGTCGACGCCAGCCATGATCTTCAACAGGGTGGATTTGCCCGAGCCGTTGAGGCCGAGCACGCCGATCTTGGCGCCAGGGAAAAACGACAGGGAAATGTTCTTGAGGATTTCCCGCTTCGGCGGCACTACTTTGCTCAGCCGGTGCATGGTGTATACGTATTGGGCCATGGATAACCTGGGTTGTAATAAGACAAGGGACTGAAACGGCTGACGCCTGTTGCGCGAAAACCTCAAGGGCCGGGAGGTTCGCTTGCGGTGCCTGGCCGGCGGGGTGGCAAGCGGTCGGTGACCCAAGCAGTGGGACACCTGCCCGCTACCCGCGCGCGTGGAGCAAAGCTACCGGAATGCTTGATCCAGGGCAAACAACGCTCGTCGGCCGCACTGGCACTTTGCCACGGTTATGGCATGCTACCGCCCTGCGCGCGCCAGCTACTTATCGCCACCGTTTTACAGTCACCGTTCACGCTCCAATTCCAGGACTTAAGCACGTGCCCACCCCGCCCTCCTCGTCGCCGCGCATCTCGCCCTACTCGCGAGCGGAGCCCCTGCGCGAGCGACGCAAGGGCACCTGGCTGGCGTTGCTGGCATCGGTGCTCGGGCTGTTGCTGCTGACCCTGGTACCGGCCTTCTTGCAACCGAGTCAGCCGCTGGGCTACCGGGCGCTGCTGAGCATCTGCGGCCTGCTGGCGCTGTTCGCCCTCTACCGCCTGCTGCATGACCGGCACCGCCGGCACGAACGCGAAAGCGATACGCAAAGCGCATTGCACCAGGCAATCAGCGCCCTCGGCGCGATCGAAGAGCGGATTATCGTCACCGACCGCCGCGGCCTGTTGAGCTATGCCAACCCTCAGGCCGAGGCCCTGTTTCACCTCGATGCCGCACAGATCCGCGGCGCCAGCCTGCTCGACCTGCTGCCGCATTTCGATCCGCGCCTGCTCGAGACCGACGGCCTGCATCACGAGCACGGTCTCGACCTGCTGGAACTGCAGCTGGACGGCGCTGCGCGCCTGTTCGATATCGTCCGCAGCGACTTGCCAGCGACCGCAGATGGCGACGGCGCCGGCTTCGTCTGGATGTTGCGCGACGTCACCGAGGAACAACACGCCACCCAGGTGTTGCAGGAAACCCGGCGGCGCTATCAGGACATTTTCGAGGGCACCGGCACCGCTCTGTGCGTGCTCGATCTGGCCGCGCTCTACCAGTATCTGCAGCAACAGCAGCTGCCCGACGGCAATGCGTTTGCGCAATGGCTGCAGGGTTCGGCAGAGCGTTTCGAGCTACTCAGCCGACTGGTGAAGATCACCGAAACCAATCAGGTGGCGCTGCGCCTGCTCGGCGTCGAATCCGGCGCCCAGGCCGCCGAACATCTGCTGCGCGGCAGCCAGCCACGCCCCGACGGCTTTCGCCAGCAACTGCTCACCGCCCTGATCGAGGGCGGAAAGTTGCTGGAAATGGAAACCCAGATCACCACCCCGCTGGGGCATGAGCGCCATCTGTGGCTGGTGATGCGCCTGCCGGAGAATCCGCAAGACCTGCATGCCGTGACCCTGAGCATCAGCGACATCACCAGTCGCAAACGCATCGAGCTGTCGCTGATCGAGCGCGAGCGCTTCTGGTCCGACGTCGTGCGCGCGGTGCCCGATACCCTTTATGTGCATGACGTGCCGAACAAGCGCGTGCTGTTCAGCAATCACCGCCTCGGTCCGGATCTGGGCTACAGCAAGGAAGAAATGCTCGCCCTCGGTGACAAGCTCTGGGAAAAGCTCCTGCACCCGGACGACTGGGAACAGTACCGCCGCATGCGTAACCTGCAACAGGTGGTGGCCAAGGATCAGCAGCTGCATTGTCAGCTGCGCTGGCGCCACCGCGACGGCAGCTGGCACTGGTTCGATATCCGCGAGCAGGCGCTGTCCTATGACGAGGCGGGCCGGGTCAGCCGACTGATCGGCGTGGCCAAGGACATCAACGAGCAGATCATCAGCAGCGAATCGCTACGCGCCAGCGAGCAACGCTACCGGCTGCTGGCGGAAAGCATCAGCGACGTGATCTTCTCCACCGATGACAGCCTGCAGCTCAATTACGTCAGCCCGTCGGTGGAGCCGATTCTCGGCTACACCTCGGACTGGGTGCTGGACAATGGTTTCCACAGCCTGGCCACCAACCCGCGGCAACTGGTCGGCATGTACGCCCTGCTGGAGCGCATCCGCCATGCGCTCGACGACCCACAACGCATGGCCGAAATGCGCCAACAGGTTTGCGCGCAGCTGTTCTTCTTCGACGTGCTGCACGCCGACGGCCACAAAATGCCGGTGGAGCTGCGCCTGATCCCCATGTGGGACGAGCAGGAGCGGTTCAAGGGACTGCTCGGCGTCGGCCGTGATATCAGCCTGCAGCGACGCGCGGAAAAAGACCTGCGCATGGCCGCCACGGTATTCGAACACTCCACCGCGGCCATTCTGGTCACCGACCCGGCCGGTTATATCGTCCAGGTCAACGAGGCGTTCTGCCGGGTCAGCGGTTATGCCGCGGCGGAGGTCCTCGATCAACTGCCAACCATGCTGACCGCCGACAAGCAGCAGGCCACGCTGCTGCAATTCATCTTCAAACAGCTCAACCTGCGCGGCAGTTGGGAAGGCGAGCTGTGGCTCAAGCGCAAAAACGCCGAGAGCTTCCCCGCCTGGGTCGGCATCACCGCGATCAAGGACGAAGACGGCGATCTGGTCAGCTATGTATGTTTTTTCAGCGATATCAGCGAGCGCAAGGCCAGTGAGCAGCGTATCCATCGGCTGGCCTACTACGACGCGCTGACCCAGCTGCCCAACCGCACGCTGTTCCAGGACCGCCTGCACACCGCCCTGCAGCAAGGCGAACGGCACAACACCTGGGTCGCCCTGATGTTCCTCGACCTCGACCGCTTCAAGCCGATCAATGACTCACTGGGTCACGCCGCGGGCGACCGCATGCTCAAGGAAGTGGCGATACGCCTGACCGCCTGCGTCGACGCCGACGACACGGTGGCACGTATGGGCGGCGACGAATTCACCCTTCTGCTGCAATCGCAGGCCCTGCGTGAGAGCGCCCTGAACCGCGCCATTCACGTCGGCGAACAGATTCTCGCCAGCCTCTCCGAGCCCTTTATGCTCGAAGGCCGCGAGTTCTTCGTCACCGCCAGCATCGGTATCGCCCTGAGCCCTCAGGACGGCAACGAGCTGAGTCAGTTGATGAAGAACGCCGATACGGCGATGTATCACGCCAAGGAACGCGGCAAGAACAACTTCCAGTTCTACCAGGCCGACATGAACTCCAGCGCCCTGGAGCGCCTGGAACTGGAAGCCGATCTGCGCCATGCCCTGGAACAGAATGAATTCATGCTGTATTACCAGCCGCAGTTCTCCGGCGACGGCAAGCGCCTGACCGGCGCCGAAGCCCTGTTGCGCTGGGAACATCCACGGCGCGGCCTGGTATCGCCGATCGAGTTCATTCCGGTGCTCGAGGAATTGGGTCTGGTGGTGCAGGTCGGCGACTGGGTGCTGCGCGAGTCCTGCCGCCAACTGCGCGAATGGCACCAGGACAAGGTTCGGGTACCGAAGATATCGGTCAACCTGTCGGCCCGGCAGTTCTCCGAGGGCGACCTCGACCGGCGTATCGCCAATATTCTCAAGGACAGCGACATACCCGCCGCCTGCCTGGAACTGGAACTGACCGAGAGCATCCTGATGGAGGATGTGGTCAATGCCATGCAAACCCTGGCCAGCCTCAAACGGCTCGGGGTGTGCATCGCCATCGACGACTTCGGCACCGGCTATTCCTCGCTCAACTACCTCAAGCAGTTCCCCATCGACGTACTGAAGATCGACCGCAGCTTCGTCGACGGCCTGCCCCATGGCGAACAGGACGGCCAGATCGCCCGCGCGATCATCGCCATGGCCCACAGCCTCAACCTGATGGTGATCGCCGAAGGCGTGGAAACCCTGGCTCAGCTGGACTTCCTGCGCGGCCACGATTGCGATGAGGTGCAGGGCTTCCTGCTCGGCCGGCCGATGCCGGCGAATCAGTTCAGCGCCCTGTTCAGCGGCACCGCGCTGTTTATGCTCAGTTAAAGCCTCAAGCGGCAAGCCAATAATCAGCTTGCGGTTTCTGGCTTGCCGCTTGCTCCTTGAATCCCGCTTATCCACCGGATGACCAGGCTTCATATGCCTGTTTATCTCGGATGGGGTAGAATTCGCTCCCTCTTTCTACCGCCCAGCTGATTTTTCTCAGGGGAATGCCATGTTCAGCCGTGATTTGACTATCGCCCGTTATGACGCCGAATTGTTTGCCGCTATGGAGCAAGAAGCCCAGCGTCAGGAACATCATATCGAGCTGATCGCCTCGGAAAACTACACCAGCCCGGCGGTGATGGAAGCCCAGGGTTCGGTGCTGACCAACAAGTACGCCGAAGGCTATCCGGGCAAGCGTTATTACGGCGGCTGCGAATACGTCGACGTCGTCGAGCAGCTGGCCATCGACCGCGCCAAGCAGCTGTTCGGCGCCGACTATGCCAACGTCCAGCCGCACTCCGGTTCGCAAGCCAACAGCGCCGTGTACATGGCTCTGCTGAACACCGGCGACACCGTGCTGGGCATGAGTCTGGCCCACGGCGGTCACCTGACCCACGGCGCCAGCGTCAGCTTCTCCGGCAAGATGTACAACGCCGTGCAGTACGGCATCACCGACGCCGGCCTGATCGACTACGACGAAGTCGAGCGTCTGGCCGTTGAGCACAAGCCGAAGATGATCATCGCCGGCTTCAGCGCCTACTCCCAGGTTCTGGACTTCCCGCGTTTCCGCGCCATCGCCGACAAGGTTGGCGCCTACCTGTTCGTCGACATGGCTCACGTCGCTGGCCTGGTCGCCGCCGGCGTCTACCCGAACCCGGTGCCGTTCGCCGACGTGGTCACCACCACCACCCACAAGACCCTGCGCGGTCCGCGTGGCGGCCTGATCCTGGCGCGCAAGAACGAGGAACTGGAGAAGAAGCTCAACTCCGCAGTCTTCCCCGGCGGCCAAGGTGGCCCGCTGGAGCACGTGATCGCCGGTAAGGCGGTGTGCTTCAAGGAAGCCCTGCAACCCGAGTTCAAGGCTTACCAGCAGCAAGTGATCAAGAACGCCCAGGCGATGGCCGGCGTATTTATCGACAACGGCTTTGAGGTGGTTTCCGGCGGTACCGAGAACCATCTGTTCCTGCTCTCGCTGATCAAGCAGGACATCACCGGTAAAGACGCCGACGCCGCCCTGGGTCGCGCCTTTATCACCGTCAACAAGAACAGCGTACCGAACGACCCGCGCTCGCCGTTCGTCACCTCCGGCCTGCGTATCGGCACCCCGGCCGTGACCACTCGCGGCTTCAAGGAAGACGAGTGTCGCGCGCTGGCTGGCTGGATCTGCGAGATCCTCGCCAACCTGGGCGACGAGTCGGTCGAAGCCCGCATCCGCGAGCAGGTCAAAGCGGTCTGCGCGAAATTCCCGGTGTACGGCAAGTAGCGCGACGCCAGCAGCACTCGAGCCCGCCTTCTGGCGGGCTTTTCATTTGTCGGCAGCGCGCATGGGCATCGCCGCGCTCAATCCAGGCGGTCCAGCCTAGTAGCTGGTTTATACCACTGCCTCGGCGAGGCCTTGGCGAATCATCTGCTCCGGTAGTTGTTCACCAATAAACACCAGCACGCTCTCGCGGGCCTCGTCAGGGCCCCATTCGCTGTCGAAATCGAAACCGTACAGCCGTAGCACGCCCTGGAACACCATGCGGCGTTTCTCGCCGGCAATCGCCAGCACGCCCTTGTAACGCAGTAGCGCGTCGCCGTACTGCTCCAGCAGCGCGCTCATAAAGGCACCGAGCTTGTTGATATCCAGGGCCTGCCGGCTTTTCAACACCAGGGTGCCGATACGATCGACAGCGGTTGTGGGCAGCAACGGCCGGGGCGTCAGTGCCTGGCCGAAATCGGCGTTCAGGTTGAAACCGCGCACGTCGAGCAACTCCGCCAGCGCGATCTGGCCATGCCGAACCACATGGATAGGCGCACGTCGGTTGATACACTGCAAACGCTCGGTCAGCGCCGCGAGGCTCGCCGCATCGACCAGATCGGTCTTGCTCAGCAGAATCCGGTCGGCGAAGCCGACCTGCGCCTGGGCGATGGTTTCCCGCAGATGGCGCTCGGCATTGGCCGCGTCCACCAGGGTGATGATGCCGTCGAGCACATAGCGTTCACACAACGCATCGCCGGCAAAAAAAGTATGGGCCACCGGGCCCGGATCGGCCAGACCGGTGCACTCGATCAGCACGCGGTCGAAGGTCAGTTCGCCACTGTCCAGCCGCTCCAGCAGAAGCAGCAGCGCCTGTTCCAGCTCGACGTGAATGGAGCAGCAGACGCAGCCGTTGGCCAGCGTCACCACCTCTACCGGCTGCGTGCCCAGCAACTGCGCATCGATAGGGGTGTCGCTGAATTCATTTTCGATCACGGCGATTTTCAGGCCATGCTCGGCCTTGAGTACATGGCGCAACAGCGTGGTCTTGCCGGCGCCGAGAAAGCCGCTGAGCACGGTGACGGGGATGGGGTCATGGGGCATACGAACCTTCCTCTGAAATAGCGCCCGCCAGCCACGGGCGCGGCGGCTGTGACTCGCGAAACGGGGCGACAAGCCTCAACAGCAGCGAATCGGCCGACCTTTGCCAGCGCCGTAACGCGCATCCTGGCGCTCGCGAAAAAACGCCTCGTAACTCATCGGCGTCTGCTCGGGATGGGTGTTGCGCATGTGTTCGACATAGGTGTCGTAGTCCGGCATGCCGACCAGCATACGGGCGGCCTGCCCAAGGTATTTGCCCATGCGACTGAGATCGTTGAACACTGCGTTTCTCCTCGAAACCGAGCCCCTACCGGGGCTCGGGATGGCCCGGCGATCACATGTCGGAAACGGGTTCGAACGGCAGCTCCCTGTCGCTGCGCTCCTGCTTGATCCAGGCCGCGCGGCCGACTTTCAGCGAGTAGAACAGGATGCTGAAAACCACCGCCAGGAACAGCACCGTCAGACCGGCATTGGTGTAGGCATTCATGATCACATGCTGCATCTGGTCGATGTTCCTGGCCGGGGCGAGAACCTGACCGGCATCCACCGCCGTGGCGTACTTGTTCGCCAAAGCGAGGAAACCCACCGCCGGGCTGGCGTCGAACAGCTTGATCAGGCTGGCCGCCGTGGTGCAGATCAACAGCCATACCGCCGGCAACAGGGTGACCCAGACGTAACGCTGACGTTTCATCTTGATCAGCACCACACTGCAGAGCATCAAGGCGATACCGGCGAGCATCTGGTTGGAGATACCGAACAGTGGCCACAGCGTATTGATCCCGCCCAGCGGATCGATCACCCCCTGGTACAGCAGGTAGCCCCACAGCGCCACGCAACCTGCGGTGGCCAGTACGTTGGCGCCCCAGGAATCGGTCTTGCGCAGGCTCGGTACAAAGCTGCCCAGCAGGTCCTGCAGCATGAAGCGCCCGGCACGGGTACCGGCATCCACGGCGGTGAGGATGAACAGGGCCTCGAACAGAATCGCGAAGTGGTACCAGAACGCCATGGCGCTCTCACCCGGCAGCACCGCATGGAGAATCTGCGCAATACCCACCGCCAGGGTCGGCGCGCCACCAGCTCGAGACAGAATGGTGGTTTCGCCGATATCACGCGCCACGCTTTCCAGCGTCTCGGGCGTGACGACGAAGCCCCAGCTGCTGACGGTGGAGGCCACGCTGACGGCGTCCGCACCAACTATGGAGGCCGGGCTGTTCATGGCGAAGTAGACGCCCGGATCGATGATCGAGGCGGCGACCATGGCCATGATCGCCACCATCGACTCCATCAGCATGCCGCCATAGCCGATGTAGCGCGCATGGGTTTCGTTGGCCAGCAGCTTGGGCGTGGTGCCCGACGAGATCAGCGCGTGGAAACCCGAGACCGCACCACAGGCGATGGTGATGAACAGGAAGGGGAACAGTGCGCCCTTCCACACCGGCCCGCTGCCATCGGTGAACTGGGTCAGCGCCGGCATCTTCAGCTCCGGCGCCAGGATCAGAATGCCAACCGCCAGCGCGGTGATGGTACCGATCTTGAGAAAGGTCGACAGGTAATCACGCGGCGCCAGAATCAGCCACACAGGCAACACGGCGGCGACGAAGCCGTAACCCACCAGCATCCAGGTGATCTGGATGCCGTTGAAGGTGAACACCTCGGCCCAATACGGATCGGCGGCGACGGCACCACCCAACCAGATCGAGCCCAGCAGCAGCGTCACGCCGATCAGCGAGATTTCGCCGATCCGCCCCGGCCGCAGAAAACGCATGTAGATGCCCATGAACATCGCGATAGGGATGGTCGCCATCACCGTGAACATGCCCCAGGGGCTTGCGGCCAGGGCTTTGACCACGATCAGCGAGAGCACCGCGAGGATGATGATCATGATCAGGAAACAGCCGAATAGCGCGATGGTGCCGGGAATGCTGCCCATTTCCTCGCGCACCATATCGCCCAGTGAACGACCGTCGCGCCGGGTGGAAATGAACAGGACCATGAAATCCTGCACAGCGCCGGCCAGCACAACACCGGCGATCAGCCAGAGCGTACCGGGCAGGTAGCCCATCTGCGCGGCGAGCACCGGCCCGACCAGCGGACCGGCACCGGCGATGGCGGCGAAGTGATGACCGAACAACACGTGTTTATTGGTTGGAACGTAGTCCAGACCATCGTTGTTGAGTACCGCCGGGGTAGCACGGGAGGGGTCCAGCTGCATCACCTTGGTGGCGATGAACAGACTGTAATAACGGTAAGCGACAAGGTAGATGGCGACCGCGGCGACCACGACCCACAAGGCATTGATGGCCTCGCCGCGTTGCAGCGCCACGGTGCCCAGCGCGAACGCGCCCAACATGGCGACAGCGAACCAGGCGATATGACCGGCTAATCGGTTCATTGCGAATCTCCTGCGGCCGGCATTGTCTGCCGACATTCATTGTTATTGTTTGCACTCCATTTACGGAGTTGGCCGACTATCGCCAAATAACGATGAAGCCGAAATTCGCAGAATTACCAGCAGCCGCTGAGTAGTAATACGTGACCCGCAAGGTATTTACCGCATGTGCGTAACCGCTCAAGCCCGGCTTGCGCGACGGGCCAAGCAGCCAACTGCATTCATGCTGGCCATTACCGGCGTAGCGATGGATCTGCCGGTGCGACGAAAGCTGCTCGTACCGGAGAAAAACCTGCAGGGACATACCCATGGACTCGGCCGGCTATTGCGATTACTTTGCAGCCAACCGATTAACCCCCTAAAACTTATATAATCACCACCAACAAATTTTAATTATCAGTACAACCACTTGCTTATTTCCTGCGTATTACTACGCAGCCCATAAAAAACACTAGATACAGTCTTTACCGGGATTAACAAACACTGCAGACTCGGGCCACACCGCCTATAGAGAAGTGCGCACGACTGTCGCCTGCCCGCATGAGCAGCCGTGCGTAACCACGAAGAATATAAAGCGATTACAAGTTACAAACGGCTTTCGCATAAAACAATAAGGAGGTGCAATCATGCACCCGAAAACCCGCGAGAATGCGCTCTTGCTCAATATATTGCCGACCCTGTTCCTGGCGGTTGTTCTGAGCAAACTGTCGTCCATTACCCTTCAACGCGTTGCCGACCGACACTTCAGGCAGAATCGTCAACGCCTTGCCGCCGCGCCGCCAATCATCCATGAGCGCCGCCTGCCCCGCCATCGCCGCCCGAGCCTGTCTCCAGCATTGCCCGCCTGGCGCGTCCACTCGACTCCGCCCCTAAATGCCAGGCCCTGGTTGAACATGCTCTAGCCGCTAGACTTCATACAGCAGCGTCAACCTGAACCTGCTCAGCCCGATCCAAACCCGCAGTAAAAAAAAAGCCGTTTAAAACAATAAGGAGCCGCAGACCATGCGCCCAAAAATTCGTGGAAAAATTCTCCTGCTGAGCATACTTCCGGCGCTGCTGCTGGCCGTCACCCTGAGTGGCCTGTCGGTGGTGATCCTGCACCGCCTCGCCGACGAGCAGGTGAAGGAAACCCGCGAGCGCCTGGTCGCCGATCGACGCCTGGTGCTCGAACAATACGTGCAACTGGCACAGAGCAGCATCGCGCCGCTGTACTCCGCCTCGGCCAAGGGCGACATGGCCGCGCGTGCCGAAGGCATCGAACGGCTCAAGCATCTCGGCTATGGCAAAGACGGCTACTTCTTCGGCTACGACTCGCAGAGCGTGCGGGTGTTCTGGGCGGACAAGGACGTCAAGATCGGCGAGAGCTTTCGCGGTTTCGTCGACGCCAATGGGCTCTATGTGATCAACGAGCTGGTGCGGGTGGCCAAAGACAATACCCATTACCTGAACTACAGCTTCCCGGTGCCCGGGCGAGACGAGAACGTGCCGAAGGTCGGCTATGCCATCTACCTGGATAAGTGGGACCTGATGTATGGCACCGCGGTCAATCTGGATGACATCGAGGCCCAGGTGGCCAAGGTGGCCGGCGAGCTGAATGGGCGTATCGAAACCCTGATCAGCCTGCTGCTCGGGGTAACCCTGGTGCTGCTGACCGTCATCGCCCTGGCCGCGGTATGGTTGGCCAACTCGCTGGTGCGACCGCTGCAGAAGATCAAGGCCAACCTCGACGACATCGCCGCCGGCAGCGGCGACCTGAGTCACCGCCTGACGGTGAACAACGATGACGAACTCGGGCAGTTGGCGAGCTCGTTCAACCGCTTCGTGGACAAGATTCACGCATTGGTGCGGCAAGTTGCCAGCACCACCGGGCCGCTGACCGAACTGGTCGGCAGGATGGCCGATCAGGCCCAGCGCTCCGAACAGGCGATGGCCACGCAGCGACAGGAAACCGACCAGCTCGCCACCGCGATCAACCAGATGTCGGCGGCCTCCCACGAAGTCGCCAGCAGCGCACAGGGCGCGGCGCAAGCGGCGCAGCAGACCGACCAGGAAGGCCAGGCCGCCAAGCGCATGGTCGACCTCACGGTGCAGCGCATCGACACCCTGGTCGACGACATCCGCAGCAGTGGCGTATCGCTCGACAACCTGCAGCAGGACGTGCATTCGATCGTCGGGGTGCTGGGGGTGATCCGCTCGATCGCCGAACAAACCAACCTGCTCGCGCTCAATGCCGCAATCGAGGCGGCGCGGGCCGGCGAAGCCGGACGCGGGTTCGCCGTGGTCGCCGACGAAGTCCGCGCCCTGGCCAGCCGCACGCAGCAAAGCACACTGGAAATCCAGGGTATGATCGACCGCCTGCAGACCGGCACCGCGGACACGGTGAACGCCATGCGCCGCTCCAGCGATGCCGGCCACGCCACCACCGGTCAGGCGACCCAGGCCAGCGAGTCGCTCGCCGCCATTGGCGGGCTGATTGCGACAATCAGCGACATGAATGCGCAGATCGCCAGCGCCGCCGAGCAACAGACGGCGGTATCGGAAGAAATCAACCGCAGCATCCAGCAGATCGCCACAGCGGTGGACAGAGTCGCCGACGAAACCCGACAGGGCGCGCAAACCGCGCTCAGCCTGGCTGAACTCAGCGACAATCTGCGCGCCCTGGTCGGTCAATTCCGTATTTGACCGCCCGGGCCTCGCTCATCACGGGAAGCCCAGTTGGAGCCCGACGACCATGCAACTCAAGCACAAGATAGTCGCGCTCAGCGTGTTGCCGCTGCTGCTGGCCGTAGCGGTGGTCTGCGTGCTGGTGTTCTTCCAGAACCAGCGCCTCGGCGAGCAGCAGGCGCGCCTGATCGAAAACAGCATCCTGGCGAGCAAGCGCGCCGAGCTCAAAAACTACGTCGAGATGGCCCTGAGCATCATTTCGCCACTGTACGAGAGCGGCCGCGACGACGCCGAAATCAAGCAACAGGTGCTGGCCGCGCTGGCCAGGGTGAGCTTCGGCAGCGATGGCTATTTCTTCGTCTACGAAAGCAACGGACGCAACCTGATGCACCCGCGCCAGGGCGAACTGGTCGGCAAGGATCTGTGGAACATGACCGACCCGCGCGGCTTACTGGTGATCCAGGCCCTGCTGAAAAGCGCGCAAAACGGCACCGGCTTCCAGCATTACGCCTGGCAGAAGCCCTCGACCGGCGAGATCACCGACAAGCTCGCCTACGTGGTCATGCTCGACCGTTGGGGCTGGATGATCGGCACCGGGATTTACCTGGAAGATGTCGACAAGGCCATCGACCAGGTGCATGACGAAGTCACCGGCGACATTCACGCGACCATGCTGGCGATCGCGGCGGTGGCACTGGTCGCGGTGTTGCTGGTGTTCGCCGGCGGGCTGGCGCTGAACCTCAGCGAGCACCGCCTGGCCGATCGCAAGCTGCAGCTGCTGACCCAGCGCATCGTCAGCCTGCAGGAAGAAGAACGCTCGCGGGTCTCGCGCGAACTGCACGATGGCATCAGCCAGTTGCTGGTCTCGATCAAGTTCCAGTTCGAACTGGCCAGCCATGAATTGGCGGCGGGTAGCGAAAACGCGGTGCAAACCCTGCAAAAGGGCATCGATCGCCTGGCCGGCGCCATCGGCGAGGTACGGCGGATTTCCCATGATCTGCACCCATCGCTGCTCGACACCCTGGGATTGCCCGCCGCGATTGGCCAGCTGGTCGCCGAATTCGAACAGCGCAGCGGCCTGAAGATCGACTACCGCAACGGCCTCGGCGCTACCCAGCTCAGCGATGGCCTGGCCGTGGCGCTGTTCAGAATCCTCCAGGAGGCACTGACCAATATCGAGCGCCATGCCCATGCCAGCCGGGTACGCATCAGCCTCGACGGCATCGCACATAAGGTACGATTGCGGGTATGCGACGACGGTATCGGCTTCAGCCCGCGACAGCTCGATAAACTCAACGACGGCATCGGCCTGCGTAATATCCGCGAGCGGGTCGAACATTTTGGCGGCCGTTTCAGCCTCACATCGGAGCCAGGCCAGACCGAGATGATGGTCACGCTACCCTCGCAAGGCACATCATCGGCTCCATTGGCGCAACAACCCACATAATAAGAGCCTGCCCATGACTGCTACTGCCCCTCCCATAAGAATCGCCCTGGTCGACGATCATTCCCTGGTGCGCGAAGGCATCCGGGCGCTGCTCGCGGTGCTACCGCATTTCGAAGTGGTCGGCGAGGCGAGCAGCGGTGCGCAAGCGTTCGAGCTGGTACAGCGGGAACAACCCGATATCGTGCTGATGGATATCGGCTTGAAAGACATCAACGGCCTGGAGCTGACCAAACAGCTGCGCCAGCGCTACCCGGCGATCAAAGTGCTGATCCTGAGCATGTACGACAATCAGGAGTATGTCAGCACCTCGCTGGAGGTCGGCGCATGCGGCTATGTGTTGAAAGAGGCCTCGTCGCGCGAGATCGTCACCGCCATCGACGCGATCGCCGCGGGCGGTAGCTACTACAGCGGCGATATCGCGCACAAGCTGGCCAAGCGCGATACCGAGGAAGACGAACTCACCCCGCGCGAGCGCGAGGTACTGTTGATGCTCGCGCAAGGGCTGAACAACAAGAACATGGCGCGCAATCTGCAAATCAGCGTGCGTACCGTGGAAACCCATCGCCTGAGCATCAGACGCAAGCTCAATATCGACAAACCGGCCGATCTGGTAAAACAGGCGATGGCCCACGGCTGGACCCCCGACGAATAACAGGTCGGCGCACACACGGCAGTCTGATCAAGTAATCCGCGCCAGCGCCAGGAGCCTTGGCTATAGTGGATAAAAACGCCCGGGAGTTTGCCGCATGAGCGACACAGGAAACGAACGTAGGCGCTTCCAGCGCATTACCTTCAACGCCCCCACCGAAATCGTCCAGGGCGCTCGTAGCTGGAGCGCCGAACTGCATGACATTTCGCTCAAAGGCCTGCTGGTCAAGCGGCCAGCGCAGTGGAATGGTGACCCCGACCACCCGTACCAGGCCAATATTCATCTGGCCGAGGATGCCTGCGTGAAGATGGAGGTGGTCCTGACCCGCAGCCAAGGCGAATTGCTCGGCTTCGTCTGCCGGCATATCGATCTCGACTCGATCAGCCACCTGCGCCGCCTGGTGGAACTCAACCTGGGCGATGAAAGCCTGCTCGAACGGGAGCTCGCCGCCCTCGGCGATGAGGACTGAGCTGCAAGCTAGACTCGTAGCCCGGATGCAATCCGAGGAGCGATGTAGGCAACACAACCCGTCCCCGGATTGCATCCGGGCTACAAAAGCTTGGCGGGTGCATCCGACCTGAGGGCTAAAACGCACTTTTGTAGGGTGGACATAGCGAAGCCTTGTCCACCGCGGGCGCCGAGATGGCGGCGACTATCGCGGTCAATCCGCACCACGGCTATCAGCCGCTACTCGAACAACGCATCCAGCGCCTGCTCCAGGCGCATTACCGGGATGATCTGCAAACCTGCTGGTGCCTCTTTGGGCGCATTGCCCTTGGGCACGATGGCGCGCTTGAAGCCATGCTTGGCCGCTTCCTTCAGGCGTTCCTGACCGCTGGGCACCGGGCGGATTTCGCCGGACAGCCCCACCTCGCCGAACACCAGCAGGTCATGCGGTAGCGGCTTGTTGCGCAGACTGGAGATCACCGCGGCCATCAGCGCCAGGTCGGAGGCGGTTTCCAGCACCTTGACCCCGCCGACCACGTTGAGGAACACGTCCTGGTCGTAGGTCGGGATACCGCCGTGGCGGTGCAATACCGCCAGGAGCATGGCAAGACGATTCTGATCCAGGCCCAGGGTGACGCGCCGCGGGTTGGCCATATGGCTGGTATCGACCAGCGCCTGCACCTCGACCAACATCGGCCGGGTACCTTCCCAGGTCGCCATCACCACGCTGCCCGGCACCTCCTCCTGGGCTCGGGTGAGGAAGATCGCCGAGGGATTGGTGACCTCCTTCAGGCCCTTGTCGGTCATGCCGAACACGCCCAGTTCGTTGATCGCGCCAAAGCGGTTCTTCACCGCGCGCAACAGGCGCAAACGACCGTCGGACTCGCCCTCGAAATACAGCACGGTATCGACCATGTGTTCGAGTACTCGCGGCCCGGCCAGGGCGCCATCCTTGGTCACATGGCCGACCAGGAAGATCGCCGTACCGCTCTGCTTGGCGAAGCGCACCAGCAGCGCCGCGCTCTCGCGTACCTGGGACACGCCGCCGGGCGCCGAGGACAATTGTTCGGTGAAGATCGTCTGGATCGAGTCGATCACCATCACCTTGGGCTTTTCCAGGCGTGCGGTGGCGATGATGCTTTCGATGCAGGTTTCGGTCATCACCTTGAGTTTGTCTTCCGGCAGGCCCAGGCGACGGGCGCGCATCGCCACCTGCTGCTGGGATTCCTCGCCTGTGACATAGAGCGCGGGAAAGCGCGTGGCGATGTTGCACAGGGTCTGCAACAGGATGGTGGATTTACCGATCCCCGGGTCGCCGCCGATCAGCACCACCGAACCGTCCACCAGGCCACCGCCGAGCACCCGGTCCAGTTCGCCGGATGCGGTGGAGAAGCGCGGCACTTCCTCGACGCTGACTTCGGCCAGGGTCTTGATCTGCGCCTGCTCGCCAGCCCAGCCGGCACGTCCGTTGGGCGTACTGGCCGTGGCTTCGAGCAGGGTTTCCACCAGGGTATTCCAGGCCCCGCACTCGCCGCACTGACCGGCCCATTTGGGGAAGGTCGCGCCGCATTCGGTGCAACCATAGATACGCTTGGCCTTGGCCATCGGCGAGCTCCATCAGACAAAACCCGCATCATAGCCGTTCCGCACGATGCGTCGGCAGTCAGCTCAACCCTGGCAGCAGCCGCAGCATTGTTTGGCCGGCGGAGAGAGACGCTGCGCAAGCTGGTCCTTGAGCGCCACCCGCTCGTGT
Organism: uncultured Pseudomonas sp.; assembly: GCA_966210435.1. Taxonomy (GTDB): domain Bacteria; phylum Pseudomonadota; class Gammaproteobacteria; order Pseudomonadales; family Pseudomonadaceae; genus Aquipseudomonas. The sequence goes on along the minus strand of CBIHLF010000018.1, from coordinate 55,822 downwards.
TTCAGGGCGTTCAGGGCCGACTCGGCCAGCAGTTCGCTACCCTCTTCGATACGGCAGATGCGCTTATCCAGTACTTCGTATGCAGACGCCAGTCGGGCGAATTCGGCGTCGTCCTGGCGCAATTGATGCAGGGTATCGCGCAGTTCGGGGAAATCCTTGACCAGGGGGTGATGTTCGACGTGCATGGGGCGACTCCTGAAAGTTGGTGCATCGAGCCTAAACCAAGCACCGAAGTCACCCCTTGATCAGGGTCAACCGCCAGTGCCGCCCTTCAGTAAATCGGCGATATCGTCCTTGAGCGAGACACGCTGCATCTTCAGACCGAGCAGATGCACTTCATCCATGGCCTGCCGGCCACTCTCCACTTCATAGATGCGTTTATCCAGCGCCTCGTACTCGTCGGCCAGGCGGACGAAGTGCCCGTCCTCCGAGGCCAGAGTCCGAAGCCGTTGTTGGAATTCCGGGAATTCGCGGGTAAGCGGGTGATGCTCCAAAGGCATGGCGGTGTCCTCTTGGTAAAACTGCCTAGAGCCTAGCTCAGTCTGTCGCCAGCGGCAGCTTGCCAGCCGAATGGCCGCCAATACGAGGCAAACGCGACGCCCTGGCCTACACTCAGCCGACCATTCCTACGCAGGCAAACCTCTATGAGCATACTGAGTGAATTCAAGGCTTTCGCCGTCAAGGGCAACGTGGTCGACATGGCCGTGGGCATCATTATCGGTGCCGCCTTTGGCAAAATAGTCTCGTCGTTCGTTGGCGATATCGTGATGCCACCGCTGGGTGTATTGATCGGCGGGGTGGATTTCTCCGACCTGGCCATCGTCCTCAGGGCCGCCACCGAAGAAGCGCCCGCCGTGACCCTGTCCTACGGCAAGTTCATTCAGACGGTGGTCGATTTCCTGATCGTCGCCTTCGCCATTTTCGTCGGGGTCAAGGCGCTCAATCGCCTCAAGCGCGAAGAAGCCGCGGCGCCGAGCCTGCCGCCAGCGCCAAGCCCGGAAGAAGTACTGCTGAGCGAAATTCGCGACCTGCTCAAAGACCAACAGCAACGCCCCTAGCGTTTTTAGCGGCAACTGCGCGTTCTGACGCGGCACACCCGGCCGGCGGCAGTGCCGGCGCCGGGCTCAACAGTGTCTGGCACGCGGTGCCGGCAACCCGGGTGGCCATTGCACCGCCCACCCGAGCCCGAGCCTTGATGACACCAGCGCGGCAGTCGCCGGTCGGCTTGCATGTGCCTCGATTTTTTTCACCTAGACTAACAACAAGCCCATCGGCGGGCGCTCGACTGCGAGCGGGGACGCTTCTCCAGCAATTTCACGCCAGCAGGCCCTTCGGCGATCGTGCCCCAACGGTTCGCCCGGAAAAACCGCAACAGATGATCGAGCAGATCCGCAGCGGCGTCGCCCAAGCGGACCGACACTGACCTGAATGCAAGGCCGACCGATGAGTGACTCAGCAGAAGACGAGCTGTTTTCCTTCGATGACGAAGCCAATGGCGATGACGATCGCGAACTTGGCCCCCGCTGGCACGTCCTGATCGTCGACGACGATCGGGATGTGCACCAATCCACCTGTTTCGCCCTGGCCAATACGGAAATCCTCGACCGCCCATTGAATTTCCTGCATGCCTACTCGGCGGAGCAGGCAATCGATGTACTGAGCGAGCAGCCACAAGTCGCGGTGATTCTGCTGGACGTGGTGATGGAGTCCGAGCATGCCGGGCTGCACCTGGTGCGGCGCATTCGCGAGGACCTGCAGAACAGCGAAGCGCGAATCATCCTGCGCACCGGCCAGCCCGGCTATGCGCCGGAGATGGAGGCGATCCGCGATTACGACATCAACGACTACAAGACCAAGTCCGAGCTGACCCGCAACCGCCTGTACACCGCCCTGACCGCGGCCATCCGCAGCTATGACCAGATCCACACCATCAACACCAGCAGGCGCGGCCTGGGCATGGTGATCCATGCCAGCAGCCACCTGCTCGCGCGCCAGGGCGTCAGCGAGTTCGCCGCCGGCATCATCACCCAGATCTGCGGCTTGTTCGGCCTGCCCCCCGAGGGCGTGGTGTGCGCCTATGATCACCAGGCATCCCCCGCCCACGCCTTGATCGTGGCCGCGGCCGGCAGCCTGACCGACTGCATCGACAAACAGCTCGACCAGTTGCCCAACCAGACTGTCGCCCAGGCGCTATGCCAGACCCTGGATCAGCGCTGCAACCTGTTCGGCAGCCATTCGACCACCCTGTTCTTCCCCGGCCAGGGCCACAATCACATGGCCGCCTACCTGCAAACCGAACGCCCGCTGAGCGAACTGGACCGGCAGCTGCTGGAGGTGTTCTGCAGCAATATCATCGTCACCCTGGACAATGTGCTGCTGCTAAGCCAGCTCAAGGATCACGCCTATAACGACCAGTTGCTGCACATCCCCAACCGCTTGGCGCTGATCAATGCCCTGGATGCCGCCCTGGCCGGCGCCAACCCCGGCGACACCACCCTGGCACTGATCGATATCGATGGTTTCTCCGAGCTCAACGACACCCTCGGGCACCAGCACGGCGATGCGCTCCTTGCCGCGGTGGTCGAGCGTCTGAAGCAGGAATTACCGGCCGGCACCCTGCTGGCCCGGGTCGCGGGCGACGTGTTCGGCATTCTCGCGAGCAACCAGGTGGCCAATGCCGACACCCTCGGCACACTGTTCCGCCGCCCGCTGTGCTTCGCCACGCTCAGTCAGAGCCTGAGTACCACCATAGGCCTGACCTGCCTGGATCAAATCGACGGTAACGGCAGCGAAGCGCTGAAGGCGGCGAATATCGCGCTCAAGCACGGCAAACAGCACGAGCGCGGCCGCATCAGCCATTTCACCCGGGCCATGGAGCAGGAAACCCGCGCCCGCGTACAGCTCTTGCAGGAACTGCGCAACGCGTTCGAACACAAGCATTTGTTCGTCGTCTACCAGCCCCAGGTGTGCCTGGCCACGCGCCGTTTGATCGGCATGGAAGCACTGCTGCGCTGGCGCAAGGACGACGGCCAGTTCGTCTCGCCGGCGCAGTTCATCCCCCTGGCGGAAAGCTCCGGGCTGATCATCGCCCTCGGCGACTGGGTACTGCGCAGCGCCTGCCGCGACCTGCAGCGGATCAACCAGCAGAGCGGCCTGAAGCTGCGCATGGCGGTCAATGTGTCGGTGGTGCAGTTCCGCCAGACCGACTTCCTCGACACGCTGATGCGCGCGCTCAACGACAGCGGCATCGATCCCCGGCTCCTGGAATTGGAAATCACCGAGTCGGTGGCCATGCTCGAAGCCGATTTCATGCTCGACCTGCTCAACCGCATCAAGCAGCTCGGTGTGAGCATCGCCGTCGACGACTTCGGCACCGGTTTTTCCTCGCTCAGCTATCTCGAGCAGCTGAATATCGATCGTCTGAAAATCGACTTCAGTTTCATCCAGCACATGGAGCAGAGCGAGGGCAGCCGGCGCATTGTCGAGACCATCATCAAGCTGGGCCGCGGCCTGCAGCTGGAGCTGATCGCCGAGGGCATCGAACAGCAAAGCCAGGCCAACGTGCTCACACAAATGGGCTGCCATGAAGGCCAGGGCTACCTGTTCGCCAAGCCACTCGAACTGGAGGCGCTGCTCAGCTACATCGGTGCCGAACCCTCTTGAACGCCGCCCGGGCCGATGAGCGCCTTAGCGAGGTTATCCGCCACGACCATGACCAGGATTTTTTTCAACTGCCGAATAAGGCCCGCGCTGATTGTCTGCGCCGGCCTGCTGCTGCTCGCCTGCGATAAGCAGACCAGTGCGCCGCAGCCGATTCGCCTGGGGGTGATCGTCGATATTTCGGGCCCCAGCGCCAGCCTGGGGATAGCCGGGCGCAACGGCATCCAACTGGCCGTTGAACAAGCCAACGCGGCCGGAGGCATCCAGGGCCGCAATATCGAACTGTTGTTTCGCGACGACGCCTCCGACCCCGAGCGCGCCACGCAGGTGGCGCAGGAGCTGATCGACGCCCGGGTGGATGCCGTATTGGGGCCCATGACCAGCACCATCGCCGAACAGCTGGCGCCGCAGTTCACCGCCGCCGGCATCCTGCTGATGGGTGGCACGCCGCTGAGCCCGCTGCTCGCCGGGCGTGATGACCAGTTCTTCCGCATCCTCAGCCACGACAATCCGGACGCCCGCGATATCGCCACCCACCTGCAGCAGCAATACGGGGTGAAGCGGGTCAACGTGATCATCGAACTGAGCAATCACAGCTTCACCCGTCCCTGGCTCGCCGACTTCACCCGCCATCTGCAGGATGCCGGCGGCGGTGTGGATGAGGTGGTGGAATTCAACCGTAACGGCGATACCGATTTCGTCGCCCTGGCGCAACGCGCCCTGGCCAACCAGCCGGCGGCGGTGGTGCTGATCAGCAGCGCCCTGGACACCGCGCTGCTGGCGACCCATTTGCGCCAACGCAGCCCGCAGATCAAGCTCGCCACCCCGGCCTGGGCGGCGGCCGACGCCCTGCTGGAAATGGGCGGGCGAGCGATGGAAGGTATCCTCACAGCCCAGGCGTTTGACCTGAACAATCAGTCGAGCGAGTTTCTCGAGTTCAAGCAGCGCTATCAGGAGCGCTTCTATCAGAGCGTCGATACCGCAGCGGTCACCACCTATAACGCCACCAATGTATTGATTTCCGCGCTGCGCCAACGCCTACCCGGCGAACAACCGAAACAGGTGCTGCTGCGTATCCGTCAGTTCGAAAGCCTGCAGCGACCGATCGTCTTCGACGATTTCGGCGACAGCGACAGCCGTCTCTATCCCATGGTGGTGCGCGATGGTCGCTTCCGCAGCCTCGACTAAGCACCGCCACAGCCGCCCGCTGCTGCTGACCCTGGCCAGCCGCTTCGTGCTGGTCGCGTGCATCCCGGCCCTGATCATCGGCCTGCTGTTTCGTCTGTATTACGAACCCTTGATGCTGCAGGAAGTGGAAACCCGCCAGGGCTTCGCCGCCGACTCGATCGCCAGCCAGCTGGAGCGGCACTTCAGCATCGCCAACCGCGAGCTTGGCTCCCTGGCGCAGTTGTTTCTCAGCAATCCGCAGCTCAGCCCCGAGCAAATCCAGACCCTGCTCGACAGCTATGCCGACACCTCGGATTTCTACGAGGCCATCTACCTCACCGACAGCAGCGGCCGGGTCAATGCCATCGGCCTACCCGCGAACAAGCGCAAATTGCGCCAGAACCTGTTCGGCCTGGATATCTCCGCCCGGGATTTCGTCCGCCAGGCGCAGGCGACCAAGCAAAGCGTGTGGTCCAACAGTTTTCTTTCGACCATCAGCGCGCGTCTGGCCGTCGCCCTCGCCCAGCCGGTGGACCAGCGCACCCTGGTCGGCGAAGTGGCGATCAGCCCGCTGCCCGAGCTGGCGCGCCAGCTGAGCCAGAACGGTAGCCTGCAAATCCGCATCCTCGATCGCCAACACCAATTAATCGCAGACTCCCAGGACACCCAGGTCGTCCAGCAACTCAATCTCGGTCATTTGCAGGTGCTGCGCGACCCTTCGGTGCACAGCTTCAGCCTGGCCGGCGAGCAACTGCTCGGCCTGGTACGTCAGGTCGAAGGCCCGGGTTGGCAGGTGCTGGTGGCGCAACCGCAGCAGGTCGCTCTGGAGCTGATCGAAACCACCTGGCGGCGCATCCTGATCGCCCTCGGCCTGGCCCTGGCCGCAGCCCTGGTGCTTGCCGGCAGCACCAGCTGGTCGCTGGCGCGGCGCATCTCGCAGTTCACCCGCCACGTCGGCGAGATCGCCAACGGCAACTATGACCTGCCGATGGAAAGCAGCCATATCCGCGAGCTGAATACCCTGCGCCGCAGCCTGCAGCGCATGGTTGCGGCCATCCACGAGCGGGAAAAGGCATTGCTCGATACCGCCAAGAGCCTGCACGAAAGCGAGGACCGCCTGCTCGCCACCCTGGAGTACACGCCGAACGTCGCGGTGCGCTGGTTCGATGCCGACGGCCGGGTGCTGCTGTGGAACCATGCCAGCGAAAGCATCTACGGCATCCCGCGGGAAGAAGCCCTGGGCAAGACCCTCGACCAGCTGTTCCACACCCCCGGGCAGCAGGCGATGTTTCTCGCCAGCCTCGCAGAAGCGGCCAAGGGCATCCCGGTCGGCCCCTATCTAAGCGAGTTGAAACTGACTCCGGAGCGGCAGATCTACGTGCTGAGCACCACCTTCAGCATCCCCGCGGCGGATGGTAGCCAGCAGTTCGTCAGCATGGACATCGACGTGACCGAACAGAAGCGCACCGAGCTGGCCTACCGGGAGCTCAACGCCAGCCTCGAACAACGGGTAAACGAACGCACCGAAGCGCTGAGCCAGAGCAACGAGGATTTGAGCAAGGCCATGGGCACCTTGCAGCACGCCCAGAACGAGCTGGTGCAGAGCGAAAAACTCGCCGCCCTGGGCTCGCTGGTCGCCGGCATCGCCCACGAGCTCAACACCCCGGTCGGCAACAGCCTGATGGCCGCCAGCACCCTGGAGGACTACAGCCGCGACATCGCCGCGGCGGTCGATGCCGGTACGCTCAAACGCTCGATGCTCGATCAGTTCCTGCAGGACAACAAGACCGCCACCGATATCCTGGTGCGCAACCTGCGTCGCGCCAGCGAGCTGATCACCAGCTTCAAACAGGTCGCGGTCGATCAGGCCAGCGCCCAGCGACGCACCTTCCAGCTCAGCGAGGTGATCAAGGAAATCCTTATCACCCTGGGGCCGACGCTGAAGAAAACCCCCTTCGTGATCGACAGCAACATCGACGACAGCATCGAACTGGACAGCTACCCCGGTGCCCTCGGCCAGGTGTTGGTGAACCTGATCAACAACGCCCTGATCCACGGTCTCAGCGGCCTGGAGCACGGCAAGATCGGCCTTTACGCCTTCCCCTACGAAAACGGCTGGATCGAACTGACGCTTTCCGACAACGGCCACGGCATCGCCCCCGAACACCTGCCGCGGATCTTCGATCCGTTTTTCACCACCCGCCTGGGCCAGGGCGGCAGCGGGCTGGGTTTGAACATCGTGCACAACCTGGTCACCGGTGTGCTCGGCGGCAAGCTGGAGGTCGCCAGCCAGCTCGGCTGGGGCGTGCGCTTCGTGATCCGCTTGCCGCTATGCGCACCGACCACCGTCGAACCCCAGCCGAATACTTCGGGCGCCGTTGCGTCGGGCACCGCCGCGTCGGACGCCGATACGCCGGACGCCGCTGCACCGAACGCCACCGAGCCGGGCGCCGACGCGCCCGACTCGCCCGATACGCCGCCCACGCCTCACCAGTAATTCTCCACCGCCACCTGGCCCGGCCGGCGGCTCAGGCTCAAGTGCAAATCGCGGTGCTTCAGCAGGGCGCGGGTGTCCTCGATCATCTGCGGATTACCGCAGAGCATCAGCCGCGAATGCTCGGGGCTCAGGGTCAGGCCGGCGGCGCGTTCCAGCTCGCCGCTTTGCAGCAAGGTGGTGATGCGCCCATGCAGACAGCCCGGCGCCCGCTCGCGGGTGAGCAGCGGCAGATAGTGCAGACGATCGACGTATTCGGCCAGGTGCGGCTGCCGGCCCAGCCCCTGGATCAACGGCTGATAGGCCAGCTCGCTGGCGGTGCGAGCGCTATAGACCAGAACGATGCGTTCGAAGCGCTGCCAGGCTTCGAAATCCTGCAGGATCGAAAGAAACGGCGCCAAGCCGGTACCGCTGGCCAGCAGCCACAGGTCGCGGCCGCCAATGAAACGGTCGAGGGTGAGAAAGCCGTACGCCTGCTTGTCGACCAACAGGCTGTCGCCAGCGCGCAGACGGCTCAACTCGGAAGTGAACTCGCCGCCAGGGACCACAATGGAAAAGAACTCCAGAAACTCGTCATGCGGCGCCGAGACCATCGAATAAGGCCGCCAGACTATGCTGCCGTCGGCCTTCTCCACTCCCAGACGGGCGAACTGGCCAGCCTGGAAACGAAACGCCGGGTCCCGCGAACAACGCAGGCTGAACAATGTGTTCGACCAGACCTGGATGGCCGAGAGGGTTTGCCGTGTGTATTTCTCATCGATGGACATACTGGCCCCGAGTTCATGCGGATTGCACAAACCCAGTGTCGCGCAACAGCAGCCGGACAAATACCGGCAAAACCTGGGGATTCTCGATTTCTGGACGGTTAGCCGGTGCAACCTAACGCCATGCTAGCGGCGATTGACCGTCTGCGCGGCACGCAGCATGTCGGCACCGATGCTGGCCTCGTAGTGTTTCCACAGGGGCTGCATGGCGGCGCGCAAAGCGGCGTGTTCTTCCGCTGTCAGGCTGACCAGCTTGGTCTTACCGCCGGCCAGCAGCTGCTCGCGGGCTTTCTGATTGAGCGCCTCGGCGTCCCGGTTCACCGCAAAGGTCACCTCCTGAATTATGGCTTCCAGCTCGGTACGGGTCTTGTACGGGATGCTGTTCCAGAACGTGACATTGCTCACCAGCATGTAATTGAGCGAACCGTGGTTGGTTTCGGTGATAAACGGCTGCACGCTGTCGAGCTTCTGGCTGACGATGTTCGACCAGGGGTTTTCCGCGCCCTGTACCTTGCCGCTTTGCAGCGCCGCGAAGGTTTCGGCAAACGGCATGGCGATGCCACTGGCCGCAACCGCCTTGAACTGCGATTCGAGTACCGTCGATGGTTGAATGCGAAACGCCAGGCCCTTGGCATCGGCCGGCTGGCGCAGCTCACGGGTGGCCGAGAGCTGCTTCATGCCGTTGTTCCAGAACGCCAGACCATAAATGTTCTGCTCGCTCATGGAGCGCAGCAGTTCACGGCTCTTGTCACGTTTCTGGAAACGTTTGACCGCCTCCAGGTCATCGAACAGGAACGGCAAGTCAAACAGCTGCAACTGCTTGGTGTAGGCCTCGAACTTGGACAGTGAAGGCGCCAGCATCTGCACCTGATTGTTACGCAGCGCCTCCAGCTCATCGGCATCGCCAAACAACGCAGAATTCGCATACACCTCAACCGCCACCTCGCCGGCCAGGCGCTCTTCCACCAACTGTTTGAACAACAAGGCCCCCTTGCCCTTGGGGGTGTCCTCAGCCACCACATGGGAGAACTTGATAACGATAGGAGCCTTGCCTTCCGCCAGGGTCGGGCTTGCCGCGACCAGCAACGCGGTGAAGGTTAAAGACAACAGGGACTTGAACATGAACATACCTTTTACAAATAGAACGCCGTGAAGCCTGCATGGGCAGGCCTCATTGAGAGGGGGATGGGTTATGGATGAGCCAGAGGAACACGGGGTCTTGGTCATCAGGCGCTACCAGATCGCAGCCGGGCGCAATGCTCGGGGTCTGGCTATTGTTCGAATACCGACCTTGCTGACTCATCGCTAGCAAGCACGACTGAGCCGATCCGCAAGGGGGCGGCATTCTTCGGTAAAGCACCGCCCGGCACAACCGCGGTTTGCTGAACCAGCTCTCAGTTCCGAGACTTTTCTGGCGCTTGCACCGACAATAGCGACCAACTGCACTTTCTATCGCGCCCCTGCGGCCCGCCACTCGAGTTTTCCATGCCTTTGCTTAGCACCCCGTTCGCCCAACTCGATCTGATTCGCCAACCCGACCAACCGAACGAGCCGTTGCAGGCGTTCGATGCCGCGGACGAATACCTGCTCAACCATCTGTATGAGCAAGGGCTATCGAGCAGCGCGCGGGTATTGGTGCTGAATGACAATTTCGGCGCGCTGGCGGTCAGCCTGTCCGGGCAGGCCAAGATCACCAACAGCGGCGACTCGCACCTCGGCCACCTGGGCTTGCAGATCAACCTGCTGCGCAACCAACTGCCGGCGGATGCCGTAAGTTTTGTGCCGGCCAGCGAAGTCGCCCAGGGGCCTTTCGACCTGGTGCTGATCCGCGTGCCCAAAACCCTGGCGCTGTTGGAAGAACAACTGATCCGCCTGCATGGCCAACTGGCTCATGGCGCCCAGGTGATAGCCGCGGCGATGGTCAAACATTTGCCGCGCGCCGCCGGCGATCTGCTGGAAAAATACATCGGCCCGGTGCAAGCCTCGCTGGCGGTAAAGAAAGCCCGACTGTTGTTCGCCACGCCCGAAACCAAACCTGCCCCGGTATCGCCCTACCCCACGCGCTATCGCCTGGATAAACCGGCACTGGAACTGCTCAACCACGCCAATGTGTTTTGCCGCGAAGACCTGGACATCGGTACCCGCGCCTTCCTCCCGCACCTGCCGAAACACCTGGGACGTATGCGCGTCGCGGACCTCGGCTGCGGTAATGGCGTGCTCGGCATCGCCTACGCTCTCGGTAGCCCTCTGGCCGAACTGACGCTGGTGGATGAATCCTATATGGCGGTGCAATCGGCCCGGGAAAACTGGCGTGCCGCATTCGGCGAACGCCCGGTCGAAATCCGCGCCGGCGACGGCCTGGCCGAACAACCCGAAGATTCCCTCGACCTGGTGCTGTGCAACCCACCGTTCCACCAGCAACAAGTGGTCGGCGACTTCCTCGCCTGGCGCATGTTCCAGCAAGCCCGCGCGGCGCTGGTCAAGGGTGGCGAACTGTGGATCGTCGGCAACCGCCACCTTGGCTACCACGCCAAGCTCAAACGCCTGTTCCGTGGCGTCGAACAGGTCGCCGCGACGCCGAAGTTTGTGGTTTTGAAAGCGATTAAATAGGCACGGCCCGTTATTCACAGGGTGGGTTAGCAAGTCCAGTAGAGGTAGACAGTTTCGGTATGGATCGACTAGCTTCTTAATTTGCTCGCTAAGCCGTTCCAAGAGCGTGGGTTTGCCGTCACCCCTGTCATGTTTCTCTTCGATGCAGTCGCGTTTACCGTTACCATCTTCAATCCGGGCAAGGGCTTAGCCCCCGCAAAGTTTACTTGGCACCTTTCGTATGCAAATGCGAATTTACTTCGCCTAATTAATAAGCACTAAGGAGACGTTAGTGGGCAAGCTGAGCATGAGAACAGCAGCGCTAATCGGAGCATCAATCGGAATTGTCGGAATTTTCACATTACAGGTTGCAACAGCCGATACAACAACAAAGACAGAGTCCGCGCTCTTTAGTGTTCTGCAATTTATTCTGTCTATAGCGTTCGCCTGGATCTTGTCCACTAAATCGAATGAGAAGAATTTTCAAGACTCTCAGAAGAAATTTGCCATTGCTGCATTTAGACGGATTAAGGAGATTGAACGAGCGCTATCGAGGGCACAGCAATTAGTTGTAACTGACAGTGAAGGTAAAGCATCACCTCGAGTAGGACATCATGGTTTGATCGTCAGCCTACTCAGTGCCCAAGACGCTGTTAATTCTTCGATTGCGGATTGGGGGGATGTAATCGGAAGCGAGATTCAAGTGGCCGCAGAGATCGAAAAACTTAAGTCGCTTCGAAAAACCGCTGACAAATTTGAACGTGACTACATCGATAATCTTCGTCGCGAAGTGGCACCGGCAAGCCCAGAGCTGGCACCAAAGATTCAGGCGCTTCAAGAGTCGCTGCCTGGTTCTCTGAAAATAACGGAGTCGCAAGATGCAGATCACCCTGAACTCAAAGCAATCATTCAGCTTCAAAACTTGATGGCCAATGAAGTCATAAAGCTTTATGGATTTTGGACCGAAGACGATTCGTTTTCATCGACCCCAGAAGATTTGAACCCTGGGGACATCGTCTATATCGCAAGGGGTTACACGGAGCACAGATCTGACGTTGTTCTGGCCTACAAACCCGATAAGTCATGGTTTGGCGTGATTACAAATCCTTTTGCCGAGCTGGAACTTGACTATGACAGCTTCACAAATTTGTTTGAACACATGCTTTCGCTTGACCTACGCCCGCCACAATTTGGAGGGCAAATGATTCCGTGCACAGTAATCGCGGTTGGGGAAAAGAACGAGGGTAACGAATGCGAGACACGCAGCTTCGATTTAGCGCTACCAATCACCAACCAGATGCGTAAAAGACTTTCGTCTGATGGTGGGATGAATTGATACCTTTCGGCAGCAGAACGGGGGACAAACTACGATTTTCGCGCTAAAGAAACCATGACCTGTTCTCTATTACTTATTCTTAAAGTCGGAGTCGCGCCATGCCATTCACCGTGCCTTTCAACTTCCACTTTGCCGCTGGTGACTTGATTTACGGACTGGCGCCCGTCCGGCCAAGACTCGTTTTTCATTTCGGGGCGGAAATCATCAACGCGGGCGGTCCCGCAACGGTGGACCAATACCGCGCAAGCAGTATGCAAGGATTGCGCAAGACTGACCGTACAGCATGGAGGCAATTCCTTCGGGATAATGAAGCCCATCAAAAATATAGCCGCTACGCACAGGCGATACGTGGTAACGAGAACGACGAGGACCGATTCGCGACTGTCGTTACCAGCGCCATCCTGCAAAATGCAGCATGGCGTGCCAAGTCGAAATTTGGGATGGAATGGACGCTTCGCAATCATCGCGGGCATATCCACTTCCTGCTTGATGACATCGAGATGGGCGCGGTAGTCACCAAGACACACCATTTCGTAGACGCAGCAGGCACTGTGCTGGCCCAGGATATGCCGACTGGACGCTCGCCCGCCGCGGTGGCGAAGGAGCGCACCATCACACACTCCGAATTGCGTTGGGTCTACCGCAACCGCGGCAACCCACTGGTGCAGGCTGGTGTGCAATTCTGGCGTACCGTGGGAGGTGTGCTCCAACCCTGCGTACCGCCCTGGACCAACATCGCGGCCATGACCACTTTACCATCTGGCGCCGTAGTGACCTGGCGGCATGCCTGGTTCCTGTACCGGCCCACCACCGAGCGCAACGTCTTCTAATACACAGGATGGGTTGAGCGCAGCGATACCCATCAATTCGTTGCCCCTTCCCCCCGTCACACAACTTCCTAGCCTACGGCGTTCCCAACCCCGCCGCCTGCATAAACAGGCGCAGCAACCAGACCACCGCGCCGAGGGCCAGCACGCTGCCGGTCCAGAGCGCCAGGAGCCAGCCGAGGCGTTGCCATAGCGGTTTCTTTTCCGGCATCTCACTCATCCGTGCGCCCTCAATGGTAGCCATCTTCTTCGGTCACCTTGCCGCGGAATACGTAGTAGCTCCAGGCCGTGTAGATCAGGATCAGCGGGATGATCAGCAGCGCGCCGACCAACATGAACGACTGGCTTTGCGGTGGTGCGGCCGCGTCCCAGATCGACACGGATGGCGGAATCACGTTCGGCCACAGGCTGATACCCAGGCCGCCGTAGCCGAGGAAGACCAGCGCCAGGGTCAGCAGAAAGGGCGAGTAGTTGGCGTTGCGCGCGATCGCGCGCAGCAGGGCGACGGTGGCCACCAGCACCAGTAACGGCACCGGCATCAGCAGCAGAATGTTCGGCATGCTGAACCAGCGCTCGGCGATGGCGCTGTGCGCCAGGGGCGTCCAGATGCTGACCGCGGCGGTCACCCCGAGCACCACGAATACCAGGGGCCGGGCGATATCGTGCATCTGCCATTGCAGACGGCCCTGGGTCTTCATGATCAGCCAGGTGCAGCCCAGTAGCGCGTAAGCGGCGATCAGCGCCAGGCCGCAGAACAGCGAGAACGGCGTGAACCAGTCCAGCGAGCCGCCGACGAACACCCGGTCGACCACCTCGAAGCCATCGACATAAGCGCCCAGCGCCACCCCCTGAAAGAAGGTCGCCGCCAGCGAACCGCCGATAAACGCCTTGTCCCAGACGTGGCGGGTCTGCGGTTTGGACTTGAAGCGGAACTCGAAGGCCACGCCACGGAAGATCAGCCCCAGGAGCATGAAGATCAACGGCAGGTAGAGCGCGCTGAGCACCACCGAATAGGCCAGCGGAAAAGCCCCGAACAAGCCCGCGCCACCGAGCACCAGCCAGGTTTCGTTACCGTCCCAGACCGGCGCCACGGTGTTCATCATCACGTCGCGTTCGCGCTCGCTTTTGACGAACGGGAAGAGGATGCCGATGCCCAGGTCGAAGCCGTCCATGACCACGTACATCATGACCCCGAAGGCAATGATCGCCGCCCAAATCAGTGAAAGATCGTAGCCCATGATTATTTCCCCTCACCCAGTTCGTCGCTTTCGCCCGCTTCGAAGCTCTCATCCGCCGCAGACAGCGGTCGCGCCGGCGTGCGCTGTTGACCTGGCCCACCAACGTCGGCCTGCTTGCCCTCGTCGATGAGCGGGCCCCTGCGTACCAGGCGCATCACGTAGCTGATGCCGGCGCCGAACAAGGCGAAATAGACCACCACGAACAGGCCGAGGGTCAGGCTCATCTGCGCGAGGCTATGCCCGGACGAGGCGTCCGCGGTGCGCATCAGGCCGTACACCACCCAGGGCTGGCGACCGACCTCGGTGGTGAACCAGCCGGCGAGAATCGCCAGCACGCCAGACGGCCCCATCCACACCACCAGGTGCAGGAAGGCGCGGTTCTCGAACAGCGTGCCGCGCAGGCGCAACCAGAAGCCCCAGATACCGGTGAGGATCATCAGCATGCCGAGCGCGACCATGACCCGGAAGGTCCAGAACACGATGGTCGAGTTGGGCCGATCCTCGGCGGCGAATTCCTTCAGAGCCGGCACCTGCTTGTCCAGGCTGTGGGTCAGGATCAGGCTGCCGAGGGCGGGGATTTCAAGTTTGAAACGGGTTTCTTCGGCGCCCATATCCGGCAAACCGAAGAGAATCAGCGGGGTCGGCTCGTCGCCGCGGTTTTCCCAGTGACCTTCGATCGCAGCGATCTTCGCCGGCTGATATTTCAGCGTATTGAGACCATGAAAATCACCGATCATCGCCTGCACCGGCGCCACCAACAGGGCCATCCACAGGGCCATCGAGAGCATCCGCCGGATCGCCGGGTTGTTGCGCCCACGCAGCAGGTGCCAGGCCGCCGAAGCGCCGACGAAGAACGCGGTGGCGAGAAACGCAGCGGTGGCCATATGCGCCAGGCGATAAGGGAAGGAAGGGTTGAACACCACGGCGAACCAGTCGACGGGGATCACCCGCCCATCGACGATCTCGAAGCCCTGCGGCGTATGCATCCAGCTGTTGGAGGCGAGAATCCAGAAGGTCGAGATCAGCGTACCGACCGCCACCATCAGCGTGGAGAAAAAGTGCAGGCCAGGACCGACGCGATTCCAGCCGAACAGCATCACCCCGAGAAAGCCCGCCTCGAGGAAGAACGCGGTGAGCACTTCATAGGTCAGCAGCGGCCCGGTCACCGCCCCGGCGAAATCCGAGAACGCGCTCCAGTTGGTACCGAACTGGTAGGCCATGACCACGCCGGAGACCACGCCCATGCCGAAGTTGACCGCGAAAATCTTCGACCAGAAGTGATAGAGGTCGCGGTAGGTGCCGTCGCTGGTCTTCAGCCACAGGCCTTCCAATACCGCCAGGTAACTGGCCAGGCCGATGGTGATGGCCGGAAACACGATATGAAAGGAGATGGTGAACGCGAATTGGATTCGGGCCAGATCCAGCGCCTCGATGCCGAACATATAACATCCTCACTCAGGTTATTCGGGGGCACAGCCTTGTGCGCACGCCCAATTGGAGCGCAATACGGTGCGATTGTTCTTGTTATGGCGGGATGGCGACGACCCAGCAGACTTGCCTGAAACCGGCATTGATCTGGATCAAGCATGTTGGAAGCGTAGCGCCGAACGGTGCCCGCGACGCTGTGGTTATTTGTCGCGCGGGCTCTACGCGATACCTGACCGAGCGGGCATACTGATTGCCCAGAGCACCGGGTGAGGCCTCCATCGCCGATCCCCCGCCACTCGCCATAACCGAACGACATGCCCGCCCACGACGATTCGCGCCTGCGTAACCATCGCCCCTTCATCGCCTTCTGACTGGCCCGGGTGGCCACCGCCAGCGGCTTCCAGATGCTCAGCGTGGCGATTGCCTGGCAGATGTACAGCCTCACCGGCGACGTGCTCGACCTCGGCCTGGTCGGGCTGGTGGAGTTCCTGCCAAAAATCCTGTTTATCCTGCTCACCGGGCACGTGGCCGATCGCTTCGATCGGCGTAAAGTCGCCGCCCTGTGCCAAAGCGCCCAGGGGCTGGTGGCGCTGGCGCTATTGCTCGGCAGCACGCTGACGGGGATCAGCCGAGAAACCCTCTTCGTCATCGCCTTTCTGCTCGGCAGCGCACGGGCCTTCGAGATGCCGACGACCCAGGCGCTGCTGCCGAATATCGTGCCGGCTGGCCTGTTCCCCGCCGCCGTGGCCGCCTCCGCCTCGGCGATGCAGACCGCCACCATAATCGCGCCGGCTATCGGCGGCTGGCTCTACGCGCTGAGCACCGGCTGGGTCTACGGCAGCAGCGCAGCGCTGTATGGCGTGGCCCTGAGCCTGATGCTGAGCCTGCCGGCGCAGCAGAAACCGCTGAAGCAGAAGGTTTCGGTGGAGTCGCTGCTCGCCGGCTTCCGCTTTATCCGCAGCCGCCGCGAAGTATTCGGCGCGGTGACGCTGGATATGGTCGCGGTGTTGCTCGGCGGCGCCACGGCGCTGTTGCCGGTGTTCGCCAAGGACATCCTGCTGACCGGCCCCTGGGGCTTGGGCCTGCTGCGCTCGGCGCCGGCGGTAGGCGCCTTGCTGATGTCGATCTGGCTGGCGCGCATGCCGATCGAACGCCGGGTCGGGCCGGCGATGCTGATCTCGGTGGCGATCTTCGGTGTCGCCACCGTCGCCTTCGGCCTCTCCACCTCGTTGTGGTTCAGCCTGGCGACCCTGGTACTGCTGGGCGCGGCTGACATGGTCAGCATGGTCATCCGCGGCGCCTTCGTGCAGCTGCAGACACCCGACGCCATGCGCGGCCGGGTCAGCGCAGTGAACGGCCTGTTTATCGGTGCATCGAACCAGCTCGGCGACTTCCGCGCCGGGGTCAGCGCCGCCTGGTTCGGCACCGTACCGGCGGTGCTGATCGGCGGGATAGGCGCGCTGGTAGTCAGCGGGCTATGGATCAAATTGTTCCCGGCCCTGGCGCGGCGCGACCGGATGCACGAAGCGCCGATCGACGATAAATAAAGGGGCTTCGCCATGTCGGCTCCGGTAGCCCGGATGCAATCCGGGGAAGTTCTAGCGGCAGATACCGCTCCCGGATTGCATCCGGGCTACAAAAGCGCACAGCCAAAACTGGAGCGATCAGAACAACAGCGCCTCGGCCACTTCCCTGCGTTTGCCCTTGCCCTGTAGTTGCTCGACCAGGGTCAGGGCGAATTCCATGGCGGTGCCCGGTCCCTGGCTGGTGATGCAGTTGCCGTCGACCACCACGGCCTGGTCGACGAAGGTGCAACCGCTCAAACGATCGCTAAACGCCGGATAGCAGGTCATGCGCCGTTGCTTGAGCACGCCGTACTGCTGCAGGGCCAGCGCCGGTGCGGCGCAGATGGCGGCGAACAGTTTGCCGGCCTTGGCCTGCTCCCGCACCTTTTCGGCCAATGGCTCGTGCTCGGCCAGGCGCTCGGCGCCGGGCATGCCGCCGGGCAGCACGATCAGATCGAAATCCTGGGCCAGCACATCGACCAGCATGGTATCGGCGGTCAAGCGGGTGCCGCGGGCACAGGTGATCATGCGCCGCCCTTCGATACTGGCCACCACCACCTCGACCTCGGCGCGCCGCAGCACGTCGATCAGGGTCACGCATTCGATGTCTTCAACGCCGTCAGCAAGGCTGATCAGGGCTCGCGTGGTCATATTGGCCTCCTTCTTGCCTATGCAAGTTGCTGCTACTAGTTGACCATTCGGTCATAAATTCACCCCTTATGGGCGAGCTGATATGATGCGCGCCTTTTTCCGGATCGCCAGCAAAAACACACGCACACGCGTGGATGTGCTTTGCTTTCGATTGGCATTACTCACGGCGCCATCGCCGTTACGGAGCGTTGCAGATGCTGGAAAGACTGTTCCAACTCAAGGCACATAACACCACAGTACGCACCGAGGTGCTGGCCGGGCTGACCACCTTCCTGACCATGGCCTATATCCTTTTCGTCAATCCCAACATGCTCGCCGCCGCCGGCATGGACAAAGGCGCGGTGTTCGTCGCCACCTGTCTGGCCGCGGCCATCGGCTCGGCGATCATGGGCCTGGTCGCCAACTACCCGATCGCCCTGGCGCCGGGCATGGGCCTGAATGCCTTCTTCACCTACACCGTGGTGATGACCATGGGTCATACCTGGCAGGTGGCCCTGGGCGCGGTGTTCCTCTCCGGGATGATTTTCTTCGCGCTGTCGATCTTCAAGATCCGCGAGTGGATCATCAACAGTATTCCCCTGGCCCTGCGCGCCGGTATCGCCGCCGGCATCGGCCTGTTC
This sequence comes from uncultured Pseudomonas sp., assembly GCA_966210435.1. Taxonomy (GTDB): domain Bacteria; phylum Pseudomonadota; class Gammaproteobacteria; order Pseudomonadales; family Pseudomonadaceae; genus Aquipseudomonas. Next base: position 37,483 of record CBIHLF010000018.1, on the reverse strand, counting down.
CTGGCGATCATCGCGCTGAAGAACGCAGGTATCGTGATCGACCATCCGGCCACCCTGGTGACCCTTGGCGATATGAGCCAAGGTAGTGCATTGCTGGCCTGCCTGGGCTTTTTCGTGATCGCCGCCCTGGCATACCGTAAAGTCACGGGCGCGGTGATGATCGGTATTCTGCTGGTCACCGCGCTGTCGATTCTGCTCGGTCTGTCGCAGCTCGGCGGGGTGGTGTCGATGCCGCCCTCGCTGATGCCTACCCTGCTGCAACTGGACATCATGGGCGCCCTGGATATCGGCCTGCTCAGCGTGATCTTCGCCTTCCTGTTCGTCGACCTGTTCGACACCTCCGGCACCCTGATCGGCGTCGCGCAAAAGGCCGAACTGCTCGACAAGAGCGGCAAGATGCCGCGTCTGGGCCGCGCCCTGATGGCCGACAGCACGGCGACCATGGCCGGCGCCGCACTGGGCACCTCGACCACCACCAGCTATATCGAATCGGCAGCAGGCATCGCCGCCGGCGGGCGCACCGGCCTGACCGCCTGTGTGGTCGCCCTGCTGTTCCTGCTCAGCCTGTTCTTCGCCCCGCTGGCCGGTGCCATACCGGCCTTCGCCACCGCCCCGGCGCTGCTGTTCGTCGCCGTATTGATGATGAGCAGCCTGGCGCAAATCGACTGGGAAGACCTCACCGTCGCCGCCCCCGTGGTGGTCGCCGCCCTGGCCATGCCGCTGACGTTCTCGATCGCCAACGGCATCGCCTTCGGCTTTATCGCCTGGACCCTGATCAAATTGCTGGCCGGCCGCTGGCGCGACCTGAACCCGGCACTGGTAATCTTGTCGGTGTTGTTCGTGATCAAGCTCGGTTGGTTCGCCTAAAGCCCCGTAGACTGGTCAGAACCCTAGGGTGGGTTAGGCGCGCAGGCGATACACGGCAACACAGCGAGTATCGGCGCGCCGTAACCCCACCATCACCCATGCGACGCCAACCTGCGAGAACAGCCCCAGTCCACGGGCTGCAATCTATTCACTTTTCGAGTCACACATGAGCCGTTCCCAGTTCGACCCCGCCCGCTACGACGCCCAGCTCGCCGAAAAGAAGCAGCGCCTGATCGAGTTGCTGGCGCCCTTCGCCGCGCCCGAGCCCGAAGTCTTCGAATCGCCGCGCGAGCATTACCGCCTGCGTGCGGAGTTCCGCCTGTGGCGCGAAGGCGAAGACCGTCACTACGCGATGTTCGAGGCCGGCGATAAGCACACGCCGATCTTCTTCGAGGATTTCCCCATCGCCAGCGTGCGGATCAATCAGTTGATGCCGCGCCTGAAAGCCGCCTGGCAAGCCAGCAAAGCGCTGAGCTTCAAGCTGTTCCAGGTGGAATTCCTCACCACCCTGGCCGGCGACGCCCTGGTCACCCTGTGCTACCACCGCCCGCTGGACGACGCCTGGCAGGCCGAGGCGGAGAAGCTCGCGGCGGAGTTGCAGGTGAGCATCGTTGGCCGTTCACGCGGCAAGCGCATCGTCATCGGCAAGGATTTCGTCGAGGAAAAACTGCAAATCGCCGGGCGCACCTTCAGCTATCGGCAGCCGGAAAGCGCTTTCACTCAGCCCAACGGCGCAGTCAACCAGAAGATGCTCGGCTGGGCCTACGAGGTGCTGGGCGAGCGCCAGGACGACCTGCTGGAGCTGTATTGCGGCAACGGCAATTTCACCTTGCCGCTGGCCACCCGGGTGCGCAAGGTGCTGGCTACCGAGATCAGCAAATCCTCGGTCAATGCCGCCCTGGCCAACCTGGCCGATAACGGCGTGGACAACGTCAGCCTGGTGCGCCTGTCCGCCGAAGAGCTGACCGAAGCGCTCAACGAGGTGCGACCGTTCCGCCGCCTGGCCGATATCGACCTGAAGAGCTACGACTTCGCCAGCGTCTTCGTCGACCCGCCGCGCGCCGGCATGGACCCGGACACCTGCGAACTGACCCGGCGCTTCGAACGCATCCTGTATATCTCCTGCAACCCGGAAACCCTGGCCGCCAATATCGCCCAGCTCAGCGACACGCACCAGGTGACCCGCTGCGCACTGTTCGACCAATTCCCCTATACCCACCATATGGAAAGCGGCGTCCTGCTGAGCAGGAAGTAGCCGACGGCGCCATTCACCGATGGCGCTTTTCCAACGCCCGCGCCACAGGCGCCGGGCGGTGCGAGCGTAAGCGTGACCTGTCGCGCTGCCCCCGAGTGCGATCGCTCACACAAATGCAACCAGGCCAGGAGAAGCCGGGCATTTCCCTTCGGCGCTGTAAATCCGCGTGCTAGTTTCCAACGGAACGACTTGGCGACCACCCGCCAACTCGGCCACACGGCCATAGCACTCAAGAACCTGGGGGAACTGATGACCTGCATCCGGCAGAAGCGGGCGCGAGCGATCGCGCGCGGCGTAGAACATTGCCTGCAATTAACGCCAGCCCGGATGCCGGCAACCGAACGCGCAGGCGCCGAGCCCCGCCGCAAAAAACTCTCGCTGTCCATTTCCGCCGCCTTGATGAGCGGCTTGGTAGGCTGGCCCTCGATCGGCGCCGCGGTGCTCTATATCGAACCGATCACCGGCGTTGTCGGCAACGACGGACCCGGCGGCACGGGCGGCTACGACCCCGCTTACGACGTCAGCTTCGTCGACGGTGTTTCGCACTACAGCTTCGCCGACGGCGACAGCATAGAGATGGAGGCTATCGACCGCGATGTGGTCGCCGTGTCCATCGCCTCGGGGAATCCTCCGGTGGCGCTGGACGTGGCCGGCGGCGGCAGGCTGGACCTGTCGGCGAGCCGCGGCGAGAGCGGCATCCGGGGAACGGCGATCGGCATCCTCAACGACGGCAATACGCTCACCGTCAACGGCGACACCCGGATCTCCGCCCGCGCCCGCGACGCGGACTTCGGCGGCGGCCTCGGCAATAGCGCTCAGGCGGTGTTCGCCCGCGGCGGCAGCACCACCATTTTTAACGGCGCCACCGACCTGCATGCCCATACGCAGGGCTTTGCGCGCGCGGTCTGGGTCATGGGGCGCAGCAACGTCGTGTTCAATGGCCCGACCACGATCCTCGCCGAAAGCCGCGGCACGCTCGATGCGGTCTACAACTCCGACGGCGGCACCATTACCTTCAATGGCGACACCAGCATCTCTGCGCTGTCGATCTGGCCCAGCGACAACGCCCATGCCATCTACAACGACAACGTCAATACCCGGCTGACGGTCAACGGCAATCTGTCGCTGACCACGGTCGCCATGGGTTCGACCGCATTCGGCGTGCGCAACCAGGGCGACATGGAGGTCTTCGGCGACGCCACCGTCAACGTGAAGGGCCCACGCTCCACGCACGGCATCGCCAACACCCACCGCTCGGCATGGATGCGCTGGCACGGCGACGTGGACGTGCTCGTGCGCAGCGAAGGGCCGGAAAACGGCTACGTGCCGTTCGGCAATCCCTCCGGCCTCAGCAACGACCGCTCGCCCGGTGCGGTGATGACCTTCGACGACGCGGTTTCGGTCGATGTCGCCTCGGAGGCGGAAACCTACGGTCTGGTCAGCACCGGCTTCATCGAGTTCACCTCGCCCACCGCGCCGGTGTCGTTCACCGTCGCCTCCACCTCCGACTGCAGCGCCTGCAACGTCTACGGCATCCGCAACTTCGGCACCGTCAAGGTCGCCGGCGGACTGACCGTGTCGACGAGCCCCAGCAACGCCGGCGCCGCCTATTCGATTTGGAGCGTACCGCTCGACATCCAGGACGCCAGCGTCACCGTCAACCAGGCCGGCGGCCAACGCGTGCAGCTCGACGGCGACATCGCCACCGCGACCGATCCTGTCAATGGCAACACCGGGGCGGTCAACGTCAATTTCGACACCGCCGATTCCTGGCTGCGCGGCTTGGTCGGCGGCGTGCGGAACGATGTCGGCTTCAGCGTCGGCCAGGCCGACCTGTCGTTCGCCAACGGCGCGACCTGGACGCCGCAAGGCAGCGGCACGCTGAGCAACGATTTCGGTTCCGGCTCTCTCGCCCTGGGCGACAACGGTGTGATCGACATGGCCGGCTACTGGGGCAGCTTCACCCCCGGGGCCATTCCAACCCATAGCTACCGCACCCTGCGAATCAACAGCAGCACCGGCGGCGCCGCGGTCTCACTGGCCGATGGCGCGCGCTTCCAGTTGCTCAGCGACATCACGGGCATCAAGGGCGCGGCCGGCGCCGACAAGATCGTATTCGGTAGCGGCATCAGCAGCTTTTCCGCCACAGGTACACAGGACGTGAGCATCGTCTACGACCCCGTACTGGACGACAGTTCCTGGGTCAATGCCTCGACGCTGCGCAGCGGCACAACGATCCTGGCCGCTTCGCCGATCGAAATCGTCGATGCCAGTGCGGCCGCGGGCGGCAGCGCCACCTTCGCAGCGGCGAGAGGGCTGGACGGCAGCTGGAGCGGAACCTATGAAGGCGATCTGGTGAGATTCGCCTATACCCCGCAAGTGGCGCTGAGCGCCGACGGCAAGAAGATAGTGCTGACGGGCATTAGTATCCCGGGCAGCGAGAGCGACGCCGTGCCTAGCGTGGTCCAGGTGCCGGGCAGCGTAAGCGGGGGTGCAGCGAGCGGCGCCCTTGGGCTGCGGCCATCGGAGACGGTGCTGAGCGCCGCCGATGCCGCCGACAGTGTCGTCGACCTCTGGCACAACAGCGGACAGGCCTCGCTGCGCCATCTACGTGATCGATCGCGCCGCCAGGTCGCCGATCAGACCGGCGTTTGGGCGGAAGGCGATAGCGGCGAATTGAGCGCGGATACCGCCTATTCGCGCGACTACCGGCAGAACTACAGCGGCCTGACGGTTGGCGCGGATCGCAGCTTCGCCCGCGACGCCGACTCCGGCAGCATCGGTTTCAGCGTCGCCCAGGTCCGCTCGACGGCGAACTACGAGCAGGGCAAGGGCGAGTTGAAAGGCACCACCCTGGGCCTCTACAGCGGCTGGACCGCCGACAGCGGCCCCTATCTTCTGCTCGGCGCAGACGCTTCGCTGTTGGAGAACAGCTACCACGCACGCGATTCGGAAAACCGCGAAATCGTAGGTAAATACCGGACCCAAGCGGCCCGGACCTATGCCGAAGGCGGCTATCCATTCGAACTCGCGAACGGCTATTACATCGAACCGCAACTCGGTTTGTCCGTCGGCACCATCCGCGGCAGCCGGCACACCACCAGCAATGGCGTGGAGATAGACCAGGACCGGCTCGTGTCCTCGGTAGCGCGCGCCGGCGTCGAGATCGGCAAGACGTTGCAGGGTCCGGGAATTGATGGCGGCCTCTATGTGCGGGCGTCGGCATTGCGCTATCAGGGTGACAACCTGGACATCAGCGCCTCCAAGGACGGCGGCAGCATCGCCCCTGATACCGCGGAGCGCAACGGTACGGGCAGCGAATTCGTGCTCGGCGGCGACGTTGGCCTCGGCAATACGCGCCTGTTTATCGAGGCGTCCGCCGCCACCGCGGTGGACGCGCAGCGTAACTGGGCGGTCCAGGCGGGGCTGCGGCATAACTGGTGAAGCCCGCGCGGCATTAAAGCCCTGCCGCGATCCATCCACAGGACTCGCGCCCGTGCTATAAGCGCCCAACGGCGGGCAATCCGCCGCTCGCTGGGCGCTACCAGTAGCTGCCGAGCAGCGCCTTTCATAGCCCGCCGGCACACCTCTCGAATCGCATCAGCCCGACCAACTCCTGCGCCTTGAACAGCCGGGCGACCGGAATCAACAGGTCCCGGCCGCCGCATCCCCATGCGACTCCGCGCCACCCTTCCCAATCGCGCCAGCGACCAACGCCATAACCCTCATCGCGGCCCCTCGGCCATTCGCTCCGGCGCCGACCGCTAATCGACCGACTGCTCAGAAAGTCTGACCCGCCTGATTGACACGCCCGTACCACAAAATATAAATTCAATTACTGAAGCTATATTTCGCAAGCTAGCCCGAGGCGCACAGTCGAATCATGAGCAAAACGTCTTTTGAAACGATGAACTGCCCGATAGCGCAGACCCTCAACCTGGTTGGCGAGTGGTGGTCGATGCTGATCCTGCGCAATGCCTTCTGCGGTATGACGCGCTTTCAGGACTTCCAGCAACACCTGGGGATCGCCAGCGGCACCCTGACTGCGCGCCTGCAGCGCCTGACCGAATATGGAATTTTCCAACGCATACGCAGTGAAACCGACGGTCGCTCCTACGAATACCGCCTGACGGAAAAAGGCCTGGAGCTATGGCCCATGTTGCTCGCGCTGAGCGAATGGGGCGAAAAGTGGGTGGCGAACCCCGATGGCCGACGCATCCGCTTCGTCGAACGCGCCACCGGCCTGGATATCGCCGGGGTCAGGGCGATATCGGCGGACGGCAAGACCGTGCTCGGGTTGGCCGACCTGGATGTGCTACCCGGCGCGGGTGGCGATGGCAAAACCGCAGCCTTGTTCAACGGCCGGCCTGTCCTGCCGATGGCCGACACAGGAGTGTCGTGCCCCTAACCAGGGACCCCCTGAACCCTCGACCGCGACCGGGAGGCGCGCATCCACGCAGAGCAATCCCCAACAACCGATTAGCGATAGTTCGACAAGGAGAAAACATGGAAGCCGCAGTTGAAACACAGAGCAATCCCATCCCGCTGACCAGCAAGCGCAGCGGAGTCGTCAACACCCTGATCGATGCCTCTCACCGCAAGGTGATGAAGTTGAACGAGATCGTCGACTGGGCCCAGGGTGTCGATAAATCCAGACTACCGAAACTCGAAGAAACCGCATGGTTGTATGGCACCGAATACTGGGACGCCATGACCGCCGAGCAGCGCCTTGAAGTACTCTGGCTGGAAACCGCACGCGATGTGTCCTACTTCATCTGGCTCGAACAGGCCCTGCCGGAACTCTATGTAGGCTATGTGAACAAGTACAACGCGGTACTGACCGACGATGTGCGCGAATACCTGATGATTTTCTCGCGCGAGGAAATCGTCCATACCCTGATGTTCCGCCGCTATTTGAAGACCGCGAACCTGGAACTCTGGAGCCACCCGGCGACCATTCCGCAGTTTTCCAACTTCGAGCAGCAACTACCGAACCGCCATCCGGTATACGGGATTATCTGGAACCTGCTGATCGAGTGGTTTGCCGAACTCAATTCCATTTATCAGACCCAGCACGCCTCGATCGATACACTGACGCAGAAGATGTTCAAGGAACATCACATGGAAGAAGTGCGGCATATCGCATTCGCCAAGCACATCGCGGAAAACTTCTTCGAAACCGCACCGCCTGAAGAAGTAAAAGAAATGTGCGGCTTCTTCCAAAAGGGCTACAAGTTCCTCGTCGACGAATACACCTACATGCCGGAAATCGCGCGTTTCACCTCGTTCGATTTTCCGATCAAGCAGGACGACCATCAAGCCATCGAAGCGATTCGCAACTCGCCGCATAACAAGGCGCTAAACGAATTGCGTTTTAAAGATGTCAATGACTGGTGCAAGAAGTACGGCATCATCTGAACCGCTCCGTAGCGACCATCAGCCGGCAAGGTGAATGTTCACCTTGCCGGCTCGCGACGGAATCGGGCAGTTCGATTCACGACTCAGCAAACATGGAGAGTGCACCATGGTGAAAACCCAACAGCATGAAAATGGAATACTCGAGTTGTCCATCTCGACCCCTCCGGTAAACCTGATGGACATCGAAACACTGGTGGCCCTGAAAGACTTCATCGACAACGCCAAGCGCAACCAGACCCGCGGCATCGTGATTTCCGGACAACCGGGCTTCTTCTCCTCCGGCATCGACATTTTCAACCTGACCCGTGGCGATGAGGAACTGGTCAAGAATTACTGGCACGCGGTGTTCCAGCTCGCCACCAGCATGGCGCAAACCCCGGTGCCGATCGTTGCCGCGATAACCGGCCACTGCATCGCATCCGGCACGCTGATCGCGGCCTTCTCCGATTACCGCATCATCGGTAACGGCAACTGGAATATCGGGCTCAACGAAGTACAGGCCGGCATCACCCTGCCGGAATGCTTCCAGATGGCCATACGCCGGATAGTCGGGCCTCACCGTGCCGCCACCATGCTGATGTTCGGTGACCTGTTCAGCCCGCAACAGGCACTGGAAATCGGCTTCGTCGATGAAGTGGTGGCAATGGAAAGCGTCCGGCCAAGAGCGCTCGAACGCCTGAACAGCCTGCTGCGCCTGCCCGCCGATTGCCTGCAGTCGATACGCCGGATGAACCGCAGCGACCTGCAGCAGCAGTTCGCCGAACCCGCCAAGCTGCCCGTCACGCCATTTATCAATCAGTTCCTGTCCACCGAGGTGCAGAACAACCTGCGCAGGATCGCCCTGGAGCTGCAACAACGCATGAAGGCCAGACACGCGGAAACATGCTGACCCGGTCGAGGCCAATGCAAGCCACTACTTCAACTCAGAGCATTAGTAAATGAACTTGTATCTGCGCCTCATCCTGACCTTGATACGGTCGTTGGTTAAACCGGCGATAAAGATCGGTGACACCATAGAACTCAACTTGCGGGTGCTACCGAACGATCTCGACTTCAACGGCCATATGAACAACGGGCGTTATCTGACGATTCTCGATCTCGCGCTGATCGAATACATGACCCGTGCCGGCCTGGTCAGGCTGGGTATAAAAAATGGTTGGAAGCCGGTACTCGGTGCTTCCATCGTTTCTTATCGCAAGGGCCTCAAGCCCTTTGCCACTTATAGTCTGAGATTTTCTCTGGTGTGCTGGGACGCGCAATGGAGCTATATGACATTCGAATTCATCTGCAACGGCCGGGTCATGGCTGTTGGCCATAACAAAGGCGCGATTATCGGCAGGAAAGGTATCGTACCGAGCGACGAGCTGTATAAATCCCTCGGCTTTCTGCAGAACTCCCCGGCCATACCCGCATCGATCGGGGCGTGGCTCGAAGCCGAGCGGCTGATGAATTCGGCAAGTGCATAAAACAATAAGTCGCCGGCAGTCGCGACTTGACCGGCAACGCCAAAACAATATCAAGGCAGGTGGCAAGGTATGCAGCTAAGTAATTTTTCCAAAGGGAAATCACCTATTGAGATGCTTTATCACTGGGAGATGAACCACCCGGAGAAAGTCTATCTACGCCAGCCGATAGATGGCCAATGGCATGAATACACCTGGGCGCAGGTTGCCGACTCGGCGCGCAGACTGACCAGCGCCCTGTATAACCTCGGCTTCAATCGCGGGGACAAGGTGGCGATCCTGTCGAAGAACTGCGCGGAGTGGATCATCACCGACCTCGCCCTGCAGTTGGGCGGCTTTGTCAGTGTGCCGCTGTATTTCGACCAGACCCCGGAAACATTGCGCTATGTACTGGAGCACTCCGACGCCAAGGCGATATTCATCGGCAAACTGGACCAGAAGGTCTGGGACCGGCTCAAAGGCAGCATTCCGACCGACCTGCTGAAAATCGGTTTCTCGTTCCACGGCAAGGACTGCGATTTCGACCGCCAGAAGGACACCGACTACAGCCTCGCCGAGCTGATCGACAAGAGCGCACCGTTCGACCAGTTCCCGGTGCCGGCGGACGACGACGTCTGGACCATCATCTACACCTCGGGCACCACCGGCCATCCCAAGGGCGTGGTGCATTGCTACCGTGCGCCACGCCATGTCGGCCCGCGTACGCTGGATATCTTCAATATCACGCAGAACGACCGCTCCCTGTCGTTCCTGCCGCTGGCCCATGTCGCCGAGCGCCTGCTGGTCGCCACCAACAGCCTGTACTCCGGCATGCAGATCAATTTCACCCAGTCGCTGAGCACCTTCCAGCGCGACCTGTGCGCGGTGCGGCCGACGATCTTCTTCTCGGTGCCGCGCCTATGGAAGAAGTTTCAGGGCGGGATTCTGGAAAAAATGCCGCAGGACAAGCTCGATTGGCTGCTGCGAATTCCGCTGGTCAAGCACATCGTCTCGCGCAAGGTCAGAAAGACCCTAGGCCTCGATCAGGCAAGAATCATCGTCTCCGGCGCCGCGGCGATTTCACCTTCGCTGCTCGACTGGTACGCGCGCATCGGCATCCACATCGCCGAAGGCTACGGCATGACGGAAAACTTCGCCTATGGCTTTATCGGCCGGCCGAGCGAGTACAAGCCGGGCACCGTCGGCAAGGCCATGCCGGACAATGGTTTCCTGCTCAGCCCGGACGGGGAAATTCTGTTCAACTGTCCGACGCTCATGCATGGCTATTACAAGGACAGCGAAAAAACCCAGGAAGCCCTCGATGCGCAGGGCTACTACAAAACCGGCGATCTCGGCGTGCTCGACAGCCAGGGCTACCTGCGCATTTCCGGGCGGATCAAGGAAATCTTCAAGACCGAGAAAGGCGAATACGTCGCCCCCGCGCCCATCGAAGCGCAGCTGGCGTCGTTCAAGGGCTTCGAGCAGATCTGCCTGGCCGGCTCCGGGCTGACCCAGCCGGTGGCCGTCGTGACCCTGGCCGAGGCTTACCAAAACTCGCCACGCAGCGAAATCGGCGAGGCCATCGATTCGTTCGTGAAGCAGCTCAACGCCAGCCTGCTCAACCACGAAAAGATTTCCGGGGTGGTGATTTCAACCAAGGACTGGTCGCCGGATACCGGTTTCGTCACGCCGACGCTCAAGGTCAAACGCAACAAGGTCGAGGAGCAGTATTCCACGCTGATGGCGCATGTCTCCACGTCGGGCGAAACCGTGGTCTGGGAAAGCGGGCAGACCGCCAGCGCCTGACCCCGGCAGCGGCGCCAGCGCCCGGCCCAGGCCGGCGCTGGCGTCTTCACACCCGGCGGCAAGCCGCCACATCATCCGCAACCCCATGCGTAACCACTCCTGCTCCCTGCGCCAAAGGTGACGGGCAGTCGGTGCTGGACGCATATCGAGGAAAGATTGCCATGCACGACCTGGAACGCAACGCCCCGCGAATCGCAGTGATTGGCGCAGGGCCCGCGGGATTGACCGCCGCCGATACCCTGCGGCGCCGCGGCTATCAGCACGTCACTGTGTTCGAAAAGCTCGGCCGGGTCGGCGGCAAGGTGCATTCGTTTCGCAATGGCGCCAACGTGGTCGAGCTGGGCGCGGTGCTGGCGTCGAGCGAGTGCACGCAGGTGTTGCGGCTCGCCGACCGGTGCCAGGTGGCGTACGCGCCCTACCCGGTCAGCCTGGCGATCCTCGACGAACATGGCCAGCGCCAGAGCATCGAATCGTTCCTGCGCAGCCGCTATCAGCCTGACGAGATTCAACGCGCGATCGGCAACTACATCGAGGTGCTGCAGCGCTTTCCCGAGCTGCACGACAATGGCTTCAGCTCGCTGTCGAGCGACCTGACGCTGCCATTCCAGCAGTTCGCCGCCAAGTACGACTTCGTTGCGGTGGCGGAACTGGCGCGCAGCCTGCTGATCGGCTTCGGCTACAGCTATTACGAGACGACCCCCGCCGTATATTTCATGAAGCTGATCGGCTGGCTGTTGAAACCCGGCGGCCCCAATGGCCTGCAGCCCGGCGATTTCTATATGTTTCCGGGTGGCTACCAATCGATCTGGGAAGCGGTGGCGCAGGATCTGGATGTGCGCCTGGATGCCGACGTCACCTCGATCCGCCGCGCCGCGTCCGCCGACAGCCCGGTGCAGGTTACCGTCAACGGCGTGTCGCATGAGTTCGATGCGGTGATCGTCTCCGCCCCCCTGAACCGGGTCGGCGAGTTTCTCGACCTCAGCGCGAACGAGGCGCAGTTGTTCGCCCAGGTGTGCAGCGACCGTTACTTCGTCAACCTGTTCAACGCCAGCGGCCTGGGCACCGGCGAGTTCCTGTTCTTCCACGACCACGCTCACCCGGCCAAGCTCAATCACGTCAACGCCTGGGCCAACCGCGATCCGTCGGTTCCCCTGTATATCAGCTGGCAACTCACCGACCGGGCGCTGACGCTCGATCAGGTCACGGCGACCCTGGCCGAGGATGTCGCGGCCCAGGGCGGCGAATTCCAAGAACTCAAGCTACGCCAGGAATGGGACTATTTCCCGCGAGTGAGCAGCGCCGCGCTGCAGAACGGATTTTTCCAGCAGGTCGAGGCGCTGCAGGGCATCGCCAAGGTGTTCTACGTGGGCAGCTCGCTGAGCTTCGAAACCGTGGAGCACAGCGCGCGCTACGCCGAGGCGCTGGTGACCCGCTACTTTGCGCCGCTCGGCAGCGACGACTAGGTAGGGTGCGCCGCGCGCACCAACACCAACACTGTTGTAGCCACAAACGCCTGGTGCGCACGGCGCCCCCTAGGGCGTCGGGGCCCGCACCGAGGCCAGCCTTCCGGGTTTTTCAACGGCCGGCTAACGGCGGTTCAAACCATGCAAGGCCCAGAAACACAGGCCGGCCGAGACGATTTCCAGCAGCAATGCATAGAGGTTGAAGGTCTGCTGGTCGCCGCCATCCAGCCATAGCCCGCCGATACGTGCCAGGGCCAGGGCGCTGTAGAGCAGCGCCAACAGGCTCAGGGTCGGCCGCAGCAGGTCGAGCCGGGCGAACGACAAGCCGATAAACGCCGCCAGACCCAGTTGCAGGCCACCGTAGTAGGCACGTATATCGGTGGCCGCCGCCGGGGCCATCAGCAGCATGCCGCTGAGGTTGGCCATTTCGTGCGGGCGCATGAAATACGCCAGGCCCAAGCCGGCCGTCGCCAGCAGCTGGATCGATAGAACGACACGGGCGAACAACATCGGCAGCTTCCTTCCCTGAGTATCCGGGGTGCAGCATAAGCCGTGCCCGCCCGGCCGGGAAGCGCCCGCCGGCTTCAGCGTCCGCGAAACTCGCGCTATGCTCCCACTCCTACCGACGGAGAACCCCCGTATGCGCTGGTCACTTTTGCTGTTCTGCGCGTTCGCCGGCCTTTCGCAGGCGGCCGAGACGCTTGCCATCGATGTGCATCGCGACCCCAACTGCGGCTGCTGCAAGGCCTGGATCGCCCACCTGCAGGACAACGGTTTCACCGTCCATGATCACCTCGAGCGCGACATGAGCGCGCTCAAGCAACGCCTCGGCGTACCGCCGCGCCTGGCCTCCTGCCATACCGCGGTGATCGATGGCCAGTTCGTCGAAGGCCATGTGCCCGCCGCCGACATCCTCAAACTGCGTCAACGCCCCGACCTGCTCGGCGCCGCCGTACCCGGTATGCCCACGGGTTCGCCGGGCATGGAATACGGCGATAGACACGATGCCTATCAGGTCATAGGCGTGGATAAGCAAGGCGAAGATCAGCTGATCAGTGAACACCCAGGCAACTGAGTGCGCATTCTTCAATGCGAGTGAAAACGAGGGACGGCAGCCAATGCGCTGGAAACGGGCAAGACGTAGCGACAACGTAGTGGATGCGCGCGGCAGCGGTCGCGGCCTGCCTATTGGCGGCAAGGGCCTGAGCCTCGGTGGCGTCGCCGTGGTGGTCGTCGTCGGTCTGTTGCTGGGCCAGGACCCGTTGCAGATACTCGGCCAGCTGGCCGGCCAAGCGACCCAGAGCCCTTCGACCAGCCAGCCCCGGGGGGCGGGGTCCGACGAGCAGTCGGAATTCGTCCGCGCCATCCTCGGCGACACCGAAGACACCTGGCGCGAAATTTTTCAGGGCGCGCAGCGGCAATACCAGGACCCGACCCTGGTGCTGTTTAGCGGCGGCGTGGATTCCGCCTGCGGCTTCGCCAGTGCGGCGGTCGGTCCCTTCTACTGCCCGGGCGACCGGCGGGTGTATATCGACCTGGGATTTTTCCGCGAGCTGGATCAGCGCTTCGGTGCCGCTGGCGATTTTGCCCAGGCCTATGTGATCGCCCATGAGGTCGGTCACCATGTGCAAACTCTGCTCGGGGTTTCGGCCAAGGTCAACGCGGCACGCCAGCGCGGCGAAAAGCTGGAAGGCGATAACGGTTTGCTGGTACGCCAGGAATTGCAAGCCGACTGTCTGGCAGGTGTCTGGGCGCAGCACGCCGAGCGCCGCCTCGATTGGCTGGAGCCGGGCGACCTGGAAGAAGCGCTGAACGCCGCCAACGCGATCGGCGACGACCGTTTGCAGCAGCGCAGCCGCGGCCAGGTGGTGCCGGACTCTTTCACCCACGGCACCTCCGCGCAGCGGGTGCGCTGGTTCAAGCGCGGATTCGAAAAGGGCGACCCGGGGCAGTGCGACACCTTCCAGAGCACCCGCCTGTAACGGCGGCCGTAGCGGGATGCAAATGGCCCGGACGAGTCCGGGCCATTGCTTGTTACCTGAGTCGCTATTGCGCCCAGGGCGGCGGCGGTTCTTCGCCTTTGGGTTCGTCTTCGGCGTTGAGCAATGCCTGACGGCGCGCCTCGTCGGCCAGCGCGGCCTTGATTTCGCGCATCACCGCGTCGATATCGGCGCTTTCTTCCGGGTCGTCGAACTCGCCGGTCAGCGCAGTGTCCGGGGTCAGCTTGCCTTCCTCGTACAGCGCCCACATTTCCTTGGCGTATTTGGTGAATTTCAACTCGGGGGCGAACTGACCGAAGTACGCGGACATATTGCCGACATCGCGTTCGAGCATCTTGAACGCATGGTTGTTGCCGGCGGCATCCACCGCCTGGGGCAGGTCAATCACCACCGGGCCCTCCGGGCCGAGCAGCACGTTGAACTCGGACAAGTCGCCATGCACCAGGCCGGCGCAGAGCATCTTCACCACTTCCTGGATCATGAACGCGTGGAATTCGCGGGCATCGTCCGGGTGCAGGTCGACGTCGTTGAGGCGCGGTGCGACATCGCCTTCACCATCGTCGACCAGCTCCATCAGCAACACGCCTTCTAGGAAGTCGTAAGGTTTAGGCACCCGCACGCCGGCATTGGCCAGGCGGAACAGCGCCGCCACCTCGGCATTCTGCCAGGCGTCTTCCTGCCCCTTGCGCCCGTACTTCGAGCCCTTGGCCATGGCTCGCGCGTCGCGGCTGTTGCGTACTTTGCGGCCCTCCTGGTACTCGGCGGCCTGGCGAAAACTGCGTTTGTTGGCTTCCTTATAGACCTTGGCGCAACGCAGCTCATCGCCACAGCGCACCACATAAACGGCAGCCTCTTTTCCACTCATCAGCGGGCGGACCACCTCGTCGACCAGACCAGCCTCGACCAGGGGTTCAATGCGTTTTGGTGTCTTCATCAGCGTTAATCAGGGGTCCTGTGTTGCCCAACTCGCGTATCCCGCCCGTTATACGGCAATCTTTCCGCAGCGCACACCCTCTGAGCCACCGGGATCGTGCAAGTCGGCGAAAATACCGACCCGATATCCGGTTATTGCGACGCAACCAGCGAGTCGTTCGTCATCCATACCCTAGCGCGCAATGCCGTATCGCGGCGGCCGGCATGCAACCAAATCGCACCCGCCGCTGTCTGTGTAAGCGGCCGCCGACTCGGTGGCGGTTCGAGTGTTCAGATTGTTTTTAATCTTTATCCAAACGAGGCCAGGGTCTCGCAGGAGCTGCAGATGGATACGGTGATAAAACGACTCCACCCAAATAACGACGGCAGCGACTGGGCGACGGCACAGCAGCATCGCCGGTCGACGCTCGGCACCTCGACTATCGCTCAGCCCGCCTCACTGGCGATGCACCGCCATCTGCACGCCAGCCGGCGTAATGGCATCGCGGCGCCTTACCTCGCCTCCTGCCACATCGCCACCGACCGCCCCGCCCGCTATATCGCCCGCCTGTGCCAACAGTTCGAGCACAAGCTGGCGGTCAGTTACGACACGCAGCAGGGGCGCATCGGCTTCGACTTCGGTTTGTGCCTGTTGCACAGCGACGGCGGCGGCCTGCGCATCAGTGTGTTCAGCGACACCCCGAAGAACCTGGACAAGCTCAAGCATGCGGTCGGCAGCCACTTCGAGCGTTTCGTCTGGCAGGCACCGCTGCGGCTCGACTGGCAAACACCCGAAGACTGATCCACTTCAAAAGCGTAAATCGGATTGGCCGTAACGCCCCGAGCGCCGACAATTGGCCCATACCCCATCAGGAGCCAAGCCATGCTCGATCCAGATCTCTGCTGGCAAGCCGTATGCGATCGCAATGGCGCCTACGATGGCCAGTTCGTCTTCGCGGTACGCTCGACCGGCATCTATTGCCGGCCCAGTTGCCCGGCGCGCCGGCCATTGCAGGACAACGTCAGTTTTCACCCCACGGTGGCAGCAGCCGAACAGGCGGGCTTTCGGCCTTGCCGGCGCTGCTCGCCCCAGGGCCAGAGTCCGGCCGAACAGCTCGATGCACTGGTGGCGGCCGCCTGCCGCTTGCTCGATAACGCCGACCAGGCCCTCAGCCTCGAACAACTGGCTACACGCATCGGTCTCTCCGCTTCGCACCTGGCGCGCGCCTTCAAGGCCCGCACCGGGTTGACCCCAAAAGCCTGGGCCGAGGCCCGGCGCCGCGCGCGCCTGGATGCGCAGCTGGGGCAAGCCGACAGCGTGCTGGAAGCGGCGCTCGCCGCCGGCTACTCCGGCACCCGCGCGCTGTACCAGCAAACCGAGGCGCTGAGCCCCGCGCAACGACGCAAACAGGCGGCCGGCGAAACCCTGCGCTACGCCATCGCCGCCTGCCCACTCGGCAAAATGCTGCTCGCGGCCAGCGAGCAAGGCGTCTGCGCACTGCTACTGGGTGACAGCGACGAGACCCTGGAGGCTGAATTGCAGCAGCGTTTCGCCGCCGCGCAACGGCTACGCGACGACACCCATCTGAGCCCCTGGCTGGCCCAGGTGATCGCCCAGATCGAAGAACCCGTGCGCGCCGCGCAGTTGCCCCTGGATATTCGCGGGACGGCGTTCCAGCAACAGGTTTGGCGCGCCTTGCGCAGCATCCCGCCGGGCGAGACGCGCAACTATGCCGAACTGGCCGCGCAACTGGGCAGCCACCCACGCGCCGTGGCCCGCGCCTGCGCCAGCAACCCGCTGGGGCTGCTGATCCCCTGCCATCGTGTGGTCGCCAGCAATGGCAACCTCAGCGGTTACCGTTGGGGGATCGAGCGTAAGGCGGCATTGCTCAAGCGCGAGCGGCAAACGGCGGAATCAATGGCCGAGCGGATTTCCTGATCCTCGACGAATTCGGCGAACCGAGCCTGGATCGGATTCGTCTGCGCATACTGCTCAAACACCAGCGGCAGCCCCAAGTGCTTGAAGACGCGCCCTGGGAACAGCCTTCGCGCCCCAGCCTGGAAAGCCGCGCCGAAGAGGCCGGCATCAGCGACATCCGGAGCCGGCGCAGGGATTGATCGCGGAAGCCGCCGCCCGGCTAGCGGGGTCACTCGGCAACAGCTCAGCGCGACAGGCAAAAAAAGAGCGGCGTCGCCAGAGGCGAGCCGCTCCAAATCACGGAGTTGCATACGTCGCTGGCGCACAAAGCCGCACCAGCACGAATTGGATAAACCGCCGACGCTTGCGGTCACATCCGCCCGGCAAAGCGGGCGCTGCACGGCCTGCTTGATACCGCGCCGGCAAAGCCCGAAGCTATGCACCTGCCCGCCGCGCTGTTACAGCGCCTTCCTTATCGGCTCCCCGTACAGGCCAGCACCATGAACCTCAGCGAACTGACCGACCGCCTGCACGCCATCCGCGACCATAACGATTGGCGGCAATTCCACAGCCCGAAGAACCTGGCCATGGCCGCCAGCGTGGAAATGGCCGAGCTGGTGGAAATATTCCAGTGGCTGACCGAACAGCAATCGCGGCAGCTGTCCGCCGAGCAATTGGCCCATGCCGGCCAGGAGGTCGGCGATATCGTCCTCTACCTGTTGCTGCTGTGCAGCGAACTGGGCATCGATATGGAACAGGCGGTGCGCGCCAAGCTGGCCGATAGCGAAAGGCGCTTCAAGCAATGAGCGATCGGCATTTCGACGAACTGGCGACGCGCTTCGCCGAGAAAATCTACGGCGGCGCCAAGGGCGCGATCCGTCTGGCGGTACTCCAGGCCGACCTCGCCGAGGCCCTGCCGGATCGCCCGTTGCGGGTGCTCGACGTGGGCGCCGGCTTGGGCCATATGTCGTTATGGCTGGCCGAACGCGGCCATCAGGTGACCCTCAGTGAGCCGGCCGAACCCATGCTGCAAGGCGCCCGCGAGCGTTTCGCCGCGGCCGGCCAGCAGGCGACTTTTATCCAGGCGCCCTGGCAGGACCTGCTCGGCCAGCTGGCGCAACCCTATGACCTGGTTATCTGCCACGCGGTGCTCGAATGGCTGGCTGAACCCCAGGCCATCCTGCCGGTGCTGCATCAACTCTGCGCCCCCGGCGGCTGGCTGTCGCTGGCCTTCTACAACAAGGACGCGCTGATCTACCGCAACCTGCTCAAGGGTCACTTCCGCAAGCTGCGCAAGGCCGAATTCGCCGGCGAGAAGCAGAGCCTGACGCCGCAAACGCCGCTCGACCCGCGCGAACTGGCGACGCAACTCGATGCGCTGTGGCAGGTCGAAAGCCAGAGCGGCGTGCGGGTATTTCACGACTATATGCCGCAGCCCTTCCAGGCCAAGGCCGAATTGATCGACCTGCTGGAAATGGAACTGGCCTACCGTCGCCACCCCGCCTTCGCCGGGCTGGGGCGTTATCTGCACTGGATCTGTAGGCCGCGCTGATGGTTGCGATCCCGGATTGCGCTGGCGCTTATTCGGGCTACGAGGTGTTTTTGTAGGGTGGACATGGCGCAGCCTTGTCCACCGGTGGCGCTCAGATGGCGGACAGCCTTCGCCATGTCCGCCCTACAAGGTCCAGGGCTTCTAAGCTCTATCAGTATCGAAGCCGCAGTGCGGAACGAACCATGAAAGCCTTTTCACTTTTACTGCTGCTCCCGGCCCTGCTGGCCTGCCAAAGCCAGAACCCCTATACGGCCGAGTCCAGCCCCTTGCCGCCGGCCCCGCCAGAAGCGGCGCAACAACTCGATCTCAGCGCCTACCCGGCGGCGCCGCGGGACTACGGCCGCTACCGCAGCTGGAGCTGGTTGCAGCCACCGGCCGGCAATGCCTGGGCCAGCGCCGGGCAACTGCAGGAGGCGTTGAGCAACGCCCTGGATCAGCGCGGTTTGCGCCCGGCCAAGGCGAATGCCGCGGGCGATCTCCAAGTGAGCGCTGAGCTGCGCGAGGAAACCCGTGTGCGCCAGGTCGTCGATGACTATGGCGGCCACTACGGGAGCGGCTACTACGGACAGGGTCGCTATGGCCACGGCGTCGGCCTGTGGGGCAGCGCGCCGCTGGTGCGCAGTTACACGGAAGAGGTCATAGTGGTGCGCATCGAAATGCGCGATGCCGAGGACGGCCAGCGGGTCTGGAGCGGCAGTGCCGAAGCGCTGGGCCGCAGCCCGGAAGCCCTGCGCAGCGCGCTGCAACGCGCCCTGGCCGATTACCCGCCGAGCACCTGAATTTTCGGAGAACCGCCATGCGTCCACTACTGCTGATCCTGCCGCTCCTACTCCTGCTGAGCGCCTGCCAGAGCGTGCAGCTGGAGCGAGATTTCGACCCCAATCGCGACTTTTCGGCGTACCGCAGCTGGAGCTGGGCCGAGCCAGCCGTGCAGTTCAAACCCGAAGACCCGCGAATCGACAGCGACCTCAGCAGGCAACGCATCCGCACCGCGATCGGCGAACAGCTCGATCAACGCGGCCTGCGTCCAGCCCCCGCCGGCACCGCGGGCGATCTCAAGGTGCAGGCATGGCTGATCGTCGACAACCGCCAGCAACAGGTCAGCACGCATTTCGGCGGTGCCTGGGGCGACCCCTGGGCCGGAGGCTTCTGGGGCGGCCCGAGTTACGTCGAGACCCGCACCCTGGACTACCAGGTGGCGACTTTGCAAGTCGACCTGCTCGACGCCGGGGACGGCAAGTTGGTCTGGCGTGGCAGCGCCGAACAGATCCTGCGCAGCGGTCAACCCACCCCGAGCGAGCGCGAAGCGGCGATTCGCGACACCGTGGCGAAGATACTCAGCCAATACCCGCCGCGCTAAGCCATCGCAGTAGCCAAACAAGGACGACAGTCAACATGCCAACCAGTGCGCTCAGCCACCGCCCCGCCACATTCGACGACCTGCGCGAAGTCGCCGCCTTCCCGCAGAACGCCGACGAGCTGTTTTTCTGCTATCCCAAAGCGGTCTGGCCGCTGGATCTCGAGCAGTTGGCCGCAGCCATGGTCGAACGCCGCGACAGTACAGTGGCGCTGCTGGACGGCCGGGTCGCCGGCTTCGCCAATTTCTACCAATGGCAGCAGGGCGACAGCTGCGCCCTGGGCAACCTGATGATCGCGCCCTGGGCACGCGGCCGGGGCGTCGCGCGTTATCTGGTGACGACCATGGAGCAACTAGCGCGCGAGCGGCACCAGGCCACCCGCATGCGCGTATCCTGCTTCAACGCCAATAGTGCCGGCCTGCTGCTCTACCCCGCGCTGGGTTACGCGCTGACCGGTCTGGTCGAACGCCGTGATCCGCGCGGTGCCAGGGTGGCGCTGTTGCAATTCGATAAGGCGCTATGACAGCCCAGTGAAAAATAGCCGCGCTTAGCGATCCCAATCCGGCTTCTCGGCAAGCCGCCCGATGAGAAAATCCAGCAGGGCGCGCAACGCCGGCGGCATCTGTCGGCGCGTGCCATAGAGCGCATGGATGCCCAGCTCCTGCGGCTGGTACTCGGGCAGCAGCCGCACCAGCGCCCCCGAACGCAGCAGCCCAGCCACCGAGTACAGCGGCTGCAAACTGATGCCCATATCGGCCAGCGTGGCTTCCAGCAGCACCATGGATTCGTTGGCGCTGAGGTTGCCGCTGACGGCCACGGCGAAAGGCTCGCCCGCGCGCTGGAATTCCCAGATGCTGCGACCGAAGTAGGCGTAGCTGAGGCAATTGTGCTGCGCCAGATCCGTCGGCCGCTGCGGCGTGCCGTGGCGTTTGAGATAGGCCGGCGTGGCGCACACCGCCGAGCGACATACCGCGAGTTGACGGGCGATCAGGTTGGGGTCGAGCTGATTGGTGATACGTAGCGCCAGATCGACCCGCGCCTCGACCAGATTGACCGCCTGACTGCCGATCAGCAGATCGATGCCGACCTGCGGGTACAGACCGATGAATTCGTCGAGCGCATGCACCAGCCAGGCCTGGGCGAAGGATTGGCTGCAGGCGACGCGCAGGTTGCCGCGCGGCACCCTGTCGTCGCTCGCGCTGACGCCCTGCATGGCCTCGGCCACCGCGAGCATTTCCCGGCACTGCGGCAACAGCTGCTCACCGATACCGGTCAGGCTCAGCTTGCGCGTGCTGCGATGCAACAGCCGCGCGCCGACCCAGCCTTCCAGCTCACCGAGATAGCGCGAGACCATCGCCCGCGACATCTCCAGCGCCTCGGCCGCGGCCGTTTGGCTGCCCCTGTCCACCACCTCGACAAATACCCGGGTTGCCGTCAGTCGGTCCACAATTCGCTCGATATACGCAACAAAGACGTCCATCTTAAGCGGCTTTTAGCGCCAATAAAAGCAACTAACATCCCTCCACCACTTAAACGGAGGTCAGCATGTCCACTACCCGTCTCATCAAAGGCTTCGCCGTCGGCGCCGCTTTGCTCGCCGGCGCCAGCGCCGCCCTGGCCCAACCGCTCAGTGTCGAGGTGTACAACCCCGGCGAAAGCGCCATCTTCCCGGTCACCTCGACACTAATCAGCGGCGAGCACGACGCCATATTGGTCGACGCCCAGTTCTCCACCCGCGAAGCCCAGCAACTGGTCGAGCGCATCCAGGCCAGCGGTAAAACCCTGACTACCATCTTTATCAGCCACGGCGACCCGGACTTCTACTTCGGCCTCGACACCCTTACCCACGCCTACCCCAAAGCCAAGGTGCTGGCCACGGCGGCAACCGTCGCCCATATCGAGAAGACCCGCGTACCCAAGCTGGCCTACTGGGGTCCGATCCTCAAGGACAGCGCGCCGCAACGCACCCTGGTGCCGCAAGTCCTGCAGGGCGATAGCCTGACCCTGGAAGGACAAAGCCTGCAGCTGGTCGGCCACGACCCCGAGTACACCACGCTGTGGATACCCAGCATCAAGACCCTGGTCGGCGGCGTGCTCACCTATGCCAACATCCATCCCTGGATCGCCGATACGCAGACCGTCGAAGCGCGCAAGTCCTGGCTCGAATCCCTCGACCAGCTCGAAGCTCTGCAACCGACCATGCTGGTGCCGGGCCACTACCTGGGGCAGGCCAAGCTGAACCTGGACGACCTGCGCTTCACCCGCGACTACCTGCTCACCCTGGAGGCGGAGTTGCCGAAAGCCAAGGACAGCCAGAGTTTGATCGCGGCGATGCAAGCCAAGTACCCGGCCCTGCTCGACGCCAGCAGCCTGGAATTGAGCGCCAAGGTACTCAAGGGCGAGATGCAGTGGCCCTAACGAACTGACCACACGGACAGGCATTGCGGCATAATCGCCGGCCCCGCGCCAAAGGAGATGCCGCAATGCCCGCCCCAATCTGGTGGTTACTCGCCCTGCCATTCGTCGCCGGCGCCTGCCTGCCGTTGCAGGCGGGAATCAACGGTCAGTTGGCCAAGCAGGTCTCCAGCGTACTGGCGGCCGCTTTGATTTCGTTCGCGGTTGGCACCCTGGCCTTGTTGTTGCTGGTGTTGGCGCAACGCGAAGTGCCGAGCCTCGGCACCCTGAAAGGGCTGACCTGGTGGCATTGGAGCGGCGGCTTGCTGGGCGCGATGTTTATCGCCACCGCCGCCTTCGCCGGCCCCAGGGTAGGCGCGCTGCTGTTCATGACCCTGGTGATCGCCGGGCAATTGAGCATGGCGCTGACCCTCGACCACTTCGGCTGGGCCGGCTTTCGCGAAGCACCGATCAGCCTGGGCAAAATTGGCGGCTTGCTGCTGATAGTCGCGGGGATCTGGCTGATCCGCCGCGGTTGATCCTGGAACCCGCGCTCCCGGATTGCGCTGAGGCTTATTCGGGTTACGGGCATGCTTTTTTAAATCCTGTGTTTGGTCTGCAAGGCCTGCCCGCCATCTCGACGCCCGCGGTGGACAAGGCTTCGCCATGTCCACCCTGCAACTTATTCGAGCTATGGGTACGCTGTTGTAGCCCGGATGCAATCCGGGGAGATTCATTGGACTGACAGCGCTTTCCCGGATTTCATCCGGGCTACGGGTCGCGTGTTGTGCACGTCATTTGCGCTGAAAGCGGTAGAACAGGTTCGGTTCGCTGACCAGATAGAGGTTGCCGTCGGCATCCAGGGTCATGCCCTCGCCCTGGGGCACGCTGTTTTTCAGGCCGGCGAAACCGCCGATTAGCGAACGAAAGCTGATCAATTCACCGCTATCGCCATCCAGCTCCATCAGCAGCTTCGACTCGTCGCTGAGCAGCGCCAGGTGGCCGCTACGCATGTCGTAGTGCACCGACGACAGGTCGCTGGCGAAATCCTTGTCGTTGATCCAGGGGTCGCGGTCGATCACCTTGAGGTTGAATTGCCCCTGCAAGCTGGCCTTCAGCCCACGGACTTCATAAAGCTTGCGGGGCGAATGCTCCTTGACCACGAACAGCCGGTCGCCGCGCGGGTCGTAGCCCACGCCTTCGAAACCGCGATTGCCATCCAGCGCGATGCCGAGGGTCAGCGCCCGAGCGTTTTCGCGCAGCAGCACGCCAGGTTTTTCCGGCAGCTCGACCACCACCAGCGCATGATCGCGCTCTTCGGCCAGCAGCAGGAGGTTGTCGCCCAGGTAAGTGACGCCTTCGACGTCCCTGAAGCCGCTCAGCGGGTAGCGGCCCAGCAACACGCCATCCTTATCCAGCGCCAGCAGCTCTTCCGGGCTATTGGCCACGGCCCAGAGCTGATCACGATCGCCGTCGTAGGTCAGCCCGGAAAGATTGTCGGCGACTCCCGCCACCGGCCTGGCCTCGATACGCACGCGGTAGTCCGGCAGGCCCATGCCGTGTGGGTCGGTTGCATGGTGGGAGGTCTCAATCCAGTAGTACAGGCGGTTATCCAGGTGCAACGCATGCACCAGATAAAGCAGAACCAGCACTACTGCCAGCAGCATCCACTGGCGGGGCGTCAATACGGGTAGGCGGTGCAGCACGCCTTTCGCGGCAAGCATCATCGGTGGGTACTCATGCAAGAAGCTATGGGAGGATCTGCGGGCTCCCGATGCATGGCATCGACGTACCGGAACCAACAACCGTTGGCGCGGAGTTGTGATTGACCGGCGCCGGCAAAAGTTCCACCGCACAGCGGGCCGGGCGCAGTCCCCTGTGTTAAGGTAGGCGCCCTTTTTTCCCGACTGGATAAACAGGGGGCGCTATGACACTGGCCTGGCTATCACGCTGGTTGCCTACGTCGCCATAGCGTTGCGCCCCCTTCCGGCATTGCCCGGCCGGGTTATCCGTCGCCGCCGCTTGCCCATATGCGCGCTCCTGCGGATCGGCGGCGCAGTCGCTGCACCCTCGATTTTTAACAGCCCATCCGCCGCCCTTGCGTGCGCCTGCGGATCCCAGCCTTTGGAATACAGCATGCTGCAAAGCCTGAAGAACACCTGGTTATTCAATGTCCGCGGTGACGTGCTCGCCGGCCTGGTGGTGGCGCTGGCGCTGATCCCGGAAGCCATTGCCTTCTCGATCATCGCCGGGGTCGACCCCAAGGTCGGCCTCTACGCGTCCTTCTGTATCGCCGTGGTGATCGCCTTCGTCGGCGGCCGTCCGGGCATGATCAGCGCCGCCACCGGCGCCATGGCGCTGGTGATGGTCACCCTGGTGAAAGAACACGGGCTGCAATACCTGTTGGCCGCCTCCCTGCTCACCGGCGTGCTGCAGATCGGTGCCGGCTACCTCAAGCTCGGCTCGCTTATGCGCTTCGTCTCGCGCTCGGTGGTCACCGGTTTCGTCAACGCCCTGGCGATTCTGATCTTTATGGCGCAGTTGCCGGAGCTGACCAACGTTACCTGGCACGTCTACGCCATGTGCGCGGCAGGCCTGGGGATCATCTACCTGTTCCCCTATGTGCCGAAACTCGGCCAACTGATCCCCTCGCCGCTGGTGTGCATTCTGTCGATGACCGCCGTGGCCATCTACTTCGGCCTGGATATCCATACCGTCGGCGATATGGGCGAGCTGCCGGACACCCTGCCGATATTCCTCTGGCCGAACGTACCGCTGACCTTGGAAACCCTGGCGATCATCTTCCCTTACGCCGCCGCCCTGGCCGTGGTCGGCCTGCTGGAATCGATGATGACCGCGACCATCGTCGACGACCTGACCGACACCAGCAGCGACAAGAACCGCGAGTGCAAAGGCCAGGGCGTGGCCAATATCGCCTCCAGCCTGCTCGGCGGCATGGCCGGTTGCGCGATGATCGGCCAGTCGGTGATCAACGTGAAATCCGGTGGCCGCGGGCGTCTATCGACCCTGGTGGCCGGTTCGGTGCTGCTGTTGATGGTGGTGTTCCTCAGCGACTGGGTGCGGCAGATCCCCATGGCCGCGCTGGTGGCGGTGATGATCATGGTGTCGATCGGCACCTTCAGCTGGGACTCGATCCGCAACCTGAAGAAATTCCCGCTTTCGACCAATATCGTCATGCTGGCCACAGTGGCGGTTACCGTCTTCACTCATAACCTGGCGTATGGCGTATTCGTCGGTGTGCTGCTGGCGGCGCTGTTCTTCGCCAACAAGATCGGCCATTTTCTCTATATCGATTCCGCGGCCGACAACGATGGCACTCAACGCACCTACACTGTAGTGGGTCAGGTGTTCTTCAGTTCTTCGGACAAGTTCATCGGCGCCTTCGATTTCAAGGAAGCGCTCGACAAGGTGATCATCGACCTGTCCCGCGCGCATTTCTGGGACATCACCGCGGTCGCCGCGCTCGACAAGGTGGTGATCAAGTTGCGCCGCGAAGGCACCGAGGTCGAGGTATTGGGGCTCAACCAGGCCAGCGCCACCATCGTCGACCGCTTCGGTGTGCACGATAAGGAAAACGCTACCGATCTGCTGTCAGGCCACTAACAGGAGAGTTTCATGACCCACGTAATGGCTTGCATTGATGGTTCGCAATCGACCACCGCGGT
Source organism: uncultured Pseudomonas sp. (assembly GCA_966210435.1). Classification (GTDB taxonomy): domain Bacteria; phylum Pseudomonadota; class Gammaproteobacteria; order Pseudomonadales; family Pseudomonadaceae; genus Aquipseudomonas. Next base: position 11,412 of record CBIHLF010000018.1, on the reverse strand, counting down.
CTGCGATTACGCCGCCTGGGCCAGCCTGCGCCTGGCGGCGCCGCTGACCCTGCTACACGTACTCGATGACGTGCAGTATCCGGTCAGCCCCGACCTGACCGGCAATATCGGCCTGGGTAGCCGCGAGCATCTGCTCGAGGAACTGGCCGGCCTCGACCAGCAACGCCACAAGATCGCCATGGAACAGGGCCGCCTGATGCTCGAGGCGGCACGCGAACGGGTGCAGGCCGATGGCATCGAAGCGGCACAACTGCGCCAGCGCCATGGCGACCTGGTCGACTGCCTGCACGAGCTGGAACAGGATATCCGCCTGCTGGTGATCGGCCGTCAGGGCAAGACCAGCGACAGCCTCAGTCAGTTGGTCGGCAGCCACCTGGAGACGGTGATCCGCACGCTGCACCGGCCGATTCTGGTCAGCTGCGGCGAGTTCAAGGCGCCACAAAGCTATATGTTCGCCTACGACGGCAGCGCCACCGCGCGCAAAGGCGTCGAGATGATCGCCGCCAGCCCGCTGCTCAAGGGCCTGCCGTGCCACTTGCTGATGATCGGCGCCGATACCAGCGATGCCTGGGCCCAGCTCGAAGCCGCCAAGGCCCTGCTGCAAGGTTCAGCGAGCGAAGTGCACCTGGCGATTCGCGCCGGCGAGGTCGAGCCGACCTTGCACGCCTACCAAATGGACGAGGGGATCGATATGCTGGCGATGGGCGCCTATGGCCACTCGCGAATTCGCCAGTTCCTGGTTGGCAGCACCACCAGCCACCTATTGCGCACCAGCACCACGGCCCTTCTGATCCTGCGCTGAAGGCGCAGCGCCGGGGCGGCCATCGCAATAGTGGCGAATTGCATGCTTTCTCATGGCGATCGCACTACTCTTGAGACCAGAGTCCAGTGCGATGGCCGCCATGCCCGAAAACGAAATCCCTAGCACCGCCGAGGCCTTCGCCCTGTGGCGCGAAGCGCAAGACACACGCGTTCGCACGCGCCTGGGCGGGGTCTACTACCTGACCGCCTGGATCCTCACCTGGCTGTTCAGCAACACGCCCACCGAGCAGATGCCGCTCGGGGTCGGCGCAAGTCTGGTATTCACGGCTCTATTGAGCCTGCGTTTGCGCCATCACCTCCCCAGGGGGGCCGATAGCCTGTCATTGCGCCGCTGGCTGAATCGCCACTGGTACCTGATCGCCCTCACCGGCCTGTGCTGGGGCCTGTTGCACGCCTGGACGCTGAGCAACCCGGCGTTCAGCGACTCCCGGCTGATCGCGACCCTGAGCACCATCGCCTTCAGCACGGCGATGGCCTACAACTTCAGCATGGATAAAAACCGTGCCATGCTGACCGTGGCCCTGCTGTATCTGCCCGGGCTGCTCGCCATGGGCCTGGATTGGCATGAGCGCCTCGGCCCGCTGACCACCCTCGCGTTCTACCTCAGCTACCTGTTGCTGGTGATCAACCGCAGCCACGGCGAATACCGCAACACCCTGACCCTGGAACTGAAGCTGCTCGAGCAACAGGCCAGACTGGAGCACCTCAGCCGTACCGACAGCCTGACCCAACTGGGCAATCGCCATGAGTTCAATACGCTGTTCCCCGCCCTGATTGACAGCGCACAACAGCGCTCCGCCCCGCTGTCGCTGGTGTTGCTCGATATCGACTTTTTCAAACGGATCAACGATGAGTTCGGCCACGCCTGCGGCGACGCCTACCTCAGCGCCTTCGCCGCACGTATGCGCCATGTGTTCCGCCGCGACAGCGATACCCTGCTGCGCCTGGGCGGCGAGGAGTTCGGCGTGCTGATGCCCAATACCGCGCTGGAACAAGCGCGCCGCATGGCCGAGAGTTTTATCGCCGACCTCGCCGCGCACCCTCTCGAAGTCCCGGGCAGCAGCCTCTCGGTCAGCGCCAGTATCGGCGTCGGCTGTTTCGATCCCAAGCGCGACGCGAGCCCGGAAGCGCTGTTCAAACGCGTCGACGATGCCCTCTATCTGGCGAAGAAAACCGGACGCAATCGCCTGATACTGGCGAGCGATTAAGCCCGCGGCACCACCCTGTATATCCTATGTCCATGGGCAAGACCTACGGCCTCGTAGGGTGGACATGCCGGAGGCTTGTCCGCCATCCGGGCCGCCATCGGTGGACAAGGCTTCGCCATGTCCACCCTACAAAAGCGCGCCCGTAGCCCGAATAAGCCTTGGCGCAATCCGGGAATCGCCCGTTTGGGGAAACCGCTCCCGGATTGCGCTGGCGCTTATACGGGCTACGAAAATGGGCAGCGCGTTACGCGGATCGTTCCTCACGCTCTAGCGTGGGAATGCAGTTGGCGACGCTCCGCGTCGCAGGGACGCGGAGCGTCGCCCGCCAGGCGCTTACAAACGGAAGTTGCCCATCTGCTTGGCCAGGTCGTCGGCCAGGCCGCGCAGGGTCTGGCAGTCTTCGCGGCAATTGCGCGCCTCGTCGGCGGTGGCGTGGGCCAGGTCGGCGATACCCTGCACGTTGCGGTTGATCTCCTCGGTCACCGAACTCTGCTCCTCGGTCGCCGCCGCCACCTGGGTGTTCATGTCGCTGATCCGCTCGACCTGCTCGGTGATCGCACTCAACGACTGCCCGGTGCGCTGGCTGGCCTCGACACCGGTGCCAGTCGCCGCCTGACCGGCATGCATGGAGTTCACTGCGGTTTCCGCGCCCTGTTTCAAGCCGGCAATCATCTGCTGGATTTCATCGGTGGAGGCCTGGGTGCGGCTGGCCAGGGTGCGCACCTCATCGGCGACCACGGCGAAACCACGGCCCATTTCCCCGGCCCGCGCCGCTTCGATGGCGGCATTGAGCGCCAGCAGGTTGGTCTGCTCGGAGATACCGCGGATTACCGCCAGCACCTGATCGATGGAACCCACCTGCTGCGCCAATTGGCTGACCGCCGCCGCCGCGCCGCCGATGTCGGCGGACATTTTCTCGATGTGGGTGATCGACTGGCCGACCACCTGACGCGCCTGCTGGGCTTCGTCGCGGGCACTGCGCGAGGCCTGCGCGGCGTTGTTGGCGTTACGCGCGATCTCCTGCACGGTCAGCCCCATTTCATGCACGGCGGTGGCCACCATGTCGGTCATTTCCTGTTGCTGGCCCGAACGCCCGGCGGTGTTCTCCACCACCTGACCGACCTGCTCGACCGCGCTGCGCAAACGCTCGCTGGTGGCCAGGACATCGCTGATCAGGCTGCGCTGGCTGCCGATAAACGCGTTGAAACCCCGTGACAGATCACCCAGTTCGTCGGCCCGCGACTCGTCCAGACGGCGCGTCAGGTCGCCGCCGCCACCGCCGATCTCCACCAGCGCCTTGGTCACCTGGCGAATCGGCCGCACCAGACCGCGCGCTAATAGCACCACCAAGCCGAGGAACAGCAACGCCACGGCCACGCCAATCAGGCTGGTCATCCATAACGCCTGGCGCGCCTGGCCATAGATTTCCGCCTCCGGCACCTCGCTGACCAGACGCCAGCCCAGCGCCGGCAGCGGCTGCGACAAGGCCAGGAAATCTTCGCCATCACGATTGAAGTGCTGCACCGGGGAACCATCCTTGAGCAACGCGCTGGCCGCCTGGTCGCCGACCAGCTGACGCAACTCGCGCTGATCGTTGAGCGCGGAATCCGGATGCACCTTGACCCGCCCGTCGGCGCTGACCAGGTAGATGCGACCCTGCTCGCCGAAACGGAAGTTGCTGACCAGATCGGACATGCCGCTCAGGCTGAAACCCAGCCCGGCAACACCGAGCACCTTGCCGCCGGCGGACAGTCGCTGATTGATGAACAGCGTGGGCTTGCGCGTGGTGGCGTCGATATCGATATCCAGCGAGCGCTGCTTGCCACTGTCGAGAAAACCATAGAACCAGGCATTGTCCGCCGGGCCGCGGGTCAGGGTGCGATCCAGGCCCTTGCCGGTGAAGTAATGACCGCTGTCGGCCGCCACGATAAAGGTGGTCAGGGCCTTCTGCTGATCCTGCACACCGGCCAGGTAGCGGCTGAAAGCCGGCTGCTGGGCGGCGTCTTCGCCCTGCGCCAGCCAGTCGAGCACCAGGGTGTTCTCGGCAATACCGCGGGCGGCGGTCAAGGGTTCGGCCAGCACCCGTTCGAGATCGTTGCGGATCGCCAAAATGCTCGACGGCAGCGCTTCCTGCAGGAGGTAGCGGTCGCTCAGCCGGTTGACTACCGCCGAATAGATCGCCACCACGATCAGGATACTGGCAAGCAACGCCGCCCCCATGCTGAGAATCAGCTGCCACTGAATACTGCGTTTCCACAAGCGCATGAGCGATCACCTTCAAGGAGTGCGGGCAAGAGAATTGGATACATAACTGTACACAAATCAACCGACTTATTGTTCTCCAGAAAATATCGGCAGGTCGACCGGTATATTGAGAAAAAGCATAGCCGTTGGTCGGTATCGTCGAGGGACTGATGTTGCTCGTGCGCCTGGCCAGCTGCGCGCATTGTTTGTAGACTGCCGCCCGACCTGGAAAAACTGGCCATATGCCAGCCATGTCATCGCTTTCGCACATACGCCCGGCCCAGTGCCGGCCCCAAGGACGAATACGGTCATGGACGCACCATCGCGCACCGCGCAACAGCCGGCAGCGCCCGGCGCATCCATGCCCGGCCAACGAGAAAATCTTATGCAAATAGCCATACGCGCCTTTGGCCTGCTCGGCCTCCTGGCCCTGCTCAGCGGCTGCGCCACGGAACATTCGCGCACCCTTGAAGTTGCCCAGGTGGCATCCGCTCAAAGCATCTATCACGAGCCCCGTAGCCCTATCGCCGTGGGCAAGTTCGATAACCGTTCCAGCTACATGCGCGGCCTGTTCTCCGACGGCGTCGACCGTCTGGGCGGGCAAGCGAAGACGATCCTGATCACTCATCTGCAGCAATCCAACCGTTTCAATGTGCTGGACCGCGACAACATGGCGGAGATCCAGCAGGAAAGCAGCATCAGCCAGAAAGCCCAGCAATTGCGTGGCGCCGATTTCGTGGTGACCGGCGATGTCACCGAGTTCGGCCGCAAGGTGGTCGGCGACCATCAGTTGTTCGGCATCCTCGGCCGCGGCAAAGAGCAGATCGCCTATGCCAAGGTCAGCCTGAACATCGTCGACGTGCGCACCTCCGAAGTCGTCTACTCGGCTCAAGGCGCGGGCGAGTACAGCCTGTCCAACCGCGAAGTGATCGGCTTCGGCGGCACCGCCAGCTATGACTCGACCCTCAATGGCAAGGTCCTCGACCTGGCGATCCGCGAAGCGGTCAACAACCTGGTCAATGGCGTAGACAGCGGCGCCTGGAAGCCCGCGCAGTGAGCCACACAGGAAGGGTAAAAATGAATTTCCCGCTAGTTTGCGCACCACTACGCCACCTGACACTTTCCCTGGCGGTGGCTGGTCTGCTCGGCGGCTGCGCCGCCCAACCCCAGCCGCTCTACCACTGGAGCGGTTATCAGGAACAGGTCTACGCCCACTTCAATGGCGAAACCAGCGACCCGTCGCAGCAGATCATCGCCCTGGAAGCCAGCCTGCAGGAGGCCCGCAGCAAAGCAAGAACGCCCGCGCCGGGTTTTCACGCACACCTGGGCATGCTCTATGCCGAGGTCGGCAAGGCCGATCAGGTACGCCAGCAGTTCGAAACCGAGAAAGCGCTGTTTCCGGAGTCCGCGCCTTACATGGACTTTCTTCTGCGCAACGCCGCGAATAAGCCGGAGACCGATCAGCCATGATGCCTTCTTTCAGCAAACTGCTCCCGCTGCTGCTCGTCAGCCTGCTCGCCGGCTGCGCCGGGCAATCCACGCCCTATGACTACAGCGCGTTTCGGCAAAGCAACCCGGCCTCGATCCTGGTGCTGCCACCGATCAACACCTCGCCGGACGTCAAGGCGACCTACAGCGTGCTCTCCCAGGTGACGCTACCGCTCGCCGAAGCCGGTTATTACGTGCTGCCGGTGGCTCTGGTCGACGAAACCTTCAGGCAGAACGGCCTGCTCAACCCCGAAGAAATGCAAGCGGCGCCACCGGCCAAGCTGCATGAAATCTTCGGCGCGGATGCGGCGCTGTATATAGAGGTCAGCCAGTACGGCAGCAGCTACAAGGTGATCGCCAGTGAAACCGCAGTGGCCGTTAGCGCCAAACTGATCGACCTGCGCACTGGCCAGCAACTGTGGCAGGGCAACGCTTTCGCCAGCACCGCGGAGAACCAGAACAACTCCGGCGGCGGCCTGGTCGGCATGCTGATCACCGCGGCGGTCAACCAGATCATCAACACCCTCAACGACCGTGGTCATGAGGTCGCGGGCATCGCCAGCCAGCGCCTGTTGAGCCCACACGCCAACGGTATCCTGCCCGGCCCGCGCTCGCCGCTCTACCCGCAGAACCAGTTGGCGGCGCATTAGAAGCGGTTGCCGCCGCCGAATGCCCCGCGGGATTCGCGCGGCGGCACAATGCCCGGCAAGGCCAAGCACTCAGCTCGATTGCTTGGCTTTATCCCGGCTCAGGGTCATCACCGCATCCGCTTCGATTTCCCGCTTGGAGAAAAACCCGGGGTTCAGCGCGCCGACCACACTGACCCGGTCGCCTTCCTTGAGTTGCTGATAACCCTGCTTGTCGAGCGGGTTATAGGGCATGCTCGAAGTATCGACGCGCACCGTGCCCGTACCGGTGTCGACGGTGAACTCCCGGCCTTCGATGCTCTTCACGTTGCCCTGGATGGCTGCCGTGGTAGTGGTCACCACGCTGATATGAGCCACGTCCTCCTCGTCGGCATCACTGGCGAAAAAGAAGCTGTTCAACCCCTTCACATAGACACTGTCGGCCTCGATTTTCGGGACTTCGAACAGGTCGTCGTCAATACGTCCGTACACTGTGACGTTGTCACCGTCGATCAGCTTGTAGCCCTCGTGATACCAGTCCCAGTCATCCATTTCGACGGTGATGACGCCGTCACCATAGTCGAGCACGAAGCTGTCCGGCCCGGCCGAGGTCACGGCACCGTTGATGCTGATAAAGCTGTTATCGGGTTTGCTGTAGGGTTTGACCGCCTCTTGTGTCCCGGTTTCGGCAGCCAGCGCCGACATGGCGAGCAGCGGAACTATGACGGCCGCCGCCAGGCGATTCTTCAACATGGTCATGGGCGTCTCCTCTCTGGATCTCCAATAAGGCCGTCATTGCTTGGCACTGACAGCCACCTGGCGCACAAGCGCAGAATGACCACCGATGACGTGCAGCCCCGCTTGAACGCTCTTTAATTGTGAGGCCGTTCAGGCGCAATGAGTTCAGGGAAAGTGGTTGGCGGGGTCGCCGCGCGACCTGCGTGAGGATTTTCTTCTACGCTGAACAGCAATCCAAAGTCCCGGAGTGCAAGCATGAGACGCCTGGTTATCGCGCTGCTGATTTCCGCGGTTTGCCGCCAGGCCTACGCCGAAACCGACTATCTGGTGGGCGTGGAAGCGCTGAACTACTACCCGCATTACAGCAACGAAGGCGACGCGTTCAGCGGCTTCGCCCGCGATGTGCTGGACGCGTTCGCGCGCAGCAAGGGTTACCGTTTCGAATACCAGGCGCTGCCCGTCGCCCGCCTCTACCGCAACTTCTTCGGGGAAAAACTGGACTTCAAATACCCGGACAACCCCAGTTGGCAAACGGCCGCTCGCCTGGGCAAAGCCATCCGCTATTCGGCTCCGGTGGCGAGCTATACCGACGGCGTACTGGTGCTCCCGGCGCACCTCGGCCAAGGCCTCGAACGCCTGACCAGCCTGGGCACCGTGCGCGGGTTCACCCCCTGGAAGTATCTCGACGCGATACGTCAGGGCACGCTGATTGTGCGCGAAGTCACCAGCCTCCAGCAGTCGCTGCTGCAGGGCATAGCCGGCCGGGTGGATGGTGTGTACATGAACGTCGACGTGGGCCGCTACCAGTTGGCGCAGGTCCTGCACAAACCCGACGCCCTGGTGTTCGACGAAACGCTGCCGCACGTCCAGGGCTTTTATCGCTTGTCGAGCATCCGTCACCCCGCGGTGGTCGAGGAGTTCGACACCTTCCTGCATAGCAACGCGGCCGAAGTCGGCGCCCTGAAGCGCCGCTACGGCATCCGCTGATCGGCCGCGCTGACGCCGCGTTACTCCGCAGCCTCGAGCTGCTGCGCGAGGCTCTGCCAATCGCCGTGATGGGGGCTGCCGGCGTCATCCCAGCGGGCGTGGGCACGGATGATCTGCCCGGCCTCCTTGGGGTCGGTCGCCACCGCAAGCACCTCTTCCGGCGCCCGTTCGCCCATGCCGTCCAGCACCCGGCGCTTGCCGCCACCGCTCTTGCTCTTGATGGTCTCAGGCGGCTCGCTGAAAAACAGGTCGGCATGCGCACTCGACCAGCGCGGCGCGCCAAGGATATTCGGCCGCTCCTCGGCGACATTGCCGTACACCGCGGTCCACTGCACCAGCGGGCTGGCGCCGGCGACGTTGTAGACATAATGCAAGCCGACGCCGGACAGGCTCGGAGCGAACGTCTCGATCAGCTCGCCGCTCGCGGTACGGGCACTGACCTGGCTGTCGTCCTTCAGCTCGACATCGACCTGGGTGGCGGAAAACGCGGCAAGCCGCACCGTGCGGTCGGCGATCTGCGCAACCACCGGGGTGCCCAGACCGTTGTACACCGAGACGCTGGTTTCCAAACCGGCCAGGCTGCCGAAACCGAGCACCACGCCGACTATCGCCCCCGCGACGAGCAGACGGGCAAAGGTGGCGAACAGGCCGTCGGCGATCTGGAAGCGGTCCCACCAGTCGAGCTTATTCTGGCGTTTACGTTCGGCGCCGGCCAACAACACGCCATACTGCAAGGGGATCTGCGAGGGTGTCGGCGCCGCGGGCGCCGCTTGTTGTTCGCGCAATTGCCGCGCGAGCTCGGCCTCGGTGTGCAGCAGCTGCTCCAGGGTCGCCGAGCACAGATCCGCAAGCTGCCCGGCCAAGCTGTTGACCCAACCGTCGATGACCCGCATCCAGTCGTTGATATTGTCATTGCTCGCCAGAGGCAAGCTGAACGTCTCCACGGATTCGGCCCAGGACTGCACGCCAAGCCGTGCGGCCAGCTCGGCATCGAGCAGCAGCTCGGCCTTGTGCCCGTGAATCACGCCCAGTACCCGGTGCAGCTCATTGGCAGTTTTCAGCAGACGCTTGAGTTCGCGCGCACTGACCTTGCCGTCGGCGGTGACCACGGCGGTGACGTTGCTCAACAGGCCCTGGGCATCGCGCAGGTCGGCAAGGCTGTGTTCGGCATAGTGCAGCACATCGATCAGGCCGATCAGGTAGTCGCTCCAGCCGTTGCCCAGGTTGGCGGCCACGGCCAGATGCACCGCGCGGCACTGCCGGTCGTGGGCGAAGATACGCGCGCGTACGCTTTCGATTTCCTCGCCGACCTGCTCGACCACACGCGCCAGGTCAGCCCGCGCCAGGGCTTTGCCGCGGAACATGATGCTGCTGCCGGAGGCTTTGTAGACCTTGTCGCGCAACGCCTCGAGCAGGGCCTTTTCTTCCTCCAGGGTGCGCCACTGACTGAGGTCCTGCGCCAGCGATGCGGGGTACAGCGCAGCCAGCGCACTGGCCGGGTCTGCGATCGCGGCGTCGACCCGGTAGAGCTCGGCGGGTTGCGCCGCATGGCGGGCCAGCGCGCGGCCAAGATAGGTGCCTTGATACTGCGCCGCATATTGCAGCATGGCGTAACGCGCCTCGAGCGCCTGCTGGGTCTGCTCCTGCGTCACCTGCTGCAGCTCGGCGTCGCTGAACAGCGAGCGGGTCAATTGCTGGCGGACGTCGCTGGGGTCCTCGAACAGCAGCCAGGCGCTGCGCGCATCGTGCGGGGCGGCCAGGTAGGTCCGCTTGGCATTCTCTTCACGGTCGGCGTTGGCCGGGTGGGTCGACCACATTTGCGGCGGCTGGGCGAAGCTGGAAGCGAACACCCGGCGCTGGTCCGGCGCGACCGTTTCGTCGGCGGGTACCTGGCCATAGGCCGGGTCGTTGAGAATCTGCGCCATGCGCTCGATGATGCGGGTCTGCACGTCGAACAGGTCATCGACCGCGCGGCCCTGATGGTATTCGCCGTTGGCGAATGACAGGGTGCGATCCCACGCCTCATCGGCCGACTGCAGCTTGTGCAGGGCATGCACCAGCTCATCACTGCCGGTCAGCGCAACGGCCACCAGATCCGCCTGAAACTCCATCTGCCGCGACAGCGCACGCTGCGCCAGCACCACCAGGCGAAACACCGTATCGAGCAGCGAGCGGATCGACCAGACGATCAGCGACAGCAACCAGCCGATCCAGGCGATCCGCAGGTCGATGCGCGAGATCAGGCCGAGGAGCTTATCCAGGGCATCGCGTTTGGCGACGACGTGGGCGGCGATCTGCTGGGCGATATACACCCAACTGCCGATGGCCATGGAGCGCTGGGCGAAATGACCGAACTCATGGGCCAGCACGGCCTTGAGTTCACTCAGGGTCAGCACGTTGACCAGCGACAGGCCGATCTCCAGGTTCTTGCGCGAGGGAAACAGCAGGTTGAAGATCGACAGGTCGTAGAACACCGCCGCGTTCACCCGTGCCGACAGATACACCCGATGCGGGCGCGGCGCCCCCGCCTCGTCCGCCAACTGATAGAGAAAGGCGAAGAGCTTAGGGTGGTCCTCGGCGAGCACCTGCACATGATCGGGCGCGCCACCGCGGTTGACGAAAAACAGCGCCTTGAGCAGGAACACACAGAGAAAGGCCGCACAGCCGCCGACCAGGACGTAGCCGAACGAGCCATCGCCCCCGGCCATCCCGGTGTTGATGAGCCGCCAGGCCGTCCAGCCGAACCAACCGACCAGGGCGAAATACAGCATCACGAACAAGCCCAGGCTGGCGACTGCAAGCCAGGCCTGGTTTTTATAGGCTTTTGTGGGGCGAGTCAGTGTGGCGGGCACACTGACCGGGCCGGCGGGGTATAGATCGTCCATTACCATGTCCTCGTCGTGGAGCGTTGTTGGCTTTTTTTCTTTTTGCGCCGGGCGAGCGATCCTGCACGCGCATTTGTTTCAGAAAGTGTCGAGCACTCGCCGTTTTTGGTCTAGCGAATTTTTCATTGTTTGAAACGACCGCACAATTTCCGCTGGGGAAAATCGCATACTGACGCAAAGGAGCACTGCCCCAACCAACGCGCAAGTGCCGCCGGCCGCACAGCCCGGCGAAGGGATACGCCAATTGCAGCGAGCAGGCTGCGAATGCCCCACATCGCTTCCACGGAGCAACCGATCATGGTTAACAAGACTCTTCGCGTACTGGCACTCTCGACCTGCGCACTGCTGCTCTCGGCGGTGGTTGCACCGGATGCCAACCTGTTGATCGACTCGGCCTATGCCAGAGGCAATGGA